>NZ_JBVYWP010000002.1:0-875337 GCF_056032705.1 Ideonella sp. sgz306126
TCTCGCCGTGCGCAAAATTGATCAGACTGATGATCCCGTACACCATCGTGTACCCCAGCGCCACCAGCGCATACATGCTCCCCAGCACCAGACCGTTCACGATCTGCTGTACGAATGTGTCCATGGATTGACCCTGTTGCTTGACGCCGCGCCGACTCGACGCGCCGTGTGACTGATTGCACGCGTTGTGCCAGCCTGCACGCGCACCACAACAGTTCAGGGAAAGCACCGACGGTTCAGAGGCCGGGGCCGCCGTGCCGCCCCGTCCGCGGGCCCTCGCGCACGCCGGCAGTGCGGCGTCAGGGCGGAACTTCGCACTGTCATTTTCAGCCCAGTGCGGGTTTCCGCCCACCGGCGGGCTGCGCAGGGACTGCGGCCATTTTTTCGTGCGGTGAACCCCGCTCGCCGGGGCGCGCTTTGGGCACACTACGCACCCACATGCGTTCTTCGACCCCCGACTCCGCCACGCCGCCCGCGCTCCGGACCCGACTCTGGCGCTCGGGCCTGGTCGGCCTGCTGGTGCTGTGCCCCGTCGGCATCGGGGCGCTGCTCGGTTACGGCTGGAGCGAGCGCAGCGGCATGTCCAACCTGGCGGCGGTGGCCAACGAGCGACTGGAGCTCTATGCCGCGACGCTGGAGGCCGAGCTGGCCCGCTTCGATTACGTGCCCAGCCTGATCGCCGCCGAGGACGACGTGCAGGCGCTGCTGCGCGACCCCGACAACCCGGCGCTGCGCGAACGCGCCAGCCGCACGCTGGCGCGCGTGGGCGTGCGCGCGGGCGTCAGCCAGGTGGTGGTGACCTCGGCCGACGACCGCCTGCTGGCCTCCAGCGACCGCCAGCACGAGCCCTCTGCCGGCCCCGCCGCGGACGCGCAGGGCAGCGAGATCACCAAGGTGCTGCAGGACGGCACGGCCGATTTCTTCGCCGCCAACGGCTCGGACGGCAGCACCGAGTACTACTTCACCCATCCCGTCCGCCATGGCGGCCAGGTGATCGGCCAGGTGGTCGTGAAGGTGAGCCTGGCGCCGCTCGAGGCGACCTGGATCGACCTGGGTTTGCGATCGCAGAGCGAGCGGCTGCTGGTGGTCGACGAGAACGGCGTCGTCGTGATGTCGTCGGTGCCGGAATGGAAGTACCGCACCGTCGGCGCCGCCCCCCGCTCCCTGCAGGGCAACGGCCGCTATGCCGCGGCCTCGCTGACCGGCCTGGCCTTGCCGGTGGTGCGGCAGGTCGAGCCGGGCGTCAACCTGGTGCGCACGCCGGCCATCGACGATGCCCCGGCCAGCGTGCTGCTGGCCCAGGAGCGCGCGGTGGTGCCGCTGGCCGCACGGCTGATCGCGCTGTCCGATCCGTCGGACGTGCGGCGCCAGGCCCGCACCGCGGCCTGGGGTGGTGCGGCGGGCGGGGCGCTGATCGGCCTGCTGGCGCTCTACCTGATGCACCGGCGCCGCGCGCTGCGCCAGCTCTTCGTCGCGCGCAACGCGCTGCAGCAGGCCCACGACCAGCTGGAGCGCCAGGTGGACCAGCGCACCCGCGAGCTGCAATCCGCCAACGCCGACCTGAAGGAGCAGATCAGCCAGCGCGTGCAGGCCGAGGACGAGTTGATGCAGGCCGGCAAGCTGGCCGTGCTGGGCCAGATGTCGGCCGGCATCTCGCACGAGATCAACCAGCCGCTGACTGCACTGCGCGCACTCTCGCGCAACTCGATCCGCCTGCTCGAAGGCGGCCGCTCGGCCGACGTGGCGAGCAACCTGCGCTCAATCGACGAGATGGCCGAACGCATGGGCCGCATCGTCAATCAGCTCAAGTCCTTCGCGCGCAAGGAGGGCCCCAGCCTGCACCCTGCGCTGCTGGCCACCGTGGTGCGCAACGTGATGCTGATGCTGGAGCACCGGCTGCGCGAGCGGCCGCTGGACGTGATCGTCGAGGTGCCGGAAGACCTGCAGGTGCGCGGCGACGCGAACCGCCTGGAGCAGGTGCTGCTGAACCTGGCCGGCAACGCCATCGACGCGATGCAGGGCGTGCCGGAGCGCCGGCTGCGGCTGCACGCCGAGCAGCGCGAAGGCCGGGTCTGGGTGCAGGTCGAGGACAGCGGACCGGGCCTCGGCGAGGCGCAGCTGGCGCGGCTGTTCGAGCCTTTCTTCACCACCAAGCCGGCCGGCGAAGGCCTGGGGCTGGGGCTGGTGATTTCATCGAAAATCGTGCGCGAATTCGGCGGCGCGCTGCGCGCCCGGCGTGGGCGCGTCGGCATGATCTTCGAATTCGATCTGGAAGCAGTCGAGGTCCCCGATGTTTGACGGATTCAAGGTGCTGTTCATCGAGGACGACCCGCCGGTTCGGGTCAGCCTGGTGCAGACGCTGGAGCTCTCCGGCCTGGAGGTGCAGGCCTTCGGCTCGGCCGAGCAGGCGCTGCCGTACATCACGGCCGGCGCGCCGGTGATCGTGATCACCGACGTGCGCCTGCCCGGCATGGACGGGCTGACGCTGCTGGAGCAGATCCACGCCCTCGATGCCGAGATCCCGGTGGTGGTGGTGACGGCGCATGGCGACATCTCGATGGCCGTTCGGGCGATGCGCGCCGGCGCCTACGACTTCATCGAAAAGCCGTTCGCGCCCGAGCGCTTCGTCGAGACCGCGATGCGTGCGCTCGACAAACGCGTGATGCGCGTCGCGATCGACGAGCTGCGCGAGCAACTGGCCCAGCGCAACGGCATCGAGGCGGTGCTGCTGGGCAACTCGGCGGCGATGCAGGACGTGCGGCGGATGATCCTGCGTCTGGCGCGGACCTCGGCCGACGTGATGATCTTCGGCGAGACCGGCACCGGCAAGGAACTGGTGGCGCGCTGCCTGCACGACCAGAGCGACCGGCGCGACCGCCATTTCGTCGCGATCAACTGCGGCGGCCTGCCCGAGACCTTGTTCGAGAGCGAGCTGTTCGGCCACGAGCCCGGCGCCTTCACCTCGGCGGCCAAGCGGCGCATCGGCAAGATCGAGCACGCCAACGGCGGCACGCTGCTGCTCGACGAGATCGAGTCGATGCCGATGGCGATGCAGATCAAGCTGCTGCGCATCCTGCAGGAGCGCAAGATCGAGCGCCTGGGCTCGAACGAGGAAGTACCGGTGAACCTGCGGGTGGTGGCCGCCACCAAGTTCGACCTGCTCGAACTCAGCGAACAGCAGAAATTCCGCAGCGACCTGTATTACCGCCTCAACGTGGCGGTGCTGAGGCTGCCGCCGCTGCGCGAGCGGCGCGAGGACGTGCCGCTGCTGTTCGAGCACTTCATGGCCCAGGCGGTGGTGCGCTACGGCCTGCCCGCCCCCGAGCGCAACCCGGAACACCTGCGCGAGCTGCTGGCGCACGACTGGCCGGGCAACGTGCGCGAGATCCGCAACGCCGCCGACCGCTTCGTGCTCGAAGCCGGTGCCACGCCGCTGGTGGCCGGTCCGCAGGCGAATGCCACGATTTCGCTGGCGCAGCAGATGGAGCTGGTGGAGAAGGCGCTGATCGAGCAGTCACTGCGGCGTTGCCAGGGCCGCATCCAGGACGTGATGCAGAACCTGGGCATCGCCAAGAAGACGCTCTACGACAAGCTGCACCGCCACGCCATCGACCCGGAGCAATTCCGCTGACGCAGTTCAGCGGTACAGGCGCGGATCGCTCGCGTCGGTCGGGTGGGCGATCACGCGCTTGAGCGATTCGCTCATCGGCAGCGCCAGGTTCATCCCCCGGGGCGGGATCGGCGCCTGGAACCAGCGGCGGTAGATCGTGGCGATCTCGCCGCTGCGGTACAGGCCGACGATCACGTCGTCGACGAGTTGCTTGAACACCGGATCGTCGCGCTGAAGCACGATCGCGTAGGGCTCCAGCGTCAGCGCCTCGTTGGCGATGCGGTAGAGCGTGTCGCCATGCGGCGTGGCGGCGACCAGGCTCCTGAGCAGCACGTCGTCCATCGCGAAGGCCACCGCCCGGCCGGTGCCGACCATGCCGAAGGCTTCGGCGTCGTCCAGGCCGGCGACGATGTTCATGTCCAGGTGGCGGGACTCGTTGACCGCGTGCAGGAACTGGATGCTGGTCGTCGCCAGCGTGGTGGCGACGGTCTGGCCCTTCAGGTCATCCAGGTTGCGGATGTTGGCCGAGCGCTTGGACAGCAGGCGGCTGGCCGCCACGAAGGTGGTGACCGAGAACGCCACGCTCTTGGCGCGCTCGGCGGTGTTGGTGGTGACGCCGCACTCCAGGTCGACCGTGCCGTTGGCCACCAGCGGCAGGCGGGTGGCCGAGGTCACGGGCATCAGGCGCACTTCGAGGTCGGGCTGGTCCAGGCGCTGGCGCACCGCATCGACCACCCGGTCGCAGATCTCGATCGAATAGCCGATCGGCCGGCGCTTGCCGTCCAGGTACGAGAACGGCGCCGACTCGACCCGGTAGCCCAAGGTGATCACGCCGGCATCGCGGATCTTGCGCAGCGTCGGCGAATCCGCGGCCATCGCATGCGGCGCAGCCCACGCCGGCGCGGCGAGCGCCAGGGCCCAGCCGAGGATCACGGCACGCAAGATCAGCAGCAAACAGGTTCGCATGGATGGGGTGACGCCAAACAGGAGGCCACCGGCCCATTGTGGCAAAGCACAGAGACGTTGGCCGCCCCATCCGCCGCCAGGAACGCCATCAGCAACGAAGAATTGCGAGGTGAAGGTCGAGGGCTCGATTCGGCCCGTTGCAGCCGTTCAGTTTCTGGCGACTCACAGTGTCGGAGCGCGATCAGGACGCCGGCGCGCTCTTCTCCGCTCATGTCCCCCGCCATCGCCCCTGCGGGCCGATGCCTCCTCCTTGACTTCGCTGCGCAGAGCGCCCCGCCATCCTGATCCTTCAGCGTTTGCGGCTCTCGACGAAAAGCTCGCTGGTGAACGGCAGAGGGCGTTGGGTGAGTGGCGCAGCGAGGTCAAGGAGGAGCCGGCAGCCCGCCAGGGATGCTGGCGGGGGACACGAGCGGAGTCACTCGCGCAACGGCCGCTGCCCCGCTCGATGCCTGATCGTCCGCGACGGGCAGTGATGAGTCTTTGACTTGCACTGTGCTGCCGGCTTCTTGGCGAAAAGAATGAATTCCTGATCGCCTCAGGCCGCTTGGCGCTTGGCCGCAACCGCTCGCGCGACCCGCGATCCGTTGGCCTGGCCCAAGGCCTGTCGGATAAAGGCGCCCGCGTCGATCAGAGCGTCGAGATCGATGCCGGTGGCAATACCCAGGCCGTGCAGCAGGTAGACCACGTCTTCGGTCGCGACGTTGCCGGTCGCGCCTTTGGCGTAGGGGCAGCCGCCCAGACCGGAGACGCTGGCGTCGAAGCGGTGCACGCCCACTTCCAGGCTGGCGTAGACATTGGCCAGCGCCATGCCATAGGTGTCGTGGAAATGCCCGCTGACCTCGGCCAGTGGAAAGTGCTTCAGCGCCGCTTCCAGCGCCGCCTGCACGCGCCGCGGCGTGCCCACGCCGATGGTGTCGGCCACGCCCACATGCTGCACGCCGATCTCGGCCATCAGCCGCGCCACCAAGGCCACCCGCTCGGGCGCGATCTCACCCTCGTAGGGGCAACCCACGGCACAGGAAATCGCGCCTCGCACCTTGATGCCGGCCGCGCGAGCAGCGCTCACCACCGGCGCGAAGCGCGCGATCGATTCGGCGATCGAGCAGTTGATGTTCTTCTGGCTGAAGGCCTCGCTGGCGGCGCCGAACACCACGATCTCGTCGGGCTTCG
This sequence comes from Ideonella sp. sgz306126, assembly GCF_056032705.1. Classification (NCBI taxonomy): domain Bacteria; kingdom Pseudomonadati; phylum Pseudomonadota; class Betaproteobacteria; order Burkholderiales; family Sphaerotilaceae; genus Ideonella; species Ideonella sp. sgz306126. The sequence continues at coordinate 5,747 of NZ_JBVYWP010000002.1, forward strand.
TCAGCACCGCGGCCTCGTAGCCCTTGAGGTTGGGCGTCAGCACCGAATAGCGCACGCCGGGCTGACGGGCGATGCCGGCCATGACCTCTGCGTTGTCGGCCATCTGCGGCACCCACTTGGGGCTGACGAAGCTGGTGACCTCGATTTCGGTCAGGCCCGCCGCCTGCAGGCGGTGCACGAGTTCGATCTTGGCGGCGGCCGGCACCGCCTGCTTCTCGTTCTGCAGACCGTCGCGCGGGCCGACCTCGACCAGGGTGACCCGGGAAGGAAGAGATGAACTCATGATGTCAGGCCTCGCCCAGTCTCAGCAACTCCGCCCCCTCGGACACCTGATCGCCCACGGCGTACAACAGTTCTGCCACCACGCCGTCGCGCGGAGCGGCCAGCGTGTGCTCCATCTTCATCGCTTCCATCACCGCCAGCGGCTGGCCGGCTTTCACCGCGTCGCCAAGGGCCGCCAGGATCGCGATCACCTTGCCGGGCATCGGCGCGGTCAGGCGACCGCCTTCACCCGCCGCCGGGCCGGCATGCGCCACCGGGTCGAACTCCTGCAACTCCAGCGTGCCGGCCTCGCCGAACACCGCGGCGCGCTCGCCCTGCACGTAGACGCTCAGCACCTGGCGTTCGCCACCCAGCATGATCTCGAAGCGGTCCGGACCGAGCGGCCGGGCGGCGAAGGCGTGCTGCTCGCCGTCCACGCCCAGACGCATCGCACCGTCGTGCAGCCGCTCCAGCGTCGCGGTGTGGTGGGTCTTGCCGACCTCCAGCTCGAAGCGCCGGCGCGCGCCGCCGTGCAGACGCCAGCCATCCCGGCGCGACCAGGGGTCGGCGCCGCCTGCACCGTCCTCGGCGGCCAGCGCCTGCGCGACCACGCCGGCCGCGGCCAGCGCCAGCGGCAGGCCGGGTTGATCGAGCACCGTGGCGCGCTCGCGTTCGATCAGCGCGGTGTCCAGGTCGGCCCCGGCGAACGACGGGCTGCCGACCACGTGGCGCAGGAAGGCGACATTGGTGGCCAGGCCGACGATGTGGGTGCCCTGCAGCGCCGCGTCCATGCGGGCCAGGGCCTGCGCCCGGTCTTCGCCCCAGACGATCAGCTTGGCGATCATCGAGTCGTAGTACGGGCTGATCGCGTCGCCCTCGCGCACGCCCGCGTCCACCCGCACGGGGGCCGGATCGTGCAGCCCCTCGGCATCGGCGTTGCGCTGGAAGCGCACGTGCTCCGGCCAGCGCAGCACGCCCAGCCGCCCGGTGGCGGGCAGGAAGCCGGCATCGGGGTTCTCGGCGCAGATGCGGGCCTCGATCGCGTGGCCGTGGATCTTCAGGTCCTGCTGCTGCACCGGCAAGGCTTCGCCGCTGGCCACGCGCAATTGCCACTCGACCAGATCATGCCCCGTGATCGCCTCGGTCACCGGGTGCTCGACCTGAAGCCGGGTGTTCATCTCCATGAAATAAAAGCGCAGATCGCCGTCGCCGTTCGGCTCGGCGATGAACTCGACCGTGCCCGCGCCCACATAGCCCACCGCGCGCGCGGCGGCCACCGCGGCGGCGCCCATCTCGGCGCGGCGCGCTGGGCTCAGGCCCGGCGCGGGCGCTTCTTCGAGCACCTTCTGGTGGCGGCGCTGCACCGAGCAGTCGCGCTCAAACAGGTAGACCGCCTGGCCTTGCGCGTCGGCGAAGACCTGGATCTCGATGTGCCGCGGCCGCGTGACGTAGCGCTCGACCAGCACATGCGCATCGCCGAAACTGGCCTCGGCCTCGCGCTGGCACGACGCCAGCGCTGCCGCGAAGTCCTCGCTGCGCTCGACCCGCCGCATGCCGCGCCCACCGCCGCCGGCGCTGGCTTTGATCAGCACCGGGTAGCCCATGCGGTCGGCCTCGGCCTGCAGCAGCGCCGGATCGTTGTCGCGGCCGTGATAGCCCGGCACCAGCGGCACGCCGGCCTTCTCCATCAAGGTCTTGGCGGCGGACTTGCTGCCCATCGCCGCGATCGCCTCGGCCGGCGGCCCGATGAAGACCAGGCCGGCGGCGGCACAGGCGCGGGCGAAGTCTTCGTTTTCGCTCAGGAAGCCGTAGCCGGGGTGGATCGCCTCGGCACCGGTGGCCTTCGCGGCAGCCAGCACCCGCTGCCACTGCAGATAGCTGTCCTTGGCGGCGTTGCCGCCCAGCGGCACCGCCTCGTCACAGGCCAGCACATGCTGCGCGGTGGCGTCGGCCTCCGAATAAACGGCCACCGTGCGCACGCCCAGGCGGCGCGCGGTGGTGGCGACACGGACGGCGATTTCGCCTCGATTGGCGATCAGGATTTTCTTGAACATGGGTTCCTCGGCTCAACCGCCGCACGCTGCGCGTGCACGGCCCTTTGGTGTGCTTCGCGCCCCCGCGCCCCTGGCGCGACCGCCTCGATTGGCGATCAGGATTTTCTTGAACATGGGTTCCTCGGCTCGATCGCCGCACGCTGCGCGTGCATCGTCGTGAAATGGGAATCGTGCGACATGCCGCCTCAACCGGCCGCCGGGGCCAGGCCGAAATGGCGACGCAGGCTGCGCAGCAGGCCGCGCAGGAATCGGAACAACAGCCAGGTGACCCCCAGCATCGCGACCACCACGCCCGCCAGCACCGCAAAGAACGCCAGCGGGTGATGGACCGACAGCCACAGCATCGCCGGCACCGCGGCGTCGCCGGCGAGCGACAGCGCGATGTTGGAGAACGGCTCGGGCGAAGTGTTCAGCGCGGCGCGCGTGGTGGTCTTGGCGATGTGCGAGGTGGCGGCCAACGTGCCGCCCATCAGCGCGGCGACCAAGGGCCAGGAGCTGCCATCGGCGCCCAGTGCGCCAGCGGCCAGCGCGGCACCGGCGGGAATGCGAATGAGGGTGTGCAGCGTGTCCCAGACCGAATCGACCCAGGGGATCTTGTCGGCCAGGAATTCCAGCACCAGCATGACGGCCGCCACGCCCATCACCACCGGCTGCTGCAGCACCTGCAGGCCCGGCGGCAGGGGCAGCCAGCCCAGATGGCCGGCCAGCCCGGTCAGAAAGACGACCGCATACAGCCGCAGCCCGCTGGCCCACCCCAGCGCCGCGGCCAGCGCGAACAACTGCGTGGTGGTGAGCTGGGCGGTGGCCGCGCCCAGCGTCTGGCCGACCGCCTGGCCCACCGCATGGCTCGCGCCGGGCCACCCGGCGGGCAGGTTCAGATCCATGAGGCGGGCCTTTTCTGGAGGAAGGACGAGACGCCTTCCTTGCCCTCCGCGCTGCTGCGGACGTCGGCAATCCGGCGCGCCGAGTCTTCACGCAGCGCGGCCGCGATCGGTTGACCGCCATAGTCCTTGACCAGGCGCTTGCTGGCGCGCACGGCCTGCGGACCATTGGCCGCGATCGCCCCCAGCAGGGCCTGCACGCGTTCGTCCAGTTGCTCGGGCGTGCACAGCTCATGCACCAGGCCCAGCCGGTGCGCCTCGGCCGCGCTGAAGCGCTCGGCGGTGACGAAGTAGCGCTGCGAGGCGCGCTCGCCCAACGCACGCAGCACATAGGGGCTGATGGTCGCGGGCAGCAGGCCGAGCCGGGCCTCGCTGAGGCAGAAGTGGACGGTGTCGGCGGCCACGACGATGTCGCACACCGCCGCCAGCCCGACCCCGCCCGCATAGCAGTCGCCCTGGAGCCGACCCACCACCGGCACCGGGCACGATTCGATCGCCCACAGCATGTCGGCCAGGCCCTGCGCGTCCTGGCGGTTCTGCTCCCAGTCGTAGTCGGCCATCGCGCGCATCCAGTTCAGGTCTGCGCCAGCGCAAAAGGCCTTGCCGTGCCCGGCCAGCAGCACCACGCGCAGCGCCGGGTCCAGGGCCAGACCATCGAACGCCGCCTTCAATTCGGCGATGACGCCGGCGTTGAAGGCATTGCGCACCTCGGGCCGGTTCAGCCAGACTTCGGCCACCTGGGCCGACGGACGACGGATGTCCAGTGTGTTCATGGGCGTGCAGTGACCAAGGTCAGGACGTGACGGAGGAAGGAGCGGGGAGGCACCCTGTTCACATCCGGAAGACGCCGAACTGGGCGTCAGGGATGGGAGCGTTCAGGCTGGCGGACAGGCCCAGCGCGAGCACGCGGCGGGTGTCGACCGGGTCGATCACGCCGTCGTCCCACAGGCGGGCGCTGGCGTAGTACGGGTGGCCTTGCACCTCGTACTGCTGGCGGATCGGCGCCTTGAAGGCGTCCTCCTCCTGTGCGGACCACGAGCCGCCCTTGGCCTCGATGCCGTCGCGCCGCACCGTGGCCAGCACGCTGGCGGCCTGCTCGCCGCCCATCACCGAGATGCGCGCGTTCGGCCACATCCACAGCATGCGCGGCGAATACGCCCGCCCGCACATGCCGTAGTTGCCGGCGCCGAAGCTGCCGCCGATGATGACGGTGAACTTGGGCACGTTGGCACAGGCCACGGCGGTGACCATCTTGGCGCCGGCGCGGGCGATGCCTTCGTTCTCGACCTTGCGCCCGACCATGAAGCCGGTGATGTTCTGCAGGAACACCAGCGGGATCTTGCGCTGGCAGCACAGCTCGATGAAGTGCGCGCCCTTGTTCGCGCTCTCGGAGAACAGGATGCCGTTGTTGGCGACGATGCCGACCGGCATGCCTTCGAGGTGGGCGAAGCCGCAGACCAGGGTCTGGCCGTAGCGGGCCTTGAATTCGTCGAACTCGGAGCCGTCGACGATGCGGGCGATGATCTCGCGCACGTCGAAGGGCTTGCGCGTGTCGGTGGGGATCACCGCGTGCAGCTCGGCCGGGTCGTACTTGGGCGGCAGCGGTTCGCGCAGCGCCAGCGCCACGCTCTTGCGCCAGTTCAGGTGACCGACGGCCTGGCGGGCCAGCGCCAGCGCGTGCAGGTCGTTCTCGGCCAGGTGATCGGCCACGCCGGACAGGCGGGTGTGCACGTCGCCGCCGCCCAGATCCTCGGCGCTGACCACCTCGCCGGTGGCGGCCTTCACCAGCGGCGGGCCGCCGAGGAAGATCGTGCCCTGGTTCTTGACGATGATGGTCTCGTCGCTCATCGCCGGCACGTAGGCCCCGCCGGCGGTGCACGAACCCATCACCACCGCCAGCTGCGGAATGCCGGCCGCGCTCATCTGCGCCTGGTTGTAGAAGATGCGACCGAAGTGATCGCGGTCCGGAAAGACCTCGTCCTGGTTCGGCAGGTTGGCGCCGCCCGAGTCGACCAGGTAGATGCAGGGCAGGCGGTTCTCGCGCGCGATCTCCTGGGCGCGCAAGTGCTTCTTCACGGTCAGCGGGTAATAGGTGCCGCCCTTGACCGTGGCATCGTTGCAGACGATCACGCACTCGACGCCGCTGACCCGGCCGATGCCGGCGACCAGACCGGCGCAGGGCGCGGCATCGCTGCCGTCCTTGTCGGCATAGACGCCCAGCGCCGCCAGCGGGGCGATCTCCAGGAACGGCGTGTCCGGATCGAGCAGCATCTCCACGCGCTCGCGCGGCAGCAGCTTGCCGCGCGCCAGGTGCTTGGCGCGGGCCGCCTCGCCGCCGCCCTCGGCGATCTTGGCGAGCCTGGCGTTGAGATCATCGACCAAGGCACCCATCGCGGCGGCGCTGGCCTGGGCCTCGGCGCTGCGCGGGTTGAGCTGGCTGCGGATCACGGTCATCGGACAGCCTCGTTGGCGTGGGGGTGGATCACAGCGGTCAGAGCGGTCACGCGGTCTTCTCCTCGTCCAGGCCGAGCTGCTGCTTCATGGCGTCGCGGATCTTGTATTTCTGGATCTTGCCGGTCACCGTCATCGGGAACTCGGGCACGAAGCGGATGTAGCGCGGCACCTTGTAGTGCGCGATCTGACCCTGGCAGAAGGCGCGCAGTTCGTCCTCGGTCAGCGTCTGCCCCGGCCGCACGACGACCCAGGCGCAGAGCTCTTCGCCGTACTTCTTGTCGGGCACGCCCACCACCTGCACGTCCTGCACCTTGGGGTGGCGGTAGAGGAATTCCTCGACCTCGCGCGGGTAGACGTTCTCGCCGCCGCGGATCACCATGTCCTTGATCCGACCGACGATGTTGACGTAGCCCTGGTCATCCATGGTCGCCATGTCGCCGGTGTGCATCCAGCCCTCGGTGTCGATCGCCTCTGCGGTCTTGTCGGGGTCGCCCCAGTAGCCGTGCATCACCGAATAGCCGCGGGTGCAGAGCTCGCCAGGCCGGCCGGGCGGCACGACGGCGCGGGTCTCGGGGTCGATGATCTTGACCTCCAGGTGCGGCTGCACCGTGCCCACCGACGCGACCCGCTTGTCCAGCGGCGTGTCGGTCGAGCTCTGGCAGCTGACCGGACTGGTCTCGGTCATGCCGTACGCAATCGTCACCTCGGCCATGTGCATCTCGCTGACCACGCGCTTCATCACCTCGATCGGGCAGGGCGAGCCGGCCATGATGCCGGTGCGCAGCGTGGACAGGTCGAACTCCTTGAAGCGCGGGTGGTCCAGCTCGGCGATGAACATGGTCGGCACGCCGTGCAGACCGGTGCAGCGCTCGGCCTGCACGGCCTGCAGCACGGACAGCGGGTCGAAGCCGTCGTTCGGGTAGACGATGGTCGAACCGTGGGTGAACGCGGCCAGGTTGCCCAGCACCATGCCGAAGCAGTGGTACAGCGGCACCGGGATGCACAGCCGGTCGGCCGGCGTCAGCTTCATGCACTCGCCGATGAAGAAGCCGTTGTTCAGGATGTTGCTGTGGGTCAGCGTCGCGCCCTTGGGAAAGCCGGTCGTGCCGCTGGTGAACTGGATGTTGATCGGATCGCTGGCCTGGAGGCCGCTCGCCACCGCGACGATGCGCGCATCGTCGCTGCGGCCCTGGGCCATCAGCGCCGAGAAGCGCATCAGGCCCGGCTCCTCGTCGCCCTGGCCGGCCACGTCGATCCAGGCCACCGTGCGCAACTGCGGCACGCGCCTGGCCTGCAGCGCGCCCGGCGCGGCCGTGGCCAGCTCGGGCGCCACCTCGCGCAACATCGCCAGGTAGTCGCTGGTCTTGAAGCGCGACATCGTCACCAGCGCCTTGCAGCCGACCTTGTTGAGCGCGTACTCCAGCTCCGAGACGCGGTAGGCCGGGTTGATGTTGACCAGCACCAGGCCGACCTGCGCGGTGGCCAGCTGCATCAGCACCCATTCGGCGTTGTTGTGCGACCAGATGCCGATGCGGTCCCCCGGCACCAGGCCCTGTCCCAGCAACGCGCTGGCGAGCTGCCGGGCCGCGTCGCGCAACTGGGCATAGGTGTAGCGCAGCCCCTGGTGCACGCTGACCAGCGCCTCGCGGTCGGGCTGGCGCGCCGCCATCTCGTCGAAGAAGGCACCCAGGGTCTGGGTGATCAGCGGCACGTCGGTGGGGCCGCTGTCCTGGCTCAGGCTCAGTCGTGCAGTGCTCATGGTCTTGTCTCCCGGGCGCTCGCGGCCCTGATGTCACATGGTTTCAGAGAACAGCTCGCGGCCGATCAGCATGCGCCGGATTTCCGACGTGCCGGCCCCGATCTCGTACAGCTTGGCGTCGCGCCAGAGGCGGCCGGTGGGGTACTCGTTGGTGTAGCCGACGCCCCCCAGCGCCTGGATCGCCTCGCCGGCCATCCAGGTGGCCTTCTCGGCGGTGTAGAGGATCACGCCGGCGGCGTCCTTGCGCAGATGCCGGCTGTGGTCGCCGCGGTCGCAGGCCTGGGCCACGGCGTAGGCATAGGCGCGGCAGGCCTGGAAGGTGGAATACATGTCGGCCAGCTTGCCCTGCATCAGCTGGAACTCGCCGATGCTCTGGCCGAACTGCTTGCGCTCGTGCACGAAGGGCACGACCACGTCCATGCACGCCGCCATGATCCCCAGCGGCCCCCCCGACAGCACGACGCGCTCGTAATCGAGCCCGCTCATCAGCACGCGGGCGCCATTGCCCTCGCCGCCCAGCACATTCTCTTCAGGCACCTCGCAGTGGTCGAAGAACAGCGGGAAGGTGTTGGAGCCGCGCATGCCCAGCTTGTCCAGGTGCTGGCCGTGGCTGAAGCCCTTGAAGCCCTTCTCGACGATGAAGGCGGTCATGCCGCGCGCCCCCATCGCCGGCTCGGTCTTGGCGTAGACCACCAGGGTGTCGGCGTCGCCGCCGTTGGTGATCCACATCTTGCTGCCGTTGAGCACGTAGCGGTCGCCCTGCTTCTCGGCCTTGAGCGTCATGCTGACCACGTCGGAGCCGGCGCCCGGCTCGCTCATCGCCAGCGCGCCCACGTGCTCGCCGCTGATCAGCTTGGGCAGGTACCGGCGCTTCTGCGCCTCGCTGCCGTTGCGGTTGATCTGGTTGACGCACAGGTTGCTGTGGGCGCCGTAGGACAGCCCCACCGAGGCGCTGGCGCGGCTGATCTCCTCCATCGCCACCATGTGGGCCAGGTAGCCCATCTGCGTGCCGCCGAAGTCTTCCGCCACCGTCAGCCCCATCACCCCCATCTCGCCGAGCTTGCGCCACAGGTCGGCCGGGAAGTGGTTGGCGCGGTCGATGTCGGCCGCGCGCGGCGCGATCTCGTTCTGGGCGAAGTCGCGCACCGCGTCGCGCAGCGCGGCGATGTCTTCGCCCAGGGGAAAGTGGAAGCTGGATTCGAACACCGTGTCTCCTTGTGCCGCCTGCCGGCAGGATTGAGCAAAACTCAATACAAACCCTGAGTCCTTCCCATGCGAAGGGCCATTCGGGCGCGTGGTCGAAATCTAGCAGCAGTACCCTTGTCCGGCAAGTATTTTTTGAGTCATACTCAATTTATGAGTACCCCCAAGCCTTCCGCATCGCCCAAGGCGCCGCCGGCCCGCCGCCTGGCGGCCAGCGCCAAGAGCGAGCAGCGCATCCGCGACATCCTGCGCGTCGGCCGCGAGGTGTTCGCCGAACTGGGCTACGAGCGCGCCACCACGACCGAGATCGCGCAGCGCCTGGGCATCTCCGAGGCGACGGTGTTCACCTACTTCCGCGGCAAGCGCGAGCTGTGCGTGCGGGTGATCGGCGACTGGTACGACGAGATCATCGCCACGATGGAAGCCGGCCTGCCGCGCCAGTCGTCCGTGCGGGCACAGCTCGACTTCTTCGTCCACACCCACTTGCGGCTGTTCCTGATCCAGGGCACCGGCCTGTGCGCGCTGGTGCTGTCGGAAGGCCGCAGCAAGGGCCAGGAACTGGGCGAAAGCTTCCTGCCGTTCCAGCGCCGCTACACCGCGCCGCTGATGGACTTGCTGGCGCGCGGCCAGGCCCAGGGCGAGTTGCGCGGCGACGTGCCGCTGCGCCTGTTGCGGCCGATGGTGCTGGGGCCGATGGAGCACATCCTGTGGGAGGCCGTGGCCCAGGCCGACAAGCCGATCGACATCGCCGCCACCGCCACCGTCCTGAGCGGCATGCTGTGGGCCACGCTGGCGGCCCCCGGCGCCGAACTGGCCTCGCTGCGCCGGTTGCGCGGCGATGTGGCCGAGGCCCTGTCCCGCGCGGGCGGTGCGGCCCCGCCCCGGTGAGCCAGGCCCCGCCGAGGCCCGGGCCTGCCCGTCGCGGTCGCCGGGCCATGGCGCTTTCGGGGGAGGGCGTGGTCAGGACGCCGGCGCCCCGGTCGCGCGCACCAGCAGCACCGGCACGCTGGCATGGCGCACGATCTGCTCGGCATCGCTGCCCAGCACCATGCGGCCCACGCCCCGGCGGCCATGGGTGCCCAGCACGATCAGACCGGCCCCCCAGTCCCGGGCCTCGTCGATCACCAGTTCCGAGACCCGGCTGGCCAGGTTCTCGAACATCTTGGTGTCGGCCTTCAGGCCCTCGGCGGTGACCGTGGCCAGCGCCTGCGCCAGCACCTGCGCGCCGCCGTCCTTCAGCGCCTTCCAGACCTCGGCCGACAGGCTCGCGTCGGAGGCCGTCGCCAGGTTGTACGACAGCAGGTCCACCACGTGGATCAAGCGCAACTGCGCGCCGCACAGCTTGGCCAGCTTGATGGCCTCGCGCAGGCCTTGATTGGAGGTGGCACTGCCGTCGACCGGCACCAGAATTTTGTCGTACATGGAAGACCCCGAAAGTTGGAGGCACGGAAAAGGCCCGCGCCGATGGAATGATCTTGCGCCGCGCCGCCGGTTCCGTCCAGCGTCGCGCGCAAGGTGCGGCAAAACGCGCGCGGCCGACGCTCAAGCGCGCGGGTACAGCCCGCGGCTCTGCCCCATCAGCCGCACCAGGCCGAGCAAGGCGTCGATGTTGGGTGTGGCCAGGCCCAGGTGCTGGCCGATCTCGCGGACCGCCCCCACCAGGGCGTCGATCTCGAGCGCACGGCCGGCTTCCACGTCCTGCAGCATCGAGGTCTTGAAGCTGCCCAGGCCGCGGGTGATCGCATGGCGGTCTTCGGGTTGCTGGGCGATGTCGCAGCCGATGCGCGCGCCGATCCCCTGGGCCTCGCGCATCACGGCCGAGCAGAAGCCGCGCACCAGCGGGTCGTCGAGGATGCGGTCGCACGGCGCCAGCGTCAGCGCCGAGACCGGGTTCATCGTCATGTTGCCCCACAGCTTGAACCAGATGTCGTGCTGGATGCGCTCGGACACGGTGACCGCGAAGCCGGCCTCGGTGAGCAGCGCCGCCAGGGCCTGCGTGCGTGCCGTGCGCCCGCCCGACGGCTCGCCGATGATCAGGCCCTGCCCCTTGACCGGCCCGAGCCGCCCCGGCGCGGCCATGCTGGCGCTGACGTGCACGACGCAGCCCAGCACGTGGCGGCCGGGAATGACCGAACCGATCACGCCGCCCGGGTCGACCGCCTCGAGGGTCAGGCCCTCGCAGGCGCCGGGCAGGCCGTCGAAGAACCACCAGGGCACGCCGTTCATCGCCACCAGCACCTGGGTGGCCGGCCCCAGCATCGCCCGCACCGCGGGCGCGGCCGCCGCCATCGCCGGGCCCTTGACGGCGACGACGATCAGATCCTGCGGCCCCAGCTCGGCCGGGTCGTCGCTGACGTTCGGGCGCACCACGGCGTCGCCGTGGACCAGGCCGCGTTCGCGCAGCGCCGCCAGCGTCTCGCCCCGTGCCAATGCCGACAGCGCGAGCCGCCCCGCTGGCAAACGCGAGCCCAGGGCCGCGGCGAAGACACTGCCGATCGCGCCCAGCCCGACCACCGCCACCCGCAGCGGCGGCGCGCCGGTCATGCGCTGAGCGCAGCGGCCTGGCCGCAGCCCAGGCGCGCCAGCGCACCTTCCAGGCTCGCCACCGTGCGCTCGGGGTGATGCAGCTTGTCGAGGCCGAACAGGCCGAGCCGGAAGGTCCGGAAATCGGCCGGCTCGTCGCACTGCAGCGGCACGCCGGCAGCGGTCTGCAGGCCCTCGCCGAGGAACTTGCTGCCGTTGTGGATGCCGACGTCGTCGGTATGGCTCACCACCACGCCGGGCGCCTGGAATCCCGGCGCGGCAACGCTGGCGATGCCGCGCCGCTCCAGCATCGCGCGCACCGCGCGGCCCAGTGCCCACTGCTCGTCCTTCAGCCGGGCGAAGCCGTAGGCGCGCATCTCGGCCATCACGTCGCGCAGCCGCGTCAAGGCGCCGGTGGGCATCGTGGTGTGATAGGCGTGGCCGCCGCCTTCGAAGGCCTGCATGATCTGCAGCCATTTCTTCAGGTCGCAGGCGAAGCTGGTGCTGGTGGTGTCGGCCAGGCGGGCCAGGGCCTGTGCGCCCAGCATCACCAGCGCGCAGCCGGGTTCGGCGCTCCAACCTTTTTGCGGCGCGCTGACCAGCACGTCCACGCCGGTGGCCGCCATGTCGACCCAGACCGTGCCCGAGGCGATGCAGTCGAGCACGAACAGCCCGCCGACCGCATGCACCGCATCGGCCACGGCCCGGAGGTAGTCGTCGGGCAGGATCATGCCGCTGGCCGTCTCGACGTGCGGCGCGAAGACCAGGTCCGGCTTGAACGCCGCGATCGCGGCGCGCACCTCGGCGATCGGTGCCGGCACCCAGGCGGCCTGCGCGCCGGGTGACACCGGACGGGCCTTGAGCACCTGCTGCTCGGCCGGAATGCCGCCCATGTCGAAGATCTGCGTCCAGCGGTAGCTGAACCAGCCGTTGCGCAGCACCAGGCAGCGCTTGCCGGTGGCGAACTGGCGCGCCACCGCTTCCATCCCGAAGCTGCCGCTGCCCGGCACCACGATCGCCGCCTGGGCGCCGTAGACCTCCTTGAGCGTGGCCGAGATGTCGCGCATCACGCCCTGGAACTTCTTCGACATGTGGTTCAGCGCGCGGTCGGTGTAGACCACCGAGTATTCGAGCAGTCCGTCGGGATCGATCTCGGCAAGCAAACCAGGCATCGTCAACTCCACAGCAAGGGGGACATCGGCAGCGCCGGCCTGTCGTGGCCGGTCGCAAAAGCGGGCGTTCAGCTTAGCACCGTCGCCGCGCCGCGGCGGCCTGCGGCCCCGGTCGGCCACGGAGTAAAGTGGGTTCGAGGACATTGCTGAAAGAAGGAACCTGCCATGCTCATCCTGCTGCCTGTCGATGGCTCCGATCTGGCCCTGGACGCGGTGCGCCATGCGCTGCACCTGGTCGAGCAAGGCCTGCAGGCCTCGTTCGTCGTGGCCAACGTGCAGGAGGCGCCGCACCTGTACGAAGTGGTGCTGGCCCACGATCCCGAGACGCTCGAAGGCGCCGCCGAAAGCGCAGGCCATCACGCGATGCAGTCGGCGGTGGCGATGCTGCACCGCGCCCACCAGACCTGCACCACCGAGATCGGCCACGGCGACCCGGCCCGGGTGCTGGTCGACATCGCCGAGCGCCAGGGCTGCGACGCCATCATCCTGGGCTCCGGCCATGCCGGCGTGGTCAGCCCGGGCCGGCTGGGGTCGGTCGCGCTGGCGGTGCTGCACCATGCCGCGGTGCCGGTGACGATCGTGCGCCACCCCGAACCCGAGGTTGCGGACGACTGAGGCCGGGCACCGCCCGCACGGCGGCGCTACAGCGTCACCGTGCCGCTGATGCACGGCGACACGTCGCCGCCGATCCAGATCGCGTCGCCCTCGCGCTGCACGTGCACCCGGCCCGCCCGGCCCAGCGCCGCGCCCTGGGCCGCCACGTACGCGTCGGGCGCCTGGCCGCTGCCGATCAGCCACTGCGCCAGGCCGGCGTTGAGGCTGCCGGTGACCGGATCTTCGGGCACGCCCAGGCCGGGCACGAAGGCCCGCACCTCGAACCGGCACTCGGCGCCGGCCGGATGCGACCCCACCACGCCCAGCTTGAGATCGCGCATCTGGCTGAAGTCCGGCCGCAGCGCCAGCACCGTGGCGGCGTCGGCCAGCAGCGCGGCCAGCCAGCCGGGCCCGTTGTCCACCCACTCCAGCGCCCGCAACTGCCCGGCGGCCAGGCCCAGCGCGCCGGACACGCGCTGGCGCAGCGCCTCGTCGGCCGGGCCGCTGCGACGCAGCGGCGGGGCGGCGAAGGCCAGCCGGGTACCGTCGCGCCTGACGCGCACCAGGCCCACGCCGCATTCCTGCACCACCCGCCCCGGGACGTGCGGCAGGCCACCGGCCGCCAGCCAGGCGTGGCAACTGCCCAGCGTGGGGTGGCCCGCAAAGGGCAGCTCGCCGCCGGGCGTGAAGATCCGCACCCGGTAGTCGGCCTCGGCCGACGCGGGCCGCAGCAAGAACGTGGTCTCGCTCAGGTTGGTCCAGCGGGCGAACGCGGCCATCTCTGCGTCGCAGAGGCCATCGGCATCGTGCACGACGGCCAGGGGATTGCCCTTGAGCGGCGTGGCGGTGAAGACGTCGAGCTGGGTGAAGCGGCGGAGGTGGCTCATCGGCTTGTGCGAAGAAAGGTTCAGGGGGCCGGTTCGACCAGGCCTTCGTTCAGGTGCTGGCGCAGCACCGCGCCCAGCGCGGCCACGGCGCTGCGGATCTCGTCGGGCGACAGCGTCACGAAGGACAGGCGCATCGTGCGCACGTCCGGGGCGTGGGCGTAGAAGGCTTCGCCGGGCACATAAGCCACGCCGGCGGCCACCGCCTGCGGCAGCAGCGCCAGCGCGTGGCAGCCCTCGGGCAGGCGGACCCAGAAGAACATGCCGCCCTGCGGCGCCTGCCATTCGCTGCCGGCCGGCAGGTGCTCGGTCAGCGCCTGGGCCATCGCGTCGCGCTGGGCACGGTAGCGGGCGCGGATGGTGGGCACGTGGCGGTCGAGGAAACCGTTGCGGATGACCTCGTAGACCAGCCGCTGGTTGAAGCCCGGCGAGTGCAGGTCGGCCGCCTGCTTGGCCTGCAGCAGCTTGGGATAGAGCGCCTCCGGCGCCACCACGTACCCCAGGCGCAGGCCCGGCGCCAGGACCTTGGAGAACGATCCGAGGTAGACCGTGCCGGCGGGCCAGCGCGAGGCCAGCGAGGCCGGCGGCGCCTGGTCGAACCACAGATCGCCGTAGGGGTTGTCCTCGACCAGCGGCAGCCGCGCCGCCTGGGCCGCTGCCACCAGTGCCTGGCGGCGCGCCTCGGGCATCACCCGGCCGGTCGGGTTCTGGAAATTGGGCAGCACGTAGAAAAAGCGGGTGCCCGGCGCGTCGTGGGTCAGCCGCGTCAGGCCGTCCGGTCGCGGGCCGTCGCCATCGCCGTCCACCCCCACGAAGACCGGCTCGTAAGGCGAGAACGCCTGCAGCGCACCGAGGTAGGTGGGCGTCTCGACGGCCACCGGCGCGGTCGGGTCGATCAACACCTTGCCGACCAGATCCAGGCCTTGCTGCGAGCCGGTGGTGATCAGCACCTGGGCGGCGCTGACCTGCTGGCCCTGGGCGTTCAGCGTCGCCGCGACCCATTCGCGCAAGGGCCCGAAGCCCTCGCTGGCCGCGTACTGCAAGGCCTCGCGCGGCGTGTCCGTCAGCACCTTGGCGCTGGCTTCGCGCATCGCCTCGACCGGAAAGCTGTCGGGCGACGGCAGGCCGCCGGCGAGCGACAGCACGCCCGGCTGTTCGGTCAGCTTGAGGATCTCGCGGATGATGGACGGGTTCATGCGTGCGGCGCGCTGGGCGAGCACGAAGGGCGGCATCGGGGTCATGCGGGGGTCTCCTTCAGGATCCAGTCCACCGCAGCCTGCGCGTGGACGGCGGTGGTGTCAATCAGCGGCAGCGGCCAGCCCGGCGCGGCCGGGTCGAGCAGCAGCGACAGCTCAGTGCAGCCCAGGACGATGCTGTCGCATCCCTGCTCGGCCAGGCGGTGGATCATCTGCCGCAGCCGCTCGGCCGACGCGTCGACGAGGCGGCCGCGGCACAGCTCGTCGAAGATCACGCGGTGCAGTTCGGCCCGGTCGGCCGCGTCGGGAACGCGGGTGGCGATGCCGAAGTGCCGCTCCAGATGGTCGGCCAGAAAGCGGTCTTCCATCGTGAAGCGGGTGCCCAGCAGCCCGGCGCGGCGGCCACCGGCAGCCTGCAGCGCGCGGCCGGTGGCATCGCCGATGTGCAGCAGCGGCAGGCCGCTGATCTCGGTCACCAGCGCCGCCACCTTGTGCATGGTGTTGGTGGCGATCAGCAAGGCCTGGGCGCCACCTTCCCGCAAGCCGGCCCCGGTGCGCCCCAGCAGGGCCGCGGCGGCGTCCCAATCATCGGCTGCCTGCAGGGCCGCGACTTCGGCGAAATCCAGGCTGGCCAGGCGCAACGGCGCGCTGTGCAGGCCGCCGCGCCGCGCGGCCACGCCCTGATTGATCCGCCGGTAGTAGACCAGCGTCGACTCCCAGCTCATGCCGCCCAGAAGGCCAAGGGTTCTCATCATCGCTCCCACCTCAACACCGGGTTCGCACCGGCACGCGCCTGACGGCACCCGCCCCGGCATGCTGGACAGTCTAGCCAGACAACCAGTACAGTTGCGATACAGATCGGCGGTGCAATGCAATCGCCTGTACCGGTCCCATCGCTGACACAGCCTCCCACCGACCATGCCGGCACGCGATCCCTCCCCCCTCCACGCCGGCGCGCCCGCCTCGGTGCTGGCGCGCGACACCGGCATGACGCTGACCGAGCAGCTCGCCGGCCATTTCGCCGAACGCATCCGCCAGCGCCTGCTGGCGCCGGGGGCTCGCCTGCCTTCGGTGCGCGACTGCGCGCAGCGCCACGGCATCAGCCCGCACACGGTCGTCGCCGCCTACGACCAGCTGCAGGCCCAGGGCCTGGTCCTCGCCCGACGCCAGCGCGGCTACTTCGTGCGCGAGTCCCGCGCGGCGGCCCCGGTGGCGCCGCGCGCCGCCGCGGCACACAGCGGCGCGCGGGTGCCGCCGGTGGACGCCACCGCGCTGATCCGCGGCATGTTCCACAACGAGTCGGACAAGCCCGCCCCCGGCCTGGGCACGCTGCCCGCCGATTGGCTGGACCTGCCCCTGCTGGCGAGCGCGCTGCGCCGCGTGCTGGCCCAGGGCGAGCCGATGACGGCGCTGCAATACGGCCACCCGGCCGGCGACCTGCGGCTGCGCGAGGCGCTGGCCGTCAAGCTGGCCGATTTCGGCGTGCGCGCCAACAGCGGGCAGATCATCACCGCCACCGGCGCGACCCATGCGCTCGACCTGATCTCGCGCACCCTGCTGGCACCGGGCGACGCGGTGCTGGTCGACGAGCCTGCCTGGGCCGTCGAGTACGCCCGGCTGACCCGGCTCGGCGTGCGCCTGCTGCCGGTACCGCGCGGCGCCGACGGGCCCGACCTGGGGTTGATGGCGACACTCGCACGCGAGCACCACCCGCGCATGTACGTGACCGTGCCGGTGCTGCACAACCCGACCGGTGCCTCGCTGAGCCTGGCCAGCGCGCATCAGGTGCTGAAGCTGGCCGAGGCCCACGACTTCTGGCTGGTGGAGGACGACACCTACGCCCACCTCGCCCCGGCGCACCTGCCGCGCATGGCGGCGCTCGACGGCCTGCAGCGCACGCTCTATGTCTCGGGCTTCTCGAAGATCCTCACGCCGAGCTGGCGCGTGGGCTACATGGCGGTGCCGCCGGCGCTGGTGGAACGGCTGGTGGACACCAAGCTGCTGGCCACGCTGGGCACGCCCGCCGTGCTGGAGCAGGCCGTGGCGCTGTGCCTGGAGCAGGGCAGCCTGCGCCGCCACGCCGAGCGCGTCGTGACCCGGCTCGCCGCCGCGCGCCACCGCACGGTGCAGCTCGCACAAGCGCATGGCTGCCGCTTCGTGACCCCACCGCAAGGCCTGTTCGGCTGGCTCGACACCGGCGCCGACACCGAGCAGCTGGCGCTCGCGATGCACGACGACGGCTGGCTGCTCGCCCCCGGCCACCTCTTCCAGGCCACCCGCCGTCCCGGCACGCTGATGCGCATCAACTTCGCCACCGCGCAGGACGCGCGCTTCTGGCGCGCGCTGGACAAGGCGCGGAGGGGACTGTGATGGCGCTCGACATGAACCTCCGCACCGCCCTCCCCGCGCTGGCCGCCGCACTGCTCTTCGGCGCCAGCACGCCGCTGGCCAAGTGGCTGGGCGTGCAGATGGCGCCGCAGCTGCTGGCGGGGCTGTTGTACCTGGGCAGCGGCGTCGGGCTGGCCGGGTTGATGGTGATACGGCGCCTCGCGCAGGCGACGGCGGACGCCCCGGCGACCTCGCTGCGGATTCCGCCGGAAGACCGCCCCTGGCTGGTCGGCGCGATCCTCGCCGGCGGCGTGCTGGCGCCGGTGCTGCTGATGTCGGGACTGGCCACCACCGAGGCCGCGGCGGCGTCGCTGCTGCTCAACGTCGAAGGCGTGCTGACCGCCGTCATCGCCTGGTGGGTCTTCAAGGAAAACGCCGACCGCGCCGTCGTGCTCGGCATGCTGGCCATCGTGGCCGGCGGGGCGCTGCTGTCGTACCAGCCGGGGGCCGCCCGACTGTCGCCCGGTGCATTGCTGATCTTCGCCGCCTGCCTGTGCTGGGCGATCGACAACAACCTGACGCGCAAGGTGTCGATCCACGACGCGCTGCTGCTGGCCGGCCTCAAGGGGCTGGGCGCCGGCGTGACGAACACCGGCCTGGCGCTGGCCGCCGGCGCGTCGCTGCCGGGTCTGCTGCCGATGCTGGGCATCCTCGCGGTCGGCTTCGCCGGCTACGGCCTGAGCCTGGCGCTGTTCGTGCTGGCCTTGCGCGGGCTCGGCACGGCCCGTGCAGCGGCGTATTTTTCGGTCGCGCCGCTGTTCGGCGTGATGATTTCTTGGACGCTGTGGCCGGTCAACCCGAGCGGAACGTTCTGGGCCGCCGTCGCGTTGATGGCGGCGGGCGTGTGGCTGCACGTGCGCGAGCAGCATGCGCATGAGCACACCCATGACCCCCTGCACCACGCGCACGCCCACCGGCATGACGCGCATCACCAGCATGCGCACGATCCCGGCTGGGACGGGACGGAGCCCCATCACCATGCGCATCGGCACGCCGTGCTGACGCACCGCCATGCGCATGCGCCGGACGTGCATCACCGGCACGATCACCGCTAGTTAGCCGTCCGGGGCGCTGCCCGCGCCCCTGGGCTCAGCCCGCGTGGTGCCGCTGCCATGGGCGATGACCGTGTCCCACGCCCATCCATTGGTCGGCCACCGTCTTCTGCTCGGGAGTGAGCACGGCATACAGCGCCTGGCGGGCGGTCTCGCGCGCGGCCAGGTTGCTCTCATGCAGCTTCAGCATCGCGTCGTGCTGGGCTTGAGGGTCGACCTCGGCGGACGCCTTGGGGTCGGTCATGCGGGCCTGCATGGCTGTGCGGAAGGCCTGCATGCTTTCGGCCTGCTGGCGCACGACCGTCTCGTACCGCTGCCACGCGACTTCCTGCGTCTCGGTGATCTTGAGCTCGGCCTTCAGGGCGGCCAGATGCGCCGAAGCGCGGGCAGGCATGTCGGCACCGCCCATCCTCTGCGCCCCCGGCATGCCGTGCTGCATGCCGCCGGGGCCCATGCCCATGCCCATGCCCATGCCGGGACCCATCCCCATCGCGGCGCCCCCGCCGGGGCATTCGCCCGCGCCCGGTCCGGCCGGACTGGCGAAGACGAGGCCGGCTGCGGCGAGCGACAGCGTGGCGGTCGCCACGGCGATGATCTTGGTCGATGTCTTCATGATGCGTCGTTCCTTCAAAGGGTCGTGAATGCTGCCGCGGCGGGCCACCGGACCCGGGATCGGCAGGTTGCCGAAGATCCCTTCGCAACGGGTTCCATTCAAGCCCGATCGTGTAAGGCCGCTGTGTCAAGCACCGCCTGTTTTGTCGCGCCATGCGTCGACTCGGCGAGCTGACATGCTGTGATACGTTTGCCCGCTCCCCTCCGGACGAAAAGTACGGTGCAATCGCGCCATGGCCCAGACGATGGAACGCAGCGACCACATCCTGATCGTCGACGACGATGCCGAGATCCGCAGCCTGCTCACGCGCTATCTCGAAAAGAACGGGCTGCGCGCCAGTGCCGTGGCCGATGGCCGCGCGATGTGGCGCGCGCTGGACAGCGGTGCCT
The DNA here is from genome assembly GCF_056032705.1 of Ideonella sp. sgz306126. Classification (NCBI taxonomy): domain Bacteria; kingdom Pseudomonadati; phylum Pseudomonadota; class Betaproteobacteria; order Burkholderiales; family Sphaerotilaceae; genus Ideonella; species Ideonella sp. sgz306126. Next base: position 25,170 of record NZ_JBVYWP010000002.1, read on the forward strand.
TTGACCTGATCGTGCTCGATCTGATGCTGCCCGGCGACGACGGATTGACGCTGTGCCGCACGCTGCGCGCCAGTTCGGACATCCCGGTGCTGATGCTGACCGCCCGCGGCGACGACACCGACCGCATCGTCGGCCTGGAAATGGGGGCCGACGACTACCTGCCCAAGCCCTTCAATCCGCGTGAATTGCTGGCGCGCATCAAGGTCATCCTGCGCCGCACCCGCAGCCTGCCGCCCAATCTGCGGCCGCAGGATGAGACCGTGTTGCGCTTCGCCGGCTGGCAGCTCGACACCGCGCGCCGCCAGTTGATCTCGCCGGCCGGCGTGGTGACGCCGATCGGCGGTGCCGAGTACAAACTGCTGCGCGTGTTCGTCGAGCACCCGAACCGCGTGCTCAGTCGCGAACAGCTGCTCGACCTCAGCCAGGGCCGTGAGGCCGACCCGCTCGACCGCAGCATCGACGTCCAGGTCAGCCGGCTGCGCCAGCGCCTGGGCGATGACCCGCGCAGCCCCGCCCTGATCAAGACCTTGCGCGGCGAGGGCTACGTGCTGTCGGTGCCGGTCGAGAAGGCACTCTGATGCCGACCGCAGCGCGCTGGCTGCCGGGCTCCTTGTTCGGGCGCCTGATGCTGGTGCTGGCTGGTGGACTGATGCTGGCCCAGTTGCTCAGCGCGGCCATCAACGTCGCCGAGCGCGACCGGCTGCTGGCCCGCAGCTTCGGCCTGCAGCCGGCACAGCGCATGGCCGACGTGGTGAAGTTGCTCGACGGCCTCGGCCCGGCCGAGCGCGAGCGCGTGGTGGCCGTGTTCAGCGTGCCGCCGATGGTGCTGTCGCTGCACGACGGCCCGACCCTCACCGACGCGGCCGACCGCAGCGCGGCCGCGGGCCCGCGCGGCGCGCTGTTCGTGGCTCAGTTGCAGGCCGCGCTGGGCGAGGCTCGCGCGACCCGGGTCGAAACCCGTCCCGGCGCGCTGCCCGACCCGGCCGCGGGCGCCGGCTGGCGCCACCAAGGCATGCCGGGCATGGGCGCGATGGCGCCGATGATGCACGGCCGCATCGGGCCCGGCGCGGCCTTGCTGCGCGCCGAGGTGCAGCTGCGCGACGGCCGCTGGGCCCGCTTCGACACCCACCTGCCCCCCGTCCCCGACGCGCTGCCGTGGCGTCTGGTGGCGACGCTGGCCGTGCTGCTGGGCACGATGCTGGCGCTGTCCTGGGTCGCCGTGCGCTGGGTGGTGCGGCCGCTGCACGTGCTCGAAAAGGCCGCCCGGTCGCTGGGCGAGGATCTCGCCCGCCCGCCCCTGCCCGAGGACGGGCCGCGCGAGGTGCGCCAGGCGGCGCGCGCGTTCAACACCATGCAGCAGCGCCTGGCACGCTTCGTCGACGAACGCACCCGCATGCTGGCCGCCCTGTCGCACGACCTGAAGACGCCGCTGACCCGCCTGCGCCTGCGCACCGAGTTGCTCGACGATGACGACGCGCGTACCCGGTTCACCGCCGACCTGCAGGAGATGGAGACGATGGTGACCCAGACCCTCGTTTTCATGCGCGGCCTGGGCGGCCACGAGCCGCGCGCGGCGGTGGACGTGGACGCGCTGCTGGCCTCGCTGCAGTCCGACCACGAGGCGATGGGCCGCACGGTGACGATCGAGGGCCATGCCGACGCACCCTACCTGGGCGTCCCCTCGCTGCTCCGGCGCGCGCTGGGCAACCTGATCGACAACGCCGTGCTGTACGGCGGCAGCGCGACGGTGCGCATCGACGACCGACCCGGGCTCCTGCTGCTGCACGTGCTGGACCCGGGGCCCGGCATCGCGGCAGCCGAGCTCGAACGTGTGTTCGAGCCCTTCCACCGGCTCGAGGCATCGCGCAACCGCGCGACCGGCGGCACCGGCCTGGGCCTGGGCATCGCGCGCAGCATCGCGCGGCTGCATGGCGGCGACGTGCGGCTGGAGAACCGGCCGCAAGGCGGGCTGGACGCGGTGTTGAGCCTGCCCCGGCAGGCTCAGGGCTGACCCGCGCGGCCGGTCCGGAGGGCCGTCAGACGGTGTCGCCGACCCCGTCCACATGCACCTGCAGCCACCATTCCAGCACCGCGAGGTGCCAGAGCTTGCTGCCCTGGATGCGGGTGAAATGCGCCTCGGGCTCGGCCAGCAGGCGCTCGACATGGTCGCGCTGGTAGAGCCCGCGCCGCAGGCAGGCGTCCGATCGCAGGATGCCGCGCATCAGCTCCAGGAACGGCCCGCGCACATGCTTCAGCGCCGGCACCGGGAAGTAGCCCTTGGGCCGGTCGATCACGGCGTCGGGGATCAGGCCGCGGGCGATCGCCTTGAGCGGGTATTTGCCGCCGTCCCTCAGCTTGAGCTCGGGCGGCATGCGCGCGGCCAGTTCCACCAGCTCGTGGTCGAGGAAGGGCACGCGCACCTCCAAGCCCCAGGCCATCGGCATGTTGTCCACCCGCTTGACCGGATCGTCGACGATCAGCGTCGTGACATCGAAGCGCCAGACCTGGTCCAGGAAGGTGTCGGCCTGCGGCTTGGACAATTCCCGCGCGACCAGCTCGGCGGTGACGTCGGGCACCTGAAACTCGGGCGCAACCATCGCCAGGTAGTCGGCGTGGTCGCGGTCGAAGTAGTGGCGCCGGAAGCGTTCGACGGCCGGGCCGGTCTCGGCCTCCATGCGCGGATACCAGAAGTAGCCGCCGAACACCTCGTCGGCCCCCTGCCCGGCCAGCACCACCTTGACGCTCTTGGACACGCGCTCGGCGAGCAGGTAGAACGCGATCACGTCGTGGCTCATCGACGGCTCGGACATCGCCGCCACCGCTTCGGGCAGGCGTGCGAGCACCTCGCTGTTCGGAATCAGGTGCTTGTGGTGGCGGGTCTTGAAGCGCTGCGCGATCAGGTCGGAGTACTCGAACTCGTCGGCCCTTTCGCTGCCAGCGCCCACGCCTTCGAAACCGATCGAGAACGTCTGCAGGTCCGGCACGTGGTCGGCCAGCAGGCCGACCAGCAGGCTCGAATCGAGACCGCCGGACAGCAGCACGCCGACCGGCACGTCGGCGGCCAGTCGGCGGCGCTCCAGCGAGCGCAGCAGCCGCTCGCGCGTCGCCGCCAGCCAGTCGGCTTCGCTGATCGGCTGCGGGGGCCGAGTGGCGTCCAGCGTCCAGTAGACCCGCTGCGTGCGCTGTCCATCGGCCGTCAGCGTCATCGTCGTGGCCGGCGGCAGCTTGCGCACGCCGGCCAGCACGGTGCGCGGCGCCGGCACCACCGTGTGCAGCGTGAAATGGTGGTGCAGCGCGACCGGATCGAGCCGGCGGTCGACGCCGCCTCCGGCCAGCAGCGCCGGCAGGCTGGAGGCGAAGCGCAGGCGCTGCTCGTCCTGCGACAGGTACAGCGGCTTGATGCCGAAGCGATCGCGGGCCAGGAACAGCTGGCGCCGCCGCGCGTCCCAGACCGCGAAGGCGAACATGCCGTGGAAACGCTCGACGCAGCGCTCGCCCCAGGCGTGGTAGGCCTTCAGGATGACTTCGCTGTCGCCGTCCGAGAAGAAGGTGTAGCCCGCCGCGGCGAGCTCGGTGCGCAGCTCGCGGTAGTTGTAGATCGTGCCGTTGAACACCAGCGCCAGCTGCAGCGCGGCATCGACCATCGGCTGGTGAGCGCTCGGCGACAGGTCGATGATCGCCAGCCGCCGGTGGCCGAAGGCCAGCGGCCCGTCGCTGTAGCTGCCGGCATGGTCGGGGCCGCGCCGGGCGAGCGCGGCCGACATGCGCGCCAGCGCCGCCAGGTCCGGCGGGCGGGCGTCGAACCGCAATTCACCGCACAGGCCGCACATGCGCCGGCTCCTGGTTCGTCGTCCGGCAGGTGGCGCCGCGACGCGGTCCGTTCATCGGCGACCGCTCACACCGTCAGCCACTGCTCGACCTTGTCGCGGCTGGGCACGCCGCCAGCGTGCACCACCTTGCCGTCGATCACGACACCGGGCGTGCTCATCACGCCGTAGCCCATGATGTCGCGCAACTCCTCGACCTTTTGCAGCGTCACCGGAACGCCCTTGGCCTGGGCGACCTGTTCGATGAGGGCGAGGGTGGTCTTGCAGTTGGCACAGCCGGTGCCGAGAACCTTGATGTCCATGGGAAGCTCCTGAGTCAGGGGGGAATGAGGGATCACTCGGGGGTCGATGCCGGGCCGAACAACAAGGCCTGCATGCGCGCGCGTTCGGCCGCCGTCGGCCCGCTCGCGGCGTCGGCCGCGGCGGTCGACGCGACGCGGCCCTGCGCGTCGATGCGGATGACGGCGTAGCGCTCATCGAGCACGGCTTCGGGCTCGCCGTCGTGCAGCCGCACGCGCCAGTCCGCCAGGCGCAGCGTCCGGCCGGCCAGCGAGCACGCGGAGGCCTCGTGGCGCGCCAACGCCAGCGACAGCGCATGCGGCACCGGGTGCACCGTGCCGTCGGCCGCGAGCAGGAAGGCGTAGCTGGCCGTGGCGGCGCCGGCGTGGACGGTCCGGCCCGATGCATCGGGCGTGCTGTAGACCGGCGCAAAGCCGCCGCCCGGCGTGCGGAAGTTGGTGGTCTGGCCCTGGTACAGGCGGGCCGCCACCCATTGCACGTCGCCGGCATAGGCGTAGGCGCGCAGGTCGAACTTCATCGCCTTGGCCTCGGGCTCGCCGTCGATCCGCCGCTCGCCCGGCGGCACCAGCGCCTGGGCCACGTAGTCGCCGGCCAGGATCTCCTGCCAGACACGGCGTGTGAGCTTGTCGCCTCGGTAGGCGGCGCGGCTGCCATAGCCGGCCACCGGCTTGAAGAACAGGCCCCGGCGCGCCGCCCACAGGCGCTCGCCCTGGGCGGCCGTCACCGGCTCGGTGCGCGGCACGCAGGCCAGCAGCACCTGTCGGGTGGCCTCGGGCACGCCCAGCGCCTGCAAGCGCGCGTCGTCGCTGAACAGCGCCAGGCGGCGCTTGTCGGCATACAGCGCGTGGGCTTGCGGATGCGGCGTCAGCACCACGCCCTGCTGCTCGTAGGCCTGGCGCAGCGTCGCGTGGGCCGGCTGTTCGAGGTAGAAATCGGTCAGCCGGTTGTAGACCAGGTCGATGGCCAGGTCACCGTGCCACAGCCGGCCATCGCGCCACTGCAGCGCAGACGGGTCCGCGATCACCGCCTGCAGGCCGTGGCGTTCGAACAGCTTCTGGAACAGCAGGAATTCGGGATACAGGTACTGCTGCTCGGGAGCGTCGTCGACGATGGCGATGCTGGCCAGCGGCCGCCGGGGCCCGCCGGCCCGCTGCCATTCCTGGCGGAACATCGCCACCAGCTGCTGCTCGAACGCCGCCACGCTGGCCAGCTCCGGCACCATCGCGTCCATTGCCGCGCAGCAGGCCCGCTGGGCGCGCGCCAGCACCGCGTTGAGCATCGCGCCACCGGCATTGGTATTGATCTCGATGAGCTGCAAGCGGCCCTGATCGAGATGGAAGTCGTAGCCGAAGAACACGCCCAGCGGGCCGCTGTCGCCGATGCGTGCGATCGGCGGGGCTGCGGCCAGCGCCTGGTCGCGGTAGGACGGCAGGCCCACCACCGTCTCGACCGCCCGCACCAGCTGGGCGATGCGCTGCAGCGGCTCGGCCGCCACGAACACCGGCTGCGCGGCGAACACCGACGGGCAGCGCTCGCGCATCAGCTGGGCCAGGCCCGGTTGACCCAGCTCGCCGTCGAGGGCGCGGGCCAGCGCGTCGCGGTCCAGGCTGAGGCAGACGCAGTCGCGATTGAGTTGCTCGATCGGGTGGGCGGACACAGCGGACGTTGCGGTGGATGGCATGGGGTCGGCGGTCTCAGCGCCGCGTGGGCAAGGACAGCAGGGCGCCATCGTCCAGGTGCAGATCGACCAGGTGGCCGGCCAGCGCCGGTCGCGGCATCCACACATGGACGTGCAGGTTGTAGCCCTTGGCCAGGCCCAGGCGGTCCCGGTCGGCCGTCGCGTGCAGGCCGACCAGCACCACCTCGACGTCGCGGGTGGTGGTGAGCAGATCCCGGCCCGGCTGCCGGTTCGCCACGCTCCAGGTCACCGACCTCGCGTGGCCGGTGATCTTGAACGGCACGATGGCTTCGGCGTCGCACGGCATCGCCTCGACCGCGTCGTCGAGCGCGAAATTCAGGCTGTCGAAGGAGCTGATGCCGTCCAGCGGGCGGGACTGAACCGTCCAGGCGGCGGGCGATGACAACACCAGCTTGACCGCGCCGTCGCCGGCCGCGACGGCACGCGGCTTCGCCGAGCCGCCTGCGTTGCGATCCAGCAGGACCCGGCCGTCGACGACGGTGATCTCGTCGCCCAGGCCGGTCGTGGCCCCGTAGCCCAGCGTCGTCGGGGACAGCGACAGGTCTTGCAACGGCACGGCGGCCGCCAAGTCGCCCAGGGCCAGCCGCGGGTTGGCCCATACCGTCACCGGCGCGTCGCACTGAAAGGAGACCGCCCAGGCCGGCGACGCCAGGCACAGGGCCAGCGCCAGGGCAAGGCGGGTCGACACGGCGTCCATGGGCGGCACCTTACAGCACCGCGTTGAACACATAGCCCACCAGCAGGATGCCGACGGCGACGACGCCGGCGAACGTGGCGATCAGGCGGATCTTGAGCACCTTGCGCAGGATCACCATCTCGGGAAAGGACAGCGCGATCACGCTCATCATGAACGCCAGCACCGTGCCCAGCGCCGCCCCCTTGGCCAGCAGCGCCTGCACGATCGGGATCACGCCGGCCGCGTTGGTGTACATCGGCACGCCGATCAGCACCGCCAGCGGCACCGACCACCACGCGCTCCGGCCCATGATGCCGGCCATGAAGTCTTCCGGCACGTAGCCGTGGATGCCTGCGCCGATGGCGATGCCGCCCAGGATGTAGGGCCAGACCTTGCCGACGATCTCGCGCACGCTGGCAAAGCCGGCGTCGATGCGCTCGGCCAGGCTCAGCGACGGATGCTCGGCCGTGGCCTGCACCCGCGGCATGTCGCGCACCCAGTCTTCAAGGTAGGCCTCCATCTTCAACCGCCCGATGACGAAGCCGGCGACGATCGCCACCGACAGCCCCAGGCCCAGGTACAGCAGCGCGGTCTTCCAGCCGAACATGCCGAACAGCAGCGTCAGCGCGACCTCGTTGACCATCGGCGCCGAGATCAGGAAGGAGAAGGTCACGCCCAGCGGCACGCCGGCCTGGACGAAGCCGATGAACAGCGGCACCGCCGAGCACGAGCAGAACGGGGTGACGATGCCCAGGCTGGCCGCCATCACGTTGGCCACGCCCTCGGTCCGCCCGGCCAGCAGCGCGCGGGTGCGCTCCGGCGTGAAGTAGGAGTTCACCATGCCCATCACGAAGACGATGCCGGTCAGCAGCAGCAACACCTTGGGGGTGTCGTAGAAGAAGAACTCGAGCGCGCCGCCCAGGCGGCTGGCGTGATCCACCGGCAACGCGGCCACCAAGGCCTGCGCCGCAGGCATCAAGGCCTGGTAGAGCGCCCACCACGCGATCGCCGCGAGCAGCAGGAAGGCACGCGGATGCAGCTGGGGCCAGCGCTGCGTGCGACGGGACAGGGTCAGTTCGGTCATTTTTTCACCTCTTGTCTGGAAGACGAAGCAGGTCGGAAAAGGATGCAGCGATCCGGGGCGCCGCACTTGACGCACGTCAATCAGGCGAGGGCCGCGGCACATGCCCGGCGACGCTGCCGTCGGTCTCGAACCGCACTTGGCAGGCCTGCGTGATGCGCTCGCGCAGGCGCTGGCGGGCCCGCAGCAGGCGCGACTTGGCCGCTGCAAGGCCGAGGCCACGGTCTTGCGCGAAGCCGCGCACCGTCTGGCCCTGCAGATCGCAGGCGCGCAGCACCTCGGCATCGTCGGGCGACAGCTCGGCCAGGGTCCGGGTCAGGCAGTCGGCCAGCGCGTCGACGGGTGGCGGGACCTCGGAAGGCGCGGGCAGCGTGTCGGCGAGGTCGTCGGCCAGCGGCTCGGTCGGTCGCATCGTGCGGGCCCGGTCGATCAGGGTGTTGCGCGCGACCTGGAACAGCCAGGCGCGCGGTTGATCGAGCGAGCAGAATCCGGCGCCCTGCCGCAGGGCCTTGACGAACACGTCCTGCAGCACGTCGTCCACCGCGTCGACCTGCGGCAGCCGGCGGCGCAGGTAGCCGCGCAGCTCCGCCTCGTGGGCCGCCCAGGCCGCCGCGACGCAGGCGAACGGCGAGGCCGCGGGCCGGTCCTGCGCGGCCCTCCCGGCGATCGTCATCAGCGGGCGTCCCGGCGGCTCGATCGCGCCACGACGCACGGGCCGGCGTCGTACCAGGCCTTGCTCCGGTTCACCCACCGCACCACGAGCAGCATCACCGGGACTTCGATCAGCACCCCCACCACGGTGGCCAGCGCGGCACCGGATTGGAAGCCGAACAGGCTGATGGCTGCGGCCACCGCCAGTTCGAAGAAGTTGCTCGCGCCGATCAGGGCCGAAGGACAGGCGACGCTGTGCGACTCGCCCAGGTGCCGATTGAGCCCGTAGGCGAGCGCCGAATTGAACAGCACCTGGATCAGGATCGGCACGGCCAGCATCGCGATCACCAGCGGCTGCTCGATGAGGGCCTGGCCCTGGAAGCCGAACAGCAGCACCAGCGTGGCCAGCAGCGCGGTGATGGACCAGGGGCCGATCCTGGCCAGCATCGCCTCCAGCGCCCGCGGTCCGCGCCGCAGCAGCGAGCGCCGCCAGGCCTGGGCGATCACCACCGGGATCACGATGTACAGCAGCACCGAGGTCAGCAAGGTGTTCCACGGCACGCTGATCGACGACAGGCCGAGCAGCAGCGCGACGATGGGCGCGAACGCGAACACCATGATGGTGTCGTTGAGCGCGACCTGGCTCAGCGTGAACAGCGCGTGCCCGCCGGTAAGCCGGCTCCACACGAACACCATCGCGGTGCAGGGCGCGGCAGCGAGCAGGATCAGGCCGGCGATGTAGCTGTCGGCCTGGCCGGCCGGCAGGTAGGGCGCGAAGACATGGCGGATGAAGATCCAGCCCAGCAGCGCCATCGAGAACGGCTTGACCGCCCAGTTGACGAACAGCGTCACGCCGATGCCGCGCCAGTGCTGACCCACCTGGTGCAGCGCACCGAAGTCCACCTTCAGCAGCATCGGGATGATCATCACCCAGATCAGCAAGCCCACCGGCAGGTTGACCTGGGCGATCTGCAGGCGGCCCAGCGCCTGCACCGGCCCGGGCAGGAGCTGGCCGAGCACGATGCCCGCCACGATGCAGAGAAACACCCAGAGGGTGAGAAAGCGCTCGAAAACGCTCATCGGCGCGATGGCGGCCGCGCGGGCCGGAGAGACGGAGGACGTCATGGTCGCAGCCACCTCGAATCAGCTTCGCCCGATATCGACCAGGGCCGCCTGCAGCGTTCCCCGATCCATCGTGGCCAGCGGCAAGGCCAGCAGTTGCAGCATGCGGTAGCCGATCGCCTGGCGCGTCAGCTCGAAGGCGCGCCGCTTGCCGTCATCGCCGCCTTCGGCGCGGGACGGGTCGGGGTAGCCCCAATGGACCTTGACGGGCTGGGCGCCCGGGCCGCCCCAGAAGACCGGGCAGGTCTCTGCGGCGGCGCTGTCGCACACCGTGATGACGATGGACAGCGGCGGCGCACCGTCCTGGCTGAACTCGTCCCAGCTCTTGCTGCGGTAGTCCGCGGTGTCGATGCCCGCGTCGCGAAGCGCTTCGATGGCGAACGGATTGACGCGTCCGCTGGGCTCGCTGCCGGCGCTGTGGGCCCGCACCGCCTTGCCGAGTCGGGCCGCGAGGTGGTTCAGCATGCCCTCGCCCAGCACGCTGCGCGCCGAATTGTGGGTGCACAGGATCAGGACGTGACAGAGGTCGGTGGCCATGGGCAGGTCAGCAGCAGGACGACGAGGTGACGGCGACGCCGACCGGTTTGCCGCGCGTGGCGGGCCCGCAGCACGCGGCGGCCGCCGCCGGTTCCGAGCCGGCCTCGGTGGCGGGCGCGCAGCAGCCCGCCACCGCCGCGGCGCCCGCCGCGGCGCCCGCCGCGGCCTCGCTGAAGACCGGAATGTTGCCCAAGGTGTGGAAATGCTCCCACGCGATGCCCTGGGGGTCGGTGATCCAGTGCTTCTCGCTGCGCGCGTAGCAGCAGGTGGTCGCACCTTCGTCCAGCAAGGCCATGTCGGCCGCCTGGGCACGCGCCTTCATCTCGGCCAGCTCGGCCGCGTCGTCGGTCTGGATCCCCAGATGGTCGATGCCCGGGCGGGTACCGCGCGTCGAGATGGCGAAATTGACGGGCGGATCCTCCAGCATCCACTTGGCGTAATCCGACTCGACGCGCGCCGGTGCGGTCGCGAAAAGCTTGGCATAGAAGGCCATGCTCTGGGCAAGATCGTCGACGTGCAGGTGAACGTGGAAGCGTTTCATGAGGAACTCCTGGGTCAGCAAACGGTGGAACAGCGGGCCGGCGCGGCCGCCTCACAACCCTGCCCCTGGCAGCAGTGGGCCGTGAGATAGGCCAGCAAGGCATTCATCTGCTCGATGGCCGGCCGGTAGATCAGGTGGCGGCCATCGCGCTCGGCGCTCACCAGTCCGGCATGAACCAGCTCCTTCAGATGGAAGGACAAGGTGGACGCCGGCACATCCAGCAGGGCCGACAGCGCGCCCGGCGTCATCCCCTCGGGTGCCGCGCCGACGAGGGCGCGAAACACCCGCAGGCGCGCCTCCTGGGCGATCGCGGCAAGGGCAAGGACGGCGGCTTTTTCATTCATGTTTCCATTCTTATGGAAACATTGAATCAAGTCAAGGCCGACAGCACCGCTCCAGCGCCTTGCGCGCCATGGCGATGTCGCGCAGTGGGTTGCCTCCGGTCTTCTTGCGGATGGAGCCCGCCAGCAAATCGAGCTGCATCTTCTCGCTGGCGCACATGCGCTCCATGAGAGTCTTTCAGACTCGACGCCTCACACGTCTTCCACGCCCCACCCGCCGTCAACCGCACGCCCCCCCCCGGTGCGGCGATGCGGACCGAGGCCGTGGTGCTGGCCATGTCGACGTTCTTGTCGGCGATCAGCGTGGTGCCTGCGCTCTGGCTCTGGCCGGGCCCTCGCGTGGACAATCTCCCGGGCTTGCGTTCATTGCCCTTCTGACGGCACGCCCGATGCATCGCTGCCACTTTGCTTGGCATCTTCGAACCGGATCGAACGCAGGACCAACAAGGCATAGGGCAACAGGTCGCTCTTGGGGTCGTTCAGCCGTTTGACTTGCTCGCTCCAGCCGCAAAGTGCTACCGGAGGTTTGCGTAAGCAGAATGAGAGATGGCGAGATCGGCGCTCCAGATCACCGATCAAATCGTCATCGGTAATGATCGCTCCTGCGCTATTCATGGCCTGCAACTCAATCAGGTTGTATGCGCCTTTCACTCGCTCCAGCATTCCTGGCGTGTAGTGAGCCAAAGCCGTGCCCCACCCGGAGAAATCCAAACTCCACCGGCCTGTGGCAGCGTCCATCTTGCCCGGGAAGGATGGAGCATCCGCGCCCTTCTCGGTGGAAGATGTGCAATGCCAGTTGATGAACAACTCATGCCTCCATCGCAATGGCGCTACCTCCGGACGCCAGTCAAGTTTCAAGCTTCGCTGAGTCAGCGGCGGAAGATAGGAACCAACTACGTAGCGAGTGGGGAGCACCTCAGCAGCGAAGTCATCGATCACCGAAATGGGACAGGTGACTTTCGGATCGTCGCCCGACACGATCACACTTGTTCGTGTTTGACTCGACGGGGCTGATTGAGCCACCGCCAAGATTGCCGACAAGCCAATGGCCACGAGCCATCGTGGATGATGGCCTTCAGTCATGAATCTCTCCTGGGGTGCTGTGCTTCCGGAAAACATCGCGTCGTCCTGTCTGCTGCGACGAACTTCGGCTCACCGAGAACGGCCAGCGCCTGCGCATAAGGAACACAGCGTGATTCAAACCCTTGCAGTGAGGCGCTGTACAAGCGCTCAACGGCACCGGGCAAATTCACACATGCCGACGCTCGCCAGAAGCTGGGGCTGCGGTAGTACGGCGGGTCGGCACGTCCGGTCGAAACACGCTCAAGCTCATGCGGCGCGTCCGCGTGCCTTGCCATGTTCAGATGCGACCAGTAGTAGCCGGCGCTCTCGACGGGATCATCCGTGGAAAACTGAATGTCTCCAATCGAATTGCGCTGCTGAATTAGCTCCCGAGATAGCAAATCGGTTACGTGCATCAAGCTAGCATTCGATCGGCTCTGATGCGCCTGATGTTCAGCATTGAGCAACGCTTTGCGACTTGCCGGCGATATCTGCAAGACCCTGCCTCGATAGTCCCAATAGGCCAAATAGTTCGACGGCCATGTCAACTGCAGGAACCCGCGCCCATCCCAGGGGGCATAGCGCTCATGATCATTGCCCTCATGCAACTTCGTCAGCCACTGCGTTTCCTGCAACGCATTGCCGAAGAAGCTGGCCATGCGCTCGGCGCTGACATTGATCGCGTACTTGCGCATCATCACGTTCAGCGGGATGCGCTGAGTTCTCGCGATGTCACCGGTGATCGACCTTGGCAGTGTTGGCTCCCAAACCAATGCTTGCCCCGTCTTGCGCACCACCTGCAATGGCATCAATTGGCTGAACTCGTTGGCGCTCAACCACTTGCATGCCCGCATCATCCCCACGAACTCTCTCGGATGCATCCGCCAGTCCGCTGCAAGGTAGCTCGCCGGCATCCCGACGAAACTGATCGCCTTCAGGTGTGCCTCCAATTTTGGCCAGGCGCCAGGGTTGTTCTTGAGACCTTCGAGATCCTTCGCGAAGCCGTATCGCTGAGTGATCGTTGCCTGGTCCCACTCGCTCGGGAACTTGCATATCATTCGGCGCAGTTTCATTCGCACGACGACATTCCCCAGTCGCCGCGTGAGTTCGCTGCCTTCCATTCGTTGGGCGTCGTCGGCGTCGGGGTCGCAGATCAGTGCTTTGATGTGATTTGAATCGCAGCGCTGGTCGTTCGGATTGCCATCGTCGTCAATGCAATTCCAGCCCATCACGGGTAAAAAATCCGCATCGCTGAATTTGTAGCTGCCTTCGGCATTCAAGTCCGCCCACACAGCCGTGCCTTCGGCCACCGGAATGCGCCGCCAATGCGCCACATTGGTAGGCAAGGGGTCCTTGTCTGCTGCCGCCGGCCCGCGGCCCAGGTTGCGTCCAAAACGAAGCAATTCATACCAGCCGCTCGGACTGCTATTGGCCTGTTGTGCGCCAGGCAGCGCAGCGTGTCTTGCGGTGGCCTCTTCGTAGAGTCTGTATTCATCGTCCGGCCCAGCCGGCAAGCGCGCGATGAGCTTGCCGTGCCCATCAAAGCTTTCTATCTGGCAACGGCCCGTGTCATAACGAAGCTTGATCCATTGGGCCGTTCCAAGCGGGGTTGTGCCCTGCGTGCCACGCAGGTGGTTCGCAGGGCATTGCGTTCCGGCCAACGTGGGAGTGCTGGCAGGCAGGTATATGTAGACGCTGCCGAAGACACTGTCCGTGCGTCCATCGGCCGTAGGCACAAGCAAGGTGGTGGGATCTACCCAGTCGGTCCTTCGGCCGATCAGGTGTTGAATCTGAGTGGCATCTAGGCAGACTTCGAAATGAATCTGCCCATCGTGGCCATAGATCTTTCCTGGCGCACCCACGTCGTCCTTGCGCCAGATGGCATCTCCGGCCCGCCACGGCCTGGCTCCCGGTTGACCGGCGGCCGAGGTCATACCCAACGCGCTCAAATGCATGTACACGGTGTAGAAAACCACTCCGGTCTCGGTGTCGCCGTTGACGCCGATGGTTGTTCTATGTTCGACGATCACGCAGCCGTTGTCGGTCCAAGCGGCCGTCTTCGCGCCGAACCGGTCGAACGGGTTGTAGTTTTGCGGGTCGTCGACGTCGCTGTTGCGGATCGCAGGCTTGCTAACGAACACCACTTTGCCGTCGGCAATGGCGCGTACCCGCAAGTACGCTCCATCGGCCTGCGGTGCCTGCAGGTGCATGCCGTTATGCCACGACAGGGTGTGACTCAAGGGGAACGAACCCTCGGGCGCCTGCGTGTCCCTCAATCGAGATGCCGGCGCCGACATAGCAGTGTCAAGCCAGCGGACCTCGTCGGCCGTCGCCTCGCGGTCGGGCAGGAAGGGCGGGCTGATGATCATGGTCTCGCTCCCTCAGATCGACACGGGATAGTTCCCCACTTCCTTGACATTCAAATCCAACCTTGGCAAGTTGGGGCTGGCAAGGTGCGCCCACCCCGGGCCCGCCAGCACCTTCATCCCCGCCTTGAAGCTCACCGTCCCCGGCGCCGTCAGCGTGATGCTGCCGCCCTGGATCTCGATCCCCGCCCCACCCGCCGTCAGCCGCACGCCGCCCGGTGCGGCGATGCGGACCGAGGCGGTGGTGCTGGCCATGTCGATGTTCTCGTCGGCGATCAGCGTGGTGCCTGCGCTCTGGCTCTGACTGCTCACGCTGCCGCTGGCGGCGTGCAGCCGGATGCCGGTCTCCGCGTTGGGCTTGTTCGGGTCGATGGCCTGACCCTCGGTGAACAAGCTGATGCCGCAGGTGGCGGCGCTGGCGTGGTGGCCCTGGGCCAAGCGCTGGATGTCCTGGCCGGCCACGGCGCTGCAGGTGGCGCCTGCACTCACGATATGGTGGGCCGGGGTGGCGCTGGCGATGCCGTCGGGTGCGGCGATCAGCAGGTCGGGCCGGCTCCAGGCGGCGACCACGCCGTGGCCGCCGCCGATGTCGGCGCTGGCGTTGCCGGTGTCGTCGTCCCCGCCGCTGCGGGCGGTGGCTTTCAAGCTGGCCTGCGTGGCCCACAGGCCTTGCTCCACGGGCAGTTGCCTGCCGCGGTCGGCCGGGGTGGCACCGGCGACGGCCGGCTCGTGGGGCAGCTGGGCGTTGTGCGCCTGCGCCGCCTGGGCCAGCGCGTGGACGATCTCCTGGCCTTGCTGCAGCCGGCTTTGCGGCTCGCGGCTCGTCAGTTGCTGGCCGCCGGCCGCGCTGGGAGGCTGGGCGTGCGCGCTGAGCAGCAAGCCTGAGCCGGCACGCACGGCGCCCCAGGCGCTGCTGGTCAGGTCCAGCCCATGACCGCGGGCTTGCAGTCGCTGGTTGTCCGCCTGGTCGAGCAGGTGGCCCAGTTGCAGGCGGGTGGCGGCGCTCGTGCTGGCCAGCTCGATGCGGTTGGCTCCCGGCGAATCGTCGAACACGAGTCGGTTGTGCCCCCCGCCACCGCTCTGGCTGTGGCCCAGTTCCTGGGTCTTGAAGCCGGCATGCACCTGCGCGTGGGCGTGCGCCTGCAGCGCGCCCTGAGCCCGGGTGCCGGGGAACCAGGCGTTGGCGTTGCCGCTGGCCCCGGCGGCACCGCTCGCCCGCTGGTTGCCCTGCGCATCGGGCGCGCCCTGGCCGTTGTACAGGCTGCCGATCACCACCGGGCGGTCGATGTCGCCGGCCACGAAGGCGACCAACACTTCCTGGCCGACCCGCGGCACGAAGTGGCTGCCCCAGTTGGCTCCGGCCACCCGCTCGGCCACCCGCACCCAGGTACCGGCGCCGTCATTGCCCGGCGCATTGCTCTGGCGGGGAGGCGCCAGTCGGTGGCTGCCGGCGTCGCCCCGCTGCCAGTGAAACTGGATCTTGATGCGGTGGTCGCGGTCGGTGTGCAGGTCGGCGCCGGGTGCCCCGACCACGATCGCGGTCTGCACGCCGTGGATCGTGGGGCGCCGGTTCAGGCGCGGATCGGGCAGGCCATCGGCATCCCGAGCTGCGGGGCGCACCGGCACGGCCAGCGGCTGGGCGTCGATGCGGCATTGGTACGGCACCTCGTCGCCCTGCTCGCGCAGCCGCAGCTGCGCCAGCGCAGCCACGGCGGCGTGGCCCTGGCTGGCGGCGATCTCACGGGCGGCGGCGTGCGCCGCGTCGCGCGCCACGCGGGGCAGCAGCGCGTCGAGCCGGGCCTTGAGGTCGGCGCGCAGGTTGTTGCGCGCTTGGTGCCGCACGGCCAGCGTGACGAAGCGGTCGCGCGCGTCATCCCGACCGTCGTGGCGGGGATGGTCCGTCAGGCACCAGTGACTGCCGGGGGCGGCCTGGCGCAGCGTCGCCACGCCCTGGGCCTGGTGGCGCGCGGCGTCCAGCGCCTGCATCTGGCGCAGCGCCAGGCGTTCGCCCTGGCTGCGATCTTCATAGGCGTAGGCACCCGGCACATCGGCCAGGCGCAGGGCGGGCAGGACGCCGGGGGCGCCCTCGGTGGCGCCTTGCGTGGCCGGACGCAGGCTCAGCGTGCGGTGGTCCCGGCTGGCCAGTTCCAGCGCGGCGGTGTGCACGCGGTGCCCTTCGCGCCAGCGCGTCAGGCTGTCCTCGGGCAGCACGGTGCCGCTCTGCGTGTAGCGCACACGGTCTTGCCGATTGACACCGAAGGCGCCGTTGTGATCGGCGATCACCAGGGTGTGGCGGCCCCGCGTGGGCGAGGCGGCATCGCCCGTGTGCTCCCACCAGCAGAACAGGCCTTCCTCGCGCAGCAGGCGCTGGACGAAGGCCAGATCGCTCTCCTGGTACTGGATGCACAGGCTGCGCTGCGGATAGACGCTGGCGTCGGCCAGGTCCCAGCGCCAGTCGGGCGCGAGCCGGGCCTGGCCGGCGTAGTCGGAGAAGACCGATTCGATGATCTGGATCACCGTACGGCCCTGGAACACGAAGCTGTCCTGGCGACGATCGAGCAAGGCCAGCCAGGGCTCGACGGTGAGCCGGTAGCGCGCCAGGCCGCCGTCGCTGCCCAGCAGCTCGGCCGCCGTGACGTGGCCGTGGAACGGGCGCAGCTCGCTGCGGCTGTGCTGGGTCAGCAATTCCAGCAGCACCGGCTGGCCCATCAGGCGCTTGAGTTCAAGCGCGGTGTCGGTGGCCAGGCACTCGATGACGAAGCGGCTGCCCGCCACGCCGGCCTCCGTCCCGCAGCCCTCGGGCGCATCGGGGCCGATCGCTTCGGCGAGGTGGGCCCGCTCGGCCAGCAGCACGTCCGGGCCCAGCGGCGTGTGCAGGCGCAGCAGCCGGTGCCGTTGCGTGAACTCACCGGCCAAGGCGTCGAGGATCCCGTCGACAAGGCGTGCCGACAGATCGCCGGCAGCCGCCGGCATCGCGTTTGTAGCCATGTCTGGCCCCCCTGAATCGTGCTCGCAGTCGCCAGACCGGGGGGCTGTCTATCGCAGCCTGGTGTCCCGGTCCGCGGGCCCGCGCAGGGCCCGTATTGCCTAGTTTAGACGCAGTCGCGCGCCGGACGCATCGGGTTCGCCGACGATGCGCGCCGGCGTCCGTCAGATCGTCGCGCGGGGTCGCACCAGCGCGATCGGCCGTTCGCGTGCGCGCAGCTGGCCGCAACCGGCCTCCACGTCCTGGCCGGCCGAGTGGCGCAGCTTGGTCAGGATGCCCTGGCGGTGAAGCTGGCGGGCGATCTCCGCGGCGCGCTCCCAGCTCGGGCGACGGAACGGCAGCTCGGGCACGCTGTTGTAGGGGATCAGGTTGAGCACCAGGTACTTGCCGACGAGCAGCCGCGCCAGCGCGTCGAGCTCGTCGGCGCCGTCGTTCACGCCGGCCATCAGCGTCCACTGCAGTTGCACCGGATAGCCGGTGCGGCGGGCGTACTGCTCGCCGAGCGCCACCAGTTCGTCGGGCGCGATGCGCGGCGCGCGCGGCAGCAGGCGCTCGCGCAACTCGGCCTGGGTCGTGTGGAGCGACAGCGCCAGCGCAGGCTTGACGCGCTGCAGCGGCAATTGCTCGAACACGCGCCGGTCGCCGACGGTCGAGAACACCAGGTTCTTGTGGCCGATGTTGCCCTCGGTGCCCAGCAGGTCGATCGCGTCGAGCACGTTGTCCAGGTTGTGGGCGGGCTCGCCCATGCCCATGAACACCACCTTCTTCACCGGCCGCAGCGCGCGCGCCAACACCACCTGGGCCACGATCTCGCCGCTCGTCACCTGGCGGATCAAGCCGCCGGTGCCGGTCATGCAGAACTGGCAGCCGACGGCGCAGCCGACCTGGGTCGACACGCACAGGCCGTCGCGCGGCAGCAGCACGGCTTCGACGGCCTGGCCGTCCAGCAAGTCCACCAGCAGCCGTGACGAGCCGTCCTCGCCGGGATGCTGCGAGCGCAGCCGCGCCAGCGCGGCCAGCTCGGCCGACAACGCCGGCAAGGCCTCGCGCAGCGGCTTGGGCATGAAGTCTTCCAGCCGGCGCCGGCCGCTGTCCTGCGGCTGCGCCTGGGCCCACAGGCGCAGCACGCGGGCCTCGTGCCTGGGCAGGGCCCCCAAGGCGCGCAGGCGCTGGCGGATCTCATCGAGGCGCATCGGCGCTCGCGGCTCAGCCGACGCGGTGCAGCGCGGTCTTGAAGCGCCGGGCGTTGGCGACGTAATGCGCCGCGCTGGCACGCAGGCCGGCGATCTGCTCGGGCGTCAGCGCGCGCTTGACCGTGGCCGGGCTGCCGACGATCAGCGAACCGGCCGGAAACTGCTTGCCCTCGGTCACCAACGCGCCGGCACCGACCAGGCAGTCCGGCCCGATCACCGCGCCGTTGAGCACCACCGCGCCGATGCCCACCAGCGAGCCGTCGCCGATGGTGCAGCCGTGCAGCACCACCTTGTGGCCGACGGTGACGTGCTCGCCGAGGGTCAGCGGCTGGCCGGCGTCGGAATGCAGCACGCAGCCGTCCTGCACGTTGCTGCCGCGGCCGATGCGCACCGGCTCGCGCTGGTCGCCCCGGATCACCGTGGTGGGCCAGATGCTGACGTCCTCGCCCAGTTCCACCCGGCCGATCACCTCGGCCGAATCCGCCACCCAGGCCGAATCCGGCACCTCGGGGGCCACACCATCGAATTCATACAAGGCCATGGTTGCTCGTCGTGAGGTCAGGGGTGGAGAAACGCGCGGGTCAGGGAATCCGGGTCATCGCCGGCAAGGTCGGGCTGCGCACGGGCGAGGCCTGCGTCGTCGCCGCCGCGGCGTTGGGGGCGGACGCCACCGGCGCGGCCGGTGCCGCCAGCGCGGCATCCGACGTCGGCGTAGATGCCGGCGCAGATGCCGCCGACGCCGCGGCATCCGGCGCCGCGATCCCGATCTGGCCGACGAAGCCGCCCTGGGCGTATTCGCTGTAGCGCCAGTCGCCGTCGACCTGCTGGACGCCCTCGGGCGGCACATCGGCCTGGACCGGCACGCCCTTGAGCACCTGGCCCATGTAGTTGATCCAGATCGGCAGCGACAGGCCGGCGCCGCTCTCGCGGCTGCCCAGGCTGCGCGGCTGGTCATAGCCCATCCAGGCCACCGCCACCACGCTGGGCTGGAAGCCGGCGAACCACGCATCCACGACGTCGTTGGTGGTGCCGGTCTTGCCGTACAGATCGGTGCGGTGCAACTGGGCCTGGGCGCGCGCGCCGGTGCCGCTGCGGGTCACTTCCTGCAGCAGCGAGCGGATGATGAACACGTTGCGTGGCGAGACCACGCGGTCGCCGTCGGCGGCGGCGGCCGCCGAGAACGGCGGTCCACCGGACGACAGCGCCAGCGCGCCCGAAGCGGCCCCGGATGCCGGCATGGCCGGCGCCGATGCCGCGTCGGCGGCCGGTGCGACGACCGCGTCATGCAGGGTCGGCGGCGGCGGGGCCTGGAACAGCACCGCGCCCTGCGCGTCGACGATGCGCTCGATCACCAGCGGCGTGACCTTGTAGCCGCCGTTGGCAAACACCGCATAGGCCGAGGCCAGCTGCAACGGCGTGGTGCTGCCGGCGCCCAGCGCCAGCGTCAGGTTGTCGGGCTGCTTGGTCATGTCGAAGCCGAAGCGCGCCGCCCAGTTCCGCGCATCCGGCAGCCCCATCATCTGCACCAGCCGGACGCTGACCAGGTTCTTCGATTTGGCCAGCGCCTCGCGCATCGACAGCGGTGCACCGTCGTCGGTCTCGGCGTCCTGCGGGCTCCAGTCGCCGATGGTCAGCGGCGCATCGCTGATCATCGTCGCCGGCATCACGCCGTGTTCCAGCGCGGCGGAATACAGGAAAGGCTTGAAGCTGGAGCCGGGCTGGCGCCAGGCCTGGGTGGCGTGGTTGAAGGGCTGGCGCGTGAAGTCGAAACCGCCGACCATCGCCCGCACGCGGCCGGTCGCCGGGTCCAGCGCGACGAAGGCCGCCTGGGCCTCGGGGAACTGGCTGATCGACCAGCCCTGCTTGCCGTTCTGGACCACGCGGATGATCGAGCCGCGCTCGATGCGCAGGTCGTCCGAGGCCCGGCTGGACAGCCCCGGCTGAGCCCAGCGCAGGCCTTCGCCGCTGAGCCGCACGGTCTCGCCGGTGGCCAGCCGCGCCACCACCTCGCGCGGGCTGGCCTGCAGCACGATCGCCACGCGCAGGTCCTCGTCGTCGGGATGGTCCTTCAGCGCCTCGGCGATGGCCGCGTCGTCATCCGTCGCAGGCAGGTCTTCGGCATCCTCGGGGCCGCGCCAGGCGGTGCGCCGATCCTGATCCAGCAGACCGCGGCGCACCGCGTGCCAGGCCGCCTCCTGGTCCTTGGCCAGCAGCGAGGTGTAGACCTTGAAGCCCTGCGTGTAGGCCTTGTCGCCGAACTGGTCGACCACCGCCTTGCGCGCCATCTCGGCGACGAAGTCGGCGTGCACGTCGACCTGCAGGCGCGAGCGGATCACCAGCTTTTCCGCCAGCGCCGCATCGTGCTCGGCCTGGGTGATGGCCCCGGTTTCCAGCATGCGCGCCAGCACCACGTGCTGGCGCGTGGTGGCGCGCCCGAGGTTGGTGATCGGGTTGGCGAAGGCCGGGTTCTGCGGCAGGCCCGCCAGCATCGCGCACTCGGCGATCGACAGCTCGGCCAGCGGCTTGCCGAAGTAGACCTGCGACGCGGCGCCGAAGCCATAGGCGTGGTGCCCCAGGTAGATCTGGTTCATGTAGAGCTCGAGGATCTGGTCCTTGCTCAGCGCATGCTCGATCTTCATCGCCAGCGCCGCTTCCTTGAGCTTGCGCTCCAGCGTGCGCCGCGAGGTCAGGAAGAAGTTGCGGGCCACCTGCTGCGTGATGGTCGACGCGCCCTCGCGGTGGCCCATCAGGTTGGCCACCACGGCCCGCGCCACGCCGTGGAAATCGATCCCGCCATGCTCTCGGAAACGCGCGTCCTCCACCGCCAGCAGCGCATCCTGCATGCGCTTGGGGATTTGCGCGATCGGCAGGAACACCCGCTTCTCGGAACCGAACTGGGCGATCTCGACGTTGTCCCGCGTGAAGACCTCCAGCGGCTGGCGCGGGCGATAGTCGGTCACCGCATCGAGCGGCGGCAGTTGCGGGTAGATGATCGCCACCGCGACGGCCAGCACCAGCGCGGCCAGCACCGACACCACCACCACCACGAGCAGCACCGAGGTCAACACCAGTCCGCGTGAGCGGGGCCGCGGCGGGCGGCGAGTTTGAACAGCCAAGGAAGGTCTCGTCATCAGGGCGTCGGGGCCCCGATTATCAACATACGGCGCGACCGTGGCGGTCCGAGCGAAAACGAGCAGGCCGCCCGACCCCGGCCACAGTAGCATGGCCGCTTTGCCGCCTCGCACCGGAAACTCGACATGCCCACCTGGTTGCTGGCGCTCGATCGCCAAGTTCCGATCCGTTACCTGACGCTGCTGGGTTGCGCGGTGCTCGCGCTGCTCGGCGCCTTCGTGTGGGTCAGCACCGGCAGTGGCGCGGCGGCCACCGTGCTGGGATTCGGCGGCGTGGCGCTGGGCCTGCGCGACCTGCGCCAGCGGCGCCATGCCGTGCTGCGCAACTACCCGGTGATCGGCCACCTGCGCTTCCTGCTCGAATTCATCCGGCCGGAGATGCGCCAGTACTTCATCGAGAGCGACAACGAGGCGGCACCGTTCTCCCGCCAGCAGCGCTCGCTGGTCTACCAGCGCGCCAAGGGCGAGCCCGACAAGCGTCCCTTCGGCACCCAGCTCGACGTGCATCACGCGGGCTACGAATGGATCAACCATTCTCTGCTGCCGAGCTCGCTGGCGACGCAGGATTTCCGCATCACGATCGGTGCCGGGCGCGGCCAGCCCTACAGCGCCAGCGTGTTCAACATCTCGGCGATGAGCTTCGGTGCGCTCAGCGCCAACGCCGTGCTGGCGCTCAACCGCGGCGCCCGGCTGGGCGGCTTCATGCACGACACCGGCGAGGGCTCGATCAGCCGGCACCACCGCGTGCACGGCGGCGACCTGGTGTGGGAGATCGGCTCAGGCTACTTCGGCTGCCGCCACGACGACGGCCGTTTCGACGAGGAACGGTTCGTCCGCAACGCCACCGACCCGCAGGTCAAGCTCATCGAGATCAAGCTCTCGCAGGGCGCCAAGCCGGGCCACGGCGGCGTGCTGCCCGGGCCCAAGGTGACGCCGGAGATCGCCGCGGCGCGCGGCGTGCCGGTGGGCGTCGATTGCGTGTCGCCGGCCTCGCACAGCGCGTTCGGCACGCCGTTGGAGATGCTGCAGTTCATCGACCGCCTGCGCAAGCTGTCGGGCGGCAAGCCGACCGGCTTCAAGTTCTGCGTCGGCCACCCGTGGGAGTGGTTCGCGATCTGCAAGGCGATACTGGAGTCCGGCATCACGCCGGATTTCATCGTCGTCGACGGTGCCGAGGGCGGCACCGGCGCCGCGCCGCTGGAATTCGTCGACCATGTCGGCACGCCGCTGCAGGAGGGGCTGCTGCTGGTCCACAACACCCTGGTCGGACTGAACCTGCGCGAGCGCATCAAGCTGGGCGCGTCGGGCAAGATCATCAGCGCCTTCGACATCGCGCGCGCGATGGCCCTGGGCGCCGACTGGTGCAATTCGGCGCGCGGCTTCATGTTCGCGCTGGGCTGCATCCAGGCCCAGAGCTGCCACACCGGCAGTTGCCCGACCGGCGTGACCACCCAGGATCCGCTGCGCCAGCGCGCGCTGGTGGTGCCGGACAAGGCCGAGCGCGTGGCCCAGTACCACCGCAGCACCTTGCATGCGCTCAAGGAGTTGATCCAGGCCGCCGGCCTGGCGCATCCCGGCGAGATCACGCCGGGCCACATCGTGCGCCGGGTCGACGGCGACCAAGTCAGGCTGCTGGTCAACCAGCTCCGCTTCCTGCAGCCTGGCGAACTGCTGGCCGCCTCGCGCGGGGAAGCCGCCTGGCCCCACAAGGTCTACGAGGTCTACTGGCCGCTGGCCCAGGCCGGGAGCTTCTCGCCCACGCGCAGCGACCGGGCGGCCTTGATGACCTGACGCGGCTCAGGTGCCGCGCTCGGGTTCCGCTCCGTTGGGATTCGAACCCAACCAGGTCCGCAGCACCGCATAGAAGTGTTCGGCCACCAGCGGCTTGGCGACGAAGTCGTCCATGCCGGCGTCCAGGCAGCGGACCGAATCCTCCGCGAACGCATTGGCCGTGATCGCAACGATAGGCACGGCATCGCCGCCGGGCAGGGCGCGGATGCGCCGGGTGGCCTCCAGCCCGTCCATCACCGGCATCTGCATGTCCATCAGGATCAGCGCATAGCGCTGGCGGTGGGCCATGCTGACGGCCTGGCTGCCGTCCACGGCGACGTCGACGACCTGTCCCGCGTGCTCCAGCATCGCGATGGCGATCTCGCGGTTGACCGGATCGTCCTCGACCAGCAGGATGCGGTAGCCCGGAAGATCGCGCGCCAGCAGCGCGGCCGCGGTTTTCGGATCGACCCGCGGCTCGGCCGGGCGCCCTTGGCTGCAGAGGCCGAGCCGGGCGGTGAACCAGAAGGTGCTGCCCCGGTCCGGGGTGCTGGTGGCCCCCGCGTCGCCACCCATCAGCTGCGCCAGCTTGCGGGTGATCGACAAGCCCAGGCCGGTGCCGCCATGGCTGCGGCTGAGCGAGTTGTCGGCCTGCTCGAAGGCGGTGAACAGGCGCGCGAGCGCATCGGGCGCGATGCCGATGCCCTGGTCGTCCACCTCGAATCGCAGCAGCACGCCGGCGGCGTCCCGCTCTATCACGCCGACCCGCAGCGTGATCCGGCCGGTCTCGGTGAACTTGACCGCATTGGCCGCGAAATTCAGCAGTGCCTGGCGCAGGCGGGTGGGGTCGCCCAGCAGCAGGTCCGGCACGCCGACCACCTCGGTGCACAGCGTCAGGTGCTTGGCGCTCGCCCGGTCGTGCAGCAGCGCGACGACGCTCTCGAGCAGGCTCTCGACATGCACCGGCACCTCCGCGAGCGGAACGTGGCCCGCCTCGATCTTGGAGAGTTCGAGGATGGCGTTGATCACGCCCAGCAAATGGTCGCTGGCGTCTTCGAGCTTGTCCAGCTGCGCCGTCTGCTCGGCCGACATGCCACCGCGGCGGATCAGGTAGGCCATGCCGGTGATTGCGTTCAGCGGCGTACGGATCTCGTGGCTCATGTTGGCCAGGAACTGGCTCTTGACCTGGGCCAGGTGCTGGGCCTCGTTGCGCGACGCCAGCAGCTCGGCGGTGCGTTGGGCGACCTGTTCTTCGAGCCGGTCGCGGTGGCTGCGCAACGCCTGTTCGAAGGCCTTGCGCTCGCCGACATCGACCACCGACGCCAGGACCTGCAACTCGTCGCCGCGCGCCATCGGCGCCAGGCTGATCTCGACCGGGATCAGCCGGCCGTCGCGGTGGCGGGCCGACAGGTCGCGGCTGTTGGCCATCGCGCGCGGCTCGGCATGGCGCAGATAGCCGTCGAGATCCTGGCGATGGCGCGCCCGCAGCGCCTCGGGCACCAGCACCTCGATCGCCTGCCCGACCAAGTCCTCGCGCGCGTAGCCGAACAGCACTTCGGCTCGGGCGTTCACGCGCTGGATGCGGCCCTGCGCGTCGACCAGCACCATCGCGTCCGGGGCGCGCTCGATGATCAGGTTGGCGCGCGATTCACTCTCGCGCAGCGCGTCGTTCAGCGCGCGGTTCTGGCGCAACTCGGATTCATGCTGCCGCTGCAGCCGGACCACCACCGCCAGCAGCCCGACCAGCACCGCCACGCAGGCGCCCGAAATGGCCGCGATGCCCCAGGCCGCCCGGTGCCAGCCGGCAAGAAACAGATCGCCGGTGGCCGCGACGCTGACGATCAGCGGATAGCCGTTGACCACGCGGGTGGCCACGATGCGCTCCACATCCGCGTCGTCCGCCAGGCGATAGGTGCGCGCGTATTCGGCGCCGTGGTCGAGCCCGCGGCGCTGCACCAGATCGAAGCTGACCCCGGTGCGATTGGCCCGCCCGATCAGGCTGTCCGAGCGGGGCCAGCGGGTCAGATAGACGAAGTCGCTGCGCAGCAGGTTGATCGCCGCGCCTTCGCCGAGGTTCTTGCCGATCGGCGCATAAAAGTCGGAGAACGCATCGATCGAGATGCCCAGCAACAGCAGGCCGATCATGTGCCCGTCGGCGTCGTCGAGCCGGCGGCTGAGGTAGAAGGTCCACTTGCCGTTGCCCTTGTTGCGCACCGGCAGGCTGACCTTGCGGGCCACACCGTCGCCTTGCTGGCTGGCCTTGAAGTAATCGCGATCGGACAGATTGATCGGCGGCGCCGGATACGAGCGGCTGAAGTTGATCACGTCGCCATTGGCGGCGACGATGCTCGCCACGTCGATCTGGCCGTGCCCGCGAATCTTCTCGCGCAGCATGCGAAAGGTCTGGACGCCGGCCAGCTGGCGACGCAGGTCGGCGGCATCGCGGACGCCCAGCCTCTGCACTCTCTCGGCCACGTCGTCGAGCACATCGTCGCCGGTGGCCATCGCCTGCGAGGCTTGCTCGGCAAGGATCAGCGTCACCGTCTCGAGTTGCCGCTTCCAGGTGGCGATCTCGCGCTCGCGCAGCGCAAGCACCGCCAGGCTGGCCGCCACGAGGATCGCCACCACCCACACGCCTCCCATGGCGACGGTCAGCACGCTGGGCCGACGTAACGCGGCGAGCATCTGGCGCTGGCGGGTCCGGGGAGCCGAGGTCAACTGCAATCCTTGCCGCGCTGTCTCAGCGCGACCCTCAACCGCTCCCTGGTCTTGCTGACGATCCTAACCGACGGGGGCCGGCCTGCGCCGGCAGCGCCCCCAATTTCGGCAAGAACGCACGCGCCCTGTGGTTCCCATCGTGACGACCGGCACAACGCCGGTCGGCGAACGCACGTCACCCCTGCGGGGCGGTGTCGATGAAGCTCTGGCGCGCCGCCAGCTTGTCGTGCAGGCGCTGCAGGTTCGGATGGGGGCTGCGCCAGTCCAGTTCGGGGAAACGGAAATCGAGATAGGACAGCGCGACCACGGTGGCGATGTCCGCCAGGCTCATGTAGATGCCGACGCAAAAGGGCTTGTCGCCCAGGCCCAGGCTCATGGCCTGCAGCGCGGACTGCACCCGTGACATCTGGCGGTCGATCCAGGCTTGCGAGCGCTGCGCCTCGCTGCGGCCGGCCCAGACCTTTTCCAGCCGCGCGCTGATGCTGGCATCGAGCAGGCCATCGGCCAACGCTTCCCAGGTGCGCACCTCGACGCGCTCGCGGCCGCTGGCCGGAATCAGCTTGCCGACCGGCGACAGCGTATCGACGTACTCGACGATCACGCGCGAGTCGAACACCGCTTCGGCGCCTTCCATCACCAGGCAAGGCACCTTGCCCAAAGGATTGGCCGCCAGGATGGCGTCGTTGCCCCAGACGTCCTCGAGCACGAACTGGTAATCCAGCTTCTTTTCGGCCAGCACGACGCGGACCTTGCGGACATAGGGGCTGGAGAGGGATCCGATCAGTTTCATGCAGTGGCTTTGGGGAGGTATCCCTGTAGGCCCCGATTCTATCGAAGCGGCCCCGCACATGCCGTCACAAGCCCTCGGCGGCCGGCCGTAAAATGCCGGGGTGTCGCGCGCCATCCACGGCGCTGCGCGGCGCGCCTCTCCATGGTGCATGCCGCGCCCCGATTTCTCTTGCCTTCTGCCCGCTGATGACGCTCTCCACCCTCACGGCCCTGTCCCCGCTGGACGGGCGCTACGCTTCCAAGGTCGCCGCGCTGCGGCCGCTGCTGTCCGAGTTCGGACTGATGCACCGCCGCGTGCAGGTGGAGATCGAGTGGTTCATCGCCTTGTCCGACGCCGGCCTGGAGGGTTTCGCGCCGTTGTCGGAAGCCGCGCGCGGCCTGCTGCGCAGTCTGGTGGTGCGCTTCAACGAGCACGATGCGCGGGCGATCAAGGACATCGAGAAGGTCACCAACCACGACGTCAAGGCGGTCGAGTATTGGCTCAAGTCGCGCCTGGAGCACCATGCGGAGCTGAAGGCGGCCGGCGAGTTCGTGCACTTCGCCTGCACCAGCGAAGACATCAACAACACCAGCCATGCCTTGATGCTGAAGGCCGCCCGCGCCGACGTGCTGCTGCCGATGGTGGACCGGTTGATCGCCCAGCTCGTCGGCATGGCGCACAGCTTCGCCAGCGTGCCGATGCTGTCGCGCACTCATGGCCAGACCGCCAGCCCCACCACCGTGGGCAAGGAACTCGCCAACGTGGTCGCACGCCTGCAGCAGGCGCGTGCGCGCGTCGCCGAGGTGAAGCTGCTGGCCAAGATGAACGGCGCCGTCGGCAACTACAACGCGCACAGCGTGGCCTACCCGAACACCGACTGGGAAGCCTTCTCGCGCGACGTCATCGAGCAGCGGCTGGGCCTGAGCTTCAATCCCTACACGATCCAGATCGAGCCGCACGACTACATGGCCGAGCTGTTCGACGCGGTCACCCGCACCAACACCATCCTGATCGACTTCGCGCGCGACGTGTGGGGCTACATCTCGCTCGGCTACTTCAAGCAGCGGTTGAAGGACGGCGAGGTCGGCTCGTCGGCGATGCCGCACAAGGTCAACCCGATCGACTTCGAAAACGCCGAGGGCAATTTCGGCCTCGCCAACGCGCTGCTGACCCACCTCAGCCAGAAGCTGCCGATCAGCCGCTGGCAGCGCGACCTGACCGACTCGACCGTGCTGCGCAACATGGGCGTGGCGCTGGGCTACGCGCTGCTGGGCTACGACTCGCTGGCCCGCGGCCTGGACAAGCTCGAACTGAACGCACCAGCGCTGGCGGCCGACCTCGACGAGGCCTGGGAAGTGCTGGCCGAGGCGATCCAGACGGTGATGCGCCGCCACGCCCTGCCCCAGCCCTACGAGCAGCTGAAGGCCTTCACCCGCGGCAAGCCGATGACCCGCGAGCTGATGCAGGGCTTCATCGCCGGGCTGGCGCTGCCGCAGGACGAGAAGGACCGCCTGCTGGCCCTGACGCCGGCCGGCTACACCGGCCGCGCGGCCACGCTGGCGGCACGCATCGGCTGAGCGCTCAAGGGGCGGCGACCACCGCCACCCAGTGGGGCCCATGGCCCGCCGCAGGCGCGTCGCCGTCCGGCGCGGCGCGAGGGATCGGAGGCGACGGCACAGCCGCCGAGTGCGTCGCCACCTGGCGTGGCCGCAGTGGGCGTTGGCGCTCGCCCCCCGGGCGATCGCCGATCGACACACCCAGTTCGATCAGCACCACGGCCGACACCACCGACGCAGCGAGCACCGGCAGCGGCGAGGCCACCACGGCCCGCCACGACAGACGCTGGCGACCCGGCGTCGAGAACGACTCTGACATGCACCACCCCCGTTCGGACGCCAGACACGCGGTGCCGTCCATCAGCCCCGCCTGCCGTCCTGGTTGAGGGGACATACGTCAAACGCCGGTGAATCCGGCCAGGCGTTACATCCCGGCCCGCCCGCCCGCGCCTGACACGCGAAGCACCTGCACGGGCGGGTCCATCGCCCGGCGCCGCGCCCGCCACGGCGCGATGGCAAGCACGGCAGCGCCGCGGGCCCGCCCCCGCGCACCGGCGTGGCACAGGTCGGCCAGATGCTGCATCAGGCCCTGCTCGACCGATCCGGGCAGGATCTCGGCCAGCAGCGCAGCCGCCTGCGGCTGCGCTGCGCAGGCCTGGGGGGCCTGCCCCATCCGCCACAAGGCCTCGGCGCGCAAGCTCAACGCCTGCGCCCGCTCGGTGCGCCCGACCTCGGCGACCACCGCGTCGTCCAGATCGTCCAGGGCCTGCTGGGCTTGCGCCAGCGCCACGTCCGGCCGTTGTCCGAACAAGCCGGCCTCGGCGCGCCAGATCGCGATTGTGGCCCTCGCCCGCGCCTGCGCCTGCGGTGTCCAGGAGACGATCACGGCCTCCTCGGCACGCGACCAGGCGTCCAACGCGCCCTGCGCGGCCCGCGCATCGGCGGCGCTCGTCTGCGCCAGCACCTCGACCCGGGCGCGCCGCATCGCCAGCATCCGCGTGCTCCACGGCGTGGTCTGCACCTGCGGCTGTATCCTGTCCACGCGCACCAGCGTCGCCCGCGCCTCGGCCGCCCGGCCCAGCTGGGCCAGGGTCTGCGCCCACTGCGCCAGCCATTGCACGGTCACGGTGCTGGGCCGCGCTCCTTCACGGCGCGACAAGCCGTCGACCGCCAGCGCGATGTGCTGCTGGGCGTCCTGGAAGCGCCCGAGCAAGGACTCGACGTCCGACAAGGCCTGGCGCAGCGCCGGCAGGGTCGCGACGTCCTGCGCCATGCCCGGCACCGCGAGCACCGCGCGGTGCAGCTGCGTCAACAGCGCCAGCGCCTGCGGCGCCCGGCCGGTGGCGCTGAGATACACCGCCTTGCGCAGGCCTACCTGCACCGTGTCGACGGCCGTCGGCCCGAGCCCCTCCAGGCTGCGCTGGTAGGCGGCGTCCAGCAGCGCGCCGGCACGCTCGTAGTGGCCCAGCCGGGACTCGACCTCGGCCAGTTCGACCTCGGGCTTGGTCAACGCAAAGCGCGGCGTGCTCGGGTCGGCATGCAACAGCGCCAACGCACGCCGGTACAGCTCGGCAGCGTCGGACAGCCGGCCCTGGCCGAACCAGCGCACCCGCGCCAGGCCGATCAGGCCGCGGCTGGCGAGCAGGCGCAGCGCCGGTGCCCCGGAGGTCACCCGGATCGCCTCGCCGAAGGCATGCTCGGCGGTGGCTGCGTCGCGGGTCTCGGTCAGGTTGCCCAGCGACAGCCAGTAGCGCGCCAGGCTGGCGTCGAACTCGCCGCCAGCCGGTGGCCGCAGCGGCGTGGCCTGCGCCAGCGTGGCTTCGGCCCGGGTGCTGTCGAAGGCGTTCTGGGCCAGGCTCAGGCGAACCAGCGCGTCGAACATCGCCGGCGTGCGCGGACCGACCTGCTCGCGCACGTAGGCCACCAGCGACTGCGAGGCGGCCAGTTCGCCGTCGCGCGACCCGGCGTCGGCGTACAGGTCGCCCAGCGTGCTGAGCAGGTCGCGCTGCACGTCCGGATCGGTGCTGGGGTGATCGCGCAATTGCCGGGCCGACAGATCCAGCAGCTCGCGAGCCGTCACCTGACCGCCGCGGGCCGGGTTGCCGCCCAGCCAGGACACCGGCTTGTACAGGCTCAGCAGGAAGTCGCGCGTGGCACCGGCGCGCTCGGCCTCGCGCCGGGCGATCTGGCGCTGGCGCAGCGACACCGCGGTCGTGGCCAGCAGCAGCGCCGCCGCGCCGGCGGCCATCGCCACGCCGGCGCGGTGGCGGCGCACGAAGACGCCGAGCCGGTAGTGCCAGGAATCGGGCTGGGCCTGCACCTGGCGGCCGTCCAGCCAGCGCTGAAGGTCGTCGCGGAATTCCGCGGCCCCGCGGAAGCGTTGGTCGGGCGACTTGCGCAAGGCCATCAGCACGATGGCATCGAGTTCGCCGCGCAGCGTGCGCGCCAGATGCCGCGGCGTGACGCCGCGCGCCTGGGCGGGACCGGCCTGCGGGTCCGCGCTGGGCCGCGGCGGTGGCGTTTCGAGAATGGCCGTTTCGAGCTGGGCCGCGCTGCGATGGCGCAGGCGGTAGGGGGGCGCGCCGCACAGCAACTCGTACAGCACGACCGCCAGCGAGTAGACGTCGCTGGCCGTGGTCAGCGGGTCGCCGCGCAGTTGCTCGGGGCTGGCGTATTCCGGCGTCAGGGCCCGGCTGCCGAACTGGGTCAGCGGGGCGCCGCCCCCCTCGTCGCCCTCTTCGTCCAGCAGCTTGGCGATGCCGAAGTCCAGCAGGCGCACCTGGCCCTCGGCGTTGACCAGGATGTTCGAGGGCTTGAGGTCACGATGCAGCACCAGCAGGGCGTGGGCATGTGCGACCGCGTCGAGCACCTGCAGGAACAGGCGCACCCGATTGGCCGGCGGCAGGCGGCGCGCGTCGCACCAGTCGGTGATCGGCTCGCCGTCGACCAGCTCCATCGCCAGCCAGGGCGTCGCGGGCTCGGTGGCGGCCACGCCCGCGTCGTACAGGCGCGCGATGTGCGGGTGGGCCAGGCGCGCCAGGATGTCTCGCTCGCGCGCCAGCCGCGCCGCCAGATCGGCACGCCAGGGCAGGCGGTGCGGCAGCTTCAGCGCCACCATGCGCTGGTAGGCGCCGTCGACGCGGCGCGCGCGCCAGACTGCGGCCATGCCGCCCTGGCCCAGGCAGGCCATCAACTCCCAGGGGCCGACCCGCTGGCCGGGCAGCGGGCCCGCGTCCTGCGGCACGGCCGGCCGCGGGCCCAGCACCGGCGGCGCCGCGAGCGGGTCGTCGGCGAGCGCCGTGGCATGGGCCGCCAGCAACGCGTCCAGCTCGGCCAGCAGGGCGGGCTCCGGCGGCGGATCCTGCCGCGCGAGATCGGCGCGCCAGGCGCGGCGTTGCGCGGGATCCCGGTCCAGGGCCTGGTCCAGCCAGGCGCTCACACGCTGCCAGCGCGCCAGCGCGTCGGGCGGCGGCGCGGCGGCAGTCATGGCCGCAGGCGGGTCAGCAGGAAGGCGCGGGCCTTCTCCCATTGCCGGCGCACGGTGCGCTCCGACTGCGCGGTCAGCTCGGCGATCTCGACCTGGCTGTAGCCGGCGAAATACTGCATCTCCACCAGCCGGGCCAGCGCCGGGTCGCGCAGCGCCAGTTCGTCCACCGCGTCGTGGATGCGCAGCAGGGTCTCGTCGGCCGACGCGGCCGGGTGGTCGGCCGGAAGCAGGTCGTCCAGCGGCACATGCGGTGCCCCGCCGCCGCGATGCAGGGCCCGGTGTTCGCGCGCCAGGTCGACGATGACATGCCGCATCACGGTGGCCGCGTAGGTGAAGAAGTGGCGCCGGTCGGCCAGGTCGAGCTGGCGTGTCCGGGTGAAGCGCAGAAAGCTCTCGTGCACCAGCTCGGTGGTGCACAGCAGGTCATGCCCGCCGCCGACGTACAGCCGCGCATGGGCGATGCGGCGCAACTCGGGATAGAGCTGCCCGAACAGGTGGTCGATCGCGCCGGGCTGGCCTTCGGCCGCCCGGTGGATCCACTGCGTCAAGGAAAGATCGTCCGGCACCTGAACTCCTGCCGCCGCCGGATCGGCCCCGGCGGGCGCGTTGGCACGGTGGCGCAGCATAGGCTCTGCGCGGGCCGGGCGGGGTCGGGCGGCCCACCTAGAATGAGGGCATGAGCTTCCCCCGCCTGCTGGCCGAGGCCTCGGCCCGCCACGACTCGCTGCTGTGCGTCGGCCTGGACCCGGATCCGGCGCGCTTTCCCGGCGCGATGCGCGACGACCCGTCGCAGATCCACGATTTCTGCGCCCGCATCGTCGAGGCCACGAAAGACCTGGTGTGCGCGTTCAAGCCGCAGATCGCCTACTTTGCCGCCCACCGCGCCGAAGACCAGCTGGAGCGGCTGATGGCCACGATCCGGCGTACCGCGCCGGGCGTGCCCATCGTCCTCGACGCCAAGCGCGGCGACATCGGCTCGACAGCCGAGCAATACGCCCGCGAGGCCTTCGTGCGCTACCAGGCCGATGCGGTGACGCTGTCGCCGTTCATGGGCTGGGACTCGATCGAGCCCTACCTGCCGTACGACGGCAAGGGCCTGATCCTGCTGTGCCGGACCTCCAATCCCGGCGGCTCGGACCTGCAGTTCCAGACCCTGGCCAACGGCGACCGCCTGTTCGAGCACGTGGCAAAGCTGGCCGCCGGTCCCTGGAACCGCGATGGCCGGCTGGGCCTGGTGGTGGGCGCCACCTTCCCGGCCGAACTGGCACGGGTGCGCGAGCTGGCGCCGACCCTGCCGCTGCTGATTCCAGGGGTCGGCGCCCAGGGCGGCGACGCCGCCGCCACCGTGCGCGCGGCGTGGCGGCCGGACGGACCGATCATCGTCAACTCGTCGCGGGCCGTGCTCTACGCCGGTGCGGGCGACGACTTCGCCCAGCGGGCACGGGCCGCCGCCGCGGCCACCCGGCACGAGCTTGCGCTGGCCTGCGGCCGGCCTTGACGGATCGGCCTGACTGTGGCGCCGGCGACAAACTCGCGCCGGCGGCGTTTCGCTTTGGCGGCGATTGCGCGGACACTGGGTCGGCCGTCCCGTCCGAGTTGTCCCGTGCCCCTGCCAGATGACCCCGCTTCCGGATCCCGCGTCCGGCTGAACCGCCCGCCCGGCCCGATGCTGGCCGGGGCGGCCCTGAGCGTGGCCGGCGCGGTGACGGCGCTGGCGTCCCTGCTGAGCGGCCCGGTCACCGCCTGGGCCGCGCTGGCCGGCGTGGGCTTGATGATCGCCGGCACGCTCGTCTGCTCCGTCGAGCGGCTGCGCCGGCAGGCGCTCGCCGACGCCCGGCAGGCGGCCCAGGAGCAGCGCACCGCCAGCCTGCTGGGCATGGCCGCCGACATCTGCTGCGAGCTCGACGCCCAGGGCCGGGTGCGCAAGCTCTTCGAATCGAGCCGACGCGACGGCGCCGTGCTGGGGCCGTCCGACCTGGACCACAAGCTGTGGGAGCTGCAGGGGGTCGTGATCGACGCTGCCGCATTGCGGGCCCTGCGCGATGACCTGCGCCTGGGCCGGGGCTGGCGCGAGCTGCCGCTGCAACGCAGCGACGCCGAAGGCCGCCTGCGCCATCTGCGCCTCAGCGCCGAACCGCGGCGCGACGGCGGCGGCCCGCTGGGCGGCCACTGGGCCATGCTGCGCGACGTGACCGTGGAAGTGCAGGCCCGCGAGGCCCTGCAGATCAGCGAATCGCGTTTCCACGACCTGTTCCGCCGGATTCCCACCGCCCTGGTGGTGCATCGCGGCGGCCGGGTGCTGGATGCCAACCCGGCCGCCGTGGCGATGTTCGGCTTCGGCGATCTGGCGAGCATGGTGGGCCAGGACCTGTTGTCCTTCTACGCCCCGGGCACATCGCAGGCCCTCGCGCGGCAGCGGTTGGAGGAGCTGGCGGCGCTGCCCCCGGGCCGGCGCCTGCCGCCGGCCGAATTCATGCTGCGGCCGCGGCC
Organism: Ideonella sp. sgz306126; assembly: GCF_056032705.1. Lineage (NCBI taxonomy): Bacteria > Pseudomonadati > Pseudomonadota > Betaproteobacteria > Burkholderiales > Sphaerotilaceae > Ideonella > Ideonella sp. sgz306126. The sequence continues at coordinate 59,473 of NZ_JBVYWP010000002.1, forward strand.
GGGCATCGAACTCGTCGTGCAGGCCAGCAGCGTCACGGTCGATGCAGGGGAGGACCGCAGCGCCACGCTGACCATCTACGTCGACGAGACCGAGCGGCGCCAGGCCGAGGCCGCGGTGCAGCGCTCCGAGGCCATGCTCAGCCTGTTGGTGGCCAACAACCCGGACCTGATCACGCTGACCGAGATGGCCACCGGGCGTTACGTGATGGTCAACCCGAGCTTCGAGAGGATGACCGGCTACACGATCGCCGAGGTGGTGGGAAGGACCAGCCTGGAACTGGGCATCTGGGCCGACACCGACGCGCGCAAGCGGCTGATCGAGGCCTTGCGCCAGGCGCCGGCCGTGCAGAACCTGCCGACCAGCTTCGTGACCCGTCGTGGGGCGCGCGTGACGATGCTGATGTCGGCCGCGCGCTTCATGATGGACGAGCGCGAATACCTGCTGATCAGCGCCCGCGACGTCACGGCGGCCGAGCAGGCCCGGCTGGAGCGCGAGGCCATCCTCGACAACGCGCAGGCCGGCATCTGCCTGATCCGCGACGAGCACTTCATGATGGTCAACCCCCGTCTCGAACAGATGCTGGGCTGGCCGCCGGGGCTGCTGGTCGGCCAGCACGCGGCGGTGGTCTGGCCCAGTCGCGACAACTACGACGAAACCGGCCGCCGCATCGGCCCGCCGCTGGCGCGCAGCGAACGCGTCGAGATCGAGCAGGCGCTGCGTCGGCGCGACGGCAGCCAGTTCCTGTGCCGCCTGTTGGCCAAGGCGGTCGACCCGAACCATCCCAGCCGCGGCGGCACGATCTGGCTGGCCGAGGACATCACCGAACGGCGGCAGGTCGAGCAGGCCCTGGCCCGCGCCCGCGACGATGCCGAAGCCGCCAGCCATGCCAAGAGCGCCTTCCTGGCCAACACCAGCCATGAGATCCGCACGCCACTCAACGCCTTGCTCGGCCTGGCCCGGCTGGCACGCCACCCGGGCCTCGAGGACAGCCGCCGGCGCCAGTACATCGAGCAGATCAGCGAGAGCGCCGAAACCTTGTCGGGCATCCTGTCCGACATCCTCGACCTGTCGAAGATCGAGGCCGGCAAGATGCACCTCGACCGCATCGTGTTCGACCTGGGCGCGCTGTTGACCTCGCTGCACCATGCCTACAGCGCGCTGGCCGACACCAAGGGCCTGGACTTCGAGGTCGAGCGCGACGAGGGCCTGCCCGAGGCCGTGGTGGGCGACCCGACCCGGGTGCGGCAGATCCTCAGCAACTACCTCAACAACGCCCTCAAGTTCACCGACGCCGGCCGCCTGCGCCTGAGCGCACGTAGCGTGCGCCCGGGCCTGGTGCGCTTCGAGGTGACCGACACCGGACCCGGCATCGACGCCGAGACCCAGGCCCGCCTGTTCAGCCCGTTCACCCAGGCCGACAACTCGGTCACGCGATCCTACGGCGGCACCGGCCTGGGGCTGTCGATCTGCCGCGAGCTCGCCGAGCTGATGGGCGGGCAGGTCGGCGTCGTCAGCCTGCCCGGCCAGGGCAGCTGTTTCTGGGCCGACCTGCCCTTGCCCTCGGGCGACGCCGAAGAACTCGAATCCGGGCCCACCAGCGGCGGCGCCGACCCGATCGACGGCGCGCACCTGCTGATGGTCGAGGACAACCCGGTGAACATGATGATCGCCGTGGCCTTGCTGGAGCAATGGGGCGCGGTGGTCGGCCAGGCCGGCGACGGCGCCGAAGCGGTCGCGGCCGTCGAGGCCGCCTGGGCCCGGGGCCACCCGTTCGACGCCGTGCTGATGGACGTGCAGATGCCGGGCATGAGCGGCTACCAGGCCACGGAAGCCCTGCGCCAGCGCTTCGATGCCCGGGAACTGCCGATCATCGCCCTCACCGCCGCGGCCCTGGTGTCCGAGCGCAACCAGGCCCTGGCGGTCGGCATGAACGACTTCCTGACCAAGCCGATCGATGCCCAGCGCCTGCGCCACAGCTTGGTGCGCAGCCTGCGCGCGCGCAATCCGGACGGCCCCTGAACGGGGCGCCACGCCCGGACGCGGCGCCGGCAGACCCGCCAGGGCCGTCGCCTGTAAGCGGAAAACAACGGTCATCACGGCGTCATGGGGCACAACGACGCGCCGGGCATGCTTTGTGCAAAGATATTCCACGGTCCATCCGGGCTGCAGCAGCTCCGGGTTGTTGCCTCCCCATCCTCACCTCTGGAGTGCTCCATGTCGTTTTCCGTGTCTCCCTCCCAGCGCCGTGCCGGCCGTCTGATCGCCCTGGCGGCGCTGGTCGCCACCGGGGCCGCCCACGCCCAGTCCAGCGTGCAGGCCTATGGCCTGATCGACCTGTCGGCCGGCCAGTTCCAGGCCGCCGGCGCGGCCAAGGACAAATCGGTCCAGAGCGGCGAGATGAGCACCAGCTACCTGGGCTTCAAGGGCAGTGAAGACCTGGGCGGCGGCCTGTCGGCCAAGTTCGCGATCGAGACCTTCTTCACCGCCAACAACGGCGGCGCAGGACGCGGTTCCTGGGATCATTCCTTCTGGGCCCGCAACGCCTATGTCGGCCTGTCCGGCGACTTCGGCACCCTGACGATGGGCCGCAACACCACCTCGCTGTTCGTCTCGACGCTGATCTTCAACGCCTTCGGCGATTCGTTCGGCTTCTCCCCGGTGATCCAGCAGTATTTCTCCGATTTCGTTCCGGGCACCTTCTCGAACTACGTCTCAGGCGACACCGGCTGGAGCCAGTCGATCTCGTACAGCACGCCGAATTTCAGCGGCCTGTCGGGCCAGTTGCAGGTATCGGGCAACGGCGCCAACGCCGATGGCTCCACCAACGGCCGCAAGGTCGGCGGCAACGTGCTGTACTTCAGCGGCCCGTTCGCCGGCACCGTGGCTTACCAGAAGGTCGACGCCGGCTCCGCCGACGCCACCACCACCTACCAGGTCGGCGCGTCGTACGACTTCGGCGTGGCCAAGCTCTACGGCCAGTACGGCAAGGTCAAGGACGACACCGTCAGCAACGCCTACAAGCTGAGCGACATCGGCCTGTCGGTGCCGCTGGGCGGCGGCAAGGTGCTGCTGCAGTACGGCCATCTGGTGCCCGATGCCGGCGCCAGCCGCACCACCGTCAGCGCGGGCTACGACTACACGCTGTCCAAGCGCACCGACGTGTACGGCGTGGCGATGAACGACAAGCTGACCGGCGCCAACTCCGGCAACACCTTCGCCCTCGGCCTGCGCCACACCTTCTGATCGCCGCGGCGGCGCCCGCCGCCGTGTGCGAGGTGCACGAACCGGCCCGGCCCCGCCGGGCCTTTTTTCTTGCGCCCGCGCGCCGCCGGGTCAGGCCACGACCTGCCCGTCGACGAAGGCCTTCAGCTCGCCGGGCTCGAACGCGAGCCAGGGTTCGCCCGCCGTCAAAGGCTCGGTCGCGACGATCACCACCCGGTCGCTGGGCGTGGTGACGCGCGCGAAGTCCACCCGCAGGTCTTCGTCGCGCAGCGCGGCGGTCTGGAACGGATGCTGGCGCTGCAGCCAGTGCAGATGGGTCGATCCGTGGGCCCACAGGGCCTGGCCGTTGGACAGCAACATGTTGAAGTTGCCGTGCCGGTGCAGCTGGGGCAGCAGCTCGCGCAGGCTGCGGCTCAACTCGTCGACCGCGGGCACGCCGGCGTGGGCCTTGGCCAGCTCCTGCATCAGCCAGCAGAAAGCGTGTTCGCTGTCGGTGTCGCCGACCGGCCTGAAGCTGCCGTGCAGGCGCGGCCGGAACGTCTTCAGATCGCCGTTGTGGGCAAAGACCCAGTAGCGGCCCCACAGCTCCCGCACGAACGGGTGGGTGTTCTCCAGCGCCACGCGTCCCTGGGTGGCCTTGCGGATGTGGGCGATGACGTTGTCGCTGTGGATCGGCCAGCGCTTGATCAGCTCGGCCACCGGGCTGTCGCGGGCGCTGCGCGGGTCGACGAACAGGCGCGCGCCGCGGCGCTCGAAAAACCCGATGCCGAAGCCGTCCTTGTGCTCGTGCGCGCGCGTGGCCAGGCCGGTGAAGCTGAACATCACATCGGTCGGCGTGTTGGCGTTCATGCCCAGCAATTGGCACATGGCGGAGCTCTCGCGAGAACAGGGGGCAAGGGGGATTGTAGGAAGCGCCGTCGCCAGGACCGCCCGATTGATGCCCGTCAAGACGGCAACCGGGCTTCGGCGAGACGATGGACCCAACCAGGAGATCATCATGAGCGTCGCCCTCACCCCCAGCCAGCGGGCCCAGCTGGAAGCCGGCCTGCAACGTCGCCGGGCCGAGTTGGATCAGCAGCTTGCCGAACATCAAGGCGGTCACAGCCGTGCCGAGCAGGCCCGCGAATGGCTCGAGCAAGACAGCCAGGACGCGCGCGAACGCGATGCCGACCGCGAGGTCGAGCTGGCGCGCAGCGACCGCGAACTGGCCGAGCTCGGCCAGGTCAGCGAGGCCTTGAAGCGCATCCACCAGCCCGAGTACGGTTGGTGCATCGACTGCGGCCAGGCGATCGCCTTCGAGCGCCTGATGCTGGAGCCCTGGACCTTGCGCTGCGTGGCCTGCGAGGCGCGCACCGAGGCACCGGGTGCGGCCCGACACAGCCTCTGAATCCGTTTTCAATCCCTCAATGCCGGAGTTGTCGATGTCCCTGTTTCATGCCGTCGTCTGGATGGACCACCAGCAAGCCCACGTGCTGCAGTTCGATGCCGAATCGATCGAATCCCAGCGCGTGAAGGCGCGCTCGCACCACCCGCGCCATCACGGCGTCGACGAGCGCGCGCTGCACCAGTTCTTCGAACAGATCGCCGGCGCGCTGGCCGGCGCCCGGGAGGTGCTGCTGACCGGCCCGGCCCAGGCCCACGACGAATTCAAGGTCTGGTGCGCCCAGCACCAGCCGGCGCTGGCCAAGGTCCTGGTCGGCACCGAGAAGGCCGACCACCCGACCGACCATCAGCTGGTGGCGCTGGCGCGCCAGTACTTCCTGAAGTACGACCGCATGGCCGGCACGCCGACGCCGACCTGAGCGCGGCCCGGTTCAGCCCGGCCGGACCCGGAGATGGCCGGGGGCCGCCGCCTCCGCCGCGACGATCCGGGCCGCGTCGGCCAGGCGCTCGGCCTCGAGACCGCACAGCCGCAGGCGACGCAGCAGCCAGGGCGTCAGGTCGCTGTCCGCGCCCAGGTCGGGCCAGTCGCCGCTGTCGGCCTCGGCAGACATCGCCGGCAGCGACGGGCCCGACGGCGTCGCGCCCGTCAGGCCGCGCTCGCCCGCCCGGATGCAGCGCTCGACGCAGCGTGCCAGCTCGGCCTGCACCGCGGCCGCGTCCAATCGGGACGCGCGGCGAGCCAAGGTCTGCTGCACCGCGCCCAGCAAGGCCATCTGGCGATAGCCGCGGCTCAGCAAGGCCTCGATCCGCGCCTCGGACAAGCGCACCTGGCGCGGCTCCGCGGCATGGCGCTGGGCCGCGGCGGCGACCGCCCCCAACGCGGTGTAGGCCTGCTGCCGGCTCAGGCGCTGCGCCAGTTGCTGGGCCGGCGTCGGTGCCCAGCGCAGCACGTTGACGGCATGGCGCGACAGCGCCGACAGCAGCTGCGCGGTCTGGCGCGTCAACGTGCGCCGCTCCCAGGAGGGCAACACGAAGCAGAAGCCCCAGGCCAGCAGCGCACCGATCACCGTGTCGGCCAGGCGCTCGCCCACCGCCGGGCCGTGGCCCGGATCCACCAGCAATGGCTGCAGCAAGGCCATCAGCGTGGCCGCCGCCGCCGCCACGCGGTAGTAGCGGTTGACGTAGGCGTGGGCGGTGCCGACGGCCGCCAGGAACACCAGCGCCAGCCCGGCATGCCAGTGCAGGTGAGCCAGCGCCAGCACCAGCAGGCAACCGATGACGGTGCCGATCACCCGCTCGTTGCGGCGCGACAGCGTCTGCTCCAGGTTGCCCCGCAGCACCACCGCGACGCTCAGCACCAGCCAGTGGGGATGGGTGGCCCAGGGCAGCGCCAGGCCGATCAGCCAGGCCGTGGTCATCGCCAGCGCGCCGCGCAACGCATGGCGCATGACGCCGGACTGCAAACTCAGGTGCGGCCGCAATGCGGCCAGCGGCCACCCCTCCGGCGAGACGAACAGCTGCAGCTGTTCGCGGGTCCATGGCGTGCCGCGATCCGGGCCGACCCACCGTTCGGCCATCGCCGCGACGTCGTCGAGCATGTGGCCGAGCCGGCTCTGCAGCGCCTGCACCAGCGGGCGGCGCGGATCGGCGGCCTCGGCCGGCACGGCCATCAGGCGGGCCGCCAGCGCGGCATGCCAGGCGGCGGCCGACGGCGCGAACGGCAGCCGGTCCACCCGATCGCTGATCGCCTCGGCCAGCGCCTCGACCTGCTCGGCCAGCGGCGTCAGCGTGTCGGCCAGCGCCCGGCGCCACGCCAGGCTGGTCGCGTCCTGACCGAGCAGGTTGAGGTCGAGCCGGCTCGCCAGCAGCAGGTCGCGCAACTCGATCAGGCTCAGCACCAGATCGGTCAGGCGGCGGCTGTGCGGCGACGGGCGGGCCGCGAACACCAGATCGCGTGCCGCCTGCAAGGCCTCGGCGAAGCTCGCGTCGTCGCGGATCGAGACGCGGATCGTGTCGTCCGCCGCCGCCACCGTGCCACCGATCCGGGCGGCCCGCGAACGCAGCCGCGCCGCCGCCGCCCGCAACGCCGCCGCGACGGCCAGCTCGCGGTAGCGCCGCCGCAGCGCCCAGGCCATGGCCAGCGCCCAGGCGGCGTAGAACAGCGCGCCGGCCAGCACCCACGCCGCGTGCTGCAGCGCGTCGCGCGGCGACGCGGGCGCCGGCCAGGCCATCGCGAAGACCATCGCCAGCGTGCCAGTGAAGGACAGCGGACCGGCGCGCGGCCCCCAGGCCATCGCCATCAGGGTCAGGAAGGCGACGGCGGCGACCACCGCCGTCATCGCCGCCGGCGAATGACGGCTCAGCCCGACCGCCAGCGTCACCAGCGTCACCACCAGCGACGCGGGCAGCACCCGGCGCCAGGTGCGCTGCGCCGGGTTGGGCACGTCGGGCAGGCTGGCGCACACCGCGCCGCCGCCCGCCGCCAGCGCCACGCCCGGCCCCAGCAGCAGCGTGAACAGGACCTGGGCCAGCGCGACGCCCAGCGCCACCATCAGGCCGTTGAGCTGGGCTGCGCTGAGCCGGGTCCACGCTCGCCAGGGCATCTGCGGCTCCGGACTCAGGCGCGCGGCGCCAGTTCTTCCCAGCGCTCGAGCAATTGCATCAGTTCCTCCTCGATCCGGGCATGGCGGGCCGTGACCTCCTGGATCCGCCCGGCGCCCTGGGTGTAGAGCTCGCTGCCGCCCAGCAGGCCGGCCAGCACCGTCTGCTCGCGCTCCAGCGCGTCGATGCGCGCCGGCAGCTCGTCGAGCTCGCGCTGGACCTTGTAGCTGAGCTTGGCGGCGGGCCTGGCCACGGCCGGCGCCGGGGCGGGCGCGGGCGCCGGCGCGGGGGGCGCCTTGGCGGCGACGGCGCTCTTGGCCGCCAGGGCGCGGGCCCGGGCGCGCTGCTGCAGCCAATCGCCGATGCCGCCTTCGTACTCGCGCCACAGGCCGGGCGAGTCGTCGCCTTCCCACGCGATCACGCTGGTGACCACGTTGTCGACGAAACGCCGGTCATGGCTGACCAGGAACACGGTGCCGGGATAGTCCTGCAGCAACTCTTCGAGCAGTTCGAGCGTCTCGATGTCGAGGTCGTTGGTCGGCTCGTCCATCACCAGCACGTTGGCCGGCCGGGCGAACAGGCGTGCCAGCAGCAGCCGGTTGCGCTCGCCGCCCGACAGGCTCTTGACCGGCGAGTTGGCGCGTGCCGGCGCGAACAGGAAATCGCCCAGGTAGCTCATCACGTGCTTGCGCTGGTTGCCGATCTCGATCCACTCGCTGCCCGGGCTGATCGTGTCGGCCAGCGTGGCCTCGGGGTTCAGCGCCTCGCGCATCTGGTCGAAGTAGGCCACCTGCTGGTTGGTGCCGACGCGGATCGTGCCGCGGTCGGGCTGCAACTCGCCCAGGATCATTTTCAGCAGCGTGGTCTTGCCGGCACCGTTCGGGCCGACGAAGCCGATCTTGTCGCCGCGCAGGATCGTCGTGCTGAAGTTGTCGACCAGCAGCGGCGCGCCGGCAAAGCCCTTGCTCACGCCGTCGAGCTCGGCCACCAGCTTGCCCGAGCTGCTGCCGCGGTCGATCTCCAACCGCACCTTGCCGACCTGGTCTCGCCGGGCCGCGCGGTCCAGGCGCAGCTGTTGCAGCCGCTGCACGCGCGCCACGCTGCGGGTGCGGCGCGCCTCCACGCCCTTGCGGATCCACACCTCTTCCTGCGCCAGCAGTTTGTCGAAGCGCGCGTTGGCCTGGGCCTCGGCATCGAGCTCGCGCTGCTTGGCCGCCTCGAAGGCCGTGAAATTGCCGGGGTAGCCGCGCAGCTGGCCGCGGTCGAGTTCGACGATGCGGGTGGCCACCACGTCGAGGAAGGCGCGGTCGTGAGTGATCAGCAGCAGCGCGCCGCGAAAACCCACCAGCAGCTCGCCCAGCCACTGGATCGCGTCCAGGTCCAGGTGGTTGGTGGGTTCGTCGAGCAGCAGCACGTCGGGATTGGCCACCAGCGCCTGGGCCAGCGCGACCCGCTTCTTGGTGCCGCCCGACAGCGCGTCCACCCGCGCCTCGGCGTTCAGGTGCAGGCGCTGCAGGGTCTCGTCGACGCGGCGCTCCCACATCCAGCCGTCCAGCGCTTCCAGGCGCGTCTGCACCTGGTCCAGGTCGTCGGCCGGGTCGTGGCGCTCGTAGCGCTCGCGCAGGGCCTTGACTTCGGCCAGCCCCTCGCTGACCGCCTCGAACACGGTCGCCCCCGGGGCGAACTGCGGCTCCTGCGGCACATAGAAGCGCTGCACGCCGCCCTGGACCTGCAACTCGCCGTCGTCGGGCCGGTCCAGCCCGGCGAGGATCTTCAGCAGCGAGGACTTGCCGGTGCCGTTGCGGCCGATCAGCGCGACGCGCTCGCCGGCCTCCAGGGAAAAATCGGTACCGTCGAGCAGGGCCACGTGGCCGAAAGCGAGGTGGGCGTTGGTGAGGGTGAGCAGGGCCATGGGCCGATTGTCCCTTGCCCGGCGTTGTCGCGTCGCGTCGGCCGGGCGCTGCCCCTGTTGCCGACGCCGGCGCCGCCCGCCTCAGCCGCCCGCCGCACGCGCCTGGCTCGCGCGCTCCAGCGCGTCGACGAAGCGCGCCGCGACATCGACGCCGCTCTGCTCGGTGATCTCCTGGAAGCCGGTCGGGCTGGTGACGTTGATCTCGGTCAGGCAGTCGCCGATCACGTCCAGGCCCAGCAGCAGCAGGCCGCGCGGGGCGAGCCGCGAGCCGACGGCCGCGGCGATCTCGCGGTCGCGCTCGCTGATCGCCCGCGCGACGCCCTTGCCGCCCACCGCCAGATTGCCGCGCACCTCGGTGCCCTGCGGGATGCGCGCCAGGCAGAACGGCACGACCTCGCCGCCGATCACCAGCACGCGCTTGTCGCCTTCGGAGATCTGGGGCACGAAGCGCTGCACCATCAGCGTCTGCGCGCCATCGCGGTTCAGCGTCTCGATGATGGCGCCCAGGTTCAGGCCGTCCTCGCGCACGCGGAAGATGCCCATGCCGCCCATGCCGTCCAGCGGCTTGAGGATGATGTCGCGCTGCTCGGCGTGGAAGGCGCGCACGTCGTCGGCCGAGCGGGTGACCAGGGTCGGCGCGATCAACTCGGGAAACTCGAGGATCGCCAGCTTCTCGGGGTGGTCGCGCAGCGCCCGCGGCGCATTGAAGACCTTCGCGCCCTCGACCTCGGCGCGCTCCAGCAGGTGGGTGGCGTAGAAGTACTCGCTGTCGAACGGCGGGTCCTTGCGCATCAGCACCGCATCGAACTCGGCCAGCGCGGTGGTGGCGGCCTCGCCGGCGGCGTACCAGTCGTGCACGCCGTAGCCCGAGCGGCCGGTCAGCGTGAGCGGCTGCACCCGGGCGCTGACCCGGCCACCGCGCTGCCAGTGCAGGCTGCCGACCTCGCAGGCGAACAGTGTGTGGCCGCGCCGGGCGGCCTCGCGCATCATCGCGAAGGTGGTGTCCTTGTGGGTCTTGATGGTGGCCAGCGGGTCGGCGACGAACAGCAGTTTCATGGGCGTGAAAAGTCGAGGGGCAGCGGTCGATGGACAGCGCAGTGTGCCCTGAACCGGCCCGGCACACCGGGCGCCGGGTTTCAGCGCGGCGCCTGCGGCGGCAGCGGCGCGAACTCGGCCGGACGCTTGTCCTTCCAGCCCTGGATCGCCAGCGCCATTTCGTCGACGTCGAACAGCGCGCTCTGCAGCAGCGTCATCTGCGCCAAGGCCTCGGCCGTGCCGTGATCGCGCGCGTGGTTCAGCGCCAGCTTGCTGGCCGTCACCGCCAGCGGGCTCTTGGCGGCGATTTCGCGCGCCAGCGCCATCACATGCGCGTCCAGCGCCGCGGCATCGGGCAGCACCGCGTTGACCAGGCCGGCCGCCAGCGCCCGCGAGGCCTCCAGTCGTTCGCCGGTGTAGGCCATCTGCCGGGCCAGGCCGGGCGGCACGATTCTGGGCAGGCGTTGCAGCGTGCCCAGGTCGGCCGCCATGCCGATGTGGATCTCCTGCACCGTGAAGAAGGCGTCGGCCGTGCAGACGCGCAGGTCGCAGGCGCAGGCCAGGTCCAGCGCGCCGCCGATGCAGCCGCCCTGCACCGCGCACAGCACCGGGAAGCGCGCTTCGTCGAGCGCGCTGAAGCACGCCATCAGCTGGCGCAGCGTGGCCTGGAAGGCCAGGCGCTGGCGGGCGTCGCGGGTGGCGAGCAGGTCCATGCCGCCGCCGAACACCTCCAGCGCCATGCCGGCCGAGAAGTGCTTGCCGGTCGAAGCGATCACCAGCACCCGCGTCTGGCCGCCGTCGTCGAGCGCCCGCACCGCGTCGCGCAGCGCCGGAAAGAAGCCCGGGTCCATCGTGTTCATGCGCTCGGGGCGGTTGAGCGTCAGCCGCGCCACGCCGGCGTCGGCCTCGATCTGAAAGTAGGCAGTGCCCATGCGCGTCTCCTGGTGCGGGGTCGTTGCGGAGCCGGACAGGTTAGCGCGAATCGGCCGGCCGGCCTGTCTCGCGCGCGCCAGGTCTTAGACTGGCCGCATGCTCCCTCCCGTGTCCACCGCCGACGGACTGACGCTGCACCTGCATCGCTGGGAGGCGGCGTCGGCGCCGCGCGGCCAGGTGGTGATCGTTCACGGCCTGGGCGAGCACGGCGGCCGTTACGCCGCGGTGGCCGAGGCGCTGAACGCCCGGGGCTGGCAGGTGCTGGCCTTCGATCAGCGCGGCCACGGCGCCTCCGGCGGCCCGCGCGGCGGCATCGCCCGCGACGACAGCCTGCTGGCCGACCTGGCGCCGGTGCTGGAGGCGGCCCGGGCGTCCTGCGCCGGCCCGCTGGTGCTGCTGGGCCACAGCCTGGGCGGCCTGGTGGCGGCGCGCTTCGTCGCCGAGCGCCTGCGCCCCGCACCGGCCCGCTGGGCCCGCGAGGTCGACGCGCTGGTGCTGTCGTCGCCGGCCCTGGACCTGGGCCTGCGGCCCCACCAGCGCTTGATGATGGCGGTGCTGCCACGCCTGATGCCGCGCCTGACCGTGTCCAACGGGCTGGACCCGCAGTGGATTTCGCGCGACCCGGCGGTCGTCCAGGCCTACCGTGACGACCCGCAGGTGCACGACCGCATCAGCGCCCGGCTGGCCCGCTTCATGGCCGATGCGGGCCACGCTGTGCAGGCCGAGGCGGTGCGCTGGCGGGTGCCGACGCTGTTGATGTGGGCCGGCGCCGACCGCTGCGTCGCCCCGGCCGGCAGCCGCCGTTTCGCACGGGCCGCGCCGCCCGGCGTGGTCCGCTCGCACGAGTGGCCCGGCCTGTCGCACGAGATCTTCAACGAGCCCGAGCGGGCCGAGGTGCTGGATGCGCTGGCCGGCTGGCTGGACGCGCGTTTTCCCCGGGCGGCGTGACGCGCGCCGGGAAGCGGGCCGCGGCACAATCGTGCCCCTGCCGCTGACGAAAGGCCGCTGCCATGAACGCCCCCGAGACCCTTCCCACGCTTGATGCGGCCGCGCTGGGCCGCTTCGCCGACCAGGCCTGGCGCGAGCGCATCGTGCCGCAGCTGGTCGATTACATCGCCGTGCCGGCCAAGAGTCCGATGTTCGACGCCGACTGGCAGGCCCACGGCCTGATCGCCCGCGTGGTGCGCGACGCCGCCGCCTGGGTCGAGGCGCGCCGCGTGCCGGGCCTGCGGCTGGAAGTGATCCAGCTGGAAGGCCGCACGCCGCTGATCTTCTTCGAGGTCGAGGCCACCCGGGCGGCGAGCACGCAGACGGTGCTGATGTACGGCCATCTGGACAAGCAGCCCGAGTTCAGCGGCTGGCGTTCCGACCTGGGGCCATGGACGCCCAAGATCGAGGACGGCAAGCTCTACGGCCGGGGCGGTGCCGACGACGGCTACGCGATCTACGCGGCCATCAGCGCGATCGAGGCGCTGAAGGCGCAGAACCTGCCGCACCCGCGCATCGTCGGCCTGATCGAGACCTGCGAGGAATCGGGCTCGTTCGACCTGCCGGCCTACCTGGACGCGCTGCGCGACCGGCTGGGCGAGGTCAGCCTGGTGGTCTGCCTGGATTCGGGCGCCGGCAACTACGACCAGCTCTGGCTCACCACCAGCCTGCGCGGCAACGTCACCGGCACGCTCAAGGTCGAGGTGCTGACCGAGGGTATCCACTCCGGCGATGCCAGCGGCCTGGTGCCGTCGAGCTTCCGCATCCTGCGGATGGTGCTGGACCGGCTCGAGGACGCGCAAACCGGACGCCTGCTGCCGGCCGCCTTCCACTGCGAGGTGCCGGCCGACCGCGTGGCCCAGGCCCGCGCCACCGCCGCGACGCTGGGCGACGAGGTCTGGAAGCGCTACCCCTGGGCCTGCGGCGCCGACGGCACGTTCACGCTGCCCACCACCACCGACCCCACCGAGGCCTTGCTGAACCGCACCTGGCGGCCGACGCTGAGCATCACCGGGGTGGACGGCTTGCCCAGCCTGTCCAATGCCGGCAACGTGCTGCGTCCCTACACCGCCTTCAAGCTCAGCCTGCGCCTGCCGCCGCTGGTCGAAGGCCACGCCGCTGCGGTGCAACTCAAGGCCCTGCTGGAAGACAACGCGCCCTACAACGCCCGGGTGACCTTCCACCCGGACGGGCGCATGGACGACTGGGGCGCGACTGGCTGGAATGCGCCCGCGCTGGCGCCGTGGCTGGAGGCGGGGATGGACCGCGCCTCGCGGCGCCATTTCGGCGCGCCGCTGGGCTTCATCGGCCAGGGCGGCACGATCCCGCTGATGAATTTGCTGCAGCAGGGCTTTCCGCTGGCGCAGATGATGGTCTGCGGGGTGCTGGGCCCGAAGAGCAACGCCCATGGGCCGAACGAGTTCCTGCACATCGGCTATGGCACCCGGCTCACCGCCGCGGTGGCCGAGGTGATCGCCGCCCATCCCTGAATGTGAAGCGCGCGGTGGCGGCCGGCGGGGTGGCCACCGTGCTTGCGGCTTGATGCGAGTCAAGAGACGCGCGCTTTGTCGCGTGCCCTGTCCGCATCTGGCGCATGCTTGCGGACAGGCGTGCCGTCGGTGGCATGTATCACGTTGAATCAGGAATTCGGACCATGCGGTGGAACGACATCGTTGCCGCGTCGCGGCGCCATGCCGGCAAGGGGCTGGCGGCTGCGGCGGTGCTGGGGGCCTTGCTCTGGTGGGGATTCGGTGTCTGGGCCGGCCCCCAGGTGGTCAGCCGCAGCGTCGTGCGGCGCGATTTCGTGCAGACCGTGGTGGCCAGCGGCCATGTCGAATCGCCGCACCGCATCGACCTCGGCGCCCAGATCACCGGCAGCGTGGTGGCCGTGCCGGTGGCCGAGGGTCAGACCGTGGCCGCCGGCGCCGTGCTGGTTCGCCTGGACTCGACCGAGGCCCGCGCCGCCGAGGCGCAGGCCGCATCGGCGTGGCAGCAGGCGCGCGCCAGGCTGCGCCAGGTCGAGGAGGCCCAGGCGCCGGTGGCCGAGCAGGCGCTGCGCCAGGCCCAGGTCACGCGCGACGTCGCGCAGCGCCAATGGGAGCGGCAACGGGACCTGAAGCGCCAGGGCTTCATCGGCGAGGCGGCGCTCGACGACGCCCGCAAGGCCGCCGATCTGGCCGAGGCGCAATGGCAGGCCGCCCGCAGGCAGGCCGAGTCGGCGCGGCCGGGCGGCAGCGACGACGCGGTGGCCCGCACCGGCCTGACCCAGGCCCGGGCGGCGCTGGACGCGGCCCACGCCCGCGTCGGCTACCTGACCCTCACCGCACCGCGCGCGGGCACCTTGATCGCACGCAATGTCGAGGTCGGCGACGTGGTCCAGCCCGGCAAGGTGCTGATGACGCTGTCGCCCTCGGGGGCCACCCAGCTGGTGGTGGAGATCGATGAAAAGAACATGCACCTGCTGTCGCTCGGGCAGCTCGCCCGCGCCTCGGCGGACGCCTACCCGCAGCAGCGCTTCGACGCCCGGCTCGCCTACATCAACCCGGGCGTCAACGCGCAGACCGGCGCGGTCCAGGTCAAGCTCGACGTCGCGCATCCGCCGCCCACCCTGGTGCAGGACATGACGGTGTCGGTGGACATCGAGGTGGCCCGCCACGCCGGCGCGGTGCTGGTGCCGCTGGACGCGGTGCATGACGATCCCGCCGGCTCGCCATGGGCCTGGCGGGTGTCGCAGGGGCGGGCGCAGCGGCAGACCCTGCGCACCGGCCTGCGCAGCGCCGGATGGGTCGAGGTGCTGGCCGGGCTGCAGCCGGGCGACCGGGTGCTGCCGGCCGACGCGGGCGTGCGCGATGGCCAGCGCGTGCGCGCCCGCGCCGACACCGACCCGGCGGCACCGTGAGGGCCGGCGCGCGATGAACCGGCGCTGGTTGCCGTTCGAGTGGATCGTCGCGATCCGCTTCCTGCGCGAGGGCCGCATGCAGACCGCCTTCATCGTCAGCGGCGTGGCGATCGGCGTCGGCGTGATCGTCTTCATGTCGGCGCTGCTGTCGGGCCTGCAGTCCAATTTCATCCGCCGCGTGCTGACGGCGCAGTCGCACATCCAGCTGCTGCCGCCGCAGCAGGTCGCGCGGCCGCAGCGGCCGGCGGGCGACACCTCGACCGAGGTCGCCATCGTGATGCAGCCGCCGCTGCAGCGGATCAAGTCGATCGACCAGTGGCAGACCATCGCGGCGCACATCCGGACGATGGCCGGCGTGCGCGTGGTCACGCCGACCGTGGCCGGCTCGATGCTGGTGGTGCGCGGCGACGCCAGCCGGGCGATCACGGCGGTGGGCATCGAGCCCGACGCCTACTACCGCATCGTCGACCTCCCCGGCAAGCGCGTCGCCGGAACCATGCGCCTGTCGGTCAGCGACATCCTGATCGGCGTCGACCTGGCGAGCGACCTGGGTGTGGCCGTCGGCGACAAGCTGCGCGTCAGCACCGCGGCCGGCGCCAGCAGCACGCTGACCATCGCCGGCCTGTTCGACCTCGGCAACAAGGGGGCCAACATGCGCACCACCTTCATGGCCCTGCACACCGCGCAAAGCCTGCTCGGCCTGCCCGGCGGCGCGACCACGCTGGAGGTGACGCTGGACGACGTCTACGCCGCCGAGCGCGTGGCCCAGCGCATCACCGCCGACACCGGCATCGAGGCCGACAGCTGGATCAAGACCAGCGCGCAGTTCTTCGCCGCGGTCAGCGCCCAGACCACCGCCAACACCGCGATCCGCTTCTTCGTCGGGCTGTCGGTGGCCTTCGGCATCGCCAGCGTGCTGGTGGTGTCGGTGGTGCAGAAATCGCGCGAGATCGGCATCCTGCGCGCCATGGGCATCAGCCGCGGCCAGATCCTGCGCGTGTTCCTGCTGCAGGGCGGGCTGATGGGGCTGGCCGGTTCGATCGTCGGTTCGGCCATCGGTGCGCTGGCGCTGACGCTGTGGCAGCACCTGGCGCGAAATGCTGACGGCACGCCGCTGTTCCCGCTGAGCTTCGAGCCCGCGCTCTACGTCGGCGCACTGGTTCTGGCGACGCTGACCGGCCTGGTCTCGGCCTTTGCGCCGGCGCTGCGGGCGGCCCGGCTCGACCCGGTGGTGGCGATCCGTGGCTGAGCCGATGCGCCCCGCCGCCGCCGCGCCGGTGCTGGTGCTGGAAGGCATCCGCAAGTCCTTCAACGTCGGCACGCCGATCGAGACCGAGGTGCTGCACGGCATCGACCTGACGCTGTCGCCCGGCGAGTTCTGCGCGGTGATGGGCCCGTCCGGCTCGGGCAAGAGCACCTTGCTGAACCTGGTGGGCCTGCTGGACCGGCCGACCGCCGGCCGGCTGAGCCTGTGCGGCGAGCAGACCCTCGGTCTGGACGACCAGGCGCTGACGCGGCTGCGTGGTCACAACGTGGGCTTCGTGTTCCAGTACCACCACCTGCTGAGCGCGTTCACCGCGCTCGAAAACGTGATGCTGCCGATGCTCGGCGACGCCGGTTTCCCCAACGACGCGATGCGCGAGCGCGCCGCCGCGCTGCTGGCCAGCGTCGGCCTGACGCCGCAGCAGGATCACCTGGCCAATGCGCTGTCCGGCGGCCAGCAGCAGCGCGTGGCGGTGGCCCGCGCGCTGGCCATGAACCCGCCGCTGCTGCTGGCCGACGAGCCCACCGGCAACCTCGACACCAAGAGCGCCGACACGGTGTTTGAGCTGCTGCGCCGCTTCACCCGCGAGCACGGCACCGCGGTGCTGTTCGTCACCCACAACCCGGAGCTGGCCGGGCGCTGCGACAAGATCCTGCAGGTGGTGGACGGCCGGATCGTGAGCTGAGCCGGCGGCCCCTCCATCAGGCCGTCCTCGGCGGCTTGCCCGCCGCAGCGGACTGGTTGAGCGCGACCGCGGCGCGAACGAGCGCGATCAGCGCCTCGTCATCCAGCGGAGCAGCCTCCGAAAAGTCGATGGCGCGCCGGACATGGCCGTCCAGGCTGGCGTTGAACAGTCGCTTGGGATCCGCGAGCGACGCGCCCTTCGCGAAGGTCAGCTTCACGACCTTCTTGTAGGTTTCTCCGGTGCAGACGATCCCGGCGCAGGACCAGACCGGCGTGTTCCATTTCCACTCTTCAACCACGCCGGGATCTGCGCTCCGGATCAGCGTTCTGAGCCGGGCAAGAAGGTCCCCTCGCCAATCCTGAAGCTCCGCCACCCGCCGATCTATGAGGACGAGCGGAGGGAGGCCTTCATCCGCCGCGGGCGTCTTCCTGGGCATGCGCTTCGTTGCAGCGAACGTGGTCCGGGTGGAGAAGGCGGCCGGCGCTCAACCCGTGCTCCACGCCCGAGGCCGGCGCATGCCGGCGATCTTGCAGGCCTGGGCGACGTAGCCGTAGGGGAACAGAGCGAACAAGGCCTGGCGGCCTTGGCCGGGATGGCGCTGTTCGAGGTGGCGCATCGCGTGGCGCGCGTCGGGCGTGATGCGGTGCTCCTGGTAGTAGTCGCGCATGAAGCCGATCACGAACCAGTGGTCGTCGCCGAGCACCAGCCCCATCGGCTCGGCCAGCCGGCTGGCGACGGTTTCGTTCCAGTCGTCGGGATCGATCAGGTAGCCCTCGTCGTCGAGGGTCGGCAGGTCGGTGGTCGAGGGCGTCATCGCGGCTGGATCTCCTGGCGAGCGGGTCGGCAGACCCGGGCAGTCCCCTTCGCGGGACTCGCTGGCGGCGCTGATGACAGCAGCCTGCAGCGGGCATGGATTTGACCTGAGTCAAACAAGCGCCGGGAATTCGGCCGGGTCGTTCTTCAGAACGATGGCCCCGGCGGCGCCATCGTTCCTTCGCCGCGCGCCGCCTGTGCTGGCGATGGATGGCGCCCGGCACGTGCCTGGCCGACAGTGGCACGGTCGCTTCATCCCTCTCTGCCCATGTCACGCCCTTCCTCGACGTCGATTCCCCGCCAGGCCTGGTCGGTGCTGGTCGTCAGCACGCTGGCCTTCACGGTCTGCTTCATGGTCTGGATGATGTTCGCGGTGATCGGCATCCCGATCCGCAAGACCCTGGGCCTGAACGCCACCGAGTTCGGCCTGCTGACCGCGATGCCGGTGCTGTCGGGCTCGCTGATCCGGGTGCCGCTGGGCATCTGGACCGACCGCTTCGGCGGCCGCGTGGTGATGGCGGCGCTGCTGGCGCTGACGGTGCCGGCGATCTGGCTGCTGGCCTACGCCACGGCGTACTGGCACTTCCTGGCGATCGGCCTGATGCTGGGGCTGGCGGGAGGCTCGTTCTCGGTCGGCACGCCGTATGTCGCACGCTGGTTTCCGCGCTCGCGCCAGGGCATGGCGATGGGGGTCTTCGGCGCCGGCAACTCGGGCGCGGCGGTCAACAAGTTCGTCGCACCGGCCCTGCTGCTGGCGTTCGGCTGGACCGCCGTGCCCAAGGTCTACGCCGCCGTCATGCTGGGCACGCTGATCGTGTTCTGGCTGGGCAGCGCCAGCGACCCGCGGCACCTCGTGCCGTCGACGACGCGCTTCGCCGACCAGTTGAAGACGCTGAAGGACCCGACCGTGCTGAAGTACTGCCAGTATTACAGCATCGTCTTCGGCGGCTATGTCGCGCTGAGCCTGTGGATGGTCCAGTACTACGTCGGCGAGTACGGCCTGGACATCCGCTGGGCCGCGCTGCTGGCGGCCTGCTTCTCGCTGCCGGGCGGCGTGCTGCGCGCGGTCGGCGGCGTGCTGTCCGACCGGCACGGCGCCCACAAGATCACCTGGTGGGTGCTGTGGGTGGCGTGGATCTGCCTGTTCCTGCTGAGCTACCCGCAGACCGATTTCAGCGTGCTGACGGTCCACGGCCTGCGCAGCTTCCACCTCGGCCTGAACGTCTACGCCTTCACCGCGCTGCTGTTCCTGCTGGGCATCGCCTTCGCGTTCGGCAAGGCAAGCGTCTTCAAGTACATCAGCGACGACTACCCCGAGAACATCGGCGCGGTCAGCGGCGTGGTCGGTCTGGCGGGCGGCATGGGCGGCTTCCTGATGCCCATCCTGTTCGGCCTGCTGATGGACCTCACCGGCGTGCGCTCCAGCGCCTTCATGCTGATGTACGGCGTGGTCTGGGTGTCGCTGATCTGGATGTACTGGACCGAAATCCGCCGCACCGAAGTCATCGGCCAGAACGCACCGGACGGCCCCTTCTCGCGCAGCTTCTCGCGCTGATCCCCTTTTTTGATCGGAGACCCCTCATGCATGCCACTTCAGCGAGCCGTGCGCGTGGCCGCACGCTCGACCTCTGGACCCCGGAAGACAAGGCCTTCTGGGAACGCGAGGGCGAGGCCGTCGCCAAGCTCAACCTGTGGATCTCGGTGCCGGCGCTGTTCCTGGCCTTCGCGATCTGGCAGGTCTGGAGCGTGGTGGCGGTGAGCCTGCCCTCGCTCGGCTTCAAGTACTCGACCAACCAGCTGTTCTGGCTGACGGCGGCACCGGCGCTGTCCGGCGCGACGCTGCGCATCTTCTACAGCTTCATGGTGCCGCTGGTCGGCGGACGGCGCTGGACCGCGATCTCCACCGCCTCGCTGCTGATCCCGGCCCTCGGCCTCGGCTTCGCGGTGCAGGACAACACCACCAGCTACCCGACCATGATGGCGCTGGCGCTGCTGTGCGGCTTCGGCGGCGGCAACTTCAGCTCCAGCATGGCCAACATCAGCTTCTTCTTCCCGAAGGAGCGCAAGGGCTCGGCGCTGGGGGTCAACGCGGGGCTGGGCAACCTGGGCGTGTCGGTGGTGCAGTTCCTGAGTCCGCTGGTGGTCACCGCCGGCCTGTTCGGCATCTTCGGCGGCGACCCGCAAACCATCGTCAAGGCCGGCGAGCCGGTGCAGGTGTGGACGCAGAACGCGGCCTTCATCTGGGTGCCGTGGATCGCCATCGCCGCGCTGGTGGCCTGGTTCGGCATGAACGACCTGGCCGACGCCAAGGCCTCGTTCGCCGATCAGGCGGTGATCTTCCGCCGCAAGCACAACTGGCTGATGTGCATCCTGTACCTGGGCACCTTCGGCTCGTTCATCGGCTACGCCGCGGGCTTTCCGCTGCTGATCAAGAGCCAGTTCCCGCAGGTCAACCCGCTCGCCTACGCCTGGCTGGGGCCGCTGGTCGGCGCGGCGGTGCGGCCGTTCGGCGGCTGGCTGGCCGACCGGCTGGGCGGCGCACGGGTCACGCTGTGGAACTTCATCGTGATGGCCTGCGCCGTCGGCGGGGTGCTGTACTTCCTGCCCACCGGCCCGGCGCACGGCAACTTCGCCGGCTTCTTCGTCAGCTTCCTGGTGCTGTTCTTCACCACCGGCATCGGCAATGGCTCGACCTTCCGGATGATCCCGGTGATCTTCCAGACCCTGAAGCTGCGCGGCGTCGACCCGGGCAACGCCCAGGCGGTGGCCCGCGCGACCAAGGAAGGCAATACCGAGGCGGCCGCGACGCTCGGCTTCACCGCCGCGTTCGCGGCCTACGGCGGCTTCTTCATCCCGAAGAGCTACGGCAGCTCGATCGCGCTGACCGGCGGCCCCGAGGCGGCGCTGTACGTCTTCATCGTCTTCTACCTGCTGTGCATCGCGGTGACTTGGTGGCACTACGCCCGCCGCAACGCGCCGATGCCCTGCTGAAACCGGACCCACGACCATGAGCCATTTTCTCGACCGCCTGACCCACTTCCGCCTGCCCCAGGAGAGCTTCTCCGACGGCCACGGCAAGGTCACCGGCGAAGACCGCACCTGGGAAGACGCCTACCGCAACCGCTGGGCGCACGACAAGATCGTGCGCAGCACGCACGGCGTGAACTGCACGGGCTCCTGCTCGTGGAAGATCTACGTCAAGGGCGGCATCGTCACCTGGGAGACCCAGCAGACCGACTACCCGCGCACGCGCTGGGACATGCCCAACCACGAGCCCCGCGGCTGCGCGCGCGGCGCCAGCTACAGCTGGTACCTCTACAGCGCCAACCGGGTGAAGTACCCGATGGTGCGCGGCCGCCTGCTGGCGCGCTGGCGCGACGCGCTCAAGACCGCCAGGACGCCGGTCGACGCCTGGGCCAGCATCGTCGAGAACCCCGAGGCCCGGCGCGATTACCAGAAGGTGCGCGGCATGGGCGGCTTCGTCCGCAGCCACTGGGACGAGGTGAACCAGATGATCGCGGCGGCGAACGTCTACACGATCAAGAAGCACGGGCCGGACCGCATCGTCGGCTTCTCGCCGATCCCGGCGATGAGCATGGTCAGCTACGCCGCCGGCAGCCGCTACCTGAACCTGATCGGCGGCGTGCCGCTGAGCTTCTACGACTGGTACTGCGACCTGCCGCCGGCCAGCCCGCAGGTCTGGGGCGAGCAGACCGACGTGCCGGAATCGGCCGACTGGTACAACAGCAGCTACATCATCGCCTGGGGCTCCAATGTGCCGCAGACGCGCACGCCGGACGCGCACTTCTTCACCGAGGTGCGCTACAAGGGCACCAAGACCGTCGCGGTGACGCCGGACTACTCCGAGGTCGCCAAGCTGTCCGATCTCTGGCTGCACCCCAAGCAGGGCACCGACGCGGCGCTGGCGATGGCGATGGGCCACGTGGCGCTGAACGAGTTCTACTTCGTCAAACGCAGCCCGTACTTCGACGACTACGCGCGCCGCTACACCGACCTGCCGCTGCTGGTGATGCTCAAGGAGCACACGCTGGCCGACGGCAGCGCGACCTGGGTGCCCGACCGCTACCTGCGCGCCAGCGACTTCAACGGCCGGCTGGGCCAGTCCAACAACCCCGAGTGGAAGACGGTGGCCTTCGACACCGACGGCCGCGCGGTGCTGCCCAACGGCAGCATCGGCTTTCGCTGGGGCGCCGAGGAGCGCGCCGACCTGGGCCGCTGGAACCTGGAGGCCAAGGAGGCCCGCCACGGCGCCGACGTCAGGCTCAAGCTCTCGGTGATGGAAGACGGGCCGCAGGCGCACGAGGTGATCGACGTCGCGCTGCCCTACTTCGGCGGCGTCAGCACGCCGCACTTCACCGCCAACGCCCAGCAGGGTGACGTCAACCGGGTCAGGGTGCCGGCCGTGCGGCTGCGCCTGGGCAAGGCCGGCGACGAGCGCCACGCGCTGGTGGCCACGGTGTTCGACCTGCAGGCCGCGCAGTACGGCATCGACCGCGGCCTGGGCAGCGGCGCCGCGAGCTACGACGCCGACGCCGCCTACACCCCGGCCTGGGCCGAGACCCTCACCGGGGTGCCGCGCGACCAGATCATCACCGTCGCACGCCAGTTCGCCGACAACGCCGACAAGACCCGCGGCCGTTCGATGGTGATCATCGGCGCGGGCGTGAACCACTGGTACCACGCCGACATGAACTACCGCGGCGTCATCAACCTGCTGATGATGTGCGGCTGCATCGGCCAGAGCGGCGGCGGCTGGGCGCATTACGTGGGCCAGGAAAAGCTGCGCCCGCAGACCGGCTGGACGGCACTGGCCTTCGCGCTGGACTGGATCCGCCCGCCGCGCCAGATGAACGGCACCAGCTTCTTCTATGCCCACACCGACCAGTGGCGCTACGAGAAGCTCGGCATGGACGAGATCGTCTCGCCGACGCTGAGCGCGGCCGACCGGGCGCTGTTCTCCGGCAGCATGATCGACTACAACGTGCGCGCCGAGCGCATGGGCTGGCTGCCGTCGGCCCCGCAGCTCAGGACCAACCCGCTGCAGGTCGCCAAGGACGCCGGCGCGGCCGGCCTGGACGCGAGGGACTACGTCGCCCGCGCGCTCAAGGACGGCACGCTGCAGATGAGCTGCGAGGACCCCGACGCGCCGCAGAACTGGCCGCGCAACATGCTGGTCTGGCGCTCGAACCTGCTGGGCTCCAGCGGCAAGGGCCACGAGTACTTCTGCAAGCACCTGCTCGGCACCGAGCACGGCGTGCAGGGCAAGGACCTGGGCCGCGACGAGGCCCGGCCGGCCGAGGTCGTCTGGCACGAGCAGGCGCCCGAAGGCAAGCTCGACCTGCTGGTGACGCTGGACTTCCGCATGAGCACGACCTGCCTCTACAGCGACATCGTGCTGCCCACCGCCAGCTGGTACGAGAAGAACGACCTCAACACCAGCGACATGCATCCCTTCATCCACCCGCTGAGCGCGGCCATCGACCCGGTCTGGCAGGCGCGCTCCGACTGGGAGATCTACAAGGGCTTCGCCAAGGCCTTCAGCGAGGTCTGCGTCGGCCACCTGGGCGTCGAGAAGGACGTGGTGCTGACCCCGCTGATGCACGACACGCCGGCCGAGCTGGCGCAGGCGATGGGCGTGCACGAATGGAAGAAGGGCCAGTGCGAGCTGGTCCCCGGCAAGACCGCGCCGCAGGTCACGCTGGTCGAGCGCGACTACCCCAACGTCTACAAGCGCTTCATCGCGCTGGGTCCGTTGATGGACCAGCTGGGCAATGGCGGCAAGGGCATCGCCTGGAAGACCGGCACCGAGGTCGAGCAGCTCGGCCAGCTCAACGGCCGGACCCTCACCGAGGGCGTGACCCAGGGCCTGCCGAAGATCGTCAGCGACATCGACGCCTGCGAGGTCATCCTGCAGCTCGCGCCCGAGACCAACGGCCATGTCGCGGTCAAGGCCTGGCAGGCGCTGGGACGGCAGACCGGGCGCGACCACACCCACCTGGCGCTCTACCGCGAGGACGAGAAGATCCGCTACCGCGACATCCAGGCCCAGCCGCGCAAGATCATCAGCAGCCCGACCTGGAGCGGCATCGAGAGCGAGACCGTCAGCTACACCGCCGGCTACACCAACGTGCACGAGCTGATCCCCTGGCGCACGCTGACCGGGCGGCAGCAGTTCTACCAGGACCATCCGTGGATGATCGCCTTCGGCGAGGGCTTCTCCAGCTACCGCCCGCCGGTGGACCTGAAGACCACCTCCGGCATCCACAACATCCGGGGCAACGGCCACCCGGAAATCCTGCTCAACTTCATCACGCCGCACCAGAAGTGGGGCATCCACAGCACCTACAGCGACAACCTGATGATGCTGACGCTCAACCGCGGCGGCACCGTGATCTGGCTCAGCGAGGACGACGCGAAGGCGGCCGGCATCGTCGACAACGACTGGGTCGAGCTGTTCAACGTCAACGGCGCGGTGGCCGCGCGGGCGGTGGTCAGCCAGCGGGTCAAGCCCGGCATGGTGATGATGTACCACTCGCAGGAGAAGATCATCAACACACCGGGATCGGAGATCACCGGCGTGCGCGGCGGCATCCACAACAGCGTGACGCGCGTCGTGCTCAAGCCGACCCACATGATCGGCGGCTACGCGCAGCAGAGCTACGGTTTCAACTACTACGGAACCATCGGCTCCAACCGCGACGAGTTCGTCGTCGTGCGCAAGATGGACAAGGTCGACTGGCTGGACACGCCGCGCGACGACCATCTCGCCGCCGCCTACCAAGGTCAAGGAGAAAACCCGTGAAGATTCGCGCACAGATCGGCATGGTGCTGAACCTGGACAAGTGCATCGGCTGCCACACCTGCAGCGTCACCTGCAAGAACGTCTGGACCAGCCGGCCCGGCGTCGAATACGCCTGGTTCAACAACGTCGAGACCAAGCCCGGCATCGGCTACCCCAAGGAATGGGAGAACCAGGACAAGTGGCACGGCGGCTGGGTGCGCAAGGCCAACGGTGCGATCGAGCCGCGACAGGGCGGCAAGTGGAAGCTGCTGATGCGCATCTTCGCCAACCCGAACATGCCGCAGATCGACGACTACTACGAGCCGTTCACCTTCGACTACGACCACCTGCAGTCGGCGCCCGAGATGAAGCACGCGCCGACCGCGCGGCCGCGCAGCCTGATCACCGGCCAGCGCATGGAGAAGATCGTCTGGGGCCCGAACTGGGAGGAGATCCTGGGCGGCGAGTTCAGCAAGCGCTCCAAGGACAGGAACTTCGACGACATCCAGAAGGACATCTACGGGCAGTTCGAGAACACCTTCATGATGTACCTGCCGCGGCTGTGCGAGCACTGCCTGAACCCGGCCTGCGTGGCCTCGTGTCCCAGCGGCAGCATCTACAAGCGCGAGGAGGACGGCATCGTCCTGATCGACCAGGACAAATGCCGCGGCTGGCGCATGTGCGTCAGCGGCTGCCCCTACAAGAAGATCTACTACAACTGGAAGAGCGGCAAGGCCGAGAAGTGCATCTTCTGCTACCCGCGCATCGAGGCCGGCCAGCCTACGGTGTGCAGCGAGACCTGCGTCGGCCGCATCCGCTACCTGGGCGTGCTGCTGTACGACGCCGACCGCATCCAGGAAGCCGCCAGCGTCGAGAAGGACAAGGACCTGTACCAGGCCCAGCTCGACATCTTCCTCGACCCGCACGACCCGCAGGTGATCGCCCAGGCCCGCCGCGACGGCATTCCCGAGAACTGGCTGGAGGCCGCCCGCAGCAGCCCCGTCTACAAGATGGCGGTGGACTGGAAGGTGGCGCTGCCGCTGCACCCGGAGTACCGCACGCTGCCGATGGTCTGGTATGTGCCGCCGCTGTCGCCGATCACCGCCGCGGCGAGCGCCGGACACGTCGGCGCCAACGGCGAGATCCCCGACGTCAACCAGCTGCGCATACCCGTCCAGTACCTGGCCAACCTGCTGACCGCCGGCAACACCGGCCCCGTGGTGCGCGCGCTGGAACGCATGCTGGCGATGCGGGCCTACCAGCGCGGCAAGCATGTCGACGGGGTCGACAACGCCGAGGTGCTGAACCAGGTCGGCCTGGGCAAGGCGGAGGTCGAGGACATGTACCGCACGATGGCCATCGCCAACTACGAGGACCGCTTCGTCATCCCCACCACGCACCGCGAGTACGCCGAGAACGCGTTCAACGTGCGCGGCGGCTGCGGCTTCAGCTTCGGCAACGGCTGCAGCGAGGGCACGACCGAGACCAGCCTGTTCGGCAGCGAGAAGAAGCGCACCATTCCCATCAAGGCGGAGCTGTGAGATGAAGACGATGTCACGGACGCTGCGCGTGCTGGCTCACCTGCTGAGCTACCCCGACGCGGCGCTGCGCGCCCATGCGCAGGAAATGAACCAGGCGCTGCAGCAGGAGCAGGCGCTGTCGGCCGGCCGCCGCGCCGAGCTGGCGGCGCTGCTCGACCGGCTGGCCGGCACGACCACGCTCGGCGCCGAGGAAGCCTATGTCGAGGTCTTCGACCGCGGACGCGGCACGGCGCTGCACCTGTTCGAGCATGTGCACGGCGACTCGCGCGACCGCGGCCCGGCGATGGTGGACCTGCTCAAGACCTATGAGCAGGCCGGCCTGTACCTCGCGCCGGGCGAGTTGCCGGATCACCTGAGCGTGGTGCTGGAGTACGCCTCGACCCAGCCGCCGGCGCAGGCCCGCGACTTCCTGCGCGAGCTCAGCCACCTGCTGCGGGTGATCTTCAGCGCGCTGCTCCAGCGCCGCAGCCCCTACGCCAGCGTGCTGGCCGCGGTGCTCGACCTGGCGGGCGAGCCCGCCCAGGCCGTCAACGTGCCCGCCGAGATGCCGCTCGACGAGAGCTGGGCCGAGCCGCTGGCCTTCGATGGCTGCTCGGTCCAGGGCCAGGCCCGGCCCGGCTCGTCGCAGCCGATCCAGATCGTCCAACGGCCGCCCGCCGACCTTCCCCGCCCAGCCCAACCGGGAGCGCGACCATGAGCACCGCCGTCCAGACCTTCTTCTTCACCGTCTACCCCTACATCTGCCTGTCGGTGTTCCTGATGGGCAGCCTGGCCCGCTTCGACCGCGACCAGTACACCTGGAAGAGCGATTCGTCGCAGCTGCTGCGCGCCGGCCAACTACGCTGGGGCAGCAACCTGTTCCACGTCGGCATCCTGTTCCTGCTGTTCGGCCACACGGTGGGCCTGCTGACACCGCACGCGGTCTACGAGCCCTTCATCAGCGCGCCGGCCAAGCAGATGGTGGCGGTGGTCTCGGGCGGCCTGGCGGGGCTGGTCTGCTTCGTCGGGCTGACGTTGCTGCTGCACCGGCGCATCTTCGACCCGCGCATCCGCCTGACCAGCCACCGCACCGACCTGGCGATCCTGGTCATCCTGTGGATCCAGTTGAGTCTCGGGCTGGTGACGCTGCCGTTCTCGTTCGCCCACCGGGCCGATGCCCACGCGATGCTGATCCTGGCCGACTGGGCCCAGCACATCGTCACGCTCCGCCCGGAGGCCGGCGCGCTGGCGGTGATCGAATGGCCCTTCAAGCTGCACATGGTGCTGGGCATGACGATCTTCCTGCTGCTGCCTTTCAGCCGCCTGGTGCATGTGTGGAGCGGTCTGGCCTCGGTCAGCTACCTGTTCCGCCCGTACCAGATCGTGCGCTCGCGGCGCCTGAACCTGCCGGCCGGCCACACGCAGCCCCGCCGTTCGCTGTGATCGTCGGAGCCCAGCCATGACCCTGACCATGACCACGACGACCGAGCTGGCCCGCATCAACGGCGTGCCCCTGCTGCGCCCCGACGAGGCGCTGGACCCGACGGCGCTGCGCCAGCGCGCCTGCACCGAACTGTTGCGCCAGGCCGCAATCCGCGCCGGCCTGCTGAGCCCGACGGACGCCGAGCCGACCGACGGCGCGGTGTCGGACGAGGCCTCGGCGGCCATCGAGACCTTGCTGGAGCGCGAGCTGCCGCTGCCCGACCCGTCGGAGGACGCCTGCCGGCGCCTGTACGACGCCCACCCCGCCCGCTACGCGATCGGCGAACGGGTGCTGGCGCGCCACGTGTTGTTCGCGGTCACGCCCGGGCTGGATGTGGCCGCGCTGCGCCAGCGCGCCGAGGCCTGCCTGCTGGACCTGCGCTGCCAGGTCGCGCCCGACGGCGCCGTGGCCGAGGATCGCTTCTCCGAGGTGGCCCGCACGCAGTCGAACTGCCCCAGCGGCGAGCAGGGCGGCGCCCTGGGCTGGCTGAGCGCGGGCGACTGCGCTCCCGAGCTGGGGGCCGAGCTGTTCGGCCATCCCGAGGTGGGCGTGCTGCCGCGCCTGGTGCGCAGCCGCTTCGGTCTGCACGTGGTGGAGGTGCTGGCGCGCGAGCCCGGCACCATCCCGCCGTTCGAGTCCGTGCGGCCCGCGCTGGCCCAGGCGCTGCAGCGCCAGGCCTTCGCGACCGCGCTGCGCCAGTACCTGCAGCTGCTGGCGGGGCAGGCCCGCATCGTCGGGGTCGCGCTCGAAGCCGCCGATTCGCCGCTGGTGCAATGAGGGCCGCGGCGCGCCGGCGGCCGCCCCTGCCGCCGCCATGCCGCCGCCGCTGAGGCATCATCGACAGATGGCACCGATCGAGATCTACCCGGCGCTCAAGGCCGTCCACGTGAGCCTGGTGGCCTGCAGCGGCGCGCTGTTCGCCGGGCGCGGCGCGGCGCGGCTGGCCGGCCGCGGCGGCGTGATGGACCGGCGCTGGCGCTGGCTGAGCTACACCGTCGACACGCTGCTGCTGGCCGCCGGCCTGTCGCTGTGGGCGCTGCTGGGGCTGCACCTGTCGAGCTCGCCGTGGCTGGCCGCCAAGCTGGCCTGGCTGGGGGTCTACATCGTGCTGGGGTCGTTCGCGCTCAAGCGCGCCCGCAGCCCGGCCGGTCAGCGGGCCAGCTATGGCGCCGCGCTGCTGGTCTTCCTGTTCATCGCGTCGATCGCCTGGACCCACCGCCCGCTGGGCGCCTTCTCCCCTCTGCTGCAGCCCGCGCCATGACCACCCCCCTCTCGCTTCACGCCGCGCCGGCGGCCGGCTTCGACCAGCCGTTCGAGATGCTGGTGGCCTGCCACGAGCGGGTCGAGCGCATGCTGACGCTGCTCGAGCGCCTGCAGCAGCATCTGCAGCGCCACGGCGCCGACGCCGACGCCCGCCAGGCGGCGCTGGACGTGCTGCGCTACTTCGACCTCGCCGGCCCGGCCCACCACGAGGACGAGGAACGCCACGTCTTTCCGGTCCTGCGCGCCACGGCCGCGCCCCGCGTGCTGGCGCTGGTGGAACGCCTGCAGGCCGACCACCGCCAGATGACCCGGCAATGGGAGGCGCTGCGCGCCGATGTGCAGGCGGTGGCCGATCGACACCTGCCGCCTGCCGGCTTCGGCCCGCGCGGGCAGGCCTTCGGCGCGCTCTACCGCGACCACATCGCGACCGAGGAGCGCGACGCCTACCCGCTCGCGACCGCGCAGCTCGGCCCGGACGCGCTGGCCGCGATGGGCGACGAGATGGCCCGGCGGCGCGGCGCCCGCGGGCCCGCGCGGTGAACCCGCCGACGTTCCTCCCGGACGACCCGGGCGACCGGCCCCGGAGCGCGCCCGCGGCCGCGGACACCGCCACGGCGGCGCCGCGCGGGCCGCGGCGCAAGGGCTGGAGCCTGTCGGCCAAGCTGGGCGCGATCGGTGGCTCGCTGCTGGTGATGGCGCTGATCTCGATCGGGCTGACGCTGTGGGTCACCTGGCAGCTCGAAGGCGGGGCGGCCGCCGTCAACGAAGCCGGCCGCATGCGCATGCAGACCTGGCGCCTGGCCCAGACCCTGGCCGGCGGCGACGCGCAGCGCATCGCCACCTTCCTCGCCGACTTCGACCAGACCGTGCTGCTGCTGCGCACCGGCGATCCCGCACGGCCGCTGTTCGTGCCGCAGGACGGCCGCTCGCAGGCCGCCTTCGCCGAGGTGCAGCGCGACTGGCTGCGGCTGCGCCGGCAGTGGCAGCCGGGGCTCGACCACCCGGCCGGCCAGGTCGCCCGCCAGGCCGAAGCCTTCGTGGCCAAGGTCGACGCCTTCGTGCTGGCGATCGAGACCCAGATGTCGCGCTTGACCGCGATCCTCAACGCCTTCCAGTTCGTGATGGTGGCGCTGGCCATCGGCAGCGCCGTCACGCTGCTCTACGCCGCCTACCTGTTCGTCTTCAACCCGCTGTCGCGGCTGCAGTCCGGCCTGAACGAGGTGGCCGCCGGCGATTTCAGCGCCCGGGTGGAAGTGCAGTCCGACGACGAGTTCGGCGCGCTGTCGGCCGGCTTCAACCACATGGCGCAGACGCTGCAGGGCTTCTATCAGGACCTGGAGGCCAAGGTGCGGGAAAAGACCGTCGGCCTGGCCGCCCAGCATGCCCGACTCGCGGCGCTGTACGACGCCGCCGCCTTCGTGGCCCAGGCCGCGACGCTGGACGAACTGGCGCGCGGCTTCGCCGAGCAGATCCGCCGGGTCGCCCAGGCCGACGGCGCCGCGGTGCGCTGGGCCAACGACGACAACCAGCGCTACGTGCTGCTGGCCGGCGACGGCCTGCCTCAAGCGCTGGTGGACGACGAGCACTGCATCGCCACCGGCGCGTGCCTGTGCGGCGCCGCGCTGCACGAGGCCACCACGCGCGTGATCCCGATCCGCGGCGAGCACGCCGCCGGCGCCTCGACGCGGTCCTGCGAGCAGCTCGGCTTCGAGTCCATGATCCGCGTGCCGGTGCGGCTGCAGGAGCGCGTGGTCGGCGAGCTGGATCTGTTCTTCCGCCACGCCGTCACGCTGGCCCCGGACGACCGCGCGCTGCTCGAAACCCTGGCCAGCCACCTGGCCGGCGCGGCCGAGAGCCTGCGCGCCGGCGCGCTCGAGCGCGAGACCGCGGTCTCCGAGGAGCGCAGCCTGCTGGCTCGCGAGCTGCACGACTCGATCGCCCAGAGCCTGGCCTTCCTGAAGATCCAGGTCGGCCTGCTGCGCAGCGCGCTGCGCCGGCAGGATCAGGCGCAGATCGACAAGACGCTGGACGAACTCGACGCGGGCGTGCACGAGAGCACCTCCGATGTCCGAGAATTGCTGATGCACTTCCGCACCCGCGCCAACCCCGACGACATCGCCCCGGCGCTGCAGACCACGCTGCGCAAGTTCGAGCATCAGACCGGCCTGGCCACCGAACTGCGGATCGAAGGCCATGGCCTGCCGCTCGATGCCGACGTGCAGATCCAGGTGCTGCACGTGGTGCAGGAGGCCTTGTCCAACGTGCGCAAGCATGCGCGGGCGCGCCAGGTCCGCGTGACCGTCCAGCAGCGCCCGACCTGGCGCGTGGAGGTGCGCGACGACGGCCAGGGCTTCGCCATCGATCCGGCCGCCGACGACCAGACCCACGTCGGCCTGCGCATCATGCGCGAGCGCGCGCACAACATCGGCGCGAGCGTGGTCGTGGCCAGCGAACCCGGCGCCGGCACCTGCGTCACGCTGACGCTGCCCGAACGCCGGCAGGCGGCCTGACCGGATGACTGCCATGCCGATCCGCATCCTGGTGGTCGACGACCACACGCTGTTCCGCCGCGGCCTGATCGCGCTGCTGGCCGGCGACCCGCGCTTCGCCGTCGTTGCCGAGGCCGGCGACGCCAGCGAGGCCGAGCGGCGCGCCGCCGAGCAGCAGCCCGACGTGATCCTGCTCGACATCCACCTGCCCGGCGTGCGCGGGGTCGACGCGCTGGCCGACCTGAAGACGGCGGCGCCCGCCGCGAAGATCCTGATGCTGACCGTCAGCGAGGACGGCGACGACCTGGCCCGCGCGCTGCGGTCCGGCGCGCGCGGCTACCTGCTCAAGACCGCCGACGGCGATTTCCTGGCCGCCGCCATCGAGCGGGCGATGGCCGGCCACTCGGTGATCAGCCCGGAGATGACCGGCAAGCTGGTCAACGCCTTCCAGGCCCAGCAGGCCGAGGCCGACCCGGCGCCGGCGGACCCTCTGCAGGCGCTGTCGGCGCGCGAGCAGCAGATCCTGGCCCACATCGCCCAGGGGGCGAGCAACAAGGAGATCGCCCGCGCGCTGGCGATCGCCGAGACCACGGTCAAGATCCACGTGCAGCACATTCTTCGCAAGCTCAAGCTCAGCTCGCGGGTGCAGGCCGCGGTGATGATGGCCGGCCGCGGCGAGCGGCCCGCCTGAGGCCGCCGCCCGTTACTGCAGCACCAGGAAGGTCGACTTCTCCGTCTGCCGCGCCACGCCCGACAGCGCCGACACGGTGAAGCGGACCGGCACCGACCGGCCCTGCAGCGGCACCGCCGCCGCCTGCGGCAGGCGCAGGCTGACCACCATGTCTCGGATCTTCGTCGGCGGCACCGTCACCTCGGGCGCCGACACGCTGAGCCCGGCCGGGCCGCTGGCCGACACGCGGTAGCGCTGCGGCGTCTCGGTGCGGTTCATGATCTGGATGCGGTAGATGTTCTCGATCGCGCCGTTGTCGA
Source organism: Ideonella sp. sgz306126 (assembly GCF_056032705.1). Lineage (NCBI taxonomy): Bacteria > Pseudomonadati > Pseudomonadota > Betaproteobacteria > Burkholderiales > Sphaerotilaceae > Ideonella > Ideonella sp. sgz306126. Next base: position 91,755 of record NZ_JBVYWP010000002.1, read on the forward strand.
CCTCGCGGGCCAGCGCGCCGCGGTCCTTGATGACGTCGAAGCGGAATGGGCTGCGCAGCGCCAGGCTGGTGCCGAAGGCCAGCGCCGCCGCTGCCAGCAGGCCGCCGTAGATCAGCACCCGCGGCCGCAGCGCACGCCGGAACATCTGCCGCTTCGACAATCCCTGCGTCACGCCGTTCTCGGTCGAATAGCGGATCAATCCGGGGGCGTAGCCCATCTTGCCCATCACGCCATTGCAGACGTCGATGCAGGCGGCGCAGCCGATGCACTCGTTCTGCAGGCCGTTGCGGATGTCGATGCCGGTCGGGCAGACCTGGACGCACAGGCTGCAGTCGATGCAGTCGCCCAGGCCCAGCACGGCGGGGTCGGCCTGGCGCGGGCGCGAGCCGCGGGACTCGCCGCGGCCGGCGTCGTAGGTGATGATCAGCGAATCCTTGTCGATCAGCGCGCTCTGGAAGCGCGCATAGGGGCAGATGTACTTGCACATCTGCTCGCGCAGGTAGCCCGCGTTGGCATAGACCGCGAAGGCATAGAACAGGATCCAGAAGCTGTCCCACGGCGACACCGCGCCGTGCCCCACCGACGACACCAGCGCGCGGACCGGCGTGAAGTAGCCGACGAAGCTCAGCCCGGTCAGCAGGCTGATCGCCAGCCACGCGCCATGCTTGGCCGACTTGCGCGCCAGCTTGGCCGCGCTCCACGGCGCCTGGTCCAGCCGCATGCGGGCGATGCGGTCGCCTTCGGTGTGGCGCTCGACCCACATGAAGATCTCGGTGTAGACGGTCTGCGGACAGCTGTAGCCGCACCACAGCCGCCCGGCCACCGCGGTGAACAGGAACAGCGCCAGCGCCGAGATCACCAGCAGCGCGGCCAGGAAGATCAGGTCCTGCGGGTACAGCACCAACCCGCCGATGTAGAAGCGCTGCTCCTCCAGGTCGAACAGCACCGCCTGGCGACCGTTCCAGCTCAGCCAGGGCAGGCCGTAGAAGAACAGCTGGGTGAGCCAGACAAAGACCCAGCGCCAGCCGGCGAACCAGCCGCGCACCGAGCGGGCGTAGATCTCGATGCGCTTCTGATACATCGACACAAGTTCGGTACCCGCGCCGTCGCGGGCCGGCGATGACGGCGGCGCGGCCGGCAGCGGGACGATGGGGATGGTTCGCGGCAGGGACATGGGCAGGTCGGGTGAAGGCGCGGCGCGGCGCCGGCGCAGGACGAGGAGGGGATGGGTGCGCGCTCAGCCGCAGCAGGCGCCGCCCGAGCAGCAGCTGCCCGCTTCGGCCCGCGCGGCGGGTGCCAGCCGGGCGATCTCCAGGCGCCAGATCGCCGGGCCGCGCTCCAGGTAGGCGACGCCGAACGCCCCCGGACGCAGCCGTTCGATCTGCTGCAGCAGAGGCACCGGATCGTGGTCGTTGACCAGCGCGATCGCCTGGCGCTCGGCCAGGCCATCGAGCTGGGCGAAGATCAGGCGGTGGCGGTCGACCGGGGGCAGGGTGCGCACGTCCAGGGTCGAAACAGTCGTCGTCGTCATGGTCAGTCCTTGTCGTTGAGGAAATGCAAAGGTCCGGCTCGGCCCGGCGGGCCGCTGCAGGAAGGGGCTCAGCCGTCCTTGCCGTCGAGGCGGGGGCTGAGCAGCCACGGGGTGAAGACCTTCAGGTAGATCGCGAAGGCGCCGCTCCAGGCGGCGGCCGCGGCGGCCAGCGGCCAGCCGGTGCCGGGTTGCACCCACAGCGGCACCGCGCTGCGCAGCAGGGCCGCCGCCATCACCAGCGCATAGGCCAGCACCTCCGGCCGCGACACCTTCAGCGGGCGGCCGGTGTGGCCGCGCGCGGTGCGGGTGATCATGCCGATCACCAAGCCACCGGTGGCGCCGACGGTCAGCGCGTGCACGCCGGCCGACTCGGGCAGCGTGCCCAGCGCGTTCAGCGCCAGCAGGCCCAGGCCGATCGGCAGCCAGCCGTACGCGGCATGCAGGACCCAGAGGATGGGGCGCTGGCGGGTGACCCAGGGCTTCCAGCGCCACAGCCGCAGGGCGTGCAGCAGCGCGGCCAGACCCAGCGCGCCGGCCGCCAGCGGCGTGCCGGGCAGGAACACCCAGGCGGCCAGCCCGGCCGAGGTCGCGGCCAGCGTGGCCTGCGCCAGGCGCGGCTGCGGAACCAGCTTCAGCCCCGGCATCGCGCTGAGGGTGAACGCGGGGATCACCCGGCCGGCGATCACGCACTCGACGAGCACGATCAACGCCAGGCCCGCATGCAGCGCGGCCAGCGGCGGCAGCGCCAGCCAGCCCAGCATCGCGGCGTGGAACGCGGCGTTGCTCAGCGACAGCAGGCCGAGGATCAGCACCAGCGGCAGGTTGCGCACATTGCGTGCGCGCAGCAGCACCGTCGCCAGCACGCCCGCCACCAGCGGCAGCAGCGGCAGGTCGAGGGCGGCGTAGAGCCCGTACGGCCCGAGCACGCCCGCGATGCGGGTGGCGACCCAGAGCAGGGCCAGCGCGCCGAGGCCGGCGCCGCGCGGCGTGGCCAGCCCGGTCCAGGCCTTGCCCGCGGTCAGCAGGAAGCCGACGATCACCGCCGTCGCGAACCCGAACAGCATCTCGTGGGCATGCCACAGCATCGGTGCCAGCGGCAGGCGCGGCGAGAGCCGCCCCAGCGCGATCGCCGCCCACAGCGGCACCGCGGCGCAGGCCAACACCGCCGCCAGCAGGTAGAACGGCCGGAAGCCCAGGCGCAACCCCGGCCAGCCCGCGGGCGGACTCACGGACGCGGGTGCCGCGGCGGCGACGAACAGAGGCAGGACGGGCGATTTCATGGCGGCGGCGACGAGGCGGGTTGGCGTTCGGCAGGCAGGGCTGTAAGATGCATTTTTGATGCATGATATGTCGCCGGCCGACTTGAAGCAATACAAGAAATGCATCTTTAGAGGGTCTTTTCGATGCGACTGTCCGACTACACCGACTACACGTTGCGGGTGCTGATGTACTGCGCGACCCACCATGAGCGACTGGTCACGATCGCCGAGATCGCCGAGGCGCACCGGGTCTCGAAGAATCATCTGATGAAGATCGTCAACGACCTGGCCCGCCAGGGCGTGCTGGAGACCACGCGCGGCCGCGGCGGCGGGCTGCGCCTGCTCAAGCCGCCGTCGTCGATCCGCGTCGGCGACGTGGTGCGCGCGGCGGAGACCGATTTCCGGCTGGTCGAATGCTTCGATGCCGCGTCCGACACCTGCACCCTGACCCCGCACTGCCGGCTCAAGGGCGCGCTGGGCCAGGCGCTGGGCGCCTACTTCGCGGCCTTGGACGCGGTCACGCTGGACGACATCGCCGGCCCGTCGGTGACGACGGCCCGCCCCGCCCCGCCGCCGGCCCGCGCGGGCCGCAAGGTGGTGGCGATCGCCGGCCCGGTGCCGGCCGCGCCGCGCAGGCGCTGACCCGCCGCGGCGGCACGGCCGGGCAGCACCCACCGCAGTGGGGGCATCGCGGAGGGGGCAGACTGGCCCCTCGATCTCGCCACGGAGGACTTGTCATGGCCATCGAACACGCCACATCCGCCCAGGTGCTCAGCCTGCGCCCGCTCCAGGCCGATCTCGCCGCGCACCGCAGCCGCGCGATCGTCAAGACCGACGCGCTGGAAGTCATGCACGTGATCCTGCTGGCCGGCAAATCGCTGCCGGTGCACCAGGTGGCCGGCGAGCTCACGCTGCACTGCCTGGAAGGCCGGGTGGCGCTGACGCTGGACGACGGCGACCGGACCCTGTCGCACGGCGACTGGGTCTACCTGGCCGGCGGCACGGCCCACGGCGTGGCGGCGGTCGAGGACAGCGCGCTGCTGCTGACCGTGCTGCTGCAGCGCCACGCCGGCCCCTGAGCCCGGTCAGTCGCGACGCGGCGGCCGCGGCCGCCGCAGCAAGCGATACGCCGCCGGGATCACGAACATCGACAGCAGCGGCGCGGTGATCATGCCGCCGACCATCGGCGCCGCGATCCGGCGCATCACCTCGGAGCCGGCGCCGCTGCCGAGCAGGATGGGCAGCAGGCCGGCCAGGATCACCGCCACCGTCATCGCCTTGGGCCGCACCCGCAACACCGCGCCGTGCCGGATCGCCTGGTCGAGATCGGCCTCGCCGTGCAGCGTGCCGTCGGCCTCGCGCGCCGCCGTGGCCTGCTTCAGGTACAGCAGCATGATCACGCCGAACTCGGCCGAGACGCCGGCCAGCGCGATGAACCCGACGCCGGTCGCCACCGACAGGTTGTAGCCCGCCAGGTAGAGGAACCACACGCCGCCCACCAGCGCGAACGGCAGCGTGGCCATGATCAGCAAGGCATCGCCGACGCCGCCGAAGGTCAGGTAGAGCAGCACGAAGATGATCATCAGCGTCGCCGGCACGACCAGCTTCAGCCGCGCGTTGGCGCGCTCCATGTATTCGAACTGGCCCGAGTAGGCGATGCTGATGCCCGGCTGCAGCCGGACCTGCGACGCCACCGCGCTGCGCAGGTCGGCCACCACCGAGGCCAGGTCGCGTCCGCGCACGTCCACGTAGACCCAGCCCGACGGCCGGCCGTTCTCGCTCTTGAGCATCGGCGGGCCGTCGCTGACGCGCAGGCGCGCCACCGTGCCCAGCGTGATCTGCTGGCCGGTCTCGGTCAAGATCGGCAGCTGGCGCAGACCGTCGAGCGAGTCGCGCAGTTCGCGCGGATAGCGCACGTTGATCGGGTAGCGCGCCAGGCCCTCGACCGTCTCGCCGACGTTCTCTCCGCCGATGCTGGACGACACGATGGACTGCACGTCGGCGATGTTGAGCCCGTAGCGCGCAGCCGCCGCGCGATCGATGTCGACGTCGACATAGCGCCCGCCGGTCAACCGCTCGGCCAGCGCCGAGCTGACGCCCGGCACCGTCTTGGCCACCTGTTCGACCTGCTGCGCCACCTGGTCGATCCCGGCCAGGTCGGTGCCCGACACCTTGACCCCGATCGGACTCTTGATGCCGGTGGCCAGCATGTCGATCCGGTTGCGGATCGGCGGCACCCAGATGTTGGCCAGGCCCGGCACCTTCACGACCCGGTCCAGCTCGTCGACCAGCTTGGCCGGCGTCATGCCCGGCCGCCACTGGTCGCGCGGCTTGAACTGGATCGTCGTCTCGAACATCTCCATCGGCGCCGGGTCGGTCGCGCTCTCGGCACGGCCGGCCTTGCCGAACACGCGGGCCACCTCGGGCACGGTCTTGATCAGGCGGTCGGTCTGCTGCAGCAGTTCGCCGGCCTTGGCCGTCGACAGACCCGGCAAGGCCGAGGGCATGTAGAGCAGATCGCCCTCGTCCATCGCCGGCATGAATTCGCCGCCCAGCCGGGCGAGCGGCCAGGCCGTGGTCAGCAGCGCCAGCGCCGCCAGCACCAGCGTCGTCCGGGGCCGGCGCAGCACCGCGTCCAGCCAGGGGCTGTAGTGCCGGATCAGCCAGCGGTTGAGCGGGTTCTGGTGCTCGTCCGGGATGCGGCCGCGGATCCAGTACCCCATCAGCACCGGCACCAGGGTCACCGACAGGCCGGCGGCCGCGGCCATCGCGTAGGTCTTGGTCAGGGCCAGCGGCCCGAACAGCCTGCCCTCCTGGGCCTGCAACGTGAAGACCGGGATGAAGGACAGCGTGATGATCAGCAGCGAGAAGAACAGCGCCGGGCCGACCTCGGCCGCCGCGTCGGCGATCACCGTCCAGTGGGCCTCGCCGCGCAGCGTCTCGCCGGGATGGCGCTGCCGCCAGGCCTCGATCCGCTTGTGCGCGTTCTCGATCATCACGACCGCCGCGTCGACCATCGCGCCGACCGCGATCGCAATGCCGCCCAGCGACATGATGTTGGCGTTGACGCCCTGGTAGCGCATCACGACGAAGGCCATCATCACCCCCAGCGGCAGCGAGACGATGGCCACCAGCGCCGAGCGCAGATGCCACAGGAACAGGCCGCAGACCAGCGCCACCACGATGAACTCCTCGAGCAGCTTGTGCGACAGGTTCTCGATCGCCCGGTCGATCAGCTCGCTGCGGTCGTAGGTCGGCACGATCTCCACGCCGGGCGGCAGGCTCCTGGCCAGCGTCGCCAGCTTCGCCTTGACCGCGGCGATGGTCTCGCGCGCGTTCTTGCCCGAGCGCAGGATCACCACGCCGCCCACCGTCTCGCCCTGGCCGTCCAGCTCGGCGATGCCGCGCCGCATCTCCGGCCCGACCTGCACCGTCGCCACGTCGCCCAGCAGGACCGGCACGCCGGCCGGCGTGGCGGCGAGCGGGATGTGGCGGAAGTCGTCCAGCGTCTTCAGGTAGCCGTTGGCTCGCACCATGTAGTCGGTCTCGGCCATCTCCAGCACCGAGCCGCCGGTCTCCTGGTTGGCCTTGCGGATCGCGTCGATGACCTTGGACTGCGGGATGCGGTAGGCTGCCAGCTTCAGCGGATCGAGCACCACCTGGTACTGCTTGACCATGCCACCGACGGTCGCGACCTCGGCCACGTTGGGCAGGCTCTTGAGCTCGTATTTCAGGAACCAGTCCTGCAGGCTGCGCAGCTGGGACAGGTCGTGCGCGCCGCTGCGGTCCACCAGCGCGTACTCGTAGACCCAGCCCACGCCGGTGGCATCCGGGCCCAGCGAGGCCTGGGCGCCGGCCGGCAGCCGGCCCTGCACCTGGTTCAGGTATTCGAGCACCCGCGAACGCGCCCAGTACAGGTCGGTGCCGTCCTCGAACAGCACGTAGACGAACGAATCGCCGAAGAACGAATAGCCGCGCACCGTCTTGGCCCCGGGCACCGACATCATGGTCGTGGCCAGCGGATAGGTGACCTGGTTCTCGACGATCTGCGGCGCCTGGCCCGGGTCGCTGGTGCGGATGATGACCTGCACGTCCGACAGGTCGGGCAGCGCATCGACCGGCGTGGTGCGCACCGCCCAGACGCCCCAGGCGGCGAAGAACAGCGTGGCCAGCAGCACCAGGAAGCGATGGGTGATGGCGCCGCGGATGAGGCCGGCGATCATCGCGCACCTCCGCTCTTGCGCAGCAGCTCGATGACGTTCTCGTCGTCGCGCTGGCGGAAGCCGAAGTGCACGCGGTCGCCGGGCTTGAGCGTCGCGGCCAGCGCCGGGTCGGCGAGCTGGAACGGCATGGTCATCGGCCCCCAGCCGAGCGACTTGACCGGGCCGTGCGACAACACGATCTCGCGGCCATCGATCGACTCGACCGTGCCGTCGGCCTCATGGAGCACCGATGCGGCCGGTGCGGCGGCCGAGGCTGCAGAGGCCGTCGCCGCGGGAGCCGCAGCAGCGTCCGACGCGCCCGCCATGCGGGCCAGCACGCCCTGCAGGCTGGCCTCGGAATCGATCAGGAACTGGCCCGACGCGACGATGCGCTGCCCTTCCCGCAAGCCGTCGAGCACCGCCACCTGGCCCTGGGCTTCGCGGCCGAGCCGGACCTCCACCGGCTCGAAGCGGCCACCGTCCAGCGCGCGCAGCACGACATTGCGCGTGCCGGTGCGCAGCACGGCCTCGCTGGGCACGTGCAGCACCGGCCCGTCGCTGCCGGCGGCCACGCGGACCTGCGCGAACAGGCCGGCGCGCAGCCGCCCTCCGGGGTTGGGCAGCTCGACGCGCACGCTGAGCGTGCGGCTGTCCGCATTGGCCTGCGGCAGCACCGCCACCACCTTGCCGGACAGCGCCCGGCCGGGATCGGTGGCCAGGCTGACCTGGACCGGGTTGCCGACCGCGACCCCACCGGCCTGCGCCTCGGGCACCGCCACGTCGATCCAGACGGGATCCAGGCCGTTGATGCGGGCCAGCGGCATGCCGGCGCCGAGCGACATGCCGGTGCGCACGTCCAGCGACTGGATCACGCCGCCGATCGGCGCGGCCACCGTCACCACCGCGTGGACCCGGCGGGTCGCGGCGACGCGGTCGATCAGCTCGGCCGGCATGCCCTGCAGCACCATGCGCTCGCGGGCGGCCTGCGCCAGCCCGGCGTCGCCGGAGGCCAGCAGCGCGAGGAACTCGGTCTGCGAGCCGGCCCAGTCCGGCACCAGCAGGTCGGCCAGCGGTGCGCCCTTGGCCACCACGTCACCCGGCGCGCGGGCGTAGACGCGTTCGACGAAACCGGCGCTGCGGGCCTGCACGACGGCCACCTGACGGTCGTTCCACTGCACGGTGCCGACCGCGTCGACCGCCGCCGTCAGCGGCCCGCGCTCGACCGTCGCCAGCCGCAGCCCCAGGTTCTGCGCCATGCCCGGATCGATCTTGACGCCGCTCTCGGCGGCGCCGTCGTCGGCGTACTTGGCGACCAGCTGCATGTCCATGAACGGCGACTTGCCCGGTTTGTCGAAATGCTGCCCGGGCGACATCGGGTCGTACCAGTACAGGACCTTGCGCCCGTCCGTCGCGCCGGACGGCGCGCCCTGGGCCGGCGCGCTGGCGCGATGCGAGGCCAGCCCGTAGCCGAGGCCGGCGCCGAGGGCCGCGATGACGGCGGCCAGCACGGCCGCCTGGATCTTGTCGAGGGTCATGGCGCGTCTCCGCTGTCCGCGAAATGCAGCCGGGCGGCCGCGGTGGCTTGCTGGGCCTGCAGATCGACGATGCGCAGGTCCTGGTCGATGCGCTCCCTGCGCGCGGCGAGCACCGCGTTCAAGTCGCCCTTGCCGGCCTGGTAGCTGGCGGTCTGCAGCGCGAGCTTTTGCTCGATCAGCGGCAGCACGGTGTGCTCGGCCCGGTCCCGCTGGCGGGTCAGCGCGGCGTACTCGGCCAGCCGGCTGTCGAGTTCGCCGGCGTGCTCGCGCAGCAGGCCGTCGCGTTCGGCGTCGATGCGCCTGAGGTCCTGCTGCCGCGCGGCGATCAGCGGGTCCTGCCGGGTGGCCGGCGACACCGGGAGCTCGAAGGTGAACTGGATCGACACCATGTTGCCGTACTGCGGCGCGCGGCGCTGGTAGGCCAGCTCGACGCCCCAGTCCGACTTCTTCGTCGCCTGGGCCTCGCGCAGCTCGGCTTCGGCCTGGCGGGTCTCGGCCGCGAAGGCCAGCCAGTCGGGATGCCGGTGCAGGCGCTCGCGCAGCTGCTGCGCATCGACCGTCCACTGCGGCGGATCGCCGGCCAGGCCATCGTCGGCCTGCGACCCCAGCTGCTGGCCCAGGCGCGACCGCGCCTGGGCGATGTCGCGCGCCAGGTCGTCGCGCCGGTCGGCCAGCTGGGCCGCTTCCTGTTGCGGCGCGACCGCGTCGGCGACCGGTCCGCGGCCGGCCGCCAGCTGCGCAGCGACCGTGCGGGCCAGCAGCGCGTTCTCGCGGTCCAACGCGTCGAGCAGCCGCTCCTTGCGCCGCAGGTAGTAAAGGTCCAGCCAGGCCAGCGCGGCGTCCCGCCGCACGGCCAGCCGGGCCACCTGGCGGCGGGCGTCGGCCACGTCGATGCGGGCCGCGGCCACCGCCTCGCGGGCATGGCGCTTGTCGGCGTTCGGCACGTCCTGCGCCACGCCGACCTTCTGCATCGTCATGCCGTCGGCTTGCAGTTGCCAGGCCTCGGTGCCGGACACCGGCAGATTCTCGATCCCCGCGAACAGCTTGGGATCGGGCCAGGCGCCGGCAGCGCCGGCGGCCGAGCGGGCGGCCTCCACCTGCGCGGTGTCGGCCGCCAGCGCGGGCGACTGGCGCTCGGCCAGATCGAGCGCGGCCGTGAAACTCAGCGGCGCGGCCTGGGCCAGGCCGGCCACGCCGGCCAGCAGCGGCAGGACGGCGCTTCTCAAACAGGAGAGCATGCTCCAACTCCATGACAGATCGGTGCGCAGCCAGCGCACGGAGGGCCCGGCGGCGACGCCGCCCGGGGCCACGATTCAGACCGGGGTCAGAGCGCGCGGGGAGGTCGCCACAGGCCGCGCGGCGCGCGCGACGGGACCACCGCGTGCATCGCCACCACGACGCGGTGCACCGCGGTGGGTTCGGGCAGCTCGCCGACCGCGACCGGCAACGCGCTGAACGTGCTGCAGGCCTTGCACGCCTGGCCCGACTTGCAGGGCTGGTGCAGGCTGGCGTGGCCGGGCGCGTCGCCGCAGCACGCGTGCCCGGCCGTGGCGCTGATCGCTCCCATGCCGGCGGCGGCGTGCGCCAGGTGACCGGCAGCGCCATGCGCCGGGCCGCTGCCCGCGGAGACCGGGTGCTGCATCGGACAGGCCGGGCCCGCGTCGGGCGCGGCGACCCGCGCCGCCGCCACCAGCGGCACGGCCATCGACAACAACACCGCAAGCAGCAGCCGCAGGACTTTCATGGGCGGTATTTTGAACCCAGGGCCGCGGCGCGGGAAGGATTCATCGGGCGGCCGGTCAGCGGCGCAGCACCTTGGGCACGGCATTGGGCCGCAGCCGGTAGGCGTCGGGCATGGCCGAGCCCAGCAGCGGCCGCAGGTACAGCCGGAAGGCATCGGTGACATCGGTGCCGCTGGCGCTGATGAAGGCGTCGTCCATCACCCGGGTCTTGCCGGCGACCGCCTCCAGCGGCACCAGTTCGTAGTCGACCGAGTAGAAGCCGGTGCGTTTGATCGCCACCGAGCCGTCGCGGTCGCCCCACATCGCGTACTGCACCGCCTTCTCGCCGACTTCGCGCGCCTCGCGCTGGTCGACGTCGCTGACGCAGCCGATGAAGCTGCGCTGCACGTAGCCGAAGGTGTCGCCGCGCACCCGTTTGATGCCCAGGTTGCGCTTGATCTCCTCGCACAACAGGTCGGCCAGCGCACCGCTGCCCGAGAGCTGCACGTTGCCGTGGGCATCGTGCTCCAGGTCCTTGGCGAGCTGGGCGGCGATCAGCTGGCCGGAGGCGTCGTGGATGCCCTCGGAGACCGCGATCACGCAGCGGCCATGGCGCTCGTGCATGGCCTTCACGTCGGCCAGGAATTTCGGGATCTCGAAGCTTCGCTCGGGGACGTAGATCAGGTGCGGGCCGTCATCGGGGAATTTCTTGCCCAGCGCCGACGCCGCCGTCAGGAAGCCGGCGTGCCGGCCCATCACCACCGCCAGGTAGACGCCGGGCAGCGCGGCGTTGTCCAGGTTGGCGCCGGCGAAGGCCTGGGCCACGAATCGCGCCGCCGACGGGAAGCCGGGCGTGTGGTCGTTGCCCACCAGGTCGTTGTCGATGGTCTTCGGGATGTGAATGCAGCGCAGCGGGTAGCCCGCCGCGCGGGCCTGCTCGCTGACGATGCGCACCGTGTCCGACGAATCGTTGCCGCCGATGTAGAAAAAGTGCTCGATGCCGTGCGCCTGCAGCACCTTGAAGATCTCCTGGCAATAAGCCAGATCGGGCTTGTCGCGCGTGCTGCCCAGCGCCGAGGCGGGCGTGCCGGCGACCAGTTCGAGGTTGTGGCTGGTCTCCTGGGTCAGGTCGACGAAGTCTTCGTTGACGATGCCACGCACGCCGTGGCGGGCGCCGTAGACCTGGGTGATGCCGCGGTGGCGCCGTGCTTCCAGCACCACGCCGACCAGCGACTGGTTGATGACAGCGGTGGGGCCGCCGCCCTGCGCGACGAGGATCTTGCCGGTGGACATGACTGCCTTTCGTGAAATGGGACCAAGGGTCGCCGCTGGCGGCCCGGCGAGACTATACGGGCCGCCCGCCAGGGTAGGCGCAAACTCCCCGCTGCAAGAGGGCCGGCCTGCGACCTTGCGAGCATGGGCAACGAGCGGCGATCTGCATCCGGTTCATCACGCGCGCCGTCCCGAGCGGACGCTATGCCTTGCCAACACCAGGGCCACGAGGTAGCCCGCGGCCATCACGCCCAGCACGCAGGCACCGATCGCCAGTTCGCGCCCGCTTTCCCAGGCGTTGAAGAGCGGTGACACCCAGCGCGCCACGCCCAGCCCGGCGACCAGCAGGCTGACGCCGGCGACCGCGGCGCCCATCACCCGCGAGGCGACGACGGCGAGCTGATCGGCACGGGCGATCAGGTGCGAGATCCACCAGCCATTCAGGCCGTCGGTCGCCAACATGCCGGCGACGAACAACAGCCCCAGCGTCAGCGACCGGCCGGGACCGCCGAACTGGGCGGCGGTGGCGGCGAACAGCGCGGATTGGCTCAGCGTGTCGAAGGACAGGGCAAACAGCGAGCCCACGCCCGCCACGCCCCAGGCACTCCGAGCCTGGACCAGCCGGCCCAGCCAGCGGCCCTTCAAGCCGACCGGTGTGACCAACTGGCCCGGGGTGGCCGACAGCACGGCGCGCAGGTTGACGACCCCCAGCCCGATCAGGAACATGATGGACACACCGGAGCCGAAGCCATCGAGCCAGGCCGGAGGCAGCCACGAGCGGCTGACCAGGCCCACCGCCAGGGCAATGGCCATGACCACCGCGCCGTGGCCGAGCGAGAACAGGGTCCCGCACCAGCGCGCCAGGGGGCTGCCGCGGCGCAGGCTCAGGCGGGTCAGGCCGTCGATGGTGGCCAGGTGGTCGGCGTCGAAGCCGTGGCGCATGCCCAGCAGATAGACCACGAGGCACAAGGCCGTCCAGTCGGTGGGAAGATCGTGCATCGGTGTGGAGTATGAGCAGGTTCTTCCTCGTCATACAAATCGCATGCCAGGATTCCACGGCGCCCCGGATCGCCGGCAGGACGGGCGGCCCTGGGATTCATCCCTGAGGTCCACCGGTCCGATTCGGAACGTTCGTCGCACCGCCGACGTCCACCGGCATCCGCCTCCGGCCTCGCGGCGGGGCCCCGAGTGCCGCTGCTAGACTGCCCCGGCCCCGCGCGCCACGCGGCGGCTGCCGATCCACCGCCCCGCCGCCACCCCCACGGAGACCCGTTTGCCGTCACTGCGCCGCATCCACAAGGACCACTACGGTGCGGCCCTGATGATCCTCATCGGGACCGCGGTGGTGACGATCGGCTCGGGCTACCACGTGGGCCACCTGACCCACATGGGCGCGGGCTTCATGCCGGTGCTGTACGGCAGCCTGCTGATCGCCGTCGGCGTGCTGCTGGGCCTGGGCGCGCGGCCGGCCGGCCCGGCCACGGCGGCCACGCCGCAATGGCGCGGCTGGGCCTGCATCCTGGGCGGGGTGGCGGCCTTCGTGCTGCTGGGCCGCCACGGCGGCCTGCTGCCGGCGACCTTCGCGTCGGTGTTCGTCGCCGCGCTGGGCGACCGCCAGAACTCGCTGCGCGACGCCGCGCTGCTGGCGCTGGCGATGACGGTGGCCAGCGAGCTGATCTTCAGCCTGGCGCTGCGCCTGCCGCTGCCGGCCTTCGCCTGGGGCTGACGCGCCATGCACCAGACCCTGATCGACCTGGCCTACGGCTTCGGCGTCGCGCTGGAACCGAGCAACCTGATGTGGTCGGTGTTCGGCGTGCTGGTGGGCAACCTGATCGGCGTGCTGCCGGGCATGGGCGCGATGTCCACGATCTCGATGCTGCTGCCGCTGACCTACGTGATCGCGCCGGTGCCGGCGATCCTGATGCTGGCGGGCATCTTCTACGGCTCGCAGTACGGCGGGGCGATCGGCGCGATCCTGCTCAACCTGCCCAGCCACCCGCCGCACGCGGTGACCTGCATCGACGGCTACCCGATGACCCAGCAAGGGCGCGGCGGGGCGGCGCTGGGCATCACGATGATGGCCTCGTTCTTCGCCGCGTCGGTGGGCATCGTGGTGATGATCTTCCTCTCGCCGCTGCTGGTGCTGATGGCTTTCAAGTTCGGTCCGGCCGACATCTGCGCGGTGATGCTGCTGGGCCTGCTGGCCGGCGCGACGATGTCGCGCGGCTCGCCGCTCAAGGGCGTGGCGATGACCTTGATCGGGCTGATCTGCGGCACGGTGGGCACCGACGTCACCAGCGGCACGATCCGCTTCGCGTTCGACATTCCCGAGATCTCGGACGGCATCGAGCTGGTCGCGCTGAGCATGGGCCTGTTCGGCATCGCCGATTTCCTGGTCCACGTGAACCGCCGGGTCACGCGGGTGTCCGACGCCAAGGTGCGCATGCGCGACATGCGGCCGACGCGCGAGGAACTGCGCCGCGCCTTCGTGCCGATGCTGCGCGGCACGCTGGTGGGCACGCTGTTTGGCGCGATGCCGGGCACCGGGCCGACGATCACCACCTTCATCGCCTACGCGCTGGAGCGCAAGGTCTCGAAGACGCCCGAGCGCTTCGGCCACGGCGCGATCGAGGGCGTGGCCGCGCCCGAGGCCGCCTCGCACTCCAAGACCCAGGTCGACTTCATCCCGACGATGTCGCTGGGCATTCCGGGCGACGCGATCATGTCGCTGATCCTCGGGGCGCTGATCCTCAAGGGCATCCAGCCCGGGCCGCAGCTGATCGGCGAGCATCCCGACATCTTCTGGGGGCTGATCGCCAGCTTCTGGATCGGCAACGTGCTGCTGGTGCTGCTCAACGTGCCGCTGATCGGCGTCTGGGTCAAGCTGCTGCAGGTGCCGTACCGGCTGCTGTTCCCGTCGGCGGTGTTCTTCATCTGCGTCGGCGTCTACAGCGCGCACAACGCCTTGTTCGATGTCGGCATGGTGGCGCTGTTCGGCGTCGCCGGCGCGATCTTCCTGTCGCTCGATTTCCCGATCTCGCCGATCGTGCTGGGCTACGTGCTGGGGCCGATGCTGGAAGAGAACTTCCGCCGCGCGCTGCTGCTTTCGCGCGGCGACCTGGCGGTGTTCGTCCAGCGCCCGATCAGCACCGGCTTCGTCGCCGCCTGCGCGCTGCTGATCGCCTTCCAGCTCGTGGCCTGGCTGCGCCGGCGCCGCGTGGCGGGGCCGCTGACCGGTGTGGCCGGACCGAGCCCGCAGGAGTGATTCGGCGGCTCGCGCCGTGCCGCGCGGGCGCTCACCGCACCCGCTGCTTTTCCAGCTTGCGGGCCAGTGTGCGGCGGTGCATGCCCAGCCGGCGCGCCGTTTCGGAAATGTTGAAGCCGGTGGCGGCCAGCGTTTCGTGGATGTGCTCCCACTCCACGGTCTTGATCGAGGTGGTGCGCTCGCTCAGCTCGACCTCGGCGTCGCCTTCGGCGCGCGAGAACGCGGCCTCGATGTCGTCGGTGTTAGCCGGCTTGGCGAGGTAGTGGCGGGCGCCGAGCTTGATCGCCTCGACCGCGGTGGCGATGCTGGCGTAGCCGGTCAGCACCACGATGACCAGCGACTCGTCGTGCGCGCGCAGTGCCTGGATGCAGGCCAGGCCCGAGCCGCCGCCGGCCAGCTTCAGGTCGACCACGGCGTAGGCCGGCCGGTGCGCGGCCAGCAGCGCCTGCACCTGCGCCAGGCCGGCGGCGCGCAGGACCTGGTAGCCGCGGCGCTCGAACGAGCGGCCCAGCGTGCGCGCGAAGGCTTCGTCGTCCTCGACGATCAGCAGGGTCTTGTCAGCGGTCATGGACGGCGGGGTCGCGGGGCGTGAGGGACGACAGCGGCAGGCTGATCAGCACTTCGGCGCCGCCCTGCTCGCGTTGGCGGGCCACGATGTTGCCTCCCAGCGAGCGCGCGACGTTGACCGCCAGGAACAAGCCCAGCCCGCCGCCCTGGCGCGACTTGGTCGACTGGTACGGCTTGCCGAAGCGCGCCAGGATGTCCGGGTGGAAGCCCGGCCCGCGGTCCTGCACGCTGATCCGGAGCTGGGCGTCGTCGCAGCGCGCCGTCAGTGTCGGCAGCTGATCCGGCGCGGCCTCCAGCGCGTTGTCGAGCACGTTGCCTATCATCTGCCGCAGCGCGGTGTCCGAGATGATGCGCAGCGCCGGCAGGTGCTCGCGCCGATAGGGCAGCGCGACCACCGAGCGGGTGCGGCACCACTGCGCCACCAGGTCATCCAGGAAAGCGGCGAGCGAGGTCTGCGTCGGCGCGTCGCCGCGGGCATCGCCGGCCGAACGCAGGATGCCGGTGACGATGGACTTGCAGCGCCCGAGCTGGGCCTGCATCTCCTGGATCTCGGCCTGCAGTTCGGGCTCGCGCGCGAAGGCCGGCATGCGGGCCCAGTCGCCCAGGATCACCGCCATCGTGGCCAGCGGCGTGCCGAGTTCATGGGCCGCGCCCGAGGCCAGCAGGCCCATGCGGACGATGTGCTCCTCCTCGACCGCGCGCTGGCGCAGGTCGGCCAGGCTGGCGTCGCGCTGGCGCAGATTGCGGCTGATGCGGCCGATGAAGACCACCAGCAGCGCGGCGTTCAACGCGAAGCAGACCAGCAGGCCGCCGACGTAGTGCGCCGACAGCTCCAGGCGGGTCGAGTCGGGCAGGTACAGCGGCAGGTGCCAGCGGGTGAGCGCGTCGAAGCACAGGCCCGACAGCGCGACGATGGCCCAGCTGAACGCCGGGCGCAGCAGCACCGCCGCCACGGCGATCTGCAGCAGGTAGAGGTAGATGAACGGGTTGGTGATGCCGCCCGAGAAATAAAGCTGACCGCTCAGCACCAGCACGTCGACCACCAGGCCGCCGAACAACTCCCAGGTGCCGGCGCCGGGCGCGAAGCGGCGCCGCAGTTCGCAGAAGCCGTTGAACAGCACCAGCGCGCCCAGCAGGCCGAACATCGGGCCCAGCGGCAGGCGGGCGCTCAACAGGAACTCGACCGCGACGACCGTCACCAGCTGGCCGGCCACGGCCAGCCAGCGCAACTGGATCAGCAGCAAGAGGTTCTTGCGGCCGGCCAGTCGTTCGGGAGGCTGGCCGGCATCAGCCGGCGCAAGCGCTTCGGGGGATTCAATCTCGGGCAAGGGCACGGCCTGCTGCGGCGCGGCGCAGTCGTCGCTCATCGAAGAGCAGAAATGCGAGGGCGCCGACCGTCATCGCCGCCAACGCGAACCAAGTCAGAGCGTACACGAGGTGCTCGTTGCGGAAGCGCACCACGGTCAGGCCGGCGCGAGGCCAGCCGCGGGCGGCCACGCCGGGCTCGCCGGCATCGATGAAATACGGCGCGACCGGCCCGGGCCGGGCCGCGCCGCCCAGGCCACGGGCCGCCGCGATGGCCGCCACATCGCGCGAATACCAGCGCGAGGCGGCGGGGTCGTTGGGCTGCAGCAGGCTGCCGCGCGGCTCGCTCAGGCGCAGCAGGCCGCTCACCGCCTGCGGCCCGGCCGCGGCGGTGTCGCAGGTCGCCGGCTCCTGCCATCCGGCGGGAACGAAGCCGCGGTTGACCAGCACCCAGCCGCCGTGGTCGTCGCGCAGCAGCGGGGTCAGCAGCCAATCGCCCGGGCCCAGTTCGGTGCTGGCGCGCACCCGGGTGTCCAGCGTGCAATCGAAGCGGCCGCCGACGCGCACGCGCCGGTACTCGTCGCGCTCGGCCGCCAGCGACGGCCAGGCCGCCGGCCCGGGGGCCGCCACCGGGGCGGCGGCCAGACGGCGGTCGACCCGGGCGATCAGCGCCTCCTTCCAGGCCAGGCGGTGGACCTGCCAGACCCCCAGCGCGACGAAGCCCGCCAGCACCCCGGCGCCCACGGCCAGCAGCAGGGCCAGGGCGCCGGCGCTGCGCGGACCGGGAGCGGCGGCGTCGGCCACGGTCAGGGCATGTCGCGCATCGCGGTGCCGGGCATCATGTTGGTGTTCAGGTGGTACATGACCCAGGTCGAGCCCGCCAGCATGATCAGCACCAGGCCGGCGGTGAAGATCAGCGCCAGCAGCGACCAGCCGCCCTGCACCTTGGCGTTCATGTGCAGGAAGTACACCATGTGGACCACCATCTGGACCGCCGCGAACACCACGATCGCCAGCGCGGTGGCGTGCTCCGACGGCAGCAGCTTGCCCATCACCAGCCAGAACGGCAGCGCGGTCAGCACCACCGACAGCAGGAAGCCGATCGCGTAGCCCTTGACGGTGGCGTGGTAGGCCTCGTCGTCGCCATGCCCGGCCTGGTGATCGCCGTCGTGTTGTGCGCCGTGTTGTGCGCCATGCTCGCTCATCGCAGCACTCCCATCAGGTAGACGAAGGTGAACACGCCGATCCAGACCACGTCCAGGAAGTGCCAGAACATCGACAGGCACATCAGGCGGCGCTTGTTCTCGGCGGTCAGGCCCCACTTGCGCACCTGCACCATCAGCGTGACCAGCCAGACGATGCCGAAGCTGACGTGCAGGCCGTGCGTGCCCACCAGCGTGAAGAACGACGACAGGAACGCGCTGCGCTGCGGGCCGGCGCCGTCGTGGATCAGGTGCGCGAATTCCTTCAGCTCCAGGCTGACGAAGCCCAGGCCGAACAGCGCGGTGACGACCAGCCAGGCCAGCAGGCTGGACTTGCGGCCGTGCTGCATCGCGATCATCGCCATGCCGTAGGTGATCGACGAGACCAGCAGCAGGCCGGTGTTGACCGCCACCACCGGCAGCTCGAACAGGTCGGCGCCCGACGGACCGGCGGCATAGCTGCGGCCGAGCACGGCGTAGACCGCGAACAGCACCGCGAAGATGAGGCAGTCGCTCATCAGGTAGAGCCAGAAGCCGAGCAGCGTGCCCGACGGCGGGTGGTGGCTGCCGTCGTCGTAGAAGCGCGGCGCGGCGCCGGCGGCGGAGAGGGTGGGTTGGCTGAGCATGAGGATGCCTTGCGTGGGTCAGGCCTGGGCCGCCAGGGCCAGGCTGCGGGCCTGTTCCGTCCGGGCCACGTCGGCCGCGGGGATGTGATGGTCCCGCTTGAGATTGAAGGTGTGCGCGATCACCGCGACCAGGGTCGCGGCGAACGAGGCGCCGACGATCAGCCACATGTGCCAGATCAGCCCGAAGCCGCACAGCGTGGCGAGCATCGCGATGACGAAGCCGGCGCCGGTGTTGCTGGGCATGTGGATGGGCTTGAAGCCGTCGACGGGGCGCTGGTGGCCGCGCTGCTTCATGTCGTGCCAGGCATCCTGTTCGTGCACGATGGGCGTGAAGGCGAAGTTGTAGTCCGGCGGCGGCGAGGCGGTCGACCACTCCAGCGTGCGGCCGCCCCACGGATCGCCGCTGTGATCGCGCAAGGCCTCTCGGCGGCGGTAACTGACCACCAGCTGGATCAGGAAGGACGCGATGCCCAGCGCGATCAGCACCGCGCCGACCGCCGCGCACTGGAACCAGATCTGCAGCGAGGGGTCGTCGAAGTGGCTCAGGCGCCGCGTCACGCCCATCAGGCCCAGCACGTACAGCGGCATGAAGGCCAGGTAGAAGCCGACCAGCCAGAACCAGAACGAGCACTTGCCCCAGAACGGGTCGAGCTTGTAGCCGAAGGCCTTGGGGAACCAGTAGTTGATCGCGGCGAACGAGCCGAACAGCACGCCGCCGATGATCACGTTGTGGAAGTGGGCGATCAGGAACAGGCTGTTGTGCAGCACGAAGTCGGCCGGCGGCACCGCGAGCAGCACGCCGGTCATGCCACCGATCACGAAGGTGACCATGAAGCCCAGGGTCCACAGCATCGGCACCTCGAACCGGATGCGGCCGCGGTACATCGTGAACAGCCAGTTGAACATCTTGGCCCCGGTCGGGATCGAGATGATCATCGTCGTGATGCCGAAGAACGAGTTGACGCTGGCGCCCGAGCCCATCGTGAAGAAGTGATGCAGCCAGACCAGGTAGGACAGGATGGTGATCACCACCGTCGCGTAGACCATCGAGGCGTAGCCGAACAGCTTCTTGCCGCTGAAGGTGGACACCACTTCCGAGTACACGCCGAACAGCGGCAGGATCAGGATGTAGACCTCGGGGTGGCCCCAGATCCAGATCAGGTTCACGTACAGCATGGCGTTGCCGCCGAGGTCGTTGGTGAAGAAGGCGGTGCCCAGGTAGCGGTCCAGCGACAGCAGCACCAGGATGGCCGTCAGCACCGGGAAGGCGGCGACGATCAGCACGTTGGTGCACAGCGCCGTCCAGGTGAACACCGGCATCTTCATCAGCGTCATGCCCGGCGCGCGCATCTTGACGATGGTGGCGATCAGGTTGATGCCCGACAGCGTGGTGCCCACGCCGGCGATCTGCAGCGACCAGAGGTAGTAGTCCACCCCCACGTCCGGGCTCTGCAGCAGGCCCGACAGCGGCGGATAGGCGAGCCAGCCGGTGCGCGCGAACTCGCCGACGAACAGCGACAGCATCACCAGCACCGCGCCGCCCACCGTCATCCAGAAGCTGAAGTTGTTCAGGAACGGAAACGCCACGTCGCGTGCGCCGATCTGCAGCGGCACGACGTAGTTCATCAGCCCGGTGACCATCGGCATCGCGACGAAGAAGATCATGATCACGCCGTGCGCCGTGAAGATCTGGTCGTAGTGGTGGGGCGGCAGGAAACCGTGGTTGGCGCCGAACGACACGGCCTGCTGCGCGCGCATCAGCAGCGCATCGGCGAAACCGCGCAGCAGCATCACGATCGCCAGCACGATGTACATGATGCCGATCTTCTTGTGGTCGATGCTGGTGATCCAGTTGCGCCACAGGCTGCCCCAGAGACCGTGGTAGGTCACTGCCGCCAACACCGACGCGCCGGTCAGCGCGGCGA
This sequence comes from Ideonella sp. sgz306126, assembly GCF_056032705.1. NCBI lineage: Bacteria > Pseudomonadati > Pseudomonadota > Betaproteobacteria > Burkholderiales > Sphaerotilaceae > Ideonella > Ideonella sp. sgz306126. The sequence continues at coordinate 112,165 of NZ_JBVYWP010000002.1, forward strand.
ACAGGAAGGTCACCACCAGGATCGGCTCGTGGTACGGAATCGCGTCCAGGCTCAGGCGGCCGAAGAGGAGCTGGCTCAGGGTGAGATGGTCAAACATCGGGGGATCTCGGAAAGTCGCGCGCGGACAGGGACACGGCCAGGGCCGTGCGTCGGCTTCAGGGTCGGGAGAGGACGGTGGCGGGCAGCACCGTGGCGCTGCGCAGCTTGTCGGCGCTGCAGGCGGACGCCACGTAGGTGCGCCGCCCGGCGCCCCAGTGCTGCTGCGCCAGGCCGGCGATGCCGCCCTTGCCCAGCCCGCCGCCGGCGTCGATGGCCATCATCTGGCTGATGCACATCTTGCCGCTCTCGACACAGCGGTTGAGGATCGCGTCGTACAAGCCCGGGTCGATGCTGGCGTAGCGGCGCACCGGCTCGGCGATGCTGGGCCGGTCCAGCGCCAGGTAGGTCGCGCGGTCCAGCGCCTGCCCTTGCGACTTGTTGGCGGCGACCCAGCGGTCGAAATCCGCGCCGCTCAGGCCCAGGAAGCCGAAGTGCATCTGCGAGAAACCCGCGCCGCTGTAGTTGGCGGAGAAGCCCTCGTAGCGGCCGGCCTGGTTGATCACCGCGTGCAGCTGGGTCTGCATGCCCGGCATCGCATAGACCTGCCCGGCCAGCGCCGGGATGTAGAACGAGTTCATCACGGTGGACGCGGTGATGCGGAACTCGATCGGCCGGTCCACCGGCGCGGCCAGCTCGTTGACCGTCGCGATGCCTTGCTCGGGGTAGACGAACAGCCACTTCCAGTCCATCGCCACCACGTCCACCACCAGCGGCTTGACCTCCGGCGGCACGGCACGCTGCGCGTCGATCTGGTCCAGCGGGCGGTACGGGTCGAGGCGGTGGGTGCCGATCCAGGTCAGCGCGCCCAGCGCGATGATGATCAGCAGCGGCGCGCCCCAGATCACCAGTTCCAGCCGGGTCGAGTGGTCCCACTCGGGCTCGTACACGGCCGCGGTGTTGGCCTGCCGGTAGCGCCAGGCGAAGATCAGGGTCAGCGCGATCACCGGGACGATGATCAGCAGCATCAGCACCGTCGACTGGACGACCAGGTGGGCCTGCTGGGCGGCGACGAAGCCCGACGGGTGCATCACCACGGTGTTGCAGCCGGCCAGCGGCAGCAGGGCGGCGAGCCCGGCCAGGCGCGTTTTACTGTGGATACGAAGAGAAGACATCAGGGACACCGAGCGCTCGGGAAAACGACAGTTGCGTGCGGGGCCGGAATGTATCCTGATTGATGCAGATCAACGATTGGACATTTTGTCCTAGCTCACGGCGTCGAACCCATCATGTCCAGCTCTGCCACCGCGCTCCTCCCTCCCCTGCAGCCCGGCCGGAACAGCCCGGCCCCGTCGCGTCACGCGGCCGATAGCGTCGCCCCCGGCGACATCGCGGTCGGCGTGATCATCGGGCGCGCCTCCGAGTACTTCGACTTCTTCGTCTACGGCATCGCCTCGGTGCTGGTGTTCCCGTCGGTGTTCTTTCCGTTCCTCGACGCGCTGCACGGCACGCTGATGGCGTTCGCGCTGTTCGCCGCCGCCTTCGTCGTCCGACCGCTCGGCACGCTGGCGGGGATGGCGGTGCAGCGCCGCTTCGGCCGCGGCGCGAAGCTGACCGTCGCGCTGTTCCTGCTGGGCAGCTCGACGGCCGGCATGGCCTTGCTGCCCGGCTACCGCAGCATGGGGGCGCTGGCGATCGGCCTGCTGGCGCTGTGCCGCATCGGCCAGGGCCTGGCGCTGGGCGGCTCCTGGGACGGCCTGCCGTCGCTGCTGGCGCTCAATGCGCCCGAGCACCGCCGCGGCTGGTACGCGATGCTGGGGCAACTCGGCGCGCCGCTGGGCTTCGTCGTCGCCTGCGGCCTGTTCGCCTACCTGTGGGGCAGCCTGCCGGCGGCCGATTTCCTCAGCTGGGGCTGGCGCTACCCGTTCTTCGCCGCCTTCGCCATCAACGTGGTGGCGCTGTTCGCCCGCCTGCGTCTGGTGGTGACGCACGAATACGAGCGCGAGCTGCAGGCGCACGAGCTGGAACCCTGCGACGTCGGCGAGCTGCTGGGCCAGCAGGGCCACAACGTCTTCCTCGGCGCCTTCGCCGCCTTGGCCAGCTACGCGCTGTTCCACATCGTCACGGTGTTCCCGCTGTCGTGGATCACGTTGTACTCGCGCCACGAGGTGGGCAGCTTCCTGCAGGTGGAGCTGGCGGGCGCGGTGCTGGCCGCCGCGGCGATGCCGCTGTCGGGCTGGGTCGCCGATCGCATCGGCCGCCGCAGCACACTCGGCGCGCTGGCCGTGCTGATCGGCCTGTTCAGCCTGTGCGTGCCCTGGCTGCTCGACGGCAGCGCCACCCGCCAGGACGCGTTCATCCTGATCGGCTTCGCCTTGCTCGGGCTGTCCTATGGCCAGGCGGCCGGCGCGGTCACCTCGAACTTCCTGCCGCACTTTCGCTACACCGGCGCCGCGCTGACCGCCGATGTGTCCTGGCTGATCGGCGCCGGCTTTGCCCCGCTGGTGGCGCTGGGGCTGTCGGCGCGCTTCGGCCTCGCCGCGGTGAGCCTGTACCTGCTGTCGGCCGTGGCCTGCACGCTGCTGGCCCTGCGGGCAAACCGCTTCCTGCAGCAGCGGGATTGAGGCCCGGGCCGATGTTGCTGGATCGTGTATGACGCGGTTTGGCCACACCGCCCCGCAGTAAATTGATCTGGATCCAGCTTGGCGCCGAGGGACTTTGCTAAGGTCCGTCGGTCTGGGGGTTGACGGGCCCGCTCGCTTCCCCTTGCCATCGCCGCTCGGCACCTCGCCGGGCCGACGCCCCTACCCCTTGTTTCGCCCTTGATGGAGAACCCCATGCAGATCCCCCGTCGTGTCTTCCTGATGACCCTCGCCGCTTCCGGTGCGGCGGTCAGTACGCTGTCGCAGGCGCAGTCGCTGGTCACCGAGAAGGACGCCCAGGCCATCGCGCTGGGCTACGTGCCTGACGCCACCAAGGCCAACGCCAAGAAGTACCCGATGTACGCCGCCGGCCAGAAGTGCGGCGTCTGCGCGCTGTACCAGGGCAAGCCGGGTGCCAAGTCGGGCGCCTGCCCGCTGTTCGCCGGCAAGGAAGTGGTGCCCACCGGCTGGTGCAGCGCCTTCGCGAAGAAGGCCTGAGCGAGTCCTTGGCGGGCGGCGCCGGGCGGCCCGCCTGCCTGATCGCGCCGCCCGGCGCGGTGCGCGTGCCGGGGGCGCTAGAACGCCGCGCCGAGGTGCCCCACCTTCACATAGATCAGGGCGCCCTCGGGCCCGGTGAACGGCGTGTGCCGGCTCCAGCGCGGGCTGCGCAGCCAGGTTCCTTGCGGATAGCGGCCGGCCTCGTCGCAAAACACCCCGTCCAGCACCAGGATCTCCTCGCCGCCCGGATGGGCATGGGCGTTGAAGCGGGTGTCGGGCGCCCAGCGCACCAGCGCAGTGTCGATGCCGTCGTGCGAGTGCAGCGGCAGCACCGTCAGGCCGGGAACCAGCCCTTGGCGCCAGACCCCGCGATGGGTGTCGATCCGCACCCGTTCGCTATCGTACGGCGAGAACTGCCGCAGCTTGACGAACAGCAGGCAGCCCGGCTGCGAGAACGGCGCATGGTGGCTGCCGGGCGGATTGCGCAGGTAGGTGCCGGCCGGGTGGTCGCCGGTCTCGTCCGAGAAGACGCCCTCCAGCACCAGGATTTCCTCGCCCCCGTCGTGGCCGTGGTGCTCGAAGCGTGCTCCGGGCGCATAGCGCACCACGCTGGTGGCGCGCGCCAGTTCACCGCCGACGCGGTCGAGCAGGCGGCGCTCGACACCCGGCATCGGCGACGCCGCCCAGGGCAGCTCGGGCGTAAGCAGCACGATGCGCGCTGAGAAGTCGTCGTTCAGGGTCATCAAAAGCAGGTCATCGAAAGAGGGCAGCCCACCGCTGCGGCAGGCCTGTGGGTCGCTGCATTCTGGCGTGCCGGCGGAGGCCCTGTCGCCGCAGGGCCGTTCGCACCGCCGGCCGGGGTCACCCGGCCGGTGATGGCATGATGGCCGCGCCGCGCAGGCGCGGTCGCGCTCGTACGATGAAAACCCTTCCCGATATCGCCTTGTCCATGCTCGACCTGGTCGCCGTGCGCGAAGGCGGCAGCGTGGCCGACGCGCTGGCGATCGCGCTGCGCACCGCGCAGCACGCCGAGGCCCTGGGCTTCACCCGCTACTGGCTGGCCGAACACCACAACATGGCGGGCATCGCCAGCTCGGCCACGGCCGTGCTGGTGGGCCACATCGCCGGCGGCACGCAACGCATCCGGGTCGGCTCGGGCGGCATCATGCTGCCCAACCATGCGCCACTGGTGGTGGCCGAGGCCTTCGGCACGCTGGCGGAGCTGTATCCCGGCCGCATCGACCTGGGCCTGGGCCGCGCCCCGGGCACCGACCGCGAGACGATGCGCGCCCTGCGCCGCGACCGGGCCGAGACCGAGGCCGACTTCCCGCGCGACGTCGCCGAGCTGCAGCGCCTGCTGGGCCCGCCGCAGCCCGGCCAGCGCCTGATCGCGATGCCCGGCGCCGACACCCGGGTGCCGCTGTGGCTGCTGGGCTCCAGCCTGTTCTCGGCGCAGCTGGCGGCCGAACGCGGGCTGCCTTACGCCTTCGCCTCGCACTTCGCGCCGCGCCTGCTGTTGCCGGCGCTGGACCTGTACCGCCAGCGCTTCCAGCCCTCGCCGACGCTGGCCCGTCCGTACGTGGTGATCGGCGTGCCGGCGATCGGCGCGCCGACCGACGAGGAAGCGCAATTCCTCGCCAGCAGCACCTACCAGCGGGTGCTGGGCATCCTGCACGGCGACCGCCAACGGCTGCAGCCGCCGGTGGCCGACTACCTGGCGCGCCTGCATCCGCAGGAGCAGGCCGCGATCGGCGATTTCCTCGGCGCCGCGGTGATCGGTGGCCCGCAGACCCTGCGCCAGGGCCTGGAAGCCTTGCGCCAGGCCACCGCGGCCGACGAGTTCATGCTGGTCTGCGACGTGTTCGACCCGGCCCTGCGCCTGCGCTCGCTGGACCTGGTGGCCGCCGCCATGGGCCAGGCCTGAGCGCGGACCGACGACGACCCGGCGCCTCATGAACGCTTTCGTCACGCGCACCGTGCGCGGCCTGCCGGCCGGCATCTGGGTGCTGGGCTTCGTCAGCCTGCTGATGGACACCTCGTCCGAGCTGATCCACAGCCTGCTGCCGATGTTCCTGGTCACCGGCCTGGGCGCCAGCGTCGAGGCGGTGGGCGTGATCGAAGGCCTGGCGGAATCCACCGCGCTGATCGTCAAGGTGTTCTCGGGCGCGCTGAGCGACTACCTGGGCCGCCGCAAGGGCCTGGCCGTACTGGGCTATGGCCTGGCGGCGGTGACCAAGCCCTTGTTCGCGCTGGCGCCCGGCGTCGGCACGGTGGTGGCAGCGCGCTTGCTGGACCGTGTCGGCAAAGGCATTCGCGGCGCGCCGCGCGACGCGCTGGTGGCCGACATCGCACCGGTGGAGCGGCGCGGCGAGGCCTTCGGGCTGCGTCAGTCGCTGGACACGGTGGGCGCGTTCCTGGGCCCGCTCACCGCCACGGCGCTGATGCTGCTATGGGCCGACAACTTCCGCGCCGTGTTCTGGGCCGCCTGCCTGCCGGCCGCGCTGTGCGTCGCGCTGCTGGTATGGGGCGTGCACGAGCCGGACCGTCCCGGCGTGCCGGTGCGGCTCAACCCGGTGCGGCGCGAGGCGCTGGCCCAGCTCGGCCGCGGCTACTGGTGGATCGTCGGCGTCGGCGCGGTGTTCACGCTGGCGCGCTTCAGCGAGGCCTTTCTGGTGCTGCGGGCGCAGCAACTGGGCACGCCGATCGCGCTGGTGCCGCTGGTGATGGTGGCGATGAACATCGTCTACGCCGCCAGCGCCTACCCCTTCGGCAAGCTGTCGGACCGGATGAGCCATCGCCGCCTGCTGGCCCTGGGCATGGCGGTGCTGGCCGTCTCCGACATGGTGCTGGGCCTGGCCCGCAGCGAAGGGCTGATGCTGGTGGGCATGGCGCTGTGGGGCGTGCACATGGGCATGACCCAGGGCCTGCTGGCGACGATGGTGGCCGACGTCGCGCCCAAGGACTTGCGCGGCACCGCCTTCGGCCTGTTCAACCTGATGAGCGGCGTGGCGCTGCTGGCCTCCAGCGCGCTGGCCGGGCTGCTGTGGGAGCGCTACGGCGCCGCGGCGACCTTCCATGCCGGCGCGGCGTTCTGCCTGCTGACGCTCGCGCTGCTGGTCGTCAACCCGCGACGCCGGCGCTGAGCCTCAGACCGAGCGCGCCAGCGCGCCGCACGACAGCCGCTCCAGCGCCGCCACCGAGCGCTCGAATCGGGTCGAGGCGATCATCGAGCGCTCGATCCAGCCGGCCCGCACCGCGGTCGCGTACTGAAGCCGCATCGCGTCGAAAGGCAGGCCCAGGACAGCTTGCGCCACCTGCATGCCGACCCGGCCCAAGGGGCACAGATCGGGAACGACGAGGCGTTCTTCGGACGGGAGATTCGGGTTCATGGCGCGCCTTCAGCGAAGGGACCGGAGCTTGGATGAGCTCGATCGCGGTGGACAGGATGAGTCCGTGGGGAGAGGGGTCAGGCGAGTATCTAAGGGTTAACGCTTGGTTTGCAAGCACCCACGTGCACGCAGGCGCCGAAAGGCAGCCGAGTTCCCCTGCCAGCAACGGTGGGGCGATGAGCGGCCGGCGGGGGCGGCCGCGGCGCGTCAGGCCGGCGGCGGCGGCGTGCTCAGCCAGTGCTGGATCTGCGCCAGCACCCAGTCGGCGTCGTCGAGCGGCAGGTCGTGCCCGGCCCGGGGATGCTCGGCCAGCGTCAGCTGCCACCGGCTCGCCAGACGCCGCGAGCAGCGCACATCGACCAGGCCGTCGCGTGCGCTGGCCAGCACCAGCAAGGGCACGGCCGGCCGCTGCCGCGGCGCGTGGAAGCGCCAGGCGGCCCACAGCTGGCGCAGCGTGTTGGCGGCCGACACCGGATGGCGGCGGCGCAGGCCGACCCAGTCCTCGACCACCGGGTCGCCCGCCGGGTGCAGCCGGCTGGTCAGGCGCAGCACGATCTCCTCCTGGCGGCGCGGCTCCTTGTGCGCCAGCAGCAGGCGCAGCAGGCGGGGCGCGTTCGCCGGGCGCATGCGCCAGTACCAGGGCGCCACGCCGCGCAGGCTGGTGTTGACCAGCACGCCGCCGGCCAGCTCCTGCGGATGGCGTGCGGCCCAGTCGGCCGCCACCATGCCGCCCAGCGACAAGGCCAGCAGCCGGTAGGGGGGCGGCACGCCCTGGGCCTGGAGCTGGGCGCGGCAGGCCTCGGTCATCGCCGCGACGCTCGCCGGGCTGCGCAGCCGGTACAGCGCGCCGTTGCCGGGCAGGTCCGGCGCGATCACGCGGGCGTCCGGCCACGCGGCGCGCAGCTGCTCGGCGAACGGGCCCCAGTGGCCGCTTTCGCGGCTCAGCCCCCGGAGCAGGATCCAGGCGGGCATCACGGCCGCGCTCGCCGGTCGTACCAGCGCGCCAGGGCCTGCGCCTGATGCTGCCGCCGAGCGTCGCCCTCGGGCAGCCAGTTGCGGTAGCTGGCGGTCGCGCGGGTGATCAGGTCGAGCCAGCCCAGGTGGCGGCGCAGCACCCGGTGCTGGCGGTGCTGCACCAGCGGGTTGAAGATGCCGTGGCGGGAGAACAGCTGGCGCGGGTTCTTCTTGATCCACAGCCACGACCCCATTTCCAGCGTCAGCGGCAGGAAGACCGGGCCCGGGCGCTCGCAGGCCTGCAGGTAGAGGTGGTCCCACAGATCGCCATGGGCCAGGTATTGCCGGCTTTGCGGTTCGAACACATAGCGGTGGTGGAGCAGGCTCTGGTCGATCATCTCGCCGAGCGCGTGCAGTTCGGCGAGATGGTGGATCGGGCGCGCGGTGTGGGCGAACGGAAACCAGATCCGGTCGATCAGGCCGAAGCCGGAATGGCAGTCGACCGCGAGGCTGAACGGGCGCCCCAGCAGCTCCCGTTGCACCACCGCGCACAGCGCCTGGCTCTCCGGCTCCATCGGCGCGCCCTCGGCGCCCCGGTACCAGGGCAGCTTGGCGCTGAAGCGCTGCCCGCCGACCAGGAACGGCGCGCCCGGCGCCTCCACCGGGGCGTTGCGCATCAGGTCGATGCCGTTCGGGTTGGCCCGCGTGCCGTGCCACAGCCCACCCGGGTTGACCAAGGGCACGAAGACCAGGCGCAGCGACGCCAGCAGCCGGTGCAGGCTGTCGTCCCAGCGCAGCCGCATCACCAGGCTGCGCAGGTAGGCGATGACCACCTCGGCGCCGATGCGTTCCAGCCCGTGCACCCCGCCGAAGAAGCCCACCGCCGGCAGGCTCGGGTCGTCCCGGCCCAGCGTGTAGGCGTGCACCGGCCAGCGCGCCGGGCCGACCCGGACCTCGCACAGCAGCTGCGTCGCCATCGCCGGGCCGGCCAGGTCGGACAGCGCCTGCAGTTCGTGCAGCTCGGGCAGGTCGGGAGGCATCACGCGGCGTCGGGCCATGGAGTCGAAGGGGGCAGCATAGGGCCGGACCGTGCCATCACCGCGTCACATGCCGAGCCTAGTCTGGCCGCTTCTTCGCCCTTGCACGAGCCTGCCCGCCATGATCTTTCCGCCCCCCGTCCACCGCTGGCTGACCCACCCCGCCCTGGCGCTGACCGGCGCGGCACTGGGCGGGCTGATCGAGGTGTGGGCGCTGGCACGGGGCCGCTGGTCGTCGCGGCGCTGGCAGGCACCACGCGGCACGACGCAAACCGGTTCATCCGACGGCGTGGCACCCGGGCGTTAAGGCTTGGCCCGCGCCACCGACTGCGGCCGGCTCGAGCCGGTGTCCGCGCCGGGCCGGGCCAGCCGGCGGGCCACGACCTCGGACGCCAACGGCCGGCTGGCCGCCGCGGCGAGTCCGGTGGCGGTCAGCGCGTTGTAGACCGCCTCCACCTTGGACAGGACGCCCTGCCAGCTGACGTCGACGGTCGCCTGGCGCGCGCGCAGGCCCATCGTGCGCAGCACCGCCTTGTCCTGCGCCAGACTGCGGGCCAGCCGGATGAATTCCGGCGCATCGCCGAACGGCGCCAGCAGGCCGCTCATCATCGGGCGCACGAGCTGCTGTGCCGCGGCGTAGTCGTAGGCCAGCACCGGCAGGCCGCTGGCCATCGCCTCCGGCGTCACGTTGCCGTAGGTCTCGGTGAGGCTGGGGAAGACGAACAGGTCGCCGCTGGCGTAATGCGCCGCCAGGTCGTCGCCATGGCGCATGCCGGCGAAGATCGCCGTCGGGCAGCGCGCCTGCGCCTCGCGCCGCGCCGGCCCGTCGCCCACCAGCACCAGCCGTGCCCGCGGCTCGACCTGGCGCATCGCCTCGAAGGCCTGGAGCAGCGTGACCAGGTTCTTCTCGGCCGCGAGCCGGCCGACATGCAGCACCACCAGATCGTCCGGCGCCGCACCCCACTGGGCCCGCAAGGCCTCGGAGCGCTTGGCCGGGTCGAACAGCGCGGTGTCGACGCCGCGCGACACCACGGTCACGTTGTGGAAGCCGTACTCGGTCAGGCTGCGGCGCAGGCCCTCGTCGGGCGTCATCGTGCACTGGGTCAGGTTATGGAACTTGCGCAGGTAGGCCATGATGGGCTTGTGCAGCCAACCGACGCCGTAGTGCTTGCTGTAGGCGTGAAAATTGGTGCGAAAGTCCGAGCACACCGGCAGCTTCAGCTGCACCGCGGCCTGCAGCGCGGTCCAGCCCATCGGGCCTTCGGTGGCGATGTGCACCACGTCGGGACGGCGCAGCGACCACAGCCGGACCAGCGCCTTGCGCGAGGTCAGCCCCATGCGCAGGTGCGGGTAGCGCGGGATCGGCAGCCCGCGCATCAGGACCTCGTGGAAGCGCACGTCGCTGGTGGCCGTCTCGTGGCGGACCTGGCTGGGCCGGATCAGCTGGATCTCGTGATTGCGCTCGCGCAGGCCGTCGACCACGCTGGCGATGCTGCGCGCCACCCCGTTGACTTCGGGCGGGTAGGTCTCGGTGACGATGGCCACGCGCAGCGAGCGCCGCTGCGCCGGGAAATCATCGACCCGGATATCGAGATCGGCGTCGGGATCAGCGTCGGCATCGTTCGGCATGGCGCGATCGTCGTGCGCCACGGCGACACCGGTGTGACACCGGCACGACGGCCGCGTGTCGGTGTCCATCGCGTGACCGTCACCGACGTTTCATGAAGCCTCGTCACCATCCGGTCACCCCCCCTTTTCGCCGGCCCGCCGGCACCCGAGGACCGCCGATGCTCACCGACTTCCGCAACGAACTGGCCCGTCAACGCTGGGACGATCACCGCTACTACCACCACAGCCGCATCAACCAGAGCCTGCACCTGGTCAGCGCGATCTGCTTCCTGATCGCCTACGCGCTGCTGTTCATCGACCCGCCGTCGGCCGCGCTGCTGGGCTGGGGGGTGTCGATGGTCACCCGCCAGTCCGGCCATTTCTTCTTCGAGCCGCTGGGCTACGACGAGGTCAACCAGGCCAGCAACGAGCACAAGGAAGCAATCAAGGTCGGCTACAACCTGCGGCGCAAGCTCGTGCTGCTGACGCTGTGGGTGGCCGCGCCGCTGCTGCTGTGGGCCAGCCCCAGCCTCGGCGGCTGGGTGGCGCCGGCCACCGGCGCCTGGGCCTTCTGGCACCAGGTCGGCTGGGCCTGGCTGGCGCTGGGCGCGGCCGGCCTGCTGGCGCGTACCGTGCACCTGTTCTTCTTGAAGGGCATGCAGCCGGGCCTGGCGTGGATGACCAAGATCCTGACCGACCCGTTCCACGACATCGCGCTGTACCACCGCGCGCCGCTGCACCTGCTGCGCGGCGAGTGGATCGACCCGATGACCCACGTGCGCCAGGGCTGAGCGGTGGGCCGCCCCGGCGGCCGGCCGGGGTGCCGCCCCACCGCCTCAGCGACGCGACGGCATCAGCATCTCGCGCAGCAAGCTCAGGCGGATGGCCCGGCGGCTGCTGGCCGGCCCGCGCCACCACCAGCCGTCGTCGCTCATCTGCTGCGCCGCCGCCACGAAGCGGCGGCTGACCTCATCGAAGTCCGCCTCGCGGTAGTTCAGGCTGAAGATCAGGCGGCCGGTCCCGACCCAGCTCAGCGCCAGGCCCTGCTCGCGCAGGTAGTACTGCAGCATCCAGTGATAACGCGACGCGACGGTGTAGTCGACGGTCCAGATCGACGACAGATGGGCCACCCGCACCGGCAGGCCGGCCTGCGCCAGGCGTTCGTTCAGCGCGGCGGCGCGGCGGTCCTGCACGGCGTCCAGATCCCGGTACTGCGCGGCCGCCTCGTCGCTCTCCAGATGGTCCAGGAAGGCCGCCATCGCGCCCATCACGTAGGGGTGGGCATTGAAGGTGCCGCGGGCGAAGCAGAGATCGGCCGGATGGTCGTCGCGGTAGCGCTTCATCAGCTCGCGCCGGCCGCAGACCACGCCCACCGGCAGGCCGCCGCCCAGCGTCTTGCCGTAGGTCACCATGTCGGCCTGGACGCCGAAGTACTGCTGCGCGCCGCCCGGAGCCAGCCGGAAGCCGACGAAGATCTCGTCGAAGATCAGCACGATGCCGCGCTCGCTGCAGACCTCGCGCAGCCGCTTCAGCCACGCCGTGTAGGCGGCGCGGTCGACGCCCGCGCTGCGCGAGCCGTCGACCAGCGACGAATCGCCCGGCGCGCCGCGGTTCGGATGCAGCGCCTGCAGCGGGTTCACCAGCACGCAGGCGACGTCGCGCCGGCTGCGCAGCACCTGCAGGCTGCGCTCGCTCAGGTCGCTCAAGGTGTAGGTCTCGCGCGGCGGCAGCGGGTTGCCCGGGCCGGGCTGCACGTCCTCCCACCAGCCGTGGTAGGCCCCGCAGAAGCGCACCAAGTAGTTGCGGCCAGTGTGGTAGCGCGCCAGGCGCACCGCCTGCATCACGGCCTCGGTACCCGACATGTGGAACGAGACTTCGTCCAGCCCCGAGATGCGCTTGAGCCGCTCCAGGTTGGCCGCCACGCACGGGTGGTAGTTGCCCAGCACCGGCCCCAGCGCCTGGACCTGCGCGCTGCCGTCGGCGATGCAGCGCTTGTAGACGTCGTAGCCGAACACGTTGACGCCGTACGAGCCGGCGAGATCGTAGTAGGTGTTGCCGTCCAGGTCGGTCAGCTGCACGCCGCTGCTGGCCTGCAGCACCGCGCCCACCGGCAGGCGCTGGCGCACATAGGCGCTGAACTGGAACGGCACGCGGTAGGCCGCGGTGAACTGCAGGTCGGACAAGGTCTCGCGAGCCTGGGCCGTCCACGCCAGCGACCGCGGGCAGCGCTGCACGAAGGCCGCCGAGAGCCGGTCCATGCCGGCGCGGCGCCGGGCCGTCACCTCGGCCGGTGCGCCGTCGCAGCCGAAGACGCGCGTCGCGTCGTAGGCGTAGCCGGGCAGCCACCGGGCCACCCGCTTGGCCATGCGCGCATGACCGGCGAGCGAAGGGTGCTTGGCGCGCGACAACGCCAGCCGGCGCCACAACGGCGGCAGCACGGTGGCGAGGGCCGCAGCCCCCAACGCCGTCAGAGTGAACCTGTGATCCATGAATGCCCATGAAGTGATGCCTGAACGCATCTGTACCTTGAGGAATTGACAGCGTGATGAAACCCCGCTCCTGGCGCGACCGCCTGCTGCAGCAGGAAGACCTGAACTTCCTGCTCACCAACCGCATTCCGCGCATCGCCGCCACCCGCTTCATGGGCTGGTTCAGCCAGATCCGCCATCCGCTGGTCTGCCGCCTCTCGCTCGCGGTGTGGCGCGGCTTCACCGACCTGGACCTCAGCGACGCCCGGCAGACCCGCTTCGCCAGCCTGCACGAGTGCTTCACGCGCGAACTGCGGCCCGGCGCCCGCCCGGTGGACCCCGACCCCGCCGTGCTGGCCAGCCCCTGCGACGCGATCGTCGGCGCCTGCGGCCAGATGCACGGGCTGAGCCTGTGGCAGGCCAAAGGCTTCCCTTACACCCTGGACGACTTGTTCGGCCACGCCGGGCGCGCCGAGGCCTTTCGCGACGGCTGCTTCGCCACCTTGCGACTGACCTCGGCGATGTACCACCGCTTCCACGCGCCGCACGATGCGCGGGTGACCCACGTGACGCACCTGGCCGGCGACACCTGGAACGTCAACCCGATCGCGCTCAAGCGGGTCGAGCGCCTGTTCTGCAAGAACGAGCGTGCCGCCCTCCACCTGAGGTTGGCGCAGGGCGGCCACCCGATCGCGCTGGTGCCGGTGGCCGCGGTGCTGGTGGCCAGCCTGCGCCTGCACTTTCTCGACCTGCTGCTGCACGGCCGCTACCCGGGACCGCACGAACTGCCCTGCGACGCCGCGGTGGCCAAGGGGCAGGAACTGGGCTGGTTCCAGCACGGCTCGACGATCATCGTCTTCGCCCCCAAGGGCTTCGTGCTGGCCGAGGGCGTGGCGCCCGGTGCACGGCTGCGCGCGGGCCAGGCCCTGATGCGGCTGCCTGCCACGCCAACCACGGCGTGAGCGCCGGATCGCGCTGAAGCACGAAAGCAACGCCTGCGTTTCGCCCGCGCAAAGGCGCGCCGGTGTCACGGCCACGTCACGGCGGCTGCATTCAATCGCCTTTTTTCATTTGCTCACAAACAAAAGGCCACCATGCGCATCCCTCTCCACCTCAGGACCCATCCCCTCACGGCCGTGAACCAGGCGCTGCTGTGCGCGCTGGCCATCGGCTGGCCGGCCGCCCATGCACAGACCGTCGACGCGGCGGTGCAGGTGATCAACGTGGTGGGCAACCAGAGCGACGCCGACAAGCTCAAGGCGCTGCAGCACAGCGCGCCCGAGCAGGCGATCACGCAAGGCTCGCTGCTGTCGACGCAGCCGCAGTCGGTGCTCAGCCAGCACGTGATCGAGAACATCGCCGCGCCGACCTCCAGCTACACCGACCTGATCGCGATCTCGCCTAGCGTCGTCAGCGTCGACCCGAACGGCCCGGGCCTGATGGAATCGCAGGGCGGCCCGACGATCCGCGGCTTCCAGGACGGCCAGTACAACGTGACCTTCGACGGCATCCCCTGGGGCGACTCGAACGACTTCACGCACCACTCCACCTCGTACTTCATGCCGCAGGACCTGGGCCGCATCGTGGTCGACCGCGGCCCGGGCGACGCCACGACGATCGGCACCGCGACCTTCGGCGGCACCGTGGCGGTGGAATCGAAAGATCCGCTGGCCACCGCAGGCACCACGCTCTACGGCTCGATCGGCAGCTTCGGCACGCGCCTGCTGGGCACGGAATTCGACACCGGCACGCTCAAGGACTACGGCGGCCTGCAAGCCTTCATCGACTACCGCCAGGTCAAGACCGACGGCTACCTCACCGGCGCCGGCCTGCGGCGCGAGAACCTGTTCATCAAGGCCGTGAAGCCGGTGGGCGAGGCATCGACCTTGACCCTGGTGGCGATGAAGAACGTGCTGAACCAGCACTACTCGTTCGGCGCCACCTCCTACCCCTACGTCGCCGTGCAGGCCGACGGCCAGCCCGTCACCAGCACGCTGCCGGGCCAGATGCAGCAGTTCGGCAGCAACTATGGCCTGAGCAGCGACCCGCAAAGCCAGGCCTACAGCGGCTACAACTACGACGACATCTCGTCCAACATGGCCTATGCCGGCCTGAAGACGCAGCTGGGCGCGGTCCGCATCGACAACAAGCTCTACACCTACGCCTACTACCACCGCGGCTACAACGGCCTGGACCCGAACGGCGGCAACCTGGCCTACGGCACGGGCAACGGCCCGGCCGGCTCGACCGGCGACGGCACCTTCCCCGCCGGCGCAGGCACCACCAACGGCACGGTCAACAGCGGCCTGAACGTGCCCGGCCAGCGCATGATGATGAACTACCGCTCGGTCGGCGACACGCTGCGCCTGTCGCAGGACCTGGCCGCTGGCACGCTGAACTATGGCGTGTGGGTCGACGACCAGACCAACGACCGCTTCCAGTACGAGATCGACTGGACCAACGGCGGCGGCTTCAACGCCGCGAACGCCGCCGCCGCGACCGACCGCCTGATGCACGACACGCTGCTGTCCGTCCAGCCCTATGTCGCCTTCGCGTGGCACGCGGCGCCGCAGCTGACCGTGACGCCGGGTCTGAAGTACGCCGACTTCCGCCGCACGATCGACGCCGCGGTCAACCAGAAGACCGGGCTGCCGCTGAACTATTCGCACAGCTGGTCCAAGGCGCTGCCCAGCATCGACCTGCATTACATGGTCAACCCGGAATGGAGCGCCTACGTGCAGGCCGCCAAGGGCTTCCTGGCGCCGAACCTGAACCTGTTCTACGTCGCCAACCCGCAGGTGACCGACCAGGGCGCGACGCCCGAGAGCACCGACAACTTCCAGGTCGGCAGCACCTGGAAGTCGCACACCATGACGGTCTCGGGTGACCTGTACGCGATCAACTTCGACAACCAGATCGCCTCGCGCACCGTGGGCGGGGTCAAGGAGTTCTACAACCTGGGCGGCACGCGCTACCGCGGTGCCGAGGCCGAGGTCACCTACTACGTCGGCGCCGGCTTCAGCCTGTACGGCAACGCGGCCTACAACCAGGCCAAGCAGACCGCCAACGGCCTGCAACTGCCGGGCGTGCCCAAGACGACCGCCACGCTGGGCCTGATCTTCAACGACGGGCCGTGGTACGCCTCGGCGGTGACCAAGGTGGTGGGCTCGCGCTATGGCGACATCCATGCCGACGCCTCGGGTGCGCCGGTGGGCATCTACAACTTCGCGGCCAACAACGTCACCAACCTGAGCGTCAACTACACCGTGCCGCATGGCTTGCGCGTGCCGGCCGGCACCAAGATCGGCGTGCAGGTCAACAACGTCTTCGATCATCGCGACCTGAACGCGCTGGCGGCCTACACCGCCAACAACGTGCCGCTGTTCTTCTCGCTGCCGGGCCGCGGCGTGACGCTGAACTTCTCGGTCCCGTTCTGATCCCGCGCGCGCCTTGGCGCGCACTCCGGTGCTGCGCCGACCAGACCACTCCGCGGTCGGTCGGCGCAGCACGCTGTCGCTCACCCGGGCGCCCTGCCCGCCCCATCCCATGACCAACCGCTTCTCCCGTCGCCAGCGGCCCCGCCGGCTCGCGCTGGCGGCCTTCGCCGTCGCCACGCTCGCCAGCGCCACCGCCGTGGCCGCGCCGGCCCCGGCACCGCGCTTCCAGCATGTGATGCTGATCAGCGTCGACGGCCTGCACGCGCAGGACCTGCAACGCTACGTCGCCAGCCATCCGGCTTCCACGTTCGCCACGCTGGCGGCCCATGGCATCACCTACACCCAGGCCCGCACGCCGGCGCCGGCCGATTCGTTTCCGGGCCTGCTCGCGTTGACCACCGGCGGCACGCCCTCGGCCACCGGCGTCTACTACGACGTCACCTACGACCGCACGCTGTCGCCCCCCGGCAGCGACTGCCGCTCCCACGGCAGCGTCGTGCGCTACGACGAGTCGCTGGACCTGCCCGGCGCGCCCAAGGGGGCGGCGGTGCTCGACCCGCACCAGCTGCCGCTGGATCCGGCTCATGGCTGCGCGCCGGTCGCGCCGCACCAGTACCTGCAGGTCAACACCGTCTTCGACGTGGTGCACGCCGCCGGCGGACGCACCGCCTGGGCCGACAAACACCCCGCCTACGACCTGGTCCAGGGTCCGTCGGGTCACGGTATCGATGACTTGTACACGCCCGAGATCGGCGACAACTTCCGCGGCGCGAGCGACCCGGGCGCCGACAAGATCACGGCGTCGGTCGAGCGCACCGCGGCCTACGACCGCGACAAGGCCCAGGCGGTGCTGAACTGGATCGCCGGCAAGGACCACGCCGGCAGCCGCGACGAACCGGTGCCGGCGCTGTTCGGGATGAACCTGCAGGCCGTCAGCGTGGGGCAGAAGCGCGGCGGCTACCTCGACGCCGCCGGCCGCCCCGGCCCGGCGCTGGACAAGGCGCTCGCCGACACCGACGCGCTGCTGGGCGACCTGATGCAGGCGCTGCGGCAGCACGGCCTGGCCGATTCGACCCTGGTGGTGCTGAGCGCCAAGCACGGCAACGGCCCGATCGATCCGTCCCGCTTGCGCCGCATCGACCAGGCCGGCTTGCAGCGCGTGATCGCGCAGACCGCCGGCGCGGCGCCGGCCCAGCTGACCACCGACACCGCCGCATTGGTCTGGCTGGACCCGACCCACCCCGCGAAGCCGCGCGACGTGGCCGCGGCCTTGACCCGCCACGCCGCCGAACTGGGCATCGACCGGGTGCTCTGGGGTCCGAGCCTGGCGCGCGCCTTCGGCGGCCGCGGGTTGCCGCGCCGGCAGCCGGACCTGGTGGTGGTGCCGCGCGCCGGCGTGATCTACGTCGAGGCCGGCGACGACAAGCGCGCCGAGCACGGCGGCTTCTCGGACGACGACCGCCATGTCGCGCTGCTGCTGTCGAACCCGGTGGCGTTCAGCGGCCCGGCCCAGGTGAGCCGGGCGGTGAGCACGGTGCAGGTCGCTCCCACGCTGCTGCGGGCCCTGGGGTTGAAGCCCGACGCCTTGCAGGCGGTCTCGGCCCAGCACGTGCACGTCCTACCGGAACTGCCGCAAGGCGGTCCCCGGTAAGCGCGCAAGCCCCCGGGGGCTCGCGGCATTACTCCGGGGGATCAGCCGATCGCGGGTGACGCAGCGTCAACCCGCTCCGGCGGCAGCGGCAGCCGCAGGCTCAGGCGCAGCCCGTCGAGCGGCGGCGGCGCGGATGCCAGCCGCACCTCGCCGCCCAGGCGTTCCACCAGCGTCTTGACGATGGACAGACCCAGGCCGGAGCCCGGCTGGCCATTGCCGAGCACGCGGTAGAAGGCGTCGAACACCCGCTCGCGCTCGTGCTGAGGAATGCCCGGGCCGCTGTCGTCGATGTGCAGCAGCGCGGCGCCGTCCCGCAGTTCCAGCGCGACATCGACCCGGCCGCCGGCAGGCGTGTAGCGGACGGCGTTGTCGATGCCGTTGCGCAGCAGCGTGAACAAGTCGATCTCGCTGGCGCTCAACCGCACGTCGTCCTGACCGGTGACCCCCAGGTCGATGCCCTTGGCCTGGGCGAGCGGCATCAGGTCTTCGAGCACGCGGCGGATCACCGCCTGCACGCTCACCCGATCCGCCGGAGGCGACGCGGCGGCCGACTGGGCACGGGCCAGTGCCAGCAGTTGCTCGAGCAGCAGGCGATTGCGCGCCAAGCCTTCGCGCAGACGGGCCAGACGCTCGGCCGCCTCCGCCGGCAGCTCGCTGTCGGCCAGGCGCTCCGCCTGCAGCGACAGCGCAGTCAGGGGCGAGCGCAGTTCGTGCGCCGCGTCGGCGACGAAGCGCTGCTGCGTTTCGATCGACTGCGCCAGCCGCGCCAGCAAGCGGTTCAGCGCGACCACAAACGGGCGCACTTCGAGCGGCAGCGGCTGCGGCGCGATCGGATGCAGGCCCAACTCGCTGCGCTGGTCGAGTTCGGCCGACAGATCGGCGATCGGGCGGAAGCTCGACCTCACCAGCCGGGCCACCAGCAGCAGCAGCAGCGGCACCAGCACCAGGAAGGGCAGCACGGTGCGCAGCGCGCCGGCCCGGGCGGCCTCGTCGCGCACCGCGGTGTCCTGCGCCACGGCCAGGCGCTGGCCGGTGGCGAGCGTGCGCACCAGCACGCGGTAGCGGCGCGCGCCCGCCGGCGCGGTCTGCAGGCCCTCGACCAACGGGACGCTCCAGGCCATCGTGCCGGCCGCCGCCGCCGCGGGCTGCCCCGCCGACGGCAGCATCTGCACGGCGACCGGGAAATCGACGTCCCCGGCGGACGCGTCGGGGGCGTCGGCCGGGCGCGGCGCGGGCAGGTGCTGCCGGTCGAACAGCGCGGCCACCTGGCGCAGCACGTCGTCCTGCAGTTCGTTGGCCTCCTGCAGCGCATTCAGGAACGCCAGCGCGCCGGCCGCCACGGCCACCGCGACAATGGCCAGCAGCAGCTCCAGCGACAGCCGCAGCCGCAGCGAATGCTTCAGGCGCTCTTGGAAACCATCCATCCCACGCCTCGCACGTTGCGGATCGCCTGGCTGCCCAGCTTCTTGCGCAGCGCGTGGATCAGGAACTCCACGGCGTTGCTCTCGACCTCCTCGCCCCAGCCGTAGATGCGCTCTTCGAGTTCGGCCCGCGAGAGGATCGCCCCGGGCCGCTGCAGCAAGGCCCGCAGCAGCGCGAATTCGCGGTTCGACAGGCGCACCGCCGCCGCGTCGCCGCAGCGTGCCTCGCGGGTCGCCGGATCGAGCAGCAGTTCGCCATTGCCCAGCAACGGCGCCGCCGCGCCGCCCTTGCGGCGCTCGACCGCGCGCATCCGGGCCAGCAGCTCGCTCATCGCGAAGGGTTTGAGGACGTAGTCGTCGGCGCCGCCGTCCAGGCCCCGGATGCGATCCTCCAGCCCGTCGCGGGCGGTGAGGATCAGCAGCGGCACCGGGCTGCCCTGGCCGCGCAGGCGCTTGAGCACGTCCAGTCCGTCCCGGCCGGGCAGGCCCAGGTCCAGCAGCACCAGGTCGTAGGACTGGGTCGCGAACGTGTCCAGCGCCGTCTGGCCGTTGCGCACCCAGTCCACGGCATACGAGGCGTCGCGCAGCGCAGCCTGGACGGCCTCGCCGATCATCGCGTCGTCTTCGACCAGCAGCACCCGCATGGCGTTGGCGCCGCGGCGCTCAGTGCGCCCGCTCGGCCGCGCGGTGCCTGAAGAGCGTCAGGCTGAGCAGCATGAAGCCCAGCAGCACCGCCGACGCGGTGTAGCGGCTCAGTGCCAGGCCGCCGGCCGCCACCGGCTTGTCGAGGAAATCGCCGACCACGGCGCCCAGCGGGCGGGTCAGGATGAAGGCGGCCCAGAACAGCGCAGTGCGGGACAGCCGGGTCCACAGGTAGGCCGCGACCAGCAGCGCCAGCAGCACGCCAAACACGAGCATGCCGCCGCGGTAGCCCAGGCCTTCCGAATCGGCCGTCCAGTCGCCCAGCGCGGTGCCCAGGGTCTGCGAGAACATGATCGTCGTCCAGTAGAACATCTCGGCCCGGGGCGTGCGGATCGACGTCACCGACACGGTGCCCATCGTGCGGTGCCAGACGAACAGCGAGGCCAGCAGCAAGCCCAGCAGCAGCGAGGCGCCGCCCGCGTAGCCGATGCCCAGCGAGCGATCGGCGAAGTCGGCCAGCGTCGTGCCGACCGTGGTGGTGGCGATGATGGTCGTCCAGTACAGCAGCGGGTGGAAGCCCTGGGCCCGGATCTGCGCGGCCACCGCCACGGCGAAGACGGCGGCGAAGATGGCGGTGGCCACCAGGTAGCCGAGGTTCATCGACATCGACACGGCGTCGCCGCCGGTCTCGCCCAGGGTGGTGGCGGCGATCTTGATCAGCCAGAACACCAGAGTGACTTCGGGGACCTTGCTCAGGGCCAGGTCGGTGCGCTTGTTCATCGGTCGTCCATTCCATCAGGTCGCCGTGGCAGGCCCCGGTGGGCCGGCGGATGAGGCGAGGAGCATCCAGTATCCCCGCGCACACTTAGGCGAACCCTAGCCGAGGCGGGCGGCGAAGCCGAGGCGCGGGGCCGCGAGGACCGGGTCCGCCGCCGCGCTGTCCGGACCGGCCGCGGCGGCTTGATAGCGATCAGTCTCGCGCCGATCGCGGCCGGTGGGCCGGCGGGCCACCCGGCGTGCCCGGTGCGGCGCCGCCGCCGATCGGGGTGCCGGGAGGGTCGTGGCGCCTGGACCACGGGGTAAAGGCGAGCGTTTTTGTCAGCCTGACAGACATAAATCTTTACCCTCTGTGGTGTGCAGGGCACAAATATCGATGCAAATGCAGGTCGGTGTCCGCAATGCGTCCAGGTTGACATCTGTCAACCTTCGCGCGACCCTGAAAGCGTCTCATGGCGTCCTGCCGCCAGAGAACCGATCGATGTGCCCCCCTCTGAAGCCGACCGCCACCACGTCGTGGGAACTCGTTCCCGCGGCCGACGCGGACCGCACGGCCGAACGGGGCATGAAGCCTCCGACGGAACGCCTTCCGATCATTGATGGCATGGGATCCACCCAGGCCCCGACATCCCACCCAGGCTGAACAGGAGATCGTCATGAGACCCAGCAAACTGAGGACATTCCTCGCCACCATGGCCGCGGCCAGCGGCGCCCTGCTGCTGGCGCCCGGCAGCGCCCAGGCCGTGCCCAGCTTCGCACGCCAGACCGGCATGGCCTGCGAGGCCTGCCACACCGTGTTCCCGGAGCTGACGCCGTTCGGGCGCCGCTTCAAGATGCACGCCTACACCATCGACAACCTGCCGCAGGTCAGCGGCATGAGCGCCAACAAGGACCAGACCCTGGTGCTCAACCAGGTGCCGCCGCTGTCGTTCATGCTGCAGGCCTCGTACACCAGCACCAAGGCCAAGCTGCCGGACTCGCAGCAAGGCGTGGGCTCGGTGCCGGCCGACGCGCTGGCACAAAACGGCCAGGTGCTGTTCCCCCAGCAGGCCAGCCTGTTCTATGCCGGACGCATCGCGCCGAACTTCGGCGCCTTCGTGCAGATGACCTATGACGGCACCGCGGGCACCTTCGGCTGGGACAACACCGACATCCGCTATGCCCGCCCGGCCAGCGACACCTTCCTGTGGGGCGTCAGCGCCAACAACAACCCGACCGTGCAGGACCTGTGGAACACCACCCCGGCCTGGCAGTCGCCGTTCGACCAGCGCAGCGCCACCGCGCCGACGCCGGGCGTCTCGACCATGATCGACGGCGGCCTGGCAGGCGCCGGCGTCGCGGGCCTGAGCGTCTACGGTTCGTGGAACGACGTGGTCTTCGGCGAGGTCGGTGCCTACCGCTCGGCCCCGGCGGCGGCGCAGATCGACAGCACCAGCACCAACGTGGTCCATGGCATGGCCCCGTACTGGCGCCTGGCCTACGAGCGCCAGTGGGACCGCAACTCCTGGGAGGTGGGCGCCTACGGCGTGGACGTCAACATGTTCCCGGGCGGCGGCAACGCCCTGTCCGGCCCGACCAACCACTACCGCGACTGGGCGATCGACTCGCAATACCAGTACATCGGCGACGAGAACCTGGTGTCGGTGACCGCCACCTACATCAAGGAAAACCAGACGCTGGACGCCACCTACGCGGCCGGCGGCTCCGCCAACCCGACCAACAGCCTGAAGACGCTGCGCGTCGGCACCAGCTACTACTACCAACGCCGCTACGGTGGCGCGCTGGGCTACTTCTCGACCACCGGCACGACCGACGCCACCCTCTATCCCACCGGCGTCCCGGTCGGCGGCTACGCCAACGGCTCGCCCGACAGCCGCGGCTGGAGCGCCGAGTTCGACTGGGTGCCTTACGAGAACACCAAGTTCGCGCTGCAGTACACCGCGTACAGCAAGTTCAACGGCGGCGGCAGCAACTACGACGGCATGGGCCGCAACGCCAGCGACAACAACACCGTGTACCTCCTGGGCTGGATTAACTTCTGAGCAGGCCACCATGAAGAAGATCACCGCATTCGCACTGACCGCCCTGCTGGGCGCCACCTCGGGGCTGGCGTTCGCGCAGCAGACCCCTCAAGCGCTGGCTGCCGGCGTCTGCTCGGCCTGCCACGGCCCGGAAGGCCGCAGCGTGTCGCCGGTGTTCCCGCGCCTCGCGGGACAGCAGGCCGCCTACATCGTGCTGCAGCTCGACGCCTTCCGCGGCCATGTCCGCGGCGACCCGAACGCGCAGGCCTACATGTGGGGCATGGCCTCGCAGCTGAGCGACGATTCGATCAACGGCCTGGCCGAGTACTACGCCAAGCAGCCGGCCGTCAAGGAGAAGGCCGGCACGCCGGCGCTGATGGCCGAGGGCGAGAAGATCTACACCCAGGGCATCCCGGCGCAGAGCGTGCCGGCCTGCGCCAGCTGCCATGGCGCCAATGCCGAAGGGG
This sequence comes from Ideonella sp. sgz306126, assembly GCF_056032705.1. NCBI lineage: Bacteria > Pseudomonadati > Pseudomonadota > Betaproteobacteria > Burkholderiales > Sphaerotilaceae > Ideonella > Ideonella sp. sgz306126. The sequence goes on from NZ_JBVYWP010000002.1 coordinate 135,213, forward strand.
CGGCGGCGTTCCCGCGCCTGAGCGGCCAGCATGTCGAGTATCTGGTGGCGCAACTGCAGGGCTTCCAGTCCGGCGTGCGCGCCAACGCGCCCATCATGCTGAACGTGGCCCGCACGCTGAGCACCGAGCAGATGCAGGCGGTGGCCAGCTACGCGGCGGCGAAGTGACCGGCCGGGGTGCATGACATGCCACGTGCCGATCTGACCCGCAGGGTGACCCGCCCAGGCCGGGTCCTGCCGCTGATCGCGTCGCTGGCGCTGCTCGGCACGCAGGCCGCCTGGGCCGGCGAACCCGACGTCGCCACGCTGCAAAGCGAGGTCCAGGCGCTCCAGACCATGGTGTTGCAGCTGAACGCACGGGTCGAACGGCTGGAGGGCACCTCGCCGCCGGCCGCGGCAGCCGCCGCGGCTGCCCCTGCGGTGCCGAAACCGAACGCCCTGCCGGCGGCGATGCCGGCCGCGCCGGTGACGGTGCCACTGGCCGCCCAACCGGCGCCGGTGGCCGCCCCACTGGCCGCGCTGCAACCAGGCGCGACCCCGGCCGACCTCGGCCCCGAGGCGCTGCTGCGGCTCAACTGGGCGAAGATCGCCGCGGCGATGCCGGCCAGCGAGGTCTCGACCCTGCTGGGCAAGCCGTCGAAGATCTTCACCGTCGACGGCCGCACCGTCTGGTACTACGTGTACCCGTCGATCGGCACCGGCTCGGTGTTCTTCACCGGCGACAACCGGGTATCGAGCCGCCACTCGCCGTTCGGCTGGGGCGGTTGAGCCTGCGGCGCGCCGCCGGGAGGCGGTGCGCCGGCCGCGCGAGCGCTCACCCTCGCGTCAAGGCCACGGGCTAACGCGCGCAGGGCCGGCTCGGATCGAGCGCCGGCTGGACACGCCAGACCAGGCCGGGGAAATCCGCGCCGGCCGGCTGCCAGCCCTCGGCCGACGCCGGCGGGTTGTCGCGCAGCACCAGGCGGGCGCAGTGCAGACGGGCGGAGTCGCTCACCCACGGGCTGATCGTGGCGTCGCCGTCGATCAGCACCAGCGGATGCTCGTGCATGCGCAGCGACAGGGCGCCGGCCACCGCGCCCGGCCCATCGATCACCCGCACCGGGCCCCCCAGAGCCCGCCGCACCGGCCGGCTCAGATCGTGGGCGAGGCGTGCCGACGGGAAACGGCTCCAGTGGGGGCTTTGCAGGCCGGCCGGCGCCTTGGGCGAGGTCGCCAGGTTGATGGCCAGCAACAAGCCCTGCAGGACCACGAAGGCCTTGAGCGCCCGCGGCACATGCAAACTCAGCCGGCCGCCGCGGCGCCAGGCCCACAGCTCCATCACCGCCGGCACGGTGAAGTGCACGAAGGCCGTGCCCCATTGCGCCTGCAGGTCGGATCCGAAGACCAGCCCCATCCCGGCCATGAACAGCAGCGGCACGAAACCGAAGGACCACAGCAGCGCGCGGTCCAGATCGATCGCCGCAGGCCTTGCCGAAGCGGGCGGTTCGCCGTCCTGCGCCGCGGCGCCGGAGCCCGGCGAGGCGATCGCGAAGGCCAGCAGCAGCCAGGCCGGCAGCAGGCGGTTGAAGCCCTGGTCGACCAGCCACCAGAGCACGTCGGACACCCGCTTGCGCACCGACATGTCGGCGGCCAGCGACGAGTTCATCGCATAGTGGATCGGCCCGAAATCGTGGTTTACCAGCCAGACCAGGTGCGGCGTCATCACCAGCAGCGCGACCAGCGTGGCCAGCCAGGCGCCGGTGCGATGCACCCGGTCCGCCCAGCCGCGCTGCTGCCACCAGACGACCGCGACGCACACCCCGGTGACGGCGATCTGGTACTTGCTGATGCCGCCCAGGCCCAGGCTCAGGCCCAGTGCGGCCCACCACCCCAGGCTGCGGGTGCGAAAGGCCTGCCAGCAGGCCACCGCGCTGGTCGTGACGAACAGCATCAGCACCGTGTTGTGGTTGTAGAAATGCAGGCGGCCGTTGTAGTAGGTGATGCACAGCCCCGCCAGCAGCGCGACGCTGGCGAAGGTGCGGCCGCGCAGGCGGAACAGCAGGCCGGCGAACACGCCCATCGACGCCAGGGTCAGCAAGGCCCCCATCAGGTAGCTGCTGCTGGCGCGCAAGCCCAGTTCGTGCACCACCGGCCACAGCAGCCAGGTGGGCAGCGGCGGGTGCTTGTAGTAGCCCCACTGCAAGGAGCGCACCCAGGTCAGCTGCTCGACGTTGTCCATCGGCGGCGTCAGGCTGACCAGGCTCAGCTCGCCGAGCCAGACGGCGGCGAACGCCGCCAGCCCCAGCACGACCCGCCAGGCAAAGGAGGCCGGCAGCACGCGCGCCAGGAACCGCCACGGCGAGCCGGCTGGCGCAGGAAAGGCCGCCGTCGAGAGGTCTGGCGGCGTGATCGGGCGGGAGCTTTCCAAGGTCGAACTCTTTTCAAACTGCTGGTGAAGAGGCGTGGACTGCCCCCGGGGAGGGCCTGCTCGCGCGAGCAGCACCGGGTCTTGCGGGCGAGCGGGATCGGCGGGCGAGCCGCTGGGCAGCGGCGCATTTTCGTACATTGCCGGCCCGCGCGCCTGCGCGAGGTGGCGGGCACCGCCGCCGTGGCCCGAACCGCGGGGGTCGCCGCGGGTCGCCGGCCCCTGTGCCGGCGGCGACCCCGCGCTCAGGCCGCCCGCATGGTGCGGCGCAGGACGTCGACGCTGCAGCCCTGCACGAGTTCCAGCAACAGGCCGCGCGCCACGTCGGTGGCGATGCGTCCCTCCAGCTGGACGCTGCGGCTGCCGAAGTCGCGGTTCCAGACCGTCAGCATGTCCGACTGCGTGGCGTAGAAGCCACCGAAGATCCGGTCGCCATAGCGAATCGTGATCGGGGTTCCTCGCATCAACATGGCGATACCTCCATGAACCCCGGTAACGCTGTTCCGCGACGAACGCCCCGCAGCGTGGGCGGCGGCGACAAGACGACAACGGACAGCGCCCGGCGGGGCGGTGAACAAGTCCTGCGCGGGGATCGCGAGGTGCCTGCCGAGGCTTCAACGCAATCGGCGGGCCAACCCGTCCGCGGCGCGGGCCGCCGCGCCGGTCCGCCGGGCGTGGCCAAGGGCGAAGCGGTCGATCGGCCGCCCCGTCGCGACGCCCGCGCCGGCGTCGGTCGACGCCCCAGTGCGCAAGAACTTGCAGAGAGCGCTGCGCAAGCCGACGAGACTTGCGCACACGGCGCCCGGCCTCAATGCGGGCAGGGTGCGGTGCCGTCCGGACTGGCGATCAGCGCGGCCACGTCGACGCGCGGATCGACCGAGCAGGCCGACACGTAGCCGACCGCCCCCGGCGTCGCCGCCACGAAACGCAGCACCGCCTCCTCCGAGGCCAGCACCGGCGGCGGCAGCACGCCGTGGAAGTATTCGTCGTTCCAGTAATCCTGCAGGTCTTCGGGACTGCGCTTGAACAGCCACATCGAGAAGTTGCGCCGCAACGGGTGCGACGCCGGCAAGTTCACCGGCAGCACCCGGCTGCGGTCCGGCCACAGCAGCCGCTTGCGCGCGTAGATGGCATAGACCAGGGAGCGCGACAGCGGCAAGGCCAGCGACGACGAGGGAGCGACGACCACCGCGATCGGCGGCTCGGGCGGACCGGCCCGCACCGCCGGCACCGAGAGCGCCAGCCACAGCGCCAGGGCCAGGCGACGCCGCGCGGTCGACAGCGGGTTGGCAGCGGATCGAAGCACGCCGGGCATCCGCTCAGAACAGCAGCGTCACCGAGGTCAACAGGCCTTGCGGCAGCCCTTCGGCCGATGCGTTCGACCGCACCCATTCGGCCTTGGCCACCCAATGCCGCCCGCTGCGGTAGACCACGCCGAGCAGTGCCGAGCGGCTGCTCAAGGCGTCGTCGGCGCGCTTGTAGGTCTCGATCCGCGTCACCGCGAACCAGCGCAGCGTCAGCGGGAAGACCGCCTGGACGAAGCCGCCGTGCTCGGTGGCGCCCGGCTGGCCGGTGGCGCTGCGCCGCGCGATCGCTTCGGTGCTGAGCTCGGTGCCGTGCGAACTCCAGACCAGGTCGATGCCGGCCAGCCGGAAGCTGTCGGTGCTGTCGTCGCGTTGCACGAAGTCGCTCAGCGAGGCGCCGACCTGCAGGGCCGGCGTCAGCGCGGTCGCCAGGCGCAGCCCGAGCGCGCGCCGGAACGGATCCTCGCGCGGGCTGGCGCGCCAGCCGCTGCCCTGCGAGGCCCAGAGCTGGTAGTCGACCCAGTGATTGCCCACCGGCAGGCTGCCGAAAGCCATCGCCCCGGTGGCGTTGGTGGGGAAGGCCGAATCGGAAATCAGCGGCCGCAGCGTGGTCCAGGTCAGCGGGTCGGAGTGTTCCTGGTTCCAGCGCCCGATCGGCGTCAGGAACTTGCCCACCCGCAGCGTCAGCGCGTCGCTGGCCCGGTAATCGGCGTACAGGCGCTCCAGCGAGACGAAGGCCGCGGAGGCGGCGCCGTCCTGGCTGTCGACGTGCGAGGGCAGTTGGGCCGCGTCCTCGGCGTCGACTTCGCCCAGCAGCTTCCAGGTCGCGCTGGGCTCCCACCACAGGATCGCGCTGAGGTGGCTCAGGTTGAGCCGGCTGCGGTCGCTGAACTGGGGGTCGCTGGACGCCGAACCCGCCGCCACGCCCGCGCCGCCGGACTGCGGCACCAGCAACTGCAGCGTGCCGTATCCGGCCAGGTGGACGCCCGGGCCGAACACCCGGCCGGCCGGCGGCGCGGCGGGCAGTTCCTCGGCCACCGGCGCCTCCACCGCGTCGGCCCGGGCGAGCAGCGGTGCGCCCAGCAGCGCGCACAATCCGAGCCCATGCAGCCAGCCTCGCCAGATCGTCGTCAGCGCTCGGTCGCGGCGTCGCCCGCGGACGGGGGGGAGGAGGTTCATGGCGTGAGGCACGGAGCGGTGATTGTCCACAATGGCCGGCACCGCAATCTCCGTGCCCTGTCGGCGTGGTCGCGCGCACGGTCCCGGGCGGCGCTGCGGCCGGCCCGGGGACGGTCTCGGAGCGGATGGCGTTGACCCTCAGGCGAACCCTGCTGCTGGCCTTTCTGCTGCTGGGCATCCTGCCCAGCGTGGTGCTGTCCTGGCTCAGCTTCAGCCGCACCCGCTCGGCGATGGAGGCCAAGATCGCCCAGGGGCTGAACGTGCAGGCGCAGAGCCTGCAGGCCGACATCGACACGATGCTGTTCGAGCGCTTCCAGAACGTGCTGGTCTGGAGCCGCTCCGAGCTGATGCAGGATCTTCGCTTCGGCGACGTCGACAAGCGGGTGACCTCCTACCTGGTCGGGCTGGCCGACGGCTACGGCGACGTCTACCAGCGCCTGCAATGCCGCAGCACGGACGGCGTCGTGCTGGCCAGCTCGATGGCCAGCGACATCGGCCAACGCGTGCCCGCCGACGACCCGCGCCAGCTGTCGGCGATCGCCCGCCTGCCCGGCGGCCAGGCCCGGCTCTACCTGCCGCCATCGGGTACCTTGAACGATCGACTGCCGATCTGGATCGACACCGACCTGGGCGCCGGCGATGCCCCGGCCGGCACCGCCGGCGCCCAGCTGCGCCTGGCGTTCAACCCGGCGCAGATCAGCCGCCTGCTCGACAACGCCGCCCTCGGCGGCCGGCAGGTCGTCGTGCTGGACGCCCAGGGACGCTGGGTCGCCGGCTCGCGCGGCCTGCGCGGACTCGCCCTGCCCGACGCCGCGCAGCGCCTGGCGGGCCTGGCCGTCGCGGCGTCGGGTGCGACCCGCGTGGACTCGGGCCAGCCGTGGTCGGCGGCGCCGATGCTGATCGGACGCGGCCCGTCGCGCGCCACCCGCGCCTTCGGCGGGTCGGGCTGGACCACGCTGGTGCTGCAGCCGGTCGACGAGGCGCTGGCGCCGGTCGGCAGCATCGCCAGGACCTTCCTGGTGCTGTTGCTGGCCGTGCTGCTGGCCACGCTGGCCGCCGCCACGCTGGCCGCCTCGATGATCGAGCGCCCGATCGCGGCGCTGACCGAGACCGCCGTGCGCTATCAGCGGGACGGTCGCCTGCCGACGACGCCGAACGTGGCGTCGCGCATCACCGAACTCGACGAGCTGGGGCGAGCCTATCTGGCGATGATCCGGTCGGTCGAACACTCGCGGCGCGAACTGGTGCGCAGCTCCAAGCTCGCGATGCTGGGCGAGTTCTCGGCGGTGCTGGCCCACGAGGTCCGCACGCCGCTGGGCATCCTGCGCTCCTCGGCGCAAGTGCTGCTGCGCGACCCCGGGCTCAGCGCCGACAGCCGCGAACTGATGGGCTTCATCGAATCGGAGACCGAGCGGCTGAACCGCCTGGTCTCGACCATGCTCGACACCGCGCGCCCGCGCCGGCCCCAGCTCGGCCCCTGCGACCTGCACGAGCTGCTGCGCCGCTGCACCCAGATGCGCAGCGTGCAGCCGTCGGGTGCGCCCACATCCGCGTCGATCACGCTGCACCTGGAGGCCACCGACCCGCGGCTCGACGCCGACGCCGAGCAGCTGATGCAGACCCTGTTCAACCTGCTCAGCAACGCGCAGCAGGCGGCGGGCCCGACCGGGCACGTGCTGCTGTCGACCGCCGATGCCGGCGACTGGCTGCAGTTGCGTTGCGAGGACGACGGCCCCGGCATCGCGCCGGCCGTCGCCGAGCGCCTGTTCGATCCCTTCGTGTCCGGCCGCGAAGGCGGCATCGGCCTGGGGCTGGCGGTGGTGCGCCAGATCGTCGATGCCCACGGCGGCCAGATCAGCGTGGGCCGCAGCGCGCTGGGCGGCGCGCTGTTCACCCTCCACCTGCCGCGCCACCCGCCCGCCCCCCTTCTGGAGACTGCCCGAGCATGAGCCCCGCGAACATCCTGGTCGTCGACGATGAAGCCCACATGCGGCGGGTGCTGGAGATCATGCTGGGCCAGCTCGGCCACCGCGTGCGCAGCGCCGCCGATGGGCGCCAGGCCCTGGCCTGGCTGGAGGACGAATCCTTCGACCTGGTGTTGACCGATTTGCGCATGCCCGTGCTCGATGGCCTGGGCCTGCTGCAGGCGATGGCCGAGCGCGACCGCCTGGTGCCGACGATCGTGATGACCGCGCAGGGCAGCGTCGAATCGGCGGTGCAGGCGATGAAGCTGGGCGCGCGCGACTACCTGTTGCGGCCCTTCGACGTCGACGTCCTGGAACTGGCGGTGCGCCGCGTGCTCGCCGGCGAGCAGATGCGCCTGGCGCATGACTTCCTGCGCGAACAGGTCGAGCGCCCGGGCGAGGATTTCTTCGGCCGCAGCCCGGCGATGCGGGCGGTGTTCGAGCAGATCGAGCAGGTGGGCCCGACCCGGACCTCGGTGCTCATCACCGGCGAGACCGGCACCGGCAAGGAGCTGGCCGCGCGCGCCGTGCACCGCGCGTCCGACCGCGCCGCCCAGCTGTTCGTGCCGATCAACTGCGCGGCCCTGCCGGCCGAGATGGTCGAGGCCGAGCTGTTCGGCCACGACAAGGGCGCGTTCACCGGTGCGGTGAAAGAGCGGATCGGCAAGTTCGAACTCGCCAGCGGCGGCACGATCTTTCTCGACGAGATCACCGAGATGCCGATCGCGCTGCAATCCAAGCTGCTGCGCGTGCTGCAGGAGGGCAGCATCGAACGCCTGGGCAGCAACCGCAGCATCGCGCTCGACGTGCGGGTGATCGCCGCCTGCAACCGCGACCCGCGCGAGGCGGTGCGCGAAGGACGGCTGCGCGAAGACCTCTACTACCGCCTCAATGTCTTCGCGCTGGACCTGCCGCCGCTGCGCGAGCGCGTGGACGATCTGCCCGGCCTGGTCAGCCACCTGGCCCGCCGCCAGGGCCGCCGGATCGAGCTGACCGCGCAGGCCCTGGCCTGCCTGAAGGCCTATCGCTGGCCGGGCAATGTGCGCGAGCTCGACAACGTGATCCAGCGCGCGCTGGTGCTGTGCCGCGGTGACTTGATCAGCGACAACCACCTGCCGGCCGATCTCCGCGCGGCGGTCGCCGCCCTGCCGGCATCGCTCGCCGCGCCCGCCGCCGCCGATGTCCTGCTCCCGATGCAGGCGGAACCCGCGACGCTGAACCTGCCCGACGCCGTCGAGCAACTGGAGCAGCAGCTGATCGCGCTGGCGCTCCAGCGCAGCGGCGACAACAAGCGCCGCGCCGCCGCGCTGCTGGGCATCAGCGAGCGATCGCTCTGGTACAAGCTCGGCCGCGCCAGGGACGACACGAGCGAGTCTTGACCTGGGTCAGGACGGGCATCTCCGCACCGCCCGTCCAGGTCCGCCGGCGTGTCACGACACCTTACAAAGCGAGGCCGAATGCTTACCGCCAAGGGATTGACGGTGGCTGCAGCGCACGCCCATCATGGTCCGCAAAAGCAGTCCCGGCCGATCGACGCCGGGCTTCGCGGGTCGCCTCGGCCGGAGGGGTGAGCCCCTTCACATCGCATCCGGCTGGAGGAGGTTGATCATGCGCGGTCTTCACCGTTGGTTGGGCGCGTTCGCGCTCGCTGTGCTGGCCGCCGGGGCCTCGCCAGGCGCCCGGGCGGCGCAGTACAAGGTCCTGGGATGGAACGATCTGGGCATGCACTGCATGGACTCCGACTACTCGGTGTTCTCCATCCTGCCGCCGTACAACACCTTGCACGCCCAGGTCGTCGACATCACCAACAACAAGCTCGTCACGAGCGGGGTGAGCGTGAGCTTCGAGGCCACGCCCGACCTGAACGGCTCGGTCAACAGCTACTCGCTGGGCAAGACCAATTTCTGGGACTATGCGAAGCCGCTGTTCGGCGTCGACCTGCCCCCCGGCCAGGGCCTGGCCGGATTCCTGGCCGCGGGCTACGCGCCGCAGACCATGAGCTTCCAGGCCGCCGCCGGAATGCACCAGGCGGTGGGCATCCCGATGACGCCGTTCGACGACAACCTCGTCAAGAACACCTACCCGATGGTCAAGGTCGTGGCGCACGACGCCGCCGGCAACGCGCTGGCGGCAGGGCACGTGATCCTGCCGGTGTCCGACGAGATGACCTGCATCGCCTGCCACGCCTCGGGTTCCGACGACGCCGCCAAACCGGTGGCCGGCTGGGTCTACGACCCGCGCAGCCCCGACAAAGACTACCGCCGCAATGCGCTGGCCCTGCACGACGACCGCCAACTCGCCACCGCCAAGTACCGCAAGGCCCTGCAGGCCCTGGGCTACAAGAAGCAGGGGCTGCTGGCCACCGCAGACAGCGGCAAGCCGATCCTGTGCGCGGCCTGCCATGCCTCGAATGCCCTTGCCGGTACCGGCATCGTCGGCATCTCGCCGTTGACCCAGGCGACGCACAGCCTGCACGCCCGGGTGATCAACCCCGCCACCGGCCTGCCGCTCGACGACGAGCGCGACCGCGGCGCCTGCTACCTGTGCCACCCCGGCGCGCTGACTCAGTGCCTGCGCGGCGTGATGGGCAACGCGTTGCTACCCGATGGCACCCAGGCCATCCAGTGCCAGAGCTGCCACGCCGGCATGAGCAAGGTGGGCGGCGCCAAGCGCATCGGCTGGCTGCAGGAACCCACCTGCCAGGCCTGCCACCATGACGGCCAGCGCGACCTGATGGCAGTGAACGCCAAGGGCAACCTGAAGCAGCCCAAGGACCCCACCTTCGCGACCAACGCCGACGTGCCCGCCCCCGGCTACAACCTCTACCGCTTCAGCAAGGGGCACGGCGGTCTTCAGTGCGAAGCCTGCCACGGCTCGACCCATGCCGAGTACACCAGCTCGCACGACGGCGACAACGTGCAGTCGGTCGAAACCCAGGGCCATGTCGGCATGATCGCCGAATGCGCGGCCTGCCACACCGGCCTGAAGACCACCCCCAACGGCGGACCGCACGGGCTGCACACGATCGGCTCGGCCTGGGTCGGCGCGCACGGCGACTATGCGGACAAGAACCGCAACGCCTGCGCCTACTGCCACGCGGCGGATTTCCGCGGCAGCCCGCTGTCCAAGACCAAGAGCCCGCGCGACTTCAAGACCGAGAACGGCACGGTGCATTTCGCCGCAGACCATCAGGTCAGCTGCTACGACTGCCACAACGGCCCCGGGGGCGGCCTGAAGGTGGCGCAGCGCGTGGCGAAGTGAGCGGGCGCTGCGCGGGTCGGGCGACCGGCCCGCGCGACCTGGCAGCGGCCTTCCGGCCAGGTGGCCCGGACGAGCCGCCTGGCCAGGTCGATCAGGCGTTCAGCAGGCCCTCGGCCTTCAAGGTCTGCTGCACCTTCGGGCGGGCGCCGACGCGGGCCATGAAGGCCTGGATGTTGGGCCACCGGCCGAGGTCCAGCTTGAGCGGCACCGTCCAGTTCAGCACCGTGAACAGATAGGCATCCGGCGCGCTGAAGGTGTCTCCCATGATGTAGGACTTGCCTTGCAGCGCCTGCTCCAGCGCGTTCAGCCGCCGCTCGATCACGCCTTGCTGCACGGCCTTCATCTCGGCGGTCATGGCGGGGTTGAACAGCGCGCCGATCTGCTTGTGCACTTCGGTGGCGGCGAAATTCAGCGCCTCCATCTGGCGGTAGCGCTCCAGCGTGCCCGCCTTCGCCACCAGGCCGCTCTGCGGCGATTGGTCGGCGAGGTACTGGCAGATCACGCCGACCTCGGTCAGCACCGTGCCGTCGTCGAGCTGCAGGGCCGGCACGTACCCCTTGGGGTTGACCTTCCAGAAGTCGCCGCCATCAGCAGTCTTCTTGTTCGGGATGTCGACCTTCACCAGATCGAGCTGCGTGCCGGCCTCGGTGGCCACGATGTGCGGCGCCATTGAGCAGGCGCCGGGCGAGTAATAGAGCTTCATGGTCGGTCTCCTGGGGTGAGGATGCGGCGACGGCCGGCGACGAGGGCCGGATCGCCAGGGCGCGGCGACCGGTCGTGCCGCCGCGTTGGCCGCGATTCTCCATCCCGCCGCCGCCGCGCGCCGGCGAGGGCCGAGGTTCCCATCGACAATGCAAGGCTGATCGTGTCCTTGCCTGCCATGAACCCGCCCACCCGCCCCGCGCCATCGCCCGCCCCCGCACGCCCGCTGTCGCTGCTGGCGCTCACCGCGCCGGTCGCGATGGGCTACATCCCGCTGGGAACGGTCTTCGGCTTCCTGTGCGTGCAGGCCGGTGCGGCGTGGTGGCTGGCCATCCTGTCCAGCCTGGTGGTGTACGCCGGGGCGGCCCAGTACATGATGATTCCGATGCTGTCGGCCGGGCTCTCGGTGGGGACGATCGCGCTGGCGACCCTGGTCGTGAACCTGCGGCACGTCTTCTACGGCCTGTCGCTGCTGAACCGCCTGCCGCCGGGCCGGTGGCTGCGGTGGTACCTGGTGTTCGGCCTGACCGACGAAACCTATTCGGTGCTGACCGCGATGCCGGCCACCGGCAACCGCTCCCGACTGGCCTGGGTCGCGTTGCTCAACCAGGGCTGGTGGGTGCTCGGCACGGCCATCGGGGCGGTGATCGGTGCCCAGGCGCGCATCACGCTGGTGGGGCTGGATTTCGCGCTGGCGGCGCTGTTCGCGGTGCTCACCGTGGAACAGTGGCGAACGGCTCGCTCCCGCGCGCCGCTCTGGGTGGCGCTGGCCGCCTACGCGGTGGCCCACGCCGCGGCGCCGAAGCAGGCGCTGATGATCGCCATCGCCCTGTGCTTCGCGGCCGGCCTCGTCTGGCAGGCACGGGCCGCCGCTTCGACCCGGGAGGCGCCCCATGACTGACGCCGGCTACGTGATCGCGGCGATCGCCGCGATGGGGCTGGTCACCTTCGCGCTGCGGGCACTGCCCTTCCTGGCCGCGCAGTGGCTGGAGCATCATCCGATCGTGCAAGGCCTGGGGCGGTTCCTGCCGCTGGCCATCATGACGCTGCTGCTGGTGAACACCGGCGTCGACGCTGCGGCAACGCACCCCGGCCCGCCATGGCCCGAAGGGCTCGCGGTGGCGCTCGTGGTGCTGCTGCAGTGGTACCGGCGCCATGCGCTGCTCAGCATCCTGGTCGGCACCGGCGCCTATGTGCTGATCAGGAACGCCGGCCTGGCGTGAGGCGCGGTGTCAGGTCCGGCTCAATTGGCATCCGGTGCCAGGCATTCCCAGATGTCGGCGGTCTTCGGCTCGTAGAACGGGCACTTGCGCATGCGGGCCACGACATACGGCTCCGGTCCACCCGCGAAGCTGACCTCCAGGTCCCGCTTCGGCGCGTTCAGCACGATGAACTCGGAAATCAACGTGCAGGCCTTGGCGACCGGCGATGCCGGCGTCAGCTTGTAGCTCAGCGACAGCCGGTTGCCCTCGATCGCCATCGCCGGGTCCTTCGGCTTCTGGCCGCAGGCGACGGGGTCCGACACGGTGACGACGACCCGGTCGTAGATCCGGTACGGCGTCACGCTGTGCACCGACGAGTCGGCGCCCTCGATCGGGATCGTGCGGAACTCCAGCCGGGGGGCGCCACCGGGCTCCTTGGCCTGCGCCAGGGACAGCCCCGCGATCATGCCCAACAGTCCCACCCATGCGATGTTCTTGCGCTTCATGTCAGCTCCTGGTTGCGTTGACTTGGTTCGTCGGAACCAAAGCTCACTTGTAGTCCCGATGCCGGCCGCGCGGCCTGCCTCAGGTCAACAAAGCGGGTGCTGGCGAAGGCGTCGACGGCCGGCAGGCTCGGCGCTGCTCAGCCCTCGGGCCGACCCCGGACTCGCGCGCCGTCCTGCAGCGCATTGCCCGGATAGCGGATCACGCGCTGCCCGGCGGCCAGCCCCGAGGTGACTTCCGCCTCCACGAGATTGCGGTGGCCCAGTCCGAGGGGACGCCGATGCGCGCGTCCGCCGTCGACGACGAAGACGCACCAGCCTCCCTCGCACCCGAACAGCGCGCTGGTGGGCACCTTGAGGACCTGCTCGGCCTGCCAGGTCACGATGCGCGCGGTCACGCGGAAGCCGTCGCCGATGCGGTCCGGCGGGTCCACGAACTCGGCGATGACGTTGACGCGTTTTTCCTCGATGCCGAGCGCCGAGACCTTGGTCACCGCATAGGGCTCCACCCGTCGGACCCGGGCCCGCAGGATCCGGTCGCCGCCCCAGCCTTCCACCAGCACCGGCATGGCCGGCGCCACCTTCACCGCGTCGGTGGACAGCAGTTCGATGACGACCTCCAGCGTGTCCAGGTCGCCAAGCGTCAGCAAGGGCGTGCCGGCCGAGACCACGCGCTCGCTGGCATCGGAGATGCGCAGGACGCGCCCGGCCATCGGCGCGCGGATGGGCATCAGCCCACCCTCGCCGGCCGCGAGCGCACGCGTGGCTTCGAGGCCCGAGCGCGCCACCTTGACGTCCGCCTCCGCCGCCCTGGCCCGGAACCGGGCGGCCTCGGCCTCGCTGGCTGCGGTGATCGCCAGGTTTCTGGCCTGCTCGGCCGCTTGCGGCGCCATGAAGCCGTCGCGGACCAGCCGCCCCACGCGATCGAGTTCGCGCCGGGCCTGCGCCAGGTCCTCGTCGGCATGCCGGACCCGCTGCCCGGCCTCGCGCGCCGTCGCCTCGGCCGACGCCACCCGCGCGGTGATCTCGGCGCGTTCGCGGCTCGACAGTGGCACCGGTGCGATCTGCGCCAGCACCTGGTTCTCGGCCACCGCGTCGCCGTCGTGCAGGTCGATCCGCAACAGGCGCCCGGCCACCGGGGCCGAGACCAGGAACCGTGCGTGGCTGCGCGTCTCGCCGACATCGTCCACCGTCACCTGCATGGGCCCGGTTCGGACCGTGGCCAGGTCGACCGCCAGCGGCGGCGGCAACAGGATCCAGACCAGCCATCCGATCCCGGCCACGAGGCTGGCGCCGAGGAGCAAGCGTTTCCAGAACATGCCGTGGGCTCCGTTTCACTCGCGGGTCTTAAGGACCGCGATCAGGTCGAGGCGGCTCACCCGGCGCGCCACGAGCAGACCGGACAGGCCGGAGGCCGCCAGCGCCGCCACGACCGGCAGAACGAAGGACCCGGTGCCGATCACCAGCGGCAGGCGGAACAATTCTCGGTCGAACAGCGGCACCAGCAGCGCGCACAGACCATAGCCCAGACCGAGGCCGACTGGGATCGCCATCAGCAACAGCAAGGCCTGTTCTCCCAGCAGCAGCCGTCCGACCTCGCGCTGCGTGAAGCCCAGGACCGACAGGCTCGCGAGTTCATTGCCGCGCTCCGACAGCGCGATGCGGGCACTGTTGTAGACCATGCCGGCGATGATCACGCAGGAGAACGCCACCAGCACCGCGCTGAAGAAAAAGAACGACCGGTCCATCGTCTCCCGCAGGCTTTGCTGCATCGCGCTGCGCACGGCCACGCCGGCCACCGCGGGAAGGCGCTTGAGCTCGCGGTAGAGCGCGTCCGCATGGTCGGCCTCGATCCGGAGATGGGCCCCCGAGCTGTTGTCCTCCTGGCCCAGCAGGCGCGCCAGCGCCCCCGCGTCCATGTAGGCGCCCAGCCCCAGCATCTCGTCGACGATGGCGGCCACCGGCACCTGCAGCACGGGCCGTGCGCCTTCCAGCACCTCGATGGTGACGACATCGCCCGGCCGGACCGCGAGGATGCGCGCCAGCTTGTCGCCGAGCACCAGGCCTTGCGGCGGCAGGTCGACCGGCCGCAGGTCCCGCCCCAGCAAGCGCCGCAACGGGTGATCCGGCGGCAGGCCGGTGAGCTCGACGCGTTGGCTGCGATGCTCGCGCCGCAACCAGACCGGCACCTGACGGAACGGTTCGACCTGCACCACGCCGTCCATCTTCGACATCGCGAGCGCGGCCTGGGGACCGCGCGGCTCGGCGTAGAGCACCGTCACGTCCTCGCGCTGCACCTCGTTGAACTGCACCGACATCATGTGGTTGGCGGCATCCAGCGCGAAGCGGCCGACCACCATCAGGCCGATTGCCAGCGCGATGCCCAGCATCGACAGCATGGCCTTCCAGGGCCGGCGCAGCAGATTGCGCACGATCATCCGCAAGGAAGCAGGCAGCTGGCGGGCGATCCCCTGGCGCTCCAGGAGGCCGGCACGAAACGAGGCCGGCGCCTCGGGCCGCATCGCCTCGGCCGGTGCCAGCGCCACCGCGCGTCGGACCGCCAGCAGCGCGCCGACGCTGCCGCTGGCCAGGCTCACCCCGCCCGCGACGAGCAAGAGGGTGGGCGAGATGATCAGCGTCAGCCGCGGGAAATGGAAGTAGTCCCTGTAGACGCCGACGAACGCATGGCCCAGGCCGATGCCCAGCGGGAATCCCATCAGGATGCCGATGGCCACCGTGGCCAGCGCGATCTGCAGGTAGTGCAGGCCGACGCGGAAGTCGGTGTGGCCGAAGGCCTTGAGCAGGCCGATCTGCGTGCGCTGCGTGGCGACCAGGCGCGACAGCACGACATAGACCAGAAAGGCCGAGACCGCGAGGAACAGCGCCGGCAAGGTGGTCGTCATCACGCCGAGCTCGGCCAGTTCGTCGGACAGGAAGCGGTGCGACAGCTGCGCGTCGCGGCCATGGGCGCCGAGCCCGCCGTAGCGGCGCAGCAGGGTGTCCAGGGCATCGATGACGTCGCGCTCGCGCGCGCCGGCGGCCAGCGACAGCACGAGGTCGTTGAACGATCCCTGCATGTCGAACGCGGGGGCCAGCGTCTCGGCGGCCATCCACATCACCCCGTAGCGCCGGTTGTCCGGGAACAGCATGCCGCTGCCGACCTCGTAGACGAACTCCGGCGACAAGCCGATGCCGACGATCGACAAGGCCCGCCATCGACCATGGAGCACGGCCCCGACCCGGTCGCCGACCTTCAGGGCATTGGCCTTCGCGAAGGCCTCGCTGACGATCACCTGATCCGTCGCTCCGGGATCGATGTAGCGTCCGTGCACGATCTGGAGGTCGTTCAGCATCGGCGTCCGCAGGCCCGGAACGGACACCAGCCGAGCCACGGCGGGCTCCGCAAGCCCCGGCACCTCCACCGACACCTCGACCACGATGCGGCTGCGCACCTGGGCCACGCCGGGCAGGCGCAGGATGTCCGCCACCAAGGCGTCGGGCGCCCGCTTCAGGTGGACGAAGACATCGGCGAACCGGTGGCCGGCGTAATAGTCGTCCCGCGCCGCATGCAGCGACTCGTAGGTGCCGCGCGTGGCGACCAGGGTCGCGATCCCGCAGGCCACCACCAGCGCCGCGGCGATGACCTGTCCCCTCAGATGCCACAGGTCGCGCCGCAGCATCCGGCCCAGCATCGTCACCATGAGATGTCGTCCGGTGAGGCCCGGACGGGGTTGTGGCGGACATCGACGATGCGGCCACCGCTGATGCGGATCACCCGGTCGGCCAGTGCCGCGATCGCGGCGTTGTGCGTGATGACGACCGTGATCGTCCCCAGCTCCTGGTTGATGCGCTGCAAGGCCGACAGCACCAGCTTGCCGGTCGGGTAGTCGAGCGCCCCGGTGGGTTCGTCGCACAGCAGCACGTCGGGGCGCTTGGCCACCGCCCTCGCGATCGCCACCCGTTGCTGCTCGCCGCCGGACAACTGGGACGGGAAATGATCTTTTCGTTCCGCCATGCCCACCCGCGCCAGCGCCTCGGCCGGCGCCATCGGCGACGCAGCGATCTCGGTGACCAGGGCCACGTTCTCCTGCGCCGTGAGGCTGGGAATCAGGTTGTAGAACTGGAACACGAAGCCGATGTGCTCGCGCCGGAACCTCGTGAGCTCGGCCGTCGACGCCCTGGCCAGATCATGGTCGCGATAACGCACCTCACCGGAGCTCGGGCGGTCCAGGCCGCCGAGGATGTTCAGCAAGGTCGACTTGCCGCTGCCGGACGCCCCCAGCAGGACGACGAATTCCCCCGGCCGCAGGTCCAGGTCGATCGACTGCAGCGCACGGACCTCCGACTCGCCCATGCGGTAGACCTTGCTCACCGACCGCAGGCTGAACACGGCCCCCGACGGAATGCCCGAGGAGCCGTCGTGACGCAGGTCGGTGACGGGAGAGCTTTGCACGGTGGATGGCCTGCTCGCGTGGCTATCGATCCCGGGCCGCGCACCCCGTGCGCGACCGACACCTTCTGGCTGGAATGGACGGTGCCACAGTACCACCACCGGCCGGGCGGCCGGGCACGGCGGGATCAAAGGGCCGGCACACCGGCCAGGCCATCGGCGACGGCGCTCTGCCTTCGCGGGCGGACGTGCTTGGAGGCGATCGTCCCGAGGGCACAGCGTGACCGTGGCGCTGGAATGGCTGCCACGGATCACCGCTCCGCTCATGATGCGTCCGGCCCCGCGCATGTTGACGCAGGTGACGCCGATCCACAGGTACGGCCCGTCGCCGGCAAGCGATCAGTTCAGGAACGCGCCGACCTGTTCATCAAACTCGCCACACCAGCGCGAGACCTGGCTTTTGGAGACCCCGTTCATGCCCTGGGCGGTGACGCCGCGCCGTGGGCGAACGGATCACGTGCGGCGGCGCGCGCGCAGCCCGAACAAGGTGAGTCCACCGAGCAGCATCAAGGCCAGCGAAGAGGGCTCGGGCACGGCGGCCACGTTCAGCCTGTCTCCCGTGGTCGACAAATAGCTTGCACCGGGGGACAGGTTTGCGACCAGGCCAGATCCTGAATACAGCGCCGGAGCGAAATACTCGCTGATGGACTGGGCGACCACATTGCCGCCCATGTTGTTGCCGATTCCGAACCAGCCACCGGTGGCGCTGTCGCCGAAGAAGGCGCTGTTGTAGCCCTTCGCATCGTTGGCAATGTTGTAGAAAACGTAGTCGGATCCCGCGCCATCCGGCTGGCCGGCATGCAGGTCCAGGCTGAACGAGTCAATCACTTGATTGGCGCTGTTGGTCAGCGTGAGATTCAAGCTCGCACAAGCGACTTGTGCAAAGCCAATGACACTCAGGGCCAGTGTGGCCTTCGTCAGAAATTTCATGCGGGTTCCCTTGTTGTTGCACTCGGCAAAGTACGCCCAGTGGTCGACCCACCGGCCGTTTCAGTTTCTCGTCGCGATTGATCGGAGTCAAGCGGCGGGAGCGCCGCCCATCCAAGTTAGGGGGGCGGCTTTGAGGCCTTGAATTCGAGCGATCGCAGCAAGAGTCACGAGCACGAACCTGAACGCGGAAGCAAGCGAGGCTGAACGGAATTCGCCTGTGCCGCGGATGATGTCGGTCGGCGTAGCCACCTGAATTCACGCTCTGTGCTACCAACCGGTCATTCGGAAGTCGGCGTCCTCCAGCGCTGAATGACCCCTCTAGGTTGTACTGCCAACGTCCCAGCCACCGTGATGAAGTGGATCTCGATCAAGGCCTGTTCGACAAGGACCTCAAACAGGCACGGGTACGGTTACGAGGTGGAGGTCACCGTCGTTTCCTCTCCAACTTATTGTTGCTGAAGCCCATCGATTCCGACGCCGGTCCTTTGGCGCAGGAGACTAGCGCTTGCCATACTACGACAACGTGTCGTAGCATGACCGCATGAACACACCGTTCCGTCTCCCCGGCGACGACCTGGAATACGCCGTCATGGTCAGGCTGTGGGAGCTGGGCGCCGCTTCGGTGCGTGAGCTGCACGATCAGCTCGGGGTGCCCGACGGACTCGCGTACACGACCACCGCCAAGGTCGTCGATCGCCTGCGTGCCAAGGGCTTGCTCCAGCGTCGGCAGCATGGCGCGGCGTTCGTCTACCGGCCGCGGCTCAGCCGCGAAGAGGTGGACCGGGCACGCGCCCGGCAGGCGGTGAAGCCCTTGTTCAGCTCGACGCCGCATGCCGCGGTGGCGGCGCTGGTGGATGCCGTGGCCGCGCTGGATCCCGCCTTGCTCGACGAGCTGGAGCGAGAAGTCGCTGCGGCGCGCCGCAGGGGCGGCCATGGAGCGTGAAACCCTGCTGTGCCTGCTGATCGCGGCGCTGGGCGGCGCGATGCTCCAGCTGTGCGCGCCTTGGCCCGCGCGGGGGCGTGACGGGACCACCGCCAGGCCGTTGGAGCACCGGCTCTGGTGGCTCTTGTGGTGGCCCTTGATCCCCGCCGTGACAGTGGCGGTTTGGCTGTGCGGATGGGCGTGGTCCGAACCCGATCCGGTTCCCGACCGGATCGACCCGTGGGCGCTCGCGGTGGCGGTTCCGTTCTGTGTCGTCGTGGCCCGTGCTGCGATCCGCGCGGCCTGGTCACTGCGCGCGGCCTCGACCGATTGCGGGATCGTGACCGTGGGCCTCTGGCGTCCGCGCATCGTGTTCGCCCCGCGACTTGCAGCCGTGCTGGACGAGCGTGCCCGGCGCGCCGCGATCGAGCACGAGCTTGCGCATGTCCGGCATCGCGATCCGCTGCGGATCTGGCTCGGGCAGTTTGCCAGCGACCTGCAATGGCCCTGGCCCTCTGCGCACCGGCGCTTTCAGGCTTGGCTCTGCGCGCTCGAACTGGCGCGCGACGACGAGGCGCGGGCGCATGGCATCGACGGCGCGGATCTCGCAGCGGCAGTGCTCTCCTCGCTGCGCTTGCAGCGCGCCTGCGGCCCCTGGGCGCGGGCGGCACTGACGGGGGACCCTGCTGGCCTGAAGTTCCGCGTGGAGCGCCTGCTGCAACCGCTCCCGCCCCGGTCAGGACAGGATCGCTCGCTTAGCGCGCGAATGGCCTGGTGGCTGCTCCCCCTGTTGCTGCTCGCGCTGGCATCGGGGGCCCTGTTCGGTGAACGCGTCATCCGGCCGCTGCTGGCCTTGACGGTCTAGCCGGTGAGGCCTGTCCTGGCCGGTCGCACCCGGTTCCCTTTGCTCGCGGAGGCGCCACGATGAGGTTTCCCAAGCCAAGGGCCTGGCTCGGTCTGGTGTCGGTGCTGCCGGCATTGGCGGGCTTGTGGGTGCATGCCATGTCGGTGGCGGGCCCGGCCGCGGTGGCGCCCGTCGCGCAGCCCGCCGGCCCGGTGACGGTGGTCGACGGCACGACGATCGTCCAGATCGACATGGCCTCGCAGCGTCGCGGCGGCTTCGTCGAACAGGCGCTTGCCCTCGCCGATCCGCCGCCCGATGCGACCGCCGACGCTGCCGTGATGGACCTGCTGCCGCTGGCCGACTGGGCCGCCCGCCGTCGCTCGGCGGGCGCCCAGGTCGCCGCGGCCGAGGTCCAGGCCCGGGCCGCCCGGGCCGATCTGGTGCGGACCGAGGCCTTGTACCAGGACCACCAGAACGCCTCGCTCAAGAGCCGGCAGGCGGCCGATGTCGCGGCGGCGCAGGCCGACGCGGTGCTGGCGACCGCCCGCGCCGCCTTGCAGGCATTGCAGCGGGAGGGCGAGTTGCGTTTCGGCCCGGCGCTGGTGCGCCTGGCCGAGCGCGACAGCGACGCCCGGGCGCTGTTCGGCGGGCAGCGCGCCATCGTGAGCGTGGCGCTGCCGGACGGCACGACGCCACCGGGCCGAGTGCAACTGGCGCTGGCCGGCGGTCCTGGCGTGCCCGCCGCTTGGCTGTCGCAGGCCGTGCAAGCCGACCCACAGCTCGGCGCGACGATGCAGCTCTACCTGGTCGGCCGGATGCTGCCGGCGCAGGCCCATGTCACCGTCGAGTTGCCGGGCTCCGCGCCGGTGGCTGGCGTCCTGGTGCCGCAGCAAGCCGTGGTGTGGTACGCCAATCAGGCGTGGACTTACGTGCAGCGCGACGCCACGCATTTCGCGCGCATTGCGCTGCTCGATGCGAGGCAGGCGCCGCAGGGCGTCTTCGTGTCGGCCGGGCTGCGACCCGGACAGCGGGTCGTGACGCGCGGCGCCGGCCTGCTGCTGTCGCTGGAGCAACTGCCGCCGCCGGGCAGCGCCGTCGGCTGCAAAGACCCCGAATGCGACGACTGAGTCGACCGAACCGCCGGGGACGCACGCGGTGGTGAATGCCCTCGTCCGCCTGTCGATCCGCTATCGCGGCATCGTCATCGTGCTGGCCTGCCTGCTGTTCGGCTATGGCGTCGAGACCTTGCGCAGCTCGCGCATGGACGTGTTTCCGGAGTTCGCGCCGCCGCTGGCGATCGTTCAGACCGAGGCACCCGGGCTGTCGGCCGAGCAGGTCGAGGCACTGGTGTCCCAGCCGGTCGAGAACGTCCTGGGCGGCCTGCCCGATGTGGACACGATGAAATCCAAGTCCCTGCCCGGGCTCTCGCTGATCACGATCACCTTCAAAGCCCGCACCGACGTTCAACAGGCACAGCAAAGCGTCAGCTCGCGGCTGGGCGCAGTGGGCGCCAGCCTGCCCGCGGGGGTGTTGCCGCCGGCGCTCCTGCCTCTGACCTCGTCGACCGGCGTCGTGCTGGTGGCCGCACTGACTTCCTCCCACCGCTCGCTGGCCGATTTGCACGACCTCGCCGCCTGGACGATCAAGCCGCATCTGACCGGTCTGCCCGGCGTGGCCGATGTGGTGGTGTTCGGCGGCGATGTGCGCCAGTGGCAGGTGCAGGTGGATCCGCAGCGCCTGGTGGCCGACGGCCTGAGCCTGGACGAGGTGCTGGCAGCCGCGCGGCAGGCCACGGGTGTGCGCAGTGCCGGCTTCATCGAAGGGGTGAACCAGCGCCTGGCTTTGCGCACCGAGGGCCAGTTGCGCTCGGTGCAGGAGCTGGCGCAGATCCCGGTGGCGTGGCGGGCGGGCGTGCCGATCCGGCTGGGCGACCTGGGGCGGGTGCGCGAAGGCGTGGCGCCACCGGTGGGCGCGGCCCGCCTCGACGGGCAACCCGCCGTGATGCTGGTGATCGAAAGCCAGTACGGGGCCGACCCGCTGGCCGTCAGCCGCGAGCTCGACCGCGCCTTCGAGCCGCTGGCGCCGCTGTTGTTCGCCCAGGGCGTGGTGCTGGACACGACCGTGTTCCGACCCGCCCGGTTCATCACGGTGGCGATGCAGCACCTGCGCACCGCCCTGCTGATCGGCGCCGCGCTGGTGGTCGCGGTGTTGTTCCTGTTCCTCCACAACCTGCGAACTGCCCTGATCTCGGCTTGCGCGATCCCGCTGTCGCTGCTGGTCTCGGTGATCGTGCTGCATCGCTTCGGTGTCAGCCTCAACACGATGACGCTCGGCGGTCTGGCGATCGCGCTTGGCGAGGTGGTGGACGACGCAATCGTCGACGTCGAGAACATCGTCCGCCGCCTGCGCGAAAACCGCAGTGCCGAACGCCCGCTTCCCGCGCCGGTGGTGATCTGGCGCGCGTCGGTCGAAGTCCGCGGGGCCGTCGTTTACGCCAGCTTCATCGTCACGCTGGCCTTCCTGCCGGTCCTGGCCCTGACCGGCGTCGCAGGCGCCTTGTTCTCGCCTCTGGGCGAAGCCTATGTGTTCTCGGTCCTGGCCTCGCTGGGCGTGGCGCTGACGCTGACACCGGCGCTGGCCTGCGTACTGCTGGCCGGGGCCCCGCCGGACCGCGACGAGCCGCGCTTCGTGCAGGCGCTCCAGCGGCGCTACACCGGCTGGCTGGCGGCGGTCGAGCGGCACAGCCTGCGTCTGGTGGCCGTCGTGGCCGTCGCCTGCCTGGCGGCGCTGGCCTGCGTGCCTTTGCTGGGCGGCAGTTTCATTCCGGAACTCAAGGAGGACCATTACACGGTGCACATGGCACTGGCGCCCGGTACCTCCCTGGCGGAGGCGGTGCGCATCGGCGATCGTGTCACGGCCGCGCTGCGGGCGATCCCTGGCGTGCGGCGGGTGGCGCAGCGCGCGGGCCGAGCCGCCGACGTGGTGGATCCGGTGGACGTGAACCTGAGCGAATTCGAGGTCGATCTGGCGCCCATGGGCGCCGCCGCGCAGTCGACGACGCTGGCCCGCATCAACGCCGAGCGTCAACGCTTCCCGGGCATGACCACCTCGGTCAACACCTTTCTGACCGAGCGCATCGACGAGACCCTCTCGGGCTTCGCCTCGCCCGTGATCGTCAATGTGTACGGCGACGACCTCGACCTGATTGATGCCCAGGCGCGCACCATCGCGAGGGTGCTGGGCGAGGTGCCCGGCGCGATCGGCGTGAACATCCCGGCTCCGCCGTCCACGCCACAGCTCGTGATCCGCCTGCGTCCGGCGATGCTGCAGCGCAATGCGCTGCGTCCGCTGGAGGTGCTCGACGCCGTGCAGGCCGCGTTCGAAGGCGTCACCGTGGCCCAACTGGTGCACAGCAATCAAGTCACCGACATCACGGTCCAGCTCGATGCGAATCACCGGCGGCAACCGGCCGACGTCGGGCAGTTGAAGTTGCGCAATGGCCAGGGGACGCTCGTGCCGCTCGCCGAAGTCGCCGACATCCGCGAGCAGGCCGGGCGCGCGCAGATCGCCCACAGCGGGGGGCAACGGCTGCAGACCGTGACCTGCGGCGTGCGTGGCCGCCCGGTGGCCGACTTCGTGCGAGACGCCCAGGCCCGCGTGCGCCGCGAGGTTCCGATGCCTCGCGGCACCTACGCGGTCTTCGAAGGCGAAGCCCAGGCGCGCACGCAATCCCTGCACGAGCTGCTGGTGAACTCGGCGCTGGCCCTGGGCGGCATCGGCGTGCTGCTGACCTTGGCGCTGCGCACCGGGCGGGCCCGAGCGCTGGTGCTACTGAACCTGCCGTTCGCGCTGGTGGGCGGCGTCGCTGCGGTGTTCATGACCGGCGCAGACCTCAGCCTGGGATCGATGGTCGGTTTCGTGACCTTGTTCGGCATCACCTTGCGCAACTCGATCATGCTCGTCTCGCACTACCAGCACTTGGTCGAGCACGAAGGCCTGCGCTGGGGACCGGAGGCAGCGCTGCGTGGCGCGCGCGAGCGCCTGTTGCCCATCCTGATGACCGCCTGCGTCACCGCGCTGGGCCTGCTGCCGCTTGCGCTGCGCAGTGGTGAGCCGGGCAACGAGGTCGAAGGACCGATGGCGATCGTGATCCTCGGCGGCCTGGTCACCTCGACGCTGCTCAACCTGCTGTTGTTGCCGGCGTTCGCGCTTCGATTCGGACGCTTCGTGGCGCCCGACCCGCTGATCGAGCTCAAGTAGGCGCCATGGGTGCCCCCCTGCATAAGCAGGGTTTGGAATCCGTCCGTCAAGCGGAGCAATCTGGTGGGTGGATCCCTTCTCAATGATCGTCGGCAACCTTCACTCTGCAACGACTCGCAGTCCTGGCCGGCAGCAGGTGCTCGCCGGTGACAGCTCACGGCTCCGCTGATGGCCCGCTGGGTCGCCGCGTCGCAAGGTTTGCGCAACCGTGCCCGATCCAAGGCCGAGTGGGAGGAGAAATGCAGGTAGCTGATGCAGATCGAGTAGGCGCTGAGTGCCTCGGCGGTCTATGCTGCGGCTTCGTGCGGACAATGATCCACCCGTGAAGCGGGTGTCTCCGACTTCGGTCTGCCATTGTGGAAAAAACATGTTCCTCGCTTCCAACTGGTTTACCTGGGCGCTTTTCTCGGCCGTGTTCGCGGCGCTCACCGCAATCTTCGCCAAGATTGGCTTGGCAGGGGTCGATTCCGACCTCGCCACGCTGATCCGCACGGTGATCATCTTCGTCGTGCTCGGCGCCTTCGTCTATGCAACAGGCAAGCTGTCGAACCCGTTCGAGCTCTCAGGAAAGACATGGCTTTTCCTGGTGCTGTCGGGTCTGGCGACCGGTGCGTCGTGGGTCTGCTACTTCCGCGCACTGAAGATCGGAGATGCGTCGAAGGTGGCGCCAGTCGACAAGCTCAGCGTGCTTCTGGTGACTGTGTTTGCCGTAGCCTTCCTGGGTGAGCGGCCGTCGCTGCGGGAATGGATCGGCATTCTGATGGTGGGTGCCGGCGTCTTCGTGCTTGCGTTCAAGCGCTGACGTCGCCCTTGGCCTGAACTGGCGAAATAACGGCACATCCCAGCCGCTCCCATGGAGCTGCAGGCAGACGTCCGCGCCGATGAGGAAATCGACCGCAACGGGTCGGGAGGGACGAGTCGAAGTCCAGGCGCAGCGGTCGCATGCCAGGGCGGCCAGCGAATGACAGGTTCCGATGCGCGCCGACATTCGAGCGCCAAACCGCACCGCCCGCACCCAGTCTGAAGCAGCCCCCCTCCCGACCAACAAGACCTCGGTGCCCGATCGGCCTCGGCGGGCATACTCGGGGTTTGCTGGTGCAGTTTTGCGGCATCGACGCCGAGCGGGTGGGCCCCTCGCGAGGGGCTCTGAAGAGTCGTCCCCCCGGTTGCCGGATCAGCACCCCGTTCCCCTGGAACCTTTCTTCACCATGCTTCGCTATCGCACCGTACCGGTCACCGGCTTCCAGCAAAACTGCTCCATCGTCTGGTGCGACGAGACGATGGACGCGGCCTTGATCGATCCGGGCGGCGACCTGGACCGGTTGAAGGCGGAGGTCGCGCGCCTGGGCGTCCATCTGCGAGCCCTGTGGCTGACCCACGCGCACATCGACCATGCCGGGGGAACGGGCACGCTCGCGCGCGAGCTGGGGCTGCCTATCGTCGGGCCGCACCCGGGCGACCAGTTCTGGATCGACGGACTCGGGCAGCAGAGCCAGATGTTCGGGTTCCCGCCGGCCGAGCCCTTCGTGCCGACGCGCTGGCTGGCCGATGGCGACACGGTGGCGCTGGGGCACAGCACCGTGCGGGTGCGCCACTGCCCCGGCCACACGCCGGGACATGTGGTGTTCCACAGCGCCGAAGCCAAGCGCTGCTTCGTCGGTGACGTGCTGTTCGCCGGCTCGATCGGCCGCACGGACTTTCCCGGCGGCGACCACGACACGCTGATCGCCAGCATCACCCAGCGCCTGTGGCCGATGGGCGACGACACGGTGTTCATCCCCGGCCACGGGCCGGAGAGCAGCTTCGGCGAGGAACGCCGCCACAACCCCTACGTCCGCGGCACCTGAGCCGCCGGCCGGCGCGGGCCGGGTCAGGGGCCGGCGCCCTCCGCGTCGGCCGACTCGCCCTCCAGCACCCGGATGGGGCCCCGCAGGCGCCACAGCATCAGCAGCGCGGGCGCCGAGAGCACGGTGGCGACGATGAAGAAATTCGGCCAGCCGATCGACTCGGCCAGCACGCCAGCCAACGGCCCGATCCAGACGCGGCCGACCGATGCGAACGCAGAGAGCAGCGCGAACTGGGTGGCCGTGAAGCGACGACTCGTCAGGCTCATCAACAGCGCCACGAAGGCCGCCGTGCCCATGCCGCCGGTCAGGTTCTCCAGCGCGACGGCCATCAGCAAGCCGCCATCCACCGTCGTCGGATGGGTCAGCTTGACGATGCCCCAATCGAAAGCAGGCAGCAGCAGCCCCGGCAAGGCGCCTTTGCCATGCACCGCCAGCCACCAGAAGCCCAGGTTGCTGAGCCCTTGCAGGACGCCGAACATCAGCAGCGAACGCCACAGGCGCAGGCGCAGCATCAACGCGCCACCGAGCAAGGCCCCGAACAGGGTGAGCCACAGGCCCAGCACCTTGTTAACCACGCCGACCTCTGCCGACGCGAACGCCATGCTCTTGAGCAGGAACGGGGTCATCAGCGAGAGCGCGAACGCGTCGCCCAGCTTGTAGAGCACGATCAGCAGCAAGAACGCCTTGGCACCCGGCCGCGCGAAGTAGTCGGCCAGGCCGGCGCGCAAGGTCTCGAAGCCGGTGCGTCTTGCCGCCCAGGCCGCCAGCGGCAGGGTGAACGCCAGGCCGGCGAACATCGCCGCCAGATCCGTCCAGCGCTGCTGCAGCAGCGGCGGCAAGCGGCTGCCCTGCCACCACGGCGCCAGCAGCGCGCTCAGCACCGGGGTGAACAACTGCTGCGTCACCAGGTAGCCCAGCACGGCCACGGCCGCCACGGACGCAAAGCCCAGCACCTCGCGCGAAGCGGGTGCGGCGCGCACCTGCGGCTGCGGCAGGCGTGGGGTGACGCTGACGCTGAACGCCGCCGCACCGGCCATCAGCCCCGCCATCAGGCGGTAGACCTGAGGCCAGGTCCAGCCGCCGCCCTGGCCGGCATCGGTCCAGATCAAGGCCACGCCGCCCGACAGAATCATCGCCAGCCGGTATCCCATCACGTTGAGCGACGAGCCCAGGCCGCGCTCCCGCGGCAGCAGCAGATCGGTGCGATAGGCATCCAGCGCGACATCCTGCGACGCGGACAGGAACGCCACCCCGACCGCCAGCAAGGCGAACAACTGCAGCGACGCTTGCGGCGGGGTGGCCGCAAGCGCCCACAAGCCACCGGCCAGCAGCAACTGGGTCAGCGCCAGCCAGCCGCGGCGCCGCCCCAGCCACGGCAGGTCGAAGCGATCCATCAGCGGCGCCCACAGGAACTTGAAGGTGTAGGGCAGGCCCACCAGGCTCAGGAAGCCGATCGTCGCCACGTCGATGCCCGCCGTGCTGAGCCAGGCCTGCAGCGCCTGGCCGGTCAATGCCAGCGGCAGGCCCGAGGCGAAGCCGAGCACGCAGACGACCAGCCATCGGTGCACGCCGGCCGCGGTCAAGGCCGGGCGGAGCGGCAAGGAACCCGGGAGGGAAGCGGCCGCCGGCTCGGCGTCACAGGGCGGGGAGTCACGGCGCATCGGCCGGATTCTAGGAGGCGGCCTGCGCCGCTCGACGTGACACACGACCGGATCTGTGGACGCCGACAAACAACACATTTTGTTACCGCCGAATTGCCTCGCCGCCGTCGGTGTTTTCGGGTCGCACCCTTCACAATGTTCCATCACAAAAGCGCGCGAGTCGATGGCTTCTCTCGAGGACCGACCGCAGCGCATCGTGGAGGTGAACGTGCTCTTTTCGTCCGTGCCGGGCTGGTTGTGGCAAGTGCTGGGGGCTGCAGCAGGATTGGCGCTGGGCCTGCTGCTGGGCGCGTGGATGCTGCGCCGGAAGCCGGCCCCGCGCCGCAAGTCGGCCCACGACCTGCGCCCTTCCGACAGCAAGCTCGCTCCGCTGACCACCTTGATGGCCGGCGACAACTCGTCCTTCGGCAGCAACAGCCAATTGCCCAACCGGACCGATTCACCGCAGCAGCGCCTGCTGGAGCGGCTGCGCGAAAGCAACCTCGACCTGAGCGCGCAGCTGCGAGCCAGCGCGGCACAGCACGCCCGCCTGCTGAAGGACAAGGACGACGAGGTCGCGGCCTTGAAGGAAGACTACGACCAGCGTGTCGAAGAGCTGCGCCAGACCCACTCTTCGGAACTGAAGTACCTGATGGCCTTGTTGGTCGAGCAGGTCGACGGCATCCACAAGACCCATGCCAGCCACGTCAAGGCGCTGGAGGCCGAGCTTGACCGGCTTCGCCAGGACTGGCGCAGCCATCTGCCCGCAGGCCAGGGCCGGTCCGTCGGCGGCACCGCGGAAGACACGGCGACCACCACGTTCGCGGCCACCGAGTTGATGGGCGCCTCCACGAAGCCTCACTGAGATCGCCGGCGCCACCGGGGTCGCTGCCCTCGGGACGCGGCGGGGCAAGGCCCGAGCACCGGGGCAGTGGCCGGCTCCTACAATCGCTGCCCCGTTCCGGAACTACCGAGGTCGCCGATGTCCACCGCCGAAGAAAAGCAAACCGAACTGCGCCGGGCGGCGCTGGAGTACCACGAGTTCCCGACCCCGGGCAAGATCGCGGTCACCGCGACCAAGCAGCTGATCAACCAGCGCGACCTCGCGCTGGCCTACTCGCCGGGCGTGGCGGCGGCCTGCGAGGAAATCGTCGACGACCCGGCCAACGCCTTCCGCTACACCTCGCGCGGCAATTTGGTGGCCGTGGTCACCAATGGCACCGCGGTGCTGGGCCTGGGCAACATCGGTCCGCTGGCGTCCAAGCCGGTGATGGAGGGCAAGGCGGTCCTGTTCAAGAAGTTTGCCGGCATCGACGTCTTCGACCTGGAGATCAAGGAAGACAACCTCGACAAGCTGGTCGATGTCATCGCCGCGCTGGAACCCACCTTCGGCGGGATCAACCTCGAAGACATCAAGGCTCCCGACTGCTTCTATGTCGAGCGCAAGCTGCGCGAACGCCTGCACATCCCGGTGTTCCACGACGACCAGCACGGCACGGCGATCGTCGTCGGCGCCGCACTGCTGAATGGCCTGAAGGTGGTGGGCAAGGACATCAAGCACGTCAAGCTGGTGTCCTCCGGTGCGGGCGCCGCAGCGCTGGCCTGCCTGAACCTGCTGGTCAAGCTGGGCCTGCCGCGCGAGAACATCTTCGTGACCGACCTGGCCGGCGTGGTCTGGAAGGGCCGCACCGAACTGATGGACCCGGACAAGGCCGAATTCGCGCAGGACACGCCGCAGCGCAGCCTGCGCGAGGCGATCGCGGGCGCAGACATCTTCCTGGGCCTGTCCGCCGGCGGCGTGCTGAAGCCCGACATGGTGGCGTCGATGGCCGCCAGGCCGCTGATCTTCGCGCTGGCCAATCCGACGCCGGAGATCATGCCCGAGGAGGTCAAGGCGGTGCGTGACGACGCGATCATGGCCACCGGTCGCACCGATTACCCGAACCAGGTCAACAACGTCCTGTGCTTCCCGTACATCTTCAGGGGCGCGCTGGACTGCGGCGCCAGCACCATCACCGACGAGATGGAAATCGCCGCAGTGCGGGCCATCGCCGAACTCGCCCAGGCAGAGCAGAACGACGTAGTGGCCTCGGCCTACGCTGGCGCCACGCTGAGCTTCGGCCCCGAGTACCTGATCCCCAAACCCTTCGATCCGCGCCTGATGATGGAGATCGCGCCGGCCGTGGCCGAGGCGGCCCGCGCCTGCGGCGTGGCCACCCGCCCGATCGCCGATCTGGACGCCTACCGCGGCAAGCTGCAGACCTTCGTCTACGCGTCGGGCACGCTGATGAAGCCGATCTTCGCGGTGGCCAAGCGCGCCAAGGCGCGCCGCGTGGCCTTCGCCGAGGGCGAAGACCGGCGCGTGCTGCGCGCCGTCCAGGTGATCGCCGACGAGGGCCTGGCGCGGCCGGTGCTGGTGGGGCGCGCCAGCGTCATCGAGGCCCGCATCGAGAAGCTGGGGCTGCGCATCGAGGAGGGCCGCGACTTCGAGATCGTCAACATCGACGACGATGGCCGTTATCGCGACTACTGGCAGACCTACCACCGCATGATGGAGCGGCGCGGCGTGACCGAGCAGTTCGCCAAGATCGAGATGCGCCGCCGCCTGACGCTGATCAGCACCATGCTGCTTCACAAGGGCGAGGTCGACGGCATGATCTGCGGCACCTGGGGGTCGACCGCGATGCACCTCCACCATGTCGAGGCCATCATCGGACGCCGCCCCGGCGTCAAGACCTTTGCCTGCATGAACGGCCTGGTGCTGCCCAACCGCCAGATCTTCCTGGTCGACACCCACGTCAACTACGACCCCAGCGCCGAGCAACTGGCCGAAATCACCATCATGGCCGCCGAGGAGATGCGGCGCTTCGGCATCCAGCCCAAGGCCGCCTTGCTGTCACATTCGAATTTCGGCTCCAGCGATCAGCCCTCCGCCGTGAAGATGCGCCAGACGCTGGCGCTGGTGCAACAGGCCGCGCCCTGGCTGGAAATCGACGGCGAGATGCACGGCGACGCCGCGCTGGACGCCGCCTACCGGGCCGAATTGATGCCGCGCAGCACGCTCAAAGGCGAAGCCAACTTGCTGGTGCTGCCCAACATCGACGCGGCGAACATCAGCTACAACCTGCTCAAGACGACCGCCGGCGGTGGCATTGCGATCGGGCCGGTGCTGCTGGGATCGGCCAAGCCGGTGCACATCCTCACGCCTTCGGCCACCGTGCGTCGGATCGTCAACATGACCGCCCTGACGGTCGCGGACGCCAACGCAGCCCGTTGATTTTCCTGGAAAAATTAGCAAGTCAGTAAACACTTACGGCACCGTTCCCTGCCCATTCTTTGAGCAGCGGACTTGTGGTTTTCCCGCCAATCAGATACGATTGTAGTTTGATGGTTCAGGGTAAACCCGTGGCTTTGACAGTGACATCGTCGGTGGGAAAGTCCTCGCTCGCAGCGGGACGGACCTTCGCCGTCATGGCGTTCACGGTGCTGGGTTTGCTGGGCGGTGTTGGGTGCGCGCAAGCGCGCGAACCCCGGCCGACCGCTCAGGCCGACGTCGGGGTGGTGAGCCTGGCCGAGTTGCCGCCCGAGGCGCAGCGGGTCGAGCAGCTGATCCGCCGCGGCGGGCCTTTCGCCTACGAGAAAGACGGTGGGGTGTTCGGCAATCGCGAACGCCTGCTGCCCCGTCAGCCTCGGGGTTATTACCACGAATACACCGTGCGCACCCCGGGCGCCAGAGACCGCGGCGCGCGCCGGATCATCTGTGGCGGCCGACAGCTCACGGAACCTGCGGCCTGTTTCTATACCGAAGATCACTACGCGAGCTTCCGACGCATCGTGCAGTGATCTGCTGTGAACCTTGCGACTTTTCATTTTGACAACAGGAGGAACGCGACCATGCTCTTGCAGACCGTCCGTCCCAACATCGTGCAGGCGATACGCGCCTATCGGGTCGATGACCTGATGCGCGCAGCCCAGGAGGCTGGGCAGCACTTTCTCTTCGCCAACCTCACCGAGGCCGAGTCCAAGCAGGACGTGCTGGAAGGCATTGCCACCTCGTTCCTGTTTCCGGCCCATTTCGGCAAGAACCTGGACGCGCTGTACGACTGCATGACCGACCTGGTCAACAAGTCGGGCGCCCAACCGGGCTTCGTGGTGGTGCTGGAGCAGATTCCGGACAATCCACGCTTCGATCGCGAATCGCGGGAGCAGTTGCTCGACGTGTTCCGAGACGCCGCCGACTTCTGGGCCGACCGAAAGGTCCCGTTCAGATGTTTCTATTCTTTTCAGTAGCCCGCTCCCAAGAAATCGGGTCATGGGAGCGGGCTGCTGAGACGGCCCCCGCGGAAAAGCCGGCCACCAAGGCCAGTGCCAAGAACGGCACCAACCCCAACTTCGGCATGAACATGCCGATGATGAGCAGCGCCTTCGACACGGCGATGTGGTTGAGCGCGGCCTGAGTGCCGCGTCGTTCCTGATGCTGAAAGGCCCGCATCCGCGGGCCTTTCTCGTTTCTGGGGTGGATCGCGGCAACCAGCGCCACGGACCCTGAGGCGTGCCCCCTCGGTCCGGCGCTCAGCGTGCGGGCAAGGCCTGCGCCAACGCGACGAACTCGGCCACAGGCACCTCCTCGGCGCGCCGTTGCAGATCGAAGACCCCTTGGAACCCTTCGGCGTCCAGCCATTTGCCCAGGGTGTGGCGCAGCAGCTTGCGTCGCTGCGAGAACGCGGCCTGCACCAGGGATTCGAAGCGCGCGAGGTCGATCGCCGCCACCCCAGGCAAAGGCAGCATGCGCACCACCGCCGAATCGACCTTGGGCGGCGGATCAAACGAGCTGGGGGGCACGTCGATCAAGGCCTCGATGTCGTAGCGCCACTGCAGCATCACCGACAGCCGGCCATAGGCCTTGCTGCAAGGCGCCGCGGCCATCCGGTCGACCACTTCCTTTTGCAGCATGAAATGCTGGTCTTCGATGTGCTGCGCCTGTCCGAGCAGATGAAACAGGATCGGGGTGGAAATGTTGTAGGGCAGGTTGCCCACCACACGGAGCTTCGCCCCCAGGGTCGCACTCAGCGCCGCGAAATCCACCATCAGCACATCGGACTCGATCACGTTCAGATCGGGCCGCTGCCGCAGCCGCGCGGCCAGATCGCGGTCGAGCTCGATCACCGTCAGGCGACCGCAGCGTTCGACCAGCGGCTGGGTCAGCGCGCCCAGCCCGGGACCGATTTCGACCAGCGCCTGGCCGGCCTTGGGCTGGATGGCGCGGATGATCGCGTCGATGATCGCGCCATCGGTCAGGAAATGCTGACCGAAGCGCTTGCGCGCGTGGTGGGCCGCGCTCACTGAGGCGGCTCGCGCATCTCGACGTACGCACGCGAGCGCAGCTCGTCCGCCCATTCGGCATAGGCGGCCGGATACTTCTGCTCGCGCAACGCGTTGACGGCCTGTTCGCGCAGCTGGCGGGGATCGATCGGTACGCTGCGGCGCTCCAGCACCTGGATCAGGTGCACCCCGAAGCGCGATTGCACCGGAAGCGAGATGCCGCCCAGCGGCAGTTCGTTCATCGCCTGCTCGAACTCGGGTACGAAGGCGCCCTGCGACACC
Source organism: Ideonella sp. sgz306126 (assembly GCF_056032705.1). Lineage (NCBI taxonomy): Bacteria > Pseudomonadati > Pseudomonadota > Betaproteobacteria > Burkholderiales > Sphaerotilaceae > Ideonella > Ideonella sp. sgz306126. The sequence continues at coordinate 168,228 of NZ_JBVYWP010000002.1, forward strand.
CAGCCCAGGTCGCCGCCGTTGGGCGCGCTGCCGTCTTCCGAATACTTGCGCGCCAGCTGCTCGAACGTGGCCTTGCCGGCCAGGATCTGATCGCGGAATTCCGACAGGCGTTGCGTGGCTTCCGCAACGCTGAGCCGTTCCGACGGCCGCAACAGGATGTGGCGGGCATGGGTCTGGATGGTCGTCGGCGCACCCGCATCGCTGCGCGACACCAGCTTCAGGATATGGAAACCAGCCCCGCTGCGCACCAGGTCGGGGGTCACGCCGCCCACCGGCAGCGCCTTGACGGCATTGACGAACAGGTCGGGCAGGCGGTCGGCCGGCCGCAGGCCGATCTCGCCGCCGCGCTGGCGGTTGTTGTCCTCGGAGACTTCGCGCGCCACCGCGTCGAAGGGCTCGCCCTTCTGAACCCGTGCCAGCGCCGCCATCGCCTTGGCGCGGCGCTGCGCAACCTCGGCATCAGAGGCGCCGTCCGGCACCATCACCAGGATCTGGGCGATGTCCAGCATCGGCACCTTGGCCGCCTTGGCGCGCTCTTTCTCGAGATAGTCCTCGACCTCGGAATCGGAGACCTTGATGCGGGCCTGCACCTCGCGCTCGCGCACCCGCTCGACCATGATCTGGTCCCGGATGTTGTTGCGAAAGCGGGTGTAATCCATGCCTTCGTCCTTCAGCCGCTGGCGCAGCTGGTCGACCGTCAGCTTGTTCATCGCCGCGATGTTCATCACCGCGCGATCCAGTTCCTGATCGTCGACCTTGATGCCGCTGTCGCGCGCATGCGTCACCTGCACCCGTTCGTTGATCAGCGATTCGATCACCTGGTGGCGCAATTCGGCCGCCGGCGGCAAGGCCTGGTTCTTTCGGCCGGCATCGTCCCGGATCTGGGCCAGACGCTGCTGGACCTCGAACTCGGTCACCAGCTCGTTGTTGACCACGGCCACGATGTAATCCGCCGCGCGGGGCGTCGCGGGTGCCGCCGGCGTCTTCTGCTGGGCGAAACCGATGCCGCAGGACAAGGCCAGCGACAGCAGGCAGGCCAGGCGGCGCAGGGGACGGTAGAAAGATGAGGTCATGGTGCGGTGGGGGTAGCGGTCGGTGCGCCGTCGTCGCGCAACATCTGGTAGCCGGGGATATTGTCCTTCAGGACCTTGAGCGGATTGGAACCCAGCCGGGACAGGCCCACCAGTTCCAGCTGGATCATCAGACGCGTCGTCGCCTCGGACGCGCCGGTGGACTGGCGTTGCGCCACCAGCCGGCCGATCCAGCAGCCCGCGTCGTATTCGAGTCCGGCGATGGCGTCGGTGATGCGGCTGTCCATCATGCTGTAGTTGACGCGTCCCACGCCGTACAAGGTCCCGTTGCAGGTCGATCCGTCGCTCGGCCTGCCGCGATAGACCGGCCACTGCCAACCCAGTTCCACCTGCTCGTTGACGCCCCGGGTGTAGCGGTAGGTGGCCGACAAGGTCCGGAACGGGCCGGGCTGCCAGTGCACGGCCATCAGCGCGCCTTCGGTCCGGCCGGCCGCGGCGTTGTAGTCCTCGGTGGCATCCAGCCGCCAATGGGGCAGCAAGGTGGTCGAGCCGAACAGCATCAGGTCCGAGAACGGCGAGCTGGTCGCGCCGGGGGTGGCAGGTGCGAGCCCGTTGGCCGTCAGGCGATCCGCGGTGATGCGCGACGGCCGGAACTGGTAGCGCTGCGCCACCCCCAGGCGCATCAACTCGGCACCGGTCGCCCGGTCCGCCCAGCTGCTGGTCGCGCCCATCGTGACCTGGTTTGCGTCGTTGACATAGTCGACCCCCGAGAAAGCGCTGTTGCCGTAGATCGAGATCTCGTTGAAGTCGTAGGCCGCCGCATCAAAGGCCGGCAGCGCGTCCTGATCGCGCCACGGCGTGTTCACGTAATGCAGACGCGGGATCAGTGTCTGGGTCACGTCCCGCCCCAGCAGGCGGGTGTCCCGGTCCAGCCGCAAGCCGCCATCGATGCTGAGCGTAGGGATGGTGCGCGAGGCGTGCTGGCGACCGTCGCTCATCGGCTGCGCGGTGTCGTAGGCCGCGGCATTGAACGACAGGCTGGGCGCCAGCCAGCCCCAGCCCATGTCGCCGGGGTGGGTCAGCGCGCCCAGCAGATGGGCCCGCGTGCCGTTGTCGCGGGTGTCGACCGCCGTCCGTTGGTCGCGCAGCGCAAAGTGGTTGACCTCGCTCTGCATCGACCACACCAGCCCGGCGGGCGCTCGGCCGCTCGCGCTGAGCCCCAGTTGCGGCAGACGCTGGTACGGCGGAAGGATCAGCGCCGTGTCGTCCTGCATCACCTGCCAGCCCTCGACACGGGCATAGGCCCGCCACCGCGACACGCCGGTCTGCCAGCGGTACGAGGCGCGCGCGTCCTGCTGCAGCAGCCGCGGCGTCAGGCTGGGCAGCACGCCCGAGAAGTCCTTCCAGTAATTGTTGTCGGAGGCGGCCTGCACATCGGTGCTGTAGGCCCAGCCGGGCGCCGGCCGGCCGTCCTGGGTCAGGACCAGTGCGTAGCGCTGGCGTCCGACCGAACTGTCCCAGGGCATCCAGTGCGTCTGCAGCCCGCCTTGCTGGCTCGCAAGCAGATAGCGGAATTCGGTGCCCAGCGACGCGCCGCGGCGAGTCAGGATGCCCGGCGTCAGCGTCAGGTCGTAGTTGGGTGCCAGGTTCCAGTACCACGGCACTTCCAGTCCGAAGCCGCTGCGGCTGTCGGTGCTGATCGACGGCGGCAACCAGCCGCTGCGCCGTTCCCCGGTGGCAGGAAAACTCAGGCCCGGACCGGCCAGGATGGGCACGCCCAGAAAATGCAGCACGGCGCCCCGGGCATGACCGTCGTTGTGCTCGAAATCGAGGTCCAGGCGGTCGGCGCTGAGCACCCAGTCCTGCTGGCCATTGGCATCCACCGGGCAACTGCTGTAGTTGGCGTTCAAGGCGGACACGCGCCGGGTGCCGGTGAAATCGATCCGCGCCGCCCGCCCTCCGGCACCGGTGCGGGCCAGAAAATACGTCGCGGCCAGCACGCTGCCCTCCCGGGTGTCCAGTTGCACCTGGGCCTGGGTGCCGCTGAAGCGGTTGCCGTCCTGATCCAGCCGGACGTGGCCGTGCACCGAGGCCGTGCGGCTGACCTGGTCGAGCACCAGCGTGTCGGCCGTCAGGGTCAGCCCGGCCTGGCGCAACTCCACCTCGCCCTCGGCCGTCGCGCTTTGATCGATCACCGAACGGATCCGGTCCGCCGTCAGGATCACCGGCGCCTGGCGCGCATCGACCGGGGTGGCCGCCGGCTGCGCCAGCACCCCGCCCGACAGCAGCGCGGCCCCGATCAACGCCGCCCAGCGGATGTCGTAGCGGCGGTCAGGGGAGGTCAGGGGTTCGGTCGGCAGCAACACGCGAGGTGGCTTGCGCGCTGCCAGCAGCGGCGCAGAAAAAGGGCGTCAGTAGAATGGGATTATCCACGAGGGTCCCGAACCGAATGACCGCCAGCCTGCCAGCCTCCCCCGCCCGGATCGAGTGGCCCGATGAGTCCCGTCGCACTGCCTTCGAGCAGTGGCTGGCCCCGCTGGCCCGCACGCACGCGCTGCGGATCGACAGCTTGGCGCCAGCCTCGGCCGATGCCAGTTTCCGCCGCTACCTGCGTATCGCGGATGCCCGAGGCGGCTCCCGGATCGTGATGGATGCGCCGCCGCCCACCGAGGATGTTCGCCCGTTCATCCATGTCGCCGGCCTGATCGCCCAGGCCGGCCTGCATGCGCCCGAGATCCTGGCTGCCGATGTCGAGCAGGGCTTCGTGCTGTTGAGCGACCTGGGCAGCACGCTCTACCTGGACGCCTTGCAGCAAGACGGCGGCGCCCGTGCCGACGCGCTGATGCGCGACGCCATCCGGGCGCTGGTCCAGTGGCAGCAGCGCGTTGCCGCCGACACCTTGCCGCCCTACGACGACCGATTGCTGCGCCTTGAACTGGCCTTGTTTCCCGAGTGGTGCGTGCAGCGCGAATTCGGCATCACCTGGACGCCGGCCCAGCAGCAGTCGTGGCAACGCGTCTGCGATGCCCTGGTGAACAGCGCGCTGGCACAACCCACCGTGGCCGTGCACCGCGACTGGATGCCGCGCAACTTGATGGTGGCGGAGCCGAATCCCGGCATCCTCGACTTCCAGGATGCCGTGCGCGGCCCGATCAGCTATGACGTGGCCTCGATGCTGCGCGACGCCTTCATCTCCTGGGACGAGGAGCGCGAGCTCGACTGGGCGGTGCGCTACTGGAGCGCCGCGCGCAGCGCCGGTCTGCCCGTGGACGAGGATTTCGGCGAGTTCTGGCGCCAGCTCGAGTGGATGGGACTGCAGCGCCACCTCAAGGTGCTGGGCATCTTCTGCCGCCTGAAGCACCGCGACGGCAAGCCCAGGTACAGCACCGACCTGCCGCGCTTCTTCAGCTACGCCACCAAGGTGGCGCTGCGCTACGGCCCGCTCAAACCCCTGCTGTCGCTGCTGGAGCCGCTGCAGGACGCCAAGCTCGCGGTCGGCTACACCTTCTGACGCCCCGTCCGCGTCCGCTCAGGTCTTTGGCGCGGCAGGGCATGCGGCAGGGGTCGGAGCCCCTTGGCGCGTTTCGCAGCCGGCGGCCGTCAACCACGGGTCACGATCCTCGCCGCCGAAGACCTGCACCAGGAAATCGAGCATCGCGCGGGTCCGCGCCGGCACGTGCTGCCGGGTCGGCATGCAGGCCCATAGCGTGGTGCTGAACAGCCGCCATTCGGGCAGCACCCGCTCCAGCGCGTGCTCCATCAGCGCGTCTTCGATCACCAGCGACGGCAGTCCGGCGACGCCCAGGCCGGCCAGCGCGGCCGCGTAGTTCAGATCGACGTTGAGCGTCGCGAGCAGGCCGCGCCGCGGCACCGTGGAAAAGGTCTCGCCGTCGCCCTCGCCGTCCCGCCCGCCCGCGCCGCGGTGAAACGTGATGCCGCGCTGCACCTCGGTGCGCGGCGGAATCAGCACGTCGTGCTGCGCCAGATCGCTCGGATGCGCAGGCCGGCCGCGCCGGTCCAGGTACTCGGGCGCAGCGCAGACGATCACCTCGCTGCGCGCCAGCCGGCGCGCGACGAAATGGCCGTCCAGCGGCTGCGACACCTGCAGCAGGGTCAGATCGAAGTTCTCGTCGACTGACGCGGTCTGGCCCATCGCGGCGATTTCCAGCGTCACCTGCGGATACATCGCGTGGAAGCGCGGCAGGTGCTTGGCCAGCTGATGCACCGCCACCGCCGGCGGCGTCAGCAGCCGCAGGTGGCCGCGGACCTCGGAGACCGCCGCATCGGCGATCGCCTCGGCCTCGTCGAGATCGGCCAGGATGCGCCGCACCCGCTGCAGGTAGTTCTCGCCGACCTCGGTCAACGCCATGGTCCGGGTGGTCCGGTTGAGCAGGCGCGCGCCCAGGTGGGCCTCCAACTCGGCCACCAACCGCGTCACCACGGCCGGAGCCAAGTCCAGGGCCCGCGCCGCCGCCGCGAAGCTGCCCTCGTCGATGACCCGGGTGAACACCCGCATGGCGCGAAGGGAATCCATGATTGTTTAACTTTCAGGAATGGTCAATGACAACGCCTGTAGTTTATTCCTTTGTCGTCAATCTCTACAGTTGAGCCCATCGATGAGCCGAACCTGATGAAACGACTCACCGAGGCTGGACAAGACGAAGCGAGAAAGTAAACGCTCACCGCCATGCCCGGATGTTGTGAACTCTTGAATCCAAAGGAATTGCCATGAACCGCCCCCTCACCCACATCGCGTCTGCTCTGGTGCTGTCCCTGATCGGCGCCGGTGCCTGGGCCCAGTCGACTTCGATCGAGTGGAACTACGACGCCCAATCTCAGTCGCAACCCGCCGCCGTCTCGACCCTCAGCCGCGCCCAGGTGCGGGCCGAACTGGAGGCCGCGCGCCGCAACCACGAGATCAACAGCTTCGACTCGCTGGCCTACATGCAGCCGGCCGCCCAAGCCCACCCGGTCTCGGCCATCCTGGCCCTGGTGCACCAAGGCAAGAGCCAGGTCGCCGCCACGACCACCGGCACTCCGATCGCCGGCAGCCCGACGCGCCAGCAGGTGCGTGCCGAGCTTGACGCGGCCCGGCGCTCGGGCGAGTTGAACCCGTTCGACTCGCTGGCCTACATGCAGTACCGCCCGCTGGCCAAGGACGGCGCCGCCGCCAACACGCCCGCGCCGGTGGCTGAACGCTGAGCCGCTGGCCGACACGGCCCGCCAATGACAAGGGCCGCCGGCATTTGTTGCCGGCGGCCCTTGCTGCTTTCAGATCGGTCGGCGCCGGGCAGGCCCGGCGCCAGGGACGTTCAGAACGGAATGTCGTCGTCCATGTCGTCGAAGCCGGTGGCCGACTTCGGTGCCGGCCGCGGCGCCGGAGCGCGGGGTGCCGGCGCCGGACGCGACGGCGCCGGGCGGCTGCCGCCGTCGTCGTCGCCCATCGCCTCACCGCCGCCGCCCATGCCGTCCCGGGTGCCCAGCAAGGTCATCTCGGTGGCGACGATTTCGGTGGTGTACTTCTCGACACCGTCCTTGTCGGTCCACTTGCGGGTCTTCAGGCGGCCCTCGACGTAGACCTGGCGGCCCTTCTTCAGGTACTCGCCGGCGATCTCGGCCAGGCGGTCATAGAGCACCACGCGGTGCCACTCGGTCTCTTCGACCCGCTCGCCGGAATTCTTGTCCTTCCAGTTGCGGGTGGTGGCCAGCGACATGTTGCACACCGCCGCGCCACTGGGCGTGTAGCGGACTTCGGGATCACGGCCGAGATTGCCGATGAGGATGACTTTGTTGACCGAGGCCATGGGCGCTCCTGGAGAGATGGGTTGCCGCAGAAGACTGCCGGGCGTGAGCGCCGATTGTGCCGCAAGCCCGTCCGCCGGTCCCCTCAGGGTTCGCCATCCCAGTAGTCCAGCGAGTTCGCCCGCCGCTGGATCAAACCGGGGCCCCCGGGGGCCCAGGCCGACACCTTGCCGGAATCCGGGTACTCGCAGATCTCCGGCGTGACCTGGGTGCTGATCGACAGGTACTTCAGCGGCGCGTCGGAGGTGTTGAGCAGGTGATGCGGGTAGGCCGGGCCGGGCGGGATGAAGATCACGTCGCCCGTCCGCACCGCCAGCAACTCCCCCGCGACCCGCAGCGTGCCCTGTCCGGCCAGGATCACGAACATCTCCTCCTGCGCATGATGGAAATGGTAGGGACAGGACTGCTTGCCCGGCGGCACCACGTCCACCGCGCAACCCAGGTGCGTCGCCGCGCTGCCCGGGCCGAGCGCGGCGAAATGGGACGCGTAGCGGGGTGGGCGCTCGATATCCTCGCTGCGCGAGGGGTCGGCCAGCGCGTCATCGAGGTTGCGGATCAGGCGCTGGCGCAGGTGGTCGGCATTCGTCGGCATGGTCTTCCTTCAGGCTGGAGTGCCAGCATAGCTCCAGGCGCCCGGGGCGGCCGGGTACCATCGCGGGCGATGTCCGACTCCGCACCCTCGCCCACCGAGCTCACCACGGTCCTGCACGAGGTCTTCGGCTACGCCGCGTTCCGTGGCCAGCAGGCCGAGGTGGTGGCCCAGGTGACCGCTGGCGGCGATGCGCTGGTGCTGATGCCCACCGGGGCCGGCAAAAGCCTGTGCTACCAGGTGCCGGCGATCGCCCGCCACCGCGCCGGCAAGGGCGTGACGGTGGTGGTCAGCCCGCTGATCGCGCTGATGCACGACCAGGTCGGCGCCCTCGAAGAGGCCGGCGTGCATGCCGCGTTCCTGAATTCCTCGCTCGATCTGGCCGGCGTGCAAAACGTCGAGCGCGAACTGATGTCGGGGCGCCTCGTGCTGCTGTACGCGGCGCCCGAACGCATCACCCATCCGCGCTTTCTGGCGATGCTCGACTCGCTGCACGAGCGGGCCAGGCTCAGCCTGTTCGCCATCGACGAAGCCCATTGCGTGAGCCAGTGGGGCCACGATTTCCGCGAGGATTACCTGCAACTCGGCGTGCTCGCCGACCGCTACCCCGGCGTGCCGCGCATCGCGCTGACGGCCACCGCCGACGAACACACCCGGGCCGACATCGTGCACCGGCTGGCGCTGGAGAACGCCCGGCCGTTCATCAGCAGCTTCGACCGGCCCAACATCCGCTACCGGGTGGTCGAGAAGGACAACCCGCGCACCCAGCTGTTGCGCTTCATCCGCGACGAGCACGAGGGCGAGGCCGGCATCGTCTACTGCCAGAGCCGCAAGAAGGTGGACGACACCGCCGCCTGGCTCAGCGCCGAAGGCATCGCCGCCCTGCCGTACCACGCCGGCCTGGACGCCGACGTGCGCCGGCGCCACCAGGACCGCTTCCTGCGCGAGGATGCGATCGTGATGGTGGCCACCGTCGCCTTCGGCATGGGCATCGACAAGCCCGACGTGCGCTTCGTGGCGCACCTGGACCTGCCCAAGAACATCGAAGGCTATTACCAGGAGACGGGCCGCGCCGGCCGTGACGGCGAGGCCGCCGACGCCTGGATGACCTACGGCCTGGCCGACGTGGTGAACCAGCGCCGCATGATCGACGAGAGCACCGCCGGCGACGACTTCAAGCGCCTGCAGCGGGGCAAGCTCGACGCCCTGCTGGCGATGTGCGAAAGCCTGGATTGCCGGCGGGTGCGCCTGCTGAACTACTTCGGCGAGGCGAGCCACCCCTGCGGCAATTGCGACAACTGCCTGCAGCCGCCGGCGCGCTGGGACGCGACCGAAGCGGCGCGCAAGCTGCTGTCGTGCATCTACCGCTGCCACCAGCACTCGGGCTTCGGCTTCGGTGCCGGCCACCTGATCGACGTGCTGCGCGGCACCTCCACCGACAAGACCCGCCAGCGCGGCCACGAAAGCCTGTCGACCTTCGGCATCGGCCGCGACCTGAGCGAACAGCAGTGGCGCGGCGTGCTGCGCCAGCTGATCGCACTGGGCCATGTGGTGAGCGAAGGCGAGTACAACACGCTGGCCCTGGCCGACAGCGCCCGCGCCGTGCTGCGCGGCGAATCCACGATCGAGCTGCGCGAGCCGCGCGAGGCCGTGGCGCGCAGCCGAGGTGCACGCCGCGGCAGCGGTAGCGGCAGCCCCCGTGTGCCGGCCGCCGCGGCCACGCTGGACAGCGCCGCGCAGGCCCGCTTCGCGGCCCTGAAAGCCTGGCGCAGCGAGGTGGCCAAGGAGCACAACCTGCCGGCCTACATCGTGTTCAACGACGCCACGCTGGCCCAGATGGCGGCCGATGCGCCCGACACGCTGGACGCGCTGGCCGGCGTCAGCGGCGTCGGCACGAAGAAGCTGGAAGCCTACGGACGGCAGATCCTGCGCGTGCTGGACGCCCTGGCCTGAACGCCTGCCCGTGGCCTGCGGAGCAGGCCACGACCTGAGCGACCTACGCGTTACCACGTAGCGCCGGCCCGCCATCGCTGCCGCGATACTTTGCGCACCCCGCCCGCCACCATGTCCGCTGCCGCGCCTCACGAACCCCCGGTGTCCGCGCGATCGTCGCGGCGGCGCCTGGCGTGGTGGGCCGCGCTGATCGGCCTGCTGGCCATCGCGCAGAGCCTGCTGGTGTGGCTGACGATGAATTTTGAGGCATCGCGCGCGCAGGAGCGCGTCGATGCGGTCGCCACCAGCGTGGCGGCCGAGCTGAGACACCGCCTCTCGGCCGACGCCCGGCGCGTCGACGGGCTGGCCAATGCCGCGATTGCCGACGCCGACTGGCGCTCGGACGTGACGACCCTGATGCTGTCGCAGCGCGAGCTGACGCGCATCGAACGGCGCGACCCGGCATTGCGGATCACGGCCGCCGTCGACAGTTCCTTGCGCGAACCCTTGTTCTCCGCGCTGGCGCGCGATCAGCTCGACTTCGAGACCGACGCGGCCTGTGCGGCGGCGCGCCGTGCCCATGCTCCGGTTTACTCGCAGTCCTATTTCGTGCCGCTGCCCGGCGGGCTGGGTGGCGAAGTCATCGACGTGTGCACGCCGGTGACGACGGGCGACCGCGCGGAAGGCTTCGTCGTCGCCACGGTCACGCTGGCATCGCTGCTCGACAGCGTCGAAAGCCCGGAGCTGGCCCGCAACCACGAACTCTCCTTCGTCGAAGGCGACGGAACGCGCCTGGCGCGCAGCGGGCCGACGCGGGGCGCGGGCGTCTTCGTCGCCGACCGGGTCGTCGACGCGCCGGGGCACAGCCTGCAGCTGCACGTGGACAGCGTGGCCGGGCGACCCGACCTGATCCCCAACCTCGCCACCGGCCTGGTGCTCGGGTTGTCGATGCTGCTGTTCGGCGTCGTGATCGTGCTGGCCCGCGACGTGCGCAAGAGAGCCCGTGCGGAATCGGCGCTGGCCGAATCGCTGGCCTTTCGCAAGGCCATGGAGAACTCGGTCGTCACCGGCCTGCGCGCCTGCGACATGGCGGGGCGCATCACCTACGTGAACAACGCGCTCTGCGACATGGTCGGCTTCGAGGCCGCCGAACTGATCGGCCAGTCGGAGGACCTCTACTGGCCTGCCGATCGGCAGGGCGCCCGCCGCCCGCCAGGTGCCGAGGCGATGGCGGCGCCGGGCGAGGGCGGCGGCAACCCCGGACACGAAGCGACCTTCGTCCGCAAATCGGGCGAGCGCTTTCCGGTCATGGTCTTCGAGGCCACCTTGCTCGACGGCAGCGGCCAGCAGACCGGCTGGATGGGCACGGTGCTCGACTTGAGCGCGCAACGAAAGGTCGAGGAGGTGTCGCGCCAGCAGCAGGAGCGCCTGCAGGCCACCGCCCGGCTGGCGACGATCGGCGAGATGGCATCGCTGCTGAGCCACGAGCTCAACCAGCCGCTGTCGGCCATCGCCAGCTACGCCACCGGCTCGATCAACCTGATGGCCGATGCCCCTCCGGACAGCGAAGGCCGCGAACTGCTGACGCAGGCGATGCAGCGCATCGCGGAACAGGCCGAGCGCGCGGGCCGCATCATCAAGAGCGTCCACGATTTCGTGCGGCGGCGCGAGCATGTGCGCGAAGCGATCCGGACGGACCGCCTGATCGATTCGATCCTGCCGCTGGTCCGCCTGCAGGCGCGGCGCAGCGGGGCCCGCATCCAGGTCCGGATCGACACGCCGGCGCCCTCGGTGCTCTGCGACCGGACCATGGTCGAACAGGTCTTGCTCAACCTCACGCGCAACGGCATCCAGGCCATGGACGGCGAGCGGCCGGTCCGCGACCCCGAGCTCACGATCGAGGTGCGCCAGCACGGTCCCCGGCAGGTCAGCGTCTCGGTGGCCGACAACGGACCCGGCGTCGCCGAGGCCGTCGCGGCCCAGCTCTTCACGCCGTTCTTCACCACCCGCGCGGAAGGCATGGGCCTGGGCCTGAACCTGTGCCGCACCGTGATCGAGCAGCACGGCGGCGCGCTCGATTTCGAGAACCTCCACGATGCCTGCGGCGCCCCGGCCGGCGCGCGATTCCGCTTCACCCTGCCGAGCGCCCCGGCGCAGGTGAGCCCCTGACACAGCCCCTCCGGAGCCCTTTTCGCATGGATCACACGACCTGGGCCGCTTCGCCGCCCGGCGCATTCGGCCCGCCGATGGTGTTTCTGGTCGACGACGAGGACGTGGTGCGCGACGCACTGGCCTGGCTGCTGCGATCGCGCCGCCTGCTGTCCGAGGGCTACGCCAGCGCCGACGCCTTTCTGGCCATGCTGACCCGCGCGGCGGCCGAGCCCGACGCATGGCCGTCGTCGCCGGCGTGCCTGCTGCTCGACATCCGCATGCCGGGCACCAGCGGCATCGCGCTGTTCGAGCAGCTCGCGGGCCTGGGGCTGGGGAACTTGCTGCCGGTCATCTTCCTGACCGGCCATGGCGACGTGCCTACCGCCGTCGCGGCGGTCAAGCGCGGCGCGTTCGATTTCGTCGAGAAGCCGTTTTCGAACAACCTGCTGGTCGACCGGATCGAGCAGGCGCTGGCCGTCAGTGCCGAGGCCCTGACGCGTCGGCAGGCGCGCGTGCGCCTGAAGCGCCAGATCGCCGAGCTGACCGAGCGCGAGCGCGAGATCATGCACTGCATCGTCGAGGGACGCCCGAACAAGCTCATCGCCAAGGTGCTCGACATCAGCGTGCGGACCGTCGAGGTGCATCGCGCGCGGGTGTTCGACAAGATGCAGGTGAAGTCGGCGGTGGATCTGGCCAACCGCTTGCGCGACGAGTGAGTACGTAACTCCCACACGGCACGGCACGCGAATCTGCCTACAGTCGCCCTCAGCGCGCGCCGCCCCGCCGAGGTCCGTCGGCATGACTGGCGCGACGCACCGATTGGAGCATCCGATGATCCCCCCTCGCTTCAGGAGCAAGGACCACGCCGCGGCCGCCCTGCTCATCGCGATGGGCGTGGCCGCTGCCATCGCCGGCCGCGGCTATCGCGTCGGCTCGCTGCAGCACATGGGGGCGGGCTTCGTGCCCGTCGTCCTCGGCGGGCTGATGATCGCGGTCGGGCTGCTGATCGGCCTCGGCGCGCAGGCCGGGCAGCCCGCGCCGGCCCGGCCCCCCCGGTCGCACGGCAGCGTCGATCTGCGGGCGGCTGCCTGCATCCTGGGCGGCCTCGCCGCCTTCGTGCTGTTCGGGACCTACGGCGGCCTGGTGCCGGCCACGTTTGCCTGCGTCTTCCTGTCGGCGCTGGGCGATCGGCAGAACGGGTGGCGCGATGCCGCGATGCTGGCGGCAGCCCTGGTCGTGGCGGGCTACCTGATCTTCGGCGTGGGACTGAAGCTGCAGTTCGACGCCTTCCAGTGGGGCTGATGCGATGTCGCAAAGCCTGTTGGACCTCTGGTACGGTTTCGGCGTCGCGCTGCAGCCGACCCACCTGATGTGGTCGGTGTTCGGCGTGCTGCTCGGCAACCTGATCGGCGTGCTGCCGGGACTCGGGGCGTTGACGACGATCTCGATGCTGCTGCCGCTGACCTACGTGATGGCACCGGTGCCGGCCATGCTGATGTTGGCCGGCATCTTCTACGGCTCGCAATACGGCGGGGCGATCGGCGCGATCCTGCTCAACCTGCCCAGCCACCCGCCGCACGCGGTCACCTGCCTGGACGGCTACCCGATGACGCAGGCCGGGCGCGGCGGCGCCGCGCTGGGCGTGACGATGCTGTCGTCGTTCTTCGCCGCCTCGGTCGGCATCGTGGTGATGATCTTCCTCTCGCCGCTGCTGGTGCAGGTCGCGTTCAAGTTCGGCCCGACCGAGATCTGCGCCATCATGCTGCTGGGCCTGCTCGCCGGGGCCACCCTGTCGCGCGGCTCGCCGCTCAAGGGAGTGGCGATGACGCTGTTCGGCCTGATGTGCGGCGTGGTGGGCACCGACGTGACCAGCGGCACGACGCGCTTTTCGTTCGGGCTGGCCGATCTGTCGGACGGCGTCGAGCTGGGCGCCCTCTGCATGGGCCTGTTCGCGATCGCCGACTTCCTCGTGAGCGTGAACCGATCGGTCGTCAAGCCGCGCCAGGCCAGGATGTCGATGCGCGACATGCGGCCGACCCGCTCCGAGCTGACGCAGGCCTTCTTTCCGATGCTGCGCGGCACGCTGGTGGGCACGGCGTTCGGGGCCCTGCCCGGCACCGGCCCGACCATCACGACCTTCCTGGCCTACGCGCTCGAACGCAAGCTGTCCCGTACCCCGGAGCGCTTCGGCCAAGGAGCGATCGAAGGCGTGGCGGCACCGGAGGCCGCCTCGCACGCCAAGACCCAAGTGGACTTCATCCCGACGCTGTCGCTGGGCATCCCGGGCGATGCGGTGATGGCCTTGCTGCTGGGCGCGCTGATCATCAAGGGCATCCAGCCGGGGCCGCAGCTGATCACCGAACACCGCGACATCTTCTGGGGCCTGGTGGCCAGCTTCTGGATCGGCAACCTGCTGTTGCTGCTGCTGAACGTGCCGATGATCGGCGTCTGGGTGCGCCTGCTGCAGGTGCCCTACCGCCTGCTCTACCCGGCGGCGATCTTCTTCACCTGCATCGGCGTCTACAGCACCAAGAACAGCCTGTTCGACGTCGGCGAGGTGGCGCTGTTCGGCGTGCTCGGGGCGGTCTTCCTGATCCTGGACTTCCCGGTCTCGCCGATCGTGCTCGGCTTCGTGCTGGGGCCGATGCTGGAAGAGAACTTCCGCCGTGCGCTGCTGTTGTCGCACGGCGACCTGACCGTCTTCGTCACGCACCCGATCAGCGCCTGGTTCATCGGGCTGTGCGTGCTGCTCGTCGTCTTCCAGTCGCTGTCCTTCCTGCGCCGCATGCGCGACCCGCGGGGAGCGGCGATGCGGCCGGAGGCGATGGCGATGGAGTGAGTCGTTCGTGTCGACATCGTGGTCATCAACATCAGGAGACTGGACTTCATGACATCCCCCCGTTTGCTTTGCGCCCTGCTCGCGTTCGCAGCAGCCTGCCTGCCGCTCGCCGGCCACGCCGAGGGCGCGCCGCCGCTCAAGATCTTCGTCGGCTATTCGGCCGGCGGCGCGGTGGATGCGATGGCGCGCATCGTCGGCCAGGAGCTGGCAGGCTCGCTGAAGCAGCCGCTGGTCGTCGAGAACCGGCCCGGCGCCGGGACCAACATCGCGGTCAAGGCGCTGATCGACAGCAAGCCCGACGGCAACACCTTGCTGATGAGCGCCAACGCGCTGTCCGCCAACAGCTCGCTCTACCAGCCGGCGCCGTTCGACGCCGCCAAGGACATCGCGCCGGTGGCGCTGATCGGCCGCATCCCGGTCGTCATCGCCACCAACGCCAACTCGCCGCTGAAGACGCTGGCCGACCTGGTCAAGGCGGCCGGCGAGCGGCCGGGCCGGCTGAGCTTCGCCACCCCCGGCAACGGCTCGACGCCGCATCTGGCGATGGCGATGTTCGAGCACGCGGCCCACGTCAAGATGCTGCACATCCCGTACAAGGGCGGTGCGCCGGCCATCTCCGACACCCTCGGCGGTCAGGTGGATTGCGTGGCGGTGAACGAGCTGGAGGTGCTGCCGCTGGCGCGCAGCGGCAAGTTGCGCGTGCTGGCGGTGATGGGCAAGGCGCGGTCGCCGGCGCTGCCGAACACGCCGACGGTCGCCGAATCGGGCTTTCCTCAGTTCGAGGCGTCGGTCTGGTACGGCCTGGTCGCGCCGGCCGCGACGCCCAAGTCGGTCGTCGAGCACCTCAACGCGCTGACCCGGCAGGCCCTGGCCAAGCCCTCGATCCGGCAGCGCCTGACCGATGCCGGCGGCGATGTCGAACCCGGCACGGCCGAGCAGTTCCGCCAGTTGATCCTGTCCGACCGCGCGAACTACGAGAAGGTCGTCCGGGAAGACGGCATTCGCATCGACTGACTGCCGCGAGCAGGCCCCGGGCTTGCGGCCCGGGCGCACCCGTTTCCACGCCCGCCCTCGAAAGGGATTGCCTTGACGCCTCCGGCACCGCACGCCCCACCGCCGACCTTGACGCAGCGCCAGATCGTGGCGGCCGTCGCCTTCTCCAGTCTCGGCTGGGCCTTCGATCTGTTCGACCTGTTCATCCTGCTCTATGTCGCCCCCATCCTGGCGAAGGTGTTCTTCCCGTCCGGCCAGCAGATGCTGTCGCTGGCGGGGGTCTACGGCGCGTTCACCGCGACCTTGCTGATGCGGCCGCTGGGCGGCTACCTGTTCGGTGCCTACGCCGACCGGCACGGGCGCAAGCGCGCGATGGTCGTGGCCGCGACCGGGGTCGGGCTGTCGACCGGGTTGATGGGCGCCCTGCCGACGGTCCAGACCCTGGGGCCGCTGGCCACCGTGCTCTTCCTGAGCCTTCGCCTGGTGCAAGGCGTGTTCATGGGAGGCATGGTCGCGTCCACCCACACGCTGGGCACCGAATCAATCGCCCCGCACCGGCGCGGCCTGGCCTCCGGCATCATCTCGGGCGGAGGGTCCGGGGTCGGCAAGCTGCTCGCCTCGCTGGCGTTCCTGGCGGTCGGCGCGCTGTTCCCCGGGCCGCAGTTCGAGGTCTGGGGCTGGCGCGTGATGTTCTTCACCGGCCTGTTCAGTTCGCTGCTGGGCCTGTTCGTCTTCACCCGCCTGCAGGAATCGCCGATGTGGCTGGCACTGCAGCAGCACACGGCGTCGGGGGCCGCCCGCGCGGCGCCCGCGGCGGCGGCGCCGAGCCTCAAGGCCTTCGTGCCCGCGGTGCTGCTCGGCATCCTGCTGACGACGGCGGGCGGTGGGCTGTCGTACCTGACCTCGGGCTATCTGCCGACCTTCATGAAGCTGGTCAACCACGTCAAGCCGACCGACCTGGGGCTGATCCTGAGCCTGTCGGCGCTCGCGGTGATGGCCTCGTCCGTCACCGCCGGCCACCTGACCGACCTGATCGGCCGGCGGCGGGCGATGCTGATCTACGGCCTGGTGTCGCTGCTGGCCCAGCCGCTGCTGTACCGCGGCCTGGCGGACGCCAGGAGCCTGTCGGCCATCGGCCTGTATGCGGTGCTGCTCAGCGGCGTGGGCACGTTCTGCTATGCGCCGCTGCTGATCGTCCTGAACGAGCGCTTCCCGACCGCGCTGCGCGCCAGCGGGACCTCGCTGTCCTGGAACATCGGCTTCGCGCTGGGCGGATCGATGCCGGTGCTGGTGTCGCTGTTCACGGCGGTGGCGTCCGACCTCTCGTTCTCATTGCAGCTGGCCACCGCGCTGCTGGCCGTGGCCTACCTCGTCGGCGCCCTGTTGACGCCGACCCGGGGCAGCCAGATGGCCTGAGCGCGGACCGCGCCGACCCGACCCCGACCCCGACACGGAGATGAACCGACATGACCCGTTCCAAGATCACCGCCGCGCTGTGCCTGGCGGGCAGCCTGACGCTCGCCCTCGCACCCGCCGCCCGGGCGCAAGACCCCGGCTTCGCGCTGTTCGACACCCAGGTCCATTTCTACAGCAGCGATGTCGCGAGGTTCCCGCTCCATGCAGCGCACGCCTACATGGGCCAGGCGACGATGGAAGCACGCGCGCGGACCCAACCCAATGACGGCGCTCACGTCTTGCGCGAGTGGCGGGACCACGGCGTCGAGGCCGGGATCGGGATTCAATATGGCGCGGCCTACGAAAGCGACAACCAGTACCTGCTGTCGGTCGCGCAGGACCACCCGGCGGCCGTCACGCCGGTGGTGATCGTCGATCCGGCGAGCCCGGACGCGGCCGAGACGCTGGCCCGACTGGCGAAGGACCAGCGTGTCGCCGGCTTCCGCAAGATCGGCAACCGGGCGCCGGACGGCAGTTCCCCCTGGTTGACCACGCCGAGCATGCTGCGCCTGTGGCAGGTCGCGAACGACCAGGGCCTGGTGGTCGAGTTGATGCCCTACCCGCGCAGCCCCGACCCGGGGTTCCTCGCCGACATCGGGCGCCTGGCCGACCGGTTCCCGAAGGCGAAGGTCGTGCTGGACCACTGCGCCTGGCCGGCCACCGACGCCTCGCCGAACGCCGGCTTCGACGACGCCTATGCCGCGCTGGCCACGCACCGCAACGTCTACCTGAAGTTCACCACCGAGAACTTCGAACGCCTCAAGTCGGATCCGGACCGCATGCAGGCCTTCGTCACCGCGCTGGTCAGGCGCTTCGGCGCGGACCACGCGATGTGGGGCTCCGACATGGGCAACACGATGCTCCCGTATGCGGAGATGGTGGGCGATGCGCTGGCGGCCAGCCGCGGGCTCACCCCCGAGGAGCGGCAGCAGGTGCTCGCGACGACCGGCCGGGCGGTGTATTCGGCAAGGCGCTGAACGGCGCCTTCACTGCCAGCCCCAGCGCCGCCGCCAGACGCCCTTCATGCCCTGCACCAGGGCCATGTAGGCCAGCAGGATCAGCGGCAGCACCGCGAAGTAGGCGGGCGGCAGCGCTTGCAGTTTCAGCCACGGCGCCAGCGGGCCCATCGGCAGCCACAGGCCCAGCGCGGCCACCGCCGCGCCGGTGGCCATCAGGCCGGCCGAGGCCCGGCTCTGCAGGAACGGGATCCTGGGCGTGCGGATCAGGTGCACGACCAGCGTCTGCGTCAGCAGGCCCTCGATGAACCAGCCGCTCTGGAACAGCGTCTGCTGCGCCACGGTCTGGGCACCGAAGCCCCACCACATCAGCGCGAAGGTGGCCAGGTCGAACACCGAGCTCAAGGGACCGAAGAACAGCATGAAGCGGCCGATGCCGGCCGGGTCCCAGCGCATCGGCCTGGCCAGCAGATCGTCGTCGACGCGGTCGAACGGAATCGGCGTCTGGCTGAAGTCGTACAGGAGGTTCTGCACCAGCAGGTGCATCGGCAGCATCGGCAGGAACGGCAGTGCCGCGCTGGCCACCAGCACGCTCAGCACGTTGCCGAAATTGCTGCTGGCGGTCATCTTGATGTACTTGAGCATGTTGGCGAAGGTGCGGCGGCCTTCGACCACGCCCTCGTCCAGCACCAGCAGGCTCTTCTCCAGCAGGATCAGATCGGCCACCTCCTTGGCGATGTCCACCGCGGTATCGACCGAGATGCCGATGTCGGCCGCGTGCAGCGCCGGGGCGTCGTTGATGCCGTCGCCCATGAAGCCCACGACGTGGCCGCCCGCGCGCAGCGCCGCGACGATGCGCTCCTTGTGCTGGGGCGCCAGCTTGGCGAACACGTTGCAGCGATCGACCTCACGCGCCAGCGTCGCGTCGTCCATCGCCTGCAGTTCGCTGCCCAGCAGCACGCCGCGGACCGCCATGCCGACCTCGTGGCAGACCTTGAGCGTCACGCGTTCGTTGTCGCCGGTCAGCACCTTCACCGCGACGCCGTGCGACGCCAGCGCGCTCAGCGCCGGCGCGGTCGTTTCTTTGGGCGGATCGAGGAACGCGATGAAGCCGACCAGCGTCAGGTCGGTCTCGTCGTCGGCATGGAAGGCCTGTCGCTGGCCGTCCAGCGCCTTGACCGCCACCGCGACCACGCGCAGGCCGTCGTCGTTCAGCGCGGCGGCCGTGGCCTGCAACTCGGCCAGATGGTCCGGTGTCAGCGCTTCGTCCTGCGTGCCGCGGCGCACCCGCACGCACTGGGTCAGCGTCTCCTCGACCGCGCCCTTGCAGATCAGCAGCGGCGGACCCGCCGAGTCGGCGGGCGCCACCACCACCGACAGGCGCCGGCGCTGGAAGTCGAAAGGGATCTCGTCGATGCGCGTCCACTGCGCCGGCCCGTCCTTCAGCGACGTCTCGGCCAGCACCGCCTGGTCGAGCAGGTTGGCCAGGCCGGTCTGGAAATGGCTGTTCAGGTAGGCCCAGCGCAGCACCTCGTCGCTGCGCTGGCCCCAGGCGTCGATGTGGCGGTTCAGCACGATGCGGTCCTGGGTCAGCGTGCCGGTCTTGTCGGTGCACAGCACGTCCATCGCGCCGAAGTTCTGGATCGCGTCCAGCCGCTTGACGATCACCTTGCTGCGCGCCAGCGCCACCGCACCCTTGGCCAGCGTGGAGGTGACGATCATCGGCAGCATCTCGGGCGTCAGGCCCACCGCGATCGACAGCGCGAACAGCAGCGCCTCGACCCAGTCGCCCTTGCCGAAGCCGTTGATCAGCAGCACCAGCGGCACCATCACCGCCATGAAGCGGATCAGCAGCCAGCTGACCCGGTTCACGCCGGTCTGGAACTGGGTGGGCGGCCGATCGCTGCCGGCGGCGTGCTCGGCCAGCTGGCCGAAGAAGGTGCGCGGTCCGGTCGCCAGCACCAGCGCGGTGGCGGTGCCGGAAACCACGTTGCTGCCCATGAAGGCCAGGTTGTCCAACGCCAGCGGGTCGGCCCCGGCGGCCGCGTCCCGGGCGCCGGCATGCTTCTCCACCGGCATCGCCTCGCCCGTCATCGCCGCCTGGTTGATGAACAAGTCCTTCGCGGTCAGCACCCGGCAATCGGCCGGGATCATGTCGCCCGCCGCCAGGTGCACCACGTCGCCCGGCACCAGCTGGGCCATCGGCAGCTCGGTGGCGGGCCGGCCCGGACGCAGCACGCTGGCGTGGCTGCTGACCATCGCCTTGAGCGCGTCGGCGGCGCGGTTGGATCGCCGCTCCTGCACGAAGCGCAGGCCGGTGGACAGCAGCACCATGCAGCCGATGACCCCCGCCGAGCGCAGGTCGCTGGTCCACCACGACACCGCGGCGAGCAGCGTCAGCAGCAGGTTGAACGGGTTGCGAAACGCCTGCAGCAGGTGCAGCGGCCAGGGCAGCGGCCGTTCGGCATCGATCCGGTTCGGGCCCAGGTTGCGGCGCAGGCGATCGGCCTGGGCCTGCGGCAGGCCGGCGGGCGAACTGCGCCAGCGGCTGAACAGCGCCGCCTCGTCGAGGCGGGCCGCGGCGAGCATGCGCGTCGCCACTTGGCGCGACGCATGCTGGTGAGCCTCGCCGCCGACGCGGTGGCCCCACCAGCCCGGCCGCCGGAAATGGCGGGCGAGCCGGCGCCGGCGCAGGAAGCGGCCGAACGGACCGAGCCGGGCGGGCGTGGTCACGGCGGGCCCGTCAGCGCACCGGTCGCCTCGATGGCCGCAGCGCGCCGGACGGGCGATGGCGACATGGCCGCCCGCTCAATCGTGATGGCGCACCTGCACATAGGCTCCCGGCGCATCGCCCAGCACCTCCGCCGCCGCGGGGGTGCGCGCCTTGGCACTGCGACCGCTGCCGTGGGCCAGCAGCCAGCGATGCCAGGCGGTCCACCACGAGCCTTCGACGCGTTGCGCGCCGGCCGGCCACTGCTCCGGGTCGATCCAGGCGCCCTCGGCCTCGCGGGTGCGTATCGCGTAGTGGCGGTGCGCATGGCCCGGCTCGCTGACGATGCCGGCGTTGTGGCCGCCGTTGGTCAGCACGAAGGTCAGCTCGGTGTCGGTCAGGCGGTGGATCTTGTAGACCGACGGCCACGGCGAGACGTGGTCCTTCTCGGTGCCGACGACGAACATCGGCAGGTGCAGGTCGGCCAGGGCCACCGGCCGGCCCTCGACCGGGAAGCGGCCTTCGGCGAGTTCGTTGCGCAGGTAGCAGCGGCGCAGGTACTGGCTGTGCATCACCGCGGGCAGGCGGGTGACGTCGGCGTTCCAGGCCATCAGGTCGCTGGGCTGATTGGGTTCGCCCAGCCAGAAGGCGCGCAGGCGCTGCGACCACACCAGCTCGCGCGAGTGCAGGTACGCGAACGAGCCGGCCATTTGCGGCCCGCTGAGGAAGCCGCGCTCGGCCATCATGTCCTCCAGCATCGCGACCTGCGACTCGTCGATCAGCACGCCCATCTCGCCAGGCTCGGTGAAATCGGTCTCGGCCGCCAGCAGCGACACGCTGGCCAGTTCGGGCAGCAGATCGGCGCGGGCGATCTTCTCCGGCCGCGCCAGCGCCGCCGCGCCGATCGACAGCAGGGTGCCGCCCAGGCAGTACCCGCAGGCATGCACGCGCTGGCCGGGCACCAGGCGCTTGATCGCCGCCAGCGCGTCGAACACGCCTTGCTCCAGGTAGTCGTCCAGGCCGAGCAGCGCATCCGATTCATCCGGGTTGCGCCAGCTCAGGATGAACACCGTGTGGCCTTGCTCGACCAGCCACCGGACCATCGAGTTGTGCGGCGACAGGTCGAGGATGTAGTACTTCATGATCCACGACGGCACGATGAACACCGGTTCGGCCTGCACCGAGGCGGTCAGCGGCAGGTACTGGATCAACTCGACCAGGTGATTGCGATGCACCACCTTGCCCGGCGTGACCGCCACGTCCACGCCCGGCCGGTAGCAGTGCTCGACCGGGCGCAGCGGCGGCAGGTCGTGCTGCTGGCGCCAGTCGTCCAGCGCGTTGAGGGCGCCATCGACCAGGTTGGCGCCCTGGCGCTCGCGGGTCCGCTGCAGCACCTCCGGATTGAGCAAACCGGTGTTGGCCGGCGACAGCATGTCCAGCCATTGGCGGGCGAAGAAGCGCGCCATCTCCTGATGGTGGCTGCTCATGCCGCGCAGCGCCGTGGCCTCGCCCCACCAGGCCTCGGCCGCGTGGTACGCGTTGGCCACCGGCGCCCACGGCCAGGCCTGCCAGGCCGGCGCGGCAAAACGCGCATCGCTCGTGTCCGCCGGCGCGCGACCCAGGGTCTCGCCCCACCACTTCAGCGCGCCCTGCTGGGCCGTGGCGGCCAGGCGCGCAGCCTCGGCCGGCTGGCTGGCCAGGTGCATCGCCCAGTCGACGTAGGCCAGCGCCAGCGCGATCGGCGACAGCCCGCCGCTGAGCCGCGCCGTCGCGGCATGGAAACGGCTGTCGAACAGGTGCGCCGCGGCGCGGGCGCGCTGGTCGGCGTCGGCAGACGCATCGGTGGAGGCGGGGATCAGCGGAGAACGCATGATGAGGGCTTTCGGCGGTGGGCCGGACCACAGGGGTGTGCCGGACAGACGTAGGAATAACACAGCCGGGCGGCGCGGCGATGTCGGCCCCGCCGCGAGCTTGATCTCGGACAAGTCCCGGGGCGAACCCTCAGCCTGCCGCAGGCCGCCCGCCCGGTCCCGCGTCGGACGCCTGCTGCGCCAGCCAGGCGAAGGCCGCCTCCGCCGCCACCCGGCCTTCGTCGGTGGGAACGACCCAGACTTCGACCGCACTGTCGTGCGCATGCAGCGGACGCACCGCATCGCCGCAGGCGTCGGCATTGGCCTGCGGGTCGATGCGCACGCCGGCGAAGGCCAGCGCCTCGGCCACCTCGGCCCGCAGCACGGCGTCGTGCTCGCCGATGCCGCCGGTGAACGCGATCAGGTCCACCCCGTGCAGCAAGGCCAGCAACCCGCCGATCTCGCGTTGAACGCGGTGCGTGAACAGGGCGATCGCCTGCCGGGCCTCCGGCTGCGGGCTGGCGCGCAAGGTGCGCATGTCGGCGCTCAGGCCCGACACGCCCTTCAGGCCGGAGTTCTTGTACAGCAGCGTCTCGACCTGCGCCTCGCTCCAGCCCAGGCGCCACAGGTGCAGCAGCACCCCCGGGTCGAGGCTGCCGCTGCGGGTGCCCATCATCAGGCCGTCGAGCGCCGAAAAGCCCATCGTCGTGGCGACCGAGCGCCCGCCCAGCGTCGCGCACAGGCTGGCGCCGTTGCCCAGGTGGGCCAGCACCGCGCGGCCCGACGCGCGCGACGACACCCGTGCCAGCACCTGGGTCAGGTATTGGTACGACAGGCCGTGGAAGCCATAGCGACGCAGGCCTTGCTCGGCCAGGCCCCGGTCGATCGGCAGGCGGCGCTCGACCTCGGGCAGGCTGGCATGGAAGGCAGTGTCGAAACAGCCGATCTGCGGCACGCCCGGCCAGACGCGGCGAAACGCCTCGGCCCCCGCCAGGTTGTGCGGCTGGTGCAGCGGCGCCAGGGGGTCGAGCGCATGCAGGCGGCTCAGCGTCGCGCTGTCCAGCAAGCAGGGGGCGACGAAGGCATCGCCCCCGTGAACGATGCGATGGGCCACCGCGCGCACCTGCGCACCGGAGGCGGTCAGCATCGTCATCAAATGGGCCAGCGCCGCGTCGAAGGCCTCGCCGCCGTGGCGCGGCACGGCCTGAGGGGCGTCGCCGGCGCCATGCAGGCGCGGCGCCCCGCCCGGCTCCAGGCCGTCGAACTCGCCGGTCCACAACGCCGCCCCGCCCGCCGGGTAGAGGCCGAATTTCAACGAGGAGGAACCGGCGTTGACGGCCAGCACGGTCTCGGTGCCGGCGAGCGCGGGAGGCGGTGGCTCGGCCGTCGGCGACCGCAGGCGGCGGTTGGGGAGGCGCCGGTGCGCCTGCGCGGCGACCGGGCCGGCGCTCACGCCGACGCCGCCGACAGCGCGTGGCGCCGCGCCAGGTCGCGCGACACCAGCGCCGCCAGCGCCGCCGACGCCATGCGCGAGGTGGCGTTGTCGGCACGGCTGGTCAGCGCGATCGGCACGCGCGCGCCCAGCACGACGCCGCAGCTCGACGCGCCGGCCAGGTATTCGAGCTGCTTGGCCAGCATGTTGCCGGCTTCGAGGTCGGGCACCATCAGGATGTCGGCCTGGCCCGCGACCGGCGAGTCGATGCCCTTGAGCCGCGCGGCCTCGGCCGAGATCGCGTTGTCGAAGGCCAGCGGCCCGTCGATCAGGGCGCCGCAGATCTGGCCGCGATCGGCCATCTTGCACAGTGCCGCCGCGTCCAGCGTGGAGGCGATGCGCGGCGTGACGGTCTCGATCGCCGACAGCACCGCCACCCGCGGCTGCGCCACGCCCAGGGCCTGCGCCAGTTCGACCGCGTTGCGCACGATGTCGGCCTTGTCCTCCAGCGTCGGCGCGATGTTGATCGCCGCGTCGGTCACCAGCAAGGGCTTCGGATAGGCCGGCACCTCGAAGCGGAAGACGTGCGACATGCGCCGTCCGGTGCGCAGCCGGGGTTCGGCCAGCACGGCCTGCATCAGCTCGTCGGTGTGCAGGCTGCCCTTCATCAGCATGCCCACCTCGCCGCGCGCCGCCATCGCCGCCCCCTCGGCGGCGGCGGCATGGCTGTGCGGAAGGTCCAGCAGCTCGACCTGGTCCAGCGACAGGCTCAGGCTTTGCGCCAGCGCCCGGATGCGCGCCGCCGGGCCGATCAGCAGCGGCACGATCAGACCCTGCTCGAAGGATTCCAGCGCACCGCGCAGCGAACTCTCGTCGCAGGGATGGACCACCGCGCACCGTACCGGCTCGGCGCCACGGGTCCGCGCCACCCACTCGGCCAGGCGTGCCGCCGGGTCGAACAAGTGCATCGTCGGCAGCGCGGCGCGCGGGCGGATGACCTTCTGGGTCGGCGCGCGCACCAGGGCCTGGCCGGTCACCACCGGCTCGCCGCGCTGGTTCATCACGGCGCAGTCCAGCCGCACGTTGCCGGTGGCGTCGTTCTTGTCGACCACCACCACGCTGACGGTCAAGGTGTCGCCCAGGTGCACCGGCTCGCGAAAGTGCAGGCTTTGCTCGATGTAGATCGTGCCGGCGCCGGGAAATTCGGTGCCCAGCAGGCTGGAGATCAGCGCACCGGCCCACATGCCGTGACCGATCACGCCATGGAAGCGCGTGCCTTCGGCGTAGGCGGCGTCGACATGCGCCGGATTGACATCGCCCGACACCAGCGCAAAGGCCTGGATGTCGCTCATCGTCAGCGTGCGCAGCATCTGGGCGCGCTGGCCGATCTGGAGCTCGCGGTAGGTCAGGTTCTCGATCAGTTCGTCTTGGACACCCATGGGGGCTCCCGGCGTGGCGGTGTCGAGCGACCGGGGCTCAGGTCGCCGCGTCCTGACGCAGCGCATCCAGCAGCCGATCCATGTCGATGCGGGCGTGGCGCTGGTCCGGGGTGTCGAGCACGCCCTCGCGCTTGAGCTGCGAGACGAGCCGGCTGGCGGTTTCGATCGTCATGTCCAGCATCGCGCCCATCTCCAGCCGCGACGGCAGCCACACCAGCGGCCCGTCGGCAAATTCGCTCAGCTTGAGCAGCAGGCGCAGCATGCGATGGCGCGCCGGGCCGGCGCACAGCTCGGTCAGCCACTCGTCGGCGTCGTCGAGCGAGCGCTGCCAGCGCTTCATCATGTCGACCAGCATGTCGGGCTTGTCTCGCCCCAGGTTGTCCAGCAGGCTGCGTGGCAGGCGGCAGACCTCCACCTCGGTGCAGGCCACCGCATCGGCGGCGTAGGTCTGGCCCAGCATCGCCTCCATGCCCAGCGTGTCGCTGCGGCCGGCCAGGCGCAGGATGCGGCGTTCGCCGCGCTCGGTGTTGCGCTCCAGCCGAACCACGCCCGAACGCACGGTATAGGCGGCGAGGCCCGGCGACTGCGCGCTGTACAGGCTTTGGCCCGGTTGCAGGCGGATATCGGCGATGTGGACGTGGATGCGGTCCAGCGCGGCGTGGTCCAGCGCGCCGAACAGCGCGAATTTGCGCACGCCGCAGTCGGCACAGACCTTGGCCTGAGGATTGAACAGGGCATGCACGACGGGAAGGGTCGAGGCGGACGACATGCCGCGAGTATGCCGCCTTTGGGTCGGCACCGCGCCAAGCCCCCGTCGACGGCGGGCGCTGCCAGCACCCTGCGCCCCGGGCCAGGCGCCGGGCTTCAGCGCTTCTGGTCGGCTTGGCGGCCCCGGGCCAGGCTGCGGCGGTCGCTGCCCATCGAAAGCGTGCAGAACGGTTCGAACTTCTGCCCTTTGTCGGCGGTGTCCAGAGCCGTCTCGACCGGTTGCGGCCGCGGTCGCGCGGGTTTGATGTTGGTATGCGCTGACTTCTGCATTTCTCGTTCCGTACTGACTTTCCGACCGCGGCCCCGAAGAGGGCCGGCCTCCTCCAACGCCCGATCGGACGCGGCGGATGACAAGCACGGTTCACAAACGGGCAACAAATTGTCGCAGCCTCGGCGCCGGCGTCCGGATCGGCCAGCAGGGCCGGGCCCGGCTGGTTATCATGTCCGGTTGCCCTCGCCGGCCTTGTCCCGCCGCTCGCCATGCCCGATCCCCGTCCGTCCCCGCCCGCCTTGTCCACGCTGATCTCGGTGCGCGGCGCGCGCACCCACAACCTGAAGAACATCGACCTCGACATCCCCAAGCATGCGCTGGTGGTGATCACCGGCCTGTCGGGTTCGGGCAAGTCCAGCCTGGCCTTCGACACGCTGTACGCGGAAGGCCAGCGGCGCTACGTAGAGAGCCTGTCGGCCTATGCGCGGCAGTTCCTGCAGCTGATGGACAAGCCCGACGTGGACGTGATCGAGGGCCTGTCCCCCGCCATCAGCATCGAGCAGAAGGCCACCAGCCACAACCCTCGCTCCACCGTCGGCACGGTGACCGAGATCCACGATTACCTGCGCCTGCTCTACGCCCGCGCCGGCACGCCGTTCTGCCCCGACCACGGGGTCGCGCTGCAGGCGCAGAGCGTGAGCCAGATGGTCGACGCGGTGCTGGCCCTGCCCGAGGGTACGCGGCTGATGGTGCTGGCCCCGGTGGTGCGCGACCGCAAGGGCGAGTTCGCCGAGCTGTTCCAGGACATGCAGTCGCAAGGCTACGTGCGCTTCCGGGTCGACGGCACCATCGTCGACGCGGCGGACGTGCCGGCCCTGAAAAAGACCGAGAAGCACGACATCGACGTGGTGGTCGACCGGCTCAAGACCAGCCCGGGCATGGGCCAGCGACTGGCCGAGAGCTTCGAGGCCGCACTGCGGATCGCCGACGGACGCGCGATCGGCTATGAGATGGATGCCGCTGCCGACGCCGGACCGCCCCAAGGCGGCAGCGCATCCACTTGGGGGGGCGACGCGAAGCGTCCTGGGGGCCCGGTGGGCGAGCATCTGTTTTCGGCCAAGTACGGCTGCCCGGTGTGCAGCTATTCGCTGGCCGAACTGGAGCCGCGCCTGTTCTCGTTCAACTCGCCCGTCGGCGCCTGCCCGCACTGCGACGGGCTGGGCGTGCAGACCGTGTTCGACCCGGAGCGGGTGGTGGCGTTTCCGTCGCTGTCGCTCGGCTCCGGTGCGATCAAGGGCTGGGACCGCCGCAACGGCTACACCTATTCGCTGCTCGAAAGCCTGGCTGCGCATTACCGCTTCGACCTCGACCTCCCGTTCGAAAGCCTGCCCGAGACCGCGCGCCAGGTGATCCTGCACGGCTCGGGCGACGAGGCGATCGAGTTCGTCTACGAAGCCGAAGGCAAGGGCGGCAAGACCCGCAGCGTCAAGCGGGCGCATCCGTTCGAGGGCATCCTGCCGAACTTCGAGCGCCGCTACCGCGAGACCGATTCGGTCGCGGTGCGCGAGGATCTGGCGCGTTACCAGTGCGCCAAGCCCTGCCTGCACTGCGGCGGCGCCCGGCTGCGGCGCGAAGCGCGCAACGTCTTCCTGCCGGGCAGCGCGGCCGAACGCGGCCGGCCGATCTACGAGGTCGAACACCTCACGCTGGCCGATGCGCTGACGTGGTTCAGCGCCTTGCAGCTCAGCGGGGCCAAGGCCGAGATCGCCGACAAGGTGGTACGGGAAATCCGTTCGCGGCTGCGCTTTCTCAACGACGTGGGCCTGAACTACCTGAGCCTGGACCGCAGCGCCGACACGCTGAGCGGCGGCGAGGCGCAGCGCATCCGGCTGGCCAGCCAGATCGGCTCGGGCCTGACCGGCGTGATGTACGTGCTCGACGAGCCCAGCATCGGCCTGCACCAGCGCGACAACGAGCGCTTGATCGGCACGCTGCGCCACCTGCGCGACCTGGGCAACAGCGTGCTGGTGGTCGAACACGACGAGGACATGATCCGCGCCGCCGACTGGTGCGTGGACATGGGCCCGGGCGCCGGCAGGCACGGCGGCCGGGTGATGGCCTCGGGCACGCCGGCTGAGGTCGCCGCCAACCCCGATTCGCTGACCGGCCGCTACCTGGGGCAGTTGCTGAAGATCGCCGTGCCGGCGCAGCGCCACACGCTGGCGGCCACGGCCGACCCGCGCACACTGCGCATCGTCAACGCTCGCGGCAACAACCTGCGCGGCGTGACGGTGGAGATCCCGGTGGGCCTGCTGACCTGTGTCACCGGCGTCTCCGGCTCGGGCAAAAGCACGCTGGTCAACGACACGTTGTACGCCGCGGTGGCCCGCAAGCTCTACGGCAGCCATGCCGAGCCCGAGCCACACGACGGCATCGAGGGACTGGAGGCGTTCGACAAGGTCATCAACGTCGACCAGAGCCCGATCGGCCGCACCCCGCGCAGCAACCCGGCGACCTACACCGGCCTGTTCACGCCGATTCGCGAGCTGTTCGCCGACGTGCCCACCGCGCGCGAGCGAGGCTACGGCGCGGGACGCTTCAGCTTCAACGTGTCCGGCGGCCGCTGCGAAGCCTGCCAGGGCGACGGCGTGCTGAAGGTGGAGATGCATTTCCTGCCCGACGTCTACGTGCCCTGCGACACCTGCCGAGGCCTGCGCTACAACCGCGAAACGCTGGAGATCCTCTACAAGGGCAAGAACATCGCGCAGGTGCTGGGGCTGACCGTGGAAGATGCCCACGCCTTCTTCAGCGCGGTCCCGGCGCTGGCGCGCAAGCTGCAGACCTTGCTGGACGTGGGGCTGGGCTACATCACGCTGGGCCAGAGCGCCACCACGCTGTCGGGGGGCGAGGCCCAGCGCGTCAAGCTGGCGCTCGAACTCTCCAAGCGCGACACCGGCCGCACGCTCTACATCCTCGACGAGCCGACCACCGGCCTGCATTTCGCCGACATCCAGTTGCTGCTGAGCGTGCTGCACCAGTTGCGCAACGCGGGCAACACCATCGTCGTGATCGAGCACAACCTGGACGTGATCAAGACCGCCGACTGGCTGATCGACATGGGGCCCGAGGGCGGTTCGGGCGGCGGCCAGGTGCTGGCCGAAGGGCCGCCCGAGGTGATCGCCGCCTGCGCCGCCAGCCACACGGGCCGCTTCCTGGCCCCCTTGCTGGCGCGGGGTTGAGCGCCGGACCGACACGCCGCCCGGCCCGGGCCGGATTCGGTTGTGCCGCCCCGCATCCACCTGCACAATGCGCCGTCCACCGCAGCACCCCAGCGACATGGAGCCCCACCCACACGCACCGCCACCGAGTCCGACCCCGGCGGCCGCGCGGCAGCCCGACGACGAAGGCCAGCGCCTGCAGATCCTGCAGGAACTGGGCTTGCGTGACGGGTCCGTCGAGCCCGGCCTGGCCGCGCTGACCCGCATCGCCCGCCAGGACACCGGCTGCGAGGTCGCGCTGATCACGCTGATCGACCAGCGCGATGCGCTGCACCTGGCCTGTGACGGTGCCGAACTGACCTGCACACCGCGCGAACAGTCGTTCTGCACCCATGCGATCCTGGCCCCGGGATTCTGCGAGGTGCCCGACCTGCGGATCGACCCCCGATTCGCCGCCAATCCGCTGGTGGCCATCGACGACGGCTGGCGCCATTACGCGGCCGCGCCGCTGCTGCTGGACGGCTGCGCGCTGGGCACCTTGTGCGTGCTGGATCGCCAGGCCGGCCTGCTCGGTCCGCAGGCCCGCCAACGGCTCGAAGACCTGGCCGCGATCATCACCGACGGCTTGCACCAGCGGCGTCAATACCGCGCGATCGAAGACCATGCCGCGCGGCTGCGCGATCTGGTGCGTGCGTCGGGCGACTGGGCCTGGGAGCTCGACGAGCACCTGCGCTGCCAGTGGCTGGCCGGCGATTTCCAGGCGGTGACCGGGCAGGATCCGGCGCAGGCCGTCGGCCAGTTGATCGAGGCCGAACCCCTGGTCGACGCCTCAGGGCACGACCTGTCACCGCCCCGCACCGTGCACGACTTGCTGCGCGCCCAGGGCGCTTTCAGCCGCGTGCTGTCGCGCCGGCGCACCGTCCGCGGCACCATCGTCATCTCGCGCAGCGCGGTGCCGATGTTCGACGACCAGGGCCGGTTCCGCGGCCACCGCGGTTCGGCCCGCGAGGTCACCGCCCGGATCGAACGCGAGGGCTTGTTGCGCGAGAAGGCGGCGGCCGAGAGCGCCAGTCGCGCCAAGAGCGAATTCCTGTCGCGGGTCAGCCATGAGCTGCGCACGCCGCTGAACGCGATTCTGGGTTTCACGCAGCTGATGGCGCTCGACCAGGAGCACCCGCTCGCGGCGACCCAAGGTCATCGTCTGGAGGGCGTTCGCCGTGCCGGGCAGCATCTGCTTGAAATGATCAACGACGTGCTCGACATCGCCCAGCTGGAGCAGGGCATGTTGCCGTTGAATCCCCGCACCATGGACCTGGGCCAGCGCGTGCGCGAATGCCTGGCGACGGTACAGCCGCTGGCGACCCGCCAGGCCATCGCGTTGAACACCACCGTGGCCGACGGCCTGCACGTGGTGGCCGACGCGCGGGCGCTGGAGCAGGTGCTGCTGAACCTGCTGTCCAACGCAATCAAATACAACGCTGCCCGCGGCCGGGTCGACGTGGCCGCCACGATCGAGGGCACGCGCGCGGTGGTGACCGTCACCGACACCGGGGACGGTTTGCGTCCCGATGAACTCGCCCAGCTGTTCCAGCCCTTCAACCGCCTCGGCGCCGAACGTCGGCGCATCGAGGGCAGCGGACTGGGCCTGGTGATCGTTCGGCAGTTGATGCGCGCGATGGGCGGTGACGTGGCGGTCGGCAGCGAACCCGGCCAGGGCACCCGCGTGCAGCTGGATCTGCCGCTGGCGCCGGCCGAAGCGGGCGCGCATCGCGACGAGGCCGCCGCCCCGGCCGCCGGACAGCCGGTGCCCGCGCAAGCCCCGACCCCGCCGGCCACGCCCCGCCAGGTGCTGTACGTGGAAGACGAACCGCTGAACGTCTTGCTGATGCAGGAAATCTTCAAGGCCCGGCCCGCCTGGACACTGCATGTGGCCTGCACCGGCGCCGAGGGCCTGGCCGCGGCGCAGCAGTGGCAGCCCGACCTGGCCCTGATCGACATGAACCTGCCCGACATCAACGGCCTGGAGCTGCTGCGCCGCCTGCGCGCCCTGCCCCAGACCCGGGCCCTGCGCTGCATCGCGTTGTCGGCCGACGCGATGACCGATCAGATCGCGGCCGCACGGGCCGCCGGCTTCGAGGACTACTGGACCAAACCGATCGACCTGACCCATCTGCTCGACGCCCTGGCCCTGGCCCTCGAAGCGCGTCCGCCCACCTGAGGCCGGCGCGCGGCCTGGCGCCAAGGTGCTCGCCATCCAGCAAAAAGCCGGCGCAAGGCCGGCTCTTTGAGGGGGGCGCTCAGCGGCACCGCAGCGGGCGCTGCAGCCCGCCGCACCGATCAGCTCAGGTGGCTGTTGATCAGCTTGGTCATCTCGAACATCGAGACCTGGGCCTTCTTGAAGATCTCCTTCAGCTTGGCATCGGCGTTGATCATCGTGCGCTGGGCCTTGTCCTGCAGGCCGTGCTTCTTGATGTACTCCCAGACCTTCTTGGTCACCTCGGTGCGCGGCACGGCCTTGTCGCCGATCACCGCGGCCAGGTGGGCGCTGGGCGTCATCGCCTTCATGAAGGCGGCGTTCGGCGTGCGCTTCTTGGCCGGAGCGGCCTTCTTCGCGGCCGGAGCCTTCTTGGCGGCCGGAGCGGCCTTCTTGGCCGGAGCGGCCTTCTTCGCGGCCGGGGCCTTCTTGGCGGCCGGAGCGGCCTTCTTTGCGGCCGGAGCCGCCTTCTTTGCAGTTGCCATGTTGATTCTCTCCATCAAGAAAAAGTTGATGTGCCGGGCCCGGGCGGGGGTCGCATGAACCCTCTTTCTCAGCAGCACCGCAGCGGAGCGAATGGTACTGCTTGCCTACCGGGCTGAGAAGCCGTTTTCCCTCGTAAATCGCGCTTTCGCCGCCTTCGATGGCGCTTTTTTGTCGCATGGCCACGTCAATCGTGTTTTTGGCATACCCTAACCCGTATGTTTACCTCGGAATCGGGGGATGGCGATGCGGCCTGCGCGAGGGCCCACTTGAAGTGCCGGCTGCAGGCCTCAGAATCACCTCATCGCATCCGAGATCTCAGGACTCCCCATGAAACTGATCGTCCGCTGGTTGCTGCTGGCCGCCGCGCTGCTGCTGGTGGCGCATCTGTATGCCGGGGTGTCCGTGGCGGGCTTCGGCTCCGCCATGGTCGCCGCCCTGGTGCTGGGCTTGTTGAACACGATGGTGCGCCCGCTGCTCGTGCTGCTGACCTTGCCGGTCACGCTGCTGACCCTGGGCCTGTTCCTGTTCGTCATCAACGCGCTGATGTTCTGGACCGCGGCATCGGTGCTGGCCGGCTTCTCGGTCAGCGGATTTCCAGCGGCGTTGATCGGCTCGCTGATCTACAGCGCCTGCGGGGTGGTGATCGACCTGGCCGTCGAGCGGTTGTTCAGCCGCGATTGAGCGGCGCGCTTCGGGGCTCGCGCTCCCGCAGCGTCACTCGCCGCCGCCGTTTCGGCTGGTCTCGGCGCGCAGCGCGCGGCGCTCGTTCTCGACGTCGCGCAGGCGCGATTCGATGATGGTCGCTTCCAGGTACTGGTCGGGCCCGGCGCCCCGGGCGGCCTTCTGCGCTGCCAGAAATCGGTCGACCGCGCCGTTCAAGTCGCCTCGCGCCGCTGCCGCCTCGGCACCGGCGCGCAAGGAACGCAGCGTGAGCCCGAGCGGCGCCGCGCACTGGGACAGGGTCTGCCAGGCCAGCGCGTCGTCGCGATGCTCCGCCACCCAGGTCTGCAACTCCTCGGTCGAGGCCCGCAGCGCCGCCTGGGCCGCCGGATCCCCGGCCCGCGCGCGCGCCAGCGCCGCCTGGGCCCGCGCCAGCTGGACGGTGCGCGACCGGTCCGCCGTTAGCGACGCCACCAACGCATCGATCTGCGACACCACGGCTGATGCCGGCGCGCCGCCCGCCGGGAGCCGATCGATCAGGCTGCTGAGCTTCAGCAGCGTGAAATCGCGCACGGCCTTGGGCTCGGCCGCGAAGCGCTCGCGCGCCAGCGCCAGGCCGGCGTCCATCGCCTGATCGGCCCGACCGAAGTCGCGCAGCTGCGTGGCGGCCAGGCCAGCGGCGTACAGCGTGGCGAGCCGCTTGGCATCGACGGCGGGCGAGCCGGGCTGACCCTCGCCTTCCAGGCGCTGCAACGCTGTCTCGGACCGGTCCATCAGCACCTGGGCACGGGCCCGCATCAACAGATGCTCGGTCAGGCTGGGACCGCGGTGAACGGCAGGATGCTCGCCGAGATGCAGGCGCGCATCGGCAATGCGCTCGCCGGTCAGCGGGTGGTCGCGCAGGAAGGGGTAGGCGTCGTTGTCGTTGAGGCGGGTCGAAAACTGCAGGCGGCCGAACATGCTGGCCATGCCGGAAGGCTCGAAGCCGGCCGCCTCCATCAGTTGAAGCCCGATGTGATCGGCCTCGCGCTCCATGTCGCGCGAGAAATTGAGCTGGCCCTGCGCCATCATCGCCTGGCTGCCCATCACCACGGCCTGGGCCGCGTCGACGCTGCGCGCCCGGCTGGCCGCCAGCATGCCCAGCACCAGCGCCGCAACGCTGGCCACGCCCTGGTGGCTGGCGTTCACCATGCCGCGCCCGATATGGCGCTGGGTGATGTGGGTCAGCTCATGCGCGAGCACCGAGGCGAACTCGTCGGGCGTGCCGGTCAACGCGATCATGCCAAGGTAGACGCCGATGTAGCCACCGGGCAGCGCGAACGCGTTGACCTCGTGGTTGCCGATCAGGAACGATTGCCAGGCGAAGCTGCGGTCCATCGCCGGGTCGATCGATCCCACCTGGCGCGCCGCCTGCACCAGCGGCTGGAAGATGCTGTCCAGGTACTCGTTGAGCAGCGGATCTTCGAGATAGTCCGGATCGCGCCGGATCTCGCGCATGATGTTGTCGCCCATGTGCCGTTCCTGGCGCAGGTCCAGTTCATCGGACACGGCGTCGCCCAGCGAGGGCAGGTGCAGCGGGGTTTCAGCGACGCTCGCGCGCGGCGGTAGGCCGACCAGCAGCGCGGCACAGGCCAGCGCGATCCAACCCGGGCGCAACCGCAGCCGGCGCGCAGAAGGTGGCAAGGGACTCGATGAGGGCATGCAAGGCGGCGGCCGCCGGACCCGGATCGACCCGCGCTTGCAGACCCGGCGACCGCAAGAAGTTCGCCGCTATCATGACACCGACTTGTATCGCCCGTGTTGCAGGCCCGCCCGGTGCCTGCCGCGCGGGTCGGGACCGACCCACCCCAGCGCCTGATGACCAGCCCCCTCACCCATTTCGACGACCACGGCCAGGCCCACATGGTGGACGTCGCGGCCAAGGCCGAGACCCACCGCGTGGCGCTCGCCGCCGGCAGCATTCGCATGCAGCCGGCCACGCTGGCGCTGATCGCTCGCGGCAGCGCCAAGAAGGGCGACGTGATCGGCATCGCGCGCATCGCGGCGATCCAGGCCGCCAAGCGCACCGCCGAGCTGATCCCGCTGTGCCACCCGCTGCCGCTGACGCGCGTGACGGCGGACTTCGAGATCGACGCGGCGCAGTCCGCGGTGCACTGCCGCGTGCAGGCCGAGACCTTCGGCCGCACCGGCGTCGAGATGGAAGCGCTGACCGCCGTGCAGATCGGCCTGCTCACGATCTACGACATGTGCAAGGCCGCCGACCGCGGCATGGTGATGACCGACATCCGCCTGCTGGAGAAGCAGGGCGGCAAGTCGGGGCACTGGGTGGCCGGGTAAGGCCTGTTCCGGCCGGAGCATATGCCCCGGCCCCTCGACGATCAAGGCCGGAAGTCGCGCCAGCCCAGGGTGCGCGGTGCCGGTGTGCACTGGAACGGCAGCGGTGCCGCTGGCGTCGCCGGCGCGGTGCATGCGCCGAGGAAGGTCGCGGCATCGGGATTGTGGAACTCGCGCAGGCGGTCGGCCAGGTAGCGTGCCTTGTCCGGATGGCCCGATTCGTTCAGCGCGTGCGCCCAGGCGATCATCAGGCGGGTGTCCAGCAACGATTGCGTGGCCGTGGCAAACGCGCCCATGGCCTGCGAGGGCGGCTCGGTCGTCGTGGCCGCGGCGTAATCGGCCTGGTAGGCGAAGAAGACGCTGCTGCGTCCCCGCTCGATGCGCTGCGCCAGCGACGCATCGTTGTCCCCGGCGACGTAGATGGCCACCACCTTGCCGTAATCGGTCAGCGCGAACACCGACCCGGCGATCATCGCCAGGCCCAGCAAGGGACCGGCCCACGAGCGTTCGACCCCGAGCTTGCCGCGTTGCGCCGGCTCGCCGCGCAGCAGGCTGCCCCAGGCCCAGGCCGTGGGCAGCAGGAAATAGGCGTACCAGAGCGGATATTCGAGCAGGCTGTGCAGGCCGATCATCAGCAGCATCACGAACACCGCCCGCGCCGCCGCCCCGGCGTCGCCCGGCACCGCCCAGGCGCGGCGCGCGGCGCGCCACAAGGCCCACGCCAGCAGGCCGCACACCAGCACCGCCATCGGCAGGCCCAGTTCGACGGCGAACTGCAGGAACAGGTCGTGGGTGTGGTCGAAGAAGGCCACCGGCCGGCCGGGAAAGGGCGTCAGCGTCCAGGCGAAGTTGAATTCGCCCCAACCCACCCCCGTCCACGGGTTGGCGCGGATCAGCGCCAGCGTGTCGCGCCAGATCCCGAAGCGCGAGGACGACAGATCGGTCTCGTGCAGCCGCGCCTCGCCGCCGAAGGCATGGGCCGTCTCATGCGCCCAGCCGTCCATCACGAACCAGCACAGCGCATACACCAGCGGTGCCGCCAGCAGCGCCCAGCGCACCCGCCGATCCAGGCGCTTGTCCAGCGCGCCCCAGACGGCCAGCAGCAAGATGCCCACCGTGCCGGTGCGCGAGGCGCTGAGCACCACCGCCAGCACCATCGCCGCGCCGAACAGGGCCGCCGCCGCGTCCGGCAGGCGCCAGGCGAACCAGCGCCGGGCCTGCATCAGCGGCACCAGCGCGATCAGGCCCCACAGCAACAGGCTGCTGAGGTGGTTGGGCTGACGCAGGTTGCCCACCGCACGACCCGGCAGGCCCGAGCGCGCGATCCAGGTGCCGTCGGCCCATTGCGGCGCGAACACCTGCACCAGCGCCACCGCCGTGCTGGCCAATCCCGCCACCACCATCGCCGAGGCGAAGCCGTGCCATTCGGCGTCACCGGCCGAGCCCTCGCCGGCCTCGCCGCGCGGGCCGGTACCCCGTGCCGCCGACACCCCCACCAGCGCCATCGCCGCCGCCAGCAGGGCCAGCGATTCGAAGGCCAATGAACTCGGCAGGCTGCCGGCCATCGAGACCAGCACCGCCCCCATCAACAACGCCAACGCGGCCAGCAACGGCGCCGCCGGCCGCCACGCGCCGCGCACCCAGCGCGGCGACCCCGCCAGCAGCACGCCGCCCCACCCCGCCACCGCCAGCAACTGGTTCAGCAGCGTGGCGGACGGGCTGAGGTTGTAGGCGAGGAGGGTGGGGAGCAGCAGTGCTGGCAGCATTGAGCCAACTGAAACACTCACTGCACACCCAGTCTTTGCGGCCATATCAATCGCTCAAAAGGATTGATGGTAACAACTGATCGACCCGCATTGCCACCGCAGGAAGTCAGATGTGCGCTGCCGGATTCACGTGGGCTTGGATTCCAAAATATCAACAACTACACGACTTGATTCGATCAACCGAATTAAATTCCAGTGCAACTCTTCGGAAGATATTTTTGCGCTGCAGAAGAAGTGCATGTCCATTGAGAACTCCCCCCTGCGACTATTGATACGGATGTAAACGTTAACGTCTGATCCGCGATCCCCTCCCCGACGCCAGAGTGATTCATCGTCGCCTTAACAACACATTCAGTTCCACCACTCAATTCAATTGAAGCCGTATATTTACCCTGCGCGGATGACAGATCTGTAAACCCCGGCGTCGCATTTGTCGGGCAAGCACCCGTCTGAATGAAATAGTCCGTAATTGGACCCTTTTGTGCCGAAGCCATATTTATAGCCTCGCTCATCTGGGCTCGCCCCAAATAGTCTTGGTATGCGGGAAGACCCAAGGCCGCCAGAATCCCAATGACAGCCATGACGATCATCAATTCAATCAGAGTAAAGCCACGCTCCAGCTTCATTTGGTATTCCGCCTAAACTTCTAAATAGTTATTCGGCCATATCTTTTGGAAATTCCAAAAAAAAGGGGCCGAATTGGCCCCTTTTTTACTCAACCGACAGCGGTGAGTCTAGTTAGGCGCCCACGCAAGCCTTCGGCACATACTTCTGCAATGCGTTAGAGGTGCAGGCCCAAGAAAGGGAACCGCCGTTATTGGTCATCGTCAGCGTCAGCGTCTTGCCTTGAATCCCACTGCTCACCCCAGTGGAAACCATGGTAGCCGTGATGGTGCAAGCAGGCGCGGTGCCTGCAACATCGACTTGAGCGACATATTTGCCCTTGATGTTCGTGTTCGTATCAATACCATCGCTACCGTTGGTCGGGCAGGTGCCGGCTTGACCAAAGACGTCCATCACAGGAGTCTTCAGGCCGTCAGCCAAGGTCATCGCCTCCGACATTTGCGAGCGAGCCAAGTAGTCTTGGTAAGCCGGCAAGGCGATGGCGGCCAGGATACCGATGATCGCCACGACGATCATCAGTTCGATCAGGGTGAAACCTTGTTGAACGCGCTTCATGAGTAAGCTCCTTCAGAGTGACTCGGTTGAAAAAGGGGTGCTACGGCCTTCTTCTTTGCGATTCGCGTGCCAGCTTGAAACGGTCTGTTCCGAGTGAAGTTTGCACGGCGAGTGACCCATCTGGTCGGTCGGGACCGCCTCAACGCGTCACTTGGCGGAGGCAGGTGACAAAAATTGTCAGTCGCTGCGTCGGCCGGCCACCGGGCGGGGCGGCCCTGCGCGATCAGCAGCTCAGCATCTGCCCCGCGCGCAGCGCCAGCGGCGGTGGGCCTGCCAGTTGGCTGGCCAGGTCGGCCAACACGGTGTCCATCTCGCCGGGCTTGATGTGGGTGAGCAGCACCTGGGCCCCCGCGGGCACCTGCGCCAGCTCGGTCGCCAGCGTGGACGGGCAGTGGTGGCGGCTGTCGGCGGCGACGGCGCGTTCGCTCTCGGGAAAGGCGATCTCGATCACCAGTTGGGCCACGTCGATGCCTTGCAAGGCCGCCCACAAGGCCGGGTTGGGGCCGGTGTCGCCGGTGTAGACCCAGGCCCCCTGCCCGCCCTGCACCGCGTAGCCCACGGCTGGCACGGTGTGGTGGGCCGGCAGCACCCGGAAGCTGCGCTGGCGGGCGCCCAGGACCAAGGCCTGGCCCACCGCCAGCGGCACCAGCGTGAGCACCGGCGCCTGGGCGCTGGGCAGGCGGGTGAAGTCGGGCCAGATCTGGTCGTTGAACAGGTGGGCGCGCAGCGCGGCCAGGGTCTCGGGCAAGGCGTGGACCTGGATCGGCGGGCGGCCCAGGCGGCGACGCATCACGCTGTCGGCCAGCAGCGGCACGCCCAGCACGTGGTCCAGGTGCGAGTGGCTGAGCAGGATGTGATCGATGCGGCCGAGTTCGTCCAGCGTCAGATCGCCGACGCCGGTGCCGGCATCGACCAGCAGGTCGTCATCGAGCAGGAAGGCGGTGGTGCGGCAATCGCGCGCCAGCGAGCCGGAGCAGCCCAGCACCCGGATGGACAGGGGTGCGGTCATGGGGCGCTGGGCGGCGCGGCGGCCAGCTGACGTTGCAGGCGCGCAGCCAGGGTCAGCAGCGCAGGCGGTGATTCGAGGGGATGGAGCGCGAGCAAGTCATGAAGCCGCGCCAGATGGGCATGGGCCTGGGCGCCATGTTGCTGGCGCGCGGCCTGGAGCGCAAGGTGCCAAATGCCCACTTCTTCGCGCGCAAGGGCCTGCGCCGACGATGGCGGCTGCAGCGGTGTGAACAGCGTCACGGGTTGGGCCCGGCCGCGGACCTGGCATTCGTCGACTTCCAGCCACACCACGTCGGTCAATTGGTCGCCGCAGGCGTGGCGGGTGCTGTCGGCCACCAGCAGGCCGATGCCCATCTCGCGGGTCAGCGCTTCGAGCCGGGCGGCCAGATTGACCGCGTCGCCCACCGCCGTGTAGCTGCGGCGCAGCCGCGAGCCGAGATCGCCGACGCAGACCAGGCCGGTGGCCAGGCCGATGCCGAAGTTGACCGGCGGCAGGCCTTGCGCGGCCAGGTGGCGGTTCATCGGCGGCAGGCCTTGCGCCAGCGCGAGCGCACCGCGAACGGCGTGCACCGCGTGGTCGGGCTGCGGCAGCGGAGCGCCCCAGAAGGCCATCACCGCGTCGCCGATGAATTTGTCCAGCGTGCCGCCGTGGGCGTGGACGATGGCGCTGGTCTCCGAGAAGTACTGGTTCAGCAGATCGCGCAGCGCCAGCGGGGGCAGCGTTTCGGCCAGCGCGCTGAAGCCCTGCAGATCGCAGAACAGCACGCTGAGCTCGCGGTTCTCGGCCATCAACGCGGTCGCACCGGCGCCACGCACCAGTTGTCGCACCCGCTCCGGCGGCAGGTAGGTGCTGAACAGATCGACCAGCGAGCGGCGGCGACGCCATTCGCCGACATAGTTCGTCCCCAGCGCCAGCACGAACTGCAGGCTGCCCAGCACCCACGCGGCAGCGACCGGCAGCACGAGCTGGCCGCGGGCCTGGGCCCAGCCCGTGCCGCCCAGCACCACGCTCAGCAACAAGGCCATGCCCGCCAACGCCAGCGGCGCGGGCCAGTACATCGGCAGCACGGTGGCCAACACCACCACCAGGACGATGAGCAGCGCCTCATAGCCGGGTGCCCAGGCGGGGCGCTGCGGCAGATGGCCATCGAGCAGTCCCGCCAGCAACTGGGCATGGACTTCGACGCCGGGCATGGCCGCGTCGATGGGGGTGGCACGCAGGTCGGCCAGACCGGGCGCAGAGCTGCCCACCAGCACGATCTTGCCGGCCAGTTCGCCGGCGGCCAGCCCACCGTCCAGCACGCGGGCCGCCGACAGGTAGCGGAAGCTGCCGCCCTGCGGCCCGCCGGCCCCGCGGTAGGGCACCCGCAGGCTGCCGTGCTCATCGGGCGCCAGGCGGCGCGGCGGCGCGTCCGCGGCGTCGCCCCGGGCGCGGTAATCCAGTGCCGCCAGTTCCAGCGCACCGGACCGGCCTGGCGCCGCACGCCACTCGACGTCGAGGGCCGGGTTGCCGAGGGCGCAACGCCACAAGGCCAGGCTGAGCGATTCGTAGAGCTGGCCGTTCCAGCGCGCGACGGCGGCCACCGATCGCACCACGCCGTCATCGTCGGCCCGCGAGTTGAAGAAGCCGGCCCGCGGCGCGGCGCGGGCCAGCTCACCCCAATTGGCGGCGTAGCCATTCCAGCGCGTCAGGCCGGGCGTGGCCGCGGCGCCGGGCACCTCGGCGGCGGGGGGCGGCAACACGCCGGCGCGCGCGCCGCCGCGGTCGGCGCTGAGGTACCAGCCCAGCACCACCGGCCGCCCGGACAGCGCGTCGGCAAAGGGCCGGTCGTGGTCCAGCACCTGGCGCCACGCCGGCAGGCGGGGGGCGAGCGACGCATCGGACGCGGCCAGGGCCTGCAGCGCCGGGTAGCCGCCGGGATCGGGCTCGCTGAACACGAGGTCGAAACCGAGCGCTGCGACGTGCTGGCGCTCGAACAGCTCGCGCGTCAGCGCGGCAAGCCGATCCCGTCCCCAGGGCCACCGACCCAGGCTGCGCAGGCTGGCGTCGTCGATGTCGACGATGACGATGTCGGGGTTGGGCTGCCCGCGGGGGCCGGCGAAGGCCTGGCTGCGCAGGTCGTCGGTCAACCATTCGAGGCGCCGCAACGGCGCCAGCGGCGCCACGGCCGCGTGCCAGACGCCCAGCAGGGCCAGCAGGCCGCAGGTCAGCCACAGGCCGGTGCGGCCGCGGCGGCGCATCAGCCCTGGATGAACTGCATCTGCGTGCCGGCGAGCTCGATGATGTCGCCGTTCTTGAGCGGCTTGACGTCGTCGCTCAACTCCAGGCCGTTGATGCTGGGGCGGCCCGCCCCTTCCACATGCGACAGCACATAGCCGTTGGGCCGCTTGGAGATCGACGCGACCTGCATGCCGGGCTTGCCGACGGTGGTGACGACCTTGGTCAGCAGCACTTCCCGCCCGGCGGCGCCGCCGTTGAGCACCTTGATCGAGGCCGGCAGCAGCGACATCGACGGCGCAGCCGGCATCACGTGCTGCGGGTTGGCGAAGGCGCCGGGACGCAGCACCATGGTCTTTTCGTAGTCCGGCACTTCCTCGGTCAGGAACTTGAGTCGGTACTTGCCGATTTCCACGGTGTCGTTGTGGGACAGCAACTGTTTCTTGATCGCCTTGCCGTTGATGTAGGTGCCGTTGGTGCTGTTGAGGTCTTCGATGAAGACGTCGCTGCCGACGGCCAGCAGCACCGCGTGCTCGCCGCTGACGGCCAGGTTGTCGATCACGATGTCGTTGTACGGACGGCGCCCGAGCGTGGTCCTGTCCTTGGTGATCTGGACCTCTTTGATGACCACGTTGTCGAGGGAAACGACCAGCTTGCCCATGGAATTCCTCTAGTTGTTCGCGACCTGCACGCCGCCCTGCCTGACGTACGCCGCACGGGAGCGGCCGACGCTGCGGCTTGGCGACCGATCAACGTCGGAACGGCCACCAGGCCCGCCCTGTCCGGGGCAAGCCTCCCTTGGCCCGGATCAGTATGACGGCGATGTTATCCCTTCCGCCCGCAGCGTTGGCGGCATCGATGAGGGCTTGCGCCATCGCGTCGAGCGCGTCATGGGTGCGCAGGATCTGGGCGATGACGACATCGGGCAGCATGTCGGTCAGGCCGTCGGAGCACAGCAGGACCAGGTCGTCGCCCTGCAGGTCGAACTGGTGGACTTCCAGTTCGACGTGCGGCTCGACCCCGACCGCGCGGGTGACCAGGTTGCGATGCAGGGCCACGCTGGCTTCCTCTGGGGTGAGCAGGCCGGCGTCGATCTGCTCTTGCAGCAGCGAATGGTCGCGGCTCAGTTGCTCCATGTGGCCGGCACGCAGCCGGTAGGCACGGGAATCCCCGATGTGGCCGACCCAGAAGCGCTGCTCGGAAAACAGCGCCGCCACCAGCGTCGTGCCCATGCCGGCGTACGCCGCATGGTTGTTGGCGGCCTCGAAGACCTGGTGGTTGGCCTGCTGGGCGGCCCCCGCCAGCACGCGGCGCACCGAGGCGTCGTCCAGCGGCAGGTCGGCCTGTTCGATCCAGGGGGCCAGCAGACGGTGCATGGTGGCCACCGCCATGTCGCTGGCCACCTCGCCGGCGTTGTAGCCGCCCATGCCGTCGGCCAGGACCGCCAGCCCCCGTGCGGCGTCGAGCCGGATCGCGTCCTCGTTGTTGCCCCGTGCACGGCCGGTGTCGGTCGCGCAGGCATAGTCGAGGTGGAGGGTCACAGGTGTCGTGGGGGCGGCTACGGGGTCAATCATTGTGCCCTCCGCCGGGCCGATTCGCTCCCCCCTCGTTGGCCAGGAAAAGCGAAGCAGCAAGACGCAATTCACGGGCCAGGCGGCTGGCATCGGCCTGTCGCATCGAGGGTTGCTTCTCCAGCATGCGGGCGACGATGTCGGACAGCAGCAGCGGCAGGTCGGGGCGGACGTCCGCCAGGCGCGGCGCGGGCTGGGTGGCGATCTGAGCCAGCAAGTCCCCCAGCGAAGCGCTGCTGAACGGCAGCCTGCCGGTCAGCAGTTGCCACAGGATCACACCCAGCGCGTACAGGTCGCAGCGGCCGTCCAACGGGGCCCCCTGCAACTGCTCGGGCGCCATGTAAGCGGGCGAGCCGGCCATCAAGCCACTGCGACTGCGCTCCGCATCGCTCAGGTGGGCGCAGCCGAAATCGGTGATCTTGACGACGCCATGGGCCAGGTCGACGAGGACATTGGCCGGCTTGAGGTCGCGATGGATCACCCCTTGGGCGTGGGCATGTGCCAGCGCGTCGGCCAGGCGAGCCACCAGTTCCAGGGCCAGGGCCTCGGGCAACAGGCGCTGGGGCGCCGCATAGCGCCCGAGGTCACGGCCGGGAATCCATTCCATCGCGATCCAACCCAACTCCGCCTCGCCCTGACCTTCGGTGCCGGCAGCGTAGGTGGTGACGATGCCCCGGTGCTTCAGCCGCACGGCGACGTCGGATTCGCGCAGAAAGCGCTCGCGGCTGAGGTCGCTGCCGTGGAAGCGAACCGTCTTCAGCGCCAGCGGTCGATCGGAGCCCGCTTCGGACACCAGGTGCAGTTCACCGATCGCACCGTGGGCGAGGGTCCGCAGCACGGCATAGCCGCCGATGTGCACGGGGGTGGCGTGGTGGCGCGCACGCAGTGGGGCGGCAGCGGGGCTCCAGGATGCCCCGGAACGCCACCCGAACGCTCGCAGGAATCTGCGCCAAGACCCGGCGCGTAAGGCGGCCATGACGTTTTTCTCTCTTCCCTGTTTTTCGGGCACCTTAACACAGGGTCGCCACCCGTTCGGGTGCCGGCGGGCCCGACAGGAGCCGGGTCGGCAAGAGGCCTGCCGCACGGGTTTAGCCGGGGGCAGGCGGCCGTTCAGGCGGCCGCGCGGCGACGCTGGGCGGCCCAGGTCTTGCCGACCGCCAGCACCAGCAAGGCCCCCAAGGCCCCCGCGGCATAGTGGACCCAGGGTTCGGTCTCGCCGCCGGCGGCGCCGGACGACGCCAGGTAGGGCGCCAGGGCGGGGTCCGACACGGCCAAGCCACCGGCGATCCAGCCCAGCAACATGCCGCCCAGCGTGATGATGAACGGGAAACGGTCCATCAACTTGAGCACGGCCTGACTACCCCAGACGATGATGGGAATGCTGACCAGCAGCCCGAAGGCCACCAGCACGATCTGGTGGCCGCCGCCTGCGGTCAGCGCGGCCCCGGCAATGCCGACGACGTTGTCGATGCTCATCACAAGGTCGGCGACCACGATGGTCC
Source organism: Ideonella sp. sgz306126 (assembly GCF_056032705.1). NCBI lineage: Bacteria > Pseudomonadati > Pseudomonadota > Betaproteobacteria > Burkholderiales > Sphaerotilaceae > Ideonella > Ideonella sp. sgz306126. The sequence goes on from NZ_JBVYWP010000002.1 coordinate 212,582, forward strand.
GCACGGCCGCCCAGAGCTTGTCGGCCGCCGCGATGCCGCCGTGGTCGCCGCCGCCCTCGGGCAGCAGCAGCTTGGCGCCGATCCACAGCAGCAGTCCGGCGCCGATCAGCTTGAGGTACGGGATCGCGAGCAGTTGGAGCGCGAAGAAGATCAGCACCACCCGCAGCCCGACGGCGCCGACCGTGCCCCAGATGATGCCCTGGGTCCGCTGGCCGGGCGGCAGCTTTCGGCACGCCAGCGCGATGACCACCGCGTTGTCGCCGCCGAGCAGGATGTCGATCATGATGATCTGCCCGACCGCGACCCAGAACTCGACCGACATGAACTGCGCCATCGACGCGCCTCCCTGTTTTCCAATGTGGGAGGGAGTGTAGGGGCCCGACCCTGAAGTGCCGCGTGTGCACCTTCTACGGGTCTGGAAAGACGACAGGCCGCACGAGGCGGCCTGTCAGGTGACGCAGCAGGCGTTCGCGCCGCGCTTTACAGCAGGGCCTTGAGCATGCGGCCCATTTCGGACGGATTGCGCGTGACGTGGAAGCCGCATGCTTCCATGATGGCGAGCTTGGCATCGGCCGTGTCGGCCCCACCCGAGATCAGCGCGCCGGCGTGGCCCATGCGCTTGCCGGCCGGTGCGGTGACGCCGGCGATGAAGCCGACGATCGGCTTCTTCATGTTGTTCTTGCACCATTGCGCGGCTTCGGCTTCGTCCGGCCCGCCGATCTCGCCGATCATGATGACGGCGTCGGTGTCGGGATCGTCGTTGAAGGCCTTCATCACGTCGATGTGCTTGAGCCCGTTGATCGGATCGCCGCCGATGCCGACGGCGCTGGACTGACCCAGGCCGATCTCGGTCAGCTGCGCCACGGCTTCATAGGTCAGGGTGCCCGAACGGCTGACCACGCCGATGCGGCCCTTGCGGTGGATGTGACCGGGCATGATGCCGATCTTGATCTCTTCCGGCGTGATCAGGCCGGGGCAGTTCGGGCCCAGCAGCAGCGTCTTCTTGCCACCGGCGGCCTCCTTGGCCTTCATCTTGTTGCGCACCATCAGCATGTCGCGCACGGGAATGCCTTCGGTGATGCAGATCGCCAGGTCGAGGTCGGCCTCCACGGCTTCCCAGATCGCGGCGGCGGCGCCAGCCGGCGGCACGTAGATCACCGAGACGGTGGCCCCGGTCTGGCCCGCGGCCTCCTTGACCGAGGCGTAGATGGGAATGCCGTCGAAGTCTTCGCCGGCCTTCTTCGGGTTCACGCCGGCGACGAAGCAGTTCTTGCCATTCGCATACGCCACGCAGCCGCGGGTGTGGAACTGCCCGGTCTTGCCCGTGATGCCCTGGGTGATGACCTTGGTGTCTTTGTTGATGAAGATGGACATGGTCTGTCTTTCTTTCTGATCGGTGGGGAGCCGGCCCGGACTGGCGTGCAGCGCGGGCCGGTCCGCAATGCTTAGGCGACGGCGGCGACGATCGCCGTCGCGGCTTCGGCCATGGTGTTGGCGGCGATGATGGGCAGGCCGGAGTCGGCCAGCATCTTCTTGCCCAGGTCCTCGTTGGTGCCCTTCATGCGGACGACCAGCGGCACCGACAGGTTCACCGCCTTGCAGGCCGTGATCACGCCTTCGGCGATGGTGTCGCACTTCATGATGCCGCCGAAGATGTTGACCAGGATGCCCTTGACCTCCGGGTTCTTCAGCATGATCTTGAAGGCCTCGGTGACCTTCTCGGCAGTGGCGCCGCCGCCCACGTCCAGGAAGTTGGCCGGCTCGCCGCCGAACAGCTTGATGGTGTCCATCGTCGCCATGGCCAGGCCGGCGCCATTGACCAGGCAGCCGATGTTGCCGTCCAGGCTGATGTAGGCCAGATCGAACTTGGAGGCCTCGACCTCGGCCGGATCCTCTTCATCCAGGTCGCGGTAGGCGACGATCTCGGGGTGACGGAACAGCGCGTTGGCGTCGAAGTTGAACTTCGCGTCCAGTGCAATCAGGTTGCCCTTGCTGTCGCAGTTGAGCGGGTTGATCTCGACCAGCGACGCGTCCGTCTCCATGTAGCAGCGGTACAGGTTCTGGAACAGCGCGACGGCCTGTGCATGCGAGCCTTCCGGCAGGCCGATCGCCGTGGCGATCTTCTTGGCCTGCTCGGCGGTCAAACCCGCCAGCGGATCGATCACCTCGGTGATGATCTTGTCGGGCGTGCTGTGGGCCACTTCCTCGATGTCCATCCCGCCTTCGCTGGAGGCGATGAACGCCACCTTCTGCGAGCTGCGGTCGGTGACCAGCGAGACGTAATACTCCTTCTTGATGTCCGCGCCTTCTTCGATGTAGAGGCGGCGGACCTTCTGGCCTTCAGGGCCCGTCTGGTGGGTGACCAGCTGCATGCCCAGGATCTGGTTCGACAGCGTCTTGACGTCCTCGATCGAGCGCGCCAGCTTCACGCCCCCGCCCTTGCCGCGCCCCCCCGCGTGGATCTGCGCCTTGACGACCCACACCGGGCCGCCCAGCTTCTGCGCCGCTTCCAGCGCTTCTTGCACGTTGAAGGCCGGGTAGCCGCGGGGCACCGGCACATCGAACTGGCGCAGGATTTCCTTGCCTTGGTATTCGTGGATCTTCATGGGGAGGTCTTTTCGTGAGTTCAGGACGAAAGGGGAGCGGATCACCGCAAACCGCGGCTCACCGGCGGGCCAGGCCAGTGTTTCCGGCGCGCGATTTTGCGACAGATTGTTGGCGTGAGGCTGACGGGGCGTGAAGGATCGGTCGCGACAGGCGGCGGTGCAGGCGCCAGCTACACCCTGTGCACTGCATGCCGGGGCGCGTCTGGCGACGCGTTTTTGACTGTAGCACGCATGCTGCATTGCAGCATCCGGACTCACCCGGCATCGCTTTGGGCGCGCCGGACCGGGTGCGCCGTCACTCGTCGTCGCGCCCCCCCACGATGCGCCGAATCACATCGGCGGCGAAGCCCCTGGCGGCCAGAAAACGCATCTGGCGTGCCCGCTCGGGCGCCTGCGTGGCAAGGACACCGAAGCGGCGACGCCAGACCTCCCGGGCGCGCTCCAGTTCGGTGTCGCGCAGTTGGCGGGCGGTGTCGGCGTCCAGCTCGACCCCGTGACGAGCCAGTTCCTGACGAATGCGGGCCTGCCCCCATCGCCCAGCCCGGGCATGCACCCGGCCTTCGACGAAACGCGGATCGCTTTGATGGCGCTGCTGGGCCAGCCAGTCCAGCACCGCGTCGACCTCGGCGGCGACATCGGCGTCTGCCACGTCGTCGCGACCCCGGCTGAGCGCGAGCTCGTCCGGCGCAGCGGCCAACGCGACGGCGCTGCGCTGCAGCCGTGCGAGCTTTTTGGCGTGGCCGAGCAGCTTGACGCGCAACTCGGCGCGGCTGTGCTCGCGCCGAGCCAGCAACGCCAGCGCCTGGGCCTTGAGGCTGGGCGGGGTGTGCGCCATACCGCCAGCGTGCTGAGCGATGGCGACGAAAGGCCTAGCCCGCTTCGGCTTCGGACGGCAGCAGCGGCACACCCAAGGCCGCGCGAACCTTGTTCTCGATCTCGAAGGCGATGTCGGGGTTCTCGCGCAGGAACTCGCGCGAATTGTCCTTGCCCTGCCCGATCTTCTCGCCGTTGTAGGCGTACCAGGCGCCGGACTTGTCGACGATCTTGGCCGCCACGCCCAGGTCGATGATCTCGCCCTCGCGGCTGGTGCCTTCGCCATAAAGGATGTCGAACTCGGCCTCCTTGAACGGCGGGGCGACCTTGTTCTTGACGACCTTGACGCGGGTCTCGTTGCCCACCACCTCTTCGCCCTTCTTGATCGAGCCGATGCGACGGATGTCCAGGCGCACCGACGCGTAGAACTTCAGCGCGTTGCCACCGGTGGTGGTTTCGGGGCTGCCGAACATCACGCCGATCTTCATGCGGATCTGGTTGATGAAGATGACCATGCAGTTCGACTTCTTGATCGTGCCGGTCAGCTTGCGCAGCGCCTGGCTCATCAGGCGGGCCTGCAGGCCGGGCAGCGAATCGCCCATCTCGCCTTCGATTTCGGCCTTGGGCGTGAGGGCGGCCACCGAGTCGATGACCACCAGATCCACCGCGCCGGAACGCACCAGTGAATCGACGATCTCCAGCGCCTGCTCGCCGGTATCGGGTTGGCTGATCAGCAGCTCCTGCAGGTTCACGCCCAGCTTCTGCGCGTACTGGATGTCGAGCGCGTGCTCCGCGTCGATGAAGGCCGCGACCCCGCCGAGCTTTTGCATCTCTGCCACCACCTGCAGGGTCAGCGTGGTCTTGCCGGAGGACTCCGGACCGTAGATCTCGATCACGCGGCCGCGGGGCAGGCCGCCCACACCCAGCGCGATGTCCAGCCCGAGCGAACCGGTGGACACGACCTGGATGTCCTCGATCACCTCGCCCTCGCCCAGGCGCATGATGGACCCCTTGCCGAACTGCTTTTCGATCTGCGACAGCGCCGCTTGCAGTGCCTTGGCTTTTTCGGGGTTGAGGGTCTTGGTCTGGGCGTCCATGCGGTTCTCCTGAGGGTTATGATGATTATGGCAGAAACTGGATATTCGTACAGTAGTTTGACGCCGTCAAGCCTTGCCGTTCCGACGGGCTCCCCAAAATAAATAACAGGCCGATCCTGCACCGCACGGGTCGTGCATGGAGACAAGCAGTATGCGTATCCTGATTGCGGAAGATGACCAGGTGTTGGCCGATGGCCTGCTGCGCTCCCTGCGCGGGGCCGGCTATGCGGTCGACCAGGTGAGCAGCGGCACCGAAGCCGACGCCGCGCTGGCGTCGCACGAGTTCGATCTGGTCATCCTGGATCTGGGCCTGCCGCGCCTGCACGGTCTAGAGGTGCTTCGCAAACTGCGCGCCCGGGGATCGTCGATGCCGGTGCTGATCCTGACCGCGGCCGATTCGGTCGAGCAACGTGTCAAGGGCCTGGACCTGGGTGCCGACGACTACATGGCCAAGCCGTTTTCTCTGCAGGAACTGGAGGCCCGGGTGCGCGCGCTGACGCGGCGCGGGCTGGGCACCGCCTCCAGCATCATCAAGCATGGCCCGCTGAGCTTCGACGCCACCGGTCGCGTGGCTTACATCAACGAGCAGATGGTGGAGTTGTCGGCGCGCGAAATCAGCCTGCTGGAAGTGCTGCTGCAGCGCGCCGGACGCCTGGTCAGCAAGGACCAGCTGGTCGCCCGCCTGTGCGAATGGGGCGAAGAGGTGAGCAACAACGCGATCGAGGTCTACATCCATCGCCTGCGCAAGAAGATCGAGCAGGGGCCGATCCGCATCGCCACGGTGCGCGGGCTGGGCTACTGCCTGGAAAAGATCGCGACGTGACCGGAGACACCCGGCATCCGCCGGGCGCTATGCTGAGAGCCCATGCGGGCCTTTCCTCCTCCGCCGTCGGCCACCTCGTCCCCGCGTGAACAGCATTCGCTGTTCGGCGAGATCCTGGATTGGATGCTCGCGCCGCTGCTGCTGCTGTGGCCGATGAGCGTGGCGCTGACCTGGCTGGTGGCGCAGAACATCGCGGCGCGGCCTTATGACCGCGACCTGGCGCAGTTGACCCGGATGATCGCGCAGCAGATGAATCTGGAAGCCGCGCAGCCGCGAGGCAGCCAGCCCCTGCATCTGTCCGAGTCGGCGGCCGCGCTGCTGCGCAGCGACGATGTCGACCGGGTCTACTTTCAGGTGCTGGGGCCGCAAGGCGAGCGCCTGGCCGGCGATCCCGAGGTCCCCGCGCTCGACCATGAACACGAAAGTGCGGCGCCGGGCGAGATCGCGTTCCGCGACGAGGTGATCCAGAACGAGCCGGTGCGGGTGGCCAGCCTGCGGCCGGCCGCGGGCGACGGCGCCCCCTCGGCGGTGGCGCTGGTGCAGGTGGCCGAGACGATGGACAAGCGCTCGCGCCTGGCCACCGAGATCATCAAGGGCGTGATCCTCCCGCAGTTCGTGATCCTGCCACTGGCGGTGCTGCTGGTGTGGTTTGCGCTGGCGCGCGGCATCGCACCGCTGAACCTGCTGCAGCAGCGCATTCGGCAGCGCGAGAGCCACGACCTGAGCCCGATCGACGAGCACGACGCACCCGAGGAAGTCGCGCCGCTGGTGCGCTCGATCAACGACCTGCTGGCCCGACTCGACCAATCCATGGGCAGCCAGAAGCACTTCCTGGCCGATGCAGCCCATCAGTTGAAGACTCCCCTGGCGGGCCTGCGGACCCAGGCCGAACTGGCCCAGCGCGAGATCGACGCCGGCGGGGATCCGAAATCGGTGAAGCGCTCGTTGCAGCAGATCGCGCTGTCCAGCCAGCGGGCGGCGCACATGGTCAACCAGCTCCTGTCCATGGCGCGCGCCGAGGACGAGGAACAGGCCCGCAGGCAACTGGCCTTCAACCTCGCGCGCCTGGCCACCGAGGTGGTGCGGGACTTCGTGCCCAAGGCCATGGACAAGCGCATCGACCTGGGCTTTGAGGGCCCCGAGAGCGACGAGACCCTGCCCCGGCTCGTCGGCCAGCCGCTGCTGGTGCGCGAGATGATCCGCAACCTGGTCGACAACGCCTTGCAGTACACGCCCGAAGGGGGCACGGTGACCGTGCGTGTGATTCCCGACCCCTTCGGCCAGGTGATGGTGCTGCAGGTCGAGGACAACGGCCCCGGCATTCCCGAGGCCGAGCGGGAGCAGGTGTTCCAGCCGTTCTACCGGGTGCTGGGGACGGACGTCGACGGCAGCGGGCTGGGCCTGGCGATCGTCAAGGAGGTGGCCGACAAGCACGACGCCGAGATCCTCATCGAGCCGGCCCGCCTGACGGCGGTCTTGCCCCCGGGTGAAGGCCCTGGGGTTCGATTCACGGTGCGCTTTCATCTGACGGCTGGCACGTCGTCGACCGTGGTGTGAGCGGCGCTGCGTCGCACGGCCTGTTCACGCATGAATGAAAAAGGCCGCTGCGTGCGGCAGCGGCCCGGAGCGAGGGTCTCGCGACGAATCGCCGGCACGCCAGCGACGTCGGGACGGACGCTTACTTGCCCAGCGTGGACTTCAGGCCCATCGCGGCCGCGGGCGCGCCCTTGACCCAGGTGCCCGAGTTGAACACGCCGCCGAGGTCGGGCGACATGCCGACCCAGGTGCCGTCGGCGTTGATGACATAGGTCAGCACGTAGCCGAACTGGGCCGTGCCGTTTTCGCTGAGCGCGTAGCCCTTGCCCATCGCGCCGGCGAGCGCCTTGCCGGCCGGGCCGAGCGTGGCTTCGTCGGTCAGGCCGCAAGCGCTGAAGGAGTGCGTGCCGCTGACGACGCCGCCGGAGTTAACCAGGTTGGTCATGCCGTCGCAATAGCCGCTGAAAGTGAGATTGGCAGGAATCCCGGCCTGGGCGATGCCGGCGGTGGCGAGAAGAGCAGCGGCGGCCAGGGTCTTGGTGTTCAGCATGTCAATTTCTCCGATGAGTGTGGGTCAAAGCAAGGTGTCCTCTCAGCGCTCGACATGGCGATCTGTCAACCACAATCCGAGTGCTGCAACTCACAAGCTCCGATGAATCAACGCCACGGATGCAAAACGACATCAGAAGCGTGGAAGATTCACTTGAGTTTGCGTGCCTTCAGTCTGCTTTGCACAACCCCGTCGCCGTATCCCCTGCACAGGGGGGGACGCCGCCCAAAGCGTGGTTTCGAGCCCGCCAAACTAGGGGCAGGGCAAGCCCGGATCAGCTCTGCATCAGGCGCCGGCTTTTGCCGATGGCCATCAGCATGCCGAGGCCGCATCCCAGCGTGAGCATGGCGGTGCCGCCATAGCTGATGAAGGGCAACGGAACCCCGACCACCGGCAGGATGCCGCTGACCATGCCCATGTTCACCAGCGCGTAGGTGAAGAAGCTCATCGTGATCGCACCGGCCAGCAGGCGCGCGAACACGGTGGGCGCCTCGGCGGCGATCATCAGCCCGCGCAGCACGACGAAGGAGAAGGCCGCCACCAGGCCCAGGACGCCCAGCAGGCCGAACTCCTCGGAGAAGGCCGCAAAGACGAAATCGGTGGTGCGCTCGGGAATGAAATCGAGGTGGGTCTGGGTGCCGTTCATGAACCCCTTGCCGGTGACGCCGCCCGACCCGATCGCGATCATGCCCTGGATGATGTGAAAGCCCTTGCCCAGCGGATCCTTGCTGGGATCGAGCAAGGTGCAGATGCGGTGCTTCTGATAGTCGCGCAGCAGCGGCCAGACGACATCGGGCTGGCAGATGCGGTCCTGCGACCACACCAGGGCCGCCACCCCGACGGCCATCAGCAGCAGCGCCGGCGCGATCAGCCGCCACGACAGACCGGCGAAGAAGATCACGTACATCCCGCTCGACAGGATCAGGATCGCCGTGCCCAGGTCCGGCTGCTTGATCACCAGCCCGACCGGCATCAGCAGCAGCAGCGCCGCCACGCCGAAGTCCAGGGGCCGCAACTGGCCTTCGCGCTTCTGGAACCACCAGGCGAGCATCAGCGGCATTGCCAGCTTCAGCAATTCGCTGGGCTGGATCACGACGCCCACGTTGAGCCAGCGGGTGGCGCCCTTCTTGGTGATGCCGAACAAGGCCGTTGCCAGCAGCAAGGCCACGCCGACGGTGTACAGCGGCACGGCGATGCGCATCATGCGTTGCGGCGGAACCTGCGCCACCAGGAACATCAGGCCGAAAGCCAGCGCCATGTTGCGGGCATGCTCCGAGAAACGCCCATCGATGTCGTAGCCGGCCGAATACATCGTGACCAGGCCGAACCCGCACAGCACCAGCACGCCGCAGGTCAGGGCCGCATCGAAGCTCGCCAGCGCCGGGCGCAGGCGATGCCAGAGCGAGGGACGTTCCACCACGGCCATCATCGGGCACTCCGATCCATGTCGGCGGCCGACGCAGACACGCGCGGCGCCACCGCAGCCGAAGCCGCCGCCGATGCGGCGATCGCCGGGGCGGCAATGCGCAGATTGGTGGCCTCGGCCAACGGTCGCGGCGGCTTGACCGGCACCGTGGCCAGCCCCTTTTGCACCGCCGCGATGTCTTCGTCGACCGGGTACAGCCCCTGCAACCAGTAATCGAACACCCGCCGTGCGATCGGCGCGGCCGAGGCGGCCCCGAAGCCGCCGTTCTCCACCACCAGCGCCAGGGCGATGGTCGGGTTGTCGGCCGGCGCGTAGGCCATGAAGAGCGCATGGTCACGCAGCCGCTCGGCCGTGCGCGAGGCGTTGTACTTCTCGTTCTCCTTGATGCGCACGACCTGGGCGGTGCCGGTCTTGCCCGCCGACACATACCCGGCACCGGCAAACACCGCCGCCGCTGTGCCTTCCTTGTTCACGCCGATCAGCGCGTTGCGCACCACCTCCAGATCCTGCGGCCGGATCGGCACCGGCGCCAGCGGCTCGGTGGCCACCGGATGGCTGGCGCCGCTGACGGCGTCCCCGATCTCGCGCACCAGGTGGGGCTTGTGCCGCTCGCCGCCCGCCGCCAGCGTGGCCGCGGCCTGGGCCATCTGCAGGATGGTGAAGCTGTTGTAGCCCTGTCCGATGCCCAGCGAGACCGTGTCGCCGGGATACCAGCGCTGCTGCTCGGGCCGGTGATAGGTGCGCCGCTTCCAATCGGTCGACGGCAGCACGCCGCGCACCTCGCCTTCCAGATCGATGCCGGTCAGCTGCCCGAAGCCGAACGGTGCCGTGTGCTGGGCGATCGTGTCGACGCCCAGATCGTTGGCCACCATGTAGAAGTAGGTATCGCAGGACTCGACCAGCGCGCGGTACATGTCCACGGTGCCATGGCCACCTTCCTTGTCGTCGCGGAATTTGTGGTTGGCGAACATGAAGTAGCCCGGGTCGTAGATGGTCTGCTGGGGCGTGCGCTTGCCCGTCGCCAGCGCGGCCAGGGCCATGTAGGGCTTGTAGGTCGAGCCTGGGGGATAGGTTCCCCGCAGCGCCCGGTTCAGCAAGGGCTTGTCGATCGATTCGTTGAGCTCGCGCCAGTTGTCCGGGTCGATGCCGTCGACGAACAGATTGGGGTCGAAAGTGGGCTTGGACACGAAGGCCAGCACCTCGCCGTTGCGCGGATCGATCGCCACCAGCGCGCCACGGCGATCGCCGTAGAGCTGCTCCACCAGCGACTGCAGCTTGATGTCGATCGACAGCACCAGCGTGTCGCCCGGCTTGGCCGGCTGGCTGGCCAGCCGGCGCACCGCCCGCCCGCTGGCCGCGGTCTCGACCTCCTCGTAGCCGGTCACGCCGTGCAACTCCTTCTCGTAGCTCTGCTCCAGGCCGAGCTTGCCGATGTATTCGGTGCCGCGGTAGTTGGCCTGGGCCTCGTCGGTCCAGTCCTCCATGTCGTCCTTCTCAGACTGGTTGATGCGGCCGATGTAGCCGATCAGGTGGCTGGCCAGTTCGCCGTAGGGATAGTTGCGAAACAGCCGGGCCTTGACCTCGACGCCGGGAAAGCGGTAGCGCTGCGCCACGAAGCGGGCCAGTTCGTCGTCGGTCAGGCGGTTGCGGATCGGCAGCGACTCGAAGCTCTTGGATTCTTCGAGCTGGCGCTTGAAGCGGCGGCGGTCGCGCGGCTGGATGTCGACGATCTGCGCCAAGGCGTCGATGGTCGACTCCAGGTTGTCGACCTTGGACGGCGTGATTTCGAGCGTGTAGGCGGTGTAGTTGGTGGCCAGCACGATGCCGTTGCGGTCCAGGATGCGCCCGCGGTTGGGCACGATCGGCAGCACCGCGATGCGATTGGCCTCCGCGCGCGTGGAGAGTTCGCCATGGCGAGCCACCTGCAGCACCACCATGCGCGTCAGCAGCAGGCCGAAGCCGAGCAGCACGAACGCCGCCGCCGCGAAGATGCGCAAGCGGAAGCGACTCAGCTCACGCTCAAGGTTCTTGAGTTCGGTCAGTCCGCGCACTGCGTGCCTTGCCGGGTCACAGGGGCCGGTTCTTGTCGGGGTCGGGCGGGCGCCGCTGCGGGGCCAGCAGCAGCCAGGTGGCCAACGGCCACAGCAAGCCTTCGAGCAGCGGTGCGAAGATCAGGCCCCAACCGGGCAGGCCGCTGCCGGCGATCAGCCGAACCAGCAGCGACACCAGGTGGGCTGCGGCGAACAAGGGCGTGACCTGCAGCACCTGTTCGGCCAGGCCGAACCAGCGCAGCCTGCGATGCATCGAGATGGCGCCATAGCTCAGCAGCGTGTAGGCCAGCGCGTGCTGCCCGAGCAAGGCGCCCTGGTGCACGTCCATCAGCAGCCCGAAGAGAAAGGCCCAGCCGATGCTGACCCGCCGCGGCTGGTGCACGTTCCAGAACACCAGCACCAGCGCCAGCAGATCGGGCAGCGCCGGATGGCGCCCCCACGGCACCATCTGCAGGCACAGTGCCGCCACCAGCGACAACCACAGGAAGACCGGGTTGACCGGCAGCAGCAGTTGGTCCGAACCGCGCGGCATAATCATGGCCGGCCTCCCTTGCGAGCGCCGCGGGCCGGTGCCGGGCGATCGGCGGGCGGGGTGTCGGGCCGCGGCGGCAGCTGCAAGCCGACGGGCTGCAGCACCAGCACCTGCCGCACGGCATCGGCCAGGGCGGCGGGTTGCAGCGCGACATGCGCGAAGGCCGAATCGGCGCGGCGGTTGACCTGCGTCACCTTGGCCACCTGCAGTCCGGCGGGATAGACGCCGTCCAGCCCGCTGGTGACGAGCCGATCGCCGACCTGGACATCATCGTTGCCGGCCATGAAGCGCAGCTCCATCGCCGTGCCGTCGCCGGTGCCGAAGGCGGCCCCACGGTGCCCGGTGCGCGCGTTCAGCACCGGGATGGCCGCGTCCTTGTCGACCAGCAGCGTGACCTCGGAGGACAGCGGATAGACCCGCGTGACCTGCCCCAGCACGCCTTCGTCGTCGATCACCGGCGAGCCGGCGACGATGCCCTGGTCGGCCCCCTGGTTCAGGAACAGCTTGCGCGAGAACGGATCGGGCGCCTCGTACAGCACCTCGGCGGCCTGGCTGCGCACCGGAATGGCCGGCCGCAGCGACAGCAAGGCCCTCAGGCGCGCGTTTTCCTCGGTCAGCTGGGCCACCCGGGACGACTTCTCGGCCTGCAGCGCCAGCCTGGCGCGCATCGCGGACTCCTGGTCGAGCGCATTCTGCAGACCCTGCGCGTAGCCGAGCCCGCGCTCCCAGGTCTGCACCGGGATCACCAGGATCCGCTCGAGCGGCAGCAGCGCGGTCGCCAGCGCCGCGCGCAGCGGCTGGGTCAGCGCAAAGCGCTTGTCCGCCGCCATCAGGAAGACGGCCAGCGCGGAATACAGCACCAGCTTGGTCAGGGCCGACAGGCCTTGACGAAAGAACGGCGGCGGTGTGCGGTCGATCGAACCGATGGGCATGGGGTCTGTCGCACGGGATGCCGAAAGGTCGCGCCGTGGCGCGGCTCAGGCCGGGCGCGGTGCAGCGCTCACTCGGATGTGAAGATCGAACCCAGCCGCTCCATGCGCTCCAGGGCCATGCCGCAGCCGCGCACCACGCAGGTCAGCGGGTCCTCGGCCACCAGCACCGGCAGGCCCGTCTCCTCGGCCAGCAGGCGGTCCAGATCGCGCAGCAGCGCGCCGCCGCCGGTCAGCATCATGCCGCGCTCGGCGATGTCGGCGCCCAGCTCGGGCGGCGTCTGCTCCAGCGCGTTCTTCACCGCCGAGACGATCTGGTTCAGCGGGTCGGTCAGGGCTTCGAGGATTTCGTTCGACGAGATCGTGAAGCTGCGCGGCACGCCTTCGCTGAGGTTGCGGCCCTTGACCTCCATCTCCTTGACCTCGGAGCCGGGGAAGGCCGAGCCGATGTGCTTCTTGATGGACTCGGCCGTGGGTTCGCCGATCAACATCCCGTAGTTGCGGCGGATGTAGTTGATGATGGCCTCGTCGAACTTGTCGCCGCCGACCCGCACCGAGCCCTTGTAGACCATGCCGCCCAGCGAAATGACGCCGACCTCGGTGGTGCCGCCGCCGATGTCGACCACCATCGAGCCCGAGGCTTCCGACACCGGCAGGCCGGCACCGATCGCGGCAGCCATCGGCTCTTCGATCAGGTAGACCTCCGAAGCGCCGGCGCCCAGCGCCGATTCGCGGATCGCGCGGCGCTCGACCTGGGTCGACCCGCAGGGCACGCAGATGATGATGCGCGGGCTGGGCTTGAGCACAGACCGGGGGTGCACCATCTTGATGAACTGCTTGAGCATCTGCTCGGTGACGGTGAAGTCGGCGATCACGCCGTCCTTCATCGGGCGGATGGCTTCGATGTTGCCGGGCACCTTGCCCAGCATCGCCTTGGCCTCGTGACCCACCGCCTGGATGGTCTTCTTGCCCTGCGGCCCGCCTTCGTGGCGGATCGAGACCACCGACGGCTCGTCGAGCACGATGCCCTTGCCGCGGACGTAGATCAGGGTGTTGGCGGTGCCGAGGTCGATGGCAAGGTCGGTCGAGAAATAGCGACGAAAGGAAGAGAACATGGTCAGGCGGTCACAGGGCTGGCGCGGCCGCTGAAGGCGAGGCCGGCAAGCGTCAGCTCGGACGCAGGCAGGTCTTGAACCACAGGGCGCATGAAGGGGTGGCGGTGATGATCGGTTCGGCGAGCCTGCGACACCAGACGACGGCGCGATGCAGGGGCGTGCTGCGTGGGCTCCACGGCGCCCGGAGGGGACGACTCGATACCAGCGATCTGGCGCGCAAGGCATGTGCAAAACATGCGCGAAACAGCTGACCCGAATGCACGACCCGGAGGGCGGTGGATAACGCGCGATAATACCTCATCGCCCCCTTTTTTCAGGGGGTTGTGCCTGTTTCTTACGCAGTGCACAGCTGCTTACGGGCAGGGCCGGCGCGGTGCGCGCGGGCGCCGCCGGAACCCTTGAACTTTCCGAGAAAACGACCATGTCACTCACTCCCGAGGACGTGAACCGCATTGCCCATCTGGCGCGGCTCGACCTGTCCGACACCGAGGCGAACGCGATGCTCAGCCAGCTCAATGGCTTCTTCGGCATCGTCGAGCAAATGGGCGCGGTCGACACCCGTGGCGTCGAGCCGCTGTACACCCCGCTGTCGACAGTGCAGGACGTGCAGCTGCGCCTGCGTGACGACGTGGTCACCGAGGGCAACGAGCGCGAGCGCAACCAGCGCAGCGCCCCTGCGGTCGAGAACGGCCTGTTCCTCGTGCCCAAGGTGATCGAATGAGCGCAGAACTGCATACCCTGGGCGTCGCCGCGCTGTCCGAGGCGCTGGCAGCCAAGCGCGTCTCCAGCGTCGAGCTCACCCAGCACCTGCTGCAACGCGCCGCCACGCATGCCGGGCTGGGCGCCTTCCTGCACCTGGACGCCGAGGCGGCGCTGGCCTCGGCGGGCGCCGCCGACGCCGCCCGCGCCGCCGGCCAGGCCGGGCCGCTGACCGGCGTGCCGATCGCCCACAAGGACATCTTCGTCACCCGCGACATGCCCACCACGGCCGGCTCGAAGATGCTGGCCGGCTACCGCAGCCCGTTCGACGCGACGGTGGTCGCCCGGCTCGGCGCGGGCCTGCCCGGCCAGGCCGCCGGTGCCGGCATGGTCAGCCTGGGCAAGCTCAACTGCGACGAGTTCGCGATGGGCTCGGCCAACGAGAACTCGGCCTTCGGCCCGGTGAAGAACCCCTGGGACACCACCCGCGTGCCGGGCGGCTCATCCGGCGGCTCGGCCGCCGCGGTGGCGGCCCGCCTGCTGCCGGCCGCCACCGGCACCGACACCGGCGGCTCGATCCGCCAGCCGGCCAGCTTCTCCGGCCTCACCGGCATCAAGCCGACCTACGGCGTGTGCAGCCGCTACGGCATGATCGCCTTCGCCTCCAGCCTGGACCAGGCCGGTCCGCTGGCGCGCAGCGCCGAAGACTGCGCGCTGCTGCTGTCGGCGATGAGCGGCTTCGACGAGCGCGACAGCACCAGCGCAGAGCGCCCGGCCCAGGACTTCCACGCCCAGATGCTGCAGCCCCGCGCCGGCGCCACCGCGGCCCAGCCGCTCAAAGGCCTGCGCATCGGCCTGCCGGCCGAGTTCTTCCCCGCGGCGCTGGCGGCCGACGTGGACGGCGCGGTGCGCGCCGCGCTGGCCGAGCTCGAAAAGCTCGGCGCCACGCTGGTCGACGTCAGTCTGCCGCGCACCGAGCTGTCGATCCCGGTCTACTACATCATCGCGCCGGCCGAGGCCAGCTCGAACCTGAGCCGCTTCGACGGCGTCAAGTTCGGCCACCGCGCGGCGAAGTACGACGACCTGCTGGACATGTATCGCAAGACCCGCGCCGAAGGCTTCGGCGCCGAGGTCAAGCGCCGCATCATGATTGGCACCTACGTGCTCTCGCACGGCTACTACGACGCCTACTACCTGCAGGCGCAGAAACTGCGCCGCATGATCGCCGACGACTTCCAGGCCTGCTTCCAGCAATGCGACCTGATCGCCGGCCCGGTCGCGCCGACCGTGGCCTGGCGCATCGGCGAACAGGGCGACGACCCGCTGCAGGCCTACCTGGCCGATATCTTCACGCTGCCCGCCAGCCTGGCCGGCCTGCCCGGCATGAGCGTGCCCGCCGGGTTCGGCGCCTGCGGCATGCCCGTGGGCCTGCAGTTGATCGGCAACTACTTCACCGAAGGCCGGCTGCTGCACGCCGCCCACGCCTTGCAGCAAGCCACCGATGTCCACCTCCGCACGCCGGAGGGCTTCTGACATGACGCCCCCCCAACTCATCCGCGGCTACGAGGTCGTGATCGGCCTGGAAACCCATGCCCAGCTGTCGACCGCGTCGAAGATCTTCTCGGGCGCGTCGACCCGCTTCGGCGCCGATCCCAACACCCAGGCCTGCCCGGTCGACCTGGCCTTGCCCGGCACCTTGCCGGTGATCAACCGCGGTGCGGTCGAACGGGCGATCCGCTTCGGCCTGGCCGTCGACGCCAAGGTGGCGCCGCTGTCGATCTTCGCGCGCAAGAACTACTTCTACCCTGACCTGCCCAAGGGCTACCAGATCAGCCAGTACGAGATCCCGGTGGTCCAGGGTGGCCGAGTCGCCTTTTTCGTCGGCGACCGGCCGATGACGGTGCAGCTGACCCGCGCCCACCTGGAAGAGGACGCCGGCAAGTCGCTGCATGAGGGCCTGGAGACGCCGGGCTGCTCGGGCATCGACCTGAACCGGGCCGGCACGCCGCTGCTGGAGATCGTCACCGAGCCCGACATGCGCTCGGCCGCCGAAGCGGTGGAGTACGCCAAGGCGCTGCACGCGCTGGTGGTGTGGCTGGGCATCTGCGACGGCAACATGCAGGAAGGCTCGTTCCGCTGCGATGCCAACGTGTCGGTGCGCCGGCCCGGCGCGCCCTATGGCACGCGGCGCGAGATCAAGAACCTCAACAGCTTCCGCTTTCTGCAGGCCGCGATCGAGGCCGAGACGCACTGGCAGATCGACCAGCTCGAAGACGGCCTGGCGATCCAGCAGGCCACCGTGCTGTTCAATCCCGACGCCAATGGCGGCCGCGGCGAGACCCGCTCGATGCGCACCAAGGAAGATGCGCACGACTACCGCTATTTCCCCGACCCGGATCTGCCGCCGCTGGTGATCGCACCCGACTGGATCGCGCAAGTCCGCGCCGGCATGCCCGAGTTGCCGCGAGCGATGGCCGAGCGTTTCGCGGCCCAGGACGGTCTGCCCCCCCACGACGCCGCGATGATGACCCAGAGCCGCGCCTTCGCGGGCTACTACGAGGCCGCGCGCGATGCGTCGAAGGCGCCCAAACTGGTCGCCAACTGGTTGATGGGCGAGTTCAGCAAACGACTGAACGCCGACGACCTGGACATCGGCGACGCGCCGGTGGCGCCCGCCACGCTGGGGGCGTTGATCGGCCGCATCCAGGACGGAACGATCTCGAACAGCGCCGCCCGGCAGGTGTTCGACGCGCTATGGGGCGGCGCCACGCCGGACGTCGATGCGCTGATCGAGGCCAAGGGCCTGAAGCAGATGAACGACACCGGCGCGCTGGAGGCCATCGTCGATGCGGTGATCGCCGCGAATCCGAAGTCGGTCGAGGAATTCCGCGCCGGCAAGGACCGTGCCTTCAACGCACTGGTCGGCCAGGTCATGAAGGCCAGCCAGGGCAAGGCCAATCCCGCGCAAGCCAGTGCGCTGCTGAAGGCCCGCCTCGGCAGCTGAGGCCTGCGGAGGGCAACCCGGTGACGCCGCCCGCCCGCGCCCGCCGGCGCGGCAGCGGCTTCACCCTGGCGCGGAGGCTCCTGGCGCCACGTACATGTTTTCCGGCGCCATGCCCTGCGGCAGCAGCTTGCAGCGCAGCGTGCCGCCCGGGCGCTGCAATTCCAGGTCGCTGTGCTTGATGAACAGCTTGACGCCCTTGGCCTTGTTCACGAAATAGGCCTCCCGAGCGTCGCGCACCCGCCGGGCGACCCAGTGTTCGGCGCCCACATCGACCTGCACCGTCAACGGCGTGGTCGTGGCCTTGAGCACCTGCCGGTCCTCGCAGACGTAGGTGGCCGGTGCCGCCTGCGCCGACGCGGCGACCGCCAGCAGGGCCGCCACCAGAGGGCCGGCGCGCCTCACGCCGCCACCCCCACCCCGTAACGCGCGCGGTAGGCCGCCACGCGGTCGAGATTGGCGGCCAGTGCCGCATCGCCGGTGGTCTGCAGGAACTGCATCAGGTCGGCCAGCGTGGCGATGGCCAGCACCGTCAGGCCGAGTTCCTGCTCGACGTATTGCACGCCCGAGCGGGTCTGCCCCGGCGCGTCGCTGGCGCGCTCCTGCCGGTCCATCGTGATCGCCACGCCCACCGGCGTGGCGCCGGCGGCGCGGATCATGTCGGCGGCCTCGCGTTTGGAGGCACCGTCGGTGATCACGTCGTCGATGATCAGAACCCGGCCCTTCACCGGCGCACCCACCAGCGTGCCGCCCTCGCCGTGGTCCTTGGCTTCCTTGCGGTTGTAGGCGTAGGGCACGCTGCGGCCCTCGCGCGCCAGGCCGATGGCCACCGCCGCGGCCAGCGTGATGCCCTTGTAGGCCGGACCGAACAGCATGTCGAACTCGAGGCCCGACGCCAGCAGTCGGCGTGCATAGAATTCGCCCAGCCGCATCAGCTTGGCGCCGTCGTCGAACAGGCCGGTGTTGAAGAAATACGGCGACTGGCGGCCGGCCTTGGTGGTGAAGTCGCCGAAGCGCAGCACCCCCGCCTCGACCGAGAACTTCACGAAGTCCTGCGCCAGCGGATCGGTGTTGCTTGTGTTGGACATGGAAGGGTTCCCCATGGGTTTCAGACTCGTCACGCTCAACCTGAACGGCATCCGTTCGGCCGCCACCAAGGGCTTCCAGGCCTGGACCGAGAGCGTGCGGCCGGATTGTATGGGGGTGCAGGAAGTCAAGGCCCAGGCCGACACGGTGCAGGGCCAGTTCGACCAGGTCGCCGACATGGCCGGCCATTTCCACTACGCGCAGAAGAAGGGCTACTCCGGCGTGGGCCTGTACGCCCGGCAGCAGCCCAGCGACGTGATCACCGGCTTCGGCGTCGAGGAGTTCGACGCCGAGGGCCGCTACGTCGAGGTCCGCTACGACAAGCCCGGGCGCAAGCTCAGCCTCATCAGCTGCTACTTCCCCAGCGGCTCGTCGGGCGAAGAGCGCCAGCAGGCCAAGTTCCGCTTCCTCGACGCGATCTGGCCGCACCTGATGGCGCTGAAGGCGGACGGGCGCGAGTTCATCCTGGTCGGCGACGTGAACATCGCGCACAAGGAAATCGACCTGAAGAACTGGAAGAGCAACCAGAAGAACAGCGGCTTCCTGCCCGAGGAGCGCGCCTGGATGACCCGGCTGCTCGACGAAGGCGGCCTGGTCGACGTGTTCCGCACCCTGAACGACCGCCCCGAGCAATACACCTGGTGGAGCAACCGCGGTCAGGCCTGGGCCAAGAACGTGGGCTGGCGGCTGGACTACCACCTGGCGACGCCAGGCCTCGCCAGGCACGCCAAGGCCGAGCACATCCATCTGGAGTCGCGCTTTTCCGACCACGCGCCGCTGACGATCGACTACGACTTCCAACTTTGAGGATCAGCGGCCCGTTCCGGGCGCCCACGCATCTGTCTGGCGCCGGCATGGGCCTGAGCCGCAGGGCGCCCTGCGCCGCCCACCCCAGTTTGCAGGCCGCGGTCGCGGGTCCGAACCATGACACAGAGCCTCGACCAACGTACCATGCGGGAGAGGGTGCGCGAGGGATGGCCGACGCCTTGATCTCCAACAAGAGCCGGGCATCGTCCCTGGGTCACATCCCGGGCTTTCCGGGTTCATGAGGGGGTGTCGCTTGATACCCATTGGGGTATTCTGTATGATCTCCACTATGCTCTCATCGCACTCCTTTTCCGCCGCGTATCGCCGGGCGGCGCTGGGCGTCTTGGTCGCCATGCCGCTCGCCGTGATGGCGGCGCCCGTCGCCACGATCAAGGTCGGCGTCGGCGCGACCACGTCGGGCTTCGAGATCGACGGCACGGCCGAGGCGCTCAAGCAGGCCACGGTGGCGGCTCAGATCAGCGGCAACGTCCTGTCGCTGGACGTCAAGGCCGGTGACCGGGTCAAGGCGGGTCAGATCCTGGCCCGTCTGGACGATCGCGACGCCAGCGCCGGCCTGGCGCGCGCCGAGGCGGGCGTTGCCCAGGCCGACGCCGAGTTCCGGAACGCCCGCATCGCCGCCGAGCGCAACCGCGACCTGCGCGCCAAGGGCTTTGTGAGCCAGGCCGCCGTGGACAGCTCCGACACCCAGCTGCGTGCGGCCCAGGCCGGTCTGCAGCAGGCCCAGGCCGCACGCAGTCAGGCGGCACTGGGGCACGGGTTCTCTGCCGTCTCGGCGCCGTTCGATGGCGTGGTGCTCGCGACACTGGTGAACGTCGGCGATCTCGCCGCGCCGGGCCGCCCGATCGCCACGCTGTACGCCCCGGGCGCGATGCGCGCCGTGGTGCAGATTCCCTCGTCGCGGGCCGCCGCGGCCCGCCAGGCCACCCAGCGCCTGGTGCAACTGCCGGCGAGCAGCACCTGGGTCGCTCCGGTGCACAGCACCGAGTTGCCCGTGACCGATCCGGTCGCCCAGACCGTCGAATGGCGGCTGGACCTGCCTGGCAACGCCGGCGTCACGCCGGGTCAGAGCCTGACGGCGCGATTTGCGGGTGCGCCCGCCGCTGCCGCCGCGCCGGCCGCCCTGACCGTGCCGGCGTCGGCCGTGCTGCGGCGCGGCGAACTGGAGGCGGTCTATCTGGTTCAGGGCTCGCAGTTCGTGCTGCGGGCAGTCCGCCTGGGCGACAGCCAAGGCGGCGACAGCGTGGCCGTGCTGGCCGGGCTGCGTCCCGGTGACGTGGTGGCCGTCGACGCCGTGCGCGCCGGCTTGCTCGACGCCACCCCGGCGCGCTGAAGGGCCGGCCGCGATGTCCGCCCCCGAAACCCAGACCACCGCCGCCGAATCCACCGAGCTGGGCGTCTCCGGCCGGCTGGCGCGCGCCTTCCAGGGCAATGCGATCACGCCGCTGCTGGCCCTGGTGGCCTTGCTGCTGGGCTTGTTCGCGGTGATGGTGACGCCGCGCGAAGAAGAGCCTCAGATCAACGTCACGATGGCCAATGTGCTGATCCCCTTCCCGGGGGCCAGCAGCGCCGACGTGCAAAACATGGTGGCCCGGCCGGCGGAGCAGGCCCTGGCGCAGATCGCCGGTATCGAGCACACCTACTCCGTCGCCCGCCCCGGTCTGGCCTTGCTGACCGTCCAGTTCAAGGTCGGGGTGCCCCGCACCGATGCGCTGGTGCGCCTGTACGACGTGCTCAACGCCAACCAGGACTGGCTGCCCGCCGGCCTGGGCACCTTGAGCCCGATCGTGCGTCCGATGGGCATCGACGACGTGCCGGTGCTGGGCATCACCCTGTGGGCCGACGACGGCCGCGCAGCGGTCGACCTGGAGCGCGTGGCGCACACCGTCGAGGCCGACCTCAAGCGGATTCCCGGCAGCCGCGCCGTCCAGACCATCGGCGGCCCCGGCCGCGCCGTCAACGTGCAGCTCGATCCGTCGCGCCTGCGCGAGCGCGGTATCGACCTGATGCGCCTCAAGGCCACGCTGGGCGCGGCCAATCTGAGCATGCCGTCGGGCAGCGTGGTGCAGTCCGACACCGGCCAGATGCTGACCGTCGACACGGGCGAATTCCTGCGTTCTGCCGAGGACGTCGGCGACGTGGTGGTCGGTGTCAACAACGGCAAGCCGGTCTACCTGCGCGAGGTGGCCACCATCGTCGCCGGAGCCGCACAGCCGCAGCACTACGTCTGGTTCACCCCGGGCGCGGCGCCGGCCGACCAGGGCGGCGCGAGCAAGGCCTCGGCGCCTCCCGGCAAGGTGTACCCGGCGGTCACGCTGACCATCACCAAGAAGCCCGGCCAGAACGCCGTCGACGTGGCGGCGCAAGCCCGCGCGCGCCTGGCCGAACTTCGCGGCACCGTCATACCGCCTGGGATCGAGGCCACGATCACCCGGGATTACGGCCAGACCGCATCGGACAAGGCCAACAAGCTGATCGAGAAGCTGATCTTCGCCACCAGCTCGGTCATCTTGCTGGTGGGCATCGCGCTGGGTCGCCGCGAGGCGGTCATCGTCGGCGCCGCGGTGATCCTCACCCTCACCGCGACGCTGTTCGCCTCCTGGGCCTGGGGGTTCACCCTCAACCGGGTCTCGCTGTTCGCGTTGATCTTCTCGATCGGCATCCTGGTCGACGACGCGATCGTGGTGGTCGAGAACATCCACCGCCACCAGCAGCTCGATCCGCACAAGAGCCTGCGCGAGATCATTCCGGCCGCCGTCAACGAGGTCGGTGGTCCGACCATCCTGGCGACGATGACGGTGATCGCGGCCCTGCTGCCGATGGCCTTCGTCACCGGCCTGATGGGCCCGTACATGAGCCCGATCCCGATCAACGCCAGTCTGGGCATGGCGCTGTCGCTGGCCATCGCCTTCACGGTCACGCCGTGGCTGGCGCTGAAGCTGATGAAGCCGCACGCCGGCCACGGCCTCGATGCCGAAGCCCATGCGGCGGCGGCCGCCGGCAAGATCGGCGCCCGCCTGGGCGGCGTCTTCGCCGGCTTGCTGCGTCCGCTGCTGGAGAGCTCGCGCAAGCGCTGGCTGCTGCTGGCCGGCATCGTGGCGGCACTGCTGCTGTCGATCGGACTGACGCTGGTGCAGTGGGTGGTGCTGAAGATGCTGCCCTTCGACAACAAGTCGGAGTTCCAGGTGGTGGTCGACATGCCGGCGGGCACGGCCCTCGAGAACACGGCGGCGGCGCTGCACGACATGAGCGCCTACCTGGCCAAGCAACCCGAGGTGACCCATCTCCAGGGCTACGCCGGCACGGCCAGCCCGATCACCTTCAACGGCCTGGTGCGCCAGTACTACCTGCGCGCCGACCCGGAACAAGGCGATCTGCAGGTCAACCTGGTCGACAAGCACCATCGCTCGGACCAGAGCCACGCCATCGCCCAGCGCTTGCGTCCGGGTCTGGAGAAGATCGCCGCAAACTACGGCGCCAAGATCAAGGTCGTCGAAGTGCCGCCCGGCCCGCCGGTGATGAGCCCGCTGATGGCCGAGGTCTACGGACCCGACGAGGCCGGCCGCCAGGCCTTGGCGGCGCGCATCGAAAAGGCCTTCCGCGACACGCCGGACATCGTCTCGATCGACACCACGCTGAAAGAGAATGCGCCGCGGGTGTTTCTGCGGGTCAATCGGCAGCGTGCCGAATCGCTGGGCATCGCGGTGGCCACGATCGCCCAGACCGTCCAGGGAGCGCTGTCCGGCGCCGATGCGGCCTGGCTGCACGATGGGCACAGCAAGTACCCGGTGCCGGTGCGGCTGCAACTGCCGCGCGATTCGCAGGTCGGCCTCGACGCCGTGCTGGCCTTGCCGGTGCAGGCCGCCAACGGCCAGCTGGTGCCGCTGTCGGAGCTGGTGCACGTGGAGCGCGGCGTGATCGACAAGCCGCTCTACACCAAGGATCTGCAGGGCGTGTCCTACGTCTTCGGCGACATGGCCGGCAAGCTCGATTCGCCGCTGTACGGCCTGTTCGACATCCGTCCGCGCCTGACCGCCGCGGCCCTGCCCGGCACCGGGGCGTTGGGGGAGTACTGGATCCACCAGCCGTCCGACCCGTACCGGCAGTACGCGATCAAGTGGGACGGCGAGTGGCAGGTGACCTACGAGACCTTCCGCGACATGGGGGCGGCCTACGCGGTCGGGCTGGTGCTGATCTACCTGCTGGTGGTCGCGCAGTTCCGCAGCTACCTGACGCCGCTGGTCATCATGGCGCCGATCCCGCTGACGCTGATCGGCGTGATGCCGGGCCATGCCTTGCTGGGCGCCCAGTTCACCGCCACCAGCATGATCGGCATGATCGCGCTGGCGGGCATCATCGTGCGCAATTCGATCCTGCTGGTCGACTTCATCGAACTGCAGGTGGCGCAGGGCATGGCGCTGCGCGATGCGGTCGTCAACTCGGCCCGAGTGCGCGCGCAGCCCATCGTGCTGACCGGTCTGGCCGCCATGGTGGGTGCGTTCTTCATCCTGGACGACCCGATCTTCAACGGCCTGGCGATCGCGCTGATCTTCGGGATCCTGGTGTCGACCTTGCTGACGCTGGTCGTCATCCCGGTGCTGTATTACGCGATGTACCACCGTCGCTACGGTTCATAAACCACCGCCGATCGAGCGGGAAAAGGAGACAGTCATGGCCCACATCGTCATCATGGGAGCTGGCATCGGCGGCATGCCCTGCGCGTACGAGATGCGCGAATTGCTGCCCAAGGAACACAAGATCACCGTGGTGAGCGCGGTGGACTACTTCCAGTTCACGCCGTCCAACCCCTGGATCGGCGTGGGCTGGCGCCAGCGCGACGAGGTCGTGCTGAAGGTCGCCCCGCTGCTGGAACGCAAGGGCATCGGCTTCGTCGGCCAGGCGGTCACGGCCATCGACGCTCCCGGCAACAAGCTGACCCTGGCCGATGGCCAGGTGCTGGATTACGACTACCTGGTGATCACCACCGGCCCCAAGCTGAGCTTCGAGGAAGTGCCCGGCGCCGGCCCGCACGGCGGCCACACCCATTCGGTGTGCTCGGTGGACCACGCGGAGGCGTTCTGGAAGGACTACCAGGAATTCCTGAAGAACCCGGGCCCGATCGTCATCGGTGCGATGCCGGGCGCCAGTTGCTTCGGGCCGGCCTACGAATTCGCCTTCATCGTCGACGCCGACTTGCGCAAGCGCAAGATCCGCAACAAGGTGCCCATCACCTTCGTCACCAGCGAGCCCTACATCGGCCACCTCGGCCTGGGCGGCGTCGGCGACTCGAAGTCGATGATGGAATCCGAGATGCGCGGCCACGACATGAAGTGGATCACCAATGCCAAGACCACCAAGGTCGAGGCCGGCAAGCTGTTCGTCACACAGGTCGACGATCACGGTGCGGTCTACAAGGAACACGAGGTTCCGTTCAAGCTGTCGATGATGCTGCCGGCCTTCAAGGGCGTCGACGCGGTGGCGGCCGTGCCCGAGCTGTGCAATCCGCGCGGCTTCGTGCTGATCGACGAGTTCCAGCGCAGCAAGAAGTACCGCAACATCTTCTCGGCCGGCGTCTGCGTGGCGATCCCGCCCGTCGAGGCGACCCCGGTCGCCACCGGCGCGCCCAAGACCGGCTACATGATCGAGACCATGACCACGGCCATCGCGCACAACATCGCCGATGAGCTGGCCGGCAAGCCGGTCACCGCCAAAGGCACCTGGAACGCGATCTGCCTGGCCGACATGGGCGACACCGGCGCGGCCTTCGTGGCGCTGCCGCAGATCCCGCCGCGCAACGTGAACTGGTTCAAGAAGGGCAAATGGGTCCACCTGGCCAAGATCGCCTTCGAGAAGTACTTCATGCGCAAGATGAAGACCGGCAACTCCGAGCCGGTCTACGAGAAATACGTGCTCAAGGCCATGGGCATCGTGCGCCTGACCGACCGCTGACTCCGCGTGCCGGGGTGCCCGCCCGAGGCACCCCGCACCGCCAAACCAACCCACCTGAAAGGCCTACACCATGACCGTCGACCGGTTGATCCGCATTTTTGCCGGCAGCTTCATTCTCTTGTCGCTGCTGCTGGGCGTCGAAGGCAGCCCGCTGTTCATGAGCAAGTGGTGGCTGGCCTTCACCGCCTTCGTCGGGGCGAACCTGCTGCAGTTCGGTTTCACCAACATGTGCCCGATGGGCTGGATCCTGCGCCGCCTCGGCGTGCCTGACGAATCCGGCAGCTGCGCCAGCCGCTGACACCGTGCGAGGCACGATGCCCGCGGATCCCGCCTGCCTTTCGGAAGCAACGACAATGGCCGCTGACCCTCACCCCAAAGCTCCCCGCACGGAGTTATGCGCCATGGCCATGCTGACCGACGAAAAGAACCGTTCCGACATCATGAACCGCCTCAAGCGGGCCGAAGGCCAGCTGAGGGGCATTCAACGCATGATCGAGGAAGGCCAAACCTGTCTGGACGTCGCCGGCCAGATGGCGGCCGTCCGCAAGGCGCTGGACAGCACCTATGTGCGCATGACGGTGTGCTTCATGGAGCAGGAGCTGGGGTCGCGCCTGGGCGACAACCCCAAGGGCCGCAAACAGCTGACCGACGTGCTGGACGAAGTGCAGACCATGCTGGGCAAGGTGCGCTGAGCGCCGCCGCGCACACCGCACCGCCAGCCGTATCCCTGGAGCCCCGATGAGCGACGCCGTCGTCACTGTCCAGCTGCAACAGCAGCACGATTACCGGTTCGAGGTCCGCTTCGGTGCCGACATGCCGACCCTGCTGGCCGACGAGCCGCCCCCGCTGGGTCAGGCGCAGGGGCCCTCGCCCGTGCAACTGCTGTGCGCGGCGGTGGGCAACTGCCTGAGCGATTCTTTGCTGTTCGCGCTGCGCAAGTTCAAGCAGCAACCCGAGCCGCTGCGCTGCGAGGTGACGGCCAACGTCGGCCGCAATGCCGACAATCGCCTGCGCGTGCTGCAGATGACGGCGGCCCTCCACCTGGGCGTGCCGGCCGCCGCGCTGGAGCACCTGGACCGGGTGCTTTCCGGCTTCGAGGCCTACTGCACGGTCACGCAGAGCGTCGCGTCGGCGATCCCGGTCGAGGTCCGGGTGTTCGACAGCCTGGGCGCACGTCTCAAGTGAGCCGCAGGCGCCGACGCCGCCCCCGCGGCGATCAGCGCGCGTTGGCCGGCAGCAGCCGGTCGGTGGAGTCGATGTCGGTGTCCGGATCCAGTTCGATCGCCACCTGGGTGCAGACCGCGCGGCACAGCGTGGCCACACGCTCGCTCTGCAGGCGATAGTAGATCTGGGTGCTGTCCCGGCGCTTGCCCAGCACGCCGGCGCGGTACAGCGTCGACAGGTGCTGGGACATGTTCGGCTGGGTCGTTTCGATCTCTTCGAGCAACTGCGTCACGTTCTTTTCGCCGTTGCACAGCGCGCTGATGATCTTCAGGCGCACCGGCGTCGACAGCAGCGAGAACAACTCCGCGACGGAATCGAACACGGCGTCCTCTTCGCGGGTCTGCGTCGTCGCGGAATCGGACCCTGGGTCGGTCAGTGCGCTCATGGTGGAGTTCTGATGTGGCTACGGTGGCGACCCCAACGCAGGCCGCGGGGTCGAGGGGTGAGGGTGGGACGGCCTATTTTCCATCGTCGCGACCGCTACGCTACGCTGCATCGGCCCAATGGGCCAGTTCCTGCACGTCGTCCGCGCTCATCTCGCCGGGAATGACCTCGCGCAAGCGGCCCTGGCGATCGATCACGCAGGTCAGCGGCATCACGTGTCGGCGGGTCAGCGGGGCGCGGAGCCGTTCGGCATCCAAGGTCACGTCGAAGGTGTAACCGTGCGCCTGGAGATACGCTCGCACCGGCTCGGCCTGTCGGTCTTCGGCCACCCCGATCACGCGCAGCGGCTTGCCGCGGACCGCATCCACCAGCGACTGGATGCGCTCGTTGTGGCGATGGCAGTAGGGGCAGGTGGTGGAGAAGAACACCAGAATCAGGGCGGTGCCCCGCAGCGTGTCGAGCGGCAGGCGGGTACCGTCCAACGCCGTGACAGCCGGCAGGTGGACGAGATCACCCTTCTTCGCAGGCTCGCCCTCGTCGGCGCGAGCGCCGGCCAGATGCAACCCGGCGCCGGCAGCGAGCAGGCTCACCAGACAGCGGCGCCGGCCCACCCGCCGGTCGACAGCGGAGCCGCTCATTTGGCCTCGTTCTGCATCAGCAGATAGGTGTTGTAGGCGTTCATCCGGTTGGCCGCCTTGAACAGCGGCAGGCCGCTGAACCGGCTCCAGTCGGTTCGGTCGTAGACCTCGTCGAACGGATCCATGTTGCGTGCCGCCTCGCCCATGCTCTGGCGCAGGTAGGTCAGGTAATCGCGGGTCAGCGCCAGATCCGCCTGAGGATCGGTCGAGGCCGGGCCGTGCCCCGGCACGACGACCTTGGCGTGCATCGTCAGCATGCGCTCCAGCGCCTTGATCCAGCCGCCGCTGTCGGCTTCGCCGACGAACGGAATCCGGCCGCGGAACAGCAGGTCGCCCGAAAACAGCACGCCACGCGACGGCACGAAGATCACCAAGTCCTCGGGCGTGTGCGACGGACCGACCGGCCGGATCAGGAATTCGGTCGATCCGACCTTGAGCACCGTGTCGGCATGGATGTCGGGCACGCCGACCCAGCGATCGGCCGGCACGAGGTGGGTGTTCTCGTCGATCCAGGGCGCCAAGTCCTTGCGGCTGGCCTCCAAGCGGAGCCGCGCGGTGTCCGAGGACAGGTAATCCCGGGCGAGCACATGCGCGATGATGGTCGCGCCCAGGTCGTGAAACACCTGCAGGCCATAGATGTGGTCGGCATGGTAGTGGGTGGCGATCACGTAACGGATCGGCTGCGAGGTCAGCTTGCGGATCTCGGCCACAAGCTGACGCGCCAGCGGCGGGGAGCCGAGCGCGTCGATCACCACCACGCCGTCATCGGTGATCACGAAGCCGGCATTGGAGATGAAGTTCTGGTTCTCCGGCGACCCCAGGGCCGACTCGCCCTGCACGAAATAGACCCCGTCTGCGACCTTCTGAGGGGTCATCCGGACGCTCACCACCGGCTCCGGCGCCGCGGGCGCCGCGCCGGCCGCGCCGCACAGGCAAACCGCGACGGCCAGGCCCCAGACCAAGCGGCGGCGCAGGAAAGAAGGCAACAAAGGCATTGAATCAGCAATCAGTGATATTCGGCCACTATACGCGCAGCGGCAGGCACCTGCCAATCGAGTGACGCCCGGAATTCGGGTTCGACCCGATGGCTTGCAAGCGCCCTCAGGGGCGCCGACGACGCACCCGGGAGGACATCGCCCGGTGGCGGCCCGAATCGGCCGTCATCTGACCAATGTCAAGTCTCGACAGCGGCACAATGACCATCATCGCCGTATCGGTACGGATGAATATAGCGCCGGAATCTTTCATGCTCATCGATTTCCTGATCGCCCACCTCGGCGAGATGTGGACCATCACGCTGGCGGGCAGCGCGATCGGCGTGCTCTTCGGCTTTTTCGCCCATCGCTCGCGTTTCTGCATGCGCTCGGCGGTGATCGAGTTCGCGCGCGGCACCCGCGAGGGCAAGCTGACGGTCTGGCTGTTCACCTTTTCCACGGCCGTGCTGCTGACCCAGGCCCTGATCATGTCGGGTGCGATGGACGTGCGCGACGCGCGTCAGCTGGCGATGCGCGGCAGCATGTCCGGCGCAGCGATCGGCGGACTGATGTTCGGCACCGGCATGATCCTGGCGCGCGGCTGCTCCAGCCGACTGCTGGTGCTGGCGGCTCAAGGCAACCTGCGCGCCTTGTTGTCCGGCCTGGTGTTCGCCGTCACCGCGCAATCGGCGCTGTCGGGCCTGTTGTCGCCCCTGCGCATGACCTTGTCCAGCTGGTGGACGGTGGAAGGCGGCTCCGCCCGCGATCTGCTGGCGCTGACCGGCTGGGGCCATATCGGAGGCCTGCTGTTCGGCGCGATGTGGCTGGTGGCCGCGTTGATCTGGGCCTGGCGCCAGCGGGTCAAGTTCTGGAACTGGTTCGGAGCGATCGGCGTCGGCGTGATGGTCGCCACCGCCTGGTGGACGACCTATGCCGTGTCGCGGGCCGCCTTCGACCTGGTGATCCCGATCCAGAGCCTGTCGTTCACCGGTCCCGCGGCCGACATCCTGATGCTGGTCCTGTCGCCGCCCGGCCAGGCCCTCAAATTCGACATCGGCTTGGTGCCCGGCGTGGCCGCCGGCGCCTTTCTGTCGGCGCTGCTGTGGCGCGAGCTGAAGCTGGAGGGCTTCCAGGGCGGCCAGTCGATGCGGCGCTACATCGCGGGCGCGATGCTGATGGGCTTTGGCGGCATGCTGGCCGGCGGTTGCGCCGTCGGTGCCGGCGTCTCGGGTGCCGCGGTGTTCACGATGACCTCGTGGATGACCTTGTGCACGATGTGGGCCTCGGCCACACTGACCGACTGGCTGCTGGACCGCCCCCACGAAGACGTCGCCGTCGCGGCGGGGGTGGCGAATCCGGCGTTCGATCCGGGTGCGAGCTACGCGCGTCCCTGACGTCGCCGGCAAGGGCCGTTGCCGCGCCCGCAGGCGCCGGCCACGGCCCTGCGCGGCTCAGGCCACCATGCCGGCATTGCCGGCCATGCCGATCAGCTTGGGGGTGTTGATCGGGCGCGCCTTGACATGCCCGCCCTGGGACTTGAGCCAGGTCTCCACCACGTCCCAGACCGGCTTGACGCCGGGCGCGGTCCGCGCCGCTTCGGACACCGGCGCCCAGCCCGCCACCTTGTAGGTCTTGGAGGCGTCGATGGGCTTGCCGTTCAGTCGCATGTCGCTGATGCGCTTGCCGATCGTCTCGCCCGGCGTGCACGTGTATTGCAGCGCGCCGACACGCACCATGTCGCCGCCCTGCTGATAGTACGGATCCGGGTTGAACAGGTTGTCGCAGACATCCTCGAGGACGGTCTTGATCATCTCGCCGGACATGTCGGTGAGCGTGGCATACGGGTAGGTGATCGCGAGCTGGTCCATCATCAGCTCGCGCGTGATCACGTCGCCCGGCAGCAGCGACGTGCCCCAGCGGAAGCCCGGTGAGAACGACAAATCGGCGCCCTGCACCTCGATCAAGGCGTCGCAGATCAGCTGGTCCCAGCTGCCGTTGAAATTGCCGCGGCGATACAGCAGGCCGTCGGTGACCCCGAGCTTCTCGCTCAGCTTGGCCTCGTGGGGCTGGCGGATCTTGGCGATCAGCGCCTCCATCTCCGGGTCGGCCACCAGCTGGTTGGACAGCACCGGCAACAGGCGGTAGCGGAAATCCACCACCTTGCCGCCCTTGACGTCGAAGTCCATCACGCCCAGGAACTTGCTGTTCGAGCCGGCGTTGGTCACCAGCGTCTTGCCGCCGGCGTTGGTCACCGGCACCGCGACCGGCACGCCGTCGTGGGTATGGCCGCCGAAGATGGCATCGATGCCGCGCACCCGGCTGGCCATCTTCAGGTCCACGTCCATGCCGTTGTGGCTGAGCACCACCACCACCTGCGCGCCCTTGCCGCGGGCCTCGTCGACCATCTTCTGCATGTTCTCGTCCTGGATGCCGAAGCTCCAGTCAGCGACCATGTAGCGCGGGTTGGCGATGGGCGTGTACGGAAAGGCCTGGCCGATGATCGCGCACGGCACGCCGTTGATCTCGCGGATCACATAGGGCTTGAAGACCTGGTCGCCGAAGTCGTTGGTCTTGACGTTCTGCGCGACGAAATCGATCTTGCCCTTGAAATCCTTGTCGACGATTTCCTTGACCCGCTCCATGCCGTAGGTGAATTCCCAGTGGCCGGTCATCACGTCCACGCCCAGCAGCTTGCAGGCATCGACCATGTCCTGGCCGCTGGTCCAGAGCGACGTGGCGGAACCTTGCCAGGTGTCGCCGCCATCCAGCAGCAACGAACCCGGCCGGCTGGCCTTGAGCTGCTTGACCAGCGTGGTCAGGTGCGAAAAGCCACCGACCTTGCCGTAGCGGCGGGCCGCCTTCTCGAAGTCCAGGCAGGTGAACGCGTAGGCCAGATCGGTCCCCGGCCGCGCGCCGGCGATCTTCAGCAGGTTCTCACCGACCAGATGCGGCAGGTTGCCCTTCATCGCCCCGACGCCCAGGTTGACGCTGGGCTCGCGGAAATAGATCGGACGCAACTGCGCGTGGCAGTCCGTCATGTGCAGGAACGACACGTTGCCGAAGGTCGGCACGTCGTACAGGCCGCGCTGGGCCGTGGCCGCATCGGCGTCGGCATAGCGGCCCAGCCCCATGCCAGCCACTGACGCGGCGCTCAGCACCTGCATGAATTCGCGTTTGCTTATATTCATCATCCACCTTCGCACAAAAGAAAAAGCGCCGCGCACTGCGCGGCGCCCCGGTCAGGCCGTCAATCGGCGTTGACCGGCGATTTCGGGTCGAGCAACAAGGCCATCACGTCCTGCATCTGGGCCTGGTCCAGCAAGCCCTTGTGGCCGAAACGAGGCATGTTCGAGCAGGCGTTGTAGGCCCAGGCGTTGTAGATCTTGCCCCAGGTGTACTGGACCATCGCCGCCGACGCCGGGTCGTTCGGGTTGGTCACGCCGCGCAGCTTGCCGTAGTGGTACAGGCTGGGGCCGATCGTGCCGAACGAGATCTCGGCCTTGGTGAGCTGGTGGCAGTTGTAGCAATTGGCACCGTTGTCGCTCGGCGCGGCGCTCTTGTCCGACCAGGTCATGCCTTTGCCGCTCTGCGCCAGCTTTTCGCCGGCCTTCCAGTCGCCCAGGTACTTGCCGTCGGTGGGCGGCTTGACCGAGGCGAGCGCGGCATCCTGGATGCGCTTGGCGACCGCCGGGTCGAGCGGCTCGCCGGTCGAGCAGGCCGCCTGATCAGGCTCCTGGTTCAGGCGATCGACCGTGGCAATGCCCTTGCTCGTGAACGAACTCTTGAGCATGGACTGGAACTGGGCGTTGAAGTCGTCGCTCGACGACACGGCGGCGCAGCCCGCCAGCGCTGCAGCAGCGGCCACCAGGCCGAGGGTCAGGGTTTTGTTGCGATTCATAGGGGTCTCCGGTTCTGCTCGGGCTTCAGCGCTTGAGGGCCGGTGCGACCGACTCGGCGCCCTTGGCGTTCACGCCCATGAACTCGCTCAAGGCAATCGTCACTTCCGAGGTGTAGCCCGGATACGGGAAACGCTGCTGGCGGAAGCAGTCGTTCAGGCGTCGCTGCATGCTCCACAGTTCGCCGCTGGACACCCGGTAGGCCGGCCAGGCGCCGAAGCCAACGCCCTTGCCGGGATTGCCGCGCAGGTCCGGCAGGTCTTGCAGGCGGATGCGCTTGTCGGCCTGGCCGTGGCAGGTCGAGCAGGCGAAATCCATCGGGCCGCTGCGGTAGTAGAACGCCTTCTTGCCCAACTCGTACATGCGCTTTTCTTCGGGCGTCGACTGCGGCACGTTGATCTTCATGCCGTCCGACTCGGACGAGATCCAGGCCACCAGGGACTCGATCGTCGCCTGCTCGCCCTTGCCGAACGGGGTCTTGATGACCTCGGCCGCGGGGATGCCCTGCAAGGTCTCCATGCAGGTCAGCAGGCGGGACTCCAGGTCCTGCACCTTGTGGGTGTCGGCGAAATAGCGCGGCATCTGCACCCACGCGCCCTTGACCACGCCCGGGCCCTGGCCCAGGTCGCAGCGCTCCAGCGAGGCCGCCTTCGGACCGCGCTTTTGCTTCCACAGATCTTCGCCCTTGGCCTCGAACAGTTCGGCCGGATTGCCGTCAGCCAGCATGGCGCGGTATTCGGCAATGCCGTCCGACGCGCTTTTCTGGGCGAACACAGGGGCGGACAGCAGCGAAGCCGCCGCCACGAGCAAAGGGATACGAAGTTGAGCGAGCACGGAGTCTCCTTGGGGAAAGAGGGGCGCCTGCGCAGGGCGCCGAATGCAGGGCGGGCCCGCAGGCCCGCCAACGGGGTCAGGAAACGGTCGTTTCGTCGGTGCGCTTGTCACCCTTGATGTCGACCCAGGAGATCGACACCTTGTCGCCGGCCTTGGCACCCTTGATGAAGAACTGCAGGAACGGGTTCTTCGAGATCGACGGGCCCCATTCGGCGGTCATCACGACCTTGCCGTTCAGCGACGCGCTGACTTCCTGGATGTACCAGGCGGGCACGAGCTTGCCGGACGCGTCCTTGCGCAGGCCGGTTTCCTCTTCGTGGGCCATCAGCACCCGGACATTGGCCTTGTCGCCAGAGGCTTGAGCGCGAATGCGCATCGGATCTGCCATGTTGATTCTCCTGAAAATTCAATTCGAACGAGGGGATGGGAGTCGGCGCACAGGCTCGGCAGAAATTGCCGGCGCTATCCGTGCCGCCGACGTCCCGAAGAAGGGACCGGCGAGGCGTCAGCCGCCGCAGCCGCCCAACGTGACCTTGACTTCCTTCTGGGCGAACAGCACCTTGCCGTCGGCCATCATCGCCACGGCGTAGACGTTGGACGACTGGTTCATCTTCACGCGGGTCAGGAAATTGGCCTCGACGGCGTCGGTGACGTCGAAGGACGCAGCCAGCATGGCCGGGTTCTTCTCGATCAGGATCAGCATCTTCTTGACGCCGGGCAGCGCCGTCGACGCGCCCACCGGCACCACCGCGCCGTTTTCGGCGATGTCCGGACCGGTGATGGTGACGTCCTTGCTCTCGACCGGCGTGGCGCCGCCCATGGCCTTCATCAGATCGCCCATGGTCTTGGCGGAAAACGCCGCCTGGTTCCAGGCCGCCATGGCCTGGGAAGGCAGCAGGCCGCCAGCGGCCAGCAGGCCCGCCACGGTGGCGCTGTGGGTCATCAATTCGCGACGATTAAGCATGTAGTGCACTCCTGAAGGTGGGTGAGATCGTATCCACCTTCGGCCCTGTCCGGCCTGGGGTGAACACCATGTTGGTGAATACCCCGACCGGTACGTGCCGGGGTGTCGATGAATCGCTTATTTTTTTGCGCCGGAAGCCAGCCATTCGGCGATCGCTTTGGCATCCGCGTCGGACAGTCCTTGCGCCGGCATCGGGATGGCCCCCCAGATGCCCGATCCGCCGCTGTGGATCTTGCCGCTCAGGTAGGCCACCGCGTCCGGACGGCTGCCGTACTTGGCCGCCACGTCGCGGAAAGCCGGTCCGACGATCTTGGTGTCGACCGAGTGGCAAGCCACGCAGCCGTTCTTCTGCAACAAGGCCATCGCCCCAGGCGCGGCGGCCGCCGCCACCGGGACAGCCGCCGCGGTCGCCGGCTTGCCGGACTCCGAACCGACTGGCGTCTTGTTTTCCGGCTTGCTGGTGTCGGCACCCCGCTGCGGGCCGATCAGGCGATTCTGATCCGCCAGATTGCCGTGGGCGTTGCGCGCGAAGTCCGGCAGGAACGAGGACACCTTCACTTCGGTGGCGCAGTTCTTCATGCACGACGACCCCTGGACGTCGGGCTTGTCGGTGCCGCCCAGTTCCTTGCCCGGCCACATGAAGTGCTTGGTCGTCATGCCGTTGCGGTTGGGCAGCAGCTTCTGGACCTCGGCCATGTTGGCATCGGACAGCGTGAAGTTGTCGGGCACGATGCCGCCCATGTTGAGGATGTAGGCCACCACCGAATAGACCTCGTCGGTCGACAAGGACTTGGGCGACGTCCACGGCATCGCACGGTGGATGAAGTCCCACAGCGTCGACAAGGTGCTGAGCTTCATCAGCGTCGTGCGCTCGGGGTACGACGGATCGGTCAGGCGCGCGACATGCCCGGTCTTGATGTCTTCCTTGGTGGTGCCGCCGACGATGGGGCTGAAGAAGTCGCGCGATTCACCGAAGATGCCGTGGCAGGAGGCGCACTTGCCTTCCCACACGTCCTGCCCCGCCGACACCGTGCCGGAGCCCTTGGGCAAGCCCTTGAAATCGGGCCGGACGTCGATGTTCCAGGCAGCGATCTCCTTGTCGGTCGCAGCGCGGCCGATGCCCTCGTACGAAGCGCTTTCCTGCGGTTGGTCCACCGTGGGCTTCTTGGCCAGGCCGACGCCGACCAGCCCCAGCGACAGCGCGACGGCGACCGTCAGATCACGACAACTGAACATTCTTCACCTCGCCGTCTTCCCCCACCAGCCAGGTCTGGATGGCGTTGTTGTGATAGATCGAACGCGTGCCGCGCACGGCGCGCAATTGCCGGTAGGTGGCCTGCACCTGACCCGTCTCGTCGGTGGCCCGGCTCTGCACCAGGGCCGGCTTGCCGTCCCAGACCCAGTCGAGGTTGAAGCGCGTCAGGCACTTCGACATCACCGGACCCTGCAGGCGCGCCTCGCGCCAGTTGCGGCCGCCGTCGACCGAGACGTCGACGCGCTTGATCTTGCCGCGCCCGGACCACGCCAGGCCGCTGATGTTGTAGAAGCCCTTGTCCAGCAGCACCTGGCCGCCCGACGGCGTGGTCACGACGCTCTTGACCTCCATCGTGCTGGTGTACTGGCGCTGCATGCCATCGGGCATCAGGTCGGCATAGCCCAGCATCTCGTCCTTGGTGCCGAAGGGCATGTCGCCCACCTTGATCCGGCGCAGGTACTTGATCCAACTGACGCCCTGGACGCCCGGAACCACCAGACGCAGCGGATAGCCCTGCGCCGGGCGCAGCATCTCGCCGTTCTGCCCCCAGGCCAGCAGCACCTCGCCGCTTTCGATCAGCTCCATCGGGATGGTGCGGTGCTGGGCAGCGCCGTCGGCGCCTTCAGCCAGCACGAAGCGGCCGCGCTTGGTGTCGACGCCGCACATGTCGAGCACCAGCTTCAACGGCACGCCGGTGAACTCGCTGCACGACAGCATGCCGTGGGTGTACTGCACCGTGGGCACGGCGACGTTGCCCCATTCCATGCTGGTGTTGGCGCCGCACTCGGTGAAGTGGAAGCGCGACACCGAAGGCAGGCGCATCAACTCGTCCATCGTGAACACGTGGGGCTTCTTCACCAGGCTCGCGTCTTCGCCGTGCACCATCAGGCGATGCTTGGACGGATCCATGTCCCACCAGCCCTGGTGGTGGCGCTCGAAATGAAGCCCGCTCGGCGTGACGATGCCGAACAGCGACTGGATCGGCGCGAACGCCACGGACGACTGGGTGGTCTGCGACAGGCCCGGACTTTGCCGGCGCTGCACATTGGCCTCGTACTTCGACGGCTGGCCGTAAGGCTCGACGCCCACCCCCTGGCCCAGCGACTTGCTGTAGATGGGCAGGTTCAGGATGTTCGGGTCGCCGCCTTCGCTGGGCACCGGGTTGGATTGGGCATGGGCCACGCGCGAAGCCCCGGCCGTGACAGCGGCCGCCGCGAAGGCGCGCCTGATGAAGTCGCGCCGCCCATGGCGCGCCTCCTCCTGCACCGTCTGGATGCCGCCGGCATCCAGGTAGTTCTCCGGCGCCTTCAGCAGGCGGCCGGACAGCGCTTCCAGGCGCATCGTGTCGTCATCGGGTTGCACGAACTCTCCTCGCTCATTCGCAGGCTCGGCCTGCAGACATCACCAGACTCACCGGAGGCGCTCGGGCGCCGCCGCTTCGGTCGTCATCCATTGCGCCAGCGGACCCAGCCGGTCGGCCGCGATCCGGTACAGCACATGCACGCCCTCGCGCCGACGGCTCAGCAGCCCGCAGCGGTACAGCGTGGCCAGATGCTGGGAGAGATTGGGCTGACTGGCGCCAACGCTCTCGATCAATTGGCTGACATTCCTCTCGCCGTCGAGCAGTTCACGGACAATTCGCAACCGAACAGGCGTCGACAGCAGCGCGAACAACTCCGCAGCGCGCTCGAACACCTTGTCCCGATCCGAAGGATCCACTGATCCGCCTATTGCGATATAAGCACATGCCGATATTATGGGAACCCAGCTGACGCGAAACTGGTGAAAACACTGATTTTCGTCAAAACATTGCCCCACCCTCTGCGGTTAAGGAACCGACCATGCAAGCGACTTCTGCCACTCCGCCGGGCGCCGGCGCCACCGGCGAACCTCTGTACATCGACGTGCGCTCAAGCGGCGAATTCGGCGGCGGCTACCTCGACGGCGCGGTCAACGTGCCCCTGGATCAACTACAGCACCAGATCGGGCACGTGGCGCCCGACCGGCACCGCGAACTCGTGCTGTACTGCGCCTCCGGCGCCCGCTCGGCCTTCGCCTGCGCCGTGCTGCAGCAGATGGGCTACACCTGCGTGCGCAACGGGGGCGGGATCGGCTTGCTGGCGATGACGACGCAACGCGCACTGCGGCGCAGCTGAGCGCCGCCGCTCAGCGCCTCCCCAGCCACCGGGTCACCTGGCCCGGCCCTTGGTGCCCCGGCCCTTCGTCCAGCAGCACCTCGCCTTCCCACCCCAGCACCTCCTGCAGCAGACCATCGACGTCGGCTCGGATCTGCGCCAGCGTGTAGAGCATGTCCGGATCCTTGGGCCCACCGCTCTGGCAGGCCAGCTGGCGCGGACGAAAGGCCTCCAGGATCAGCACCCCGGCGGGCTTCAGAGCACGGGCCAGCCGTCGATGCACCTCTCGGCGGATGGCCGACGGAAGGTGCACGAAAGTCAACACCACCGCGTCGAACTGGGCCAGGGGTGGTTGCCACTCGGCAAGATCGACCCACTCGGTCCGCAGGCGCTCGGCCACGCCGCGCTCCTGGGCGAGCGCCTTCGCCTTGTCCAGGCCGCGTTGCGCGTAGTCCACCGCCAGCACCGTGTGACCCCGTTCCGCGAGCCAGACGCTGTTGCGCCCTTCGCCATCCCCGGGCACCAGCACCTGGGCGGCGGCAGGCAGGCGGCCGGCGCTCTCGCGCAGGAAGGCATTCGGCTCGGTGCCGTACTTGTATCCGGGCTCCGCGTAGCGCTGGTTCCACTGCTCTTGCATCACGTCTCTCCTGGGGCGTCCGGTCTGCGGACAGGCGCGCATGCTATGCCGGGCCGCGCCGGAGAGGCGCGCCGGGCGCGCGTTCTCGCACTGGAACATCGGGTAATCGACAAGTACGCCGAGATGTGTTTACGTATACTGTATGGGGTATTCAATTTTTGATCCACGGCAACCCCATGACAACTTCACCCACAGACCCATCCACCCGGGCGGTGCGGCCGTTCTGGTCGCCCCTGACCGCAGGCATCGCCCTCGGGCTGGTGCTGCTGATGACCTTCGTGCTCACCGGCCACGGCCTGGGCGCGACCGGCGCTTCGACGCGCCTCACCGCCTGGATGGGCACCGAGGTCGCGCCGCACGCGACCGCCGCCAACGGCTACCTCGGCCCGATGGTGCAGGACGGCAATCCGCTGCCGTCGTGGATCACCTGGCAGGTCGTCGGCGTCGCCATCGGTGCGCTGATCTCCGCGTTCTTCGCCGGCCGCTTCAGGATCCAGCTGGACGGCGCCAAGAGCGTCGGCGGCGCGCGCCGCATGCTGGCCGCGCTGGCAGGCGGCCTGGTCTCCGGCTTCGGTGCGCGGGTCTCCGCCGGTTGCACCAGCGGTCTGGGCCTGTCGGGTGCGGCCACGCTGGCGATCGCCGCGTTCGTGTTCCTGGCCACGTTCTTCGCCGCCGGCCTGCTGGCCAGCCGCTTGATCAGGGGGGTGTGACATGCTGTCCTTGCCATTGAACAGCGTCGGCATCGTCTCCGGCCTGGTGTGCGGCGGCCTGTTCGGCTACGTGCTGGAAAGCGCCGGCTTCGGCAGCCCTTGCAAGCTGACCGCGCAGTTCCGCCTGTCCGACTGGTCGGTCTTCAAGGTGATGTTCACCGCCATCGTCGTCTCGGCGACGGG
The DNA here is from genome assembly GCF_056032705.1 of Ideonella sp. sgz306126. Taxonomy (NCBI): domain Bacteria; kingdom Pseudomonadati; phylum Pseudomonadota; class Betaproteobacteria; order Burkholderiales; family Sphaerotilaceae; genus Ideonella; species Ideonella sp. sgz306126. The sequence continues at coordinate 251,454 of NZ_JBVYWP010000002.1, forward strand.
CTTGTGGCTGCTCCGCCTCGCCGGCCTGATCCCGGCCGATGCGCTGTTCGTGCCGTCGGCCTACGTGGTGGCATCGGCTGTCGGCGGCGCGCTGGTCGGTGCCGGCTTCGCCGTCGGCGGCTACTGCCCCGGGACCTCGGTGGTGGGGCTGTTTTCCGGCCGGCTCGATGCGCTGATGTTCGTGATCGGCCTGTTGCTGGGCACGGTGGTGTTCGCCGGGCTGTACGGGCCCGCAGTCGAGAAGTTGCTGAGCATGGGCGACGTCGCCTCGGGCGACACCTTCTCCGATGCCTTCGGCATTCCCGACGCGGCCGTGCTGGCCCTGATGGGGGCCGCCCTGGTGGCGGTCTTCGTGCTGGGCGGACGCATGGAGCGCGCCCGGCGCGGCCCGGTGACCGCCGAGCAGGCCGTGGCCGGTGCCGACGAATCCCTCACCCGATAGGCGCGCGCCTGCGCCTTCCTTTCCGCTGAACCCGAAACCACACAAGGAACCTTCCCATGAGCAAACGTGACGCCTCCCGCCGCCTGGCCGCCGCCCTGCCCGCCCTGATGATGGCCGCGGCGCTGGTCGCCCCTGCCGCACACGCCGCCGAGGCCCCTGCCAAGGCCGCCTCCGCCACGACCAAGGCCGGCAACCCCTGCGGCCCCGCCAACCCCTGCGGCCCGGCCAAGCACAAGAAGAAGAAGGGTTCCGGCAACCCCTGCGCACCGAGCAATCCCTGCGCCCCCAAGAAGGGCTGATCCCTTCGTTCTGACCGCGCTTGCCGAGACGCCGCTTGAACCCCACCCAGGCCACCGACGCGGCGACGACATCGCCTGGCGCCGACGCTTTGCTGGCGGCGGCGGAGCGCGTCGTGTCGGTGCAGGCCCGCTACGCGCAGGCCGGCATCGGCATGGCCGAGGCAGCGCTGGGCGGCGCGCGTCGCATCGAGACCCTGCGCCACTATCCCGCCGGCGACGTGGTGGACCGGCCCCACCAGAGCCAGTTCTACTACCACGCGCACGAGTCGCGCCGCCGCCCTGCCGAGGAGCACGGTCATTTCCACCTGTTCGTCAGGCAGGGGGGAGGGGCCGATTTCTTCCATTTGGCGGGGCTGTCGCTGGACGCCCGGGGCTGGCCCTTGCGCTGGTTCACCACCAACCGCTGGGTCACCGGCGAGACGTGGGTGGACGCGGACCGCGCCATCGCCGCGCTGCCCGGGTTTCAGCCCGTGGCAGCCGGCCGGCTGGCACCGGTGGCGCGCTGGCTCGGCGCGATCACCGTGCTCTACACCCCCACCCTCGCCGCGCTGCTGCGCCGGCGCGACGCCGTGATGGCGCGCCGTCTGGCACGCACGCCGGCAAACACCCTGTTCGAGGACCGGCGCCTCGACGTGATCACCGAAACCCGGGTGTCGCTGCCGCGGCGCCTGCAACAACTGGCCGGCAACGCCCGGCCTTGAATTCCGCCCAACCCCCAGGAGACCTGCAATGACGAATCTGATGCGCGGCTTTGCCGCCACCGCACTGGCGATGAGCCTGAACCTGGCCGGTGCCGCCACCCTGCCCGGCCCGCTGGTCGACGCCCAATGGCTCGCCGAACACCTGAACGAGGTGCAGGTGATTGCGGTGCAGGACGACGCCAAGGCCTTCGCCGGCGCGCCCGAGTTCGACACCAATGCCAAGACCGGCAAGAAGACCCTGTCCGAGGTCGGCGGCCACATCGCCGGTTCGCGCCTGCTGAACATGGAAGCCGTCCGTACCGAGCGGGTGATCAACGGCCAGAAGGTCAAGTACATGATCCCCGAACAGGCCGCCTTCGAAAAGGCCGTGCAGGCCATCGGCGTCGACGCCGGCAAGCCCATCGTCCTGGTGCCCGTGGGCCAGCAGGTGCCCGATGTCGACGAAGCCCTGCGCGTCTTCTGGGAATTCAAGGTCTACGGCGAAGACAAGGTCGCCGTGCTGAACGGCGGCATGGCCAGCTGGCTGATCGAGGGCCATCCCTACGTCGGCGGCGCGCCCGAGGCCCGCACCGGCACCTGGAAGTCCGAGGGCGACCGCACGGCCCGCTACATGGCCACCTCCGAGGATGTCGCCAAGGCCATGGCCGACAAGAGCGCCACCCTGGTCGATTCGCGCGAGGACAAGCAGTACTACGGCCTGGTCAAGCGCGACTACGTGTACGCCCCGGGCCACCTGGAAGGTGCCAAGCTGTACCCGATGGACCTGATGTACAAGAGCGTCGGCGGCGCGCTGAAGTTCATGAGTCCGGCCGCGTACCGCGGTCTGATGGCCGGCCAGGGCATCGACCCGAACGGCGCGGCGATCTCCTACTGCAACAGCGGCCACCTGGCCTCGGGCACCTGGTTCGTGCTGTCTGAAGTGGTGGGCAACCAACAGGCCAAGCTCTACGACGGCTCGCTGCACGAGTGGACGCTCGAGAAGCGTCCGGTCGTCGGCGCGGTGGCGGCGGACTGAACGCCTGCCCCGTTGCACTGTGTTCAAAGCCGCCTACGGGCGGCTTTTTCATGGCCGCCCCGAAAACAATCGCTCCATTCGCAATCAGTGATATTGCGAAGAGGTGAAACCCGCAACAAGGGCAAATACCTAACTGGGTATCGCCCATAACGCATATCGTCACGCCATCACTTGTGCTGGATCAGACCCTTTTCCAAGAGGGCCGGAGACGGCACCCGTCCGCATCGATGGAGGCGCCATCGCGAGCAGGCGATGCGGACGAACCGAGTTTTTGCGTTTCCTTCAACCCACCTCGAACGGCGCTTCAGACGCCTCCAGGAGACATTGCATGAAATTCCTGACCCCCTTGACCTTGGCGGCCATGGCCGCGCTGGGCTTTCCTCTGGCGGCTTCGGCCACCAACGGCATGCTGCTGGAGGGCTACGGCCCGGTGGCCACCGGCATGGGCGGCGCATCGACCGCCGTTGACAACGGCATGGCCGCGGCCACCAACAACCCCGCCACGCTGGGGCTGATGGGCGACGGCTCGCGGGTCGACGCCGCCATCGGCCTGCTGGGCCCGCACGTCTCCAGCTCGGCCGGGTCGATGACCGCCAATTCGAGCGGCACCAGCTACGTGATGCCGGCCTTCGGCTATGGCCATCACCAGGGCGCGCTGAGCTACGGCGTGGCCTTGTTTGCCCAAGGGGGCATGGGCACCGAGTACAGCGCCAACAGCTTCCTGGCCGCCGGCTCGGGCGCGCCGGTGCGCTCCGAACTGGGGGTGGGCCGCGTGATCGCGCCGGTGTCCTGGCAGGCCACCCCCGACCTGACACTGGGGGCCTCGATCGACTACGTCTGGGCGACGCTGGACATGCGCTTTGCGGCCAGCGGCGCCCAGTTGGGCGGCCTGGTGACCGGGGCCAGCGGCAACCTGGGTGCCGCGCTGCCGGCACTCGGCGGCGCCCCCTGGGCGCGGATCGATTTTTCCGACAGCAGCAAGTTCTGGGGGGCCGCGACGGCCCAGGGCTTCGCCGCCAAGATCGGCGTGCTGTACCAGGCCAGCCCGAGCCTGCGCGTGGGCGCCAGCTACCACTCCCGCACCTCGCTGAAGGACATGCGGACCTCGGCCAGCGGCGCCACCTTGAGCGCCACCGGTGGCTTCCTCGACACCGGCCGCATCACGGTGCAGAACTTCCAGATGCCGTCGGAAGGCACGGTGGGCGTCGCCTGGCAGGCGAACCCCGGCCTGCTGGTGGCCGCCGACCTGAAGTACATCGGCTGGTCCGGCGTGATGGAAAGCTTCCGCATGCAGTACGACAGCAATGCCAGCGGCGGCGGCATGGGTGGCAGCGTCAGCTTCGCGCTGCCGCAACACTGGAAGGACCAGACCGTGCTGGAGATCGGCGCGACGCAGCGGTTGAACCCGCAGTGGGTGGTTCGCGGCGGCGTGAACCTGGCCAACAACCCGGTGCCCGACACCTATGTCAACCCGCTGTTCCCGGCCATCGTGACCAACCACCTCACCTTGGGCGCCGGCTATACCTTGTCCGATGCCAGCGAGATCAACGCCTCGATGTCCTACGCGCCCAGCGTGACGGCCAACACGCCGCAGGGCATCACGATCAGCCATCACCAGGTGAACATGCAGTTGATGTACAGCCACCGCTTCTGATCGGCGGCCGCGGCAGCCCCTCGCGTTCCGCGCGCCCCCGGCAGGGGCCCTGGACGCGGGAGCTGGCCCGGCGTGTCCTGAGAGGCACAGCGCACAGCGCGCTGCATCCTGCGCCGGGTTCGGGCCATCCTCGTCGATGCCCCGGACCCGGCGCCGTTTCGGCGCTTGCCCGATGATGAGGCCCTGGCCCCACCGAAGAAAGAAGGACGGTCCCATGACGACTCTGCCCCCCCAGCCTCCCCGACGCCGCTGGCTCGCCGGACTGGGCGCGCTGCTGGGGAGCGCTGGCACGCTGTCCGGCGCTCGCGCTGCCGCCGCGGGCAGCGCGCCGAAAGCCGACCGCATGCCCGGCGACCCGCCGGAGCACCGCATCGTCTACCAGCTCGACCAGGCCGACGCCGAGTACATCGAGCACATCCTGGGCTCGATTGGGGCGCTGATCACCAAGTACGAGGACAACGTGGCGATCGCCGTGGTGGTGTTCGGCCGCGGCATCCACCTGCTGGCCAAGAAGCCCGTGCGCCCCATCCCCGAGGAACTCCGCCAGCGCGCGGCCGCCCAGTCGCGCGACTATGGCGTGCACTACATCGCCTGCGGCAACACGATGAAATCGATGAACTGGGGCGCCAAGGACATGCTCGATTTCGCGACCATCGAGGACGTCGGCGCCGCCTCGCTGATGGAGCGGCAGGAGAAGGGCTGGGCCTACGTGGCTTGGTGACGACCGAATTTGACGCGCCGTGACCACATGATCACCACACCGTGGCCGCGTCGGCGGGGCCGCCACGCGGCAAGTCCTTGATCAAGAACAGGATTGCGCAGGAGCAGCCGCGGGCACGGAACTTGAGTCATCATGGCGCATGAGCCTTGTTGACCGCCGACTGCTGCGCCACCTCGCCCTCGCGGTGGCGCTCAAGCTCGTGGCGCTCGCGGCGCTGTGGTGGTGCTTCGGACGCCCCACCGCGACCTGCGGCGACGCGGACCCGGCGCGGGTCCAGGCCGTCGCGGGGCCCTCCACCACCGGAGCCTGCCCTTGATCTCGGAACATCTCGTCGAATTGTCGCGGCTGCAGTTCGCGGCCACCGCGCTCTACCACTTCCTGTTCGTGCCGTTGACGCTGGGCATGGTCTGGCTGCTGGTGATCATGGAAACCGTCTACGTGATGACGGGCAAGGTCGTCTGGAAGGACATGACCCGTTTCTGGGGCAAGCTGTTCGGGATCAACTTCGCGCTCGGCGTGACCACCGGCATCACGCTGGAGTTCCAGTTCGGCACCAACTGGGCCTACTACTCGCACTACGTCGGCGACATCTTCGGCGCGCCGCTGGCCATCGAAGGCTTGATGGCCTTCTTTCTGGAATCCACCTTCATCGGCCTGTTCTTCTTTGGCTGGAAGCGCCTGTCCAAGACCCGGCATCTGCTGGTGACGACGCTGATGGCGGTCGGCACCAACCTCTCGGCGCTGTGGATCCTGATCGCCAACGGCTGGATGCAGAACCCGGTGGGCGCCACCTTCGACTGGCACACCATGCGCATGGAGCTGACCGACTTCTGGGCCGTGGTCTTCAACCCCGACGCGCAGGCCAAGTTCGTCCACACCGTCTCGGCCGGCTACGTCACCGGCGCGATGTTCGTGCTCTCGATCTCCAGCTATTACCTGCTGCAGGGCCGCAACGTCGAGTTCGCCAAGCGCAGTTTCCGGGTCGCGGCGGCCTTCGGCCTGGCCAGCGTGTGCTCGGTGATCGTGCTGGGCGATGAATCGGGCTACACCGTCGGCGAGGCGCAGCAGACCAAGATGGCGGCGATCGAGGCCATGTGGGAGACCGAACCGGCACCGGCCAGCTTCAATCTGATCGCCTGGCCGAACGAAGCGGCCCAGAAGAACGATTGGTCGATCAGGATTCCGTGGGTGATGGGCCTGATCGGCACGCGCTCGATCAGCAAGCAGATCCCCGGCATCCACGAGATCAAGGCCCGCAACCGCGAGCGCATCCGGAACGGCATCCTGGCCGTGGCCGCGCTGGACAGCCTGCGCGCCCATCGTGACGACCCGCAGGCCGAGCAGACGCTGCGCAGCCATCAGGCCGACCTGGGTTTCGGCCTGCTGCTCAAGCGCTACGTCGCCGACGTGCGGCAGGCCACGCCGGCGATGATCGACAAGGCGGTCGACGACACCGTGCCGCGCGTCACGCCGATGTTCTGGGCCTTCCGGGTGATGGTGGTGTTCGGCTTCGCGATGCTGGCGCTGTTCGGCCTGGCCTTCTGGAGCACGCTGACCTCGGCCTGCGGTGACAAGCGCTGGCTGCTCAAGGCCGCGCTGTGGATGCTGCCGGTGCCGTGGCTGTCGTGCGAACTGGGCTGGTTCGTGGCCGAGTACGGCCGCCAGCCCTGGACCATCTACGGCGTGCTGCCCACGTTCCAGAGCGTGTCCACGCTGTCGCCGGCCAGCCTGTACGGCTCGCTGGCCGGCTTCATCGGCTTCTACACGGTGCTGCTGGTCATCGAGGTCTACCTGATGGTCAGCTTCGCCCGGCTCGGACCGGGCAGCCTGGGCACCGGCCGCTATGACCGCGAGCCCGCCCACGCCTGAGGAACCCGCATGCTGGACTACCCCACCCTGAAAGTCATCTGGTGGCTGCTGATCGGCGTGCTGCTGGTGGGCTTCGCCATCATGGATGGACACGACATGGGCGTGGGCACCTTGCTGCCCTTCGTCGGCCGCAACGACCTCGAACGCCGTGTCGTCATCAACACGGTCGGCCCGCACTGGGACGGCAACCAAGTCTGGTTCATCACCGGCGGCGGCGCCATCTTCGCCGCCTGGCCGCTGGTCTACGCCACCGCCTTCAGCGGCTTTTACTGGGCCATGCTGGCGGTGCTGTGGGCGCTGTTCTTCAGGCCGGTCGGCTTCGACTACCGCAGCAAGGTCCACGACCCCCGCTGGCGCTCGACCTGGGACTGGGGGCTGTTCATCGGCGGGGCCGTGCCGCCGCTGATCTTCGGCGTGGCCTTCGGCAACCTGCTGCAGGGCGTGCCCTTCCAGTTCGACGCCTACCTCGCGTCGACCTACACCGGCACCTTCTGGCAGCTGCTCAACCCCTTCGCGCTGCTGGCCGGCGTCGTCTCGAGCGCGATGATCACGATGCACGGCGGCGTCTACCTAGCGCACCGCACGGAAGGCGTGATCCAGCGGCGCGCCATCGGCGGCGCGCTGATCGCCGGCGCGGTGCTGGTGGTCGCCTTCATCGGTGCCGGTCTCTGGCTGCGCAGCGGTGCGATCCCGGGCTACACCATCACCTCGGTGATCGATCCTGGCGCCGCCCCCGATCCGCTGGCCAAGACCGTGGTGCGCGACGCGGACGCTTGGTGGCGCAACTACCGGATCCAACCCTGGCTGCTGCTGCTGCCGCTGACCGGCATCGGCGCAACGCTGATGGCGATGGGCCTGGCCATGCTGCGCCGCACCGGCCTGGCGTTCGTCGCCTCGTCGCTGGCGCTGGCCGGCGTGATCGGCACCGCCGGCGCCTCGATGTACCCGTTCATCATGCCGTCGTCCAGCCATCCCGAGGCCAGCCTGACGGTGTGGGACAGCGTCTCCAGTCCGCTGACCCTGGGTCTGATGTTCTGGGCCACGCTGATCTTCATGCCGCTGATCATCCTCTACACCGGCTGGGCCTACCGCGTGATGCGCGGCAAGGTCACCGAGGCGCAGATCCGCGCCGACGAACACAGTGCGTACTGAGCGCGGAAGGGACAGGGTCATGTGGTATTTCTCCTGGGTGCTGGGCGTCGGATTTGCCGTCTTGCTGGCCGTGATGAACGCCATGTGGGGCGAAAACCTGGAAGGCCGGCAGGGCGCCGATGACGAGGACGCTTAGCCCCACAATCGCAGCATGACCAGCCCTCACCGCATCACCGTGCTGGGCGCCGGCTTCGGTGCCTTGTCCGCCGTGCGCGCCTTGCGCCAGCGCTCGCCCGACGCCGAGATCACGCTGGTCTCGCCGCGCGCCGAACTGCACTACCTGCCCGGCATCATCTGGATTCCCAGCGGCCTGCGCCGGCGCGAGGACCTGATCGTGCCGCTGGGCAACTTCCTGCGGCGCCAGCGCGTCACCCATGTCGCCGCCGAAGCCACCGGCCTGGCCGAAGGCGGCCGGGTCGTCCAGACCAGCGCGGGCGAGCTGCGCAATGACGGTCTGGTGATCGCCACCGGAGGACGCTTCCTGAAGAAGCTGCCGGGCATCGAGCACGCGATCACGCCCTGCGAAGGCATTGCCGCCGCCGAGCGGATCCGCGACCGCCTGCGCGAGATGGGCGGCGGCACGATCGCGGTCGGCTTTGCCGGCAACCCGAACGAACCCACCGCCGTGCGCGGCGGGCCGATGTTCGAGTTCCTGTTCGGCATCGATGAACTGTTGCGGCGCGAAGGCCGGCGCGGGCGCTTCGATCTGGTGTTCTTCAACCCCAGCACCGAACCCGGCAACCGCCTCGGCGCCCGGGCCGTGCGCCATCTGCTGGACGAAATGGCCCGGCGCGGCATCCGTACCCACCTGGGCCACAAGCTGCAGCGCTTCGAGTCCGACAAGGTGGTCACCGACGGCGGCGAGTTCGCTGCCGATCTGATCCTGTTCATGCCAGGCATGACCGGCAATGCGTGGTTCGACGCGACCGCGCTGCCGCGCTCGCCCGGCGGCCTGGTGCAGGCCGACGCGCACTGCCGGGTGGCCGGCTTCGAGCGCGTCTACGTGGTCGGCGACTCGGGCAGTTTCCCGGGCCCGGACTGGATGCCCAAGCAGGCCCACATGGCCGACCTGCAGGCCGCCGCGGCCGCCGCCAACCTGCTCGGCGACCTGCGCGGCGAGGCGGTCGGGGCCCGCTTCAAGATCGAACTGGTCTGCATCGTCGACAGCCTCAGCCGCGGCGCGCTGATCTGGCGCACGCCGGCCCGCCAGGGCCTGCTGCCGCCGCTGCGCCTGATGCACTGGGCCAAGCGCTGGTTCGAGTGGCGCTATCTGCAAACCTATCGCTGACTTCCTTTGACACCGACATGACCGACCCGATGGACAACGAACCGGTGGATCCCGGCAGCGTCTACGCCCGCCTCGGCGGCGCCGCGGCGGTCCGCGCCCTGGTGGACCGCTTCTACGCGCTGATGGACGAACTGCCTGAGGCCTGGACGGTGCGCCGCCTCCACCCGGACAGCCTGGCCGGCAGCGCCGACAGCCTGTTCATGTTCCTGTCGGGCTGGTTCGGCGGCCCGCCCTTGTACATCCGGGAACGCGGCCACCCGCGCCTGCGCATGCGCCACGCCCCCTACCGCGTCGGTCCGGTCGAGCGCGAGGAGTGGCTGCTGTGCATGCGCCAGGCGCTGCAGGAGCAGGTCGCCGACGAGGCCTTGCGCGCCGCCCTGCAAAAGGCCTTCGACGACATGGCCACGCACCTGCTCAACACCGAGGGGCCCGCCCCTTGCCGGGCTGCCGCCGCGACCTCCCCCGGCCCGTGAGTTCGCCGCGGGCGCCCGCGGCCGTTGGAACGATACTCTCGGCCTGCCCGCGACACCTTGACCCTGCCTGATGCCGCCATGACCGATCCGACCGCCTCCCTGCCGACCGAACCCGCCACCGCCAGGCGCTGCGCGCTGCCGCCGGACGATGTCCAGCGCGAGGCGCTGCACAACGAGGTGCATGCCCGTCCGTCGGCGCGCATCCGGCTGCCGGCGCTGGTGGTGTTCATCGCGGTGCTCAACGACGGCGTCAGCCGCGAGCAGGAGTGCGAGCATCTGCGCCGCCTGCCCGGCCAGGCGCACCTGACGCCGACCGATCTGCGCGACAACTTCCTGCGCCTGCGCCTGGACGGCCACACGCTGAAATGGGAGCGCCACTCGGAGTTCACCCGCTACGCGCTGGTGCAGCCCTTGCCGGACCGCGCGCTGCTCGGCGCGCGCGAACCCGAGTTGATGAGCGCGCTGGCGATCGACCCCGAGTGGCTGGCCGCGATTCCGGGCCGCACCGTCGCCGCGGTCAAGCTGGCGATGGTGACCCATACCCTGGACGATCCGCAGGCCGCGCTGGCGCTGGGCCAGCAATGGTTCGGCGGACGGACCGTGGTCGCCTCGATGATGGGCAACGGCCATTCGATCGCAGTGACCAATTTCCGCCTGCTGCCCAGCGGCTTCGAGCGCATGCTGGTGATTGCGCCGCCGGGCACCAGCGAGACCCGCGCCGGCCGCATCTCGCAGCGCCTGCTCGAACTGGAGACCTACCGCCTGATGGCCTTGCGCGGCCTGCCGGTGGCCAAGACGCTGGCGCCGATGCTGGCCGAGGCCGAGGGCGCGCTGGCCGATGTGACCGCCCAGCTCGAAGGCCGGCAGACCTCGGAAGAGGCCCTGCTCGACACCCTGGTCCACGTTGCGGCGGGGGTCGAACGCGCCACCGCCGAGCACATGTACCGCTTCTCGGCCACCCGCGCGTACGACACGCTGGTGCGCCAGCGCATCACCGAGTTGCGCGAGAAGGCCATTCCGGGCACGCAGACCCTGGGCGAGTTCATGCAGCGGCGACTCTCGCCCGCGATCGCCACGGTCGCCGCCACATCGCAGCGCCTGGCTTCGCTGTCGCAGCGCATCGAACGCGCCAGTTCGCTGCTGCGCACCCGGGTGGACATCGCCACCGAGACCCAGAACCAGCAGTTGCTGGCCAAGCTGACCCGCGGCCAGGAATTGCAGCTGAGCCTGCAGACCACCGTCGAGGGCCTGTCGATCGCCGCCATCTCGTACTACGTCATCAGCCTGCTGCTGTACGGCGGCAAGGCGCTGAAGGCCCTGGGGCTGCCGATCAATCCCGAGATGGCGGCCGGCGCGCTGATCCCCCTGGTGATGTGGGTCGTCTGGAAGGCCACCCAGCGCATCCACGCCAAGGTGCACGGCCAGGCGCACTGAGCAGCCCGCCCTCTTTCGTCGACATCCCGCATGCCCCCTGTCCTCGAGATTCCCCCCAGCCCGAACGAACTCGACCTGCTGTCCGAACTGGTGCCCCTGGCCGGCCAGCGCCTGGTCGAGCTGGGCTGCGGCCCGGCCCTGCTGGCGCGCGCGCTGCTGCTGCGCTTCGCCGACAGCGAGGTCACCGCGGTCGAGGTCGACGAGCCGCAACTCGCCGAGAACCGCGCCTGGCCGCAGGAACGACTGCACTTCCTCGCCGGCGTCGCCGAGGCGATCCCGCTACCGGACGCGCAGTTCGACGGCGCGCTGATGCTCAAGTCGCTGCACCATGTGCCGGTGGCGCGAATGGCCACCGCGCTGGCCGAGGTGGCGCGGGTGCTGCGCCCGGCGGGTTGGCTGTATGTGTCGGAGCCGGTGTACGCCGGCGCGCTCAACGACCTGATGCGGCTGTACGACGACGAAGGGGCCGTCCGCGCCGCCGCCCAGGCCGCGCTGGACGCCGCGCAGCGCAGTGGCGCCTGGGAGCCGGTCGCCGAGCGGCGCTTCGAGGTCCCGGTGCACTTCCGCGACTTCGACGATTTCGAGCAGCGCATGGTGCGCTCGGTGCTCGCGGCGCACCAGGTCACCCCGTCGCTGCTGGCGGCGGTCCGCGCGCGCTACCTGCCCCACCAGCGTGCCGGCGGCGCCGACTTCACCCGTCCGATGCACGTCCGCCTGCTGCGCAAGCGCGGCTGATTCCGCCATCCAAGCGATGGCCGGCACCGGGTGGCCGCCCGGCCGAAGGCCCCTCGCCACCGACCGGACACCCCTCCCGGTATCATGTCGCCATGACGCCCACTGCCCCCGCCGTCCCTTTGGTCACCGACGAACTCGATGTGCTGGCCGATCTGGTGCCGCTGGGCGGCCAGCGGCTGGTCGAGCTGGGTTGCGGCCCGGCCCAGCTGGCGCGTGCGCTGCTCAAGCGCCATCCTGACACCGAGATCACCGCCGTCGAGGTCGACCAGCGCCAGTTGGCGAAGAACCTGACGCAGCCTCAGGCGGGCCTGCACTTCGAACACGGCGTGGCTCAGCGGATCGCGCATCCCGACGGCCGGTTCGACGGCGCGCTGATGCTCAAATCGCTGCACCACGTTCCGGTTGCCGACATGGCGGCTGCGCTGGCCGAGGTGGCGCGGGTGCTCAAGCCCTCGGGCTGGCTGTACGTGTCGGAGCCGGTCTACGCCGGCCCGCTCAACGAACTGGTGCGGCTCTACAACGACGAAGGCCCGGTGCGGGCGGCCGCCCAGGCCGCGTTGGATGAGGCCTTGCGCGGCGGCGCATGGGAGCAGGTGGCCGAGCGCCGCTTCGAGACGCCGGCGCACTTCCGCGATTTCGACGAGTTCGAGCAGCGCATGATGCGGCCGACCTTCGCCGACCATCATCTGACCGAGACCCTGATCGAGGCCGTTCGCGTCCGCTATGCGCCGCACCAGGGTCCGCAGGGCGCCGATTTCACCCGGCCGATGCACGTGCGCCTGCTGCGCCGGCTCGGCTGACCTGCCGGACGGAGCTGAACATGGCGGCATTGATGCACGGCGGGATCCTGGCCTGGGCACTGGGGGCCATCGTCGGCCTGATCCTGGCGCTGACCGGCGCTGGCGGCGGGGTTCTGGCGGTGCCGCTGCTGATCTTCGGCCTGCACCTGCCGATCCAGGAGGCGTCACCGGTAGGCTTGCTCGCGGTCGGCGTCGCATCGCTTCTGGGGGCGCTGATGGGCCTGCGCGATGGCGTCGTGCGTTACCGGGCGGCCAGCGTGATCGGGCTGACCGGCATGGTGGTGGCGCCGCTCGGAGTCTGGCTGGCGCACCAGCTGCCGGCGCAGCCGCTGATGCTGGCCTTTGCGGTGGTGCTGGCCTGGACGGCCTGGCGCATGAGCGGGCTGGGCAAGGCGCCACTGTCGCACGCCGAGACACCGCCCCCCTGCCAGGTGAACCCGCAGCAGGGGCGGTTGCGCTGGACGCCACCGTGCGCGCTCGCGCTCGGCGGCACCGGCGCGGTCTCCGGCCTGCTCAGCGGCCTGCTCGGCGTGGGCGGCGGGTTCGTCATCGTGCCCTCGCTGACGCGCTTCAGCAATCTGGACGCGCTCAGCATTGCCACCACCTCGCTGGGCGTGATCGCGATCGTCGCGGTCGGCGGCATCACCGCCGCCAGCCATTACGGCAGCCTGAACCTCGCGGTGGCGCTGCCCTTCGGCGCGGGTGCGACGCTGGCCTTGCTCGGCGGCCGCAGCCTGGCGCGCAAGCTCTCGCCGAAGATGCTGCAGCAGGCTTTTGCCGTGGTCAGCGCCCTGGTGGCCCTGCTGATGGTGGCCCGCGGCCTGGGCTGGCTGAAGACCTGAGGCCCGCCGGCCGCGCCGGGATCAGGGCTTGATGTAGGAATAGCCCTGGTGCTGCAGCTGCGAGACGCGCACCACGCCTGACGGGGTGAAGTCGGCCTCCATGATGAACTGGTCCTTCTTCAGGTTGCGGTTCTTCAACGTGACCTCGCAGACCTCGAAGCGCACGCCGCGGTTCTTCAGCGCCGACACCAGGCTTTCGTAGGGCTCGCCGGACTTGTCCTTGGCGTCCTGCATCAGAAAGTCGACCCCCGCGCCATGGGCGACGACAATGATCTGGGCGTCAGGCTCCATGTCGAGGTGATTGCGGATGTTGCGCAGGCCGGCCAGCGCCTGGGTCTGGGCGTCGCTGATGTGGTAGACCACCTTGTCCTGCGCCATCGCGCAGAAGGCGAACAGGGACAACAACGCCGTCATCAATACGTGCTTCAATTTCATGGGTATCTCCCGGGCAAAAGGGCCCGCCCGCGTAGGCTAGGGATCGGCTTAGCATTCGTCAATACGCATATACACCGCCGCCGAGAACATGCCCCTGCCGTCGCGTTGCATACCCCATAGGGTATAAACTCCGCTCTCCTTCGGCTTCCCGGGGCTGTCCCATGAACACCGCCGTCACCACCCGCATGCAGATCGAGTCCTTCCTGGACGAGGCCAGTTCCACCTACAGCCACCTCGTGCTCGACACGGTCACGGGGCAGTGCGCGCTGATCGACAGCGTGCTGGATTTCGATCCGAAGTCGGGCCGCACCGGCACCGCCCAGGCGGACCGCCTGATCGCCCGCGTGCGCGAGCTCGGCGCGACGGTGCAGTGGCTGCTGGAGACCCACGTGCATGCCGATCACCTGTCGGCGGCCCAACCCCTCAAGCAGGCCCTCGGCGGCACCTTGGCCATCGGCGCGCAGATCACCGAAGTTCAGTCGACCTTCGGCCGCCTGTTCAACGCCGGCCCCGACTTCGCGCATGACGGCCGGCCATTCGATCGGCTGTTCCACGACAACGACCGCTTCGCGATCGGTGGCCTGCAGGCCCGCGCGCTGCACACGCCGGGCCACACGCCGGCGTGCATGACCTACGTGATCGAAGCCGAAGGCCACACCGTGGCCTTCGTCGGCGATACCTTGTTCATGCCGGACTACGGCAGCGCGCGCTGCGACTTCCCCGGCGGCGACGCCGCCGCCTTGTACCGTTCGATCCGCAGGGTGCTGGCGCTGCCCGAGCAGACCGTGCTGTACCTGTGCCACGACTATCCACCGGCCGGCCGGACGCACCAGCCGAGTTGCACGGTGGCAGATCAGCGCGCCCGCAACGTCCATGTCCACGACGGCGTCAGCGAGGCCGAGTTCGTCACGCTGCGCCGCGCGCGCGACGCCACGCTGTCGATGCCGGCGCTGCTGCTGCCCTCGGTACAGGTCAACATGCGCGGCGGTCAGTTCCCCCCGCCCGAGGACAACGGCGTGTCGTACCTGAAGATCCCGCTCAACGCGCTCTGAACCGCTGCCCCCCGGTACCCACCGCCTGCCATGACCCACCGAACCGACGCACTCAAGTTCCTGCTGCCGAACTGGTTCTCGATCCCGATGGGTCTGGCCGGCTTGGCGCTGGCATGGCAGCGCGCCGTGCCGCTGATGGGCGAGGTGGCCGGCGCGTTGGCGGTCGCCCTCGCCGGCATCGCGGCGCTGGTCTTTGCCGCGCTGGCGGTGGCGGCGCTGATCCGATGGCGGCGCTTTCCGACCGCCTGGGCCGAGGACTTCCGGCATCCGGTGCGCCACACCTTCGTCGCCGCGGTACCGGCGGCCGTGATCCTGCTGGCCACCGCGGCGGTGGCGCTGTTCGGGCCTGGGCCGCTGGCCGGGGGGCTTTGGTGGATCGGTTCGGTGGGCCAGCTCGGCGTCACCGGCTGGGTGATGTCGCGCTGGTGGCGCGGCAACCAGGCCGGCGGCCTGCAGTGGGCGGCGGTCACCCCGGCGCTGTTCGTGTCGGTGGTGGGCAACGTGCTGGTGCCGCTGGCCGGCGTGCCGCTGGGCCACGCCGAATGGGCCGCCGCGCAGTTCGGCATCGGCCTGCTGTTCTGGCCGGTGGTGCTGATCCTGCTGCTGGTGCGGATCGCGATGCAGGGCCTGTTCCAGGAGCGCCTGCTGCCGTCGGTGTTCATCGTCGTGGCGCCGCCGTCCGTGATCGGCCTGGCGGTGCTGCCCTTGGGCGCCCCGCTGCTGCTGGCCTGGGCCTGCTGGGGGATGGCGGCCTTCAGTGCGGTCTGGGCGGCGTCGCTGGCCGGCCGGATGCGGTCGCTGCCGTTCTCGACCACGCACTGGGCCATCAGCTTTCCGCTCGCGGCCTTCACCTCGCTGACGCTGCGGCTGGCCACCCCGGGGGGCCTGCTGGCGGTCCTGGGGCCGGCGCTGCTGGCGCTGACCTCGGTCATCATCCTGGCGCTGGCCCTGGCCACGGTGCGCGGCCTGCGCGAAGGCAGCCTGCTGGCGCCCGAACCGGTCGCACCCATCCTCACCGCCACGCCTGCGGCCTGAGCCGCGCTCCGAGATCCCACTTTTCGTCCCCAAGGAAGCACCCATGAAGACAGCCCATGACCTGGTGGCCGCCGCCAAGAGCCGGATCCAGGAAATCACCATCGACCAGGCCGAAGCCGCGATCCGCGACGCCGACATGCTGCTCGACGTGCGCGAGACCGAGGAGTTCGCCGCCGGCCACCTGCCGGGCGCGATCCATGTCTCGCGCGGGCTGCTGGAATTCAAGCTCAGCACGCTGCCCGAGCTGGACGCGCGCGACCTCAAGGTGGTGCTGTACTGCAAGACCAGCGGCCGCGCGGCGCTCGCTGCCGTCGCGATGCAGGAGATGGGCTACCTGAACGTGCGCTCCATCGTCGGCGGGTACGACGCCTGGGTCGCCGCCGGCAAGCCCGTCGCCAGGCCACAGCAGCCGTCCTTCGACTGACCCGGCCGGGTCGGCGGCGCGTCGGCTCGGGCGGCGGGCCGCGCGATGGCACACTCGCGCCCATGCTTGCGGCTCCCGACGCTCCCCGAACCGACGCCCCGGTCCCGTTGCTGGTCACCTGCCTGTGCGCCGGCTGGTGCCTGACCTGCGACGCCTACCGGGCCGTGTTCGACGCCGTCGCAGCCCGTCACCCCGGCCATCGCTTCGTCTGGGTGGACATCGAGGACCATGGCGACGCGCTGGAGGAAGCGCCCGGCGGTGCGCCCGACATCCAGGACTTCCCCACCCTGGCGCTGCAGGGCGGCGACGACGTGCCGGTGTTCTTCGGCCCGGTGCTGCCGATTGCGGCGGTGCTGGAGCGGCTGGTGAGCGAAGCCGGGCGGGGCGGGCTGCCCGCCACCGCGGCTCCGGCCGGCCAGGCGCTCGCCCCCATCCTGCGCCGGCTGGCCGCGTCGCTGGCTTGAGCGAGCGCAGGCCAGTGCCTGCAGCCCGGAGGGACCGCCTTCGTCCGGCTCAGGCCTCGCCGAGAAAGCCGCCGCTTTGGTGGGCCCACAGGCGCGCATACAGCCCACCCGCGGCCAGCAGCTGGGCGTGATCGCCTTCCTCGACGATGCGCCCGCCCTCCATCACGATCAGCCGGTCCATCGCGGCGATGGTGGACAGGCGGTGGGCGATCGCAACCACGGTCTTGCCCTCCATCAGCCGGTACAGGCTGTGCTGGATCGCCGCCTCCACCTCGCTGTCGAGCGCGCTGGTGGCCTCGTCAAGCAGCAGGATGGGCGCGTCCTTCAGCATCACCCGGGCGATCGCAATGCGCTGGCGCTGGCCGCCTGACAGCTTGACGCCGCGCTCGCCCACGTGGGCGTCGTAACCGGTGCGGCCCTTGGGGTCGGACAGCGCCTGGATGAAGTCATGCGCCTCGGCCCGCATCGCCGCCGATCGCATCGCGGCGTCGTCCGCATCCGGGCGGCCGTAGAGCAGGTTGTCGCGCACCGACCGGTGCAGCAGCGAGGTGTCCTGCGTCACCATGCCGATCTGGGCGCGCAGGCTGTCCTGCGTGACGGTGGCGATGTCCTGGCCATCGATCACGATGCGACCGCCTTCCAGGTCGTGAAAGCGCAGCAGCAGGTTGACCAGCGTCGACTTGCCGGCCCCCGAGCGGCCGACCACGCCGATCTTCTCGCCCGACCGGATGTGCAGATCCAGGTTCTCGATGACCGGTCGCTTGCCGCCGTAGCTGAACGACACGTTCTCGAACCGGATCTCGCCGCGCGGCACGCTCAGCGTCGTCGCGTGGTCCGCGTCGCGCACCGCCGGCGCGCGGGTCAGCGTCTGCATGCCGTCCTGCACCGTGCCGATGTTCTCGAACAGGCCGGCGGTCTCCCACATGACCCAGTGCGACACGCCGTTGAGCCGCAGCGCCATCGCGGTCGACGCCGCCACCGCGCCCGGCCCCAGCTGGCCATGGGTCCACAGCGTGAGCCCGACCGCCGCGCACCCCAGCACCAGCGCGACGTTGAGTGTCTGCATCGCCACCTCCAGCTGGCTCGTCAGCCGCATCTGGGGGTAGGCGGTGGCCATGAAATCGCGCATCGCCGAGCGGGCATGTTCGGCCTCGCGGCGGGTGTGCGAGAACAGCTTGACGGTGGCGATGTTGGTGTAGGCATCGGCGATGCGGCCGGTCATCAGCGAGCGCGCGTCGGCCTGGGCCTGGCCGATCCGGCCCAGTTGCGGCACGAACCAGCGCAAGGCCGCCAGGTACAGCAGCAGCCACCCCAGGAACGGCAGCAGCAGCCACAGGTTGAACGACGCCACCACGCCGACGATGGTCGCGAAATAGACCACCACGTAGACCAGCACGTCGGCCACGGTCATCACGGTGTCGCGCACGGCCAGCGCGGTCTGCATGAGCTTGGTGGCGACCCGGCCGGCGAATTCGTCCTGGTAGAAGCTCAGGCTCTGCGCCAGCAACTGACGGTGGAAGTTCCAGCGCAAGCGCATCGGAAAATTGGCGAACAGCACCTGGTACTTGCACAGCGCCCAGGCGCTCAGCAGCAGTGGGCTGGCCAGCAGCAGGCCGCCGAACAACCACAGCGAACCCTGGGCCTGCGCCCACCAGGTGGCCCGGTCGGCCTGGCTCAGCCCGTCGACGATGTGGCTCAGGAAGCCGAACAGCAGCGCCTCGAAGCTGCCGAAGGCCGCGGTCAGCAGCACCAGCCACAGCAGCGGCCCGCGCAGGCCCTGGCTGCAGGCCCAGATGAAACGCAGCAGCCCGTATGGCGGCACCGGGGGCACCGCGTCGGGGTAGGGGGAAATCAGTCGTTCAAAACGCGCGAACACGCAGCGGCTCCCTGGCAATGGCTCGACCCGCAGGGTAGCCCATCCAGGTCCGTTCGCCAGGCCGCACGCCTCGGTGGCGGCGTGGTGTCGGGGGGCCGCCTCCCGGCGCCCCCCGCAGCAGGTTCAGTGGCCGCCCATCAACCCGCCCAGCAGGCTGCCGAGTTCGTCGCCCAGCCCGCCGGCAGGCACCTGCCCGTTGGGGGTGACCTGGTTGACCACCTGGGGCAGCAGCTGGCTGAGCTGGGTGGCCAGGTCGCCATGCGACAGGCCGGTCTGCTGCGCCAGGTTCTGCAGCACGCCGCTGCCCAGCACCGACTGCAGCTGATCGGCCGAGATCGGCAGGTTCTGGCCGTTGGAGACCCACGAACCGACGACATGGCCCAGGCCGCCCTGCTCGAACTGCTGCACCAGCCCGGCCAGCCCGCCGATCGACGAGTTGTTGCCGAGCAGGCCCACCACGGCATTCAGCAGGGCGGCATTGCCGCCGGCCGCCGGGGCCCCCTGTGCGCCGCCCAGCATGCCCATCACTGAATCAAGCAATCCCATCGCCCTGTCCTTCCATGCGGTGTGCCCGCTTTCCCGTGCGCCGACGTGGCGCCACCTTGGCGGGCGATTGCAGCATGGCCGGCGACCCGCGGCAAGCGGCCCGACGGAACGGCGTGACGGGATCGCGGCCGGCGTGGCAGGCAGGGCACACGAGGCCCGCCGTCGCACGGCGGCCAAGATCAGCGCAGGCCGACGTAGGCCAGCGCCGCCAGCGGCGCGGTGTCCGCCCGCAGCACGCGGGGACCGAGGCTCAACGCGCCGAAGCCGCGGCTGAGGGCGAGCGCCTCCTCGGCCGGCGCCAGCCCGCCCTCGGGCCCGCTCAGCAAGGTCAGCGCGGCGAGGTCCGGGGGCAGCGCCGCGACGGGCTGCGCGTCGTCGGCAAAGCTCAGCACCTGGCGGGCCTCGCCCGGCGCCGGCGCCGGCAGGCCGGCGAGCCACTCGGCCAGCGAGCGCACCGGGGCCACCTGCGGCAGCCGGGTGCGGCCGCTCTGCTCGGCCGCGGCCTGCGCCACCCCCTGCCAATGCGCGCAGCGGCGCTCGGCGCGCTCGCCCGACAGCTTGAGCACCGAGCGCGCGCACTGCAGCGGCTGGATCACCGCCGCACCCAGCTCGGTGGCTTTCTCGACCAGCGCGTCCATGCGCTCATTGGCGGGCATGCCCAGGGCCAGTGTCACGGCCACCGGCAGCTCGCGCTCCGGCGTCTGAAGCAGCGATCCGATCGTCAGGTCCACCGCCTGTCGCCCCATGCGCGTGATGCCGGCCTGCCACTGCCGGCCATCGCCGTTGAACACCGTCAGCGCATCGCCGGGCTGCAGCCGCAGCACCTGCACGTGGCGCGACGATTCGGGCGACAGGGTCAGGGCCGCGCCCGGGTGCAGGGCCGTGGGCAGGTACAAGCGAGGCGTCATGCCGTCAGTGTGCCCCAGGCACCGCAGCGCGCGGCCGCGGCCGTCAGACCCGGCTGGATTCGCGCGGCGCGCGCTGGGTGCACTCGGCCAGCAAGGCCGCGAAGCGCGTCAGCGCCGCGTCGCCCTGATCGCCGCGGACCTGGTCCAGCAGGCGCTGCGCCAGGACGCGCAACTCGGCCGGCCCGTCGCAGCGCTCGATTTCCAGCGCGAAGCGGTAACCGCGCACCAAGCCGAGGGCTTCCTTGCTGAAGGCGTTCAACGCTTCGTAGAGCGGCCTCTGTCCGGCTTGCTGGATCTGACGCGCCACGGCCAACGCCTGCGCATCGGCGGGCGGCGGCTCGCCACCCGCGCCTGCCGGTGGTGGCGGCGCCGGCAGGTCAACCGTCGCCAGCAGGCGCTCGGCGAGCATCCACTGCAGGTCGGCCTCCGTGCAGCCCTTGACCTGCGTCAGCCAGAAGCCGGCGGGTTGGCTCGCGTTGATGATCAGCAGCAGATTGCGCAGCGGCCGCGACAGCCGGCGCGCGTTGGACTGGATCTCCGCCTGACCCTCGGCGGTGCGGACACATCGGTACTGCATGTCGTCTTTGCACTGAACATCTTGCCGGGAAGACCGCCATCACTGCCCGGCCCCGCGCCATGCGGCCGGCCGAGGCGCCTAGCGCGCCGGAGCCTTGTCCCGCAACTCGCGCCGCAGGATCTTGCCCACCGGCGTCTTCGGCAGATCGGTTCTGAATTCGATCAACCGCGGCCGCTTGTAACCGGTGAGATTGGCCTCGCACCAGTGTCTCACATCGGCCTCGGTGAGTGCAGGATCTTTCTTGACGATCACCACCTTGACGGCCTCGCCCGCTTTCTCGTCGGGCACGCCGACGGCCGCGCACTCGAGCACCCCGGGCAGTTGGGTAAGCACGTCCTCGATCTCGTTCGGATAGACGTTGAACCCGGACACCAGGATCATGTCCTTCTTGCGATCGACGATGCGGAAGTAGCCGCGCTCGTCGACGATGCCGATGTCGCCGGTGCGGAAGAAGCCGTCGGCGGTCATCACCTTGGCGGTCTCGTCGGGCCGCTGCCAATAGCCGGCCATCACCTGCGGGCCGCGGATGGCAATCTCGCCGGTGGCGCCCATCGGCACTTCGCGGCCGTCGTCGTCCAGCAGCATCAGTTCGGTGTTGGGCATCGGCAGGCCGATGGTGCCGGTGTAGGCCGCCGTGTCGACCGGATTGCAGGTGGCCGACGGCGAGGTTTCCGACAGGCCGTAGCCCTCGCAGATCGGGCAGCCGGTCTTCTCCAGCCACAGGCGGGCCGTGGCCTGCTGCACGGCCATGCCGCCGCCCACCGAGATCTTCAGGTGGCCCCAGTCGACCTGATCGAAGTTCGGGTGGTTGGCCAGCGCGTTGAACAAGGTGTTGACCGCCGGCAGGCTGTGGAAGCGCTCGCCCGACAGTTCCTTGAGCATGCCGGCGATGTCGCGTGGATTGGCCACCAGGATGTTGCAGCCGCCCATGCGCAGGCCCAGCATCATGTTCGTGTTGAAACCGAAGATGTGATAGAGCGGCAGCGCGCAGACGGTAACGATCTGCTCGCCGGCCGGGATCTTCTTGAGCGCCGGCTGGTACCAGGCCTCGGACTGCAGCACGTTGGCCACCAGGTTGCGATGCAGGAGCACCGCGCCCTTGCTGACCCCGGTGGTGCCGCCGGTGTACTGCAGCACGGCGATGTCGTCCGGCCCGACGCCGGGCGGCGACCAGGTCTGGCGCCGCCCGCGCGCCAGCGCGTCGTTGAAGCGCACCGCGCCGGGCAGTTCGAAGGCCGGCACCATCTTCCTGACCTTGCGCACCACATGGTTCACCACCGCGCCCTTGAGCAGGCCGAGCAGATCGCCCATCGCCGCGAGCACCACCTTCTGGGTCGGCACGTGGCGCTGCACCTGCTGCAGCGTGGCGGCGAAGTTCTCGAGGATGACGATGCACTTGGCGCCCGAATCCTTGAGCTGGTGCTCCAGCTCGCGCGGCGTGTACAGCGGGTTGACGTTGACCACCACCATGCCGGCCCGCAGGATGCCCGCCACCACCACCGGGTACTGCGGCACGTTGGGCATCATCACCGCCACGCGGTCACCGCGCGCCAGACCGCTGTCCTGCAGGTACGCGGCGAAGGCGCGCGACATCTCGTCGATCTGGGCGAAGCTGAACGACCTGCCCATGAACTTGAACGCGGGCAAGTCCGCATAGGTGCGAAAGCTCTCGTCCAGCAGGTTCACCAGCGTCGGGAAGACGTCGGTCTTCACCTCGGCAGGCACGCCTGCGGGATATTGCTTCAGCCAGACTTTTTCCATCCTCGACTCCGTCTAAGCAGCTGATTTTCGGGGCCCGCTCCGGGGGCGTTCATCAGGGGATTCGATAGCGGCCGCTGGGGACAACTCCCTAGACGAGCGGCCCCCGCGCGCTCGCCGCGACCCGTCCTGCATTGTGCGGCGCCAGTGCCGCCAGCACGATGTCGCGCGAATACTCGGCGGCGACCTCGGCCAGGAAGCGCGCGAAGTCCACGTGCGCCTGGTCGTCGGCACGATCGGACACGGTCCTCAGCACCGCGAACGGTCGACCGAAGTCGGCACACACTTGGGCGACCGCCGCCCCCTCCATTTCGACCGCCAGCGCGTCCGGCAGGGCCTCGCGCAAAGCCCGGCTCTCGGCCGCCGCCGCGACGAAACGGTCGCCGCTGACGATCAGCCCCCGGTGCAGCGCCGGCGCGGCGATGCCGAACGACGCCAGCGCCGCATGCGGCCGGGACAGCACGGCCTCGGCCGCATCGGCCAGCGCCTGGGACCAGCCGGCATCCGCGCCGAAGCGCGACCGGCCCGTGCCGGGCACCTCCCAGCGGGGAAACAGCGGCGAAGCGTCCAGGTCGTGCTGGAGGAACTGTTCGCCCACCACCACGTCGCCCACCGCCACGCCGTCGGCCAGGCCGCCGGCGACCCCGGTGAAGATCAACGAGCGCACCGCGAAGCGGTCCAGCAGCAGCGCCGTGGTGGTGGCCGCCGCCACCTTGCCGATGCCGGCCAGCGCCAGCACCACCTCGTGACCGGCAAGCCGGCCGCGGTGGACCCGCCGGCCGGCCACGGTCTCGACCCGGTCGGTGATCAGCGCCGCTTGCAGCGCGGCCAGTTCGTCGGGCAGGGCGGCGATGATCGCCAACGGCATGAGGAACTCCTGTCACGGCCGGACCCGGGCCGCGGAAACGACGAAGGCGCCACCGGGGCGCCTTCGGACGGCGGCGTCAGCCGCGCTGCGTCACTCGACGGCCTTGACCATCTCCTCGACCACCTTCTTCGCGTCGCCGAACACCATCATGGTCTTGTCCATGTAGAACAGCTCGTTGTCCAGGCCGGCGTAGCCGGCGGCCATCGAGCGCTTGTTGACGATGATGGTCTTGGCCTTGTAGGCCTCCAGGATGGGCATGCCGTAGATCGGGCTGCCCTTGGTCAGCGCGGCCGGATTCACCACGTCGTTGGCGCCCAGGATGATGGCCACGTCGGCCTGGCCGAACTCGCCGTTGATGTCTTCCATCTCGAAGACCTGGTCGTACGGCACCTCGGCTTCGGCCAGCAGCACGTTCATGTGGCCCGGCATGCGGCCGGCCACCGGATGGATCGCGTACTTGACGGTGACGCCCTTCTCGGTGAGCTTTTGCGCCAGCTCCTTCACCGCATGCTGCGCGCGCGCCACCGCCAGGCCGTAGCCGGGCACGATGATCACGGTCTCGGCGTTGCTCAGCACGAAGGCCGCGTCGTCCGCGCTGCCGCTCTTGACCGGGCGCTGCTGCTGGGCGCCGCCGGTGGCCGCCGCCGCATCACCACCGAAGCCGCCCAGGATCACGTTGAAGAACGAGCGGTTCATCGCCTTGCACATGATGTAGCTCAGGATCGCACCCGAGCTGCCCACCAGCGAGCCGGCGATGATCAGCATCGCGTTGTCCAGGCTGAAGCCGATGCCGGCCGCCGCCCAGCCCGAGTAGCTGTTGAGCATCGACACCACCACCGGCATGTCGGCGCCGCCGATCGGGATGATGATCAGCACGCCCATCACGAAGCCCAGCCCGCAGATCAGGCCGAAATCGAGCGTGCTCTGCGAATGCCAGAAGCCGACGATGAAGAACAGCGTGGCCAGGCCCAGCGCGGCGTTGAGCTTGTGCTGGCCCGGGAAGGTCACCGGCGCGCCCTGGAACAGGCGGAACTTGTACTTGCCGCTGAGCTTGCCGAACGCGATCACCGAGCCGCTGAAGGTCACCGCACCGATGAACGCGCCCAGCGCCAGCTCGATGCGGTTGCCCTGCGGGATCGGCGGCACGCTGCCATCGGCCAGCTTGGTGACGATCTGGAACGCGTAGGGCTCGACCACCACGGTGGCGGCGATGAACACCGCGGCCAGGCCGATCATGCTGTGCATGAAGGCGACCAGCTCGGGCATCTTGGTCATCTCGACCCGCTTGGCCATCGTGGCGCCGGCGCCGCCGCCCACGACCAGGCCCAGCAGCACCCAGGCCAGGCCGGACGGGCTGCCGGACAGCTTGACGATCAACGCCGCGGTGGTGATCGCGGCGATCGTCATGCCGGTCATGCCGAACAGGTTGCCGCGAATCGAGGTGGTGGGGTGTGACAGACCCTTCAAGGCCTGGATGAAGCAGACGCTCGCAACCAGGTACAGCAGGGTGACGAGGTTCATGCTCATGCGCGGCCCTCTTGGCGTGATGTGGACGATGAAGACGAGGCCGCGATGGCCTGGCGCACGCGGCGCACGATCAGGGATTCGACCACCAGCGTGGCCAGCCCACCGGCCACACCGACGGCCGGCGAGGCCATCTCGGCCAGCACCACGCCGATGAAGCCAGCATTGAGCAGGCCGACGCTGCCGATGGCGAACATCACCAGGCCGTTCATGACTTCACCTCGGGCTTCCTGTCCTTCTTCTTGAACATCTCCAGCATCCGGCGGGTGACCAGGAAGCCGCCGAAGACGTTGACCGCGGCCAGCGTCACCGCCAGCACGCCCATGGTCTTGCCGAGCGGGGTCTCGGTCTGCGCCGCCGCCAGCATGGCGCCGACGATGACGATGGCCGAGATCGCGTTGGTCACCGCCATCAGCGGAGTGTGCAACGCCGGGGTCACGGTCCAGACCACGTGGTAGCCGACGTAGATCGCCAGCACGAAGATGATCAGGTGGGTGACGGTGGGTGATACGAGTTCCATGCAGTGTTCTCCAGTGGCGGACGGCGCGGGTGGTCAGCCGTTCCGCGCGGTCTTCAGGCCTTCTTGATCTCGCCGTTCTGCGTCATCAGGCAGGCGGCCACGATGTCGTCGTCCAGCGGCACGTTGAACACCCCTTCCTTGGTGATGACCAGCTTGAGGAAGTCCAGCACGTTGCGTGCGTACAGCGCCGACGCATCGGCCGCCACCCGCGCGGCCAGGTTGGTTTCGCCGATGATCGTCACGCCGTGCTTGACGACCGTCTTGCCGGCCTCGGTCAGCGGGCAGTTGCCGTCGTGGCCGTTCGGCCCCTTGCCCGCGGCGATGTCGACGATCACCGAGCCCGGCTTCATCGCCTTGACCATCTCCTCGGTCACCAGCACCGGCGCGGCGCGGCCCGGGATCAGCGCGGTCGAGATCACCACGTCGGCCGCGGCCACGCGCTTGGCGACCTCGACCTTCTGGCGCTCCAGCCAGCTCGGCGGCATCGGCCGGGCGTAGCCGCCCACGCCCACCGCGGCTTCCTTTTCCTCGTCGGTCTCGTAGGGCACCTCGATGAACTTGGCGCCCAGCGACTCGACCTGCTCCTTGACCGAGGGCCGGACGTCCGAAGCCTCGATCACCGCGCCCAGACGCTTGGCGGTGGCGATGGCCTGCAGGCCGGCCACCCCCACGCCCAGGATCACCACCCGCGCCGCCTTGACCGTGCCGGCCGCGGTCATCAGCATCGGGAAGAAGCGCTGGTAGGCGTCGGCCGCCATCATCACCGCCTTGTAGCCCGCGATGTTGGCCTGCGAGCTGAGCACGTCCATGCTTTGCGCCCGGGTGGTGCGCGGGGCGGCCTCCAGCGCGAACGCGGTCAGGCCCGCGCCGGCCAGCTGCGCCAGGCCGTCCTTGTCGAACGGGTTGAGCATGCCCACCAGCGCCGCGCCGGGTCGGGTCAGCGCCAGTTCCTCGGGCGAGGGCCGCTGGACCTTCAGCACCAGGTCGGCCCCGAACGCGGCGTTGCGGTCGACGATCTGCGCGCCCACCGCCTCATAGGCGGCATCGGTGGCGCTGGCGGCCACCCCTGCGCCGGACTGCACCTTCACGGTGTGCCCCTGGGCCACGTATTTCTTCGCCGTCTCGGGGGTGACGGCAACGCGGGTCTCCCCCGCCGCCGTTTCGAGCGGAACGCCGATCAGCATGGATGTCTCCTCTCCAACGCGCTTGATTGAACCGCACACCTTCGCCCATCGCCCTGTCCGGCAACGCCCTGGCGCGGGTGCTTGTGATTGGGCGCAAAGCTTAACGGATAAGACCACCCGTCCCGCGGCGATGTGTGCCGGCTTCGCCACACGCGCCCGCGGATGCCTGGGCGCCCCGGCCGACCGCCTCGCTACCATCGGCCCATGAGCTCGCCGAGATGGACTCCCCGTGTCACCGTCGCCGCCGTGATCGAACGCGACGGGCGCTACCTGCTGGTCGAGGAACAGACCGCCGAGGGCCTGCGCCTGAACAAC
Organism: Ideonella sp. sgz306126; assembly: GCF_056032705.1. Lineage (NCBI taxonomy): Bacteria > Pseudomonadati > Pseudomonadota > Betaproteobacteria > Burkholderiales > Sphaerotilaceae > Ideonella > Ideonella sp. sgz306126. The sequence continues at coordinate 278,365 of NZ_JBVYWP010000002.1, forward strand.
CCCGCAGGCCACCTGGAGCCCGGCGAATCGCTGGTCGACGCAGTCGCCCGCGAAACGCTGGAAGAGACCGCCCGCCCCTTCGTGCCCGAGGCGCTGGTCGGCGTCTATCTGGCCCGCCTGTCGCACGACGCCGCCGGCGCCGAGATCACCTACCTGCGCTTCGCTTTCTGCGGCGCCGTCGGTGACGCGCAAGCGGGTCGGCCGCTGGACGCGCCGGTGCTGCGCACGCTCTGGATGAGCATGGCCGAACTGCGCGCAAGCCGCGCGCGCCACCGCAGCCCGCTGGTCCTGCAGTGCGTCGAGGATCACCTCGCCGGCCGGCGCCATCCGCTCGGTCTGCTGCGCGCCATGGCCGATCCGTCGCTGCCGCAAAAGTAGGCATCGCCCGATTGGCATTTCTCATTGCGAAACGCCGTCCCGGATGGCCGGGCCTGCGCGCGGCGGCCTCCGGGGCGCCGCGCGACAATCGCGGCATGCGCAAACAACGTGTGGTCGTCGGCCTGTCCGGCGGCGTCGATTCCGCGGTCTCGGCCTGGCTGCTCAAGCAGCAAGGCCACGAGGTGATCGGCGTGTTCATGAAGAACTGGGAGGACGACGACGACAGCGAGTACTGCTCGTCGAACGTCGACTTCGTCGACGCCGCGGCGGTGGCCGACGTGATCGGCATCGAGATCGAGCACGTCAACTTCGCGGCCGACTACAAGGACCGCGTCTTCGCCGAATTCCTGCGCGAGTACCAGGCCGGCCGCACGCCCAACCCCGACGTGCTGTGCAACGCCGAGATCAAGTTCAAGGCCTTCCTCGACCACGCGCTGCGCCTGGGCGCCGAGAAGATCGCCACCGGCCACTACGCGCGGGTGCGCGAGCGTGGCGGGCGCTTTGAATTGCTCAAGGGCCTGGATCCGCTGAAGGACCAGAGCTATTTCCTGCACCGCCTGAACCAGACCCAGTTGGCCAGGACGCTGTTTCCGGTCGGCGAACTGACCAAGACCGAGGTGCGACGCATCGCCGCCGAGGTGGGCCTGCCGAACGCCAAGAAAAAGGATTCGACCGGCATCTGCTTCATCGGCGAGCGGCCGTTCCGCGATTTCCTCAACCGCTACCTCAGCCACGAGCCCGGTCCGATCGTCGACGACCGCGGCCGCACGCTGGGCCGGCACGTCGGCCTGTCGTTCTACACGCTGGGCCAGCGCCAGGGCCTGGGCATCGGCGGCGTGAAAGACCGCAAGGCGCCGCGCGGCGGCGGCGACCACGCGCCCTGGTTCGTGGCCCGCAAGGACCCGGCCCGCAACACCTTGGTCGTGGTGCAGGGCCACGAGCACCCCTGGCTGCAGTCGCGCTGGCTGCAGGCCGACGATCTCAGCTGGGTCGCCGGCACGCCGCCGGCCGAGGGCCTGCTGGCCGCCAAGACCCGCTATCGCCAGGCCGACGCGCCGTGCACGCTGTCGCTGGCGGCCGGCGTCATGCGCCTGGCGTTCGAGCCGCCGCAGTGGGCGGTGACGCCGGGCCAGTCGGCCGTGCTGTACGACGGCGAGGTCTGCCTGGGCGGCGGCGTGATCTCGGCGGCCGAGGCCACCGGCGCCGCGTAGCCGCCGGCCGCGCTCAGACGCCGGCCGCCGCCGCCAGCTCGGCGGTCTCCCACGCGCCCTCGTGCCGCTGTGCGACGCCGGTGCGGGGATTGCGCAGCAGGATCAGCGGCACGCTGTCGGCGCCCAGCTGGCGAAACAGCGCGGTGTTGGCCTGCACCCTGGCCTGCAGCGCCGCGTTGGGCTCCCCCATCGGCGTCAGCCCGGGGCTGCCCGACAGCACCGCCGCTTCGTTGGCGCTCATGGCCGCCGCCGGATCCGGCGCCCCCAGGATCATCGCGCCCTGGGGCGCCGAGCGCTTCTGCAGCAGGCCGACCGGCATCCACACCATCCTCAGCTTGCCCAGCAGCGGCTGCGACGCGCGCCACAGGTGGGCGCAGTGCGGACAAGTGGTGTCGAAGAACACGTAGACGGTGGGCGCCGGCGCCGCCGCGCCGATGGTGAAGCCCTGCCCCTGGCGGGACACCAGGTCCAGCGACGCATCGGGCTGCTGCACGGCTGGCGCGGCCGGGGTCTGGGCCTGGGCGGCCTCGCGCGAACAGGCGGCCAGCAGGCCCAGCGCCAGCACGCCGCTGCCACCGGCGCGGAGAAAGGCCCGGCGTTGCGGGCGGGCGAGGGGCGAAAAGGAAGAGCGACAGGTCATGGTGGATCGCATCGGACGAAAAGGCCTATTCTGATCGCCAGCACGGCACGCGGTTCCCTGGCGCGATCCGCGTGATCCGACGGGCGCGGGGCCGGCGATTTCCATGGCATGCTGCGCCCGAGCCCGGTGGAGCCGGGCCACCACCTGGACCACCGATGGCCGACCCCGCACCGAGCGCACCCGCTCCCAACGCCACCCTCCGCCTGAAGGCCTTGAGCATCGACCGCGCCGCGCCGGCACGGCGCCGTCGCCGCCGCTGGCCGTGGGTGCTGGGCGCGGTGCTGCTGGCCGCAGCGGGCTGGACGCTGTTCGGCCCCCATCGCACCGAGGTCCAGGTCGGTACCGTGCAGACCGCCTACGGCGTCCAGCAGTACGGCCAGCTCGCCGCGTCGGGCTATGTCGTGGCGCAGCGCCGCGCCGCGGTCTCGTCCAAGGCGACCGGCCGCCTGGTCGAGCTCAACGTGCGGGAGGGCAGCGTCGTCAAGCAGGGCGCGTTGATCGCGCGGGTCGACCCCAGCGACGTGCAGGCCGCGCTGGAGCTCGGCGAGGCGGGCGTGCGTCAGGCCGAGGCGGCCGTGCAGCAGGCGCGGGCCGGGCAGGCCCAGGCCCAGATCCTGCAAGCCAATGCCGACGGCGACCTGAAGCGCACCCAGGGCCTGGCGAGCCAGGGCTTCGTCTCACCCCAGGCGGTCGACGCCGCGCTGACCCGCGCCCGCTCGGCCCGCGCCGCGGCGGCCGTGGCGCAGGCCGCGCTGGCTTCGGCGCAGGCCGCCGTCGGCCAGGCCCGGGCCCAGGTCAGGGTGCAGCAGGTGAACCGCGACTCGACCGAGATCCGCGCCCCGTTCGACGGCGTGGTGCTGGTCAAGAACGCCAACGTCGGCGACCTGATCACGCCGTTCTCGAACGCCTCGGGCACCTCGGGCGCGGTGGTGACGATGGCCGACATGTCGACACTGGAGGTCGAGGCCGACGTCTCGGAGGCCAACGTCGCCAAGGTGCGGCGCGACCAACCGGTCGAGATCACGCTCGACGCGATTCCCGACCGGCGCTTTCGCGGCAGCGTCTCGCGCATCGTGCCCACGGTGGACCGGGCCAAGGCCACGGTGATGACCAAGGTGCGCTTCGAGACCCTGGACCCGCGCATCCTGCCGGAGATGAGCGCCAAGGTGAACTTTCTCTCGCAGCCGGCCACCGAGGCGGACTTCAAGCCGGTGCTGGCCGTCAGCCCGAAGGCCCTGACCGTGCGCGACGGCCGTCAGGCGGTGCTGCGCATCGCCGCCGACGACACGGTCGAGGTGGTGCCGGTGACGCCCGGGCGCACGTTGGGCGACAGCGTGGAGGTGCGGGGCAGCACGCTCAAATCCGGCGAGCGCCTGGTGCTGTCGCCGCCCGCCCAGCTCAAGGCCGGCAGCAGGATCGGCGTGGCCGCACCGGCAGGCAGTTCATGAACGCGACCCGGCCGCTGATCCAGGTACGTTCGCTGAGCAAGGCCTATCACCGCGGCGGGCAGACGATCGCGGTGCTGGAAGACATCCACCTCGACGTGATGGAGGGCGAGTTCGTCGCGCTGATGGGCCCGTCGGGCTCGGGCAAGAGCACGCTGCTGAACCTGATCGCCGGAATCGACCAGCCCGACCGCGGCACGATAGAGATCGGCGGCGTCGACATCGCCACCCTGGGCGAAGCCCGGCTGGCCGACTGGCGCGCCGCCCACGTCGGCTTTATTTTCCAGTTCTACAACCTGCTGCCGGTGCTCAGCGCGTTCGAGAACGTCGAGCTGCCGCTGCTGCTGACCCGCCTGTCGGCGCGCGAGCGCGCCGAGCGGGTGGCGGCGGTGCTGGAGATGGTGGGCCTGGGCGACCGCGCCGACCACACGCCCAGCGAGCTCTCGGGCGGCCAGCAGCAGCGCGTGGCGATCGCCCGCGCGCTGGTGACCGACCCGGCGCTGATCGTCGCCGACGAGCCGACCGGCGACCTGGACCGCGCGACCGGCGAAGAGGTGCTGCAGCTGATGGACGCGCTGGTGCGCGAGCTGGGCAAGACCATCGTGATGGTCACGCACGACCCCAAGGCCGCGGCCCGCGCGCAGCGCATCGTGCACCTCGAAAAAGGCGTGCTGGTGGACGAGGCGCCGGCCTGACCCGGCGGCGCGACCGAGATGTTCCTGTTCAAGCTGCTGCTGCGCAACGTCTTCCGCCACCGGCTGCGCACCGCGCTGACCCTGGTCGGCCTGGTGGTGGCGGTGGGGTCGTTCGGCCTGCTGCGCACCCTGATCGACGCCTGGTACACCGGCGTGGCCGCCAGTTCCAGCACCCGGCTGGTCACGCGCAACGCGGTCTCGCTGACCTTCCCGCTGCCGATCTCCTACGCCCAGCGCATCCGGGCGGTGCCAGGCGTGACCGAGATCAGCGCGTCCAGCTGGTTCGGCGGCATCTACCAGAACCCGCGCAACTTCTTCCCGCAGTTCGCGGTCCAGCCCGCGGCCTACCTGGCGCTGTACCCGGAATACCGCCTGCCGCAGGCGCAGAAGGAGGCCTTCATCAAGGATCGCCAGGGTGTGATCGTCGGGCGCAAACTGGCGCGGCGCTTCGGCTGGAAGATCGGCGACTCGATCCCCTTGCAGGGCACGATCTACAGCGGCACCTGGAATTTCACGCTGCGCGGCATCTGGGACGGCGCCGACGCCAAGACCGACGAGAGCCAGATGCTGATGCAGTACGACCTGGTCAACGAAACCATCAAGCAGCGCTTTCCGGGCCGCGGCGACACCGTCGGCGCGCTGGTGGTGGGCATCTCGAACCCGGCCGACGCCGCGCTGATCTCGCAGCGCATCGACGCCGAATTCAAGAACTCGCTGGCCGAGACCCTGACCGAAACAGAGGCCGCGTTCCAGCTCAGCTTCGTCTCGATGAGCGACACGCTGCTGGCGGCGATCCAGGCGGTGAGCCAGATCATCATCGTGATCATCATGGTCGTGATGGCCAACACGATGACGATGACCGCGCGCGAACGGCTGTCCGAGTACGCCACGCTCAAGGCGCTGGGCTTCGCGCCGGGCTTCGTCGTCAAGCTGCTGTTCGGTGAGAGTCTGCTGATCGCGTTGATCGGCGGCGGAGTGGGCATCGCGCTGACCTTTCCGGCGGTGGCCGGGATCGCCCGCGTGCTGGGCTCGTTCCTGCCGTCGTTCGTGGTCTCGCCGCAGACCGTGGCGCTGCAGGCCGGCGCCACGCTGATCGTCGGCCTGGTGGCGGCGGCGTGGCCGGCCTGGAAGATGAGCCGGATCGACATCGTGCAGGGGCTGCGCCATGTGGCCTGACGGGGCGCGCGCATGAAGGCGATCCCGCTGGCCTACGTCGCCCGCAACCTGTGGGCCCGCCGCGTCACCACGCTGCTGACGGCCGGCGGGATGGCGCTGGTGGTCTACACCTTCGCCACGGTGCTGATGATGAGCGAAGGCATCCGCGCCACCCTGGTGGCCACCGGCCAGCCCGACAACCTGCTGGTGCTGCGCAAGGGCTCGAACGCCGAGATCAGCAGCGGCATCGACCGTGTGCAGGCCGGCATCCTGGAAAGCCTGCCCGGCCTCGCCACCGGTGCGCAAGGCCAGGTGCTGGTGAGCAAGGAGACGGTGGTGCTCAACAGCCTGCCCAAGCGCGCCAACGGCAAGCCCAGCAACGTCACGATGCGGGGCACCAGCCGGGTCGGGCTGCAGTTGCGCCCGCAGGTGCGGCTGGTGGACGGCCGGCTGTTCCGGCCCGGCACCGCCGAGATCGTCATCGGCAGCGCGGTGGCGAGGGGATTTGCCGGCGCCGACCTGGGGCGCTCGCTGCGCTTCGGCGGGCGCGAATGGCGCATCGTCGGCGTCTTCAACGCCGGCCACACCGGCTTCGATTCCGAGATCTGGGGCGACGCCGACCTGATGATGCAGAGCTTTCGCCGCAGCGTCTATTCCACCGTCGTGATGCGGCTGGCCGACGGCGCCGAGGGCGTGCAGCGCGTCCAGGCCGCGATCGCCGACGATCCCCGCCTGCAGGTCGACGCCAAGCCCGAGATGCAGTTCTACGCCGAGCAAAGCCAGGCGCTGGCCAAGTTCATCAGCGTGCTGGGCACGGTGCTGTCGGCGATCTTCAGCGTCGGCGCGGTGGTGGGCGCGATGATCACGATGTTCGCCGCGGTCGCCCAGCGCACCGGCGAGATCGGCACCTTGCGCGCGCTGGGCTTCCGGCGCGGCGCCGTGCTGCTGGCTTTTCTGATCGAGAGCCTGCTGCTGAGTCTGGTCGGCGGCGTGATCGGCCTGGCCGCGGCCAGCCTGATGCAGACGGTGAACATCAGCACCACCAACTTCCAGACCTTCGCCGAGCTGGCTTTCCAGTTCAAGCTGACTGCGGGCATCGCCGCCAGGACCGTGCTGTTCGCGCTGGCGATGGGCTTCGTCGGCGGCTTCATCCCGGCTTGGCGCGCCGCGCGCCTGAACATCGTCGACAGCCTGCGCGCCGCCTGAGCCGCCGCGCGCCGGCCGAAGCCCCCACGGCGTCAATCGACCCGGACGCAGCGGTCTTGCTTGGACTGGGCCGTGACCATCACGCCGCCGAGCAGGAAGGACACCCCTTGGCGCACGTGCAACTGGCTGCCGGGCTGCACCACGGTGCCGTCGAAGGCCTCGCTGACCTGGCCGTCGGGCAGCTGCATCTCCAGCGGGCCGTTCAGCCGCGCGACCGTGACGGCCTGGCCGGTCCGCACCACGTCGACCGGCACGCTGTCGACCGCCTTGTCCATGCTGCGCACCAGCCACTGCGCCCACAGCCGGATCGCCTGGCGGCGGTTGTCCGGCCCGGCCCCCAACTCCGCGCGGTGGGCGGAACTGTTCACCAGCTTCTCGGTGTCGACGTCGCACTCGCCCATCGCCGCACCGGCCAGCTGGGCCTCGGCCGCGACGTGGCTGGGTTGGCTGTCCAGGTAGCGGCTGTAGCAGAGTTGCAGGCTGGTCCAGGCCGGGCCCTCGGGGTCCTTGACCCACAGCGGGCACGGGGCGCCGACGAAACTCAACCGGCCGACCACCACCGGCGGGCTGGACGCGGCCGCCGGCCGGTTCGAGCTGACCTGGCCGCCGACGCAGCGCTGCGGCGCATCCGAAAAGGTCACGCTGTGGCCGGACTCGCAGCGGAAGATCTGGGTCTTGGGCGCCGGCTTGGGCTGGGCCCACGCCCCCTGGGCGGCCCATGACAGGGTCCACGCCAGCACCACCCAGGCTCCGACGCAACGCCCGGAGCGGGCAGGCGCGGGCCGGTTCGATCTGACAACAAGACGCATGCCTGAAATATGCCTCAAACCGGAGCCCTTCCAGCCGCCGGTGCGGCGTGACCCGCCGGATTGTGGCGTGGGCCACGTCCGACCCACCTGTCAGAGCTGACAGTTGCCCCGGGCCGGCGCCCTCCGAACAATCGGCCAGGACTTTGCGTCGTTCCGTCCCTTCCCTCAAGACACCCGGCGCTGCGGCCCGCTTGGCCTCCCTGCATGAAATTCTTCCTCGATCTGGTCACCCGCACGGACGAAGCCCGGCGCGGCTTCGAGAACCACCCGGTCGTGATGGATGCCGTGGCCCACGGCATGTCGCTGGAGCGCTACCAGAACCTGCTGCTGGAGCTGTACCACGTGGTCTGGCATTTCAACCCGGTCAGCGCCGCCGCCGCCAGCCGCCTTCCCGACGCGCTGCGCGACGTCCGCTATTTCCTCTACCAGCACATGCAGGAGGAAATGGGCCACGAGAACTGGGTGATGAACGATCTGCAGGCCGTCGGCGTGCCGGCGGCACGCGTGCTGGCGCACGCGCCGTCGCCGTACACGCTGACGCTGACCGGCTACAACTACTGGGCGGCCGACCGGCGCCACCCCTGTTCGGTGCTGGGCATGCTGTACGCGCTGGAGGTGATCGCGTCGGTCTATGGCGGCCCGTTCGCCAACGCGCTCAGGGACCGGCTGCTGCTGCAGGGCGACGCCGGCGTGTCCTTCATCAGCTCGCACGCCACGATGGACGCCGACCACATGGCCCGCCTGCGCGAGATCGCCGACCCGATCGCCGACCCCGCCGCGCGCGACGCGATCGTCGAATCGGCCCGGATCAACCTGCACCACTTCACACAGATCGTCAAAGCCGCATGAGCCTTCGCTGCGCCGACCCGCTGCCCGCCGCGCTGGAGCGAAGCTACCGCTACATCCGCCTGCAATGGAACCAGGCGCTGGGCCTGCTGCGCGTGCGCATGCAGGTGCGGCCGATCCAGTGCTACAGCCTGGCGGTGATGGCCGAGCTGCAGCGCGCGCTCGACGACATCGACGCCCATCCCGGCCTGGTGCGCCACTATGTGATGAGCTCGGACGTGCCCGGCGTGTTCAACTTCGGCGGCGACCTGGCCTTGTTCGTGCTGCTGGTGCGGGCACGCGACCTGGACTCGCTCAAACTCTACGGCCGGCGCTGCGTCGACCTGGTCTGGTGGGCCGAGCAGGCGGCGCAGCAAGGCATACGCACCACCGTGCTGGTCGAAGGCGACACGCTGGGCGGCGGCCTGGAATCGGTGCTGCCGTTCCAGCAGATCGTCTTCGAACGCAGCGCCCAGGCCGGCTTTCCGGAGGTGTTGTTCAACCTCTTTCCCGGCATGGGCGCGTGGAGCTTCGCGATCCGGCGCGCCGGCTTCGCGGTGGCCAACGAAATGATCATGTCGGGCCGGCTCTACAGCGCCGACGAACTGCAGCGGCGCGGCCTGGTCGACCTGGTCGCCGAGGACGGCCAGGGCGAAGCCGCGGTCGAGGCGCTGGTGCGCTCGGTCGACGGCCGCCAGCGCGGCATGCTGGCCGCATTGCGGGCCCGCAGCGTCGCCGCCCCCATCCATTACGAGGCCCTGGTGACGGTGGTCGAGCAATGGGCCGAGGCCGCGCTGACGCTGACCGACCGCGACCTGCGCCTGATGGAGCGCCTGGCCCGGGCGCAGATCCGCAAGGTCGGCGGCGCCGAGGAAGGCGCGATCGAGGAAATCAAGAAGATGGAACTCGACACCGCCTGGGGCGAATTCGACGGCGGCGGCCGGCCCTCGGCCGCGCTGGCCGATTGAGGCCGCCGCCATGGCCGCAGCCCCCGCGGGCTCCCGCGCGCCCAGCGGCTGAGCGATGAACCCCGCCGCGCCCGCCGCCCCCGACGATCCGGACGTTCCCCTGCGTCGGGACCTGCTCGCGCTGTCGCTGCGCAACGCTAGCGGCAGCGTGCCCCTGCTGGCGCTGGCCGGCTGCTACGTCGCCTGGATGGGGCAGCAGGCCGGTGCGGTCCGCGCAGCGGCGGCGGTCAGCCTGCTGTCGCTGATCGCCGCCGGCTGGCGCCACCACATCGCCCACCGCTGCCTGGATCGCGACCTGACGCAGGCGGGGGTTCGGCGCACCGAGCGGGAACTGCAAGGCAACGCGCTGCTGACCGGGCTGACCTGGGCACTCGCGACGCTGTTCATCTACCCCTCGCTGAGCGCCCAGGGCGGCGCCGAGCACATCCTGGTGCTGGCCGGCTCGACGACGATGGCGGTGCACTTCATGACCCTGGTCCGCGGCTGCTATGGGCTGTTAGTGCTGCCCTCGATGGGCTCGCTGGTCGCCGTCTCGCTGGGAGCCGGCCCGGTTCACTCGCTGCCGCTGGCGCTGCTGGCCGCGCTCTATGCCGCCGCGCTGCTGCGCACCGGCGCGCGCTACCGGGACACCGCGGCCCAGGCCATCGCACACCGGGTGGCGGCGGAGCAGTCCAGCGGCTCGCTGCAGCAGGCCAAGGAAGCCGCTGAAGCCAATGCGGTGGCGATGTCGAGCTTCCTGGCCACGATGAGCCACGAGATCCGCACGCCGATGAACGGCGTGCTCGGTTCGCTGGAGCTGCTGCGCCGCTCGCCGCTGAGCGAAGAGCAGCGGCGCCTGGTGCGCGCCGCCGGCACCTCCGGCGAGACCTTGATGGCGCTGCTCAACGACGTGCTCGACCACGCCAAGATCGAGGCCGGCAAGCTGAGCCTGCGGACCGAGCCGCTGGCTCCGCAGGATCTCGCCGCGTCGGTGATCGGCCTGTTCCGCGCCAATGCCCGGGCCAAGGGCCTGGCCCTGGGCTTGCGGGTCGATCGCGACGTGCCGCCCTGGGTGGCGGGCGACGCGCAGCGCCTGTCCCAGGTGTTGCTCAATCTGGTCAGCAATGCGATCAAGTTCACCGACCTCGGCAGCGTGCAGCTGTTCGTGCGCTGCAGCGGCGAGGCGGACGGCTGGGCCACCCTGCTGTTCGAGGTCCACGACAGCGGCGTGGGCATCAGCGAGGCTGGCCAGGCGCGCTTGTTCACGCCCTTCCAGCAACTGTCCCAGGCCGAACGCCGGGCGCGCCGCGGCACCGGGCTGGGCCTGAGCATCTCGCAGCGCCTGATCGAAGCCATGGGCGGGCGCATCGAAGTCAGCAGCCAGCCCGGCGTCGGATCGGTCTTCCGCTTCTCGGTTCGCCTGCAGCGCCTGGCCGAACCCCCGCCGTCCCGCCCCGACACGGTCACCGGCGCGCTCGATCCGCTGGACGCGCTCCACGGCACGGCGCTGGTCGCCGACGACGACGCCACCAACCGCCTGATCGCGCGGGCGCAGCTGGAATCGCTGGGCCTGCAGGTGCTGGAGGCGGCCGATGGCCTGGAAGCCTTGGCGCTGGCCGAGCAGCAGCCCATCGACATCGTGTTCATGGACTGCCACATGCCGCACCTCGATGGCCTGGCCGCCACGCTGCGCTGGCGCGAACGCGAGGCCCGCCTGGGCCTGCGCAGGACACCGATCATCGCCCTGACCGCCGACGCCTACGAAGAAGACATCCGCCGCACCCGCGAGGCCGGCATGGATGCCCACCTGTCCAAGCCCTACACGCTGGCGCAGATGAAGGAGCAGTTGCACGCCTGGCTGGGCTGATCGCCAAGACCCTTGCCCGCGGCGGCCGCAGTGTCGGCCCGGGCCCAGGCCGCGCGAAGGGCGATGCGCAACGCCCCGCGGGCCTTCATCGCCGGATTGCGCCGAAGAAGAAGGATCACGATGCGTTACCTCGAATCGCGCGAGCGATGTGCCGAATTCCTGCGCCTGGCACTGGCCCGGATGGGCCGCCACCCGGCCGGTTTCCACCCGATCACCTTCACCGTCTGGTACGAATGCGCGGCCGGCATCAATCCGGCGCTCGGCGCCGAGATCGCGCAGCTCGAGGCGCGGGGACAGAGCCTGGACGACGCCGAGGTGCTTCGCCTGTACCACCGGCACATCGCGCCGGCCGACGCCGAGGCGCTGGAGCGCATCGGCCACTCGATGCAGCAGGTGATGGCCGGCGTCGCGCAATCCGCCTCGCACACCGGCCGGCACGCGGACCGGTTCGGCGCGCAAATCGGCCACCTGGCGCAGGCGCTGGCGACCTCCGAGGCCCCGCTGGCGGCCCGGCTCGACGAGGTGCGGGCCGGTGCGGCGCAGATGAAACAGTCGGTCGACGCGCTGCAGCGCCAGCTCGGCGACAGCCAGCAGGAGATCGCCCGCCTGCGCAGCGACCTCGACCGGGTGCGCAGCGAGGCGATGGTGGATCCGCTGACCGGTGTGCTGAACCGGGGCGGCTTCGAGCAGCGGATCCAGGCCTTGTTCGGCCAGCCGCCGGCCGCCGATCCGGGCCACAGCCTGATCATGCTGGACCTGGACCATTTCAAGCACGTCAACGACACCCACGGCCACCTGATGGGCGACCGGGTGCTGAAGGCGGTCGGCGAGGTGCTTCGCGCCACGGTGACCCAGCCCGGCCATTGCGTGGCCCGCTACGGCGGCGAGGAATTCGTGATCCTGCTGCCCCGCACGCCGGTGACGCAGGCGGCCCAGCTGGCCGAGGCGGTGCGCACGCGCACCCGCGCGATGAAGATCCGCCACAAGGGCAGCCAGGACCTGCTGCTGACCGTGACCGTCTCCGGCGGGCTGGCCGAATCGGCGCCCGGCGACGACGCCCAGGCGTTGATCGAGCGGGCCGACCAGGCGCTGTACCAATCGAAGCACAATGGCCGCGACCGGGTCTCGGTGCATGGCGCCGGGAGCCGCCCCTCCGCCCTCGCCTGAATACCGCCATGTCTGCTCCCCTCGCCGCCGCCCCCCCTCGCCCCCCGGTCCGCCGCAGCGGCGGCCGCATGCTGGTGGACCAGCTGATGATCCAGGGCGTGCAGCAGCTGTTCTGCGTGCCCGGCGAGAGCTTCCTGGCGGTGCTCGACGCCCTGCTCGACAGCGCGATCGCCGTCACCGTCTGCCGCCAGGAGGGCGGCGCGGCGATGATGGCCGAGGCCCAGGGCAAGCTGACCGGGCGCCCCGGCGTGTGCTTCGTCACCCGCGGCCCAGGCGCCACCAACGCGTCGGCCGGCATCCACATCGCGCAGCAGGACTCGACGCCGCTGATCGTCTTCGTCGGTCAGGTCGAGCGCGGCGCACGCGGACGCGACGCGTTCCAGGAACTGGACTACCGCGCCGTGTTCGGCACGATGGCCAAGTGGGTGGTCGAGATCGACGACCCGCGCCGGGTGCCCGAGCTGGTGTCGCGCGCCTTCCTGGAGGCGATGTCGGGCCGGCCCGGCCCGGTGGTGGTGGCGCTGCCCGAGGACATGCTGACCGAACAGGCCGTGGCCGCCGACGCGCCCCGTTGCGAGGCCGCCGAAACCCACCCCGCCGCCGCCGACCTGGCCCGCCTCGAACAGTTGCTGCACGCCGCGCAGCGGCCGCTGCTGGTGCTGGGCGGCAGCCGCTGGAACGCCGCGGCGGTGGCGCGAATGCAGGCCTTCGCGCAGGCCTTCGGGCTGCCGGTGGCCTGTTCGTTCCGGCGCCAGATGCTGTTCGACGCCCACCACCCCGCCTATGTCGGCGACATCGGCCTGGCGCTGAACCCGGCGCTGGCCGAGCGCGTGCGGCAGGCCGACCTGCTGCTGCTGGTCGGCGCGCGGCTCTCGGAGGTGCCCTCGCAGGGCTACACGCTGATCGACCATCCCCAGCCGCGCCAGGCGCTGGTCCACGTGCATGCCGAGGCGCGCGAGCTGGGCGCGCTCTACCACCCGACGCTGGCGGTGCACGCCAGCCCGCGCGCCTTCGCCGCCGCGCTGGCCGGGCTCGCCCCGCCCGCCCCGCCGCGCTGGGCCGACTGGACCACCGCCGCCCGGGCCGACTACCTGGCCTGGAGCGACCCGGCGCCGATCCGCCTGCCGGGCCGGCTGCAAATGGGCGCGGTGATGGCCCACCTGGCCGGCGTGCTGCCGCCCGACACCGTGGTCTGCAACGGCGCGGGCAACTTTGCCACCTGGGTGCACCGCTTCTGGCGCTTCGGCACCTACGGCACCCAGCTGGCGCCGACCAGCGGCTCGATGGGCTACGGCCTGCCGGCCGGCGTCGGGGCGCAGCGCCTGTGGCCCGATCGCACGGTGCTGGTGGTGGCCGGCGACGGCGACTTCCTGATGCACGGCCAGGAACTGGCCACCGCCGTGCAGTACGGCCTGCCGCTGCTGGTCCTGGTGCTGGACAACGGCATGTACGGCACGATCCGGATGCACCAGGAGCGCAGCTACCCGGGACGCGTCAGCGCCACCGGCCTGACCAACCCCGACTTCGCCGCCTACGCCCGGGCCTTCGGCGCCCACGGCGAGACGGTCGTCGACACCGCCGATTTCCCGCTGGCGCTGGCCCGCGCACGCGCCAGCGGCCGCCCGGCCGTGCTGCACTGCCTGATCGACCCCGAAGCCATCACGCCGCAGACCACGCTGACCGCGTTGCGTCAGGCCGGCATGGCGCGCACGCCCCCCGCGGCGGCTTAGGAACGCCCGGCCGCGGCCCGCTCGCAGGGTTCAGGCGGCCCGCAGCGGCAGCTCCAGCGTGAAGACCGAGCCGCCGTCCGGGTGGTTCTCGGCGCTGAGTCGGCCGCCATGCTGCTCGACGATGCCGTAGCTGATCGACAGGCCCAGGCCGGTGCCGCGGCCCACCGGCTTGGTGGTGAAGAAGGGTTCGAAGAGGCGCCCCAGATGCTCGGGCGCGATGCCCGGGCCGTTGTCGCGAAAGCGCAGACGGGCGGTGCTGCCGTCGCAGTCGCCGTCGATCCACAGTGCCGGCGCCACGCCGGGCCGGTTGCTGGCGGCGTCGTAGGCGTTCTGGATCAGGTTCATCATCACCTGCAGCAACTGGCCGGCGCTGCCCAGCACCTCGCACGGCGGGCCGGGCGCCCAGTGCACGTCCAGCGCCGGCGCCGTGCCCTTGCGCACCCAGTGGATCGCGCGCTCGATCACGCCGTTCAGGTCCACCGGCTGGCGGTCCTCGCGGTCGACCGCCGAGAAGCGCTTCAGGCCGTGGACGATGTCGGCGGTGCGCTGCGCGCCTTCGAGCGTGCCTTCCATCAGCGAAGGCAGGTCGTCCAGCAGATGATCGATGCGCAGGCGGGCGCGCAAGGCCGCCTGCTCCTCGGCCGGCGCCCGGGCGTGGATCGCCGCCAGGTAGCTGCGCAGCCGCTCGGTGTAGCGCTGCAGCGCGTGGACGTTGCCCAGCACGAAGCTGATCGGGTTGTTGAGCTCGTGCGCCACGCCGGCCACCAGCCGGCCCAGCGAGGCCATCTTCTCGGAGTGCAGCAGCTGCTGCTGGGTGCGCTTCAAGGCCTCGTGCGCCTCGCGCAGCTGGTGGTAGGCGCGCTTGATCTCGCCCATCGGCCGGCCGACGAAGACCCAGCCGGCGCGCCGGCCGGTCGCGTCCAGCCGCGGCGTGCAGTTGAAGTCCACCGGCACCGTCTGGCCCTGCGCATCGCGCAACTCCAGCTCGACCACGGTGCCGCTGCGCTGCAGCGCCGGCGTCTCGAGCACATGGTGCAGGCGCGCGGCGCTCGCCGCGTCGGCGGTCAGCGCGTCCAGCGGCAGGCCGCGCAGCTCGGCGTCGGGGCGGCCCACCAGTTCGCACAGCGCGGCATTGGTCTCCTCGATCCGGCCGGCGGGGTTGCAGGCGGCCAGCACGTCGCTCATCGCCGTCAACAGGCTGAAGATGAACTGCTGCGACTGTTCCAGCTCGCTGTTTTTTTCTTCCAGTGCGACCTCGTCGGCGACCAGCTGCGAATAGACCTCGTCCATCTTGTGGATCACGTCCAGCCAGGTCGACTCGTCAACGCCCTCCATTTCGGGACTGGGCGCCGACAGCGGGCCGGTAGGGTGCAGCAGTGAACGGATCATCAGGCCGCCAGTCTGCCAGAGGCGGGCCGCTCAATGCACCGTGCAGACCATGCACGGATCGAACGAGCGCACCACATGCTGCACCGCCACCGGCGTGGTCTCGCCCGGCTCGACCGGGGTGCCCACCAGCGCCGCCTCCAGCGCCCCGGGCACGCCGGCGGCGTCGCGCGGCGAAAAATTCCAGCTGGTCGGCGCGACGATCTGGTAGGCCGCCAGCTTGCCGCCGCGCACGCTCAACCAGTGGCCCAGCGCGCCGCGCGCGGCTTCGGTGTGGCCACAGCCGTCGGCGTCCGGCGGCAGCGCGTGCGCGACGTGAAACGGCTCGCCGGGCACGATCGCCGCCAGCCAGCGCTCCATCTGCGGCACCACGGCGGCCAGCTCGACCAGCCGCGCCAGCACCCGGGTGCGCACGTTGCCGCCGCTGCGCGCCACCGCGTCGCGCAGCAAGCCCTGGCCGTTGACGAGCTGGCGCGCGATCGCGCCGGTTTCCACCACCTCGCCGTCCAGCCGCGGGGCCTTGTTCCAGCTGTAGGCACCGGGCTTGTCGGCCTGCGGCTCGGTGCGGCCGTGGCGGGGGTGCAGCGCGCCGCCGGCGTCGCTGAGCCAGGCGTGGCGGGCGTCTTCGCGGATCGCGTCCCACGCCACCGGCCGGCGGGCGCACGCCGCCGCGTCCCACACGCCCTGGGCCAGCAGCGGCTCGCCGCCCGGCTGGCGATAGGCGCCGTAGCTCAGGTAGCGGCCGGGACCGACTCCCAGGCGTTCCAGCTGCAGATCGTCGGCGATCGTGAGGAACAGCCGCAGGTCGCCGCGCAGCGGCTCGCGCGCGCGCCAGGCCTGCAGCGCGGCTTCGCTGTCGAGCGCCGCCACCTCTTCGAGCGGGGCACCGTACAAGGTCGATTCGAGAAAGGCGCGGAACTCGCGCACCCGCGCCAGCAGGCGGATGCGCTCGGACGCCTCGATCGCGCGCGACGAGCCGCCGGGCAGCACGCTCTGGGTGTGCGGCCACTTGCCACCCAGCGTGCCCATCAGCGTGAACCAGCGCTGGCGGGCCGCGGTGGCGGCGCGGGCATGGGCCCCGCCGCCGCCCGCGCCCAGGGCCGCGAAACGCTGCAGCGCCTCGCCGTGCCAGGGGCGCCGGACATAGGCGCCGCGGCTGAAATCGGGCATGAAGAACAGGTAGAAATGGGTCAGGTGGTCGGCCAGGTTCTCGCACGCCAGCATCAGGTTGATCGCGTGCTCGCCGTTGGGCGGCGGCGCCACGCCGGCGGCATCGGCCAGCGCGCGCGCGGCGGCCACCGATTGCGAGACCGAGCAGATGCCGCAGATGCGCGGCACGATCACCAGCGCGTCGTGCGGATCTCGGCCGGGCAGGATCTGCTCGAAGCCGCGGTACATCGTGGCGGTGATCCGCGCCTCGCCGACCCGGCCGTCGGCCACCGTCAGCGCCACCTCCAGGTCGCCCTCGACCCGGTTGAACGGCCCGACCACCAGCCGGCGCGGCGCGCTCGCGTCGTCGGTCATTTCAGCCGGGTGCGGCGCACGGCGGGTGCCACGACGATGTGGTCGGCGGTGGCGTTCTGCCGCACCCGCCTGGGCGTCGCGCTCTTGGACAGCGAAGCCAGCGCGACGAACCAGGCCTTGGGCATGTCGGTCGGCAGGCCGATCGGGATGCCGGCCAGCTTGGGCGTGGCATGGAAGGGGTGGCCCGGATCCTGGAAGCCGGGTTCGGTGCAGCTGATGCAGGCATAGCCGCCGCGCGTGCAGCTGCCCTCGCCGTTCCACAGCCGGGTGTTGCAGTCGGCATGGGCCTGCGTGCCCTTGCAGCCCAGGTGCTCCATCATGCAGCCCAGATCAGAGGGCTTCTCGGCGCTGGCCTTGAACTCGTAGAACTCGTTGCGGGTGCAACCGTGGTGCACCAGCTGGTCGGCATAGAAGCGCGGCCGGTTCAGCGGATCCAGATCGGCCTCGGCCAACTGGCCTGCGGCCAACGCCATCAGCGTGTCCATCACCCAGCCCGGGTGGGTCGGGCAGCCGGCCACGTTGATCACCGGCAGCCCGGCCGTGCCGCGAAAATCGGCGCCCAGCAGGCCGCCGGGGCGGTCGTCGTCGTACTGCAGGCCGCAGGCCTCGGTCGGGTTGGGCCCGCCGGCGGTGATGCCGCCCCAGGCCGCGCAGGAGCCGACCGCCAGCACGTGCCGCGACACCGCGGCCAGGCGCTCGACCCACTGCGTCATGGGCAGGCCGCTGCCCGCCAGCAGGTGGAAGCGGCCGCTACCGTTCGGGCCGCGCAGCAGCGAGCCTTCGACGCACAGCAGGTCCAGCCGCTGCCGTCCGGCCAGGCAATCGTCCAGCAAGGCCAGCAACTCGCCGCCCGATTCGAGCGACAGCGACGGGTGCCACAGCAGGTTCAGCCCGGCCTGCTGCCACAGCCCGGCGAAATCGGCGGTGTCGGCGTTCAGCAAGGACATGCTGCAGCCGCCGCAACCGCCGCTCTGCAGCCACAACACGTTCAGCGCGCACATCGGCGGACTCCCGGGACAAGGGCACAGGCGCCCATGCTATCTTGGCGGCCCGCCACCCTCGCACGCCTGCTCCGATGACCCTTCCGGCCGCCGATCGCCCCGTTCAAGACACCGTCCTTCGACAGCAGTGGCTGGCGGTGCAGGCGAACACGTCTGCGCCGGCACAGGCCTTGCTCGTGGCGCTGGCCCGCAGCGACGCCGGCGAACTCGCCGACCTGTTCTACGGCGCGATGCTGGCCGATCCGGACGCGCGCGCCTTCCTGACCCACGAGGTGGTGGACAGCCGGCTGCGCGCCTCGATGGGACGCTGGGTGGCCGGCCTGCTGGGGCGCTGGGACGAGGCCGCCGTGGACGAGCAGCTGGCGCTGCAGCGCCACGTCGGCACGGTGCATGCACGCATCGGCGTGCGCGGCGACCTGGTGATGCGGGGTGCCCGTCAGATCAAGCAAGGCGTGGCTCACCGGCTGCTGGGGCCCGCCAGCGTGAGCGCCGTCCACATCGAAGCCGTCATCGCCGCGAGCGAGCTGATCGACCTGGCGGTGGAGGCGATGTCGGCGCAATACTTCAGCTCGCACGAGGTGGCTGCGCGCGCCGACGAGTCCTACCGCACCTTCGTGTCGAGCATGAACATGTCGCTGGAGCGCGAGCGCCAGCGCACCGCCCTGCTGAACTGGGAGAACCAGGTGCTGCAGCAGGTGATGAGCGGGCGCGTGGAAGATGCGCTGCCGCCGATCGGCCAGTCGTCCTTCGGACTGTGGATACGGCACAAGGCAGCCGCCCTGTTCAGCCGCGGCAGCGAACTCCAAGGCATCATCGAGGCGATGGACCGCATCGACGGCGCCCTGCTGCCACTGTGCCAGCGCGAGCTGAACCAGCCCGGCGGCGAGGAGCTGCGCCGCCTGCTGCGCGGCGTGTCGTCCGAGGTGAGGCAGATCCGCTACTTGAAGGACAGCCTGTTCGACCACCTGGTCGACATGGAGGTCGGTCGCGACGCGCTGACCCAGTTGCTGAACCGGCGCTTTCTGCCGTCCATCCTGGGCCGCGAAATCGAGCTGAGCCGGCAGGCCCGCAAGGAGTTTTCGCTGCTGCTGATCGATGTCGACCACTTCAAGGACATCAACGACCGCCACGGTCACGACGCCGGCGATCGCGTGTTGCAGCACCTGGGTAACGTGCTGGTGAACGCGGTTCGCAGCGGCGACTTCGTGTTCCGCTACGGCGGCGAGGAGTTCCTGGTCATCGCCGTCGAACTGAGCCCGGCCCAGGCGCTGCAGGTGGCCGAGAAGATCCGCCACGCGGTCGAGCAGGAGACCTTTCTGCTGTCCAACGCGCAGACGCTCAAGGCCAGCATCAGCGTCGGCGTGGCCGCGCATGACGGCCACCCCGATTACCAGCGCCTGATCGAACGCGCCGACCAGGCGCTCTACCGCGCCAAGCAAGCCGGCCGCAACCGCTGCGTGCTGGACGGCTGAGCCGGCGACGGGCGGCAGCGTCATGGCTGCGGCTCCAGGCCGAAGCGCCTGAGCTTGGCCCGCAGGCCGACCCGCGACAAGCCCAGCTCGGCCGCGACCCGGGTCTTGTTCCAGCGATGGCGCAGCAAGGCCTCGCCCAGCACATGCGCCTCCAGGACATCGAGCCGCTCCTGCAGCGTCGTGCCGGCCGCCGCCGCCGGCACGGCCGGTGACGCCGGACGCGGGCCGGCCGGCCCTTGCAGCACCCGCGCCGAGAAGGCCTCGGCGCCGATGCGCGCGCCGTCGCTGAGGGCCGCGGCACGGGCGATCTCGTTGCGCAGCTCGCGGATGTTGCCGGGCCAGGGGTAGGCCTGCAGGCGGGCCAGGGCCTCGGCCTCCAGGGCCAGCGTCGGCCGCCCCAGTTCGCGCGCGACGTCGACCAGCAGCCGTTCGGCGATCGGCGCGATGTCGCCGGCACGCTCGCGCAGCGCCGGCATGTGCAGCGTGACGCCGGCGATGCGGTAGTACAAGTCCTCGCGGAAGCGCCCGGCGTGCACCTCGTCTTCGAGCTGGCGGTGGGTGGCGGCGATCACCCGCACGTCCACCGGCAGCGAGCGGGTCGAGCCGACCGGCCGCAGCTCGCCTTCCTGCAGGACCCGCAGCAGCTTGACCTGGAAGGCCGGCGAGGTCTCGCCGATCTCGTCGAGGAAGACGGTGCCGCCGTGCGCGCGCTGGAACAGGCCGACGTGGTCCTCATACGCGCCGGTGAAGGCGCCGCGCTTGTGGCCGAAGAGCTCGGACTCCAGCAACGTGTCGGGGATCGCCGCGCAGTTCTCGAGCACGAAGGCGCCGGCGTGGCGCGGCGACGCGTAGTGCAGCGCGCGCGCCAGCAACTCCTTGCCGGTGCCCGACTCGCCCAGGATCAGCACCGGCAGGTCGTAGCGGGCGATGCGCGAGGCCATCTCGCAGACCGCGTCCAGCGGGCTGCCCGGCGCCCGCACGATGCGCTCGAAATCGAAGGCCGCGCGAGCCTCGCCCAGCTTCTGGCGGCTGCGCGCGCGCAGCACCGGCGCGCCGGTGCGCAGTTCGATCTCCAGCCGCGACAGGCCTTGCTGCAGCGAACGCGCCTCGGCCGCGGTGCGCACGGTCTGCAGCAGGTGGTCCGGCACCCAGGGCTTGAGCACGTACTGGTAGATGCCGGCCTCGTTGACGCCGGCGATGATGTCCTCGCTGTCGGTGTAGCCCGAGATCACGATGCGCACCGTGTCGGGCCAGCGCTCACGCACCTCCTTCAGGAACTCGACCCCGGTCAGCCCCGGCATGCGCTGGTCGCACAGGATCACCGCGACCGCCTGCTGCTGCAGCGCCTCGCGAGCCGCCTCGGCGCTGCTGGCGGTGACGATGCGGAACTCCTCGTCCAGCGTGCGCCGCATCGCATCGAGCGAGCGAACCTCGTCGTCGACCAGCAGCACCACCGGCAGGTCGGCAGCGATCGAGGGCGGGGCGTCGGCGGCGTTCATCAAGGGGGTTCGGCAGGTCGGTGGGGCGCTGCGCTCAGCGATGCACCGCGAGGTGGCGTGGCGTCCAGGCCAGGGGCTTGCGGTAGACGAAGTGGTGGCGCGCCACGTGATAGCTCGGGTCGAAGCCGTAGAAGTTGCGGTGCATGCGTTGCAACTCCTCGCTGCGGTAGGCCGCCAGCGGCTTGAGCGCCTCGTCGGCCGCGCGGCGTTCACGCTTGGCCGCGATTCTGGCAGCTCCGCCGGGGGCCGTGGCCAGCGCCTGCGCGGCCTGGCGGGCCGCGGCCTCGAAGCCGGCGGCATCGGCCGCGAGCACCGCGTCCAGCAGGCCCAGCCGCTGCGCCTCGGCGGCGCCCAGCGGCAGCCGCTGCTGGGTGATGCGATTCGCCGCCTCGGCGCCGACCCGGCGCGGCAAGGTGTAGGTCCAGTATTCCGACCCGTACAGGTTGCCCATGTTCTTGTAGTGCGGGTTCAGCACCACGCCCGCATGCGACCAGACCTGATCGGCCGCCAGCGCGAGAAAACAGCCGCCGGCGCCGGCGTTGCCGCGCAGCGCCGCCACGGTCAGCCGGTCGGTCAGCGTCAGCAGTTCCAGCGCCACGTCGTCCATCGCCTCGATGTTGCGCCAGGACGCATCGGCGGCGCTGTCGCCCGCCACCTCGGCCGAGGCCTCGATATCGTGCAGGTGGATGCCGTTCGAGAAGAAATCCGGTCCGCCCGCCAGCACCAGCACCGCCATCGGGCGCTGGCGCAGTTCGCACAGCGCATCGCGCAGGCGCTGGCATTGGCGGGTGCTCATCGCGCCATTGTGAAAGGCGAATCCGAGCCAGCCCACGCGCGCCGACGGTGGCCCGGATTCCTCGTAGTGCAACTCGTCCCATTCGGCGGCGTCGCGCATCAGTGGCACCGGCAACTCGGGCAGGGCCGCCGCCTCGATGGCGAAGGCGCGGGTGGCGGCCAGCTTCAACGTGCCCGCGCCGGACGCGGCCGCAGCGCGGCGCACCTGGCCGACCCAGATCGCGCCATCGACGGTGCGCACCAGCACGGCCGGGCCGCGCCGCGCGATCGCCGCACCGGGCCGGGCCGCGGCGCCGCCGCTGCGCGCCAGCGCGTCTGCGCTGGCCGGATGGGCGTCGAACAGCCGGACCGGCTCGCCGAACAAGGCCGCCACCACGCCCGGCGCGCCGTCGGCGGCACGCAGGTGGCGCAGCAGCGTCGCGCCATCGTGGCGGGCCCAGTCGACGGCGCGATCGGCCGGGGTCATCCAGGGCTGCCAGCCCATCGGCCCGGTCGCCGCCGCCTCGGGCCCGGACGGCAGCGCGGCGCCGCGCTGCAGCGCCTCGCGCACGGCCAGCACCGCCGCCTGCCCCAGCTCGCGGCGGTAGACGCTGGATTTGGTGTCCTCGCGCAGCGCGAAGTCCGCGTGGGCCCAGACCGGCCCGGCATCGAAATCGCCGTCGGCCTGCAGCACCGTCACGCCCCAGCGCCGGTGCCGACGCATCAGCGCCCAGTCCAGCGCGCTGGGACCGCGGTCGCCGGGCGGCCCGGGGTGCACCACCAGGCAGCACCGGGTGCGCCACACCGACTCGGGGATCTTGCGCTTCAGGAACGGCGCCAGCACCACGTCGGGCTGGAACAGCGCCACCGCCTCCTCGGTCACCGCGTCGGCGATGTCGAGCTCGACCGAGACCGTGTGACCCGCCTCGCGCAGGTCGACGAACAGGCGCTGGGACAGGCTGTTGAAGAGATGGCACAACAGCAGGATGCGCATCAGCAGACCGGACGGTTCATCGTTCGGCCGGGAACGGTCTGCACCGGCTCCAGCGGCCTCTTGGGCACCGAGATCCCTCGCACGGTCTTCACCCTGGCCACCTCGGCGGTTCAGCAGATCCGCGGCAGCGGCTCGCCGCTGAGCCAGTCCACCACGCGCCGGCCGCCGAAGCGGGTGGCCATCTGCACGAAGTGCTGCGGGTCGACGGTGACGGTGCCGATGCGTGCGGCCGCGTGGCCCAGCGGGTGGGCACGCATCGCGCCGAGCACGCTGTCGGCGGCCTCGGGTGCGACGACCGCGACCAGCTTGCCCTCGTTGGCGATGTAGAGCGGATCGAGGCCCAGCAGCTCGCAGGCCGCGTCGACCTGCGGCAGGATGGGGATCGCCGCCTCGTCCAGCAGCATGCCCACGCCCGACTGCGCGGCGATCTCGTTGAGCGTCGTGGCCAGGCCGCCGCGGGTCGGGTCGCGCAAGGCATGCACCGCGCCTTCGGGCGCCGCCGCCAACAGCTGAGCCACCAGCGTGTGCAGCGCCGCGGTGTCGGAGACGATCGCGGTCTCGAATTCCAGCGATTCGCGCTGCGACAGCACCGCCACCCCGTGCTCGCCTATCGTGCCCGAGACGATCAGCACGTCGCCCGCACGCGCCCGGGCGCCGCCGAGACGGCGGCCCGGCGGCAGCGCGCCGACGCCGGTGGTGCTGATGAACACGCCGTCGCCCTTGCCCTGCTCGACCACCTTGGTGTCGCCGGTGACCACCGGCACGCCGGCCTCGCGCGCGGCCGCCGCCATCGAGTCGACGATGCGCTTCAGGTCGGCCAGCGCGAAGCCCTCTTCGAGGATGAAGCTGGCCGCCAGGTACAGCGGCGTCGCCCCCATCATCGCCAGGTCGTTGACCGTGCCGTGCACTGACAGGCAGCCGATGTCGCCACCCGGAAAGAACAGCGGCGAGATCACGTGGCCGTCGGTGGCCATCACCAGCTGATGGCCGGTCGGCAGCGGCGGCAGGCACGCACCGTCGTCGCCCTGGCGCAGGAACTCGTTGTCGAAGGCGCGGGCGAAGACCTCGGCGATCAGCTGCGCACCGGCCCGGCCACCGGCGCCGTGGTTCATGTCGATGCGGCCGCCGCGCAGGTCGAGCGGCCGTACATAGTTTTTCTTCAGACTCATGAGGCGGTCTCGGGATCAGGCCGCAACGACCGGGATGTCGCGGAAACGGCCATACGAATAATGGGCCGCGCAAGCCCCCTCGCTCGACACCATGCACGAGCCGATCGGGTTCTCGGGCGTGCAGACGTTGCCGAACAACTTGCAGTCCTGCGGCCGCTTGACGCCGCGCAGGATCGCGCCGCATTCGCATTGCTTGTGGTCGGGCACCGGCGTGTAGTGCAGCGCGAAGCGCTGCTCGGCATCGAAGGCAGCCAAGGCCGGCCGGATCTTCAGCGCGCTGTACGGCACCTCGCCCAGGCCGCGCCACTCGAAATGGCTGCGCAGCTCGAACACCTCGCTGACCACCGCCTGCGCGGCCTGGTTGCCCTCGGGTGTGACGGCGCGGGTGAACTCGTTCTCGACCTCGGCGCGGCCCTGGTTGACCTGGCGCACCAGCATCAGGATGGCCTGCATCACGTCCAGCGGCTCGAAGCCGGCGATCACCACCGGCTTGCGGTATTCCTCGGCGAAATGCGCGTAAGGCTGGGAGCCGATCACGATGCTGACGTGTGCCGGGCCGATGAAGCCGTCGATCGGCACGGTGCCGTAGCGGCGCACCTCGGGGCTCTCCAGGATGTGCGTGATCGCGCTGGGCGTCAGCACGTGGCAGCACAGCACGCTGAAGTTGGCGATGCCCTCCTTCGCGGCCTGGCGGATCACCAGCGCGGTGGGCGGGGTGGTGGTCTCGAAGCCGATCGCCAGGAACACCACCTCGCGCTCCGGGTGGCTGCGAGCCAGCGCCAGCGCATCGGCCGCGGAGTACACCATGCGGATGTCGGCGCCACGCGCCTTGGCCTTCATCAGGCTCAGGCCGTCCGAGGCCGGCACGCGCATCACGTCGCCGTAGGTGCACAGCATGACCTGCTTTTCCAGCGCCAGCCGGATCGCCAGATCGACCCGGCCGATCGGCAGCACGCAGACCGGACAACCCGGGCCGTGGATCATGCGCACGCTGGGCGGCAGCAGTTCGGTGATGCCGTAGCGCGAGATCGCATGGGTGTGGCCGCCGCAGAATTCCATGAAGCTGTAGCGGCGGCCGGGCTGCACCTCGGCGGCCAGGCGCTCAGCCAGCCGGCGGGCCAGCTCGCCGTCGCGGTATTCGCTGATGTGCTTCACGGTGCGGCCCCTTCGGCGGCGGCCAGTTCGGCGAACAGCGCCAGCGTGCGCTGCGCCTCCTCGGGGTCGAGCAGGCCGATCGCATGGCCGACATGGACGATGACGTAGTCGCCCACCCGGGCTTCGGGCGTCAGCGCGATCGAGATCGCCTTGCGCACGCCACCCAGGTCCACGGTGGCCTGGTCGGCGTCATGCAGGGCGACCACCAGGGCCGGCAGGGCAAGGCACATGGGGTCTAGTCCTTCGATGACAGGAATTCGGGGTCGGCCACGGTGCACGCGGCGATCCAGGCCTGGCCCAGCGCCAGGCCGGCGTCGCCGCAGCTGAGGGCCTGGGGCGCCGCCACCGCCAGGCCGGTCGGGGCCAGCGCCTGGCGCACGCCGCGCGTCAGCAGCCGGTTGAAGAAGCAGCCGCCGCCCAGCACCACGGTGGCCGCGCCGGCCTCGCGCGCCGCGGCCTCGGCGGTGGCCGCCAGACCCTGGGCCAGCGCGAGATGGAAGTGCGCCGCGACGCGGCCCTGGGCCTCGGCCAGCGCCGCGCCTTCGGCATGCGGCGGGCACCACGCGAGCCAGGTCGGCACCCGCGCCAGCAGGTCCAGCGACGGCGTGTCCAGCGGCGGCACGGCATGGGTTTCGAGCCAGTCGGTGGCGCAGCGCTCCAGCGCGATCGCGGCCTCGGCCTCCTCGCGCTGCGCCCGGCTCAGCCGCAGCAGGCCCGCGACCGCATCGAACCAGCGCCCGGCGCTGGTGGTGGGCGGACAGTTCAGGCTGCGCGCCAACATCTGCGCGATCAAGGCCGCCGAGCGCTCGCCGACCTGCGGCGACAGCCACGGCACGATCCGGTCCGCGTGGCCGCTGGCCTGCAGCAGCGCGGCCGCCATGCGCCAGGGCTCGCGCGCGGCGACGTCGCCGCCCGGCAGACGCAGCGTGGGCAGATGGGCCCGGCGCTGCCAGTGCTGCGCCCGCTCCAAGGCGTCCACCTGCAGCACTTCACCACCCCAGGCGCTGCCATCGGTGCCCAGGCCGACGCCGTCCAGCGCGAGGCCGATCACCGGGCCGTCCAGGCCTTGTTCGGCCTGGACCACGACGATGTGGGCATGGTGGTGCTGCACGGCGATCGCGGGCACGCCGAGCGCGCCGGCCAGCTCCAGCGCGATCCGGGTCGAGTGGAAATCGGGATGCAGGTCGTGCGCCACGGCGGCAATCGGTCCGGTGGCGGCCGCCCGCAGTGCCGCCACCGACTGCTCCAGTGCCGCGCAGGCGCCCGGCTCGCCCAGGTCGCCATGCAGCTCGGACCACCACGCGGTGTCGCCCTCCAGCAGGCAGGCGCGGTTCTTCAGGAAGGCGCCACAGGCCAGCACCCGCGCGGGCGCGGGCCGGGGCAAGGCGGTGCGGGCCAGCGTCATCACCTCAGGCGCGGGCGGCCGCCAGCTGGGCTTCGAGCTCGGCGATGCGCCGGCGCAGCGTGGCCTCGACCGAGGTCGGCGGCACCGCGCCGGCCGGCGCCGCGTCGTCGGCCTGCAGCAGCCAGTCGATCCAAGCGTCCATGCCGTCGCCGCGCGTGGCCGAAACCAGCAGCACCTCGATGCCGGGGTTGACGCGGCGCGCGTACTCGATGCACTTGGGCAGGTCGAAGTTGAGGTGGGGCAGCAGGTCGACCTTGTTCAGCACCATCAGCCGGGCGGCGGCGAACATGTCGGGGTACTTGATCGGCTTGTCCTCGCCCTCGGTGACCGAGAGGATCGCGATCTTGGCGGCCTCGCCCAGGTCCCACATCGCCGGGCAGACCAGGTTGCCGACGTTCTCGATGAACAGCAGCGACCCGGCCTCGGCATGATCGTGGTCTTGAGCGTGCTCGTGCTCGTGCTCGTGCTCGTGGGAATGAGCGTGATGGTGGTGGTCATGGCCGTGCAGACCGAGGCGGCCGAAGGCGTCGGCCACCATCTGCGCGTCGAGGTGGCAGCCCTTGCCGGTGTTGACCTGGATGGCCGGCGCACCAGTGGCGCGGATGCGGTCGGCGTCGTTCGAGGTCTGCTGGTCGCCCTCGATCACCGCCAGCGGCAGCGCCGGCGCGCGCGCCTTCAGCGCTTCGATGGTGGCGCACAGCAGCGTGGTCTTGCCCGACCCGGGGCTGGAGACCAGGTTGTAGGCCGTCACGCCATGGGCCAGGAAATGGGCGCGGTTCATCGCGGCCAGCCGGTTGTTCTCGCCCAGCACGTCGGCTTCGAGCTTGATCGCCCGGGCCTGGCTCATGCCCGGCACCGAGACCCGCGCCGCGCCGGCGCCGTAGTGCAGGTCGCCGGTGGCCGGGTCCACCGCCAGCGCGGTCTCGGCGTGCTCGAGCACCGGCGCATGGGGGTGTGCGTGATCGTGGGAATGGGCGTGATCGTGCCCATGATCGTGCCCCTGCGCGGCGTCGTGCCGGGTCTCGACCGTCGAGGCGCCGCCGGCGCAACCGCAAACCACACACATGGTGTTCTCCTCAAGCCGCCGTCGCGGGGGCGACCGGATCGTCATGGACCAGCAAGTCCACCACGCGCAACTCGGTGCCGCCGGTGGGTTGAATCTGAAAACCGCCGCAGCGCGGGCAGGGGTCGGCACGGCTGGCGATCGAGACCGACGCGCCGCAGGGCAGGCACCAGGCGGTGCCGGGCGGCTCGTCGATCTCGATCGCCGCGCCCTGCAGGCAGGTGCCGGGGCTGAGCGCGTCGAGCGCGAAACGCAGCGCGCGAACCTCGACGCCCGCCAGCGCGCCCGCCTCCAGCCGCAGCTGCGAGACGCGCGCAAAGCCTTCGCGCCGGGCGGCGTCTTCCACCACCTTCAGGATCCCGCCTGCCAAGCTCAACTCGTGCATGACCCGCTCTCCAACGCGATGCCGCCATCTTGCGCCTTCGCGGGGCCGCCGGCGATGCGGAACGGCACGCAGGGGTCGAAGGCCACGGCCAGCAGCGCCGCCCCGCCCGCCTGGGCCGCGTCGTCCGGCAAGCGGCGCAGCGCCTGGGCCAGCACGCCGGCGGAATGGAAGTTCCATTCGGTCGGCGCCAGCACCCGGCAGTCGGCCACCACCGGCTCGCCGCCCGCGCCGTCCGCCAGCCGCACCCGGTGCACCAGCAGGCCGCGCGCCATCTCGGTCCAGGCCAGGCCTTCGCCCGGGCCCAGCGCCAGCGCGCCGTGCGCCAGCCACCGCTCGCCGCCGGGCTCGGCCAGCCGCAGCAGCTCGACCAGCCGGGCGATCAGCCGGTCCCACGCGGTGCGCGCCGGCACGGTCTGGCCCGGCCCGCCGTCGGCCACGCGCGACCAGGGTCCGGTGTCGGGCTGATGGCCCTGCCAGTGCGGGCGGGCACAGAAGCCGGGTTGGTCGACCATGCAGCGGGCCAGCTCGGCCATCGCCGCATCGCCCTGCAGTCGCAGCGCCGGCCCGGGTGCGTCCAGCGCCTGCGCCTGCGCTCGCTGGGCGCGCAGCCAGACCGCCACCGGGCCTGGGGCGTCCATGCACCAGCGCGCGGGCCAGGCTTGCGGATCCGCCTCGAAAGCCGCCAGCCAGGCGGCCGGACGGCGGCCCAGCCACTGCCGGTCCAGCCAATCGCGCAGCGCCGACAGATCCTCGTCCGCGTCGGCGCCGTCGCGCCAGGCGGGACAGTCGCGCAAGGCCTCGTGGACCGATGGCGATGCCGGCGTGCCCGGCCACGGCACCAGGCGCGGCCAGTCGTGGCCCAGGCGCAGCAGGTGCTCGCGCAGCGTGGCACGGCGATGGGCTTGTCGATCGGCCGGGCTGACCCGGTCCGGCCGACCCAGCGCGCGTTCGACGGCGCGGCGCGCGGTCCAGCGGTGGGCGTGCGAGCACAGCGCGAACAACGTGCCGAGCAGATCGGGCAGCCGGTCGGCCGGGCGGCCGCTGGCCAGACGCGGCGCCAGGTCCGGCCGGGTGCTGACCAGCGTGTCGTGCGTGCCGGGCCCGGGGCGCAGCGTGACCTCGCCGGCCAGGTGCTGCCAATCGAGGGTCATGGCGCACCGGCCCTCGCGTCGGCGCCGCCGCGGCCGAACAGAAAACCGCGGCGCGAGGGCGGCGCCGGCACGGTCTGCGGCGCGGCCGGCGCGGCATGCGGCTGGCGCAGCTGACGCAGCACGTCCGCCGCGACCGCCAGCGCCGCCGCCTGGTCGGCGAACTCGGCCATCGGCGAAAACAGCGACGCGGCCTCGAACGCCCCCAGGCCCGGCTCGAAGCGGCCGATGAAGTCCAGCCGCGGGCCTGCGGCGGCCGGACCCACCGGGCGTGCCGCGCACTGCCCCACGGCCAGCCAGCCCGGGGCGCCCGCCGCCACGGCCTGCCGCGGCAGGCGCAGCAGGTTCATGAACCAGGGCGTGACCAGCACGCCTTCGAGCAGGTCGGGTTCCAGCGCGCCGGGCGCAAAGCCCAGCGCGCGGACGTGCAACGCCGGGTTCAGCAGCGGCACGCCGGCCATCCGTGTGCGGGCCACGCGGTCGAACACCGCCTCCAGCAGGGCGACGCGGTCGGCCGCTTCGGGGTGGGGATCCGGCACGGGTTCAGTCCTGTTCCATCAGCACCATGAACTGCTCGGCGTCGCCATCGCACTGCGGGCAACGCCAATGCGGCGGCAGCTCGGTGAACGCCGTGCCGGGCGGGATCTGCCACTGCGCGTCGCCCACGGCGGGATCGTAAACCCACCAGCAGATCTTGCATTCCAGCCGCGCGCCGGCGGCCAGGCGCTGGCGGTCGCCCAGGTAGCTGCCTTCGAAGCGCGCCGTGCTCACAGGTCTCCCCTCCGCGCTGCGCACTTCGGGATTCGCGCTTGGGAGCGGCCCGGCGCGCTCACTGGACTCCCTCCGCGCTGCGCACTTCGGGATTCGCGCTTGGGAGCGGCCCGGCGCGCTCATGTCCGGCTCCCGGCCTGTTCGACCCATTGCAGCACCTCGACCAGGCGCTGGGCCGAATCGGCCAGGTCTTCGGGCGCGGCGCAGGCCGCCTCGGGCATGGCGCAGACCTCGACGGTGTTGAGGATCACGGTGTCCTGCGAGTTGTAATAGACCACCCGCCAGGTGTGGGGAACGCAGGCGTCGGTGATGCGGCAGTTGCCGTAGCCGCGCGACAGGATCAGCACCCGGCCGGTGCCCAGCTGGTGGTCCAGGTAGGCGATGTCCTCGGGCGACATCGGCAGCAGGCTCAGGTTGATCACCGCGGGCGCCTGGCCGGGCTGCCAATGGCGCCGCAGATCGGCCAGTTCGCTCAGCACCGACGCCGCGTTGATCACGTGCGGCGGCGGCGCCATGGCGGCGGGCGGGTGGCGGCCGTCCTCGCGCGCGGCCTCGCGCAGCACGGCCGGCACGGCGCCGGCCTCGAGGGTGTCGCACAGCGCGCCATCGTCGGTGCGGGTCACGACCCGCCACAGCCCGGCGAAGACCGATTCCTGGATCTGCACCGTGCTCCGGCCGTCCACCGCGTCCGGCGCCGACAGCACCTGGGCGCTGACCTCGCCCTCGCCCAGCACCTGGTTGATCAGTTGCCGATCGGCCTCGGGCAGGCCGTCCAGCCGCACCGGCGCGGGCGTCTCGCCGCGCCCGCATTGCTGCAGCGCATGCACGGCCTGGCGCAGCACCTGCACGGCGCTGTCGTGCCCGGCCAGGGCCTCCGGCTCGGGCAGCAGCGGCGGCCGGTAGGTGTCCATCCCCGAGGGCATGCGCAGGTAGTCCAGGGTCTCGTCCTCGTTCGTCGCGAAGGCGGCCACCACGGGGATCGGGAAGGCGCGGGGGGCGGCAGGCAGGGTCATGGCGGGCTCTGGGTTGCTGGGTCAGTGGCAGGACGCGCCGGCCGGCACGGTGCCCACCAGCGCGATCGGCGGGCGGCTGGCCGGGGTGGCCAGCGCCTGGGCGACGCGGTCGAGGTAATCGGTCCAGTCCAGCATGCCGGCGATGGTCGCGACGTAACGGCCGTCGCGCAGGAACACCAGCGACGGCCAGCGCTGCGCGCCATAGCGTTGGGCGATCTCGTCCTCGCCGTCGCGCCGCACCACGCCGACGCGGAAGCGGCCCGGAAACGCCCGCTGCAGTTCGGGCAGCACGACGGCGACGTCCAGCACCTCGGGAAAGCGCACCGGGTCGCCTCCGAAGAACAGCACCTGGTCGCCGCCGGCGGCCGTGAACGCGGCCAGCGTGGCCGGGCACACCCAGCTCGCGCCGTGGTCGCAGACCAGGCGCTGCAACAGCAGGGGTTCGCGCGCGGCGGGGGAGTCGGGCAGCAGGATGTCGGTCATCGTCGGTCCTCGGGCAGGCGAACAGGCTGGTGAAACAGGGGTGGGGGTCAACGCGCCGCGCCGGCCAGCGCGGCCAGCTGCTCGGCGCTCATCGCCGACGGCAGCGCGAAGCCGGGATCCGCCGGGCCTTGCGCGCCGTCGGCGCCGCGCATCGCGGCCAGCACCAGGTCCAGCGCCGCATCGACCTCGGCCGCGCGCTCGGCGCTGAGGCGCTCGCGCGCGTCGTCCAGGAAGATCAGCAGCCAGTCGCCCGGCTGCACGTCGCCGACCAGCGCGGTGCCGACCTCGCGGGTCTCGCCGCGGCCGCGCACCGACGCGCGGCCGGGCCGGCTGTGCAGCACCTGCATCGGCATCCCCAGGCACATGGCATCGGCTCCGCGTCAGCCGGCCGTGGCCAGGAAGCGCTCGTCGCCGATCCGGCAGGCGAGCTCGGCGGGAGGGCGGCCGGCCTCGTACGCGGCCATCGCCAGCATCGAGACCGTCACGCCTTCCGCGGCGGGCGCGGTGGCGGGGCGCGGCGTAGGCGCGGCGCCCCAGTCGCGCAGGCGCTGGACGCCCAGCGCCAGGGCGTCGTCCATCGCCAGCTTGACGACCGGGCGCAGGCTGCCGCCGTAGTCGTCCAGTTCCTCGGGCTGGCAACCGATCAGCAGCACCTGCTCGGGGTAGCGCTCGGTCAGCAGCGCCAGCATCAGCACTTCCTGGAAGCCGGTCTGGTGCAGGCTCATCTTCTTGGCACCCATGAAGCGCGGCACCTCGTCGTCTTCCACCAGCTTGAGCGTGCCGGGCGGCAGACCGTAGTCGATCGCATCGAAGATCAACAGCTTCCTGGCGGCCTGCACATGCTGAATCAGGTACAGGCCCTGGGTGCCACCGTCGACCAGGCGCACCCGGTCGCCGAAGGCCCATTGGCGCTGCAGCGCCTCGACGCAGCGCACGCCGAAGCCCTCGTCGGCCCACAGCAGGTTGCCGATGCCGAGCACGACGATCAGATCGTCGGCCGGCACGAACGGATCGACGCCCTCGGCCTCGGCCGGGTGGGAGTGGGACAGGCCCGCGTTCATGTTGCCCTCACTTCTTGAAAGTGCGGTAGCCCGAGATCATCGTGCTGACGATGCTCTGGCGGCCCATGATGTCTTCGCGGATCGCGGCGTAGACGTGCAGCGTCACGAACATCACCATCGCCCACAGGCCGAAGTGATGCCAGGTGTGGACGTCCTGCGACTGGCCCATCAGCGGGATGACCCAGCCGAACAGGTGGTCGGCCCAGGAGCCGGTCTGCTCGCCTTCGCCGTACATCGCGAAGCCGGTCAGCATCATGAACACCGACAGGAAGAAGTAGCCCAGGAACATCGCCGCGCGGGCCAGCGGGTTGTGGCCCACGTACTGGCTGGGCTGCGGGATCAGGAAGGCGTACCACTTCAGCATCGTCAGCACCTCGCGCCAGTAGGCCTTCTGGAACACCGGCAGCGTGAACAGTTCGCGCGCATGGTGGTTGCCGACGAAGGCCCAGTAGATCCGGCCCAGCAGGCCGACCGCGAACACGTAGCCGGCGGCGAAATGGGCGAAGCGGATGTAGCCCATCAGGAAATGCGCGCTGGCCTCGCCCGGCAAGGTGGGCAGCGGCGAGCCGATGAAGTAGCCGGTGACCGCGAGCACGGTGATCGACAAGGCGTTGACCCAGTGCCACAGCCGCACTGGCGCCTCGTAGACATAGACCGATTTCGTGCTGGCGCCGTGCGCGATCGCCTGCGGATCGGTGCCGGTGATGTCGGCCAGCGCGCTGGCGGGGGGGGCGGAAAGGTTGGCGGACATGGCGGTCTCCTGGCAGCGTCGGGGAGCAGGCGCGGTCCGCGTCAGACGCGCACCAGCAGCCACAGGCCGGCCAGGCCCATCGCGGCGCCCAGGCTGGACCAGACCGCGGCGCGGGCGCTTCGCAGGCGCTCGCCCAGGCCCAGGCCGGCGGCGTGCAGCGCCGCGGTGGTGGCCAGGAAGCCGGCCGCGTAGGCCGCGAAGCTGCCACCCGACGGCAGCTCGGCGCCGTGGGCCAGACCGTGCAGCAGCGCGGCGGCGGCGATCAGGCCCAGGCCGACGCGCGGCGCCAGCCGCGTCCCGGCCGCCAGCATCACGCCGAACACCGTCACCGACAGCGCGATGCCGGTCTCGGTGCCGGGCAAAGCCAGGCCGGCAGCGCCCAGCGCGGCGCCGACGATCAGCGCCGCCATGAAGGTGGCCGGCCCGGCCCAGCGGCGGGCGTCGGGCAAGGCGGCGGCGGACCACAGGCCCACCGCGACCATGGCCAGCAGGTGGTCCGGGCCGAACGGGTGGGCCAGGCCCTGGGCCAGCGTGTGGGTGCCATGGCCCAGGTGGGCCGAGGCGGCGGTGCTGGCGGTCAGCAGCGCGAACAGGGTCAGCAGGGGAAGCGAGCGTCGGGTCATGGTCGGTCTCCGGGAATCAATGGGCGGGCAGCGGGCGGTCAGCGGACCGTGACGGTGCTGAGTTCGGCGCCGTCTTCGCTCATCACATGGGTCGAGCAGGCCAGGCAGGGGTCGAAGCTGTGCAGGGTGCGCAGGATCTCGACCGGCTGCTCGGGGTTGACCATGGGCGTGTTCATCAGCGAGGCCTCGAAGGCGCCGATCTGGCCCTTGGTGTCGCGCGGCGAACCGTTCCAGGTGGTGGGCACCACGCACTGGTAGTTCGCGATCTTGCCGTCCTTGATGTGGATCCAGTGGCCCAGCGCGCCGCGCGGCGCCGCCACCGTGCCCACGCCTTTGGCGTCCTTGGGCCAGGTGGCCGGGTCCCATTTGTCGACATTGGCGGTGGCGGTGTCGCCGGCCTGGATGTTGGCGACCAGCTCCTGGAAGTCCTCGCGCATCATCTCGGCGCAGTACTGGGCCTCGAGCGCACGGGCCAGCGTGCGGCCGATGGTGGTGGGCATCAGCTGCTTGACCGTGTACTGCGTCTCGGGCAGGCCCAGCGCCTTGGGGAAGGCGCTGTTGATGATCGCCGCCGAGCTCTCGATCTGCTCCTTGACGCGCTGGCAATGGGTGTTGCCCTGGCGGGCGTGGGCATAGCCCAGGATGTAGCGGGCCAGCGGGCCCACTTCCATCGCGTGGCCGCGCCAGCGCGGCGACTTGATCCACGAATACTTGGCGCTTTCGTCGATGTTCTCGATCGCGGTGCGCGTGCCCTTGGTCTTGTCGCCGAGCTGGTAGTGGGGCTCGGTCACGCCGTCCCAGGGGTGCAGTCCCTTGGTCTCGTCGGCGTACTGGTACCAGCTGTGCGGCACGAACTCCTGGACCTGCTCGGGATCGCGCGGGTCGACCGGGTGGATCACGTCCCAGTTGCCGTCGAGGATCGCGCCGCCGGGCAGCTGCTGGGTCGCGTGGTCGCCCATCACCTTCTCGTAGGTGCCGTAGTCCATCACGTTGGTGGCGGACAGGCCGCCGCCGTGCAGCCAGCCGGCGTTCTTGTAGATCGTGCCGATGGCCAGCACGTCCGGGATGTAGACGTTGTTGTTGAACGTGATCATCTCGTCGATGCGCGCCTTGACGAAATTCAGCCGCTCCATGTTGATCGGCGCACCGGCCGCGCCGTTGCCGTCGAGGTTGATCGCGCAGGGCACGCCGCCCACCAGGTAGTTGGGGTGCGGGTTCTTGCCGCCGAAGATGGTGTGGACCTTGACCCATTCCTTCTGCAGGTCCAGCGCCTCCAGGTAATGGGTCACCGCCATCAGGTTGGCCTCGGCCGGCAGCACGTAGGCCTTGGAGCCCCAGTAGCCGTTCATGAAGGGGCCGAGCTGACCGCTCTCGACGAATTTCTTGAGCCGGTTCTGGATGTCGCGGAAGTAGCCGGGCGACGACATCGGGTGCGAGGGCGACACCGTCTGCTGCAGCTCCGAGGTCTTCTTCGGATCGGCCTTCAGCGCCGAGACCACGTCGACCCAGTCCAGCGCATGCAGGTGGTAGAAGTGCACCGCGTGGTCGTGCTCCTGCAGCGTCTTGGCCATGATCTCGCGGATCAGGTAGGCGTTCTTGGGGATCGTGATCCCCAGCGCGTCCTCCACCGCACGGACCGAGGTGAGCGCGTGGCATCCGGTGCAGACGCCGCAGATGCGCTCGACGAAGGCCCAGGCGTCGCGCGGGTCGCGGCCCTTGAGGATGACCTCCAGGCCGCGCCACATGGTGCCGGTGGAGACCGCGTTGCGGATCACGTTGTTGCTGTCGACGTTGACCTCGCAGCGCATGTGGCCCTCGATGCGGGTCACCGGGTCGACGACGATGCGCTTGCCGCTGTCGTCCAGCTTGAAGCCTTGGGTTTCGATCACGCCCATGATGTTGTGGTCCTCTGTGTGCTGTCAGGCCGGTCGGCTCAGGCGCCGGTGGTCGTGTCGTTCTTGGCGTCGCTCGGGGGACGGCCGGTGCTCGAGGCGCGTTTGATCGCCGAGGCGGCGGCATGCGCCACCACCGCGGCGCCCACCACGCCGGCCGCCGTGCCGCCCACCTTGTCGGCCGTGCCCTCGATGCCGAACTGGTGGATCGTGGTCAGGCGGTCGTAGAACGAGCCCTTGTCCCAGAAGCCGTCCTCCGAGCAGCCGATGCAGCCGTGGCCGGCCTTGATCGGGAAGCTGGTGCCCTCGTTCCACATCACCGTCGAGCAGGCGTTGTAGGTGGTCGGACCCTTGCAACCCATCTTGTAGAGGCAGTAGCCGCGACGCGCGAATTCGTCGTCGAAGCTCTCGACGAACTGGCCGGCGTCGAAATGCGGACGGCGGTAGCACTTGTCGTGGATGCGCTGGCTGTAGAACATCTTCGGCCGGCCCTGGCGGTCCAGCTCGGGAATCTTGTCGAAGGTCAGCATGTAGGTGATCA
Source organism: Ideonella sp. sgz306126 (assembly GCF_056032705.1). Classification (NCBI taxonomy): domain Bacteria; kingdom Pseudomonadati; phylum Pseudomonadota; class Betaproteobacteria; order Burkholderiales; family Sphaerotilaceae; genus Ideonella; species Ideonella sp. sgz306126. The sequence goes on from NZ_JBVYWP010000002.1 coordinate 314,550, forward strand.
CGCCGGTCATCACCTCGGCGATCGGCGGGCAGCCCGGCACCTTGATGATGGGCTTGTCGGTGATGACCTTGTGGATCGGCGTGGCCTGCGTCGGGTTGGGCTTGGCCGCCTGCACGCAGCCCCAGGACGCGCACGAGCCCCAGGCGATCACCGCCTTGGCGTCCTTGGCCACGCGCTTCAACTTCTCGATGAAGGGTTTGCCCGACTGGATGCAGAACATGCCGTCCTCGTTGAGCGGCGGGTTGCCTTCCACGGCGAGGATGTACTGGCCCTTGTACTTGGCCATGATCTCGTCGAGGATGGCCTCGGCCTGGTGGCCGGCGGCGGCCATCAAGGTGTCGTCGTAGTCCAGCGAGATCATCGACAGCACCACATCCTTGGTCAGCGGGTGGGCCGAGCGGATGAAGCTCTCGGAGCAGCAGGTGCATTCCAGGCCGTGCAACCACAGCACCGGCGTGCGCGGCTTGGTTTCCATCGCGTGCGCAATCTGCGGCACGAAGGCCGGCCCCAAGCCCAGCGAGGTGGCCGTGAGCGAGCAGTACTTCATCAGGCTGCGCCGGGAGATGCCCTGTCGGCGCATCACCTCGTAAAAAGTTTCCATCTCGGGGTCTCCTCCAGACTTCGGCGCGCCGCACGATGCGGCACGCTTGTCTTGTCTCAAGGGACGTGCCCGATCCGGCCTCCCCTCGGGAAAGCCCCGAGCGGCGCGCGCAAGCCCTTGTCAGGGTTGAGGAATTTTTGGAGACCGGGTCGATCCCGCTGCCGTCCGCCGCTCGGCAAGGTCATTCACTTTGCAGATTGGCTTCAAAACTGGAAGATGACCTTTCGATTTGCGACCGACCGGCGCCACGCCTCAGGCCACCCAGGCAGGGCGGACGCCAAAACCCGACCGATCCCGTCGCCTGAGCACCTCACTCAATACTTGAATGAGATACACTCTCATTTAGAAACCGCCGGTTCGGTGGTTCATGACTGCACCTGCCACCGCCATGCTGCTCGCCGATCTGCCCGACGGAGACCACGCCACCGTGCTGAACGTGGCCGCGCAATCCAGTGAACTGGGCGCCGATCTGCTGCGCCGCCTGGGCGAACTGGGCTTCCTGCCGGGCGAGCCGGTGCAGGCGCTGCGCCGCGGCCCCGGGGGGCGCGAACCGCTGGCGGTGCTGGTCGGCGAGACCTTGCTGGCGCTGCGCCTGTGCGAGGCCCGCTGCATCGAGGTCGCCCCGGCCTGAACCGCGCCCACGCCATGAACGCCGCCAGCTCGCTGAATCTTTCCCCCGCCGGTCTGATGCGCAGCGTGGCGCTGGTGGGCAACCCGAACTGCGGCAAGACGGCGCTGTTCAACCTGCTGACCGGCGCGCGGCAGAAGGTCGCCAACTACGCCGGCGTGACGGTCGAACGCAAGGTCGGGCTGGCCCGCCTGCCCGATGGCCAGAGCGTCGCGGTGGTGGACCTGCCCGGCACTTACAGCCTGCACCCGACCTCGGCCGACGAGGCGGTGACGCTGGACGTGATCGAGGGCCGGCGCAGCGGCGAAGCGGCGCCCGACCTGATCGTGGCCGTGGTCGACGCCACCAACCTGCGCATGAACCTGCGCCTGGTGCTGGAACTGCGTCGCCTGGGCCGGCCGATGCTGGTGGCGCTGAACATGGCCGACATGGCGCGCGAACGCGGCCTGGTGATCGACGTGGCGCGACTGGCCGCCGAGCTGGGCTGCCCGGTGGTCGAGACCGTCGCGGTCAAGCACAACGGCCATGCCGCGCTGCTGGCCGAGCTGGCGCGCGACCTGCCCAGCGTGCATGCGGCGATCGACGCGCGCCACCTGGACGTCCCCGACGCCGCCACGCTGCAGCGCGAGGTGCGCCGCATCCTGGCCGCGGCCGCGCCGGTGGCCGCGCGCACGCCGCGCTTCCACCCGGGGCTGGACGCCTGGGTGATGCACCCGGTGTGGGGCGTGGTGATCCTGGCGCTGCTGCTGTTCGTGATGTTCCAGGCGGTCTTCACCTGGGCGCAGTGGCCGATGGCGATGATCAACGACGGCGTGACCCTGCTGGGCGAGCTGACCCGCAGCCACATGGCCCCCGGCCCGCTGCGCAGCCTGCTGGCCGATGGCGCGATCGCCGGCGCCGGCAGCGTGCTGGTCTTCCTGCCGCAAATCCTGATCCTGTTCGCCTTCATCCTGGCGCTGGAGGATTCGGGCTACCTGCCGCGCGCCGCCTTCCTGCTCGACACCTTGATGGGCAAGGTCGGGCTGTCGGGCCGGGCCTTCATTCCGCTGCTGTCCAGCTTCGCCTGCGCGGTGCCCGGCATCATGGCCACCCGCACCATCAGCAACTGGCGCGACCGGCTGGCCACCATCATGGTCGCGCCGCTGATGACCTGTTCGGCCCGCCTGCCGGTCTACGCCTTGCTGATCGCCGCCTTCGTGCCGGAGCGCTCGGTGGCCGGGCTGAGCCTGCGCGGGCTGACCCTGTTCGCGCTCTACGTCGCCGGCGTGCTGTCGGCCTGCGCGGTGGCCTGGGTGTTCAAGCGGGTGTGGATGAAGAGCAGCTACCAACCGCTGATGCTGGAGCTGCCGCCCTACCGCGTGCCCAGCCTGCGCAACCTCGCCATCGGCCTGTGGGAACGCGCGCGCATCTTCGTGCGCCGCGTCGGCACCATCATCTTCACGTTGACGGTGGTGCTGTGGGCCCTGTCGAGCTGGCCCGGTGCGCCCGAGGGCGCGACCCAGGCGGCGATCTCGTACAGCCTGGCCGGCCGGTTGGGTTACGGGCTGCAGACCCTGTTCGCGCCGATCGGCTTCAACTGGCAGATCTCGATCGCGCTGGTGCCCGGCATGGCGGCGCGCGAGGTGGTGGTGGGGGCGCTCGGCACGGTGTATTCGCTGTCCGGCGCCAAGGATGCGGTGGCCCAGACGCTGACCCCGGTGATCGCCCACAGCTGGTCGCTGGCGACCGCGTATTCGCTGCTGGCCTGGTTCGTGTTCGCGCCGCAGTGCCTGTCGACGCTGGCCGTGGTCAAGCGCGAGACCAACTCGTGGCGCTATCCGCTGATCATGACCGCCTACCTGTTCGCGCTGGCCTATGCGGCCGCGTTCGTCACCTACCGCGTCACGCTGGCGCTGGGAGGATGAAATGTCTCTGCAAGGACTGATCGCCGCCGCCGTGGTGCTGGCCTGCGGCCTGTACGCCGCCTGGACCCTGATGCCCGCCGCGCTACGCCGGCCGCTGGCCGCCGGGTTGCTGCGCTGGCCGGGCCTGCAAGGCCGGGCCTGGTTGCGCCAGGCGGCCCAGGCCCAGGCCGCCGGCTGCGGCTGCGAGGGTTGCGATGCCGCGGCGCGGCCCGCCCCCGGCGCGCCGCAGCGCATGATCGTGATGCGGCGCAAGGCCCGCTAAAGGCCCCTCAAGCGTCCTGGATCACGGCCTTCAAGGCCTCGAAGCAGCGCGCGTCGATCGCCGTGCCGATCGTGCCGGCCATGATCTCCAGTGTCTGCGGGATCGGCACCGCACCGCGGTAGGGCCGTTCGGCCGAGATCGCATCGAAGATGTCGGCGGTCGTGATGATGCGGGTTTCGAGCGAGATCTCGTGCTCGCGCAGCCCCAGCGGATAACCCTTGCCGTCGAGACGCTCGTGGTGCGCGGCCGAGACGCGTGCCAGTTCGGCGAACGGCGCGATGCGCGACAGGATCGCCTCGGTGTAGGCGGCGTGAAGCCGCACCGCCTCCCACTCGGTGTCGTCGAGCTTGCCGGGCTTGTCGAGCACGGCATTGCTGACCCCGAGCTTGCCCACGTCGTGCAGCAGTGCGCCGCGGCGCAGCCAGCGCCGCCGCAGCGGCGGCAGCCCGAGCTGGCCGGCGATGCGGTCGACATAGTCGGCCACCCGCGCGCTGTGGCCGCTGGTGTAGGGGCTTTTGCTGTCGACGATCTGGCCGAACGCGGCGGCGATGTCGTCCAGGTAGTCCTCGTCCAGCGGCACCTGGAAGCGCCCGGGCTCGAGCGCCAGCACCGCCTGGTCGATGCCGGGCGAGGCCAGCGTGTCCCAGAAACCGGGCTGGCGCGCCACGCGCTCGAACGCCGCGACCAGCGCCGGGTCGAACCATTGGCCGGCGCGCGCCCGGACCTCGGCCACCGCGGCGTCGCCGCCGTCGGCGGTGCGGAAGACGTCGATCACCTGCGACAGCAGTGCAATCCGCGCGTAGAGCGGGATGGCCTCGCCGCGCAAGCCTTCGGGCTTGCCCTGGCCGCTCCAGTGCTCGTCCAGGCTGTGGATGCCGTCGGCCACCGCGTCCGAGAAGCGCAGCTGACGCGCGATGTCGGCGCCACGCTGGCAACGGGTCTGGATCAGTTCCTGGGCGATCTCCGGGCCGTTGCGCAGGATGTTGACCACGCTGCGCAGCCGATCCGCCAAGCCGACCCGCAATCCGGTGTGGCTGAACACGAAGCGCAGCATCTGCGGCAGGCTGTCGCCGACCGCCTTGAAGTCGTGCTTGAACTGCAGGTCGTCGGTCAGGTAGAGCTCGCAGATGCGCGCCGCGTTGCTGCTGCAGCCCAGGTCCTTGAGCAGCAGCACGTAGTACAGCTCCCAGCGCTGGCGCTCGTCCAGGCCGATCTCCTGGCCGATGTGCATGCCGATCCAGCAGCAGCGCACGCAGTGCCCCTTGGGCTGGCCTTCGGTGATGTCCAGCGCATGGCTGAGTGCGCCGATCAGCTCGGACAGGCGCAGCTGCAGGGGGTCGCCCACGGCACCGGACGCGATCGGCGAGGCGGTCAGCAAGCGTTCCATGCAGAGGTTATCGACCGTGTCGGCCGTGGGTTGAGCGGCGACCGTGCCGCGACAATGCGACGATGAAGATCCTCAGCGTCAACACCGCCGTCGCCCGCAAGGTGACGATCAACGGCCGGCAGATCCTGACCGCGATCGCCAAGCAGCCCCGCAGCGGCCCGGTGGCCTACGGGCCGATGGGTCTGGACGGCGACGAGCAGGCCGACCCGACGGTGCACGGCGGCCTGTCCAAGGCCCTCTACGCCTATCCGTCCGAACACCTGCCGTTCTGGCGCACGGTGCGCGCCCAGGCCCGCGTGGCCGACTGGGACCACGCGGTGCCGCCCGGCCTGGTCGGCGAGAACCTGACGCTGCAAGGCGTGACCGAGCGCGAACTGTGGGTCGGCGACCGCCTGCGCTTTGCCGATGGCGGCGTGCTGGTGGTCAGCGAACCGCGCTTCCCGTGCTTCAAGTTCAACGCGGCGATGGGCTTTGCCAAGGCGGCCAAGCTGATGGCCGAATCGGGCTACTGCGGCAGCTACCTGGCGGTGCTGGTGCCAGGCCGGGTGCAGGCCGGCGATGAATTCACGCTGGAGCCCGGCGAGCGGGCACTGGGCCTGGCCGAGGCCTTCCGGGCCCGCACCGCCGGCAAGTCGTTCTGACCGCCGGCCGGTGGCGCCACGCCGGCGCGGTTCAGCCTTCGTAGATGTCCTTGTACGAGGTGTAGACCGACAGCAGCGTCATCGGCCCCAGCACCAGCCAGCCCAGCCCGAGCAGCACCGACGCCAGGATCGCCGCCACCAGGTAGATCACGCCGTAGATCAGGAAGGGCACGACGTTGCCCAGGCTGGCCCGCAGGCTGGCCTTCAAGGCCTCGACCGGCGCCACCTGGCCCAGCACCACCAGCGCCGGCGCGAACCACAGGGCCGCCGCCACCGCCAGGAACAGCACCAGGCCCACCAGCGCCGCCAGCACCCCGGCCCCGATCGACGCGCCCATGCCCATGCCGCTGTGCATCGCGCCGCCGGCCATCGCCCCCATGAAGGCGCCGAAGCCCAGCGCGCCGACCACCGCGCCGATCACCAGGTTGGCCACCAGCACCAGCGCGCCGAGCGTCAACAACGCGCCGAAGTGGCCCTTGAAGCCTTCGAACAGGTCAGCCAGGTCCAATGCGCCGCCGCCATCGACCTTGCGCGCCGCCAGCATCCAGCCGCCTATGAACACCGGCGTCAGCAGCGAGCCGGCCAGCCACCCCAGCATCGGCACGAAGTGCAGCGCCACCAGGATGACGAAGAAGACCACGCCGCACGCGACCCACATGCCCGCCTGGCGGTTGAACAAGGCCCAGGCCTCGCTCCACCAGGCCGAGCCCCGGCCGGATTCCACCTGGCGCGGCACCCTCGTGCCGGCCGAACTTCCGGACGATGCGTCCATGCTGGCCTCCCTCGCAGTTCGGCTCGACATGGGCCGATGCAGGCCAGTATGCCGCGGCCGAGCGGCCCCGCGCCATCCCGACGCTGAAGCCCGGCTCGGCCGGCGCGCCTCAGGCCAGCGTCGGGTAGTCGGTGTAGCCCTTGGCGCCGCCGCCGTAGAGCGTGGTGGCGTCCAGCGCATTCCAGGCCGCGCCTTCGCGCAGCCGGCGCCCCAGGTCGGGGTTGGCGATGAACGGCTTGCCGAAGGCGACCAGATCGGCCTCGCCGGCCTGCACCACGTCCAGCGCCATGGACCGGTCGTAGCCGTTGTTGACCATCCAGGCGCCCGGAAACAGCTTGCGCAGCGCGGCGTAGTCGAACGGCGCCACGCCCTGGCTGCTCAGGTCGCGCGGGCCGCCGGTGGCGCCCTCCACCACATGGCAGAAGGCCAGGCCGAGCGGCGCCAGCTGCGCGATCACGTGGGTGTAGAGCGCCTGTGCGTCGCTGTCCTGCCCGATGTCGTTGGCCGGGGTGACGGGCGACAGGCGGATGCCGGTGCGGCCGGCGCCGATCTCGGCGGTGATGGCGCGCGCCACCTCCATCAGCAAGCGGGTGCGGTTGGCGATCGAGCCGCCGTAGGCGTCGGTGCGGTCATTGGCCGAGTCCTTCAGGAACTGCTCGATCAAATAGCCGTTGGCGGCGTGGATCTCGACCCCGTCGAAACCGGCTTCGATCGCGTTGCGCGCGGCGCGGCGGTAGTCCTCGACGATGCCGGCGATCTCCTCGGTCGCCAGCGCACGCGGCGCCGAGACCTCGGCGAAGCCGCCGGCGATGTAGGTCTTGCTCTTGGCGGCCCGGGCGGTGGACGACACCGGCGCCGCGCCACCCGGCAGCAGCGAGGTGTGCGAGATGCGGCCCACGTGCCACAGCTGGATCACGATCTTGCCGCCTTCGGCGTGCACCGCGTCGGTGACCTTCTTCCACGCGGCGACCTGCTCGGGGCTGTAGATGCCCGGCGTGTCCAGGTAGCCCTGCGCCATGGGGCTGATCTGGCTGGCCTCGGTGATGATCAGGCCGGCGCCGGTGGCCGGGTTGGCGCGCTGGCGGTAATAGGTGACCGCCAGCTCGGTGGGCACGCGCTGCGCGTCGGCCCGGTTGCGGGTGAGCGGCGCCATCACGATGCGGTTTTGAAGGGCGATGTCGCCGACTTGCAGGGGGGTGAAAAGCTTGTTCATGGCCGCGAGCGTACCCGGCCCGGTACAGTGCGCGATTGACCTGATCCGAAAGACCCCAGATGACGCCCCCCAACTCACTGCGTTCGGTGCCCCCCACGGGGGCGCGTCAGCACCTTCGGGCGGCCGGGCGGTACTTGACGGCACCCCCCGCCTCACTGCGTTCGGTGCCCCCCGCGGGGGCGCGTCAGCACCTTCGGGCGGCCGGGCGGTACTTGACGGCACCCCCCGCCTCACTGCGTTCGGTGCCCCCCGCGGGGGCGCGTCAGCACCTTCGGGCGGCCGGGCGGTACTGACATGCTGGCCTATCGACACGCCTTCCACGCCGGCAATCACGCCGATGTGCTGAAGCACCTGGTGCTGGTCCAGGTGCTGCGCTACATGGCGGCCAAGGGCAAGCCTTTGCGCTACATCGACACCCACGCCGGTGCGGGCGGCTACCTGCTAAAGGGCGCGCAGGCGCAGAAGAAGGCCGAGTACCGCGAGGGCATCAACCGCCTGTGGAGCCGGTCCGACCTGCCCGAGGCGGTGGCCGACTACGTCCGCCTGGTGCAGGAGTTCAACCTGCAGCCCGGCGAAGACGGCCAGACGCCGGCGCTGGAGAAGGGCATGACCCCGCCGCTGGCGCTGTACCCGGGCTCGCCGTCGATCGCGCGGATGATCCTGCCGCGCAGCGACGCGATGCGGCTGTTCGAGCTGCACCCCAGCGACGCGCGCACGCTGGCCGCCCATTTCGGCGGCAACCGACACGTGCAGGTGCTCAACGAAGACGGCTTCGCCGGCCTGAAGGGGCAGATCCCGCCCACCCCGCGCCGCGCCCTGGTGCTGATGGACCCGTCCTACGAACTGGTCGGCGATTACGGCAAGGTGGTGGCCACCTTGCGCGACGCGGTACAGCGCTTCGCCGAGGGCGTCTACATGGTCTGGTACCCGCAGGTCAGCCGCATCGAATCGGCCCAGCTGCCCAAGCGCCTGATGGGCCTGGCGCCCAAGGGCTGGCTGCACGTGCGCATGACGGTGAGCCAGCCCGACGAACGCGGCTTCGGCCTGACCGGCAGCGGCCTGTTCATCCTCAACCCGCCGTTCTCGTTGCACCAGACCCTGGCCGAAGTGATGCCCTTCCTGGTCGACACGCTGGCGCAGTTCGACGGCGCCAGCTACCTGATCGAAGAACAGCCGGCCTGAACCCGCGCCGCGGTCACTCCTCGGCCACCGCCTTGTAGGCCAGCGCGCCCAGCACGGCGCCGGCGATGGGGGCCACCCAGAACAGCCACAGCTGGTCCAGCGCCCAACCGCCGGCGAACAGCGCCACGCCGGTCGAGCGGGCCGGATTGACCGAGGTGTTGGTGACCGGGATGCTGATCAGGTGGATCAGCGTCAGGCACAGGCCGATCGCGATCGGTGCGAAGCCCTTGGGTGCACGGTCATCAGTGGCGCCCATGATGACGAACAGGAAGAAGCCGGTCATCACGACCTCGGTCACCAACGCCGAGGCGAGCGAATAGCCACCCGGCGAATGGGCGCCGTAGCCGTTGGACGCGAAGTCGCCGACCGACACGAAGCCGGCCTTGCCGCTGACGATCAGGTACAGCACCGCGCCCGCTGCGATGCCCCCCAGGACCTGCGCCGCGATGTAGGGCAGCAGCCGGGACGCCGGGAAGCGCCCGCCCGCCCACAGGCCGACCGACACCGCCGGGTTCAGGTGGCAGCCCGAGACGTGGCCGATCGCGAACGCCATCGTCAGCACCGTCAGGCCGAAGGCCAGCGACACGCCCATCAGCCCGATGCCCAGGCCGGGAAACGCCGCCGCCAGCACCGCGCTGCCGCACCCGCCCAGCACCAGCCAGAAGGTTCCCAAAAACTCCGCACCGTACGCTTTCATGTGACGTCCTTGAAGAAATGCCAAAGGCTGCGGATGCTAGGCGGGCGCGGCAGGCCGTCAACCGGGGAGGCCTGCAGCTCGTGCATCATGTCACCCGGTCCCGCTGCAACTGTCTTCTGAGATCCACGCATGAGTGCAAATACCACCGGCCCGCTGGCCGGCCTGAAGGTGCTGGAGCTCGGCCAGCTGATCGCCGGCCCCTTCGCCGGCAAGACCCTGGGCGACTTCGGCGCCGACGTGGTCAAGGTCGAGCCCCCCGGCAGCGGCGACCCGCTGCGCCAGTGGCGGATGCTGCACGAGGGCACCAGCGTCTGGTGGCAGGTGCAGAGCCGCAACAAGCGCAGCGTGGTGCTGGACCTGCGCACGCCCGAAGGCCGCGCCGACGTGCGCCGCCTGATTGCCGAGGCCGACGTGCTGATCGAGAACTTCAAGCCCGGCACGCTGGAGAAATGGGGGCTGGGCTACGACGAACTCGCCCGCAGCAACCCGGGCCTGATCATGCTGCGCATCTCGGGCTACGGCCAGGACGGCCCGTACCGCGACCTGCCCGGCTTCGCCGTGGTGGCCGAGGCCATGGGCGGGCTGCGCCACCTGATGGGCGAACCCGGCCGGGTGCCGGTGCGCGCCGGCGTCAGCCTGGGTGACACGCTGGCCGCGCTGCACGGCGTGATCGGCGTGCTGCTGGCCTTGCAGGCGCGCGCCGCCAGCGTCGGCCCCGACGCCCCCAAGGGCCGCGGCCAGGTCGTGGACGTGGCCTTGTACGAAGCGGTGTTCAACTGCATGGAAAGCCTGCTGCCCGAGTACAGCGCCTTCGGCGCGGTGCGCGAACCCGCCGGCTCGGCACTGCCCGGCATCGCACCCAGCAACGCCTACCGCTGCGCCGACGGCCAGGTGGTGATCGGCGGCAACGGCGACAGCATCTACAAGCGCCTGATGGACGCCGTCGGCCGGCCCGACCTGGGGCAGGACCCGAGCCTGGCGAACAACGCGCAGCGCGCCGCCCGCGCCGACGCGCTCGACGCGGCGATCACCGCCTGGACGGTGCAGCGTCCGGTCGCCGAGGTGGTGGCGACGCTGCAGGCGGCGAGCGTGCCGGTGGGCCGCATCTACACCGTCAGGGACATCGCCGAAGACCCGCACTACCGCGCCCGCGGCATGATCGAGCGCATCGTCACGTCCGACGGGCTGAGCCTGGACGTGCCGGGCGTGGTGCCCAAGCTGTCGGCCACGCCGGGCAGCCTGCGGCGCCCGGCGCCTTCGCTGGGCGAACACGACGACGAAGTGCTGGGGCCGCGGCGCCGAGGTCCGTCGGCATGAGCCGCTCGAACCAGTTCGCGCTGCTGCGCCAGCGCCGCTTCGCGCCGTTCTTCTGGACCCAGTTCCTCGGCGCGGCCAACGACAACATCTTCAAGTTCGCGTTCACGGTGCTGGTCACCTACCAGCTCTCGGTGGCCTGGCTGCCGCCGGCGATGGCCGGGCTGGCGATCGGCGCGGTGTTCATCCTGCCGTTCCTGCTGTTCTCGGCCAGCGCCGGCCAGTGGGCCGACAAGGTCGACAAGGCACGGCTGATCCGCGGGGTGAAGAACCTGGAGATCGCCATCATGCTGCTCGGCCTGGCCGGGCTGTGGCAGCCGCAGGTGGGGTTGCTGCTGGGCTGCATCTTCCTGCTGGGCGTGCACAGCACCGTGTTCGGGCCGGTGAAATATGCCTACCTGCCGCAGCACCTGGACGAGCACGAGATCACCGGCGGCAACGGCATGGTCGAGATGGGCACCTTCGTCGCCATCCTGCTGGGCAACGTCGCCGGTGGCATGCTGGTCGCGCTGCCGGCCGGGGCGGCCGGGCTGGGCGGCGCGCGCGCCGTCGCGCTGGTCACGCTGGCGGTGGCCCTGCTGGGCCGGGCCACGGCGCAATTCGTGCCGGCCACGCCGGCCACCGCGCCCGGCCTGCGGCTGAACTGGAACCCGGTCAGCGAGACCTGGCGGAATCTGAAGCTCGCCCACGGCGACCCGGTGGTCTACCGCTCGCTGCTGGCGATCTCCTGGATGTGGTTCTTCGGCGCGGTCTTTCTGGCGCAATTCCCGGCCTTCGCCAAGGAGGTGCTGCGTGGCGACGAGCACGTGGCCTCGCTGCTGCTGGTGGTGTTCTCGCTGGGCATCGGCAGCGGCTCGCTGCTGTGCGAGTCCCTCGGCCGCCGACAGGTGGAAATCGGGCTGGTGCCGCTGGGGGCGATCGGCATGTCGCTGTTCGCCGTCGACCTGTGGCGCGCCACGCGCGGATCGCCGGCCGGCGAATTGCAGGGCCTGTCGGCGTTCCTTCGTCAGCCGGGCCATGGGCGGGTGTTGTTCGACCTGTTCGCGCTGTCGCTCTCGGCCGGGCTGTACAGCGTGCCGATGTACGCGCTGATCCAGCTGCGCTCGCCGCCCAGCCACCGGGCCCGCATCATCGCCGCCAACAACATCCTGAACGCGTTGTTCATGATCGCCAGCAGCTTGATCGTCGGCGCCTTGCTGGGCGCGGGCGTCGGCATCCCGCAGGTCTTCGGCCTGCTGGGCCTGCTCAACGCGCTGGTGGCTGGCGCGGTCTTCTGCTGGGTGCCCGACTATCCGCGGCACTTCCTCGCCTGGACGCGGTCCGCCGGCAAGGCCTGCCTGGCGTGCGCGCGGCACGCGGTGGGTCGCACACCCGCCCGCCGCTGAGCGCGGCGCCGGCAGCTCAGACGCCGCGCGCGCGATCGGCCGCGAACTGCTTGCGGAAATCGCCGAAACGATCGTTGTCCAGCGCCTCGCGCACCTCGCGCATCAGGTTCAGGTAGTAGTGCAGGTTGTGGATCGTCGCCAGCATCGGTCCCAGCATCTCGCCGCAACGGTCCAGGTGGTGCAGGTAGGCACGGCTGAAGCCGCCGTTGACCATGTCGCCGGTGCAGGCGTAGCACGAGCAGGTCTCGTCGATCGGGCGGTGGTCGGTCTTGTGGCGGGCGTTGCGGATCTTCAGGTCGCCGTAGCGGGTGAACAGGTGGCCGTTGCGCGCGTTGCGGGTGGGCATCACGCAGTCGAACATGTCGACCCCGTCGGCCACGCCCTGCACCAGGTCTTCGGGCGTGCCCACGCCCATCAGGTAGCGCGGCTTGTGCGCCGGCAGCCGGTGTGGCGTGTGGGCCATGATGCGCAGCATCTCGTCCTTGGGCTCGCCGACGCTGACGCCGCCGATGGCGTAGCCGGGCAGGTCCATCTCGACCAGCGCCTGCAGCGATTCCTCGCGCAGGTGCTCGAACATGCCGCCCTGCACGATGCCGAACAGCGCGTTCGGGTTCTGCAGCCGTCCGAACTCGGTGATGCAGCGCTGCGCCCAGCGCCGGCTCAGCTCCATCGAGAAGCGCGCCTCCGCCTCGGTGGTCAGGTGGCCCTTGACCTCGAACGGCGTGCACTCGTCGAACTGCATCACGATGTCGCTGTTCAACACCGTCTGGATCTGCATGCTGACCTCGGGCGTCAGAAACAGCTTGTCGCCGTTGACCGGCGAGGCGAAGCGCACCCCCTCCTCGCTGATCTTGCGCATCTCGCCCAGCGACCAGACCTGGAAGCCGCCCGAATCGGTCAGCAGGGGCCGGCTCCAGCGCTCGAAGCCGTGCAGGCCGCCGAAGCTGGCCATCACATCCAGCCCCGGGCGCATCCACAGGTGGAAGGTGTTGCCCAGGATGATCTGCGCGCCCATGTCGTGCAACGAGCGCGGCAGCACGCCCTTGACCGTGCCATAGGTGCCCACCGGCATGAAGACGGGGGTCTCGACCACGCCGTGGTTGAGCGTGAGCCGGCCGCGCCGCGCGTGGCCGTCGGTCTTGAGCAGTTCGAACTGGAGCATGGGCGGGATTGTCGCCGAGCGGTTCCCGGCGCCCCGCCCTGCGGCGCTTACTTGTCGTTCAGCTTCAGGATCCAGCTCACCAGCTTGCCGGCATCGGCCGGGGTGATCGCCACCGCGTTGGGCGGCATCGCCAGGCCGCTGACCTTGCCCTTCCAGTGGCTGGAGTACGGGTTCGAGCCGCCCAGCACGGTGGCGGTGAGCTGCTTTTGCGCGCCCGCCTGGCCCTTGTATTTGGCGGCGACGTCCTTCCAGGCCGGGCCGATCGGCGCCATGCCGTCCGGGCCCTTGGCCCCCGGCTCGACGTGGTGGCAGGTCAGACAACCACTGTGGCTGGCCAGCGCCAGCATCGCGTCGTCATGGGCGGTCGCCGCGGCGGAACCGGCGAAAGCGGCGGCACTCAGGCCCAGCGCCAGGGGGATCAGTGGGAAACGGGACATGGCATCTTCTCCTTGAAACAGTCAAACCCTGGTGCCCACCATAAAAAGCCGCCCGGCTTGTCGGTTGAGATATATCAAGGTTCGACCTGCTTTCGCCAGGATGGCACAAGCCACCCCGTGGCCACTGCAGCGGCGGCGCGACGCGCTGTTCCAGGCTGAGACAGGCGCGGCCGGCGCGGGGGTCAGGCCCGCGCCAGCAACATCGCGTCACCGTAGCTGAAGAAGCGGTAACCGGCCTCGATCGCGTGGCGGTACAGCGCCCGCACCGGGTCGTAGCCCGCGAAGGCACTGACCAGCATCATCAGCGTGCTCTTGGGCAGGTGGAAGTTGGTCAGCAAGCGGTCGACGACGCGGAACTCGAAGCCGGGCGTGATGAAGATCCCGGTCTCGCCGCTGCAGGCCTGCGTCAGTCCCGCCGCACCGGCACGCTGTGCGGCCGATTCGAGGGCGCGCAGCGTGGTCGTGCCGACCGAGACGATGCGCCCGCCGGCCGCGCGGGTGGCGGCGATCGCATCCACCGTGGCCTGCGGCACCTCGAACCACTCGCTGTGCATCTTGTGCTCGGCGAGGTTCTCGGTGCGCACCGGCTGGAAGGTGCCCGCGCCCACATGCAGGGTCACCCGCGCCCGGCCCACCCCGCGGGCCTCCAGGGCCGCCAGCACCGCTTCGTCGAAATGCAGTGCCGCGGTCGGCGCCGCCACCGCCCCCGGTGCACGGGCGAACACGGTCTGATAGCGCTCGGCATCCTCGGGCGCATCGGCGTGGGTGATGTAAGGCGGCAGCGGCACATGGCCGAACGCTTCCAGCAGCGCCAAGGGGTCGGCCGGCAGGCGCAGCCGGAACAGCGATTCGTCCGGTCCGCCACGGCCCAGCACCTCGGCCTCGAAGCCGCCCTGGCCGCCGTCCACGCCGAAGCGCAACCGGCTGCCCGCCTTGGGCGACTTGCTGGCCCGCAGGTGCGCCAGCACCTCGGCGGGCTGGCCCTCGACGCGCGGCAGCAGGCGCTCGACCAGCGCCTCGACCGCGCCTCCGGTGGATTTTTCGCCGTGCAGCCGCGCTTTCAGCACGCGGGTGTCGTTGAACACCAGCAGGTCGCCGGCATCGAGCAGGCCGGGCAGGTCGGCGAAGCGCCGGTCGACCGGTCGATCGCCGCGGCCGTCGAGCAGGCGCGAGGCGCTGCGCTGGGCCGCCGGGTGCTGGGCGATCAGCGCGGGGGGCAGCGCGAAATCGAAATCGGCCAGCGTGTAGGGACGGCCGCTGGGATGCAGGGCGGAAACGGAAACAGGACGCGACATGGCTTGCAGGCTGAACCGACCTTCAAGTGAACGGGCCAGGATTGTTCCATGCCAGCCGGATCCGCACCGGCCAGGCCCCGACTCAGCGGCCGGCGAGCGCCGGAGGGTTCATCGCCGGGGGAGCGCCGTCGGAGCGGTCCCAGGCCCAGGCCAGCGCCAGGGCCAGTCCCAGCACGAAGGTCAGCAGGAGCAGCAGGCGGGCGAGCAGGCGCATGGCTTGGGGCAGGTGAGAACCGGCAGAAAGGGGGGCAGGCGATGTCGACGGAGGCAGCTCGGCATGCTGCGCGATTGTCACCTTGGCCCTCGCTGCGGCGCGTGAGCGAAGGCCTTGTTTCGTGTCAAGGCGTACCGACCTCGGGCGGTCTGTGGCCGCCGCGAAACGCCCGGCGCAGATTCTTCACGCGCCGATCGCCGGGGCGGGGCTGCGGCCGGCCGCCGCCGCCGGTCAAAATCCGGTCATGTCCGCCCACCCCGCCCCCGAGCCGCCCTCCGAGGCGGACGGCCCGCCGCCGGCCGCCGCGCCCAAGCCGCCCAGCGGCCCGGCCCGCGCGCTGGAACGTCTGGGGCTGGACTCACCGATGGCGCTGGCGTTGCACCTGCCCCTGCGCTACGAGGACGAAACCCGGCTGACGCCGGTCGCCGAGGCCCGTCCCGGCCAGGCCGCGCAGATCGAGCTGCAGGTGCGCGACGCCCGGGTCGAGCTGCGCTCGCGCCGGCAGCTGATCGTCCACGCCCAGGACGATGCCGGCGACGAGCTGGTGCTGCGCTTCCTGCATTTCTACCCCTCGCACCAGAAGGCCTTCTCGCCCGGCGCGCGGCTGCGGGTGCGGGGCGAGGTGCGCAGCGGCTTCTTCGGCCGCGAGATGGTGCACCCGAGCTTCAAGCCGGTGAGCGCCCAGACGCCGCTGGCGGCGTCGCTGACCCCCGTCTACCCGGCCTCGGCGCAGCTGCCGCAGGCCTACCTGCGCAAGGCGGTGGCCGGCGGGCTGCAGCGGGCGATGCTGGACGAGGTGCTGCCGCCAGGCACCGTGCCGGCCGGCCTGCCGCCACTGCGCGAGGCCTTGTGCTTTTTGCACCACCCGCCGCCCGGCACCCGCCTGGACCGCCTCGAAGACCACAGCCACCCGGCCTGGCAGCGGCTGAAGTTCGAGGAGCTGCTGGCCCAGCAGTTGTCGCAGATGCAGGCCCGGCGCGAGCGCGCGCGGCTGCAGGCGCCGGCCCTCGCCCGCCGGCCCGGCGGGCTGCACGAGCCCTTGCTGGCCGGGCTGCCGTTCACGCTCACCGCCGCGCAGTCGCGCGTGGCCGACGAGATCGCCGCCGACCTGGCGCGGCCGCAGCCCATGCACCGCCTGCTGCAGGGCGACGTCGGTTCGGGCAAGACCGTGGTGGCGGCGCTGGCGGCCTGCATCGCGATGGACGCCGGCTGGCAGTGCGCGTTGATGGCGCCGACCGAGATCCTGGCCGAGCAGCACTTCGCCAAGCTGGTGCAGTGGCTGACGCCGCTGGGCATCGAGGTGGCCTGGCTCAGCGGCAGCCGCAAGGGCCGGCTGCGGCGCGGCCAGCTCGATGCAATCGCCAGCGGCTCGGCCAGGCTGATCGTCGGCACCCATGCGGTGATCCAGGACGACGTGCACTTCCAGCGCCTGGGGTTGGCGGTGGTCGACGAGCAGCACCGCTTCGGCGTCGCCCAGCGGCTGGAACTGCGCCGCAAGCTGCGCGAACACACCGCCGGCGGCGCGCGGCTGGAGCCGCATCTGCTGATGATGAGCGCCACGCCGATCCCGCGCACGCTGGCGATGACGTATTTCGCCGACCTGGAGGTGAGCACGCTCGACGAACTGCCGCCCGGCCGCAGCCCCATCATCACCCGCGTCTTCGCCGAGACGCGCCGCGCCGAGGTGCTCGCCCGCATCCGCGACGAGCTGACGCGTGGCCGGCAGGCCTACTGGGTCTGCCCGCTGGTCGAGCAGTCCGAGGCCGAGGACCTGGCCGGCCACTCGATGGCCGAACTCAGCAACGCCACCGAGACGCACGCCGAGTTGAGCGCCGCGCTGCCCGGCATCGCCGTGGGCCTGCTGCACGGCCGCATGAAGGCGGCCGAGAAGGCGGCGGTGATGGCGGCGTTCAAGGACAACCAGCTTGGCGTGCTGGTCGCCACCACGGTGATCGAGGTCGGGGTCGACGTGCCCAACGCCAGCCTGATGGTGATCGAGCACGCGGAGCGCTTCGGCCTGGCCCAGCTGCACCAGCTGCGCGGCCGGGTCGGACGCGGTGAAGCCGAGAGCGTCTGCGTGCTGCTCTACACCAGCCCCTTGTCCGAGACCGGCAAGCAGCGCCTCCGGGCGATGGCCGAGACCACCGACGGCTTCGAGATCGCGCGCCGCGATCTGGAGTTGCGCGGTCCCGGCGAATTCATGGGCGCGCGCCAGTCGGGCGACGCGCTGCTGCGCTTCGCCGACCTGCAGGACGACGCCCCGCTGTTGGCCCAGGCCCGGCGCATGGCGCCGCTGCTGCTGGACCGCCACCCCGACGCCGCCCGCGCCCAGGTGACGCGCTGGCTGGGCAGCAAGGCGGAATTCCTGAAAGCCTGACAATCGCGCCATGACCCTGACCGAGCTTCGCTACATCGTCGCCGTCGCCCGCGAACGGCATTTCGGCCGCGCCGCCGAAGCCTGCTTCGTCTCGCAGCCGACGCTGAGCGTGGCGATCAAGAAGCTGGAAGAAGAGCTGGATGTGAAGATCTTCGAGCGCGGCAGCACCGAGGTCAGCATGACACCGCTGGGCGAGGCGATCGTGCGCCAGGCGCAGCAGGTGATCGAGCAGGCGCAGGGCATCCGCGAGATCGCCGAGCGCGGCAAGGACCCGCTGGCCGGGCCGCTGCGCCTGGGCATCATCTACACCATCGGGCCGTACCTGCTGCCTGAACTGGTGCGCCAGGTGATCGAGCACACGCCGCAGATGCCGCTGATGCTGCAGGAGAACTTCACGGTCAAGCTGCTGGAGATGCTGCGCACCGGCGAGCTCGACTGCGCCATCATGGCCGAACCGTTTCCGGATGCCGGGCTGGCGATCGCGCCGCTCTACGACGAGCCCTTCATGGTGGCCGTGCCCAAGGACCACCCGCTCGCCCGGCGCAAGAAGGTCAGCTCGGAGGAGCTGAAGAAGGAGACGATGCTGCTGCTGGGCACCGGCCACTGCTTCCGCGACCACGTGCTGGAGGTCTGCCCCGAGTTCGCCCACTTTTCCAGCGACACCGAGGGCATCAAGAAGAGCTTCGAAGGCTCGTCGCTCGAGACCATCAAGCACATGGTGGCCTCGGGCATGGGCGTCACCGTGGTGCCGCGGCTGTCGGTGCCGGCTGAACTGCAGCCGCACCTGCGCTTCATCCCGTTCGAGGCCCCCGTGCCGACGCGGCGCGTGGTGCTGGCCTGGCGCCGCAGCTTCACGCGCTACGAGGCGATCGCGACGCTGCGCAACGCCGTCTATGCCTGCAAGCTGCCGGGCGTCAAGCGCCTGAGCGCCTGACCGGCCGGGTGCACTGACCCGACCGGCCTGGCCGCGGGCTCACTTGCGCGCCAGCCACACGCCGAACACCGTCAGCGCCATGCCGACCCAGGCCAGGCCGGCCAGCGTTTCGCCGAACAAGGCCCAGGCGACGAGCGCGGTGGCCGGTGGCGTCAGGTAGAACAGGCTGGCCACGTTCACGGCGCTGCCGCGCCGGATCAGCAGGTTCAGCAGGCTCACCGCGCCGAGCGACAACACCAGCACCAGCCAGCCCAGCGCGAAGACGAAGTGGGGCGTCCACTGCACCCGCATCGTTTCGGTCTGGCCGGCCACCAGGGCCGTGACGGCCAGGCACGGCAGGAACTGGATGACCGAGCCGGTGCGCAGGTCGAACGCCGGGCAGAAGCGCTTTTGGTACAGCGTGCCGGCGGTGATGCCCAGCAGCGCGATCACCGCCGGCAGCAACATGCCGGCCAGCGCCGCGGCGCTGGCGCTGGTGGCCAGCTTCTGCGCGACGACGAGGCCGACCCCGGCAAAGCCCAGGGCCAGCCCGGCCCACTGGGTGCCGCGCACGCGCTCCCCCAGAAAGAGCCCTGCGCCCAGCGCCGTGAGCACGGGTTGCAGGCCCACGACCAGCGAGGTGACCCCGGCGGGCAGGCCGTGGCGGATGGCGGTGAACACGCCGCCCAGGTACACGGCATGCACCAGCAGTCCCGACACGCCGATGTGCAGCCACTCCGGCCCGGTGCGCGGCCACGGCGCGCGCATGACCACGGCGGCGCTCGCCATCAGCGCCAGCACCAGCAGGTAGCGCAGGCTCAGAAAGGTCAGCGGCTCGGCGTAGGGCAGACCGAACTTGGCGCCGATGAAGCCGGTGCTCCAGAGGCCGACGAACAGCAGCGGGTACAGCGACGACAGCACGCCCGGGTGCGGCGCAGAGGAGGTGGAAGACATCCCTGGATGTTAGGGGGTCGGCGCAGCGGTCCGGTGGCGCGCGGCACCCGCGCCGCGCTAGCGCGACATCGACGGCCGCTGCGCCATCGCGGCGCGCCAGCGCTGCAGGTGCGGCTGCTGCTCGTCGGGCTTGAGCTTCACGACGCGAGCGAAGTCGACCGCCACCACGGCCGTGATGTCGGCGACGCTGAATTGATCGGCGGCGACGAAGTCCCGTCCGGCCAGGCGCTCTTCGAGCGTCGCGAAGAACTGCCGCACCCGCGCCAGGCCGCGCTGCGCCAGCTCGGGGATCTGCGGATAGTCGACCGGCCCGGGCAGCGCCCGGTTGGCCATCGCCGGCGCGCTGTTGCGCAGCGCCTCGGCGACCGCCAGCAGCCCCTCGAATTCGACGCGCCAGTGCCAGCTCGCGATCTCGGCCTGGTCCCGCGCGCTGCGGCCCAGCAGCGGCGGTTCGGGGAAACGCGCCTCCAGCCAGGCGGTGATCGCCGCGTTGTCGGTCAGCAGCAGGCCGTCGTCGGTGCGCAGCGCCGGCACGGTGCACTGTGGATTGATCTGGCGGTAGGCCTCGCTCCGCTGCTCGCCGTGGCGCAGATCGATCTCGACCGTGTCATGGACGACCCCCTTCTCGGCGAGCAGGATGCGGGCGCGGCGCGGGCTGGGCGCGGTGGCGCAGTCGTACAAGGTGATCATGGTGCGGTCTTTCTGCGGGCGGGCACGCGGCGTCAGAGCGGCGGCGGCGCCAGCTTGTCCTGGGTCCGGGTGTCGACATCGGCGGCGTCATGGCGCTCATGCAGCTGGCTGGACGCCTCGCCCCAGGTCCGGTTGACCTTGCGCCCGCGCTGCACAGCCGGCCGCTGCGCGATCTGGTCGGTCCAGCGCAACACGTGCTGGTAGTCCTGCACCTGCAGGAATTCACCGGCCTCGTAAAGCTGGCCCTTGACCAGCGTGCCGTACCAGGGCCAGACGGCCATGTCGGCGATCGTGTAGTCGGTGCCCGCCAGGTAGGGGCGGTCGGCGAGGTGGCGGTCGAGCACGTCGAGCTGGCGCTTGACCTCCATCGCGTAGCGATCGATCGCGTAGCCGATCTTGCTCGGCGCATAGGCGTAGAAATGGCCGAAGCCCCCGCCGAGGAAAGGCGCGCTGCCCATCTGCCAGAACAGCCACGACAGGCATTCGGCGCGCTCCGGCCCACCGGCCGGCAGGAAGGCGCCGAACTTCTCGGCCAGGTACATCAGGATCGCGCCGGATTCGAACACCCGCACCGGCGCCGGCCCGCTGCGGTCCACCAGGGCCGGGATCTTGGAGTTCGGGTTGACCGCGACGAAGCCGCTGCCGAACTGCTCGCCTTCGTTGATGCGGACCAGCCAGGCGTCGTACTCCGCGCCGGCATGGCCACGCGCCAGCAGCTCTTCGAGCATCACCGTGACCTTGACGCCGTTCGGCGTGGCCAGCGAATACAGCTGCAGCGGATGGCGGCCGACCGGCAGGTCGCGTTCGTGGGTCGGGCCCGCGACCGGGCGATTGATGTTCGCGAAGCGCCCGCCGTTGTCCTTGTTCCAGGTCCAGACCTTGGGCGGTGTGTAGGCGGACGCGTCGGTCATGCAGGGCTCTCCAGGCGGGGGACGGATGGGTGGGCGCCGACGGCATGCCGGCGCCGGGGGATGGCGGGGCTCAGCGGTTCACGTCGACCACCGTGCGGCCGCGGATGCGGCCTTCGAGCAGGTCGGCGCTGGCCGAGACGATCTCGCTCAGGCCGATCTCGTGGCTCATGCGCGCCAGCCGCTCGCCCTTCAGGTGGCCGGCCAGCAGCGCCCAGGCCTGTTCGCGCTGCGAGTTGGGCACGAACACGCAATTGATGCCATAGAGCGTGATGCCGCGCAGGATGAAGGGCATCACCGTGGCCGGCAGGTCGGCGCCCTGGGCCAGGCCGCAGGCCGCCACCGCGCCGTTCCAGCGGGTCTGGGCCAGCGCGTTGGCCAGCGTGTGGCTGCCCACCGAGTCGACCACCCCGGCCCAGCGCTCGCTCTGCAGCGGCCGGCCGGCCGCCGAGAGTTCGTTGCGGTCGATGATGCGCTCGGCGCCCATGAACTGCAGGTATTCGGCTTCCTGGGCGCGGCCGGTGGACGCCACCACGCGGTAGCCCAGGCCGGCCAGCAGCGCCACCGCCACCGAACCGACGCCACCGGCCGCGCCGGTGACCAGCACCTCGCCGTCGCCCGGCGCGACGCCGTGGCGCTGCAGCGCCATCACGCACAGCGCCGCGGTGTAGCCGGCGGTGGCGATGGCCATCGCCTCGCGGGTCGAATAGGCCTCCGGCAGACGCAGCAGCCAGTCGCTTTTCAGTCGCGCCTTCTGCGCCAGGCCGCCCCACTCGGTCTCGCCCAGGCCCCAGCCGTTGACGACCACCCGGTCACCGGGCCGCCACGCGGCACTGTCGCTGGCTTCCACCACGCCGGCCAGGTCGATGCCCGGCACCATCGGCCACTTGCGCACGATGGCTCCGCGGCCGGTGACGGCCAGCGCGTCCTTGTAGTTCAGGCTGGAGTAGTCGATCCGCACCGTCACGTCGCCGGCCGGCAGCGCGGCGTCGTCGAGCTCGACGAACTCGGCATGGGTCTTCTTGTCGTGCTGGGTCAGCATCAGGGCCTTGAACATCGTCGTCTCCGGAGTGCGTTGAGCCAAGCGCAAAATCATCGCACGACGGCGATGAGCCCGCAGTCGCGAGGCCTTCCGGTGGGGCGAGGCTCAGGGGAGCAGCCGCGCACCGGGGGCCTCGAGCGTCAGGTCGCCCGCCGCCTCGGCGACACAGGGCAGGATCCAGCCCTGGGCCTTTTCCTCGGCACTGACGCCGGGCCACTCGATGCGGTAGCGCACCTCGCCCCGCACCAGGCGGCACAGGCAGCTGCGGCAGCTGCCGTTGCGGCACGAGCGCGGCAGGCGCACACCGGCCTGCAGCGCGGCGTCGAGCAGGCTTTGCCCCGGGGCGACCGGCAGGCTGCGGCCCAGCGGCTCGATGCGCAAGGTGACCGGAGGCGGGGACATCGCGAGCAGGAACGGACGAGGTGGAGGACTTCTTGCCGCCAACGCACGAGGCGCCGGCCCCGGCCAGTGTAGGGGCCCGCCCGGCCGACATCCCCTTGGACACCGTGCCCGCCGACATTCCGTAGACTGGCGCTCCCTGTGACCGAGACACCGACCGATGGGCCCATTGAACGGATTGCGCGTGATCGAGCTGGCGAGCATCGGCCCCGGACCGATGTGCGCGATGCTGCTGGCCGACCTGGGCGCGGACGTGCTGCGCATCGACCGGCTCGAAGCCAGCGGCCTGGGCGTGCCGCTGGCGCCGCGCTTCGACGTCACCTCGCGCAGCCGCCGTTCGGTGGCGCTGGACCTGAAGTCGGCCGCCGGCCGCGACGCCGCGCTGCGGCTGATCGACACCGCCGACCTGCTGATCGAGGGCTGGCGCCCCGGCGTCGCCGAGCGCCTGGGGCTGGGCCCGGCCGTGTGCCACGCCCGCCACGCCGGCCTGGTCTATGGCCGCATGACCGGCTTCGGCCAGACCGGCCCGCTGGCCGCCGCCGCCGGGCACGATCTCAACTACATCGCGCTGAGCGGCGCGCTGCACGCCATCGGCGCGGCGGGCGACGCCCCACTGCCGCCGCTGAACCTGGTGGGCGACTACGGCGGCGGCGCGCTCTACCTGGCCTTCGGCCTGCTGGCCGCGCTGTTCGAGCGCCAGCGTTCCGGCCGCGGCCAGGTGGTGGACGCGGCGATGGTGGACGGCGCGGCCTCGCTGATGTCGATCTTTCACGGCCTGGCCGCCGCCGGCGGCTGGGACGCCCGCCAGCGCGGTGCCAACCTGCTCGACGGCGGCGCCCCGTTCTACGCCACCTACGAGACGGCCGACGGGCGCTGGCTGGCCGTCGGCGCGCTGGAACCCAAGTTCTTCGCCGAGCTGGCGCGGCGCATCGGGCTGGACGAGCGCTTCGTGCGCGGCCAGCACGATCGCGCGCTGTGGCCCGAGATGCGCGCGGCGCTGGCGGCGCTGTTTCGCCAGCGCAGCCGCGACGCCTGGTGCGCGCAGCTGGACGGCAGCGACGCCTGCGTCGCGCCGGTGCTGAGCCTGGACGAGGCCCCCGCCCACGCCCACGCCCGGGCCCGCGACGCCTACGTGGCGGTGGACGGCGTGGTCCAGCCGGCGCCGGCGCCGCGCTTCGACCGCAGCCCGACCGCCGCCCCGCGTCCGGCCCCCTGGCCCGGCCAGCACACCCGCGAACTGCTGGCCGAAGCCGGCCTGGCAGCCCCCGAAATCGATGCGCTGCTGGCCGGCGGCGCTGCACTGCAAACCGAAGGATGACCCCCCGACCATGACCTCCCACGACCCGGACAGCATCGGCGCGCGCAAGGCCGCCAGCGTGATCGTGCTGCGCGACGGCACACCCGGCCCCGAGGTGCTGATGCTGCGCCGAGCCGAACGCGACGGCGACCTGCGCAGCGGCGTCTGGGTCTTTCCCGGCGGGGTGCTGGACCCGGTCGATGGCCGCCTGGAGGCGCGCTGCGACGGCGATGACGACCTGCGCGCCAGCGCCCGCCTGGGCCTGCCCGTGGGCGGCCTGGCCTACAGCGTCGCGGCGGTGCGCGAATGCTTCGAGGAAGTCGGCCTGCTGTTCGCCCAGGGCCAGGTCGACGCGGCGCTGGCCGAGCAGAGCCTGACCGTGACCGGCGACGATTTCGCCGCGCTGTGCGAGCGCCGTGCGCTGCGCCTGGCGGTCGCCGAGCTGGTCTATCACAGCCACTGGCTGACGCCGCCCGGCCTGCCCAAGCGCTTCGACACCCGCTTCTACGTCGCCCGTGCGCCCGCGGGCCAGGTGCCGCGGGCCGACGAGGGCGAGGCGCTGGAGCTGGCCTGGCTGACCCCGGCGGCCGCGCTGGACGCCGCGGCGCGCCTGAAGCTGCTGCCGGTGACCCGCCGCACGCTGCAGGACCTGGGCCGCTTCGCCAGCGTGCAGCAGATCCTCGACGACGCGGCCGCGCGCCGCCACCCGCCTCGCGTCATGCCGCGTCTGGGCCGCGACGTGCGCGGCGTGCGCCCGGTGCTGCCCGACGAATGGGCCTACGCCGAGATCCGCCGGCTCGACCCCGCCGGCCGCGGCGACGTGCACATCGACCTGCAGGCGCTGCGCGTCGTGGCCTTGTCCGAGCGGGTGCGGCGCATCACCTGCAACAACGGCTCGGTGATGACCGGGCCGGGCACCAACACCTACCTGATCGGCGCGCCGGGCAGCGGCGAGGTCGCGGTGCTCGACCCCGGCCCGGCCGACGAGCACACCGAGGCCCATCTGCACGCCGTGCTGGCCGCCGCGGCGCCGGCGCGCATCAGCCGCATCCTGGTCACCCACACCCACAAGGATCATTCGCCCGCCGCCGCCCGCCTGCAGCAGCTGACCGGCGCGCCGGTGATCGGCTGCCGCGCGGCGCACGCCGAGTGGCAGGACGCGGGGTTCGCCCCCGCGCACGCCCCGGCCGACGGCGAACGCATCGCGCTGGGCACCGGCTGCACGCTGCGCGCGGTGGCCACGCCGGGCCACGCGTCAAACCATGTCTGCTGGCTGCTGGAGGAAGAGCGCCTGCTGTTCACCGGCGACCACGTGATGCAGGGCTCGACCGTGGTGATCAACCCGCCCGACGGCGACATGGCCGACTACCTGGCCTCGCTGCAGCGCCTGTTGACGCTGGAGCTGGACTGGCTGGCCCCCGGCCACGGCTTCCTGATGGACCGGCCGAACGACGAGCTGCGCCGCCTGATCGCGCACCGCCTGGCGCGCGAGGCGAAGGTGGTGGACGCGCTGCAGGCCGGCGGCCCGCGCGCCGCCGAAAGCCTGCTGCCCCAGGTCTACGGCGACGTGCCGGCCGCCCGCCACGCGTTGGCGCTGCGCTCGCTCGGCGCGCACCTGCTGAAGCTGCAGCACGACGGCCGCGCTGCGCCGGATGACCAGGGTCGCTGGGCGCTGGCCGCGCCGCGCTGAAGGCCCTCAGTCGAGCTGCACGCCGATGCGGCGGATCACCGCGCCCCAGCGCTCGCGGTCGCTGGCGACCACGCTGCGGAACGCCGCCGCGCTGCCGCCCACCGCCGTCATGCCCTGGGCATCCAGCACGGTCTTGACCGACGGGTCGGCCAGCGCCGCGTTCACGTCGGCGTTGATCCTGTCGATCACCGCGGCCGGCGTGCCGGTGGGCACGAACAGGCCGTTCCAGGCCAGCGAGTCGATCTTCAGGCCGGCCGAGGCCAAGGTCGGCAAGGCCTTCAGGCTGTCGGGGCGTTGGGCGCTGCTCACCGCCAGCAGCCGGATCTTGTGGCTGCGCACCAGCGGCATCAGCGCCGGGGCGACCATGAACGTCGCATCCGCATCGCCCTGGGCCACGGCCATCGCGGCCGGCGGCGAGCCGTTGTACGGGATGTGGGTGCCTTGCGCGCCGATCTCGGACAGCAGCAGCGCCATCGTCAGGTGGGCCGAGCTGCCGTTGCCCAGCGACGCGTAGTTCATGCCGCCCTTCTTCGCCCGCGCCCAGGCGATGAACTCGGGCAGCGTCCTGACCGGCAGCTGCGCGTTGACCGCCAGCACGTTGGGCTGCGAGGTCGTCATCACCACCGGCTGCAAGTCCCTGGCCGGGTCGTAGGCCATCTTGCGATAGAGGTCGGGGGCGAAGGCGATCGGCCCGTTAAACGACAGCACCATCGTCTGGCCGTCGGGGGCGGCCTTGGCCACCATGTCGGTGCCCAGCATGCCACCGGCGCCCGGTTTGTTCTCGACCAGCACCGGCTGGCCCCAGCGGACCTTGAGCCGGTCGCTGAGCAGGCGCGCCACCACGTCGAGCGAGCTGCCGGCCGGCGCGGGCACGATGAGATGCACCGCCTGCGTCGGCCACGGCGTCTGGGCCTGCGCCGTGCGCAACGGGACGGCGAAGGTGCTGGCGGCCAGCGCGGCCGCGCAGATCAGGGTTCTGCGGTTCATGGCGTGAGCTCAAGTGCCGGCGCGGCCGGCGGGAGCGGCGAGTTTAGGGCCGCCGGGCGCGGGTCCCGGTACAGGATGACAATGGCGCCCGGCTCGTCCCTGTCTCCCTTTTCGCGGCCCGCGCCGTTGACTCCTGCATGGCCCACGCCTTCCTGACCCGTCTCGGCATCGCCGCCGCGCTCGCCGCCACCCTGGCACCGGGCGCGACGCGGCCGGCGCAGGCCGACGACGGCACGTCGCTGGCCTCCTATCGACATGCGTCGGCCTGCGTGGCCGTGATGAAGCAGGACGTGGTCGAGCTGGCCGCGCGCTACCAGGCCGGCGACACGGCGGTGCGACCTGACATGGTCCGCCTGACCGCGCTCGGCTTCGCCTTCATCGGCACCGCCTACAAGCAAGGCCTGCGCAAGCCCCAGGCGGACACCTTGCTGGCCGAGGCCGAGCAGGAGCAGCTCAAACAGCGCGCCAGCGTCCTGCGCCAGCTCTCCGCCGACTGCCAGGCCGAGGGCGCGCAATTGCTGGACGACTCCAACTTCCTCGAACGCGCGCTGGTCAACAACCGGGCGCAGGCACGGGTCGACAAGCTGCTGGCCCCGCGTCGTCCGGCCCCGTGAGCGGCCGGCACGGCCCCGTGCCGACGGCCGCGCGGCATCGTCGCCCCGGTCAATCCGGTTCGCCGTTGCCGGTCGCGGGCGGGCGCGGGCTGAGCGCATAGCTCAGCAGCTTGGCCAGGCCGCCGGCGACCGGGATCAGCGCCCAGACCGCGGCATCGCTGCCCCGGCGGACCCACAGCGCGGCGCCGAGGGCCACGCCGACGAACAGCCAGAACAAGCCCGTGCGCAACTGCCGCGCCGGCGAGTCCAGCCAGCGGCCCCGGCCGGCGGGGCCGCGCCAGCGCTCGTCCTGCAGCACCTCGGCCGGGATCGGCGGCAGCTCGATGCCGCGCTCGATCGCCGCCAGCCGCTCCTTGTGGTTCTGCTCCAGCAGCAACTGCTTGCGCTTGAAGGACAGCACCATCCACACCAGAGGCACGCTGATGCCCATCACAATCGCGATGATGGGAATGAACACCGGCAGCAGATGTCTGAGATCGTCCATGGAAGGCTCCTGGGATGAGGTGGTCGATGCCGCTTGATACCGCCCCCGGCGCCGCCGGGTTTCAGGGCGACCGGGAAAACTTTTTCTCGCGGGCCTGAAACCGGCGCGCGCCCCGGCGGTATCAAGCCCCATGAACTCCGACCTGCCGCCCGCGGCCGAGGCCATCGCCTCCGCCGCCGCCGCCCAGCGCGACGCCGACCTGCTGGCGTTGCTGGCCTGCGGCGACCGGCAGGCGGCGTTCGAAGCCCTGGTGCCGCGCTACGAGGCCAAGGTCTATCGCCTGTGCCTGACGCTGTTGCGCGACCCCGCGGCGGCACAGGACGCGGCCCAGGACAGCCTGCTGCGGGTCTGGCGCGCGCTGGCCCGCTTCGAGCCCGCGACGGCGGCCTTGTCGACCTGGATCTATGCGATCACGCGCAACCGCTGCCTGACGCTGCTGGCTTCCCGCCCGCCGCAGGCCGCCTCGCTGAGCCTGCCCGAGGTCGAGCACGAAGCCGGCCAGGTGGCGGCACCGGCCGCCGCCGGGGGCGACGACCGCCAGGCCGTGCGCGCCCTGGTGGCGGCCTTGCCCGAGGCGCAGCGCCAGTGCATCACCGCGTTCTACTTCGAGCAATGCTCGGTGCAGGAGACCGCCGCCATGCTGGGCCTGCCCGAAGGCACCGTGAAAACCCATCTCCACCGCGCCCGCGCCGCGCTGCTGCAGGCCTTGCACGCCCAGGGGCTGGCGGACCCGCGCCGGTGGTTGAGCTGATCGAAAGGACCTGGCCATGACGCAGCCCCCCGACCCGTTTTCGCCGGCCCCGGACGCCCGCGCCGAGCAGGCCCTCGACCTCGCGCTGCGCCGCGCGCTGGCGCCGCCTGGCGCGCCACCGGAGCTGCGCTGGCGGCTGATGGCCGCGATGCAGCAGGACGGCCTGCGCGACCTGGCCGCCCAGCGCGCGGCGCTGGAGGCCGAGCATGCGCGCCAGACCCAGCAGGTGCGCGCCGGCTACCTGAGGCTGCGACGCGAGACCTTGATGTGGGGCGTCGGCCTGGCTTTCGCCGCCGGCGCCCTGGCGACCCGGGCGCTGCCCTGGCTGGTGGCCGCGACCGGCTGGGACGCCGGCCTGCTGATGCCCTCGCTGGCGACGCTGGCCGGCGGCGCCACGGGCCTGGCGGTGTGGTGGTGGCGCCTGAGCGAACCCGGTCCCTGAGCGGCACGGGCCGCGGGGCGTTCAGAAATGGGTCGTGATCGCGTCGACCACGGTCAACGCCTCGTCCACCACCGGCATCCAGCGCCACTTGTCGAAGGTGGTGCAGGGGTGCGAGATGCCCAAGGCCACGCGGTCGCCCACCTGCGGCACCGGCGTGCCCGGCCCCTGCACCGCGGCGTCCCAGCGCAGGTAGGCGTGCTGGTCGTTGATCGCGCCGATCGTCCAGGCCGCGGGCGCGGCCTGCGCCTGGCGGTCGCCGGCGGCGCAGAAACCCACCGGCACCGGCAACCCCATGTCGATGCCCAGGTCGCGCTTGCCGGCGTTCAGGATCGCCAGGCCCGGCTCGGGGCAGGACTGCACCAGCGTCCACACCTGCAGCGCCGCGCGCAGGCCCTGCGCATCGCTGCAACCCATGCGCTGGTTGGCCACGTGCACCATGCGGCGATAGAAGCCGTCGTCGTGCGTCACATAGCAGCCCGAGCGCAGCAGCCCTTGCACCGGCTTGCGCAGTCGCGGGCGCAGGGCCCGGGAGACCTGGTCGAACAGCGCCGAGCCACCGGCGCTGACCAGCACCTCGGCGGTGTCGAACAGGTCTTCGTCGTCGCACTGCGCCGCCAGCGTGTGCAGGCGCTGCATCAGGCCCTGCACCAGCGCGGTGTCGGCGGCGCTGTCGCCGCTGCCCCACAAACCCTCGTACGCCTCGACTCCCGCCAGCCGCACCGCCGCGCTGGCATGGGCCGCGCGGGCCAGCGCGAGCGCCTGGTCCGCATCGCGGCAACCGGTGCGCCCGCCGGGCAGGCCCAGCTCGATCAGCACGTCGAAGGCCAGCGGCTGGGCCGCCGCCTCGATCGCGGCCAGTTGGGCCTGCGAATCGAGCAGAAAGGCCACCTGCAGTCCCGGATGCGCGGCCTGCAGCGCGGCGAGCCGCGCCAGGTCGTCGCGCTGCAGCACCTGGTTGGCGATCAGCGCGCGCCGCACGCCGGCCGCCACGCCCAGCGCGAGTTGGTGCACGCTGGCGAAGCTCAGCCCCCAGGCGCCGGCCTCGATCTGCTGGCGAAACAGCTGCGGCGACATCGTCGTCTTGCCATGCGGCGCCAGCGCGATGCCGGCGGCGTCGGCATGCCGCTGCAGCCAGCCCAGGTTGTGCTGCAGCGGCTCGCGCCGGATCACCGCCAGCGGCAGCGGCAGGTCGCCCGCCAGCAGGTTCCAGCGCTGGTCCGCGAGCTGAGAGCGGCGCAGCGGCGGCGCTGCGGCCGGGTAGCCCTTGAAGGAGGCATCGAGCGAAGGGTCGAGCAGGTCGTTCATCGTCATGGCGCTTGCGCTCCGTCCAGAGACCGGGTCGCCTCGGCGTCGTCATTCTGCCGCCGTCGCCGGCACGCACCGCGCGCTCAGTTCGGATGTCCCTCGGCCGCCACCGGTTCGGGGTCCACCCGCAGCGCCCAGATCACGCCGGCCACCAGCAAGGCGACGCCGGCCAGCGTCGGCGGCGTCGGCCACTGGCCGCGCAGCGCGAACGCATAGGCCAGCGCCGACAGCGTCTCGAAGACGATCAGCTGGCCGGCCAGCGTGGTGGGCAGGCGCTGGCTGGCCTCGTTCCAGCACAGCGTGCCCAGCCACGACGACAGCAGGCCGATCGCGAACATCAGGCCGACGAAGGCCAGCGGACGCGGGCCGAAGGGCATCGCCCACGGCGCGCCGGTGGCGCCGAAGACGAACCAGGTGGCGCCGAATCCGACGACCGCCAGCGGCAGCGTGGCCAGGCCCTGGGCGGTCGCCCAGCTGCGCGGCTGGCGCCCGGCATGGGCGCGCAGCCAGTCGGCATTGCGGAGCGGGTACCAGGTCCAGCAGACCACCGCGCCCAGCGCCAGCAGCGCGCCCAGCGCATAGCGTCGCAGGTCGGCGTGCGGGTCGGCGCGCAGCTGCTGCAGCTCCACCCGGTTGACCAGCGCGATGCCGGCGGCGATCAGCGCCAGCGACGGCGCCAGCCGCAGCCAGGGCAGGCGGCCGTCGCGCTGCGCGTCGCGCAGGTTGGAGGTGATCGCGATCACCACCGGCAGCGTGCCGATGATCATCGTCGGCAACGGCGCGCCGGCGCGCTGGATCGCCGCCGACAGGCACAGGTAGTACACGACGTTGCCCACCAGCGAGAGCTTCAGCGCCTCGATCCAGTCGGCCCGGCTGAGCTGGCGCAGCGCGTCGCGGTCGAGCCAGCCCAGCGGCAGCGCGATCAGGCCGAAGGCCAGGTAGCGGCCGAAACTCAGCAGCACCGCCGGGTAATCGGCCAGCAGCAGCGGGCCGATGAAGACCAGGCCCCACATCAGGCCGGCGACGAGCGCGAACAAGGTACCGATCAACATGGGCACGGGCCGGCGCGGCGGCCGGCGTCAGACAGGGCCGGCCATGTTGCCACGCGGGCCCCTCGCGCTACAGTGGCCGCCGACCCCGCAGCGCGGAACGGTCTGCGGCGGACCCGGAGGAGACCCATGCAGGACGACCCGAACGCGACAGCAGCGGCGCCCGGCACCGCCACGCCCGAATCGATGCGCGCCTACTACGCGCAGCGCGCCCCCGAGTACGAAGCCATCTATCGCAAGCCCGAACGCCAGCCCGACCTGCGCCGCATCGAGGCCTGGTTGCCGGCCTGGTTCGCGGGCCGCCGGGTGCTCGAAGTGGCCTGCGGCACCGGCTGGTGGACGCCGCATGGCGCGCGCGACGCCGCGCATTGGTGCGCCACCGACCTGAACGACGAGACGATGGCGGTGGCGCGCGCCAAGGCGCTGCCGCGCAGCGTGGCGTTCGCCCGCGTCGACGCCTACACGCTGGCGGGCCTGGACGACCGGCGCTTCGACGCCGCCTTCAGCGGCTGCTGGTGGAGCCATGTGCCGCGGCAGCGGCTGGACGCGTGGCTGGCGACGCTGCACGCCAGGCTGCCGGCGGGCGCGGTGCTGCTGCACCTGGACAACGCCTACGTCGCCGGCAGCTCGACGCCGCTGAGCCGCCAGGACGAGGCCGGCAACACCTACCAGCAGCGTCGGCTGGGCGATGGTTCGACGCACGAAGTGCTGAAGAATTTCCCCGCCGCCGCCGACGCCCTC
Source organism: Ideonella sp. sgz306126 (assembly GCF_056032705.1). Classification (NCBI taxonomy): domain Bacteria; kingdom Pseudomonadati; phylum Pseudomonadota; class Betaproteobacteria; order Burkholderiales; family Sphaerotilaceae; genus Ideonella; species Ideonella sp. sgz306126. Next base: position 346,287 of record NZ_JBVYWP010000002.1, read on the forward strand.
GCGCGGCTGGGACCGCGCGCCCGCGACGCGCAGTGGCACGCCTTCGATCACTACTGGGCGCTGAGCTACCGGCTGGCGTGACGGCGGCCTCCGGCGGACCGCTGCCGCGCCCGCGCTACAGTTGCGCCCCGTGAAGTCTCAACCTTTGATCGAACTGAAAGCGGTGGATCGCCGCTACGAGACCGGCCTGATGGCGCTGCAGGACTTGAACCTGTGCGTCGCCCCCGGTGAATTTGTCAGCCTGCTGGGCCCGTCGGGGTGCGGCAAGAGCTCGGTGCTGCGGCTGATGGCCGGGCTGGACCGCGCCACCGCCGGCGAGGTGCTGCGCGACGGTGAAGTCGCCCGCGCGCCGCTGGGCGGCACCGGCTTCGTGTTCCAGGAGCCGACCCTGATGCCCTGGGCCGATGTGGCGACCAACGTCGAGCTGCCGCTGCGGCTGCAGGGCGGCGTGAGCGCCGAGCATCGCGCTGAGCGGGCTCGCGCGGCGCTGGCCACCGTGGGCCTGGCCGAGTTCGCGCAGAGCGCGCCGCGCGAGCTTTCGGGCGGCATGAAGATGCGCGCCGCGATGGCCCGGGCGCTGGTGACCTCGCCGTCGCTGCTGCTGCTCGACGAGCCCTTTGCCGCGCTCGACGAGATCACCCGCTTCGCGCTCAACGAGACGCTGCTGCAGCTGTGGCGGCCGGCCGGCGCGGCAGCTCCGTCCTTCACGGCGGTGTTCGTCACCCACAGCGTCTACGAGGCGGTGTTCCTGAGCCAGCGGGTGCTGGTGATGGGCGCGCGGCCGGGCCGCGTGATCGCCGAGATCGCGATCGACGCGCCGCATCCTCGCCCGCCGGCCTTCCGCAGCAGCGCCGCGTTCGTCGCGGCCTGCGCGCAGGTCTCCGAGGCGCTGGCCCGCACGGCCGCGGAGTCGGTGCTTGGCTGAAGCCGGGCGGCCGGCGCCGCGCGGCCGCGGGGTCGCGCCGGTGCTGGCCGTGCTGCTGTTCGTCGCGGTCTGGGAAGGAGCCGTGCGCGCCTGGGCCATTCCGCCCTATCTGCTGCCCGGACCCGGGTTGGTGCTGCAGACGTTGTGGGCCAACTTCGGCTCGCTGATGCAGAGCTGGTGGGTCACCGTGCGCATCACCTTCGCGGCGCTGGGGTTGGCCACCCTGGGCGGCGTGGGCCTGGCGGCGCTGTTCGCGCTGTCGCCGTGGCTGGAGTGGAGCCTGACGCCGTTCGCCGTGGTGCTGCAGGTCACGCCCGTCATCGCGGTGGCGCCGCTGATCATGATCCTCACCGACAGCGCCACCGCGACGGTGCTGATCTGTGCCTGGATCGTCGCCTTCTTTCCGGTGCTGGCGAGCACGCTGGCCGGCCTGCGCAGCGCCGATGCCGGGCTGGCCGAGCTGTTCCGCCTGTACCGCGCCAGCCGCTGGCAGACACTGCGCTTTTTGCTGGTGCCCTCGGCGCTGCCCTACTTCCTGGCCGGCATGAAGGTGGCCGGCGGGCTGGCGCTGATCGGCGCGGTGGTGGCCGAGTTCACCGCCGGCGCGGCCGGGCGCAACACCGGCCTGGCCTCGCGCATCCTGGAGGCCGCGTTCCGCACCGAGATCCCGAAGATGTTCGCCGCGCTGCTGCTGGTGTCCTTGACCGGCGTCGCGATCCATCTGCTGTTCGAGGCCTTGTCGCGCCGCCTGCTGCGCGGCTGGCACGGGAGCGAGCCGCGCTGAGCCGCCGGGCGCCAAGGCCCTGCTGCGGCGCAGCCTGCGGGGCGCCGCTACCATGCGCCGGTCCACAGGTTCGGAAAGGCGATGCGATGGCCAAGCGGCAACGACGCAAGATGATGAAGACGCTGCTCGGCGCCCTGCTGGCCTGGGCCGGCGCCACGGCCGGCGCGGCACCGGCCGCCGACCCGGTGGTCTTCGCCACCAACTGGAAGGCGCAGGCCGCGCACGGCGGCTTCTACCAGGCGCTGGCCGACGGCACCTACGCCAGGTACGGCCTGGCGGTGCAGATCCGGCCCGGTGGCCCGCAGGTCAACAACCGGCCGCTGCTGGCCGCCGGCAAGATCGATTTCCTGATGACCGGCAACCTGTTGCACAGCTTCGACGACGTCAAGAACGGCGTGCCGGTGGTCGTCGTCGCCAGCCTGTTCCAGAAGGACCCGCAGGCGTTGATGGCCCATCCCGGCCAGGGCTACAAGACCTTCGCCGACCTGGCCCGCGCACCGGTGGCCTTCATCGCCAAGGACGCGCAGTACTCGTGGTGGGCGTGGCTGAAGGCCGACCACGGCTTCCGGGACGAGCAGCTGCGCCCCTACAACTACAACCTCGGCCCGTTCCTGGCCGACGCCCGCAGCGTGCAGCAGGGCTACGCGGTCGAGGAGCCGATCAGCATCGCCCGGCAAGGCGGCTTCACGCCCGAGGTCTTCCTGCTGGCCGACCATGGCTACAGCACCTACAGCACGACCGTGGTGGCGCGGACCGAGACGGTGAAGAAGCGGCCGGACCGGGTCCAGCGCTTCGTCGACGCGTCCATCATCGGCTGGGTGAACTACCTCTACGGCGACCGCCGCGCCGCCGACGCGATGATCCGGCGCGACAACCCCGAGATGGACCAGGCCACGATCGACCAGTCGGTCGCGCTGATGAAATCGCTGGGCGTGGTCGACAGCGGCGACAGCCTGACGATGGGCATCGGCGCGATGAAACCCGAGCGGGTCCGAGACTTCTACGACAAGATGGTGCGTGCCGGCCTTTACAAAGCCGGCGACGTGGACCTGAAGCAGGTCGCCACCTACCAGTTCGTCAACCATGGCGTGGGCCTGGCGCTGAAGAAGCAGCTGCAGGGCCGATAGTCCCCCTGCGGCGCGGCGGCGGCCCGGATAATCCGCCGATGACAGCCTCCACCGCCCCCGCCTCGCCGCTCGCCTTTTCCCACCTGCCGCTGTCGCCGGCCACCCAGGCCAACCTGGCCCAGCTGGGCTACGAGCGCATGACGCCAGTGCAGGCGGCCAGCCTGCCGGCCGCGCTGTCGGGTCGCGACCTGATCGTGCAGGCCCCCACCGGCAGCGGCAAGACGGCGGCCTTCGGCCTGGCCCTGCTGAACCGCCTCGATCCGGCGCTGTGGCAGGTGCAGGCGCTGGTGCTGTGCCCGACGCGCGAGCTGGCCGACCAGGTGGCCGAGGAGCTGCGCCGGCTGGCCCGCGCCGCCGGCAACGTCAAGATCCTCAGCCTGTGCGGCGGCGCGCCGATGAGGCCGCAGCGCGAGAGCCTGGCCCATGGCGCCCACCTCGTCGTCGGCACGCCCGGCCGGCTGATGGACCATCTGGACAAGGGCAGTCTGTCGCTGGCGGCCTTGAACACGCTGGTGTTCGACGAAGCCGACCGCATGCTGGACATGGGCTTCATCGATGACATGACGAGCCTCGTCAAACAGTGTCCGGTGCAGCGCCAGACGCTGCTGTTTTCGGCCACCTACCCCGAAGGCATCGCGACGCTGGCGGCGCGCTTCCTGCGCCAGCCGCTGACGCTGACCGTGGCCGCGCCGGCGGTGGCGGCCGGCACGCCCGACGCCGCCGCAGGCGCCACCCGGCAGATCGCCTTCGAAGTGACCGAGACCGAGCGCCTGCACGCGGTGGCCACGCTGCTGAACCACTTCCGGCCCGAAAGCTCGATCGCCTTCTGCAACACCAAGCAGCAGTGCCGCGACCTGGTGGACGTGCTGACGGCGCAGGGCTTCGTCGCGCTGGCGCTGCACGGCGACCTGGAGCAGCGCGAGCGCGACCAGGTGCTGATCCGCTTCGCGCAGCGCAGCGTCAGCGTGCTGGTGGCCACCGACGTGGCGGCGCGCGGGCTGGACATCGAGCGCCTGGAGGCGGTGATCAACGTCGACGTCACGCCCGACGTCGAGCAGCATGTGCACCGCATCGGCCGCACCGGCCGCGCCGGCCAGGACGGCCTGGCGCTGAACCTGGCGAGCCTGGACGAGATGGGCCGCATCGGCCGCATCGAGCTGGCCCAGGGCCGCGAGTTCCCGTGGCAGAAGTTGGCCGATCTGAAGCCCGCGCCCGGCGGCCCGCTGCGCCCGCCCATGGTGACGCTGCAGATCCTGGGCGGACGCAAGGACAAGATCCGGCCGGGCGACGTGCTGGGCGCCTGCACCGGCGAGGCCGGCTTCGCCGCCAGCCAGATCGGCAAGATCAAGGTGACCGACTTCCACACCTATGTCGCGGTCGACGCGGCGATCGCCGACGAGGCGCTCCAACGCCTGGGTGCCGGCCACATGAAGGGCCGCAAGATCAAGCTGCGGCGACTGGATGAAACCCCGGGCTGACACGCGCGGCCTGCGCCTGCCTAGAATGGCTCGACCACGGCACGGTCACGTGCGAGGGGAGAACAAGATTGGCAATGAGTCGTTGGACCCCCCGCCACATCACGATGGCGGTGATGTGCGCGGTGGCGCTGCTGTTTCTCGCGACGACACTGCCGGGCCTGGTCGGCGAGCCCCCTCGCGGTTCCATCCTTGACGCCTACCCCGGGCTGTGGGGTCACCGCCGGCTGGTGCTGGGCCTGCTGGCGGTCTGCATGCTGGCGATGGCCGGGCTGTATGCGCGCGGCCATGACCGGGCGGCCAGCGCCACGGTGCTGGCGATGACGCTGGCGATCCCGTTCGCATTCGACCCGCGGGCCTTTTTGCCCGCCTCGGTGCCGCAGGGGTTCTGGATCCCGTTCATCTTCGCGCTGATGGTCAGCCGTCTGCGCACCGCGCTGCTGGTGCTGCTGGTCTCGGTGGCGCTGGCGAAACTGAGCTACCCCGGCGCCTTCACGACGCCAGCGGCGATGCTGATCGCGGCGGTGATGGCCCTGATGCTGACCGCCGGCCGGCTGGTGCAGCGCCGGCTGCTGGCCGAGGCGAGCGAGGCCCGCCGCGAAACCGACAGCGCGCAGACCGAGCGCCGCCGCAGCGAGGCCGGCTTCGAGGCCATGTTCGTGGAACTGCCCGACGCGCTGATCCTGGGCAGCCCGGAACGGCGCATCCTGCGCGTCAACCCGGCCTTCACCGACCTGTTCGGCTACCCCGCCGAGGCCGTGATCGGGCGCAGCACCGAGTTTCTGTTCGCCGACCCCCGCGATTTCACGGCGCAGAGCGAGCGCCTGTTCAACAGCGCGGCCAACGGCCCGCGCGATGCGGTCGAATTGCGCCTGCGCCACCAGGACGGCCACGAGATCTGGACCGAGTCGCGCGGCGTGCGCCTGACCTCCGCCGATGGCCGCACGCAAGGCCTGATGGCCGTGCACCGCGACATCAGCGAGCGCAAGCGCGCCGAGGAGCGGCTGCGCCGCTCGCAGGCTCAGATGCGCGCCTTCGTGCAGCAGGCGCCGCACGCGATCGCGATGTTCGACCGCGACATGAATTACCTGGCCACCAGCCAGCGCTGGCTGCAGCACTTCGGGCGCGGGCATGACAGCCTGATCGGCCTGAACCACTACGACGTGCTGCCCGACCTGCCGCAGCGCTGGCGCGAGACCCATCGCCTGGGCCTGTCCGGCGTCAGCCAGAGCAGCGACGAGGACACCTGGACGCGCGCCGACAGCAGCCAGCGGTCGCTGAGCTGGACGGTGGTGCCATGGACCGACGAGCAGGGCGAGATCGGCGGCATCATGATCTCGTCCGAGGACGTCACCGAGCGCAAGCGGGCCGAGCACGCGCTGCGCGAAGCCCACGAGCGCTTCTCGGTGGTCTTCCAGAACAGCCCGATGGGCGTCGTCATCGCCCGGCTGGCCGATGGCCGCTTCGTCGACCTGAACCCGGCCTTCGCGCAGATGTTGGGCTGGCCCCGCGACGAGTTGCTGGGCAAGACCGGGGTCGACATCGGCATGTGGGTCGAACCCCTGGAGCGCGCCCGGGTGCTGGACGCCTTGCGCGGCGCCGGCATCGTGCGCGGCGTCGAAGCCCAGTTTCGGCGTCGTTCCGGCGAGGTGATCGACATCCTGTATTTCGGCGCCCGCGTGACGGTGGGTGGCGAACCCCATTTCATCGGCAAGGTGATGGACATCACCTTGCAGCGCCAGGCCCGGCGCGAGCTGCACCAGTACCGCGCCCGGCTGGAGGCCGAGGTCGCCCAGCGCACCCAGGACCTGGCCGCGGCCAACCAGCGGTTGGCGCAGCGCTCGGCCGCCGTCGCCGATCTGTACAACCACGCGCCCTGCGGCTACTTCTCGGTCGACCCCACGCGCCGCATCATCGAGATCAACGACACCGCGCTGGGCTTGCTCGGCTATGCCCGCGAGGACATGCTGGGCCAGCCGATCGACGCCTTCATGACGCCAGCCAGCCAGGAGGCGGTGCACGAATGTTTCGCGCAGTTCAGCCAGACCGGCCGGGTGCGCGACCGGGCCTTCGTGTTCCGCTGCCGCGATGGCCAGGCGCTGCCGGCGCTGGTCAGCGCCGACATGGTGTGCGACGCCGACGGCAATTTCGTCTCCAGCCGCGCGACCCTGGTCGACAACCGCGAGCGCGAGGCCCGCGAACAGCAGATCGCCGAGATGCAGGCCGAACTGGCCCGGCGCGCCGAGCTGGCCGACGCCGCGAACCAGGCCAAGAGCGCCTTTCTCGCCAACATGAGCCACGAGATCCGCACGCCGATGAACGCGATCATCGGCCTGACCCACCTGATGGCGCGCGACACCCGCGACACGCTGCAGCGCGAGCGCCTGGGCAAGGTGGACGACGCGGCCCACCATCTGCTGCAGGTGATCAACGACATCCTGGACCTGTCCAAGATCGAGGCCGGCAAGATGGTGCTCGAGAACACCGAGTTCTCGCTCGACGGGCTGCTCTCGCGCGCCTTCGAGATGGTCAGCGCCCGGGCGCGCGACAAGGGCCTGGAGCTGATCGTCGACACCGACCACCTGCCCAACCGGCTGCGCGGCGACCCGACCCGGCTGTCGCAGGCGCTGATCAACCTGCTGTCCAACGCGGTCAAGTTCACCGAGCAGGGCTGGGTGCGCCTGCGCGGCGAACTGCTGAAGGAGCAGGGCGATCAGTTGCGCGTACGCTTCGAGGTCCAGGACACCGGGCCCGGCATCGCACCGGAACAGCAGGCCTTGCTGTTCACCGCCTTCGAGCAGGCCGACACCTCCAACACCCGGCGCCATGGCGGCACCGGCCTGGGGCTGGCGCTGACCCGGCATCTCGCGATGATGATGGGCGGCGAGGCCGGCGTCACCAGCGAACCCGGCGTCGGCAGCCGCTTCTGGTTCACCGCCTGGCTGGGGCGGGCCGCCGAGGCCGGCGACCGCGCGGGGCCGATCGCGCTGTCGGGCCTGCGCGCCCTGCTGGCCGACGACCTGCCCGAGGCGCTGAGCGTGCTGCGCGAACGGCTGGAGGCGCTGGGACTGGCCGTCGACGCCTGCCCCAGCGGCGACGCGGCGCTGCAGCGCATGGCCGTTGAGGTCGCCGCCGGCCGGGTCTACGACGTGATGCTGGTCGACTGGCGCATGCCGGGACTCGACGGCATCGAGACCCTGCGCCAGCTGCGCGGCAGCCTGGGCGAGGGCATGCCGCCCAGCGTCCTGGTGACTGCCTTCGACGAACCGCAGATGTGGCAGCAGGCGCGCAGCGCGCAGTGCGACGCGGTGCTGGTCAAGCCGATCACCGCCTCGTCGCTCAACGACACGCTGATGCGGGTGCTGCGCGGCCGCAGCCAGGGTGGCGCCGCCCCGCTGCCCACCGGGCAGAGCGAGGCCTTGCTGGCCCGGCGCCACGCCGGTCAGCGCGTGCTGCTGGCCGAGGACAACCTGGTGAACCAGGAGGTGGCGGGCGAGTTGCTGCGCGCGTGCGGCCTGGTCGTCGAGACGGCGGGGGATGGCCAGCGGGCGGTCGACATGGCGCTGACACGACCCTACGACCTGGTGCTGATGGACGTGCAGATGCCGGAGCTGGACGGCCTGGCGGCGACGCGGGCGATCCGCGACCAGCTCGGCAAGGGCCTGCCCATCGTCGCGATGACGGCCAACGCCTTCGGCGAGGATCGCCAGGCCTGCCTGGACGCCGGCATGAACGACCACGTGGCCAAACCGGTCAACCCCGAGCATCTGTACGGCACGCTGCTGCGCTGGCTGCCGCTGCCCGCTGCCCAGGGCGCGGGCAGCACTCCCGTGCGGGCGGCGCGCTCGGCGACGCCGCTGGCGACGCGGCTGGCGCGCATCGAGGGCTTCGACCTGGCGCTGGCGCTGACCCACACCGGCGGCCAGCTGGTGCTGCTCGAACGGGTGCTGGACAGCTTCGTCCGCAGCTACCGCGACGGTGCGCCGGCGCTGCTCGATGCCAGCCCCCCCGATGCGCTGATGCGCTGGCGCGCCACCGCGCATTCGCTGCTCGGCGCCTGCGCGACGATAGGCGCGACCACGCTGCAGGCGGCCCTGAAGGCCTTGTCGCTCCAGCTCAAGAGCGGCGCCGATGCCGCGGCGCTGGCGCCCCAGGCGCAGCAGGTGCACCTGGAGCTGCAAGCCCTCGCGGGCCGCCTGGCGGCCGAGCTGGCGCGGCGGTAGCGCGGCGTCAGCCGGCCGGCGCGTCGGGCAGCGGCCGGCGCACCGGCAGCCGCTGCGTCTGGCCGATCGCCAGCACGAAGAACGCGTCGTCGGCCAGTCCCAGGTGCGCACGCCGCCGAGCCAGCGCCCGCGGCGGCTCGTCCAGCGCTTCGTCGGTCAGGCTGAAGGTGCCCCAGTGCACGCCCAGCGAGCGCTTGGCGCCCAGGTCGAGGTGGATCTGCAGCGCCTCGTCGGCGTTGACGTGCTGCGACGCCATGAACCAGCGCGGCTCATAGGCGCCGATCGGCAGCAGTGCCAGGTCGAAGCCGCCGCCCAGCGCGGGGCGCTGGCGTTCGGCGAAGCGCTCGCGCATGCGGGCGAAGTCGCGCGAATACGCGGTGTCGCCGGCATAGAACACCTGGGCATCGGGCGAGAACACCGCGAAGCCGCCCCACAGCGTGGCCATGCGATCGCCCAGGCCGCGCGCCGACCAGTGCTGCGCCGGCACCAGCATCACCTCGACCGGACCGTGGGCGCCGGCCAGCGTGTGCGATTGCCACCAGTCCAGTTCGGCCACGCGGCGGATGCCGCGCGCGGCGAACCAGGCACCCAGGCCCAGCGGCACGACGAACAGCGGCGGCCCGCCCGGCTGGCGATGCAGCGCGCGCACCGAGGCGTCGTCGAGGTGGTCGTAATGGTTGTGCGACACCAGCACCAGGTCGATCCGCGGCAGCTGCGCCAGCGCCACGCCCGGCGGCTGGTGGCGCTTCGGACCGACGAAAGCCAGCGGCGAGGCGCGCGGCGAGAAGATCGGATCGGTCAACACGCCCAGACCGCCGAGCTGCACCAGCGCGGTGGCATGGCCGATCCAGGTCACGGCCGGCTGCATGGCCGCACCGGCCGCCGCATTGGCGTGCAGGAAGTCGAGTTCGGGCGGATGCTGCGGGATCGGGCCGCCGGGCGGCGGGGGCAGGCCTTCGCTGCGCGCCTGCCAGCGCCAGCGCAGGACCTCGCCCAGCGACTTGGGCTGGAACGCGGCGTCGCTGTTCTGAAAGCCGTCGGGCCGGTGGTGCGGCCGGGTGGGGTCGTAGTGCGGGTTGCGCGCCATCGCACCGGTCAGGTGTCGGCGGCCGCCGCGATCAGTGCCGCCAGCGCCTGCGCCACCTCGTCGGCGCCGACGCCCTCGCCGCGCGCCACCGGGGCCGCGGCCAGCGCCGCCGCACCGTCGGTCTTGAGCCTCTTGACCCACTCGCCGGCTTCGCGCCCGCCATCGAAGCCCTGGCTTTGCAGCAGCACCCGGCCGTCGTGGGCGCTGAGCTTGAAGTAGAAGCGGCCGTCGGCCTCTCGGTATTGCTTGAACAGCGGCGGCGCCTGCCGAGCCGGAGCGGCCTCGCTCCTCGGCGCGGCGACGGCCTTGAAGCGCCGCAGCCCCACCGCCTCGCGCAACTCGGCCAGCAGCGGCGCGGCCAGCGCGCGGGCCTTGGCCGCGCCCTCCTGCAAGGTCTGCTCGATCTTGTCGGGCTCGGCCATCAGCGCGTCGTAGCGTTCGCGCATCGGCCGGATCTCGCCGTCCACCAGATCGAACAAGCGCTGCTTGGCCTCGCCCCAGGCCAGGCCGGCGCGCAATTCGGCGCGGAAGCCGGCGCGCTGCGCCGGGCTCGCGAAGGCGTCGAAGATCGTGACCAGCGCCGTGCCCTCGGGCTCCTTGGGCTCGCCCGGCAGCTTCGAGTCGGTGACGATGCGCGCGATCGCCTCGCGCAAGGCCTTCGCCCCGCCCTCGAACAACGGGATCACGTTGTCGTAGCTCTTGCTCATCTTGCGGCCGTCGAGGCCGGGCAGCAGCTCCATCTCGGCCTCGGTGCGGGCTTCGGGCAGCACGAAGAACGCCTTGCCCTGGCCGAACAGGTGGTTGAAGCGCTGCGCGACGTCGCGCGCCATCTCGATGTGCTGGACCTGGTCCTTGCCCACCGGCACCTGGTGGGCGTTGAACATCAGGATGTCGGCGGCCATCAGGATCGGGTAGCTGTACAGGCCCATCGTCACGCCCGCGTCGGCGTCCTCGCCGGCCGCCAGGTTGGCGTCGACCGCCGCCTTGTAGGCATGGGCGCGGTTCATCTGGCCCTTGGAGGTGACACAGGTCAGCAGCCAGGTCAGCTCGGGAATCTCGGGAATGTCGCTCTGGCGGTAGAACACCACGCGCGAGGTGTCCAGGCCGGCGGCCAGCCAGGTCGCAGCGATCTGCAGCCGAGAGGCCTCGATGCGGTCGGGCTCGTCGCACTTGATCAGCGCGTGGTAGTCGGCCATGAAGAAGAAGCTCTCCACGCCCGGCGCGCGGCTGGCGGCGATGGCCGGGCGCACGGCGCCGACGTAGTTGCCCAGGTGCAGGGTGCCGGTGGTGGTGATGCCGGTGAGGACGCGGGTGACGGACATGGTGCGGAGGTCAGAAGCTACGGGGCCGGGCGGGACGGCGGCGCGCGGATCGCGCGCACGCCAGGTCCCGATTGTGGCGGCGCGCGCCGGTCAGCGCGCGCCGAGCGCGGGGGAATCCAGGTCCAGGCGGGCGCTGTCGACGGTCTGCGCCTGCGGATCCAGCGATTTCAGGTCGGTGCCCGCCGTGGCGAGGTCGCCCACCACCACGCTGCGCAGCTCGGCCGCGGTCCAGTGGCGGGCGGCGAAGTCGGCCACCTGCGCCGGGGTGACCGCCAGCACCTCGGGCGCGAACTGCTGCAGCATCGACAGCGGCCGGCCCTGCTCGACCAGGTTCAAGGCCGCGTCGGCCAGCCCCGCCGTGGTCTCGACCCGACGGCCGAAGTCGCCGACCATCGCCGCCTGGCGTGCGGCCAGCTCGTCCGCGGTCGGCGCGGCCTGGCCCAGGCGGACGATTTCGTCGCGCATCAGGCCGGCGACCTCGGCGGCACTGGCGTGCCGGGTCTGGGTCGCGGCGAACAGCAGGCCGCCGCCGGGGCGCAGTTCGCCGATGGCGCTGGCACCGTAGCTCAGGCCGCGCTTGATCCGCACCTCGGCGTTCAGTCGCGCCGAATAGCCGCCGCCCAGCACCGCCGTGGCCACCTGGGCCACCCGCAGCTCGGGTGAATCGACGGCGACCAGCGGCGCCGTCACGACCACCCCGCTTTGCCCGGCCCCGGCCAGGTTCACCAGCCACGTGGCGGGTGGCCGGGGCGATGGCGCATCGTGCCGGACCGCCGGCGCCGGGGCGGCTGCAGCCTTCCACCCGCCCAGGTCACGGCTGGCCAGGGCCTGGGCGCGCTCCAGCGTCACGTCGCCGCTGAAGACCAGCGTGGCGAGTTCGGGCCGCAGCGCGCCGGCGTGGAAGGCCTGCACGTCGGCCAGCGTGATGCGCGCCAGACTGGCCGGCGTCATCACCGCGCCATCGCTGGCAGCGCCCCAGGCGGTGCGGCGGGCCACCAGGCCGGCCAGCGCCATCGGGTCGGACAGCGTGAGCTTGAGGGTGTCGGCGGTCTGCGCGCGCAAGCGCTCGAATTCGTCGGCGGCGAGCGTCGGGTGCAGCACCGTGTCGGCGATCAGCGCGGTGGCGGCGTCGAGCCGGGTCGTGGCGACGGTGAGGTGGGTGGTCGAGCCGCCCCAGTCGGCCTGCGCCGCCAACGTGCCGCCGAGGGCTTCCGCCGCGCTGGCGATCTGGCTGGCGGACTCGGGCCGCCCGCCGCGCAGCGCGCCGCGGGTGCCCAGTTGCGCCGTGAGCTGGGCCAGGCCGGCCAGGCCGGCGGGCTCGGCGTCGCTGCCGAGCCGCAGGTTCAGCGCCACCGTCACCAGCGGCAGCGTGTGGCGTGGCAGCACGATCACGCGCACGCCGTTGGGCAGCGTGGCCTCCTCGGCCTGCGGCACCACCAGCGGCCGCGGGGGGGCGGCCAGCGGCGGCTGGTCGACGCCGGGGACGGCACGGACCGCCGGGGCGGCGCACAGGGCCGCGACGATAGCCAGCGCGCGCAGGCGCAGGCGGATGGAGTGCGACATCATCGGGCCTCCGGCTGGCTGGGACGGACCGGCGTCGGCCGCTGGCGGCGGTCGGTGGCCTGCTGGACATACTGCAGCACCACCCGCGGCCGGCCGAGCAGGTACTGGCGCACCACGCGCGCGACGTCGGCGCCGGTGACCGCCTGCAGGGCGTCGAGATCGCGGTTGATGTAGAGCGGATCGCGGTGCAGGATCGTCGCCCAGCCCAGCGCCTCGCCGAGGCCTTGGGCGCTCTGGCGGCTCACCAGCGCGGCGGTCAGCAACTGGGTCTTGGCCTTGTCGAGCTCGGCCGCGCGCACCGGCCCGCTGCCCAGGATCGCGATCTCGCGCATCAGCGGCACCAGCAGCGATTCGGCCCGGGTCGTGCCGGCGGCGATCGCATACGCCACCAGCGCACCAGCGTCGGTGTGCAGCTCGGCATCGAAGCCCACGCTTTGCGCAAGCCGCTCGCGGTACACCAGGGCCTGGTTGAGCCGCGCCGAGTCGCCGCCGGCCAGCAGCGCCTGCGCCACCGTCAGGGCCGGCGCATCGGGGTGGTCGGCGCGCGGGCCCTGCCAGATCAGCATCAGCGCCGGCAGCGGCACGTTGGGGGCAGCGAGGACCGCGCTGCGGCTGGCGCTGCGCACCGGCTCGGCCACCTGGACCCGCGGCACCGGTGCCGCGGGGTGGCTCAGCGGACCGAAATAGCGGTCCACCCAGGTGTCGAGCTGGGCCGGATCGAAATCGCCGGTGACGATCAGCACCGCGTTGTCGGGCCGGTAATAGGTGTCGTGGAAGGCACGCACATCGTCCAGGGTGGCGGCCTCCAGGTCCTCGATGCGGCCGATCACCGGCCGCTTGTAGGGATGGACCGAGTAGGCATAGGGCGCGATCGCATCGAACAGCCGGCCGTAGGGGTCGGCCAGCACGGTCTGGCGGTACTCCTCCTCGACGACCGCCCGTTCGCTCTTGAAGTTGGCCTCGCTGACGTCGAGGTTGGACATGCGTTCGGCCTCGGCCCAGAGCAGCGATTCGAGGCGGTTCGCCGGCACCTCGCTCTCGAAGACGGTGACGTCCTCGGCGGTGAAGGCGTTGTTCTGGCCGCCGACGTCCTCGGTCAGGCGGTCGAACTGTTCGGGCCGCAGGTAGCGCGTTCCCTTGAACATCAGGTGCTCGAACAGGTGGGCGAAGCCCGATCGGCCGGCCGGGTCGTCCTTGGCCCCGACACGGTACCAGACCTGCACCGCCACGCTGCCGCTGCCGCCGCCTTGCAGCGACAGCACCTGCAGGCCGTTGGCCAGGGTGCGCTGGCGGACCGCCAGGCGCGGTACCTCGACCAGGGGCTGGGCGGGCTCCTCGTGCACCGGCGCGGCATGGCGCGGATGGCCGGCATGGCGGCCGCTCGGGTGGTGTCCCGCCACCGGGTGCGTGGTGCCCCGGCGCGACGGGCGGTGCGACGCGGTGCGGTGGCCCGGGTGGGCGGGGTGCGCCGGCGCGGCCGGATGGGCGGGATGCGCCGGGTGGCGGGGCTTCTTCGCCGCCGCGCCCAGCGAGGGGACCAGCGCGCCCGTGGCGGCCAGTCCGGCGAGCCAACGGCGGCGTCGCATCAGCAAGGTCATGCAGTCTCTCCAGTCGACAAATCCTGGCGACCGGGTCGCCCTGACGAGCCGCCAGGGCAGAGCATACCTAGCGATGCGGCGCGGCCGGGCCGGCGCCGCCGCTCAGGCGCTGAGGTTCAGGTTCTGGCCCAGGCTGCCGAACGCGCTGGCGGCGGGCGCCGACGGGGTGCTGCCGCCGGTCGACACCGGCGGGCCGGCCGGCCCGTCGACCGGCACCCGGCCCTGGTTGGGCGACACCAAGCGCTGGTAGGCCGCCTGCGCCGCGCTCAGGTCACCGGCCTGCAGGGCCGACTGCAGCTTGGCGAAGGCGCCGTTCGGGTGCTGGCTGGCGCGATCGGCATGGCTCAGCGCGGCGAACTGGCTGAACGCGGCCTGGGCACCGGACAGGTCGCCCTGGGCCAGGGCGCTGCCGATGGCGGCGCGGGCCTGTTGATGGGCGCCGTTGCGCGGGCTGGCGCCGGCCAGGATGGGCTGGCCGACGGCGATCGGCGGGAAGGAGGTGGAAACGGACATGGCTTGGCCTTCTGGTTGAAACAGACCCCGGGTCGAAGGTGACGCTGGCAGCCGGTACAACTCAAGGCGGCGCCGGACGGCTGAAGCGGGCCCGGGCCGGGCTCGTCCAGACCGTTCGGTGATCCAGTGCAGCGTGGGGTCGGCGCTGCGACGGCGGGCAGGCCCGCCGTGTCCGCCATTGAACGCCGGCGGCGGCCGCGCCAAAGGCCGGAACAGCCGGCTCGAACGCGGGCTTCTCCGCGCTCAGCCCAGCGCTCGGCCCAGCAGCGCGCCCCAGTGGCGGGTCAGCGGCGTCAGCGGCTTGGCCATCAGGCGCTCGTTGAGCAAGGCCTGGCCGATCGCATGGCCGGGGGCCCGCGCCGACGCCACCAGCAGGCTCAGGTCGAACAGCTCACGCTGGGTCTGGCTGCCCCCCAGTCTCGGTGTGAGCGCCTGCACACTGTGCAGCGACGCCACCGCGGCGGCGGCGTCGCCGTGGGCCAGGGCGAGCAGGCCGCGCATCAGCGGCAGGCCCACCTCGCGGGCGACGGCGTGGTTGCTGCGGCGCGCGTCCTCGGCCTGCATCGCCCGCGCGGCGCAGCGGGCGAGCCAGCTCTCGGCGCGCGCCCACTCGCCCGCCCCGAGCATCGCCAGCAGCACGTGCAGGTCGTGGAAGGCATGGTGGCCGGCATCGTCTTCGACCGGCGCCCAATCGCGCAACAGATCGACGAAGCGGGCACCCACATCCTCGCCCAGCAGGTGCAGGCGCCACAGCAGCGACGCAGCGTCGACCCGGTGCTGCAGCGTCTGCAGCGCCGCACCGCACAGGTGGGCGTCGATCAGCCGGTGCACGCCGGGCAAATCCATCGCTTCGAGCCGGAACAGGCCCATCAGCCACCACAGGCGGGACGCGAGGCGGTTGCCCTCGGCCCAGGCGGGTTGATGCTGGCGCAACCAGGCGGTGCCGTCCTCGAAGCGGCCCTGGCGGTCCATCACCTGGGCCACCGCGAGCACCGCCCACGGCACGTCCGGGTCCAGCGCGACCGCGCGGCGGCCGCTGTCTTCGGCCTGCGGGTACAGGTTGGCTTCGGCCAGCCCGAAGGCGTGCAAGGCCAGCACCTGCGGGTAGAGCGGGTCGGCCTCGTCCCACTCGGGCAGGGCCCGCGCCGGCCGCAGCCGCAGGGCCGCCGTGTCGCCGCGCTGCAGGTCGGCCTGGTGCGCCCACAGCAGCGCCAGCGCATCCCGCGGATGCTCGAGCAGCCATTCGCCCCACAGGCGGCAGGCCTGGTGGAGACGACCGTCGGCCAGCGCGCGCAGCGCTTCGAGATGGGCCCGCTCGCGGGCCGGCGCCCCCTCGCAGCGCGGCGCCGCCTGCGCGAGCAGCGCCTGGGCCTGCGGCAGGCTCGCGCGGTCGGCCGGGTGGAGCAGGTCGCCGGCCGACATCAGCAGCGGCAGCGCCCAGCCCGGGTCGGCCGCCTGCGCCGCCGCCAGTTCGGCCTGCGGCGAATCGTGGAACGACATCATCTGCCGCAGCGCCGTTTCGACGTGATCGGCGGCGCGCTGCGACGCGCTGCCCAGGCGGTTGTGGCGCAGATCGAGCAACAGCGAGCTCGGGGCAGGCGGCGGCGTCATGCGCGAAATGTAAGGCAAGCCGGCCGGCCCGCGGCGGCGGCCCCGGGCGCGGGCACGGGCTCAGCGGGGCACCGGCTCGGGCCAGGGGCGCTGCAGGCCCCGCAGCTGCTCCCAGGCACTGGCGAGTTGCAGCACGCCCAGGTCGTCGTGGCGGCGGCCGGCGATCTGCAGGCCGATCGGCAGGCCAGACGCCGACCAGCCGGCGTTGACGCTGATCGCCGGCTGTTCGCTCATGTTGTACGGCAGTGTGAAGGCGATGTGCTCGAACGGCCGCTGCGGATCGTTGAGCGGGCTGGCCCACTCGGCCGCGAAGGCAACGCCGGGGCTGACCGGCGAGAGCACGTAATCGAACGGCTGGCAGGCCGCCACCGCGGCATCGCGCAAGGCGGCGATCTGGCTGTAGCCGCGAAACACCTGCTCGGCGCTGAGGTGCTCGCCGGCGGCGATCCACTCGCGGATATAGGGCAGCACCTTGTGCTGGCGCTCGGGCGGCAGTGCCGCGTAATCGAGCCACGAGCGCATGCGCCAGAAGCGATCCAGGCCGTTGACCATCTCGCGGCTGCTGATCGGCCCCAGGCTCTGCACTTCGGCCCCCGCCGCGGCGAAGATCTGGGCCGCGGCGGCCACCGCCGCCCGCACCTCGGGCTCGACCGGGTCGCCCCAGCCGGCATCGAGCAGCAACCCCAGCCGCAGGCCCTTGACCCGGCCGACCAGCGCCGACCAGTCGATCGTCTGCGCGGGCAGGCTGGTGGCGTCGCGCCAATCGAGGCGGCTCAGCACGCTCATCGCCAGCGCAGTGTCGGCTACGCTGCGGGTCAACGGGCCGGCGACCCGGCCGGCATAGGGTGGGCGGATCGGGATCCGGCCCAGGCTGGGCTTGAAGCCGACCACGCCGCACCAGCCGGCCGGCAGGCGGATCGAGCCGCCGATGTCGGTGCCCAGGTGGATCGGCCCGTAGCCGGCCGCGGCCGCAGCGGCCGCGCCGGCGCTGGAGCCGCCGGGGTTCTTGCTCGGGTCCCAGGGGTTGCGCGCCAGCTTGTGAAAGCTCGACAGGCCCGACGACAGCATGCCCCAGTCGGGCATCGTGGTCCGGGCGACGAACACCGCGCCCGCCTCGCGCAGCCGGGCCGCCGGCGGCGCATCCTCGGCGGCCGGCGTCAGCAGCGTGGCGGCGCAGCCCAGCGGCTGCGCGACGCCACGGGTGGCGATGTTTTCCTTCAGCGTCACCGGCACGCCGTCCAGCGGGCCCAGGGCCTCGCCGCGGCGCCAGCGCGCCTCGGAGGCCCGCGCCATCGCCCGCGCCGCCTCCGCGTCCAGCGCCCAGGTGGCGGCGAGCAGCGGCTCGCAACGTTCGATGCGGTCCAGCACCGCGTCGGTCACCTCGACCGGCGACAGCTCGCCGCGGGCGTACAGCGGCGCCATGGCCACGGCGTCGAGCGCGTGCAGCGGCGTCATGCGGAACGGGCCGCGGGGGACTCGGGGGCGTCGGAAAAAAGGGGCATCGCGTCGAGACCTCCAGCCATGGAAGCTCGATGGTGCCTCAAACGGACCGGTGCGCCCAGGGCCGCGGCCCCGCCGCACCGGCGACTCAATCGCTCAGGCTCTCGTGGCGCGCGGCGGCGGCATACAGGTCGGCGGCGAAGCCGGGCTCGACCGCCTCCCAGCGACGGGCCAAGTGGCGCACGTTCTCGGCATCGGCGCGGCGGCGGCGCAGCAAGGTCGCGGGGGACGGCTGGGCCAGGCGCGACAGCAGGCGCAGGCCGGCGACCAGCACCTCCTGAAGACGCTGCGACAGGCCATGGCCCTGGCCGAGGTGAAAGCTTTGGGAGGTGATCGCGGTCATGAGTCGCTCCTGGGCGTGCGGGGCTGACGAGGTCTCGCCGGGATCACCGGAGAGACAAGGAACGCAAGGGCCACAGCCCGCGGCGCAGCGCGTTCAGGCCGGAGCGCAGGCGCGCCAGCCACAGTTGCTTGAGCGACACGGCGCGGTAGGGAGCAGGCGGGGCCTCGAAAGGATTGGTGACGGGGTTCATGGTCTGGGTCCTGAGGGTTCCGGGACGCTTGCCGGGATCCGATGGCGTGATCCTAGGGTTATCACCAATGATGCACAACTGAATATTATTCAGACATGATATGAATCCTGTTCATGTATGCTGCGGCGATGAATTTCCGGACCCTGGATCTGAACCTGCTGCGCGTGTTCGACAGCGTGATGGCGGAGGGCAGCCTGACCCGCAGCGCAACGGTGCTGGCGATGACCCAGCCGGCGGTCAGCCACGCCCTCAAACGGCTGCACGAGGCGGTCGGCGAGACCTTGTTCGTGCGCAGCGCCCGCGGCATGTCGCCCACGCCACGGGCTCAGGCGCTGTGGCCGCAGGTGCGCGCGGCCCTGGCCGGCTTGCAGCAGGCGCTGGCGCCGGCCGCGTACGACCCGCAGCACGATGCGGTGAACTTTCGGCTGGCGATGGTCGACGCGACCGCCGTGCTGCTGATGCCCGACCTGGTGGCTGCGATCGAGCAGCAGCAGGCGCTGGCCAACCTGCGGGTCCTGCCGCTCGCGACCCGGGACCCGCGCAGCCTGCTCGAACGCGGCGACGCCGATCTGGCGGTGGGCCACTTCCCCGACGCGGTGGCCAGCCTGAAGGCCCAGGGCGACGACGCGACGCTGCGCCACCTGCACCTGTACGCCAGCCGCTATGTCTGCGTGATGCGCCGCGAACACCCGCTGGCGCGCGCGCCGCTGACGCTGGATGCGTACTGCGCCGCCCACCATCTGCTGGTGAGTTTTTCGGGGCGGCCGCACGGCTTCGTCGACCAGGCGCTGATGGCCCTGGGCCGCCAGCGCCGCATCGTGCTGACGGTGAACCAGTTCTACACCGCCGGCCGGGTGGTGCTGCACTCGGATCTGCTGACGGTGCTGCCCTTGTCGTTCCTCACGGCCACCGGCGTGCCCCGCGAGCTGACCACGCGCGAGCTGCCCTTCGAGCTGAACCCGATCCGGGTCGAGATGCTGTGGCACATGCGCCACGACGCCGACCCGGCGCAGCGCTGGCTGCGCCAGCTGGTGGCGGGCAGCCGGGTCGCGGAGCCGGCCGGGCTCAGGCCGGACGAGCCGGCTTGAACGCCGGCCAGGCGATCGTCACCGCCAGCCCGCCGAGCGCCGCCGACCTGCCGACCTGCACCTGCGCGTCCTGGGCCGCGGCGATGCGGCGCACGATCGACCAGCCCAGGCCGCTGCCCGGTGCCTGGTGGCCGGCGCCGCGGAAGAATCGCTCGCCCAGGCGCGCCCGCTCGGCATCGGTCAGGCCGGGGCCGCTGTCTTCGACCGCCAGGCGCGCGCGGCCGCCGTCGCCCTGCACCGTGACCTGCACCGTCGCGCCGGCGGGGCTGTAGCGCAGCGCGTTGTCGAGCAGGTTGCGCAGCAACACGCCGGCGAGCGTTTCATCGGCCGCCAGGGCGCAGTGGGGCGGAGCGTCCAGCGACACCGCCTGGCCGCGCGCCAGGGCGGCCGGCGCGAGTTCGGCGACGACCCGGCGCGCCAGCACCGCCAGATCGGTGGTCGGCGGTCCGGCGGGCGGGCGCTCGGCGGCATCCAGCCGCGACAGGATCAGCAGCTGCTGCACCAGATGGCTGGCGCGGTCGCAGCCCGCCAGCGTGGACTGCAAGGCATGGCGGCGCTCGGCGTCGTCGGCCGCCCCCAGCGCCACCTGGGCCTGGGCGCGGATCGCCGCGATCGGCGTGCGCAACTCGTGCGCGGCATCGGCCGTGAAGCGGCGCTCGCCTTCGAGCAGCGCGCCGATGCGCTCGAACAAGGCATTCAACGCCTCCAGCAGCGGCCGCAGCTCGGCCGGCGTGCCGCCGGCCAGCGCCACCGGCGCCAGGGCCTGCGGCGAGCGGGCCGCCAGCGTCGCGCTGAGGCCGCGCAGCGGCGCCAGCCCGTGGCGTATCGCCGCCCAGGCGGCCAGCGCCAGCAGCGGCAGCGCGAGCAGCAGCGGCGTCAGCAGGCCGCGCAACTGCGCCATCAGGATGCCGTCGCGCGAGTGCAGCTGTTCGGCCACGAATACCTGCACGT
Source organism: Ideonella sp. sgz306126 (assembly GCF_056032705.1). Classification (NCBI taxonomy): domain Bacteria; kingdom Pseudomonadati; phylum Pseudomonadota; class Betaproteobacteria; order Burkholderiales; family Sphaerotilaceae; genus Ideonella; species Ideonella sp. sgz306126. The sequence continues at coordinate 366,587 of NZ_JBVYWP010000002.1, forward strand.
CGGACTCGGCTCCCCGCGCCGCGAACACCCGCCAGGCGGCGTGCTCCAGCGTGCGGGTCTCGAAGCCCTCGGTCTGCGTCGACAGCGGCACCCGCGGCGCCAGCGGCGAGCGCAGGACCAGATGTCCCTGGTGCCAGACCTGAAAAGCCACCCGGCTGGCATAGCGCTGCAGCAGCGGCGCCTCGGCCACCCCGTCGTCGCCATCGCCGCCGTGGGTCTGCTGCGCCACCAGCAGCGCGGCGGATTGCGCCAGATGGGCGTCGAGCAACTCGTCCAGCTCGTGCTTGGCATCCCACCAGACCAAGGCCGCGGCCATCATCCACAGCCCGGCCACCGCGCCCAGCACGCCCAGCAGCAGGCGTCGCTGCAGCGAGGTGGCCGCGCTCGTCATGGCTCGCCCGCCGTGGCGTCGCGGGCGACGCTGTAGCCGACGCCGCGCACCGTCGTGATCAGATCCGGGCGCAGCTTCTTGCGCAGGTGGTGGATGTGCACCTCGACCGCATTGCTCTCGACCTCGTGGCCCCAGCTGTACAGGTGCTGCTCCAGCTGCTCGCGCGACAGCACCCGCCCGGCGTTCAGCAGCAAGGCCTGCAGCAGATCGAACTCCCGCGTCGACAGCGCCACCGGCTCGCCCGCCAGGGTCACCTGGCGCGCGGCCGGATCGAGCACCACGTCGGCGGCGTGCAGGCGCTCCTGGGGACGGCCGTGGGCGCGGCGGATCAGCGCACGCAGCCGCGCCCCCAGCTCGTGCAGGTCCACCGGCTTGACCACGTAATCGTCGGCCCCGCGGTCCAGCCCCTGGATGCGGTCGGGGACGGCGTCGCGCGCCGTCAGCACCAGCACCGGGACGGGCACGCCGGCCTCGCGCACCCGCTGCAGCACGTCCATGCCGTCCATCAGCGGCAGGCCCAGGTCCAGCACCGCCGCGGTGTGCACGCCGGCGCGCAACTCGCGCTCGGCGGCACGGCCGTCGCGCACCCAGTCGACCTGGAAGCCTTGCTGGCGCAGCCCGGCGCGCAGCCCGTCTCCCAGCAGCGGGTCGTCTTCGGCGAGCAGAATGCGCATGGTTCGGGTCGTCCTCAGTCGTCGTCGTCGCCGTGGCCGGCCGCGGCGTTCGTCATCGCCGCCAGCGCGCCACCGGGTGCAGTCTGCCACTGCCAGGTCCAGAACGCGGCCACGGCGACCGCGATGATCGCGCCGAGCAGCCAGGCGCTGCGCCGCGCGCCGTCCTCCGGGCGGCCCGGCTTGCGGCCGGTGACCATCGCGCGCACCAGGTTCTCGCGGTGCAGCACGCTGGCCACGACGACGCCGGCCACATGCACACCCACCACGGCCATCATCAGGTTCGCGGCCCACTCGTGCGCCTCGCCCAGCGCGTCGCCGCCCAGTTCGTTGTAGGCCGCCCAGCCGAGCGCGGTGGTGACCAGCGTCAGGCCCAGCAGCGCCAGGATGGCCCAGCCGCCGGCCGGGTTGTGGCCGACATGGTGTTCGGGCTGGCTGCTGCGCAGCGAGCGCAGGTAGGCCAGCACCGCCCGCGGTCCGCGCACGAAGGACGCGAAGCGCGCCGGCCGGCTGCCGACCACGCCCCACAGCAGGCGGAAAACGACCAGGCCGATCATCGTGTAGCCCAGGCTCACATGGACCAGGCGCCAGCGCTCGCTCTCGGCGCTCAGCCAGGCGCCGGCGAACGAGGCCGCGAGCAGCCAGTGGAAGACGCGCACCGGCACGTCCCAGACCAGGATCTGGCGCGGCTCGGAGGGGGTGGTGGCGGCCGGCGTCGCCGACCCGGGGGCATGGGAAGAGGTCATCAGGGGACTCGGCTCAGTTGGGGATGCGGATCTCGTGCTCGCTGAAGCGGCCTTCGGCCGCACCGGCGTGGCAGGCCGCGCAGTTGGCGGGGCTCTTGACGGAGGCGCGCTTCCAGGTGGCGCTGCCGACCTCGTCGTGCTCGCGCTGGAACCAGGCGCTGCGCGTGATGCGGTCCTGCGGCGGCGTGCCCTGCGCGCGGCGGCCGGTGGCCGCGTTGGCCTGCAGCCAGGCCGAGATCTGCCGCGACGTGGCGGGTTCCAGCGAAGCGTCGCTGCCGAAGTGATGGGGCAGGTCGCCCATCAGCCGCGACCACGAGGCGGCCGGCAGCAGTCCGGCGGGGAACGCGACGTGGCAGGCGCCGCATTCCTGCTGGTACAGCGGCAGCGGCGGGACGCGGGCGGCGTGTTCCTCGGCGCGGCCGGCCGAAGCGGCCAGGCACAAGGCGGCGCCCAGCAGGCCGGACGAGAGCTTGAATCGGGACATGGCCGGCTCCTTATTTCAGGGTGATCAACCAGGCCAGCAGATCCGCCTTCTCGGCGGGCGTGCAGGCGCGGCCCACCACGTCGTTGCAGTTGCGGCGGAACCATTTCTCGGCCTTGGCGGCGTCGGTGAAGCGCTGCGGGTTGAACGCCGGCGCGAGCGGCGAGATCGTCTTGCCGGTGGCCGCGTGCTTGCCTTCGCGCGTCGGCGTGGCGCCATGGCAGCTGCTGCACGACCATTCGCGGCCGTGCGTGGTGGTGAAAAACGCCTGGCCGCGGGCCGCCTGGGCGGGTGCGCCGGCTTCGGCGCTGTATCCGGCGAGCAGCTCGGACGGGGTGGCGGCCCAGGTCAGCAGGGGTGCGCACAGCGCCGCCCCGGCGAGCCACCGGCTCGGTGCGAGGAAGGAACGAAGCAGCATGGCAGGCTTCCGAAGTGGGAACGCCTGCATCGTCGCCACCCCGGCTGAAGCCCGCCTTAAGGCCGGGCCGGCAGGGCCGACCGGGTCGGGCTCAGCCGGCCAGCACCGCCGCCATCGCGCTGGCCGTGCGCTCGACGTTGCCGCTGTTCAGGCCGGCGACGCACATCCGCCCCGACCGCAGCAGGTAGACGCCGAATTCCTCGCGCAGCCGGTCCGCCTGCGCCGCCGTCAGGCCGGTGTAGCTGAACATGCCGCGCTGGGTCAGGAAGTAGCCGAAGTCGCGGCCCGGCAGCTTGGCGCTCAGCACCGCGTGCAGTTGCTCGCGCATCTGGCGGATGCGCTGGCGCATCGCATCGAGCTCGCCGGCCCATTGCGCGCGCAGCTCGGGCGAGCCCAGGATGGTCGCCACCAGCAGGCCGGCGTGCAGCGGCGGATTCGAGTAGTTGCGCCGCACGGTCGCCTTCAATTGACCCAGCACCCGATCGGCCTGGGCCGCGTCGGGGCAGACCACGCTCAGCGCGCCGCAGCGCTCGCCGTAGACCGACAGGCTCTTCGAAAACGAGTTCGCGACGAAGAACGACAGGCCGGCCTCGGCCAAGCTGCGCAGGGCCGAGGCATCGGCCTCGATGCCGTCGCCGAAGCCCTGGTAGGCCAGGTCGAGGAAGGCGATCAGGCCGCGGCTGCGCAGCACCGGGATCAGGGCCTGCCATTGCGCCGGCGTCAGGTCGACCCCGGTCGGGTTGTGGCAGCAGGCGTGCAGCAGCACGACGCTCTTGGCCGGCAGCGCGCTCAAGGTCTGCAGCATGGCGTCGAAGCGCAGGCCGCCGGTGGCGGCGTCGTAGTACGGATAGGTGTTGACGGTCAGCCCGGCGCCCTCGAACACCGCGCGGTGGTTGTCCCAGGTCGGGTCGCTGACCCAGATCTGGCTGCCGGGGAACCAGCGGGCGATGAAATCGGCACCGACCTTGAGGCCTCCCGACGATCCGACCGACTGGATCGTCGTGACCCGGCCGGCCTGCAGCGCCGGGTGGCCGGCTCCGAACAGCAGCGTCTGGACCCCGCTGCGGAACGCCGCCAGGCCTTCCATCGGCAGGTAGGGCTTGGGGCCAACCTGGGCGGCGATCCGGGCCTCGGCCTCGCGCACGCAGCCCAGCACCGGGATGCGACCGGCATCGTCGAAATAGATGCCGATCGACAGGTTGATCTTGTCGGGACGCGGATCCTTCTGGAAGTCCTCGTTCAACGTCAGGATGGGGTCGCCGGCGTAGGCATCGATGTGCGCGAACATGGTGGATTCAGGCAGGGTGGCAAGGATCGCGATTATCCGGCCGCAGGGCGTGACCACGGGCGAGCGCGGCCTCCCGCGGCCACCTATAGTGCGGACACCGACGCGCCGGACGCGCGCCGGCCCCACCCGTCACGCCGAGGAACCGTCACCATGAAAACCGCTGCCATCACCGCCACCTTGCTCATCGCACTGGGCACGCTCGCCGCCGGCCCGGCCTCGGCCAAAGGTTGCATCAAGGGGGCGGTGGTCGGCGCGGTCGCCGGTCACGTGGCCGGCCACCACGCGGTGGCCGGGGCGATCGCCGGCTGCGCCGTCGGCCACCACCTGGCCAAGAAGAAGGACGCCGAAGCCAAGGCCAAGGCCGCTGCGCCGGCCGCGCCCGCGCAACCGGCCTCGAACTGAGGCAGCGGCGCGGGCGGACGGGTCAGAAGCCGTCCTGGTCCCCGCTCTTCGGAGGACCGCTGTCGAGCACGGCGTTCGGCGATTCCCGGGTGATCGGCCCGACCGGCGCAGCCACCGTCAGCACCCCGGCCGCCCAGCTGCCGCGCACCAGCACCAGGTCGCCCGCGGCCACGGTGGTCGGCGGGTTGTGGCCGGGCCGGGCGACGACGGCGGTCGGGTCGGCGCTGACCGCCAGGCCATGCACGTCGAAGGTCGTGGACGAACTGCCCGCCGTGCCGTTGACCGGCACCGGCGAGGCGTCGATCACGCCGGCGACGCTGGCCAGCGTGCTGGCGGGCAGGATCGTCAGCGACAGCGCGTGCAGGTTGCCGTTGCCGTCCACCACCGCCCGCACCTGCAGGTGCTGCGAGACGTTGGGGGCCTGCAGATAGGTCAGGAAGTTGTTGATGTTGAACAGCGGCGGCGCGTTGCTGGGGTCTTGTCCCAGGCCATGCAGCGAGCGGTCCGCCAGTTCGGTCGTCGCGTCGACCGTCATGGTCTGGCCGAGCAGCGTCACGACGTAGGTGTTGGCGGCGGCGCCCGCTGCCAGGCTGCTGTAATCGCCCTCGAAGCCGTAGGTGGCCGACTTCGCGACCTCCTCCACGCTGACCGACGACGCCAGCACGCTGGTGCCACCGGCACTGACGGTGCCGAGCACCCGCACCTGGTCACCGACCGCCGGCAACTGGCCGCTGGGCAGCGCCGAAGCGTCGACCACGATGCCGTCGGCGGTGAACGAGGCCGGCGATGGGGTCACGCTGGACACCCGCCCCTCGAATTCCATCGTGCTGCCGGGCGCCTGCGCCGACAGGCTCTCCCGCAGCAGCGCGGTGCTCGCGCTGAACTGGACGGCGGGCAGCACCGGCGCCACGGTGCTGAAGGCCGAGACGGTCTGGCCCACACTGTAGGCGGACGCGCAGGCCGTGGCGGTCTTGTTCGCGACGTAGCAGGTGGCCGCCGACAGATCCACCGACAGGCCGCCGATCTTCACCTGGCTGCCGCTGACGGCGGTCACCAGGCCCTCGGCCTTGTAGGACGCCCCGGTGCCGCCCACCGGCGCGTCAGCCACCGAGATCAGCGTCGCGATGATGTTGGCGCCCGGTGCGGCCGGGTCGTTGTAGAGGAAACCATGCACCGCGACATAGCTGCCGCCGGCGCCGGGGCCGGTCGTGACGCTGAGGCCGGACGCGCCGGTGATCGGCGCGCAAGGGCTGGGCGCGGTCAGGCAGGCGCGGTGGTCGGAGAAATTCGTCGCGGCGGTCAGCGCGACCGACTGGCCCATCACGGTCAATGTGCTGCCCGTCGCGTCATAGGCGTCGACGAAGCCGCGCGCCAACGGGCGGAAGTGCAGCTCGCCGGCCACCGGGTGGGCCTCCGAACTGTCGCTGGCCGCCACGACCCGCACCGGCATGCCCACTTCCAGCGCGCCGACGCCCCCAACGGCGCCGGTGTCATCGTCGACCACCGCGGCGTTCGCGGTATTGAACTCGTGGCCGTTGACGAACACGCTGCCGAAGGCGGTGACCACGCCCGACGACACCGCCTGCGCGGCGGCGCCCGACGGCGCGGCCGCCGCATTCACATTGGCGGCGGCACCCCCGCCGCCACAGGCGGCGATCGACACCGCGGCCACCACGGAGACCAGGGCGGCCAACGCCAGCCCGATCGGCGATTTCTTGTACATGGCACTCCTTCCAAGCCGAGGCGCGGCAGGCCTGCCGCAGCGACCCTCGACCAACGGCCGAAGTGTGCATGCGCCTCTCATTGCGCAATGCGTCCGAAACGTTACCTTGTGTTTGCAAGGCCGACAGCGTGTTCGGCTCCCTCAGGCCGGCAGCGGCCAGTGCAGCGCCCGGGCCAGCGTGCGGAAGAACACCACGTAGACCAGGATGGGCAACGGCAACCCGAGCGCGGTGCCGAGCAGGTAGTGGCGCAGCGACACGCCCGACATCGCCAGCGCATAGTTCAGCGCCGGCACGGTCTGGAACACCAGGCGCAACACAAGCACACTCTGCAGCGGATGCGCGTCGAGCCGGCCCAGGGCCCGCGCGGCCAGCGGCCCGGTGAACTCGCGCAGCGCGTTGCGCCCCAGCGCCCGGATCAGCCAGAACGTCGCCAGGCAGGACACGCAGGCCGCCAGGTAGGTGGCCCAGAAACCCCAGAACGCGCCCAGCGCCAGCACCGCCCCGGCCAGGAACAGCCAGCCCGGCAGCTGGATCAGGTTGCCCAGCACGAACAGCAGCGTGAACAGCGCCAGCCCCGTCCCGCGGTGCCGGGCAAACGCATCGCGCAGCAACGCCGGATCGATCCTGGCGCGCAGGCCGGTGACTTCGAACACCACCCACATCGCCGCGACGAACAGCAGCACGATCCACAGGCGGCGGTGCCTCAGCATGGCAGCCACGCGGCCCTCATCCTGCCAGCGCCGCCTCGATGTCGCCGGCCAGCTTCTCGGGCGCGTCCTGGGGTGCGTAGCGCTTGAGCACGGTACCGTCGCGGCCGATCAGGAACTTGGTGAAGTTCCATTTGATGGCCTCGCTGCCGAGCAGGCCCGGCCTGGCGGCCTTGAGCCACTGGAAGAGCGGGTGCGCCCCCGCGCCGTTGACCTCGATCTTGGCCATCATCGGAAAGCTGACGCCGAAATTCATCTCGCAGAACGAGGCGATCTCGTCGTCGCTGCCCGGATCCTGGCCGCCGAACTCGTTGCTCGGGAACCCCAGCACAGTCAGACCCTTCGCCTCGTACTGCTGCCACAAGGCCTGCAAGCCCTTGAACTGCGGCGTGAAGCCGCAGGCGCTGGCGGTGTTGACGATCAGCAGCACGCGGCCCCGGTAGTCCTTCAGCGGCACGCGCTCGCCGGTGATGGTGCGGGCTTCGAAATCGTAGAGGCTGGCCATGGCGATGTCCCGGTGCGGTGGAGACGCATCGTAGCGCCGCAGCCGGCCGCCGCAGCGAAACATGGTGTCACTGCAGCGCGGCCAGCGCCGCCGCGCCCAGGATCAGCGCCCCGCCCAACGCCAGGCCCGGGCTCATCGCCCCGGCCCCCAGCGCCAGCGCCGAGCCGGTGGCCCACAGCACCTCGGTCAGCATCACCACGGCGGTGACATGGGCCGGCAGCCGCGAGACCCCGTACTGCAGGGCGAGGTTGCTGGCCAGGTAGCAGCCGCCCAGGGCCAGCACGCCCGCCACCCAGGGCCAGGCCAGCGGCGGCGGCGACGGGATCGGCAGCGTCAGCGCCAGCCCCAGCGACACCACCGCGCCGCCCAGGAACATCGCCAACCCGCGTCCGCCGCCTCGCCGGTGCGCCTCGCGCCGCAGCATGATGTTGTTGACCGCGAAGCTGAAGCCGCCCAGCAGGCCCAGCAGGTCCACCGCCTTGAGCGCGCCGGCCGACGCGTTGCCCGACGGCCAGAGCACGATCAGCGCGCCGGTCAGCGCCATCGCCACCCGCGCCAGCGCGGCCGGCGTGACGGGCTCGTGCAGCAGCCAGCGCGCCAGCAGCACCGCCCAGACCGGCATCAGGTAGAACAGCAGGATCACCCGCACCACGTCGCCCGCGGTCACGCCCCAGTTGAACGACGCATTGGTGGTGCCCGCCGCCAGCAGGATGATCCACAGCGGCGGCTCGGACAGCAGCTCGCGCCAGGCCGCGGGCCGGCGCAGCCCGATCACCGCCGACGCGAACAGGAAGATCAGCGCGGTGGCCCACAGCGGGTGCAGCCCCGCGTGCTGCAGCTGGCGCATCGGCCACCACGACAGGCCCCAGACCATCGCGTTGAGCAGCAGCCCGGCCACCGGCCTCAGGCCCGGTGCGGGCGGCGCGTCCATCTCAGTGCCGGTCGGAGCGGGCGATGGCCAGCAGGCGCTGGACCTCGTCGCGATGGTGGACGCAGTTGTGGCGGTGCCAGCGACCGATCAGGGCCATCGCCGCGGCCACGCCCAGCCCCATCACGGCGATCGTCGTGTAGGCCGTCAGGCCGTAGCGGGTCATCGCGGTGTAGAACGCGCCCAGGCCCAGGATGCAGGCCTGCTCGTTGAAGTTCTGCACCGCGATCGACCGGCCGGCGCCCATCAGGTTGTGGCCGCGGTGCTGCAGCAAGGCGTTCATCGGCACCACCAGGTAGCCGCCGATCCCGCCCAGCAGGATCAGGAACGGTGCCGCGACGCCGACGTTGCGGATCAGGTTCAGGCCGACCAGCAGCAGGCCCATCGCCACGCCCAGCGGAATCACCCGGGTCGCCCGGTCCAGCCGCATGAACACCGAGGCCACCACCGCGCCGGTGGCGGTGCCGATTGCCACCACGCCGGTCAGCGCCGAGGCCTGGGTCGTGCCATAGCCCAGCGCCACCGCGGCCCACGCGAACACGATCACCCGCAGGTTGCTGGAGACACCCCAGAACAGCGTCGTGGTGGCCAGCGAGATCTGGCCCAGCCGGTCGGCCCACAGCCGCGCATTGCACTGGCTGAAGTCGCGCACCAGTTCGACCACGTTGGCCGACAGCGGCTGCAGCGGCGCCTCGGTGCGCGGAATCTTCAGGTTGAACACCGAGGCGATCACGTACAGCCCGGCCACGGTGCTGATCGCCGCCTGCGACGGCGTGTCGATGCCGGTGTCGATCAGCGGCAGGTCGAAGCTCAGCAGCCACGGGGCCAGGTGCGGGCCGACCAGCTGCCCGCCCAGCAGCACGCCCAGGATGATGGACAGGATCGTCAGGCCTTCGATCCAGCCGTTGGCCTTGACCAGCTGCGACGGCGGCAGCAGCTCGGTCAGGATGCCGTACTTGGCCGGCGAATAGGCCGCCGCGCCCAGGCCCACCACCGCATAGGACAGCAGCGGATGGCCGCCGAACAGCATCATCGCGCAGCCCACGCCCTTGATGCTGTTCGAATAGAACATCACCTGGCCCTTGGGCACGGCGTCGGCGAAGGCGCCGACCAGCGGCGCCAGCAGCACATAGAACAGCGCGAACATCGGCGTCAGGGCCGGGATCTCCCAGCCCGGCGCCTGGCTGGACTTGATCAGCTCGATGGCGCCCACCAGCAAAGCGTTGTCGGCCAGCGAGCTGAAGAACTGCGCCGCCATCACGGTGTAGAAGCCTTTTTTCATGCAGGGCAAAGGCGGTGCGGGCGCGACGCGACGGGCGGCGCAATCGGATCGCGGGGTCTCCTTGAAAGCGTGCGGTTTATAGCACGGGGGTGCGGCCCGCCGGGGCGGGCCCGGCTGGCAGAATGACGGGCTTGCGACCCGAAAGCCGTTGATGCCGCGCCCGATCGAAGCCCTGATCCACCCCGACGCCCTGGCCCACAACCTGGACACCGCCCGCCGCCTGGCGCCGGATGCGCGGGTCTGGGCGGTGGTCAAGGCCAATGCCTACGGCCACGGCATCGAACGCGCGTTCGAGGGCCTGCGCGCCGCCGACGGCTTCGCGCTGCTCGACCTGGCCGAGGCCGAGCGGCTGCGCGCACTCGACTGGCGCGGCCCCATCCTGTTGCTCGAAGGGGTGTTCGAGGCGCGCGACCTGGAACTGTGTTCGCGCCTGAACCTCTGGCACGTGGTGCACTGCGAGCAGCAGATCGACTGGCTCAGCGCCCACAAGACCCACCAGCCGCACCGGGTGTTCCTGAAGATGAACAGCGGCATGAACCGGCTCGGCTTCGGGCCGCACGCGCTGCGCTCGGCCTGGACCCGGCTGAGCGCCCTGCCCCAGGTCGACGAGATCTCGCTGGTGACCCATTTCTCGGACGCCGACGCGCCGCGCTTCGGCCGCAACGGCATCGCGCACCAGATGGCGGCCTGGCACGAGGCCACCGACGACCTGCCCGGCGAGCGCTCGCTGGCCAACAGCGCCGCCACGCTACGCCACCTGAGCGAGGCCGGCGTGCGGGCCGATTGGGTGCGCGCCGGCGTGATGCTGTACGGCGGCGTGCCCGATTTCCCCGAGCACGATGCGCGCCACTGGGGCCTGCAGCCGGCGATGACGCTGCGCTCCAAGCTGATCGCGGTGCAGGCCCTGCAGCCCGGCGACAGCGTGGGCTACGGCAGCTCGTTCGTCGCCGAGACCGCGATGCGCATCGGCGTGGTGGCCTGCGGCTATGCCGACGGCTACCCGCGCCACTGCCCGACCGGCACGCCGGTGCTGGTCGACGGCCTGCGCAGCCGCACCATCGGCCGGGTGTCGATGGACATGCTGGCGGTGGACCTGTCGCCGGTGCCGGCCGCGCAGATCGGCAGCGAAGTCACGCTCTGGGGCCACGGCCCGCAGGGCCAGCGGCTGGCCATCGACGAGGTGGCCCGCGCCGCCGGCACGATAGGCTACGAGCTGATGTGCGCGCTGGCGCCGCGGGTGCCGGTCCGCGTCGCCTGACGCCGCGTTCGGCCGGCGCCCCACCGCAACCTCATCTGCCCCTGGGAGCCTGCATGACACCGCCCTCGCACCACCTCTCGATGACGGTGCTGATGACGCCCGACATGGCCAACTTCAGCGGCAAGGTGCACGGCGGCGCGATCCTGAAGATCCTCGACCAGGTGGCCTACGCCTGCGCCAGCCGCTACGCCGGCTGCTACGTGGTCACGCTCAGCGTCGACCAGGTGACCTTCCGCGAACCGATCCACGTCGGCGAGTTGGTGAGCTTCCTGGCCTCGGTCAACCACACCGGCCGCTCGTCGATGGAGATCGGCATCAAGGTCGTGACCGAGGACATCCGCACCCGCCGCACCCGGCATGCCAACAGCTGCTTCTTCACGATGGTGGCGGTGGACGAGGCGATGCGGCCCACCGCGGTGCCGCCGTTCGTCCCGGGCACGCCCGACGAGATCCGGCGCAACGAGAACGCGCAGACGCGCCGCCAGCTGCGCCAGGAACTGGAGCAGCGCCACCGCAGCCTGCGCCATCCGCCGGCGGGCTGAGGCCGGCGATGCCGCGCTGCACCGTCTCGCCGCAGGAAGTCCGCTTCACCGCGATCCGGGCCCAGGGCGCGGGCGGGCAGAACGTCAACAAGGTCTCGAACGCGGCGCACCTGCGCTTCGACATCCGCGCGTCGTCGCTGCCCGAGGCGGTCAAAGCACGGCTGCTGGCCTGGCCCGACAGCCGCATCACCGCCGACGGCGAGGTGGTGATCAAGGCCCAGGACCACCGCAGCCTGGAGATGAACCGCGCCGACGCGCTGGCGCGCCTACAGGCGCTGGTGGACGAAGCCGCCCACGTGCCGCGCGCCCGCCGCGCCACCAAACCCACCCGCAGCTCGCAGCGGCGCCGCCTGGAAGGCAAGGCGCTGCGCGGCCAGATCAAGGCCGGTCGCGGACGGGTCAGCGACTGAGCCCCGGTGCTGCGGCCTGCGGATGTCGGGACGACTTGCACGGCGGCGTCGCTGGCGAATGAGGGCCGGGTTCGGGGTCGCGTGTTGCGGCAGCTGGCGACCCGAGACGGACCTTCAGTAAGCAGAAATGCTTGCCAGGCACCTGACTTCCGTGCCGTCAAGCCGTAGGCTGCTGATCTCGATTGTTGCAGTCTCAAACTGATATGAGGTCGAACTTCGAAAACGGCCTTTCAGATGCAACCCTAGCTGTACCGCGCAGCAACCCGTCCTTCCAAATTTGGGGCCCATTGCAAAGACCAGATCCACTTCTTCGTTTACCAAGCCATCTGCAATCGGGCGCCCCATCCTAAATAACCACATAGGCAGCTGATTGTTCCTAAATTGGAAGATGGTTAGAACAGTGGCTATGCCTGCCCGTGCGGTCTTGGAATTGGGGTCATTGGGAATGGGAGTACTTCGATGAGATTCGACTTGCGCGATGCTACTAGTTGATTTTCGGCTGTATCTTGTTCCCATTTTTTTACTGCAAGGCACATATCGGTACAAAAGATATTTACATCCAGATGGAGTGCGCTTCCAACTCGCCCAAAACTTACCAGGGCTCCAAGCGGCGCAGGCTCCATAAAGAGGATGGACTCCCCCAGGCCACGCGGGGTGGTGAACGTATACCCGTTATGTAAGCAGCGACAACGAAGGCGCCAGCAGTCCTCTGAAGTAAAATTTGCGGTGGGGGAGGTCTTTGTGTTTTTCAGGAATTCCTTTCCGCGTTCTGACTGTGCCGCAACGTGGGCGGGTTTCCGAATCATCAGGTACTCATAAAGATTTGAATGGCAATATCTTTCTCGAAGATATCGATCAAACCAAGCCTTGTATCGGCTACCGATTTCATTGTTCGGATCCTTCCCCTCCGGAAGTTCCAAGCTGCTGCAGACATCAGGCATGGCGAGGGTCATGAATATTGCTGCAAACCAGTTTTTTGTTTGTACAGAAAGCTGAATTGAAGATATAAAACGTTCCATGGTGCCTCTTTGGAGTATTCCCTAGCCGGGAATAAATTTAGATTGGTCCTCGCCGGCAATTTCTTTCATTTTCTGCGACAAGGTTTTCATTGTCAGTCGACACCAATCTTTAAACATTCGAGTAAGCCAGAATAACTATCTACAATTCTTCTAGACTGTTGAATTTGCTACATGCCCACTCAAATCCATTGATCACAATCCAAACTTTCAAGTAACCAAGTGCGCTCTAGGTAACTGCGCAAGCAGCCATCAAGAATGGCTTTTCTGATGGGTATTTAACATTGGCACAGCCGAAATCGCCAAGCCCATCAGCGGCCGGTCATGAACAGCTGCTCCTGCCCGGCACCAGCCCTCAAGCACCGCGCAACAGCGCCATGGAATGGCAATCGAGATACTTGCCATCAACGAGCATGGATCGCCGCTTGACGCCCTCGTGTTCAAAGCCCAATCTCTCGTACAGAGTTCTTGCGTTGTGGTTGTCTTCACGCACCGTGAGTTCGATTCGCGCAAGGCCCCGGGTCCACGCCGTTGCAACGGCTGCCTCCAGCAACTTCCTGCCGATACCCTGCCTTCGAAAGGCTGGCATAAGCCCGATGCCCAATGTGCCCACATGTCGCCGGCTCTCGCCAAAGTTCGGCAGAACGTCGCACCAGCCAACAACATTGGGGCCATGAAGCGCCAGGTGGCATTGCCCATCGGCTAATACAGAACGGTAGAAGCCGATTGCCACCTCCAATGGTGGCGCCTGAAACATGGCGAGGAAGCGGCGCTCACGGGCAACCACGTCCGCTACCTCACGCAACGCCGAGAAATGCTGCTCCTCCAGGTGCGCGAGGGTGACTTCCATGATGCGAGGCTTCCTCCCTGGGGCGGGCGATTTTGTCTGGGACCGCGAAGCACGCGGGGCATTTGCAGAGTACTACTCGTTTGGCTGGCGCTTCCGAATGCCGCCTGTGACGAACGACCGTACCTGGTCGGCTTCCGTCGTCGAACAGTCGCCGCCGATACTAGACAAGAGCTTTCAGCTCCGGCAGGGCCTTGCTCCAGTGAAGCACCTCGACAGATTCGCGCAGCCCGCAGCAAGTAAATGGGTCAGATTCGACCAAGGCAAGGACGTCCGCCTTCGACGTCGCCTCGACGACCCAGAGTCCACCCCTTGGCACTTCACCTGGCTCGCGCCTGAGCGATCCAGCCACAAGAATCAGATCGGTATGGCGAGCCACCCACTCGATATGGGCTTGCAAGTTCGCTGCCCTCAATTCACCTTGTCCAGACTTGTCCTGAAACAGCACCGCGAACAACATCAGCAATCCCTCCCGCTCATTCGTTGGAATCGACTTTACTGTTTTCCGCGTTCGTCTCATCGGCAGGCTGCCATGAGGCTAACATTGGCAATCGGCCGCTCCTGGCCGAGTCCGGCCACGCCGGCATTAAGCCCGTGACCGCTCTCCAAGCGATCATGACGACGCGGCGGCGTCTTCCAGCTCAAGCAAGGCTTTCTGTCCGTTGTTGTTCAACACGTTCGTGACCGCTGCGCAGACCAGCCGGCGTCGCGGGTCAATCCGCACCTCGGCTTTCCACCACCCGTTGGTGCCGCCGTGATACAGCACGCCATCGAGGCCGACTTCCCATCCGAGCGCATAGTGGCCGCCGAATGGCGGCGTGTGCAGCGTCTCCCACGAGGCCGGGTGGAGAAAGCTGCTTGGCCGATCGCGATGGGCGCGGAGGTACTTGACAAGGTCGGGCAAGGCCATGTTGACGCGGCCCGCCGGCCCCATGGCAAAGGGAACGTCGGTGCGGACGGGCTCCAGCCCACGCGCGCCCATGCGGTGCCCTTGCGGTTGGTCGCTTCCGTCCGCGCTACCTGGCGGTCCGAAGCCGACGCTGGTCAGGCCGAGCGGCTGTACCACATGGTTGTCGAAGAGCCTCTCCCATGGCGCGCCGCCGACGACCTCCAGCATCAGCCCGGCAGCCACGTAGTCAAGATTGCTGTAGACCGTGTTCGTCCCTGCCGGGCCCAGGGGCGGCTCCCGCAGCCCTGCCCGCACATAGGCCAGCCTTTGCTGTTCGGGTGGTAGGTCGACATAGGCCTGGGTCGGAACGTCGCGAACGAGACCGCCGCGGTGGCTCAGCAGATGCACGATGGTCAGGCCCCGATAAGCGACCAGCATGTCGGGAATGCGGGAGCCTAGGACGTCGCCGACCGAGGTCGTCCAATCCAGCAGGCCGCGCTCGATCAGCCGCGCCGCAAGCGTCGCTGTCATGTTCTTGGTCACCGATCCGAGGTGCCATCGATCGCGGACCTGCACCGGCACGCGGCGCGTCGTCGAACGCCATCCGTCGACAAGGACGTGAGTGGGGCCAGGGGCCCGCTCCCAGGCGACGCCCATCGCGGGACAGTTCGCGGCAGCTCTCAAGGCCTTGAGACCTTGCTGGGTGATAGGCACGAGTTGCACCGCCGGCATGGGCCTTTCCGTGTACAGATCGCCGCGGATGAACGTCAGGGGAATTTTCTCTTGTCCCCGGCGCACGGTGCCCACCAGGTCGCCATGGCGATCCAGCACGCCTTCGAAGGTGAGCGGCGGCCGCTCGGTGCCGAATTCCACGCGGCCATCGGCCATGTGGAATCGATTCAGTGGCAAGGCGCCTACGCCGAAAACCACCAATTCGGCCGACGTGCTGCTCATCACCCGAAGCGTCAGGCGCGTCGGCGGATCATCGGCCTCAAGGAATCCGGACCACACGTCAACCGCGCCGGTGGAGAGGGGGACCCCCGACCTTGCCGCTGCGATGCAGCAGGCGAGCGCCCCGACGACGAGGCAGCGACGACTGGGGGAAGCGTTCATGACTCATTCCCGGCTGGAGGCATCCGGCGCGACTCGCCGCCCGACGAGCGTCCACGCCAAGCCGCCCTCTGATCTCCGAAGGCAGCCTCCGGCAGTGTCGCCTGTGGGCCGAAAAGCGCCTTCGCATTTTCCACAAGGCTGTCAGCTCGATGGTCGGGCCGCTGATCTCCAGACGAGCCCTTCGCCGCCAGCGTTGGCTGTCGACTACCAACCCATCATGTGCACCGGAACGAGTGCGGCCGCCAATGCGAAACCCTGTGCCACAACGACGCGCAAGCCTTGCAGCGGCGCTTGCCGGAGCCACCGGAGCCCGAAGTAGGCGATGACCGGAATCTGGCAAACAACCAGCAACTGATACAGGTGGGCAAGAGCGCCTTCATCCGGCTCAGGACTCAAGCCATGGATCGAGACTTGAACTGCGACGAGCACCAAGGCAATCAGCGACATCACGACCGGGATACGAGCGCTGGCCTTCTTACCAAGGAAGAGTTCCATGATGTCGCCTCCTGCGGGTGTTGAACATTGGCAGTCTATCCACTTGCACGAATCAGACGCAGAGGCAGCCATTGGCCACGCCCCGGAAGCTGCCTTTCATGACGGACGGCTGGCCGAGACCTCTGGCCGGCCCGTGCGTCACATCGCTGCCATTGACGGTAGCCGCGTCCGAGACGGTCGATGGCGCGGCCGCCATCGACGATCAGATCTCAGTCGGGGAATCGCTCGGTGTGCGTCTCGCCCCGGCGACCCGCGTACACGACGTGGCGGCCTGCAATCCAGACGGTGTATGCCGCGCATCCGGCGCGCTGCGACAGCGGCTTGAACTCCGGATACATCACGCGCCCCTGCTGTGCACCGACGATGGCTGCACGCAAGGCTTCGACATCGAACACGTCCGCAACGCCATGCTCCGGGCGTTCAAAGTTGAAATCAGCGGTGCTTCCGTCGGACAGGTAGTAGGTGGCGCGTCCGCTGCGGTAGTCAACGTGGTAGGACTCCACACCCGCGCCCATCAGCCGGCCGATCACTTCGCCGAAGTGGATGGCGCCTTGATGGGAAGCCTCAAACGTGTCGCGGATGGCAGACAGGGTGGTCTGGTTCATGATGTGCTTTCGAATGAAGACGGGGTCACCGGGTCAAGCGGTGGGGACGTCTTTGAGTTGGTGGTGTTGCACCAGGGCGCGCATCGCACGCGCCAGCGCTTGGCGCTCGGCGGCGGAGAGGTGGCCGAAGAAATGGGCGTCATTGGCATCAGCCAGCGCAGCCAGCTTGGGGACCAGCCCCCTGCCCGCAGCGGTCAGGCGCAGGCTTTGTTCGCGGGCGCGTCCCTCGGCCAGCTGCCGCTTTGCAAGCCCCTTCTCCTCCAGCCGCGAGACGAGCTTGGATGCAGCCCCCTTGGTCATGCCAAGCGCGTGGATCAGCTCTGCATGCGTCGTCTCGTCCTGAGACCAGAGTGTGCGTAACGCCACCCATTCGGTGACGGTGACGTCCTTCTGCTCCAGCAGCGTTTGAAATCGAGCGGAGACGTGGTTGGAGACGAAACGCAGCCAGAACCCGAGATGGGCCTCCAGTGGCGAAGGTGCAGGTGGTTTGGCGCTGCGGGTCATTAGGTTTCCCAAGAAACTGAAGGCAGTTTAGTTTCTTGGGAAACCAATGTCAACAGGCATGGCGAGGCTGCCCGAGCCCTGCAGGCCTGAGGACTGCCGCTGGGTACCGGGCTTGCTGGCCGGGCGGTGCGCAACACCGGGGCCACCGTCGCACAGCGCCAACTCTCGGTACACGAACCAAGCAGGCGCATGGCGACGGCAGCTACGGGCCGAGAAGGGCGGTCACAGGCGCTTCACTTGTCCGAGATCGGTTTCTCGTGAAGTCGGGCCAAACATTCATCGATGACTTCATGCAAGCGCAGCACGAGGTCATTGCCCATCTGGTCGTTGAATGCCTGCTGCGCTCGCTTCCACTGCCTCTGGGCTTCGGCCTGCTGGGCGACACCGGCCGAGGTGGCATGCACCTGACGGCTGCGGCCGTCTTCGCCTGCGGTCACTTCGACCCAGCCGTGCAGCAACAGCGGTTGCAGGTTGCGCGTCAGCGTCGACGCGTCCATCTCGAGGACCGCCGCCAATTGCCCCGGCCGCACGGGGCCGAGTCGAACGATGTGAGACAGCAGCGAGTACTGGGTCGTCTTCAAACCCGCTTGCACAACGACGGCATCAAACTGCTGACTGACGCGCCTGGAGAGCTGTCGGAGCTTCAGGCTGCTGCAGCCCTTGGGGTTCGCCACAGGGGCTTTGGGGGCTTTTGAACCAGTCTCTCGCATCAGTGAATTGTAATTACAATGATTGCAATTACAAGCAAAAGCCACCCCGATGATCGCCCAATACACCTCGAACGAGCTTGGCCGGCGCGGCGTCCATTACGGCTGGGTGGTTGCCGCAGTGACCTTCTTCGCGATGCTGACCACGTCGGCGGCCCTGGGCCTGCCTGGCGCGATGCTGCGACCCCTCAGCAAGGAGTTCGGCTGGACCACCGACCAGTTGTCCTCCGTCTTCGCGTTGCGCTTCGCGCTCTTCGGCTTGCTGGGCCCGTTCTCGGCACTCTTCATTGGACGATTCGGCCTGCGCCGCATCATGGTGACGGCTGCCTGCCTGATTGCGGTGGCCATGGGGCTCGCCACGGTCATCACCCAGCTGTGGCAGCTCTTCCTGTTGTGGGGCTTGGTGCTGGGCTGCGGCACCGGGTTGACCGCTTTGGTGCTGGGCGCCATGGTGGCCAACCGTTGGTTCACCACCCATCGGGGCCTGGTGGTCGGACTGTTTGCGGCCAGCACCGCCACCGGGCAGCTGATCTTCCTGCCGGCGGCGGCTTGGATCATCGAGCATGCGGGCTGGCGCTACGCCGTGCTACCCGTCGTCGTCGCGTGCGTGGTGGTCACCGTGCTGGCCAAGTTGTTCATGCGCGACCGCCCGAGTGATGTCGGACTGCGCGCCTACGGAGAGCCACTGGACACGCCGCCGATCGCCCCGAGCGCGCCGGCGCCGCTCGACTTCCTGGCGCCCTTCGCGATGCTGGCCGAGGCCGCGCGCGACCGTACGTTCTGGGTGTTGGCCGGCAGCTTCTTCATTTGCGGACTCAGCACCAATGGCCTGGTGCAAACGCACTTCATCTCGCTGTGCGGCGACCGGGGCCTGTCAGCCGTCCCGGCAGCGTCGGTGCTGTCGATGATGGGCGCGTTCGATCTGATCGGCACCACGCTGTCGGGCTACCTCTCCGACCGTTTCGACAACCGCAAGCTGCTGTTCTGGTATTACGGCTTGCGCGGTTTGTCGCTGTTCTGGCTGCCGTTCTCGACCTTCACGCTGTACGGCTTGTCGCTGTTTGCGATGTTCTACGGTCTGGATTGGATTGCCACCGTGCCACCGACGGTCAAGCTCGCCGCTCAGGCCTTCGGCAAGGAGCGCGCCGGCCTGATTTTCGGATGGGTGTTTGCATCGCACCAACTCGGCGCCGCCGTGGCGGCCTACGGTGCCGGCTTGACCCGCACGCTGCTGTTGACCTACAACCCGGCCCTGTTTGCCGCGGGCGCGGCATGCATGGTGGCATCCATGCTCGTCATGTCGGTTCATCGCCCTGCCATGGCGGTGAGCCAGCCTGGGCCTTAGAAGTGTCCGACCGGAGACCGTGACCACGCGCCGCGGCGTGGCGGGTGAAGCACAGAGATGGACCCATGTCGGAGACAGGCCGCTTGAAGCTCAAGGCACGCGAAGGCAGCCGGTCCTGACCCTCTGCTCATGGCCTGCAGCAGCCACGCACGCCGGATCAATTCGCGCCGTTCAACCGCTCCACGCTCCATTGATCGAGCTGGCGCTTGATGTCGCCGCTCTCCGTCTCGATCGAATCGGGCCGGGCGTCCGTGGGGCAATCGCCCGGCGCGGGCGCGCTGGCGGGCGGTGAGGTGTTCGGGCCCGGCGGCCGGGCCACGCCGTCGGGTGAAGAGCCGTCCCAGGCGAAGGGGTTGCGGAACGGGGCCGGATCGGCGACGCAGTCCCGGCTGTAGTTGGGTGGCCAGCCCGCGTCGAAGGGTTCGAACGAGATCGTCTGGTCGAACACGAGCGGTTGGCCGGTCGGCGTGGGGGGCAGTGGCGGCAGCGACCGAATGGCCTGCCAGGCCCGCTGGGAGCCCAGCGTCGTGGTCGACCACAGCTCTTCGACTTTGGCGAGCTTGCCGTCCGGTGCGATCTCGATGTGAAACCGCACCAGGCCTTGTTGCGGGCCCTCGACGGCAGTGCCCATCCTGCTGCGAACCATCTGCCCCCAGTCATAGCGGTAGCGCTTGCTGTTCTTGAGCGTGTAGGTGGCGGCCTTGCGCCATTCCTCGTCCGTCGGCGCAGCGGGTGCCGCCGTGGACGCGGGCACCTTGTTCTCCACCGGATGGACCCGGCCGGCGGGCGGGGTGGGCAGGGACAGGACGGGCGGCGCGGCACGCGGCGGCGCCGGACGGGCCCGCGGTCGCGGGGCTGGGTGCCGCGATCGATCGGGCGGCGACGCTCGCGTTCTCGGCGAGTCCGCAGGCGCCGGCGCCACGGCGTCGACGAGGCTGATGCGGAGGGGTTCGTGCAGCGGGGACGTGCGCGGCGGGAGGGGGGGCGCCCGGTGCCACCACAGCGCGAGCAATGCAGCGTGCAGCCCGAGCGACAGCACCAGGGTCGCCGCCAGGCGGGTCGCACCTTGGGCCCGGTAGCCTTGTTCCAAAGCGGGAGCTCAAAGGTTGCCGGAAAGGCGGCGATCTTAGCGTCACCCACCGGGTGATCGATCGCGGCCCCGGCGCCGTGGCGACGACGCCGGGCTTCTCCCTGGCCGGCATCCGCCGCCGCGTGCAGGGGGCCGCGAAGGGCCAGCGGACCGGGTGTCGCAGCCGGCCTGCCTTCAGCGCGCAGGCGGGCGGGCCGACAGACCCGGTTCGCCGGGGTCCGCCGGCCCGCGCATCAGGGATACAGGCCGCGTTCGACCCGGGCCTGCAGGATGCGCTCGCAGGCCACCGCGAAGGTGGCGGTGCGCAGCGTGATGTGGTGCTGGTCGGCGGTGTCCCAGATGCGCTTGAGCGCACCGACCATGATCTTGTCCAGCCGGACGTTGATCTCGTCCTCGGTCCAGAAGAAGCTGGAGAAGTCCTGCACCCACTCGAAGTAGCTGACCGTCACGCCGCCGGCGTTGCAGATCACGTCCGGCACAACCAGGATGTTGCGGTCGGCCAGGATGTCGTCGGCGGTCGGCACTGTCGGACCGTTGGCGCCTTCGAGCACCAGCTTGGCCTTGACGCGGCGGGCCCGCTCGGCGGTGATCTGGCCTTCGAGCGCAGCCGGGATCAGGATGTCGCAATCGACGTCCCAGAACTCCTCGTTGTTCATGCGCTCGCCGCCCTTGAAGCCGCCGACGCCGCCGGTGGCCTTGACGTGCGGCACCAGGTCCGCCAGGTCGAAGCCGTTGCCGTTGTAGATCGTGCCGGTGTGGTCCTGCGCGGCGACGATCTTCGCGCCGGCCTGGGCGAACAGCTCGGCCGCCGACGAGCCGACGTTGCCGAAGCCCTGCACCGCCACGCGCGCGCCGTTCAGGTCCAGGTTGATGCGCCGAGCGGCTTCGCGGCCGGTGACGAACACGCCGCGGCCGGTGGCCTTGACGCGGCCCAGCGAGCCGCCCAGGTGGATGGGCTTGCCGGTGACGACACCGGTGGCGGTGGTGCCGGTGTTCATCGAGTAGGTGTCCATCATCCACGCCATGATCTGCGGGTTGGTGTTCACGTCCGGGGCCGGAATGTCCTGCTGCGGCCCGATGATGATGCCGATCTCGCTGGTGTAGCGCCGCGTAATGCGCTCCAGCTCCTTGTTCGACAGCAGCTTGGGGTCGACGCGGATGCCGCCCTTGGCGCCGCCGTAGGGCAGGTTCACCGCGGCGTTCTTCACCGACATCCAGGCCGCCAGCGCCATCACCTCTTCCAGCGTCACGTCGGGGTGGTAGCGCACGCCGCCCTTGCCCGGCCCGCGCGACAGGTTGTGCTGCACGCGGTAGCCCTCGAAGTGGGCGATGGTGCCGTCGTCGAGCTCGATCGGGACGTCGACGATCAGCGCGCGCTTGGGGCGCTTGAGCGTGTCGATCCAGCGGGCCAGGTGGCCCAGGTAGGGTGCGACCCGGTCCACCTGCATCAGGTAGGTGCCCCAGGGGCTGTCGGGCGTCGGGTGGACAAAGGAAAGCGGTTCGGTCATGTTGTTCAGTCTCCAGAAGGGATATGCCGCTGCCGGCGCAGGCCTCGTGAGCCCGCCGCCGTCGGCATGGGTGCGCACTCTAGGCGCGGCGCTGCCGAATGAATCACTTTTCGTCATGCAAGATTTGCATGGATGTCCGCGAAGCGGCACATGGACCTGCGGCCCGCCGCGCCGCGCTGGCCGCGGCGGCCGACCTACACTGGCCGCATGAGCAGCCTCCCCGCCCCCTCTTCCAGCCCGCCCCGCATCGCCTTCGTCGGCGGCGGCAACATGGCCAGCGCGATCCTCGGCGGCCTGGTCCGCGCCGGCCATCCGGCCGATCGCTTCCTGGTCGTCGAGCCGTTCGCCGAACAGGCCCGGCGCCTGCGCCAGGACTTCGGCGCGCCGGTGCAGGCCGAGGCCGACGCGGCGCTGCAGCAGGCGGACATCGTGGTCTGGGCGGTCAAGCCGCAGCTGTTCCAGGCCGCCGCCGCACCGTGCGCGGCGCATGTCGCGCACGCGCTGCAGCTGTCGGTGATGGCCGGCATCCGCAGCGACGCCGTGGCCCGTGCCACCGGCAGCGAGCGCGTGGTGCGCGCGATGCCCAACACGCCGGCCCTGATCGGCCAGGGCATCAGCGGCCTGTACGCACGCCAGGCCGTCAGCGCCGACGAGCGCCGCCAGGTCGACGCCGTCCTGGCCCCCACCGGCCAGACACTGTGGGTGGACGCCGAAACCGACCTGGACGCGGTCACCGCGTTGTCGGGCTCGGGTCCGGCCTACGTGTTCTTCTTCATCGAGGCGATGATGCAGGCCGGCACCGAGATGGGCCTGAGCGCGGCCCAGGCGCAGCGCCTGGCGGTGGCGACGTTCGCCGGCGCGGCGGCGCTGGCCGGGCGATCGGACGAGGCGCCCGAGCTGCTGCGCCAGCGCGTCACCTCCAAGGGCGGCACCACCCATGCGGCCATCACCTCGCTGGAAGACGCCGGCGTCAAGCCGGCCTTCGTGCGGGCGCTGCATGCGGCCGCGCAGCGGGCCCGCGAGCTGGGCGACGAATTCGGCGCCGGCTGAGTCCCCGCGCCGCGGGCGCTCAAGGCCGCAGGGGCCCCTGCGCCAGCACCGTGCCGGCGAACACCGCGAAGCCGACCCAGTGGTTCAACCGGAACGCGCGGAAGCAACCGTCGCGCTGGCGTTCGCGGATCAACCGGTAGTGCCACAGCGCCTGCGCGCCCGCCGCGGCCATGCCCAGCAGCGCGATCCTGGGCACCCCCAGGTGCCAGGCCAGCGCCGCCCAGCCGACGAGGTAGACGGCGTAGAAGCCCATCACCGCCGCCACGTCCCAGCGGCCCAGCGTGATCGCCGAGGTCTTGATGCCGATCTTCAGGTCGTCGTCGCGATCGACCATCGCGTACTCGGTGTCGTAGGCCAGCACCCAGAACAGGTTGGCCACCAGCAGCGCCCAGGCCGATTTGGGCACCGCCGCGCCGACGGCGGCGAGGCTCCAGTCCTGCCCGCCCTGCGCCGCGGCGAAGGCCATCGGGATGCCGAAGCTGAAGGCCACGCCCAGCACCGCCTGCGGCATCGCCAGCACCCGCTTGGCATAGGGGTAGACCAGCGCCACCGCCAGCGCGGCGAAGCTCAGCACGATGGTGGGCGGGTTGGTGGTCAGCACCAGCGCGAACGCGGCCAGCGCCAGCACGGCCCCGACCGCCAGCGCCTCGCGCGCGCTGACCGCGCCGCGGGTCACCGGCCGCTGCGCGGTGCGCTTGACGTGCTTGTCGAACTCGCGGTCGGCCACGTCGTTGACGCAGCAGCCGGCGCTGCGCATCAGGATCGTGCCCAGCGTGAACACCGCCAGCAGATGCCAGCCCGGAAAGCCGTCGGACGCGATCCACAGCGCGCTGAGCGACGGCCACAGCAACAGCAGCCAGCCGGCGGGACGGTTCCAGCGGATCAGGTCCAGGTAGAGCGAGAGGCGATGCACGGCGCGAGATCGGTAGCGATGGATCGCGTGATTGTCGGCTCCCGCCGCGGTCGACCGGTGCGCGTCGGTCAGGCCGGCCCGGCCAGCGCCAGCAGCAGCCGCGCGGTCTCGGCCGGCCGGTTGCTGCAGACCATGTGGTTGGTGTCGATCTCGGCGTAGCGCCAGGCCGCCGAACTCTCGGCGTGTCGGGCCGCGCGCCAGAACGCCGCGTCGCCCAGGTCGCCCGCCGGCGCCTGGCTGGCCTTGAGGTAAGTGCGGCTGAAAGGGAAGTCCTCCAGCGGCCGCGCCAGGTAGACCGCCTCGGTGAAGCAGCCCTTGGGATGCGCGGTGCGCCGCGGCTTCATCCAGTCGGCCTCGGCAGGGTCGTCGTAGTCGCGCGCCGGCCCGGTCAGCGCCCATTCCTCGCCCAGCTCGATCCGCGCTCGGTCCCCGCGGCCCAGGTGGCTGAACATCGATTCGCCGTTCGCCGGCACGAAGGCGTCGAGGAAGACCAGGTGGGCGACCCGGTCCGCGATGTGCTCCAGGGCACCGGTGACGACGAAGCCGCCATACGAGAACCCGAGCAGCACGATGTCCTGCAAGTCCTCGTACAGCACCTGGTTGACGACGTCGCGCACGTGGGTGCTCAGACTCACCTGCGGGCTGGCCAGGTGCACGCGTTCGCCGATGCCCGTCAGGCTGGGCGTGAACACCTCGTGGCCCTCGGCCCGCAGCAGCCGCCTGACATGGCGGAATCCATGCGCGCCACCCCAGGCGCCGTGAACGAGAACGAAGGTGGTCATCGTGACTCCGGTGAGGCCAGGTCGGCCCGGGTTGGCGGCGCGCTCATTTCTCTTGCGCGGGGTCCAGGACGAACACCATGCCGAGCACGCCGATGGACACGGTACGGCCGTTCGCCGTGGTGTACGACGCCACGCCGAGCGGATGGTAGGTGGAGGTGAACGCCGTGAAGACACCCACGCCCAGCGCGCCCGCCAGCGGGCTGCGTTCGGCGATCACCGCCCGGATCTTGGCGCGGTGCTGCTCGGGCGAAGGATTGAAGACGAACGCCGCGGCGGTCACGGCTGCGGCGAGCCCGGCGGAGACGACGATTGCTTTGGCCATGCGCGACTGTAGTGCCAAGCGCCGGCGGCCGGACAGCGCAGGCCCGGACCGGCGTCAGTCCGGGTTCCGGCAGGTCCCGTCGCCGTGGGGTGCCGCCTGGAACGCCGGCAGCGCCTCGGCCGCCGCCGAGAACGCAGCGAGGCGCGGAAAGTCCGCCGCCGGCACCCACTCGGGCAGCATGCGCTGCGTGAAATGCCACGCGACCGCCACGCTGACGCCCGCCTGGTTCAGCGTGGACGGGGTGGCCGCGAGCGGCCGGCGATCGAGTTCGCGTTCGAGCTCGCCATAGGCGGCCAGCAACTGGCCCGTCACGCGCTGGACCCAGGGATCGTGGCGCTTTTCGGGCGGGCGCAGGCCACGCTCGTAGACGATCTGCACGCTCTTCTCGCAGGCCGCCAGCGCCAGGCCGACGAGCCGCAACGCATGCTGAAGCTCGTGGCGGTCCGTGGGCATCAGCGTGCGCGGCTGCGCCAGCGCCTCGGCGTAGTGCAGGATCAGCGTCGAATCCATCAGCACCTCGCCGTCGTCGCACACCAGGCTGGGCGCCTTGACGACCGGGTTGATCTGCTGGAACTCGGCGTAGGTGCTGAAGACCGACAGCGACCGATGCTCGAAGCGCAGGCCCAGCAGCTGCAGCGAGATGGCGACGCGCCGCACGTACGGCGAGTCCAGCATGCCGATGAGTTTCATGGTGTCCCTAGTGGGTTGACGAGGAAAAGAGATTGAGCACCGCCACGCCCGACATGATCAGCCCGATGCCGACCACGGCCGCGATATCCAGCTTCTGGCCGAACGACCACCAGGCAATGAGCGACACCAGCACGGTGCCGAAGCCCGACCAGATGGCGTAGGCGACCCCGACCGGGATGGTCCTGAGCGTCAGCGACAGGAAGTAGAACGCCAGCCCGTAGCCCGCCACCACCGCCAGCGAGGGCCCCAGCTTCGTGAAGCCGTCGGCCGCCTTGAGCGAGGAGGTGGCGATCACCTCGGCCACGATGGCGAGGGCAAGAAAGATCCAATTGTTCATGGCTTGGCGCTTTGCGGCCTGCCGCCCGGCTCCGGATCGCGCATCAGTCGCCCATGCGCTGCTGGAACACCAGCCCGGCGTGCTCGCGCAGCGCGTGGAACTTGATCTTCGGCCAGTTCTCCTGGATGGCGCGCAGCTCGCCGGCGTATTCCAGCAGCAGGGTCGGCGCGTCCACCGCGTCCAGCGCCATGCGATGGCTGTTGGCGTCGATGAAGCGCTTGAGCTCGCGCTCGCCCCCATCGGCCTCCTCGCAGGTGACCCAGCGCGCCACGTTGTAGCGCGCCGGCAGGATGCGCGCCTTCACGCCGTACTCGTGCTCCAGCCGGTGCGCCACCACCTCGAACTGCAGCTGGCCGACCGCGCCCAGCAGCAGCACGCTGCCGGCCATCGGGCGGAAGACCTGGATCGCGCCTTCCTCGCCCAGCTGGGTCAGGCCGGCGCGCAGCTGCTTGGTCTTCAGCGGGTCGGCCACCTCGACCGAGCGGAACAGCTCGGGCGCGAAGAAGGGCAGGCCGGTGAACTGCAGCGTCTCGCCCTCGGTCAGCGTGTCGCCCAGCTGCAGCACGCCGTGGTTGGGGATGCCGATGATGTCGCCGGCGTAGGCCTCGTCCAGCAGCTCGCGCTTCTGGCTCATGAAGGTGACCACGGTGTTGGGCCGCAGCGTCTTGCCCGAGCGCACCACCTTCATGGTCATGCCGCGGCTGAACTTGCCCGAAGCCACGCGCAGGAAGGCGATGCGGTCGCGGTGGGCCGGGTCCATGTTGGCCTGGATCTTGAAGACCACGCCGCTGAACTTGGGCTCGTCCGGGTGCACCACGCGCTGGATGGCGGGGCGGTCGCCCGGCGGCGGGGCCAGGTCGACCAGCGCGTCCAGCACCTCCTGCACGCCGAAGTTGTTGACCGCCGAGCCGAAGAACATCGGCGTCTGGTGGCCGGCCAGGAACTCGGCCTCGTCGAAGGCCGGCGCGGCGTCCCGCACCAGCAGGGTTTCGCCGGCGGCCTGCTCGTAGGCGGCACCGAAACGCTCGGCCAGCACCGGGTTGGCGATGCCGTCGACGATCTCCTCGCCGCCGGCCACCCGGTCTTCGCCCGGCCTGAAGACGCGCATCTGGTCCTTGCGCAGGTCCAGCACGCCGCCGAAGAACTTGCCCATGCCCACCGGCCAGGTGAAGGGCACCACCGTCATGCCCAGCTCGCGCTCGATCTCGTCCATCAGCGCCAGCGGCTCCTGCACCTCGCGGTCCAACTTGTTGACGAAGGTCAGGATGGGCGTGTTGCGGGCGCGGCAGACCTGCAGCAGGCGCCGCGTCTGCGGCTCGACGCCGTTGGCCGCGTCGATCACCATCAGCGCCGCGTCCACCGCCGTCAGCACGCGGTAGGTGTCCTCCGAGAAGTCCTGGTGGCCCGGGGTGTCGAGCAGGTTGATGGTGCAGTCGCGGTACTCCATCTGCATCACGCTCGACGCCACCGAGATGCCGCGCTGCTTCTCGATCTCCATCCAGTCGGAGGTGGCATGGCGCGAGGCCTTGCGCGCCTTGACCGAGCCGGCGATCTGGATCGCACCCGAGAACAGCAGCAGTTTTTCCGTCAGCGTGGTCTTGCCGGCGTCGGGGTGGGAGATGATGGCGAAGGTGCGGCGGCGGCGCACCTGGTCGGCGAGTTCTGCGGACATGGGCGGAGGCGCGGCCCGCAAGCGGCCGCTGAGCGCGAAACCGGCGATTATCGGCGCCTTGCATTGCTTCACAGCATCCGCCCCGGGCGACACGCTTCTTTGCCGGCCCGACATGGCTGTTCAACGCGCGCGGCACAGCATCCTGGTCATGACCATGACCCACGCCCTTGCCGCCACGCTGCCGTCCTTGGCGACCCCGTCGGGCCGGGCAGTGCCGCCGCGACACAACCATGCGCTGATCCCGCTCTGGATCTCCGGCCTGTACGCCGAGGCCGACACCGACCTGCGGGTGCACCTGATCGACACCCTGATGCAGCCGGTCGGCGTGCTGGGCCTGCTGGCGGTGGCCAACGGCGCCTTCGCCGCGCTGCGCCGGCGTCGTGGCTGGCAGAGCCCGAGTGCCGCCGCGGAAGACGCCGCCCGGATCGATGCCGACCAGATCCACCAACTGGCCGACTATGTGCGGCAGACCACGCCCGAAACCTTCATCGCTCTGGGCGAGTGGCTCGCCCGCCACCCCCGGGCCGGCGAGGGCACCAGCGGCGCGATGCTGCTGCAGGCGCTGGGGTGGCGCCCCGAGGCCGCGCCTCGGCCGGCGCCGCGTCCGGCCTCTCAGCCGCGTGCCAGCGGATTGGGCGTCGGCGCACCGATCCTGGACAGCGTGTTGCGATCGGTGTGGTGAAACGGTTCGGCCTGGCCGCGGATCAGCAGCACCGTGTCTTCGTCGTAGCTCCAGGTGCCGTCGGCGTGGACCGTCACGCGGATGCGGAACTCGGTGGTCTTGAAGGCCTGGTCCAGGAACGGCGCCGAGCAGATGCCGAAGGTGTCCAGGCCCTGGGTGGCGACCAGCTCGAAACTCGTGTCGTCTGGCCCGGCGGTGCCGCCGGCCATTGCGATCTCGCCGCGCGGAATGGTCAGCGTGTGGATCAGCGCGCCGGTGGCGGGCTCCCACAGCCAGTAGCCGACCTGCTCGTGGTAGGTCTTGACCTGGTCCGGCTTGGTGACGTGCAGGTGGTAGCGCAGGCCGTACATCAGCTGCGGCCCGTTGATGATCGGGTCGACCGGCTGCAACTCCATGCGCTCGACATAGGCCTGCTTCTTCGGCCCCTCGGCCTTGGGCTTCACGTCCAGGCCGCGCAGGCCCTGCCAGACGCCCGCCATCGGCCGCAGCGGGCCCAGGCAGGCCAGGGTGTCGACATCGACGTCGCGAGGTTCGGTGTAGATGTCCTTCGGAAAATCGCTCATGGCCGGCCGCCTCCAGTGAAGAGGTGCCCACTGTAGCGCCGCGGCCGCCGCGTCAAAGCCCGGCCAGCAGCGTCGCGTTGCCGCCCGCCGCCGCGGTGTTGACGGTCAGCGTCTGCTCGGCGCAGAAGCGCGCCAGGTAATGCGGCCCGCCGGCCTTGGGGCCGGTGCCCGACAGGCCGTCGCCGCCAAAGGGCTGCACGCCCACGACCGCGCCGATCATGTTGCGGTTGACGTAGACGTTGCCGATGCGCGCGGCCCTCGCCAGGCGCTCGGCGCGGCTGTCTATGCGGGTCTGCAGGCCCAAGGTCAGGCCGTAGCCCAGCGCGTTGATCTGGCGCACCACCGCATCCGCGCTGGCCGCCGCGCCAGGGCCGGTCTGCCCCGGACCCCAGCGCACGACGTGCAGCACCGGGCCGAAGATCTCCTGCGTCAGATCGCCGACGCTGCCGAGCTCGAACGCCACCGGCGCCACTTGCCGCGCCGGGCCGGAGCGCAGCGGCGTCTCGGCCAGCAGCCTGGCCTCGCGTCGCAGGCGCTGCACCTGGGCCTGCAAGTGGTCGAAGGCCTCGTCGTCGATCACCGGCCCGACATCGGTGGCCCAGTCGGCGGTGTCGCCCAGGCGCAGCTCGGCCATCGCGCCGGCCAGCATCTCGATCACCGCGTCGGCGATGCCCTCGTGCAGGCACAGCAGGCGCAGCGCCGAGCAACGCTGGCCGGCCGAGCGGAAGGCGCTCTGCACCACCGCGTCGACGACCTGCTCGGGCAAGGCGCTCGAGTCGACCACCATCGCGTTGAGACCGCCGGTCTCGGCGATCAGCGGCACGATGGGCCCGTCCTTCAGCGCCAGGCTGCGGTTGATCAGGCGCGCCACCTGGGTCGAACCGGTGAAGCAGACGCCGGCGGTACGCGCGTCGGCCACCAGCGCGGCGCCGATGGTCTCGCCCGGGCCGTGCAGCAGCGCCAGCGCATCGGCGGGCACGCCGGCCTCGTGCAGCAGCGCGACCATGCGGGCGGCGATGGCTGGCGTCTGCTCGGCCGGTTTGGCGGCCACCGCGTTGCCGGCGACCAGCGCGGCCACCACCTGGCCGCTGAAGATGGCCAGCGGGAAGTTCCACGGGCTGATGCAGACGAACACGCCGCGGCCGTGCAGGCGCAGGGTGTTGCGCTCGCCGGTCGGGCCGGGCAGCTCGATGTCGGCCAGCGTGGCTTCGGCCTGGGCCGCGTAGTAGCGGCAGAAATCCACCGCCTCGCGCAACTCGGAGACGGCATCCCCCAGCGTCTTGTGGGCCTCGCGCACCAGCAGGCCGCAGAACTCGGGCGTGCGCAGCTCCAGCAGTTCGGCGGCACGGCGCAGCACGGTGGCGCGCTCGGCCACGCTGCGCTCGCGCCAGGCCTCGAAGCCCTGGCTCAGGCGGGCCATCGCCGCATCGACCTCGCCGGCCGCCGCCAACGCCACCTCGGGCACCACGGTGGCGGCGATGGCCGCCTGCAGCGGGGCGCGCTGCGCCAGACAGCTGAGGTCCACGCCGGCCGAGTTGCGCCGCGCCGGGCCGTACAGGTCGCCCGGCAGCGGCAGGCCCTCGGCCGCATCGCCCGCCTGGGCCAGCGCCAGCGGCGACGCCAGCAACTGCTCGGGATCGATCTGCGGATCCGACAGCTGGTGGACGAAGGACGAGTTGGCGCCGTTTTCGAGCAGGCGCCGCACCAGGTAGGCCAGCAGGTCGCGGTGTTCGCCGACCGGCGCATAGACGCGGCAGGCGCTGGCGCCGCCTTTCATCACTTCGCGGTAAATGCCCTCGCCCATGCCGTGCAGGCGCTGCAGCTCGTAGTCGACATCGGGCCGCGCGCCCTCTTGCGAGGCCAGCGACTGGATCGCCGCGATGGTGCCGGCGTTGTGGGTCGCGAACTGCGGGTAGATCTGCGCGCGCTGCTGCAGCAGCCGCTTGGCGCAGGCGAGGTAGGAGACGTCGGTGTGCGGCTTGCGGGTGAATACCGGGTAGCCGGCCAGGCCCAGCTCCTGGGCCCGCTTGACCTCGCCGTCCCAGTAAGCGCCCTTGACCAGCCGCACCATGAAGCGCAGGCCCAGCTGTCGGGCGATGCGCGCCACTTCGTCGACCACCGCCAGCGCCCGGCTCTGGTAGGCCTGCACGGCCAGGCCGAAGCCGCGCCAGCGCGGCCAGTCCCGGGCGATGCGTTCGGCCAGTGCCTCGAAAACCTCCAGCGACAGCTCGAGGCGGTCCACCTCCTCGGCATCGATGGTCAGGTTCAGGTCAGCGGCCGCCGCCCGCTCGATCAGAGTCCAGACCCGCGGCAGCAGTTCGGCGAAGACGCGCTCGCGCTGCGGATCTTCGTAGCGCGAGAACAGCGCCGAGAGCTTGATCGAGATGCCGTCGGCCGATGCGGGGCCGGTCGCTGCGCCGCTGCGCGGCACCGCGGCGAGCTGATCGATGGCCCGCTGGTAGGCGCCCAGGTAGCGCTCGGCATCGCGCTCGCAGCGCGCGCCCTCGCCCAGCATGTCGTAGGAAAAGCGCAGCCCGGGCTGGGCGCGGCGCTGGGCATCGGCCTCGTGCAGCGCCTCGGCGATGGTGCGTCCGAGGACGAACTGCCGCCCCAGCAGCTGGATGGCCCGCACGGTGGCCGCGACGACGGTGCGCGAGCCCAGGCGCGCCAGCAGGCCGGCGTCGGCCTCGGCGTCGGGCAGAAAGCGCTTGGACAGTGCGATCGCGCTGCTGGACAGGCCGGCCAGCAGGCCGTGCGAGCCGTCGCCCGCCTCGAAGCGGGCCCGCCCGAGCTGATCGGCGGTCAGCGCGATCGCGGTCTCGGCATCGGGCACCCGCAGCAAGGCTTCGGCCAGGCGCATCAGGGCCAGGCCCTCAGCGCTGGAGATCGGGTATTCCTTGAGCAGCGATTCGAGCGCCCAGAACGGCGCCGGGTGCTGCCGCACCGCCTCGACCCAGGGCCTGGCCGCGGCCACGACGGCGCTCCAGGGCCAGGCCTCGCCCAGCACAGCGCGCGCCGCGGCCAGCGCCTCGGATTCGGGCACGGTGGGCTGCGGCAGGCGCTCGCGCCGGATCGGCGGAAGGGGGAAGGGCATGGGGTTCATGGCAGAGGAAACACTACTGGATGGATGCTTAGCGTAAGCCGACAATCTCTGCGAAAGATTCGGAGTTTTAACGCTGACACGGAGCTTTCGCCAGCATGCCCCCCTCTTCCGACACGGGTTTGGCCGAACGAGGCCTGGACAAGATCGACCTGCGCATCCTTCGCGTGCTGCAGAAGGACGGCCGCATCAGCAACCTGAAGCTCGCCGAGGACGTGCACCTGTCGCCGACCGCGGTGCTGGAGCGCGTCAAGCGCCTGACCCGCGAGGGCTACATCCTGGGCTACGAGGCGCGGCTGAATCCGGCCAAGCTCGGCGCCGGGCTGATGGTCTTCGTCGAAGTGCTGCTGGACCGGACCGTGCACGACGTGATGGACAGCTTTCGCGCCGCGGTGCAGGTGCGGCCCGAGATCCTCGAATGCCATCTGGTGGCCGGCGGCTTCGACTACCTGCTCAAGACCCGGGTGTCGGACATGGCCGCCTACCGCACTTTCGTCGGCGATGTGATCTGGTCGCTGCCCGGCGTGCGCGAGACCCGCACCTACGCCGTGATGGAAGAGGTCAAGAACAGCACGGCGCTGAGTTTCTGAGCGCCCGGCAGCGCGCGCCGCCGCACCGTCATCGCGCCGACCGGCCGCCGAAGATCGCGGTGCCGATCCGCACCAGCGTCGAGCCTTCGAGCACCGCGGCCTCCAGGTCGGCGCTCATGCCCATCGACAAGGTGTCCAGCGCCAGGCCGTCGCGCACCAGGGTGTCGCGCAGTTCGCGCAGCTGGCGGTGCGGCCGGCGCTGCGCCTGGGCATCGGCCACCGGCTCCGGGATGGCCATCAGGCCGCGCAGCCGCAACCGGGGCAGCGCGGCCACCGCCCGGGCCAGCGCCGCGACCTCGGCCGGCATCGCGCCGCTCTTGCTGGCTTCGCCGCTGATGTTGACCTGCAGGCAGACATTCAGCGGCGGCATGCCGGCGGGCCGCTGGGCGGACAGTCGCTCGGCGATCTTCAGCCGGTCCACCGCATGGACCCAGTCGAAGGCTTCGGCCACCGCGCGGGTCTTGTTCGACTGCAGCGGGCCGATCAGGTGCCATTCGATCTCGGCGCGCAGGTCGGCCAGCGCCGCCTGCTTGTCCAGCGCTTCCTGCACGTAGTTTTCGCCGAACGCGCGCAAGCCGGCGGCATGCGCCACCCGCACCGCGTCGGCCGGGCAGGTCTTGCTGACCGCCAGCAACAGGACATCTTTCTCGCTTCGGTGCGCAGCGGCGCAGGCCTGCGCGAGGCGCGCCCGCACATGTAGTATGTTGTCTGGGATACTGGCCATGATGGCCCGAGCATAAGCGACGCTGGCGCCACGTCGACCCACTCCATCGCACCATGGACATCACCCAACTGCTGGCCTTCTCGGTCAAGAACAAGGCGTCCGACCTGCACCTTTCATCGGGTCTGCCCCCGATGATCCGGGTGCACGGCGACGTGCGCCGCATCAATGTCGACCCGCTCGCGCACAAGCAGGTGCATGCGATGGTGTACGACATCATGAACGACACCCAGCGCAAGCACTACGAGGACACGCTGGAGTGCGACTTCAGCTTCGAGGTGCAGGGCCTGGCGCGGTTCCGGGTCAACGCCTTTCACCAGAACCGCGGTGCGGCGGCGGTGTTCCGCACGATTCCGTCCAAGATCCAGACGCTGCAGCAGCTGAACTGCCCGCAGGTGTTCGCCGACCTGGCGCTCAAACCCCGCGGCCTGGTGCTGGTGACCGGGCCGACCGGCTCGGGCAAGTCGACCACGCTGGCGGCGATGGTGGACCACCTGAACGAGAGCGAGTACGGCCACATCCTGACGCTGGAAGACCCGATCGAATTCGTCCACGAATCGAAGAAATGCCTGGTCAACCAGCGCGAGGTCGGCCCGCACACGCTGAGCTTCTCGAACGCGCTGCGCGCCGCGCTGCGCGAGGACCCGGACGCGATCCTGGTGGGCGAGCTGCGCGACCTGGAAACCATCCGCCTGGCGCTGACCGCGGCCGAGACCGGCCACCTGGTGTTCGGCACGCTGCACACCTCCAGCGCCGCCAAGACGGTCGACCGCGTGGTGGACGTCTTCCCGGCGGCCGAGAAGGACATGGTGCGCGCGATGCTCTCGGAGTCGCTGGTCGCGGTGATCGCCCAGGCCTTGTGCAAGACCAAGGACGGAGCGGGGCGCGTGGCGGCCCACGAAGTGATGATAGGCACCGCCGCGATCCGCAACCTGATCCGCGAGAACAAGCTGGCCCAGATGTATTCGTCGATCCAGACCGGCCAGAGCCTGGGCATGCAGACCCTGGATCAGTGTCTGGCCGACCTGGTGCGGCGCAACGTGATCTCGTCGTCCGAGGCGCGCTCGCGTGCCAAGTTCCCCGAGAACTTCCCGGGCTGAGGCCCGTCACCGCCTCATCGGACGCCCGTGATCGCCCTCCTCAAGCGCCTGTGGCGCCGCCCATCCGCCTCGTCGGGGCCGCGCGCCGACGATTCGGGCTTCTACGCGACCCAGTTCGTCGACCAGCACGCCGACACCCAGCTGTTCGTCCACTGGGCCCACCGTGCGCCCGACCTCGGCGCGCAGCCCTACGATGCCACGCTGGGCGTGCTGTCGCTGGTGCGCCTGCTGGCGCAGGACCGCGGCCTGGCCGGGATCCCGGTCGAGTCGCTGTCGCTGCTCGGCGGCTACCTCGACTACGTTCAGATCGACACCGGCAAGCAGGTCATCGGCCAGGACGAGCAGGCCGACTTCGTGATGATCGTGCTGCAGGGCATGCTGGCCGAGATGCGGCTGCAACCCTCGGGCGAACGCACCCGCCTGGGCGAGGCGCGCCCGGGCGACGTGCTGGGCGACCTGACCGCGCTGGACGGCGAGGCACGGGTGTCCTCGTGGACCGCCGTGTCCCCCGTCACGCTGGCCGTGCTGAGTGCGTCGGCACTCGAGCGGCTGGTGCAGGACGAGCCGCGCCAGGCGGCCGCGCTGCTGACCTGGCTGGGCAAGCGCGTCTCGACCCGGCTGCGCCAGGCCAATGCCCGGCTGGGCGCCCAGCTGACCCGCCAGACCACCGACTGACCTCGCCTCGGGAGACCCCCCATGGAACGCGACCAGGCTTCGAAATTCGTCAACGACCTGCTGCGCCTGCTGGTCACGCGCAAGGGCTCCGACCTGTTCCTGACCGCCGACTTCCCGCCGGCGATCAAGGTCGACGGCAAGGTGGCCAAAGTCTCGCCGCAGCCGCTGACCGGCGCCCACACGGTGGCCCTGGCCCGGGCGCTGATGAACGACAAGCAGGCGTCGGATTTCGAGCGCACCAAGGAATGCAACTTCGCGGTTTCGCCGCAGGGCATCGGCCGCTTCCGGGTCAGCGCCTTCCTGCAGCAAGGCCATGT
This sequence comes from Ideonella sp. sgz306126, assembly GCF_056032705.1. Lineage (NCBI taxonomy): Bacteria > Pseudomonadati > Pseudomonadota > Betaproteobacteria > Burkholderiales > Sphaerotilaceae > Ideonella > Ideonella sp. sgz306126. Next base: position 401,973 of record NZ_JBVYWP010000002.1, read on the forward strand.
CGGCATGGTGTTGCGGACCATTCCGGCCGCCATCCCGACGATCGACGAGCTGGGTCTGCCGCGCATCCTCAAGGAGGTGGCGATGACCAAGCGCGGCCTGGTCATCCTGGTGGGCGCGACCGGGTCGGGCAAGAGCACCTCGCTGGCGGCGATGGTCGACTGGCGCAACGAGAACGCCTACGACCACATCATCACCGTCGAGGACCCGGTCGAATTCGTCCATCCGCACAAGAACTGCATCGTGACCCAGCGCGAGATCGGCATCGACACCGACGACTGGGACATCGCGCTGAAGAACTCGCTGCGCCAGGCGCCGGACGTGATCCTGATGGGCGAGATCCGCGACCGCAAGACCATGGAACTGGCGATCGCCTTCGCCGAGACCGGCCACCTGTGCATGGCCACGCTGCACGCCAACAGCTCGAACCAGGCGCTGGACCGGATCATCAACTTCTTCCCCGAGGAGCGGCGCGACCAGTTGCTGATGGACGTGTCGCTGAACCTCAAGGGCATGATCTCCCAGCGCCTGCTGCCGCGCCAGGAGGGCAAGGGGCGCATCGCCGCGGTCGAGATCATGCTCAACACGCCGCTGATGGCCGACCTGATCTTCAAGGGCCAGGTGGGCGAGATCAAGGAGTTGATGAAGCGTTCGCGCGAGCACGGCATGCAGACCTTCGACCAGGCGCTGTTCGACCTCTACGAGGCGCACACCGTCACCTACGAAGACGCGTTGCGCAATGCCGATTCGATCAACGATCTGCGCCTGCAGATCAAGCTCAACAGCAAGCGCGCCCGGGTCACGGACCTGGCCGCCGGCACTGAAAATCTGACCATCGTCTGAGCGCCGCAGCGACAACCGCACCACGGCGCGCGCCCTGAACGGGGCGGCCGGTTCGCCCGGCGCGGTGCGGCGTTCCTGAATGCATCCCATGACCTCTCGAACTTATGACGCCATCGCCCCGCAGCGCGTGGCCTTTCTCGGCCTCGGCGTGATGGGCGCGCCGATGGCGGCGCACCTGCAGGCGGCAGGCCATTCGGTCTGCGTCTACAACCGCACCGCGGCCAAGGCCCAGGCCTGGGTCGCCGCCCATGGGGGCCAGGCGGCAGCGACCCCGCGCGAGGCCGCGCTGGGCGCCTCGCTGGTGTTCGCCTGCGTCGGCAACGACGACGACCTGCGCGCCGTGGTGCTCGGCCCCGACGGCGCCTTCGCCGGCATGGCGCCGGGAACGATCTTCGTCGACCACACCACCGCGTCGGCCGCGGTGGCGCGCGAGTTGCACGCTGCCGCCCGGGCAGGCGGCCTGCACTTCGTCGATGCCCCGGTCTCCGGCGGCCAGGCCGGTGCGGTCAACGGCGCGCTGACCGTGATGTGCGGTGGCGATGTCCAGCCCTTCGAGGCGATGCGGCCGGTGGCGATGGCCTTTGCCCGCGCGATCACGCGGGTGGGCGACAGCGGCGCGGGCCAGTTGGCCAAGATGGTCAACCAGATCTGCATCGCCGGCCTGGTTCAAGGCCTGGCCGAGGCGATCGCCTTTGGTCAGAAAGCCGGCCTGGACATGCCGCTGGTGCTGGACGTGATCGGCAAGGGCGCCGCCCAGAGCTGGCAACTCGACAACCGCGGCAAGACCATGGTCGAAGACCGGTTCGACTTCGGCTTTGCGGTCGACTGGATGCGCAAGGACCTGGGCCTGGTCCTGGACGAGGCCCGGCGCAATGGCGCCAAGCTGCCGGTCACCGCGCTGGTGGACCAGTTCTACGGCGACGTGCAATCGATGGGCGGCCACCGCTGGGACACGTCCAGCCTGATCAAGCGCCTGCGCTGACCGGCGGCTTGAGCGCCGCGCGAGCCGAGGCGGCACGCGGCGCCTCCGGGGCTTACTTGGTCGGCGCCAGCGCCTTCAGTTCGTCCTCGGTCAGGATCTCGAACACCCGCACCACCTTCTGCACGCCGTCGATGCCGCGGGCCAGTTCCACCGCCCGCGACGCTTCGCGCTCGGTGACGCGCCCCATCAGGTAGACCACCCCGCGCTCGGTCACCACCTTGAACGCGTTGGCCTGGATGTCCTTGGCTTCGACCAGCGTGGCCTTGACCTTGCCGGTGATGAACAAGTCGTTCGAGCGCGAGGTCAATGAACTGGTCCCCGCCACGGCGGCTTCGTCGACCGTCGAGCGCACGTTCTCGACGCCCGAGACGATCGGGTCGATCTTGGCGCGATCGGCATCGCTGGCCACCTCCCCGGTGACCAGGGCCACGCGGTTGTAGCTGGTCACGTTCAGGTGGGCGGTGTCGCCGAAGGCGTCCTTCAGGCGGCTGGACGCCTTGAGCTCGATCGCCTGATCCTCGACCTGCGTGCCCGAGGTGCGGCGGTCGTTGTACATCAGCGCGCCGCCCACGGCCGCGCCGCCCATCAGCAGCGGTGCGCAAGCCGACAGGGCCGCGCTCAAGGCCAGCAGGGCGGCCAGCGGTGCGCCGCGCCGCAAGAGAGGTTTCGTCATCAGGATTTCCTTCATCAGCCGGGCTCAGGCGGAGACCGCGTCGCCCAGCAATTGAACATCGATCGCGTCGCACAGCGCGTGCAGCGCCAGCAACTGCAACTCCATCGCACGCAGCGCACGCTCGTGCGGCACGGCGATCCACACATCGGTCTCGGCCAGCAATTCGTGCCAGGGCGCCGCGAGACCGGCACCGAACAGCACCACGCTCATGTCCTTCGCATGGGCTTCGCCGATCGCCGCCACCGCCGCCGGGTCGCTGGCGCTGAGGCTGAACAACACCAGCAGATCGCCGGGCTGGCCCAGCGCCATCAGTTGCAGCGCCAGCGCCGAGGGCGCGTCGACTTCGGCCGACTCGCCGGACTTGTACAGCGAGACCAGCGCATCGCCGTTCAACGACACCGCCGCCAACGGCGGGCGATCGCGCTCCAGACGCAGCATCAACGCCGAGCACATCAGGCGGGCCAGCACCTGGCCGCCTCCCGCGCCCCCGACCAGCAGCTTGCCGCCGGACGTCAGGCACCCCACCGCCATCTGGGCCGCCTCGGACAGCGGCCGGGACAGCGTTTCTGCGACCTGATAGAGAAGATCGGCGGTCTCGAAAAAATGTTGCTGGATACGCGGTTCAAGCATGGGCGTGCATCATAAGCGGGCGACCACGTCACCGTTGGTGAGCAATGGCGCCGGGAAGTTCCCGCCAGTCAGTCGTCAGCCGAGAACGCGGCGGGCAGCCATTGCAGGGTGGATCCCTCCAGCAGCACCACGTCGAACCGGCAGGGCGGGCACGCGGACAGGCGCAGCAGGTAGTGCCGGGCCGCGTAGACCAGGCGCGCGCGTTTGGCCGCGGTGATGCTGGCGCCGCTGCCGCCATGCGCGGCGTCGGCGCGCGATCGGACTTCGACGAACACCAGCGTGCCGTCGCGATCGCGCAGGATCAGGTCGATTTCGCCGCCGCGGCGGCCCGGCCCGCGCGCCACCCGATAATTGCGCTCGACCAGCCGCAGACCCTGTTGCTGAAGATGGATCAGCGCCAGCTCTTCTGCGCGCGCCCCCCGCTCCAGAGTGCTCCGCCGCGACGCCGGCCCGGGCATCTTTGGCTCATCGGCCGCCTGTCCGGACTTTCTCCACTTGAACATCGCCTCCCTCGCCTCGACGCTGCAACACGCTGCGGCCCTGGCCGCAGGCCACCAGCAGTTCCCGCCCGGCACACTGTACGTGGTCGCCACGCCGATCGGCAATCTGGCGGACTTCAGCCTGCGCGCGCTCCACGTGCTGGGACTGGTCGACGCGGTGGCTTGCGAGGACACCCGGGTCAGCGGCGGCCTGCTCCATCACCTCGGGCTCCACAAGCCGCTGATTGCGCTGCACGAGCACAACGAGCGGGACGCCAGCATGCAGGTGCTGGCGCGCCTGGCCGCTGGCGAACGCGTGGCCTATGTCAGCGATGCCGGCACGCCTGCGGTCTCGGACCCCGGCGCGGTGCTGGTGGCGCAGGCGCGCGCAGCAGGCCACCGGGTGATGCCGCTGCCGGGCGCCAGCAGCGTCGTCGCCGCGCTCAGCGTGGCCGGCTGCGCGGCCCAGCCCGGCCTGGCGAGCGGCTTCTGTTTCCTCGGCTTCCTGCCAGCCAAGGGCCAGGAGCGACAGCTGGCGCTGCAGCAGGCGGCCGCCGAGCCCCGGGCACTGGTGCTGTTCGAGGCACCGCACCGGATCGCCGACCTGTTGGCCGAGTTGGCGCTGGCCAGCCCGGATCGCCCGCTCACGCTGTGCCGGGAGTTGACCAAGCAATTCGAGCAGGTCGCGACGCTCCCGGCCGCGCAGGGGCCGGCCTGGCTGGCCGCGGACGAGCAGCGCCGCAAGGGAGAATTCGTGCTGGTGCTGCACGGGCTCGCGCAGCTCGCCCCTGACGCCGACGCGCTCCCCGCCGACGCGCTGCGGGTCCTGCAGGTCCTGCTGAAGGAGCTGCCGCTCAAGCAGGCAGTGAGCCTCGCCGCCGAGATCACCCGCTCGCCGCGCAAGGCCTTGTACCGCCACGCGCTCAGCGTGAAGCACGACGCCGACTGACCTCGACGCCGCCGCCTAATTGCCGGTGCCCTTCGCCTGGTCGCGCTTGATCGCCTTGGCCGCGTGCTTCTGCTGCTTGGCGATGCGGCGGTTCTCCTTCTTGCTCATCTGGCCGTCGGCCATCGCCCGCTGCTGCCGGGCGTCGATGCGCGCCTGCTGCTTTTCGAGATGCTGCGTCTGCTGAGCGTTCAGGCTCCCGGACGCCGCGCCGGCCGCGATGCGCGACTGCTCGCGTGCCTGCCGGTTGTCCTGCCGCTGAATCGGTGCCGCCGAGGCCGCGGGGCCAGGACCGGGCACCTGCGCCATCGACGAAGCCATGGCCGAGATCAACAGCGTTGCCAGCAACGCCGGCTTCAAGGTTTTACCCATCATGCAAGACTCCTGTTGGTGAGGAGGGCGTCGGCGCCCTCCCCGGGCCGACAACGACGCTCGCCGTTGTCTTGAGCCGTACAACGGCACCCGACGACACAGCGACGACACCGGGTTTGTAAACCCCCCTAGGATCCTCGCTCCTACAATCGACGCATGATCTCCCGCGAACCCACCCTTGAACGCCTGGCCGTGGCCCAGAGCCTGCTGCTGGATCCGTATCAGCTCAGCGAGGCGTCGCTGGCGCGCGCGCTGGGCACGATCGGCGAGCACCGGGTCGACGATGCCGACCTCTACTTCCAGTACACGCGGCACGAGGGCTGGAGCCTGGAGGAAGGCATCGTCAAGAGCGGCAGCTTCTCGATCGATCAAGGGGTGGGCGTGCGCGCCGTGGCGGGCGAGAAAACCGCCTTCGCCTATTCCGACGACATCTCCGAAGCCGCGCTGCTGGACGCCGCCCGCACCGTGCGCAGCATCGCTGCCGCCGGGCAGAGCCGGCGCGTCAGGGTCGGCCGGGCGACGCAGGTGGCCAAGAGCCGCCTGCTGTATGCGCCGCTCGATCCGATCGCCACGCTCGACAGCACCCAGAAGGTGGCCTTGCTGGAAAGGATCGAGCAGATGGCCCGCGCCCGCGACCCGCGCGTGGTGCAGGTGATGGCCGGGCTGGCGGCGGAATACGACGTGGTGATGGTGGCCCGCGCCGACGGCACACGCGCCGCCGACGTGCGCCCGCTGGTGCGCCTGTCGGTCACCGTGATCGCCGAACAGAACGGCCGACGCGAAGTGGGCTCCGGCGGCGGCGGCGGGCGCTTCGGGCTGGGCTTCTTCCAGGACGCGCAGCTCCATGCCTATGTCGACCAGGCCGTCAATGCGGCTCTGACCAACCTCGAATCGCGGCCCGTGCCCGCCGGCCAGATGACCGTGGTGCTGGGCTCGGGCTGGCCCGGCGTGATGCTGCACGAAGCGGTGGGCCACGGCCTGGAAGGCGACTTCAACCGCAAAGGATCATCCACGTTCTCGGGCCGCATCGGCGAGCGCGTCGCCGCCAAGGGCGTGACGGTGCTGGACGACGGCACGCTGGCCGACCGCCGCGGCTCGCTCAATGTCGACGACGAGGGCAACCCGTCGCAGCGCAACGTGCTGATCGAAGACGGGATCCTGCGCGGCTACATGCAGGATTCGATGAACGCGCGGCTGACCGGCGTCAAGCCCACCGGCAACGGCCGCCGCGAGAGCTATGCCCACGTGCCGATGCCGCGCATGACCAACACCTACATGCTGGCCGGCGACAAGAGCAGGGAAGAGATCGTCGCCAGCATCAAGCGCGGCCTGTACGCCACCAATTTCGGCGGCGGCCAGGTCGACATCACCAGCGGCAAGTTCGTGTTCTCGGCGTCCGAGGCCTTCTGGGTCGAGAACGGCAAGATCCAGTATCCGGTCAAGGGCGCCACGCTGATCGGCAACGGCCCCGACGCGCTGACCCGGGTCAGCATGATCGGCAACGACCTGGAACTCGACACCGGCGTGGGCACCTGCGGCAAGGAAGGCCAGAGCGTGCCGGTGGGCGTGGGCCAGCCGACCCTGCGCATCGACGCGCTGACGGTCGGCGGTACCGCCTGACCGCGCCGCCCGACCTCAGGGTTGGGTGCCGGCGAACAGGCTGCTGAAGCCGCCGGCGATCTGCACGTTGCGCGCCGCCGCCGGGTTGTAGACCTCCTGGCCCACGTCGCTGGACAACAGCACCCAGCTGCTGCGATCGGACCAGCCACTGCCCCAGAGCGCGGCGATCTGGGCATCGGTGACCGCCGCCGGGGTCGTCTTGTCGGCGAGGGCGGTGGTCATGCGCAGCACGTTCTGCAGCTGCGTGAAGCTGATCGTGACGTCGAAGGTGTCGCCGCTGAAGCTGGCGTGCTGCGTGGCCATGCCTTGCGAGGTGAACAGCGACAGGCCGCTCGCCTGGTCCAGCGTGTCGGTGCCGCTGGCCTTGATCGGGCCGTCGATCACCGGGATGCTGCCCTGGGCCGGGTCGTAGCTCAGGCCCCCGTTCTGGAACCAGGCGACCTGGCTCCAGTCCGACACGCCCGAGCGCACGATCGCGGTGTTCAGCAGGTACTGGATCTGGCACGCGGCTCCCTGCGCCTTCAGCTCGCTCATGCAGCGGGTGTTGAGGAAGGTGGCCATCATCTGCTGCTTGGCCTGCGTGGTCTCGCCTGCGACGGTGGACACGGCGACGTCACCGACGTTCTGCGTGCTGACCAGGCGCGCCGCCGCGGTGCCGGCCCACGGATGGATGGGGGTGGTTGCGGTCCAGTTCTGGCGGAAGTTCACGAAGGTGCCGGTGATGCCGGCATTGGTGCCCTGACCGTCCACGCCTTGCGTGCCGTAGGGGCCCAGGAAGGGCTCGCTGCCGTCGCTTTGCAGGCCCGAGGTGGTCAGCATGCCGACGGCACCGCTGCCGCTGGCGGCATTGACGAACACCGACGATGCGCCGCTCTGTGTCTGCGCCGCAGCGGAACAGCCCGACACGCTGCCGGACGGCGTCCAGCGCAGATCGCTCGCGGCCGCCGCGGCCGAGAAGCCGGTGAGCGCCGCCACGCTGGAGAGCTGGGCATCGGGCACGCTGTTCAGCGGGCCCTGCGTGCCGCTGGCGCAATTCGCAGCCGCACCGAAGAACATCACCTTCATGCCCGGCGCAAGGGCGCCGTTGGGATCGGTGGGGTCCCAGGCGGCGAACAGCGCCTTGCCGCCGGCAACGGTGTTCAGCGCCCCGGCGGCGGCCAGGCTCGCATCGGGTGCGAAATAGAACGAGTCACTGCCCAGTGTCAGGCTGGGCGGCGTGACCGCGGCCGCGGCGGCCTGCTTGGTATCGGTCTGCGCCGCGACCGCCGCCGGGTCGCTGGCCGCTGCGCCGCCGCCGCCACAGGCCGACAGCAGCAACAAGGAGGCGAGTGCGGTTGCGCCAAGAAGAGCCCCATGGCTTGCCTGAGCCGCACCGGCCGGGCTGAATTGAGTGCGCATCGCGAACCCCCTCTGCAGGTGCGCGACACCACGTGGTCGCGCCTACAGGGGGTTTCGGGTTGCGGGGCCCCGCTCTTAAGCGGCGTATGTGGCAGATTACCGGCTCATCTCTGCCTTAAGTCACCGCGCTTGCGGTCGATAAGGGTCGTGCCCAGATCACGTCGGCAACATCGCGTTCAGGCTCGCGATCAGGCCGCTGTTGGCGGCAACGCCTGCGAGGTTGGTGATTTCCTGCGGATCGCCGAGGTCGTCGTACAGCTCGCCGGAGCCGTCGCGGTAGCGGATGTAGCGCCATTGGTTGGTTCGCACGGCGTAGTCGAACAGGCCGGTGGCGTACTTGTTCTGGGCATCCATCACGGCATTGGTCATCACCACCGGGTGATCCCAGGGTGTGGCGGCGTCCTGCAGCAGCGGCCGCAGGCTGCGCCCGGCGAGCGCGTAGGGGGCGGCGACGCCGGTCAGGTCCAGGACCGTGGGCATGAAGTCATAAAGGCTGACGGCCGCCGACACCGTCGCGCCCTGCGTCTGTCCGGGCGTGCGGACGATGAACGGCACCCGCGTCGTCTGCTCCCACAGCGCCTGCTTGTTCCAGTGGAATTTCTGGCCCAGGTGGAAGCCGTTGTCGCTCCACAGCACCACCACCGTGTTGTCGGCATAGGCGCTGGCATCCAGCGCCGCCATCAGGCGCCCGACCTGGCCGTCGACGAAGGTGATGCTGGCCAGGTAGGCTTGCACGGCGCTCGCCCACAGGCCCTGGTTCTGCACGCAGGCCAGCGCGTCGAACGGCCAGCGCGCGACCTGCTGCCCCGCCGGAGGGATGTCGGCCAGGTCGTTCGGCGGCGGCGTGGGCACCACCACCTTGTCGAGCGGGTACAGGTCGATGTACTGCTGCGGCACATACCACGCCAGATGCGAACGGACCATGCCCACGCACAGCATGAACGGCCCACCATGCGGCTGATTGAGGAAGTCGATGCCGTGCTGCGTGTACTGGTAATCGGGCATTGCCGAGTCGTCGACGGCCATGCCGGCCCAATCGAACGCACCCTCCGGATTGCTGCCCGGCAAGATCCCGGAGCATTGCTGGTTGTTCGCCGGCAGCGCGGGCGGATAGGGCTCGGGCACGCCGGTGTAGACGTGGTTGACCTTGCCGTACTGCGCCACCTCGTAGCCGTGCTGCTGCATCCAGTTCTGCAGCAGCACCGCGCTCGGGTTCGTGCTGCGGAGGCTGGCCCAGTTGTCGTAGACCCGGGTGTCCTGCACGCTCAGGCCGCTCCAGGCGCTGGACCGCGACGGGTTGCAGAGCGGGTCGTTGCAGTAGGCCCGCAGGAAGGCCGTCGAGCGCGCGGCCAGCGCGTCGAGGTGGGGCGTGATGACCTGGGTGTTGCCGAGGTAGCCGACCCAGTCGTTGAGATCGTCGATCACCACCACCACCACGTTCGGCTGCGACGACGGCGCGGCGGCGCTGCCACCTCCGCCGCAACCGGTGGCGGCGACGCTCAGCCCGGCCCATTGCAAGAGCGTACGACGCTTCAGCGTGTGACTGGACATGGCCTCGGTCTCCTCGGAAGTCTGATCCGTCGCGCAGGGTAGCAAAGTCCGGTCGCAAGGCGGCTGTCGCGCCGGCGAAGATTCGTTGCCGGATCGTGGCGCGGACCGCGTGCTATATTCGGCCCGTGATGCGCGCCCTCCCGTTTTTCTTTGCCTACTTTTGGATCTCGCCCCGTCAGGCGGCTGGAGAGGCAATCGCGCGCGACTGAAAGCAAAGCGAACACCCCCCAAAACCGCCGGCAAGCCCCGGCGGTTTTTTTTCGCCGGTGCCCAAGGCCCGACCCAAGGAACCCGCTCCATGAACGCCAAAGCCGCCGCTGGCGACGCCCGCAGTACCCCCGCTCTGACGGAGCGCACCAGCGAAACCGATGACCAGCGCATCCAGGAGGTGACCCCCTTGCCGCCGCCCGAACACCTGATCCGCTTCTTCCCGATCGCCGGCACGCCGGTCGAACAACTGGTCAAGCGCACCCGCCACAACGTGCGCCGCATCATGACCGGCAAGGACGACCGGCTGCTGGTCATCATCGGGCCCTGCTCGATCCACGACCCGGTCGCCGCGGTCGACTATGCCCGCCGACTGAAGGCCGTGCGCGAGCAGCATGCCGACACGCTGGAAATCGTGATGCGCGTGTACTTCGAGAAGCCGCGCACCACCGTGGGCTGGAAAGGGCTGATCAACGACCCGTACCTGGACGAAAGCTTCCGCATCGACGAAGGCCTGCGCATCGCGCGCCAGCTGCTGGTCGAGATCAACCGCCTGGGCGTCCCTGCAGGCAGCGAGTTCCTCGACACGATCAGCCCGCAGTACATCGGCGACCTGATCTCCTGGGGGGCGATCGGCGCCCGCACCACCGAGAGCCAGGTGCACCGCGAACTGTCGTCCGGCCTGTCGGCGCCGATCGGCTTCAAGAACGGCACCGACGGCAACATCAAGATCGCCACCGATGCCATCCAGGCCGCCGCCCGGCCGCACCACTTCCTGTCGGTGCACAAGAACGGCCAGGTCGCGATCGTGCAGACCAAGGGCAACAAGGATTGCCACGTGATCCTGCGCGGCGGCAAGACGCCCAACTACGACGCGCAGAGCGTCGCGGCGGCCTGCCAGGAACTGGCGGCGGCCAAGCTCGAGCCCACGCTGATGGTGGACTGCAGCCACGCCAATTCGAGCAAGCAGCACCTGCGCCAGATCGACGTGGCGCGCGACGTGGCGAGCCAGGTGGCCGCCGGCAGCCGCAGCATCTTCGGCGTGATGGTCGAGAGCCACCTGCTGGGCGGGGCGCAGAAATTCACGCCCGGCAAGGACGATCCGTCCAAGCTGGTGTACGGCCAGAGCATCACCGACGCCTGCATCCCCTGGGACGATTCGGTCGGCGTGCTGCAGACGCTGAGCGACGCGGTGAAAGCGCGCCGCGCTTGAACGCAACGCGGCCGGCGCCGATCAGCCTTCGCCGCGCTGCAGCCGCTCGCTGCGCCAGTAGACGTCGTCGCCCCCCAGGCCGTCGAGGTTCGCGCGGTTGAGCACCCGCGCGAGCACGAACAGCAGGTCCGACAGACGGTTCAGGTACTGGCGCGGCGCGGCGTTCACCGGCTCGTGCTCCGCCAGCGCCACCAGGGCGCGCTCGGCGCGGCGGGCGATGGTGCGCGCCACGTGGGCCAGCGCCGCGCTGCGTGTGCCGGCCGGCAGGATGAATTCGGCCAGGCGGGGCAGCGCCGCATTGTGAAGAGCCAGCGCCTCGTCCAGGCGAAGCACGGCGTCGGCCTTGAGCAGCTCGTAGCCTGGGATCGACAGCTCGCCGCCCAGGTTGAACAGCTCGTGCTGGATCACGACCAGCAACTCGCGCACGTCGGCCGGCAACGGCTCGGCCAGCAGCACGCCGAGCTGGGAGTTCAACTCGTCCACGTCGCCCATCGCGGCAATGCGCAGGTGGTGCTTGGGCACGCGCTGGCCGTCGCCCAGGCCGGTGGTGCCATCGTCGCCGGTGCGCGTCGCAATCTGGGTCAGTCGGTTTGCCATGGCGGCGATGTTACGTGCAGCCGGGCGTAAAGTGCCGCCATGAACGCTGCGTCCGCCCTCGATTCGCCCGCACCGGCCCGCCTGCCCGACGCGCTCGTGCGCAGCCTCTCGGAGCGTTTCGGCGCCCGTTGTTCGCTGGCGCTGGCGGTGCGCGAGCAGCACGGGCGCGACGAGTCGCCGTTCGACGTGCCGCCGCCCGACGCGGTGGTCTTTTGCGAAAGCACGGCCGAGGTCGCCTTTGCCGTGGCCCAGGCCGCTTCGCACGGGGTGCCGGTGATCCCGTACGGCGCAGGCTCGTCGCTGGAGGGCCACCTGCTGGCGATCCATGGCGGCATCAGCCTGGATGTCTCGCGCATGAACCGCGTGCTGCAGGTCCACGCCGAAGACCTGACCGTGACCGTGCAACCCGGCGTGCTGCGCCAGCAGCTCAACCGCGAGATCAGGGACCTCGGCCTGTTCTTTCCGATCGACCCGGGTGCCGATGCGTCGCTGGGCGGCATGGCGGCCACCCGCGCCTCGGGCACCAATGCCGTCCGTTACGGCACGATGCGCGAGAACGTGTTGGCGCTGGAGGTGGTGACGGCCCGCGGCGATGTGATCCGGACCGGCACGCGGGCCCGCAAGTCGAGCGCCGGCTACGACCTGACCCGGTTGATGGTGGGCAGCGAAGGCACGCTCGGCGTCATCACCGAACTGACGCTCAAGCTGCACCCGCTGCCCGAGGACGTGGCCGCGGCGATCTGCTTCTTTCCCGACGTGGCTGCCGCGGTGGACACCACGATCGAGATCATCCAGACCGGGGTGCCGATCGCGCGCTGCGAACTGCTGGATGCCAACGCCGTGCGCGCCGTCAATGCCCACGATCACCTGGGCCTGAAGGAGGCGCCGATGCTGCTGATGGAGTTCCATGGCAGCCCGGGCGCGGTGGCCGAGCAGACCGCCACCGTGCAAGGCATCGCACGGGACCACGGCGGCGAAGCCTTCCAGTGGGCCCGCACGCCCGAGGAGCGCAGCCGGCTGTGGGCGGCCCGCCACCACGCGTATTTGTCGGGCCTGCAGATGCGGCCCGGCTGTCGCGCCGTCACCACCGACACCTGCGTGCCGATCTCGCGGCTGGCCGAGATGGTGGGCGCCGCGCTGGCCGATGCCGAGGCCGCCGGACTGCCGCACTACATCGTCGGCCATGTCGGCGACGGCAACTTCCACATCGCCTACCTGATCGACCCGGCGCTGCCCGCCGAGCGCGAGCTGGCCGAACGGCTCAATGACCAGGTGGTGCAGCGAGCGATCGCCGCCCAGGGCACCTGCAGCGGCGAGCACGGCATCGGCCTGCACAAGCAGGGTTTCCTGGTCGACGAGACCGGCCTCGGCGCGGTGGCGATGATGCGGTCGATCAAGCAGGCGCTGGATCCGGACAACCTGCTGAACCCGGGCAAGATCTTCCCGGCCTGACCGGGCGGCCCCGGTCAGGCCGGCCGCGTGTTCATTTCTTCCGCAGCGGTGCGGCGCCAGAGCGAAACGCCGCGTCGATCCGCGCCGCGGCCTCGGGCCCGTCCCAGGCCTGCGCGCCAACCACCTTGTCGACGATGCGCCCGTCGGCGCCGATCAGCACCGTCAGCGGCAGACGCGATGCGCCCAGCATGTGTTCCATCACGAGCTGGTGGTCGATGAAGTGGGTGATCGTGGCATGCGTCGCCTCCAGCAGGCGCTTCGCGCTGTCGGCATCGTCGTCGGTGGAGATGCCGATGATCGAAAACGCCACGCGGTGGTCACGCCAGGCCAACCGCTCCAGCGAGGCCATCTCCTGCCGGCACGGTCCGCACCAGCTGGCCCAGACGTTGATGACGAGCGGATGGCCGAGATAGTCCGAGAGCTTGTGCGACGGGCCGTTCAGCCCCTGCATCCAGGCGTCGCGCAGCGGTTGGCCGATCTGGACTTCGCCGTCTGCCGCCACCGCCGGGGTCGCACCGGCCAGCCACACTCCCGCGGCCGCGCCAAGCCACAGCAGCGGTCGCCGCCAGCCTCGCAGGCGCGCACGGCCGGACCGCGGCAGGGCAGGACGACCCGGCGGGCGGGCCTCGGCATGAACAACAGGCAATCTCACGGCAGACATCGGGAGCCAGCAGGGTTGTCCATGGTAGACCAGGGTCATGCCGCCCCGCTTCGTCGGCGGTTCACGCCGGCGCCGGCACGCTGAAGCGCTGGGTGACGTCGCCGGCGTTGTTGACGCTCTCCATCTGCACGCCGAAGCCCCACAGCCGGGCCACGTGCTTGAGCACTTCGTTCGCGCTGTCGTCCAGCGGGCGGTTGTTGTGCTGGGTGTGGCGCAGAGTCAGCGAGCGGTCGCCGCGCAGGTTGACGTTCCAGACCTGGATGTTGGGCTCGCGCGCGCCCAGGTCGTACTGGCGCGAGAGGGCTTCACGCACCTTGCGGTAGCCCGATTCGTCGTGGATCGCGCTGACCTCCAGCTCGCTTTCCTGGTCGTCGTCGGTGATGGCGAACAGGCGGAAGTCGCGCATCAGCTTCGGCGACAGATACTGGCCGATGAAGCTCTCGTCCTTGAAGTTGCGCATGGCCTGGTCCAGTGCCGGCAACCAGGGCGTGCCGGCGATGTCGGGGAACCACCGTCGATCCTCGTCGGTCGGGGCGTCGCAGATGCGCTTGATGTCGGTGTACATCGCGAAGCCCAGCGCATACGGATTCAGGCCCGAATAGCCCCGTTCGCCCACCTTGGGCTGGTAGACCACGTTGGTGTGCGACTTGAGCCACTCGATCATCACGCCGTCGGTCAGGAAGCCGTCGTCGTACATGGTGTTGAGCAGCTTGTGATGCCAGAAGGTGGCCCAGCCTTCGTTCATCACCTGCGACTGGCGCTGCGGGTAGAAGTACTGCGCCACCTTGCGCACGATGCGCACCACCTCGCGCTGCCAGGGCTCCAGCAGCGGTGCGTTCTTCTCGATGAAATAGAGGAGGTTCTCTTCCGGATCTTCCGGGAAACGCCGCGCGGCCTGCGCTTCGCCCGCGGCTTCGGCCTTGCGCGGCAGGGTGCGCCAGAGGTCGTTGACCTGCTGCTGTGCGTAGCTCTCGCGGTCCTTGCGGGCCGCCAGTTCCTGCGCCAGCGTCTTCTTGCTGGGCCGGCGGTAGCGGTCCACGCCGTGGTTCTGCAGCGCATGGCAGGAATCGAGAAACTCCTCGACCGTTTCCACGCCATGGCGCTCCTCGCACTCGGCGACGTAATTCTTGGCGTAGACGAGGTAGTCGATGATGGACGCGGCATCCGTCCACATGCGGAACAGGTAGTTGCCCTTGAAGAAGCTGTTGTGGCCATAGGCCGCATGGGCGATCACCAGGGCCTGCATCGCCATCGTGTTCTCCTCCATCAGGTAGCTGATGCAGGGGTTGGAGTTGATGACGATCTCGTAGGCCAGGCCCATGTTGCCGCGCTTGTAGTTCTTCTCGGTGGCGATGAACTCCTTGCCGTAGCTCCAGTGACGGTAGTTCACCGGCATGCCCACGCTGGCGTAGGCATCCATCATCTGTTCGGCGGTGATGATCTCCAGCTGGTTCGGGTAGGTGTCGAGCGCGAAGCGGCGTGCGGTCTGGCGGATGACGTCGTGGTACTGCTCGATCAACTCGAACGACCAGTCGCTCGGATCGGGCAAGGGGTGCGCGGGCCGCGGCGGCGGCGGCAGCGGGCCGTCCAGCACCGTATGGGGCCGGCGCCGGTCGCCGGCCTGCGGGATGCGCTGGGCGTCGTAGACGAAGCGGCGGTCCTGCGAATAGTCGGTCATGCCGGTGCCCCTTCCTTCTTGAACAGGTCACGAAAGACCGGGTAGATCTGCGAGGCCTCGACGGCCTTGCGCATCGCGAAGCTGCGGTGGGTTTCGGTCAGCCGCGCATACTCCTCCCACAGGTTCTGCTCTTCTTCGGCCACCTGCACGTAGGCGTAGTAGCGGCAGGCGGGCAGGATCTTGTCGGCCAGCAACTCGCGGCAGCGGCCCGAGTCGTGGTGCCAGTTGTCGCCGTCGCTGGCCTGGGCGCCGTAGATGTTCCATTCGCCAGCGGGATAGCGCTCGCGAATGATCTTGTCCATCAATTCCAGGGCCGACGAGACCACCGTGCCACCGGTCTCACGCGCATGGAAGAACTCTTCTTCCGTCACTTCCTGGGCCTGGGTGTGGTGGCGAATGAAGACCAGGTCGATCTTTTCATAGTGCCGGGTGAGAAACAGGTACAGCAGGATGAAGAAGCGCTTGGACAACTCCTTGCGCTGTTCGTCCATCGAGCCCGACACGTCCATCACGCAGAACATCACCGCCTTGCTGCTGGGCACCGGCGTCTTGACCCGGCTGCGAAAGCGCAGGTCGATCGGATCGAGGAACGGAATCAGGCCCAGGCGCGCCTTGAGGACAGCGATGGCGGCCTCGTGCTCGGCGATTTCCTTCAACGCCACCGGGTCGTCCGGGTGATGGCGCTTGAGGAAAACCACGCGCTCTTCCAGCCGGTGCAATTCACGACGCGACTCGCCCCCCAGGGCAATGCGCCGACCCAGCGCGCCGCGCATCGAGCGCACCACGCTGAGGTTGTTGGGGGTGCCGTCGGTCGAGTAGCCGGCACGGTGCGTCTTGTACTCGGGCACCTCGGCGATCTGGGTCCGGATCAGGTGCGGCAGCGCCAGATCCTCGAAAAAGACCTGCATGAACTCTTCCTTGGACAGGGCGAAGCTGAACTCGTCCTCGCCGTCACCCTGGTCGCTCGCCTGGCCTTTGCCACCACCCTGCCCGCCGCCACCCTTGGGCCGCTCGATGCGGTCGCCGGCGAGGTAGTCCTGGTTGCCCGGATGCACCATCTCGCGCTGGCCGCCGCTGCCATGGTGGAACACCGGCTCGGACAAATCCTTCTTCGGGATGCGCACTTCTTCGCCGCGCTCCAGATCGCGGATGCCACGTCCGTCCACCGCGCGCTTGACGGCCTCGCGGATCTGGTCTTTGTAGCGCCTCAGGAAGCGCTCGCGATTGCCAATCGACTTGTTCTTGCCGGCCAGCCGGCGGTCGATGATTGATTGCAGCGCCATCCAGAACCTCCTTCGGGGACGCACACCGGGCCGCGCTGCTCGCCGGCCCGGGCCACCGCCAGCCGATCAACTGCTCTTTCTCACGCGCAGGTACCACTCGCACAGCAGGCGAACCTGCTTGGGGGTATAGCCCTTGGCGACCATGCGGTCGACGAAGTCCTCGTGCTTCTTGGCCTCGTCGGCGCTGGCCTTGGCATTGAAGCTGATCACCGGCAGCAGCTCCTCGGTGTTCGAGAACATCTTCTTCTCGATCACCGAGCGCAGCTTCTCGTAGCTCGTCCAAAGCGGGTTCTTGCCGGCGTTGTTGGCGCGGGCGCGCAGCACGAAGTTGACGATCTCGTTGCGGAAGTCCTTGGGGTTGGCGATGCCGGCCGGCTTCTCGATCTTCTCCAGTTCGCCGTTCAGCGACGCGCGGTCGAAGACCTCGCCGGTGTCGGTGTCGCGGTATTCCTGGTCCTGGATCCAGTAGTCGGCATAGGTCACGTAGCGATCGAAGATGTTCTGGCCGTATTCGCTGTAGCTCTCGAGATAGGCGGTCTGGATCTCCTTGCCGATGAACTCGGCGTAACGCGGCGAGAGCTGCTCCTTGATGAAACCGATGTACTTCTGCTCGGTCTCGGCAGGGAACTGCTCGCGCTCGATCTGCTGCTCCAGCACATACATCAGGTGCACCGGATTGGCCGCCACCTCCTGGCTGTCGAAATTGAAGACCTTGGACAGGATCTTGTACGCGAAGCGGGTGCTGACGCCGCTCATGCCTTCGTCCACCCCGGCGTAATCGCGGTACTCCTGGTAGCTCTTGGCACGCGGGTCGGTGTCCTTCAGGTTGTCGCCGTCGTAGACCTGCATCTTCGAGTAGAGCGACGAGTTCTCGGGCTCCTTGAGCCGCGTCAGGATGGCGAACTGGCTCATCATCTTCAGCGTCCCCGGTGCGCAGGTGGCCCCGTGCAGCGAGCTGCCCTTGAGCAGCTTCTCGTAGATCTTCACCTCCTCGCTCACACGCAGGCAGTACGGCACCTTGACGATGTAGATGCGGTCGAGGAAGGCCTCGTTGTTCTTGTTGTTGCGGAAGGCCTTCCACTCGCTTTCGTTGCTGTGCGCCAGCACGATGCCGTCGAACGGGATCGCGCCGAAGCCCTCGGTGCCCTTGAAGTTGCCCTCCTGCGTGGCCGTCAGCAGCGGGTGCAGCACCTTGATCGGCGCCTTGAACATCTCGACGAATTCGAGCAGACCCTGGTTGGCCAGGCACAGGCCGCCCGAATAGCTGTAGGCGTCCGGGTCGTCCTGCGCATAGGTTTCGAGCTTGCGGATGTCGACCTTGCCGACCAGGCTGGAGATGTCCTGGTTGTTCTCGTCGCCAGGCTCGGTCTTGGCAATGCCGACCTGCTTCAGGATGCTGGGGTGGCGCTTGACGACCTTGAACTGCCGGATGTCGCCGCCGTACTCCTCCAGGCGCTTGACCGCCCAGGGGCTCATGATGCGGTTCAGGTAGCGGCGCGGAATGCCATATTCCTGTTCCAGCAACTCGCCGTCTTCGTTGACGTCGAACAAGCCCAGCGGGCTCTCGTTCACCGGCGATCCCTTGATCGCGTAGAAGGACACGTCCTGCATCAGCGCCTTCAGGCGCTCGGCGATCGAACTCTTGCCGCCGCCCACCGGGCCCAGCAGGTAGAGGATCTGCTTTTTCTCTTCCAGCCCCTGCGCGGCGTGGCGGAAGTAGGACACCACCTGCTCGATCGAATCCTCCATGCCGTAGAACTCGGCGAAGGCGGGATAGATCTTGATGACCTTGTTGGCGAAGATGCGGGACAGCCGCGGATCGTTGCGGGTGTCGACCATCTGCGGTTCGCCGATCGCCTTCAACATGCGCTCGGCGGCGGTGGCGTAGGCCAGAGGGTTGCGCTTGCACTCGGCGAGGTAGTCCTCAAGGGACAACTCCTCTTCACGAGTGCGCTCGAAGCGGGCGGCGAAGCTGCTGATCACGTCCATGAAAGGCCTCCTGTCGTGTGTCAGGCGGCGCCCCCCTCGGAGCCACTCCGATCAGGGCGTCTGGGAAGTTCTGATGGCGTCCCGGCTGTACGGGCCCAGGCGTCATCAGAGCTTTCCGGTCAGGTCATTTCATGTGGGTTCGATCGTTTCGATGCCCAGGGGTTCAGCGTGAAGCGAATGGCGCTTGGGGAAGCCTCGATGAGACACCGCCCGATGCCGCTCTTCATCCTTTCAAGCCGCTCGCGTTGCCATGCCCTGCTGTTGTAACGCATCAGCGAGATTCATGCCTACCGGCTTGGGGTAAATGTGCCCACTTTGGGGTCACCACGCCTCGCCGTGGACGGGGCCGCGCCCCAAACGGGCATGCCGCGCCCTCCGTTCGCTCCACTCAGCGCTCGGTCACGCCCAGCTTGTCCAGCAGTCCGTTCAACTCGTCGAGCGAACCGAAGCGGATCGCGATCTCGCCCTGCTCGCCGCGCTGGGTCTTGCGCTGGACCCGGATTTCGACGTCGGCGGTCAGGCTGTCGGCCAGTTGCTCTTCCAGCCGCACGATGTCGCGCGACTTGTCCTGCTTGACCCGCAGCAAGGGTGCCTGGCGCCCCGGGCTGAGCGCCTTGGCGACCAGCTTCTCGGCCTCGCGCACCGACAGCTTGCGCGCCACGATTTCGTGGGCACTCATGATTTGCTGCGCCGCCGGCAGCGGCAGCAGCGCGCGCGCATGCCCCATGTCGACATCACCGGCCATCAGCAGCTTTTGCACCGGCTCCGCCAGATTCAGCAAGCGCAGCAGGTTGCTGGCCGCGCTGCGCGAGCGGCCCACGCTTTGCGCCGCCTGTTCGTGCGTCAGGCCGAATTCGTCCACCAGTCGCTTCAGGCCCTGGGCCTCCTCCAGCGGATTCAGGTCTTCGCGCTGGATGTTCTCGATCAGCGCCATCACCGCCGCCGCCTCGTCGGGCACGGCCTTGACCAGCACCGGGACCTCGGCGAGCCCGGCGATCCGGGCCGCCCTGAACCGTCGCTCGCCGGCGATGATCTCGTAGCGCTGCGCGGCAGGGTCGCCCACCGGACGCACCAGGATGGGCTGCATCACGCCCTGGCCACGGATGCTCTCCGCGAGTTCGTAGAGCGACCCCTCATCCATGCGGGTTCGCGGCTGGTACTTGCCGGCCTGCAGCTGATCCAGCTTCAGCGCGCTGGGCACGCGCTCAGGGCCCTCGCCGCCCGCCTGAGGGGAATCGCTGACCTTGGGGCCCAGCAAGGCCTCCAGGCCCATGCCCAGGCCCTTGGGTTTTTTGGTTGCCATGGCGGCGATTGTCGGCGATCAGTCGCCGTCATCCTCGGGCTCTTCCATCAAGGCCGCCAGCAGGCGGCGGCCCTCGGGCCAGTCGCCCAGGCCGGACTCTCCATTGAGGTGCCCCAGCGGCCCGACGTCCAGCCAGCTGCAACCCCAGTCGGCGGCCATCTGCGCAGCACGCGCCGGGCTGCAAAACGGATCGTTGTCGCTGACCAGCGCCAGCGCCGGAAACGGCAGGCGCTGGCGTACGATCGGCGTCCAGCCGCTGAGGTGCGGCGGCGTGTCGGCGCGCTCCACGTCGGGGGGCGCGACCAGCAGCGCGCCGGCCACCCGGCGCGTCTGCCGCGAATGCGCGGCCCAGGCCGCCACCAGTTGGCAGCCGAGGCTGTGCGCGACCAGAAAGGCCGGGCGCTCGTCGGCCAGCAAGACCTCCTCGAGGCGCGCCATCCAGTCACCGCGGCGGGGCCAGGTCCAGTCGTCCTGCTGGACACGGGTGTCGCCGTGCAACGCCTCCCAGCGGGACTGCCAATGGCCAGGGCCGGAGTCGAGCCAGCCCGGCAGCTGCAGGATGCGGAAAGGGTGGACAGGACTCATGCGGCTTCCTTGGGCTTGGCTTATGCTCGGCGGCTCACGCCGATTTTTGTCCGAGCATTTCGAAAGACACCATCATGACATTCAAGGTCTTTGTGGACGGCCAGGAAGGAACCACCGGCCTGCGGATCCACGAGGTGCTGGCCCAGCGCGGCGACCTGGAAGTGCTGCGCATCGATGCCGACAAGCGCAAGGACGCCGCCGAACGCGCACGCCTGCTCAACGCCGCCGATGTGGCCTTCCTGTGCCTGCCCGATGCCGCGTCGCGGGAAGCGGCCGCGATGGTCACCAACCCCCGGACCTGCCTGATCGACGCCAGCACCGCCCACCGCACCGCCCCGGGCTGGATCTACGGCATGCCCGAGCTGTGCCCGGACCAGCGCGATGCGATCCGCGCCAGCAAGCGCATCGCCAATCCCGGCTGCCATGCCAGCGCCTTCATCCTGCTGCTGCGGCCGCTGGTCGATGCCGGCCTGCTGCCGGCCGAAGCGGCCGTTTCCGCCACCTCGATCACCGGCTATTCGGGCGGCGGCAAGAAGATGATCGAGGATTACCGGGCCGATGCCGACGCGCGCCTGTCCGCGCCGCGACCTTATGCGCTGGGGCTCGCGCACAAGCATCTGCCGGAAATGAAAGCCCAGACCGGCCTGCACACCGCACCGGTCTTCATGCCCGTCGTTGCCAATTTCTACAAGGGACTGGCAGTGAGTGTGCCCTTACACCAAAGCCAGCTGGCCGGTGGAGCGACGGGTGCCGCCCTGCATCAGGTGCTGGAAGAGCGTTACGCGCGCGAGCGCTTCGTCCGGGTCATGCCCTTGTCGGACCCCGCCACACTGGAAGACGGTTTCTTCGACGTCCAGGCCTGCAACGACAGCAACCGGGTCGACCTGTTTGTCTTTGCCAACGACTCGCAGACCCTGCTGATGGCCCGGCTGGACAATTTGGGCAAAGGCGCCAGTGGTGCCGCCGTCCAGGCGATGAACATCCACCTCGGCAAGGAAGAATCGCTGGGCCTGTGAGCCGAACGGTGGTGGCCCGACCCCGTCGGGCACGGCCCTCCCCTAGGTCGGCAGACGTCCGGCCGCCAACATCTGGAAACACTCAGGGCATACTCTTTCGGACCAGCAAGCCCCTTGGGGCATGGGAGTGCAGGTGATTCAATCTCGATCTCTGTCTGACCGGTCTCTGCAGCAGGCCATGGCCCGCCCCTGGGGTTCCGCCATCCCGTCGAGGGCGCAGGTGCGAAGCGGCCGATCCGCGAAACCCCGGCAACGGGGTGTGGCATCGATGCTGGCGGCCGTCGTTGCGTGTGGCGGATGGGGGGTGGCACCGACCGCGGCTCAGGCACAGGCCCCCGCGACCTCCGGGGGCAACTGGTCGCTGGGCCTGCTGATGGGCGAAGGCGTCAATTCGAATCTGCTCGAAATCCTGCCCGACGCGGTGCGTGGCCAGCTGGACTTCCCCGGCGCCCATATCGGCGGCCTGGTGATTCGCCGCAAGATACCCGCACCGGCTTGGTTGGCGACCTGGGGCGCCGCCCACGACATTCCCGTCTCCACCAGTGTCGAGGCCTCGGTGCTCAAGGCCAGCGGTCTGGCCACCAACGGCGAGTTGGCGCTGGACTGGCGGCCTTCGATCACGCCCTGGCATGTCGGTTCGGTGGGGTTCGAGATCGGCTGGGGCATCGGCGTGTCGCAGGCCTTCGGCAAACCCTGGTCGGACTACACCGACCCCGCCAAGCCGGACGGTTACCGCACCCTCTTCCACATGGCCCCGGAAATCGCGCTGCGAGATGCCAAGCTGCCCGACTGGTCGCTGGCGCTGCGCATTCATCATCGCTCGGGCATCTACGGCGTGGTCGGCCCGCGCCGGGTCGGTTCGAACCACCTGTCCGTGGTGGTGATGCACGACTTCTGACCACTCGTCTGCAGCCCGGCAGAACCCCCTGCCAGGAGCTCAGGCCGGCGCTTCGGTCAGCCCTTCCTTGCCGACGCGCTCGACCATCTCCCGGGCGAATTCGACAAATGCCAAGGCCCCCTTGGACGACGGGTCGAAGACCACACCCGGCAGTCCGTAGCTGGGCGCCTCGGCCAGGCGCACATTGCGCGGAATGACGGTGTTGAACACCTTGTCGCCAAAGTGGCCCTTGAGCTGGTCGCTGACCTGGGATTGCAAGGTGATCCGCGGATCGAACATCACCCGCAGCAGCCCGATCAATTGAAGGTCGCGGTTGAGGTTGGCGTGCACCTGCTTGATGGTGTTGACCAGGTCGGTCAGCCCTTCGAGGGCGAAGTATTCGCACTGCATCGGGACGATCACGCCATGGGCACTGCACAGGCCGTTGAGGGTCAGCAGGCTGAGGCTGGGCGGGCAATCGATCAGCACGAAATCGTAGTCGGCCTCGGCCGCCTTGAGCGCGCGGCGCAAGCGCTCGTTGCGATGGTCCAGCGCGACCAGTTCCACTTCCGCGCCCGCCAGCTCGCGGTTGGCCCCCAGCACATCGTAGCCCCCTTTCTCCGAGCGGGTGCGGGCCTCCTGAACGCTGGCGCTTTCCAGCAGCACGTCGTAGACATTGACTTCCAGCGTGCGCTTGTCGACCCCCGACCCCATCGTGGCATTGCCTTGTGGATCCAGGTCCACCAGCAGCACCCGCTGCCCGACGCGGGCCAATCCAGCGGCGAGATTGACACAGGTGGTCGTCTTGCCGACGCCGCCTTTTTGGTTGGCGATGCAAAAGGTGCGAGACATGGTGGCGGTCCGGTGGGGTCGGTTTTCTCGGGAAACGGATGCGGTGCAAGCCATCAGCGCGAGGTATCGGCGCGAGGTGATTGTCGCCGTTGTCCAGCCAGGCTTGACCGGGGGCCGCGACGAAACATCGGCCGAGGGCGCCGACGCTGCAACTCACGTCGGCCAGAGGTCGGGCAAGGCGCCGACCGGATCAGTCGCCGGCGCGGGATGCGATCGCCCGGGGCCTCATCCAGACCAGACACCGATCGGCATCCAGACCAGGCACGGACAGCGGTTCCACGTGAAACACCTCGACGCCGGGCCCCACGGCCTCCCGCTCGTCAGCCGTGAGCTTGGCCTTCATCGCGACCCAGATGCCCTGCGGCCTCAGACGCCCCCGGGTCAAGGCGACGAGATCAGCCAGCGACGAAAAGGCCCGCGAGGTCACGACGTCGAAATCCTGCTCGACCATGTCCTCGACGCGCTGATGCCGCGCGGCCAGATTGGCCAGCCCCAACTCCACCGCCGCCTGGCGGATGAAACTGGCCTTCTTGGCCACGGTGTCGACGCAGGTCACGGACCAATCCGGTTGCGCGATCGCAAGCACCACCCCCGGCAAGCCGGCGCCGCTGCCCACGTCCAGCACGCGGGGTACCGTCGGCGACGTCGCGCCCGGGCGGCCGATCCACCGCCGCAGCGGCGCCACCACGGCCAGGCAATCCAGCAGGTGGTGCGTCAACATGTCCCCGGGATCGCGTACCGCCGTCAGGTTGTACACGCGGCTCCAGCGGGCCAGCAGATCCAGGTAGGCCAGCAATCGGTCCTCGGCGCCGTCCGGCAGCGGCAGCGCCAGTCGCCCCAGGCCCTCCAGCAGCGCCTGCCGTTGCGGATGCAATTCCATGTGTTGGCCTTCTTCAGGTCGTCGCGCCATCGCGCTCAGTTCGGAGCCCGAGGGGTTGCGGCGGGTCCGCCTGCCCGCTCCGGCGACGGAAGCTCCGGCGCCTGAGCTTCCGCGAAACCGCGAAATCGCTTCTTCTTCAAATGAACCAACAGCAACGAAATGGCGGCCGGGGTGATCCCGGACAGGCGCGCGGCCTGTCCCAGCGTCTCAGGCCGATGCCGGCCCAGCGTCTGCCGCACTTCGTAGCTCAGCGCCGTCACCTGGCTGTAGTCCAGCTCCTCGGGCAGCTTCAACGACTCGCAGGCTTGCGCTCGCCCCACGTCCTCCACCTGCTTGTCGATGTAGCCGGCATACTTGGTGGCGATCTCGACTTGCTCGATGACCTCGGAAGCCATCGCCGGACCCAGGGTGCTCTCCAGCGTTTCACGTGAAACACCGGCGTCTGGCCGGCTCCGCCGAGCCACCTGCTCCAGGTCGTCGAAGCTGACCCCCGGGCGGCGCAGCAAATCACTGAGGCTGTATTCCCGCTCCAGGGCTTTGCCGATCCATCGCTCGGCATCCGCCGCCGAAAGAATGCCGGGATGGACCCAGGTCGACTTCAGGCGCTCGGTTTCACGTGAAACAGCCTCCTGCTTGCGATTGAAAGCCGCCCATCGGCGGTCATCGACCAGGCCCATCTCACGCCCGATCTCGGTCAAGCGGGCATCGGCATTGTCCTCGCGCAGCTGCAACCGGTATTCGGCGCGACTGGTGAACATCCGATAGGGTTCGGTCACCCCCCGGGTGATCAAGTCATCGACCAGCACCCCCAGATAGGCCTGATCCCGGCGCAGCTGCAGCGGCTCGCGCCCCAGCACCAGACGGGCGGCATTCGCGCCCGCGTACAGCCCCTGGGCCGCTGCCTCCTCGTACCCCGTGGTGCCATTGATCTGACCGGCGAAGAACAAGCCCCGGATCTGCCGCGTCTCGAAACTGTGGCGCAGCGCCCGGGGATCGAAATAGTCGTATTCGATCGCGTAGCCTGGTCGCAGGATGTGGGCATTCTCCAGACCGACCATCGTCCGCACCGCCGCCCATTGAATGTCGAACGGCAGCGAGGTCGAGATGCCATTGGGGTAGTACTCGTGGGTCGACAAGCCCTCGGGCTCCAGAAAGATCTGGTGCGCGTTCTTGTCAGCGAACCGATTGATCTTGTCCTCGATGCTGGGGCAATATCGCGGCCCCACCCCTTCGATGACGCCGGTGAACATCGGACTGCGGTCGAAGCCCGACCGGATCACCTCGTGCGTCCTCTCGTTGGTGTGCGTGATCCAGCACGGGCGCTGCACCGGATGCAGGCCGGCATCGCCCATGAAGCTGAACACCGGCACCGGGTCCAAGTCCCCCGGCTGCTCGGTCATTCTGGCGAAGTCGATCGACCGGCCGTCGATGCGCGGCGGCGTCCCCGTCTTCAGTCGCCCCTGCGGCAGCTTCAGCTCCTTCAGGCGTGCCGACAGGCGCACGGCCGGCGGGTCACCTGCCCGCCCGCCCGCATGGTTCTGCAGACCGACATGGATCTTGCCGTCGAGGAAGGTGCCGGCCGTCAGCACCACCGCCCGAGCCCGAAAGGCGATCCCCACCTGGGTCACCGCCCCGACCACCCGATCCCCCTCCACCATCAAATCGTCCACCGCCTGCTGAAACAACAACAGGTTGGGCTGATTCTCGAGCCGGCGCCGAATCGCCGCCTTGTAGAGAATGCGATCGGCCTGGGCCCGGGTCGCCCGCACCGCCGGCCCCTTGCTGCCGTTGAGGATGCGGAACTGGATGCCCGCCTCGTCCGTGGCCAGCGCCATCGCCCCGCCCAGCGCGTCCACCTCCTTGACCAGATGGCCCTTGCCAATGCCACCGATCGACGGGTTGCAGCTCATCTGCCCCAGCGTCTCGATGTTGTGGGTCAACAGAAGCGTCGAGCAGCCCATGCGCGCCGCGGCCAGCGCGGCCTCGGTGCCCGCGTGGCCGCCACCGACGACGATGACGTCAAATTCCTGGGGATACAGCATGGGGCCGATCTGAAAAGGAAGTGGCAGACCTGCCGCCACCGCGCCTGTGTTGAAATGCTGCCAACGCGCCTCAAGCGCCCGAAGCAGCCACCCGGGGCCCGTGAAGAACAGCGATCGATGCGGGCTGGAAAGCGCTTGATCGACAGGGCCCCCAACGAAGCTGGCATCTGGCCAAGCGTTTGATTTTAAAGGCCCCAGCCCACCCCGACCTGCGGCATGCCGGAAATCCCTTCCGCCCATCACCACGACGCCGCGCCACACGCCTCCTCGCCATGGAATGCCGCCCTCATTGCGCCGCATGCTGCATCGCGCCGTCCATCTCCAGCCCGATTCCCGGCATGCCGGACGGCAAGGCCGCGGGCGAACGATGCATCCAGCTCGATCGCCAAGATCGCTGCCAACTCTTCGGCGATCCCCGCCGTCCGGCCGTCTGCGCCTCGCTGCGCCCGAGCGTCGACCTGTGCGGCACCGACCGCCGCTCCGCGCTGCGCGGGTTGACGCAGCTGGAAGCCGCGACCCGCCCGACCACGGCGATCGCGCCCCACCCTGGCTCCGGCTGAACCCGCGCCACCCGCAGGCGTCGGCGTCACCTCACGGAGCCGGCCCTACACTGCCCCCATGGATTCCGACCCCTCCCGCATGCCACCGCCTTGGAGCCCACGCCTGGGAGCGATGTATCCGGCCGTCGCGGCCCTGCCGGAAACATTGCGCGAGGAGGTTCTGGCCCGCGAGGCCACGCTCTTTCAAGCTCCCGCAGGCACCCGGCTGTTCGAGGAGGGGGCGCCCTGCCAGGGCTTTCCGATGGTGCTGAGCGGCGAAGTGCGGGTGGCGCGCGGCTCGAACGCCGGCCGCTCGCTGGAGTTGTACCGAGTCACACCGGGTGAATTGTGCGTGGCATCGACCTCCTGCCTGTTCGGGCACAGTGTGCTGGTGGCCCACGGCATCACCACGCAGGACAGCGAACTGGCGCTGCTCTCGCCAGGCGGCTTTGATCGCTGGGTCGCCGACGGGGCTTTTCGCCGCTTCGTGTTCGGTACCTTCGCAGACCGCCTGGCCGACCTGATGGCACTGGCCGAAGCGGTCGCCTTCCAGCGCCTGGATCAGCGCCTGGCGGGCGCCCTGCTCGGCCGCGGCCTGGTGGTGTCGACCACCCATCAGGCCCTGGCGGACGAATTGGGCACGGTGCGCGAGATCGTCACCCGCCTGCTCAAGCGCTTCGAGCGGGCCGGCTGGCTGACGCTGGGCCGCGAGCGGATCGAGCTGCAGGACGCCGCCGCCCTGCGCCACCTGGCGAGCGGCAGCAGCACCCGCCTGTGACCTGCCTTCGTCGTCTGCCCTGAGTGACCCGGGTCACAGACAGGCGCACACTGTGCAGGCACGATGCCCTCACCGGCTCGTGCAAAGCCTCAACGGATAGAAGGAGATCCCATGAAAGTCAACGTCGGCGGCATCGACCGCATCGCCCGCATCCTGGTCGGCCTGATCCTGATCGCCCTGACCCTGACGGGCACCATCGGCGCCTGGGGCTGGATCGGCGTCGTCCCGCTGCTCACCGGTGTCATGAAGTTCTGCCCGCTGTACCCGCTGCTGGGCATGTCCACCTGCCCGATGGACAAAAAGGCCTGACCCGTACCGTCCCTGCCCGGCCGGGCAGGGACTTGCGCCAGCGCCAACCCCGGTGGGTCTGTCGGCGCGACAAGCCAGAGGGCACCGGCCACGAAAAAAAGGTGTTGACCATGCCCAGCACGGCCAACACCTGCAACAGGAACCAGGGCCGGCGAGCACCGATGGCGCCCATCCTGGATGGAGCCCCTCGGGCCATCAGCCGGCGGTAGCGGGACTTGGAATTCGGCGCGGTCGGCCCCCCTGGCGGGCCGCCTCCCTGCTGAGCGCCTCCCGGGCACCTGTCTAGACAAGCGCCCCGGAACGGCTTACCAGCCGGTACGCGGGCACTCGGTCACGGCAGACAGGCCAAACTGTTGAGCGGCGAAGCAGGTCAAAGCGGACGGGTTCATGGTGACTCCGGTTGAAGAGGAAGCGCTATCGAAGCGCACAACCTCATTGAACCAAGTGCATCGCCGATTGAACACTGTCAACTCTGACAGCTTGTCAACCCCCTCAGTGGATCAGCCCCAGGCGCAAGGCCTTCAGCACCGCCTGGTGCTTGTTGATCGAACCCAGCTTGCGCATCGCGTTCTGGATGTGCAGCACCGAGGTGCGCTCGCTGATGCCGAGGATGATGCCGACCTCCCAGGCGGTCTTGCCTTCCATCGTCCAGCGCAGCACTTCGAGCTCGCGCGGCGTCAGCGCCGGCCGCTCGTCCTGAAGCGAGTCGGGCAAAAACAGGCGCAAGGCAGCGTCCTGCGCGTGCACCGCGAACAGCTGCAGATCGGCCACGATGCGGGTCAGATGCCCGGCTTTGGTCGGTAGCGCCGCTTCCCGATCCACACCCATGATGAAATGCCGGCCCTGCGGGAAATGCAGGGCCATGCAGATCCCCGTGCGATAACCGTAGTGCGCCTGCTCCTCCCAAAGGTCGCTCGCGTCCCGTGCAGCGTAGGTTCGCTGATCCCAGATGATCGGCACCGAGCCGTTCTTGCAGTGCTGCATCACCGGATCACGGCGGTGTGTTGTCACCTGCGCGGCCCCGGCGGAGATCCACTCGGTCGGCATGTTGCCGACGTTGATGAACTCGGAATAGGTCAGCGAGTGGTCGATCACCGTGATGGCCGACACGTAGCCGAAATCGAGATCGTGGGCGAAGCGGACGATGCCGGCGCGGAAATCGTCCTGCGTCTTGGCCTCCATGATCGTCTGGCAGCTGCCGCTCAGCAGATCCGTACTCATGAGACCGACCCTTCGGCCCGACAACGGCCCAAAGCGTGAACCCTGACAGGATTTACAGCTAGCACACGCAAGACAAGCTCTCCAGACTTCGGGGCATGCTGACGATCAAATAGTCATTATGCCAACCGCACCGTCGATCACGCCCCCGCCTCCCTGGACCTTGTTCTCCTGGCCTGCCGTATTCTGTCAGGCCGACGTGAAGCGTAAACCAGGATTCGTTCATCTCGGCACAAGAATTGTCTGCAACGGCGGCGCCGACCACCCGTCGACCGGCCAAACCATCTGGGGCCAGCAACTTGACGATGGCCGGGCCGGCCTGGCCTGGGACTGGATCGAGATCGCCCACGGCGTGCTGGCCATGGCCGACCCGCTGGGCGTCGTGACCAACCTGCGCCTGATCAGCGAGCACGGCGACGTGCTCACGGCCGACGAAGCAGCGTTGCACATCTCGCGCCTGGTGCGTCGCCTGCCCTGGCAGGACGAGGTCTGGCGCGTGCTGCACGCCGCCTGAGGCCGCCGACGGACTCGCGTTCATCGTGACGCGGCGCCCGACAGGCGCCGTGCGACGAAGACCAGGCAGAGCAGCGTCAGTCCCGCACACAGCAAGGCCGGGGTCGCGGCATCGAGCGCACCGATCGGCTCGCTCTTGAGCGCCCGGTTCATCAACGTGCTCTGGGCCAGGATCGGCACCCACAGATGCCAGGGCTTCTCACCGCCCTGGTTCATCACCGACACCAGGGGCATCAGCGAGACCGCCATCACCACCACGGCCGCGCTGGCCTGGGCTTCCTTGACGGTCTTGCAGCGGATCGCGACCGCCATCAGCAACGCCGCCATCGCGCATGCCAGCGGCAGCAGCAGCACCAGGAAAGCGCGCAGTTCGGGCACCCCGAAGCGGAACATCGCCGCCAGCGTGTCGCTGCGCAACAGCCACTGCCCCGGCAGGAAGCTCAGGCACGACAACACCGCGATCAACATGCTGACCACGGCCACCGCGCCCCATTTGCCCGTCACCAGCGCCAGGCGCGAGGCCGGATTGGCCAGCAGCGGTTCGAGCGAGCCGCGCTCGCGCTCACCGGCGGTGGTGTCCAGCGCCGCGTTCAGCGCGCCATACACCACCGCCATCAGCACGAAGAACGGCAGCATGCCGGTCAACTGGGCGGCCCGCGCCGCCGGGTCCGCCAGATCGAGCGTGCTGACCCGCACCGGCTGCAGCAAGGCGGGCGCCAGGCCGCGCACCATCAGGCGCAGCGCCGCCTGCTCGCGGTTGAACCCCTCCAGCACCGCTTCCAGGCGCCGCACGCCAGCGTCGGCACGCGGGTTGGCGCTGGAACTGACGATCACCAAGCGCGGCTGCTCGCCCGCCCGCAACGCCGACTCGAAGGACGGCCCCACCACCAGCACCGGCTCGCCCAGCCGGCTGTGCGACAGCTGCTGTTCGTAATCGGCGGGCGCCTGGTGCACGGTCCAGGTCTGGCGTTGCAGGTAATTGCGCAAGCTCGGCGCCTTCGCCAGGCCCACCGCCCAGACTTCGCGCGCATCGGCGCGCCGCTCCATGTCGCCGACCAGGCTGGACAGCAACACCAGCACCAGCGGCCCCATCGCGACCGTGCTGAACAACACCATCAGCAGCGTGCGCCGATCGCGCAACGCGTCGACCAGCTCCTTGCGAAAGACCTGCCAGGCGGCGTTCATCGCGGATCTCCTGATTCGTCGCTTCCGAAGGCCAGGCGCACGAACGCCGCCTCGAAATCGGTCTCGCCGGTCCGCGCCAGCAACTCGGGCACGCTGCCGCGGGCCACCGTGCGCCCCTGGGCGATCAGCACCACCTCGTCGCACAGGCGTTCGACCTCCTGCATGATGTGGGTGGAAAACACGATGCATTTGCCGTGGTCGTCGCGCAGCCGCCGCAGCACCTCGCGCAGCGAGCGGATCGCCAGCACATCCAGTCCGTTGGTCGGCTCGTCGAGCAGCAGGTTGGGCGGGTCGTGCACCAGCACCCGCGCCAGCGCGGTCTTCATGCGCTCGCCCTGGCTGAAGCCTTCGGTACGGCGATCCATCAGGGCGCGCAGGTCCAGCACCGCGGCCAGCGCGTCCGCGCGACGCTCCGCCGCCGGGCCCGTCATGCCTTGCAGCCGGCCGTAATAGACGATGTTCTCCCGCGCAGTCAGGCGCGGGTACAGGCCGCGGGCATCCGACAGCACCCCCAGTCGCGCGAGCGCGGCGCTGCGGTGGGTGGCCACGTCCAGGCCGTCGACCCGCGCGGTGCCCGCGTCCGGCGCGATCAACCCGGCGACGATGCGCAGCGTGGTCGTCTTGCCCGCCCCGTTGGGGCCGAGCAGCCCGGTGATGCGCCCATCGCCCGCCTGCCAGCTGACCTGGTCGACCGCCCGCACCTGCTGGCGTTGGCGACCGCGCCCTTGCTGAAAGCACTTGACCAGGCCTTGCACCTCGATCATCGACCGCCCCCCGCCACCTCGCCGGCATCGGCGCCCGGCGGCTCGAACGCGGGCGGCCTCGGCACCGCGGCCAGGCAGGCCGCCTCCCTGCGGGCGCCGTTCACGGCTTGCGCGTCATCGGGCCGATCGATGAAATGGAACACCAGCTCGCGCGCGCAGGCCAGCGACGACATCACGCCGTGGCCGGTCTGCGACGCCACCAGCGACACCGCGTCGGCCCCGAGTGCCCGCGCCACCTCGGCCGCATGGCGCGGCGGTGTGACCGGGTCGATCGCACCCGACAGCAACAGCACCGGCGAGCGGCTCACGGGCACCTGATAGAACGCCGCCGGCAGCGCCCCGCGCGGCCAATGGGCGCAGACCTGGCGGTACTGCGCCTCAAGGCCCGCGCCGACGTCAGGCGCCCCGTCCGGCACCGGCGGCGCCACCGCTGCACCGAGGCGCGGATAGTCTTCGGAACACACCACCGAGAAATGCTCGCCCATCGCCAGACCCGCGCCTGGGCCGCCGCTGTCGAGCCCGGTGCTCAGCCCCACCAGGGGCGTGAAGCGGCCGGCCGCGGCCTCGCTGATCGCCAGCGGCAGGGCCGAAGCGATCCACGGCGCATAGAGCGGCCCGCGCACCAGCGAGGCCAGTTCGTCGCGGGTCAGGCGCAGCGTCTCCTCGGCCCCGGTGAACGGCTGGGTCACGGTCACCTCGCGCGGCAGGCTGGCCCACAACGCCTGCCATTGCGCGCGCAGCGCCGGGTGGTCGCGGCGGCAGGCCGGATCGCGCTCGCAGTCGCGCAGCAAGGCCTCGAAGGCGGCCTGGGCGTCGGTGGCCGAGGCCCGCATCAACACCAGGTCCGCCGGCGCCACGCCATCGACCACCACGCGCCGGACGTGGGCCGGAAACTGACGCAGGTACTCCAGCGCCACCCGCGTGCCATACGAGGCCCCGATGAGGTTCACCGGCCCCAGGCCCAGGGCCTGGCGCACCGCCTCGGCATCGGCCACGGCCAGCGGCGTCGTGTACCAGCGCAGATCGCCCCAGGGCAGGCGCTGCAGCCGGTCGCGGCAGCGCAGCAGCTCGCGCGCCTGCAGCGCCGGGTCGAGCTGCTCGCGCAACGGCCGCGCGGCGGACGGCTCGTCGCAGACCAGTGGCGCGCTCAGGCCGGTGCCGCGCTGGTCGATCAGCACCACGTCGCGGCGGTTCAGGAAGCGCGCGAGCAGGCCGCTGACCGGGCCGGCCAGCGCGATCGCGCTCTGGCCCGGCCCGCCGGCGAAGAAGAACACCGGATCGGGCCGCTTGTTGCGCGCCAAGGCCGGCAACACCGCCACATGCAGATCGAAGCTGGCCCGGTCGCGATGGGCCGGGTCCAGCGGGCGACGCAGCACGCCGCAGCGCGCCTCGTGCTCGAGCCCCTTCAGGCGGCAGGCGGACAGCTTCAGCGCGGCGGCGGGCGGGCTCGTCGCCGCGTGCGCCGACGCCATCAGCGCCAGCACGGCGCCCAGCACCGCGGCGAGCCGCACCGCCCGGTGCCTCACGCGGCCAACATCGCCTTGAGCTCGCCGCGGTCGATCAGGCGCTGCAGGTCCTCCGCGCCACCGACCAGCAGGCCCTTGACGAACACCAGCGGAAAAGTCGGCCAGCCCGTCCACATCTTCAGCGCATTGCGCCGCCGCCAGCCGCTCAGGTAGCTGCCGTAATCCAGGTCGTGATGCGCCACGCCGGCGGCGTCCAGCGCCTTGCGCGCCTTGCGCGGCCACGGGTTGCCGGCCATGCCGACCACCACCACCGGATGCGCGGCGACGGCCGCGGCCACCTCGGCAACGATGTCGTCATGCAGATGCGCCACGCGGTCGCGCACGGCGGAATGGATATGAGCTTCGTCCAGCACGGCACGGGGCATCGCGGCTTCCTTGAACAAGACAGGTGCGCAGGGTAGCAGCCTTGCGCGCCGCGCGCCTCAGATCAGCGCCTCGCAACGGCGGCGCTGCGACGCCTCGTCACGGGGCAGCCCGCCGCACAGCCGCTGGAGCCGGGCGCGCAGGCGTTCCATCACCGCGGGGTGGGCGCGGTGGGCGTTCCAGGTGGCCAGCGCATGGCCCAGGCGCTGCAGCGAACGGCCGCTGCGCTCGTCGAACGCCGCAGGCTGGCGGGCCGCCTCGTCCAGGATCTGGCGCGCCGTCTGCTCGATGCGGGCCTCGTCCCCGGGCGCCAGCTCGACCAGGGCGGACAGGTAGCCGGCACCCCATTGCAGGCGCGTGGCCGGCCCCTGGCTGCGCGCAAAAGCCTGGCCGTACCAGTCCAGCGCCTGCGCCGCGCGGCCTTGCCGGCGGGCGTTGCTGCCCAACTCGCTCATCAGGTAATAGGGCGAATGGCTCTTGGCCAGGTTGGCTTTCAACAGTGCGTCGCTGTCGGCCCACAGGCCCGCCTGCCCCAGCACATAGGCCGCCTCGGTGATCACCGCCTGGCGCTCGTATGGATCGGTGATGTCGCGGTCGTCCCGCGCACTGAGCTCGCGCACCTGCCGCGTCAAGGCCGACGGCAGCGCCGGGTGCAGCGCATCGCGCGGACCGTTCAGCCGCGCCAGGTCGACCCGCGCGCCCAGCGCCGAAAACCGGTCGGCGCGCGACAGGCTGGCATCGGCCTGCAGTGTCTGCAGCGCGTGATCGAACTGCGCCGCCAGCGCGGCACGCTCCGGCCCGGCAGTCGGCGCCAGCGCCAGCACCAGGTCGGGTGCGTCGTTGACCAGCAGGTCCATCTGCTGGCGCGCGGCCGGCGCATCGGCCAGCAGCAGCCGCACCCGCTGGCGCGTTGCCGCATCGACGGGCAGCCCCTGGCCGTCATGACGGCTGGCCAGGGCCTGCAGCAGCAGACGGGTCGCGACGTCGGCCTGGGCGGCCGGGCAGGCCTGCGCCAGCCGCGCCAGCAGCGCGGGCCGCCCGGCCTCGCCGACCAGCTGGTTCTCGTCGGTCTCCCAGCTGTAGAAGGCCAGCAGGCGCCACTCGTCGGGACCGACCGGGCGCCCCGCCAGCGCGTCGGCCAGCACCGCCTTGATCGGCCGGCCATCGGCCAGCCCGAGCTGCAGCAGCTGCATCACCTGCGGCGCGTCGGCCTCGCCCGGCAGGCGGGTGATCTCGGCGCCCGCCGGACTGAACAGGATCAGCGTCGGGTAGCCCTGCACCTTGAAGCGCGCGCCCAGGCGCTGGGCGCCCGGAGCATCGCCATCGACATGGACCGCGACGAAGCGCTTCGAGCGCTCGATGAAATCCTGGCGGTTGAACAGCGTGGCCTTCAGCTGGTTGCAGGGCGGGCACCAGCTGGCGCCCCAGTAGAGCAGCAAGGGCTTGTGCTCGGCACGGCTGCGGGCGAAGGCCTGCGCCACATCGGCATCGCTGGCAGCCGGTTGCCAGTCCACCGTCGCCGCCGGCACCGCGGCCTCGCCTCTGGGCAGCAGCGCCATCGCCAGGCTCAGCGTGAGCACCTGCGTCAGAACCCGGGTTCGCGTCATCGCTCGCTCCTGCGTGCACGGCGGCCTGCCGTGGAATCGGCCCTCCAGCCGGTTGCGCGGCTCGCGCCGCACCGGGCCGCCCGGGTGCCGACGCCTCTGCCCAACGGCAGCCTCGCCATCACTCGACGATCTGCACGCCCTTCCAGAAGGCCACCCGGTCCTTGATGTGGGCCGCCGCCTCGCTGGGCTCCGGATAGAACCACACCGCGTCGGGGTTCATCTCGCCGTTGACGAACAGGCTCAGGTAGTGCGCCTGGCCCTTCCAGACGCAGCTGCTGCGGTGGTTGCTGAAGCTGGTGTATTCGCGCTTGAGCGCCGACTGCGGGAAGTAATGGTTGCCTTCCAGCACCACGGTGTCGTCGCTCTCGGCGACCACCACGCCGTTCCAGATCGCTTTCATCGCACGCGTCTCCTGCATCGTTCGGTCCGTCGCTGCCCGCCAGCGCCACCGGACCCTCGCGTCATCGACGCGAGGTCGCCAGGGACCTCGGCCGACTCGGGCTCAGCGGGCGCTCCCGCGCCCGCCGGCCGGGATCACCGGTCGGTGGTCCACAAGTGCTGCGGCGAGCTCATCGAGCCGTACATGAACATCGTGTACACATGCTGGGCCACCAGTGGCGGCGAGGCCTCGGTCAGCGTCGGCAGCGACACCAGCGTCCCCGTGGACGACAGGACCTGCACGCTCGCCGAGCTCGCGCCGACGATGTTGATGTTGTACGGCGAGGCCTGGCCCTCGGACACGCCGGTGGTCGACACGCTGACGCCGTTGACGGTCATGGTCAGCGGCGAGCTGCCGGCCAGGGCGTTGATCAGGCGCACCTTGGCGTTGGCGACGTTGCTGGCCAGCCGGTAGTCGTCGGCGATCAGGGTCACCGTCGCCACCGAGGCCGTCGCGCCCTCGACCAGCAAGGTCCAGTCCTCGCCGGGATTGGCCGTCAGCGAGCCGTTCACCACGGTCGCGCCGACCGTGGCGGTCACGGCCAGGCCGGTCCCCGCGGTCACCAGCGCGTACGAACCCACCGCCGGCAGCGCGCCGACGTTCATGAAGGCGCCGGCCACCGACACGGTCACCGCGGAGCCGTCCGCCAGCGACGAGATCACGCGCACGCGAGCCTGGGTGTTGAGCAGCGGCGTCACGGTGCCGCCCTGGTTCAGCTGCATCGCGTCGACCAGCACGCCCGACTTGCCCGAGGTCAGCACGAAGGTCACGACGTCGGTGCTGGCCAGCGCCACGCCCGTGACATCCAGCCGCAGGTCGGTGATGTCGCCGGTGCCCACCACGCGCAGGCGGTAGGTGCCGGCCGTCTGCACCGAGTACGGCGTCTGGCTGCCGCCGGCCAGCACGTTCGATGCGATCGGGCTGGAGGTGGCCAGGTTGTCGTTGGGGCCGGTCAGGTAGATGTCGAGCGCGCCCGAATCGCCGGCCTCGTTGAGCACGCTGACCTTGGTCTGGCCGCTGTTGGCCGCGGTGACGTTGTCGGCCAGCGCGACCGACTTCAACGCGCCTTGCGAGGTGAAGGTGACGACCGTGTACTGGGTGTTGCCGTTGAGCGTGCGGCTCTGGGTCAACAGGCTGCTGGTGCTGCCGGTGTTGGTGAAGACGATGCTGTCGGTGCCTGCCGTCACGCTGGTGTAGGCGCTGCCCGTGCCATACGCGACCCCCGAGATCCACTTCGTCAGGTTGCTGTTCGAATCCTGGTAATACAGATCGAGCGAGGCATAGCCCTGGCTCGCGTTGACCATGCGCAGCGACGCCGTTCCGCCGCTGCCGCTGCCACAAGCGCTCAGCCACGCCGCTGCGGGCACCAGGGCCGGCAGGCCCAGCAAGGTTCTTCTCTTCATGTGAGGTCCGATCAGATGGCGGGAAATGACTCTATCCCATTGTGCGAAGCGCGATGTTACTGCGTTGTTGCTCGGCCCGGCCATGCGCCGCGCAGCGGCCCGGCCGGGGATTCGCCGCGTCGCCGCCGCGCGACCCGCACTACCATGGGCGCATGGCGCTTGCTTCCTTCTCGTCCCTGGCCTGGCATCTGCTGACGCGCGTCGGCGAGGCGCAGATCCTGCTGCCCGCGATGGCCGCCACCCTGGTCTGGCTGTCCCTGCATGCCCGCTCGCGGCCGCTGGCCTGGCGCTGGCTGACGGGCACGGTGGCCGCAACCGCGCTGACCACCGCCACCAAGGTCGCCTTCATCGGCTTCGGCCTGGGCTTCGCGCCGCTCGACTTCTCGGGCCTGTCCGGCCACGCGATGTTCTCCTCGTCGCTGCTGCCGCTGATGATCGCCTTGCTGCTGCTGCGCAGCCCGCAGGCCCGGCTGCGGGCGATCGACCTGCTGCCCGGCGCGGCGCTGGCGCTGCTGATCGCGGTCTCGCGGGTCCGGCTCGGGGCCCACTCGTGGAGCGAAGTGGTGCTCGGGGGCTCACTCGGGTGCGCGGTCAACCTCTGGGTGCTGGCGACGCCCGGCGGCGCCCAGCGTCCGCCGCGCGCCCCCCATGCCGCCACCTGGCTGCTGGCCGGCTGGCTGCTGGCGCTGCCGGTGGGCGCGCCCCAGGCCCAGACCCACGCCTGGGTCACCGCGCTGTCGCTCAAGGTCTCGGGTCACCCGCGGCCCTACACCCGGGAACAGATGCGGCGCACCTACCGGGACCGGCACGGTTGCTTCGGCCCCGGGCTGCAGCGCGGCTCGGCCTGAGCCTGAGCCGGCGCCGCCCGCGTCAGCCGAAGGGCCGGACGCCGATCAGCGCGGCGTGGCCCCAGAACGCGAACAGCACCCAGGCGGCCACGCCCGCGCCCACGGCCCAGGCGGTGCGGCCCGCCTGCACCACCGGCGGCGTGCCGACCGGGCGCCGGCGGGCGCTGCGGAAGGCCAGCACCGCCCAGACCAGGAACGAGCCGAACAGCAGTTCGTCGGCGAGCGTGTGGTTGGCCAGCAGGTGCGCGAACGCCCACAGCTTGACGCCCAGCAGCATCGGGTGGCCCAGGCGGGCGCGCAGCGCGTTGCCCGGAATCTGCGACGCCGCCAGCAGCACGAAGGCCGGCAGGGTCAGCAGCGCGGCCAGGTGGCGCGTCCAGGTCGGCGAGGTCCACAGCACCACCGGTTGCTGCCGGGCCAGGCCGAAGCCCCAGACCAGCACCGCCAACCCCAGCAGCGACAGCAGCGCGTAGGCGCCCTTCCAGGCCTTCTCGCCGTGGCGCGCGATCTGCTCGGTGCGCCAGCCATCGGCCACGATGCGCACCGAATGCACGCCCAAGAACAGCAGCAGGCCCAGGATCAGCACGGTCATCGTCTCTCCTCGATCAACAGTCGCGACGGGCCCGATTGTGGGGCCTGCGTCCGGCCCGTCGGCCGGCGGGCCGCTCAGCGTGGAGCCGCCGCCGGCGCCGCATCGGCTTGCAGCAGTTGCTCCAGGCAATGCTCCCGGAGCCCGTAGAAGGCCTTGATCTCGTCGATCTGGCGCAGCGCCTCGCCGCGGCGCCGGGCTTCGCCGGGGGCGTCGTCGGCGCGCCGCACGGCCAGGATCATCTTGTTCTTGCTGGTGTGCTCCAACGCGACGAACTCGAACACCTGCGCGTCGTAGCCCTGGGCATCGAGCAGCAGCGCGCGCAGGCTGTCGGTCACCATCTCGGCCTGCTGGCCCAAGTGGATGCCGTGCTGCAACATGCCCTTGAGCGGCGCCGGCAACTGCATCTGCGGCCGGATCTGCTTGTGGCAGCAGGGCGAGCTGAGGATGATGCGCGCGCCGGCGCGGATGCCGGTGTAGAGCGCGAAATCGGTCGCGGTGTCGCAGGCGTGCAGCGCGATCATCACGTCCAGCCTCTCGGGCACGTGGCTGCGCACGTCGCCGCAGACGAATTCCAGCCCGGCCAGCCCGCGTCGGCGCGCCGCCGCGTTGCACAGCTGGACCAGGTCGTCGCGCAGCTCGACGCCCACCACCCGCGCCGCCCAGCCGCGCTGGCGCGTCAGGTGATCGTGGGTGGCGAAGGTCAGGTAGCCCTTGCCGGCGCCGAAATCGACCACGCTGACGCCGCCCGCCTGCGGCACCAGCCGCGCCTCGTCCAGCGCATGGCTCAGCACCTCGACGAACTTGTTGATCTGCTTCCACTTGCGCGCCATCGCCGGCACCAGCCGGTGCTGGGCGTCGGTCACGCCCAGGTCTTCGAGGAAGGGCAGGTCCAGCGACAGCGCGCGCTGCTTGGCGCGGTCATGGCCGCCGGCCAGCGCCGCCGCCACCGGCTCGTCCAGGCGCCGCTGCGTCAGTCCGATCTTGCCGCGCTTGCTGATCAGCAACTGCAGCTCCTCGGTGCTGGTGAACAAGTGGGCATGGCTGAACTCGCGCCCCAGCATCTCGCGCAAGGCCGCCAGCCCGTCCGCCAGCGGCGGGTTCTTGGTGATGTCGCGCGTCTTGTGGGTGTAGACCAGGCTCAGGCAGGCCTGGCCGCGCAGCAGCAGCGGCCGCGCGCTGACCCGCACCAGATCCGAGCCTGGCTGGCGCGGCTTGCCCAGCACCAGCTTGACCAGGCGCTGCGAGGCGATGCTGTCGGCCAGCGTGTCGAAGAAGCGCTCGCGCCGCGCCAGATCGGCCAGCGCGCTGCGCTCCTCGCGCAGCGGGCCGGCGTCGGCGTCGGCATCGGTATCGGCGCCGCTGGCGAGGGGGCTGGCTAGGTCATCGGGGGGCGCGGAGCTCATCGCGCGATTGTCGGCGGGTTTGGTCGCCGCAGCACCCGGGGAGCCGCATGCCGGCGCGGCCCGAACGCCCTCAGCCCTCGCCCGCGCCGCCCGCCAGCAGGGTCGCCACCTCGGCGGCCGAGCGCACGCCCAGCTTGGCGAACACCCGGGCGCGGTGCACTTCCACCGTGCGCACCGCCACGCCCAGCTCGTCGGCGATCACCTTGTTGAGCTTGCCGGCAGCCACGCGCTGCATCACCTCGCGCTCGCGCTCGCTCAGGCTGGCCAGGCGCGCCTGGCGCTCGTCGCCGGCGGCGCGGCTGCGCTGCTGGGCGGCGGCCACCGCCAGCGCGCGCCGCACCCGCTCCACCAGCGCGGCGTCCGAGAACGGCTTCTCGATGAAATCGAAGGCGCCCTTCTTCAGCGCGTCGACCGCCATCGGGATGTCGCCGTGGCCGGTCAGGAAGATCACCGGCGCGCGCACGCCGCGAGCCATCAGCAGGTCGTGCAGCTGCAGGCCGGAGATCGGCTCCATGCGCACGTCCAGCAGCAGGCAGCCGGTCAGCGGTCCGGCGTCCAAGGCCGCCAGCAGCGCCGGGCCGCCGTCGTAGGCCTGCACCGTGATGCCGTGCGAGGCGAACAGGAAGGCCAGCGCGTCGCGCACCGGCGCCTCGTCGTCGACCAGGTGCACCGCGAGGGGAGGGGAAGCGTCGTCGGTCATGGGGGATCGTGGCGGAGCCAGGCGCCATCATCGCCCGGCGCGACGCGCGGCAGCGTGAACGACAGGCGTGCGCCGCCCAGCGGGCTGGCGCCGGCGTCCATGCCGCCGTGGTGGGCTTCGATCACCGAGCGGCAGATCGCCAGCCCCATGCCCATGCCCTCGCTCTTGGTCGAGTAGAACGCCGCGGTCAACTGCTCGATGCCGCGGCCCTGCAGGCCGGGGCCGTCGTCGTCCACGTCGACCCGCACGAAGCCCTCGCCGGCCATCGCCGCGGCGATCCGCACCCGGCCGCCGGCCCGGCCGGCCGCCACCAGCTCGTCGGCGGCGTTGCGCACCAGGTTGATCAGCACCTGCTCGATCAGCACCGGGTCGGCGTCCACCGGCGGCAGGCCGGGCGCCAGCGCCCATTCCAGCAGAACGTGCTGGCGGCGCAGGTCGCGCGCCAGCAGCTCGACCGCGCGGCGCAAGGTGGCGGCCAGATCGCAGGGCTCGCGCTGCGGCGAACGGCGGGTCAGGAATTCGCGGATGCGCTGCACGATGCGCCCGGCCTCGGCCGCCTGTTCGCCCAGGCGCTGCACCGCCTGCAGCACCACCGCATCGCCATAGCCGGCGCGCTGCAGCGAGCGCAGCACCCCGGCGTTGTAGCCGGCGATCGCGGTCAGCGGCTGGTTGAGCTGGTGCGCCAGCGCCGACGCCACCTCGCCCAGCGTGGTCAGCCGCGCCTGGTGGGCCATCGCCTCGGTCTGGCGGCGCTCGCGCTCCTCCATGCGGCGGCGCTCGGTGATGTCGACGATCGACCCCATCCAGCCGATCTGCCGGCCCGCCGCGTCCACCAGCGGCGCCTCCATCAGCATCACGTCGATCAGGCGGCCGTCCGCCCGCACCCAGCGCGTTTCGTAGCCTTCGCGCGGCGCCTGGCCGGCCATGTTGCGCAGGTGGCGCTCCATGCTTTGCGCCACCTGGTCGGGCGGCCAGTAGGGCATCGGCGGCAGGCAGCCCAGCAACTGCTCGGGGCTGAAGCCCAGCAGGTCGCAAAAGGCGCGGTTGACGTGGACCAGCCGGCCTTCGTTGTCGCGCCCGCGCAGCCCCACGGTGAGCGAATCCTCGATCGCCCGGCGCCACGCGGCCTCGGTGCGCCAGGCCTGCTCGGCGCGCGCCACCTCGCGCATCTGGCGGCGCAGCATCAGCGTGGCCGCGCCGGTCAGCAGCAGGAAGGCGCCCATCAGCAGCAGCGGCAGCGTGCGCCACCAGGGCTTGCGCACGTCGCGCACCGTCAGCTCCAGGTAGGTGTCGACCATCACCGGCTCGACGCTGACCTTGTGGCTGGGATGGCCGGCCAGCGGCATCACGTCGCCAGCGGCGGCGATGGTCTGGTCGAAGCCGTCGACCAGGCGCACCGCGTAGCGCCGCGCCAGCCACCACGGCACGGTCTGGCGCAGCAGCATCGTCGGGGCGAAACGGACGATCAGCTCGCCCGAGGGCTTGCCGTCCACCATCGGCAGCGGCGCCGACAGGTGCGCGCTCAGGCCGGCGTCCTCGGGCCGGGTGCCGCGCACCAGCGGCTCGGGCATCGGCGCCTGCTCGGGCACGTGCAGGCGGATGCGGTTGTCGGCGTCGAGCACGGTGACGCTGATCCACAGCCGCCGCATGCCTTCCATCACCTCGACCCGGCGCAGCAACTGGTCGGCGGTGGTGCGGGGTGTCAGCTGCAGCGCCAGCGACTGCACCGCCGCCTGCTCGCCCTGCATCCAGGTGCCGATGCGGCTGTCCAGCGTCAGCGCGTCGGCGATCAGCGTGTGGCGCTCGTCCTCGGCGTCCTGCAGGTCGGTCCACTGCAGCCAGGCCGCCACCGCCGCCACGAAGGCCAGCGCCAGCAGGA
This sequence comes from Ideonella sp. sgz306126, assembly GCF_056032705.1. Taxonomy (NCBI): domain Bacteria; kingdom Pseudomonadati; phylum Pseudomonadota; class Betaproteobacteria; order Burkholderiales; family Sphaerotilaceae; genus Ideonella; species Ideonella sp. sgz306126. The sequence goes on from NZ_JBVYWP010000002.1 coordinate 444,166, forward strand.
ACGGCGCCGCCCACCACAGCGCGGCCAGGCGCCGCGGGCCGCGCTGCGGCGCGGGCCTGCGGGCGGGGTCGGCGGGCAAGGGAGCGGCGTCCATGGCCGGCAGTCTAGGGGCGCCGCGACGCATGCGGCGGCCGGCGGCACGCCCGATGTGGAAATCCACAACTGGTCAGCGTGCCGCCGCTCTCGCAGAATTCGCCGCACGCGCCGGCCCCCTGCCCGGTGACCGTTCCAAAGGAGACACCCGATGATCCGCTCCCTGACCCGCCGCAGCCTGCTGGCCGCCGCCGCGCTGACCGCCACGTTCGCGCCGGCCGCCTTCGCCGAGGCCCCGATCGTGATCAAGTTCAGCCACGTCGTGGCCCCCGACACGCCCAAGGGCAAGGCCGCCGACTTCTTCGCCAAGCGCGCCGCCGAGCTGACCAAGGGCCGCGTCAAGGTCGAGGTCTACCCGAACAGCCAGCTCTACAAGGACAAGGAAGAGATGGAGGCGCTGCAGCTGGGTTCGGTGCAGATGCTGGCGCCGTCGCTGAGCAAGTTCGGCCCGCTGGGCGTGAAGGAATTCGAAGCCTTCGACCTGCCCTACATCTTCGACAACGAGGCCGAGCTGCACAAGGTCACCGCCGGTCCGGTCGGCAAGGCCCTGCTGGCCAAGCTGGCGCCCAAGGGCATCCTGGGCCTGGCCTACTGGGACAACGGCTTCAAGTCGTTCTCGTCGAACCGGCCGATGCACAAGCCCGAAGACCTGAAGGGCCTGAAGATGCGCATCCAGTCGTCCAAGGTGCTGGAAGCGCAGATGCGCGCGCTCGGCGCGATCCCGCAGGTGATGGCCTTCTCCGAGGTCTACCAGGCGCTGCAGTCGGGCGTGGTGGACGGCACCGAGAACCCGCACTCCAACCTCTACACCCAGAAGATGTACGAGGTGCAGAAGCACGTCACGCTGACCAACCACGGCTACCTGGGCTACGCGGTGGTGGTGAACAAGAAGTTCTGGGACGGCCTGCCGGCTGATATCCGCGGCGAGCTGGACCAGGCCATGGTCGAAGCCACCAAGGTCGCCAACGACAGCGCCGACGCGCTGAACAACGAGGCCCTGGCCAAGATCCGCGCCTCGGGCAAGACCGACGTCTACACCCCGACGCCGGCCGAGCGCCTGGCCTTCAAGAAGGCCTTGATCCCGGTGCACAAGCAGATGGAATCGCGCATCGGCGCCGAGACCATCAACGCGATCTACAAGGCCACCGGCTTCGACCCGGCCAAGCTGTAAGCACCTGAGCGCGGCGCGGGCGGGATGCCCGCGCGCCGTCGTCGCCTCCGGCGGGCCGCTGATCGCAGCGGCCCGCCGCATCAACCTGGGCCCGCGGGGCCTGCAAGGAGGGCCCCATGAAGTGGCTCGATCATCTCGAGGAATGGATCATCACGGTGATGATGGGCGTTGCCACCCTCCTCACCTTCACCGCGGTGCTGCACCGCTACGCCTCCGGCCTGGCGATCCCCTACGTGCAGGACTGGCTGCTGACGCTCAACTTCTCGTGGGCGCAGGAGGCGACGATCTACATGTTCGTCTGGATGGCCAAGTTCGGCGCCGCCTACGGCGTGCGGCGCGGCACCCACGTCGGCGTCGACGTGGTGGTGCGCAAGCTGCCGCCGGACAAGGCCAAGTGGCTGGTGCTGTTCGGCCTGTTCGCCGGCGCGGTGTTCACCGGCATCGTCGGCACGCTGGGCGCGCGCTTCGTCTGGGAGAACGGCTTCCACTACGCGCTGTACCACGCGCTGAACCTCCCGCTGGGCGACCTGCCCGAGGGCCCGACCTCGCCCGACATGGAGATCCCGACCTGGATCCCCTATTCCTGCGTTCCGCTGGGCTCGTACCTGATGTGCTTCCGCTTCCTCCAGGTCGCCTGGCATTTCATCCGCACCGGCGAAGTGCCGCACCATGAACACGGCCACGTCGAAGGCATCGACGACGCGCCGCTGGACGCCAACCTCGTCAGCCCGGGAGTCCGCTCATGAGCGCCCTGATCATCTTCGTCCTGCTGCTCGCGCTGATGCTGACGGGCATGCCGATCTCGATCTCGCTCGGCCTGACCGTGCTGACCTTCCTGTTCACGATGACGCAGGTGCCGATCGAATCAGTGGCGCTCAAGCTGTTCACCGGGATCGAGAGCTTCGAGATCATGGCGATCCCGTTCTTCATCCTGGCCGGCGCCTTCCTGACGCACGGCGGCGTGGCGCGGCGGATGATCCGCTTCACCACCTCGATGATCGGCCACTGGTACGGCGGCATGGGCCTGGCCGGCGTGCTCTCGTGCGCGCTGTTCGCGGCCATCTCCGGCTCGTCGGTGGCCACGGTGGTGGCGGTCGGCTCCATCATGCTGCCCGCGATGGTCAAGCAGGGCTACCCGAAGGAGTTCGGCGCCGGCGTCATCACCACCTCGGGTGCGCTGGGCATCCTGTTCCCGCCGTCGATCAACCTGGTCATGTACTCGCTGGCCACCGCCGGCATGAGCGTCACCGGCCCGCACGGCGAATCGGTCAGCTCGGCCTCGGTCGGCCAGCTCTTCATGGCCGGCGTGGTGCCCGGCCTGTGCCTGTCGGCGCTGCTGGGCATCACCACCTGGTGGCGCGCCCGCAAGAACGACTATCCGCGCATGCCCCGCGCCTCCTGGGCCGAGCGCTGGAAGGCGTTCCGCGACAGCGCCTGGGGCCTGCTGCTGATCGTCATCGTCATCGGCGGCATCTACAGCGGCATGTTCACGCCCACCGAGGCGGCCGCCGTGGCGGCGGTCTACGCCTTCTTCATCTCGGTCTTCGTCTACAAGGACCTGAAGCTCAAGGAAGTGCCCAAGACGCTGCTGAACGCCGCGGCGATGAGCGCGATGCTGCTCTACATCATCACCAACGCCGTGATGTTCTCGTTCCTGCTGACCTCCGAGCAGATCCCGCAAGGCATGGCCGCGTGGATGACCACGCAGGGCTTCGGCCTGGTGGTCTTCCTGCTGATCGTCAACGTCATCCTGCTGGCCGCCGGCAACTTCATGGACCCGTCGGCGATCGTGCTGATCTTCGGCCCCATCCTGTTCCCGGTCGCCGTCAAGCTGGGCGTCAACCCGATCCACCTGGGCATCCTGATGGCGGTCAACATGGAGGTCGGCATGTGCCACCCGCCGGTGGGGCTGAACCTCTACGTCGCGTCGGGCATCACCAAGATGGGCATCACCGAACTGACGGTGGCCGTCTGGCCCTGGCTGCTGACGATGATCGGCTTCCTGGTGCTGGTGACCTACTGGCCGCCGTTGACGATGTTCCTGCCCAAGCTGCTCGGCATGGCCGGCGGTTGAGGCCTGCCGCCGCGGGGCCCCGGGTCCCGCGGCCGGCCGGCCGGTGGGCGCAGGCCGTTGACGGCCCCCGGCGAACCCCAGGCCCTCAGGGCCGCTCTCAGCCCCGCCTCAGCGGGGCTGGCTGCGTTGGCGCTCCCGCAGCATGAACAGGTAGAGCCCCTCGACCTTCTCGCGCGCCCACGGCGTCTTGCGCAGGAACGTGAGGCTGGCCTTGATGCTCGGGTCGAAGGCGAAGCAGCGCAGCGGGATGCGCGCATCGAGGCCCGCCCAACCGTACTCGTCGCGCAGTGCGGTCACAACGGCCTCGAGGGTCACCCCATGCAGCGGGTTGCGCGGCTGCGCCTGGGGCGACGGGAGGGGGGTGGTCATGACGCGATTGTCGCCGGCGAGGGCGGGAGGGGGGGCGACGACAAATGCACGGCGCCTTGCTACGCGGTTCGTATCGAGGCCCGCACCCACTCCGTGTGCAACCTGGCCGCCGTTAGATGGGCCGTCTGTTCCGATTGGCGCTGCATCACCGCGGACGAATACGGCTTTGCCAGGAAGAAAAAAGGCAGACCAGCGAAATCAAAACGATTGGTTGAGGTGGTGGGGAGCTCCTGTACAAGGATAGACCGCTCTATGCACGTCTACTCGCGGACGACATTAGCCTTTCTTCGAACCTCCTCGATAAGGCTTCACCGACGTCTTTTTAGCCACCGTAGTTCCAAAAACCTTCCTAGCCGCCTGCGGCTGCCGGGCAGCACTGTGGACGGTCTCTTTAGAGCCCCGGTGTTGCTGCTTAGACCCCTGCCGCCGTCTGCGAGAACCACTGGGGCCGGTATTCTGATTGGTCGAATTCTGGACGCGTAACCCAATATCGAGCGCCTTGGACACGCCCAAGTTGATCATCAGGATTCCGGAAGTTTTGACCTTCGGTGCAATATTTGTCAGCGTTCTCTCCCGAAACGAAAAATGAAAGAACTTTTCTGCATCATCCCCAACTATCTCTCGATATCCAACTACATTAATATCGTAGAAAAACTGTAGAAGTGCTTCAGGGTCGCGAAGATATTCAGTTGCCCTTACGGTTTCCCCGCGAATCCAGCCCTTGAATCTATCAAATGCTCTGACAAAATCATCAAATTTAAATTCTGGCTTTCCATCCAAATATTGAAAGAACTTTATGTACAGAAAGAAATCCTCCTGCTCCATATAAAAGGCAGAGTAATTTCTTACCTCACCCAACAAGTAATCTGCATACTCTTTCGTGAAATCTGGGTTACGTACAATATCTGAACCAAACTTGTTTTCAGCTCCTCGACCGAGTCGCTTGACTGACACACCTCTTGCTATCTTTACAAAGGTTAGGAGGTCACGTGGTTTTTGAAATGAAGCTCGTAGTAATCGGCGAAATATTGTTTGTGACTCATCTGCAGCGAGATAGTGGTCAGCGGCGACGAGGTCGTTGACCTCATCGTCCTGCTGGCTTGCAAAAAACTTTCCGGTAGCCTCGTACAGCCGAGAGTCTCGCATTCCTTGTTCGGTTGTCGACCAGTCAAGTAATACGGAATTGTCACGAAGACGCGAGTTGGAGTTGTACAGATTGAGTGAATGAAAAACATCCGGACGCACGAGAAGCACTATCTTTATACGCCCCTTTGAGTCCCGAATATTTCCAAAATACTCAGTGTTCAACTGCCAAACAGCTTCCCCGAGTCCTTTGACGCAGGCCAAGTAATCGTTGTAAGGGACATTCTCTGGTCGGTAGTCGATGCCGTCCACAAAAAGAACGTGATTCCGAGATAAGCGCAGATCGGCGATCGCCTGCTTCAGGCGCGTTTCCTTCTCCAGCAGATGGTGCTTTATCTGCTCAGTTTTATCCGAAATTTTAGATTTATCCTCTGCTGAAACCTTGGCGAACTTATCGTAACCAACCTGGAAGGAATCCGATAATTCCCTGATCATCTCGAACGCAACTTCAACCTCAGGATTGAGCGCATCTTTATTGAAGGTCTCTACTTCGGCTTCGATCTCATTAAATTTGCCAGTGAAACTCTCGAGAAAGCCCTTCGACTTTTGGATCAACGCTTGTGCCGTCATATTTAGCAGCATCGGGCGCCAGATGTTCGCGTAGTCGCTATATTCTAGTTTTCCTTGACGCTTTAGTGCAATGAAGCGTTTGTACTGACTCTCGGTCATTGTGGAGAGTTTACAGCGGGTCTTCTCAACATCGTTATTTTCAAGATAGGCGGCATACGCCGTCTTGCCCGAGCCCTTTTCGCCAATCAAATAGTAGACGGATGGTTTGAGGCAGTCGAACAAGTCGGTAGTACGCAGAAAGATCTGATTGAAGAACTCCTTCTCCTGACGCGTCCTGTAGTTCACTGCGTCATTGAAGGGATCCTTCAATTGATCGAGAGTCTTCCACAGAGGCTGCTTTGACTGCGGGTTATCCATAGGTCTCAGGCTCTCGCTTTTACGATTTAACGGGAACTGGCGTAGGTTGACTATAGCCATGCTGTGCTGTGATCGCCATTAGCTTTGTGGGTGGTTATCCGTGGTTTCATCCGGGGCGGTCTCAAATCTGAAGTGCAACACCTTGCCAACCGGTACGGTGGGTGTTATCAAGCCGACCCCAGCAGCACTCCGTTCGGACCGACTTTGCCCGGCCGAGCCCAGATGCGCAAGCCCCGGGAGGAACGGCTCGCAGGCCGGCCTTGAGGTCCCACGGAAGGCGCTCACTCGCGAACCTTCCAGGCCGTTCCGCAACGCCGCCCTCTGCCGTTCGCGAGCTACCGCAGCGGCTCAGTGCCGGGTCGCGGGCGGCGCCAGCGCGACGCTGAACCCCACCGTCGTCAGCCCGTCGACCGAGTGGGCGAAGACCTGGCCCTGGTGCATCGTGGCGATGGCCTTGACGATCGCCAGGCCCAGGCCGTGGCTGTCGCCGCTGTTGGCGCGGGAGCTGTCGACGCGGTAGAAGCGGTCGAACAGCCGCTCCAGGTGCTCGGCGGCGATCGTGGCGCTAGGGTTGCTCACCGCCACCTCGGCATGGTCGGTGCGCTGCGCGATCCAGTAGCCCGATCCGGCCACGCCCAGCGCGGGCCGGGACGATCGCCGTCGCGGCGCGGCGCGCGGAGGGAACGGCAGGGGGGGCGGGATCATCGGCAGCATCAGGGCTGGCACGGTAGGCCCTGGCCCGGCACGCGGGGCTGACCGCCCGATGACGAAACCGTCAGGTGGGCGCCGCTATACTCGCCGCGCCCCGGTGCCGACCGCGGCTCCTGACCTGGGCACTTCATCCGTGAATCCGCGCGCGTCGCACGTCCTGTCCTTCTTCGCCGCTGCGCTGGCCCTGTGCTGCCCGGCGGCCCGGGCGCAGTTGCCGCCGGTCTACCCGTCGAGCGACGTCCAGCTGGTCTCGGCCGCCCGCTCCGAAGGCAAGGTGGTGGTGTATGCGGCGACCGACCTGGCCGCCGCGGCCCCGCTGATCCGCGATTTCGAGTCGATCTATCCGGGCGTGCGGGTGGTCTACACCGAACTCAACAGCAGCGAGCTGTACGCGCGCTACGTCGACGAAGTGGCGGCGCACCGCCCGTCGGCCGACGTGCTGTGGAGTTCGGCGATGGACCTGCAGATGAAGCTGGCCAACGACAACCTGGCTGCGGCCTACCGCTCGCCCGAAGCGGCGGCGCTGCCCGCCTGGGCGGTCTGGCGCGACACGGGCTACGGCACCACCTTCGAGCCGGCGGTGTTCGTCTACAACACGCGGCTGGTGACCGGCGCCGAGATCCCCCGCACCCACGCGGATTTCCAGCGCCTGCTGGAGACGCGCCGCGACAAGTACGTCGGCCGGGTCACCAGTTACGACATCGAGAAATCCGCGGTCGGCAAGCTGTTCGCCACGCAGGACAGCCGCACCCGGCCGGCGTTCTGGAACTTCGCGCGCGTGCTGGGCGCCAACTCGGTCGAGCTGGAGTCGGACACCTCGGTGATGATGGAGCGCATCGCCTCCGGCAAGGCCTACCTCGGCTACAACCTGATCGGCTCGTATGCGCTGACGCGCGCCCGGCGCGACCCGTCGATCGGCGTCGTGCTGCCGTCCGACTACACGCTGGTGATGTCGCGCATCGCGCTGATCTCGCGCGCCGCGCCGCATCCCAGCGCGGCGCGGCTGTGGCTCGACTATCTGCTGTCGCGGCGCGGCCAGACGGTGCTGGCCAGGCGCTCGGAGCTGTCGTCGATCCGCGCCGACGTCGAGGGCGAGTTCACCGCGGCCGCGCTGCAGCGCCAGCTCGGCGCGAGCCTGCAGCCGATCCGCGTCGATCCGACGCTGCTGGTCTACCTCGACCGGGCCAAGCAGGCGGATTTCCTGCGCCGCTGGCATCAGGCCATCGGCCCGCCGAACTGACGGCTCACCGCAGGCCGGGGGCGTCGTCGGCCGGGGTCAGGCGGACCCGCACGCACAGGCCGCGCCCCGAGCGCGCCGTGCCCAGCTCGATCTGCGCGCGATGCGCCGCGCAGATGCTCTGGACGATGGACAGCCCCAGCCCCGAGCCCGGCGCCTGCGCCGCCGTGCCGCGGTAGAAGCGCTCGAACACCCGCTCGCGCTCGTGCGGCGGGATGCCGGGGCCGTTGTCCTGCACTTCCAGGATCGCCACGCCGTCGCGCGCCACCCGCACCTCGATCGCGCCGCCGTGCTGGGTGTAGCGGATCGCGTTGTCCAGCAGGTTCGCGACCAGTTCGCGCAGCAGCACCTCGTTGCCGTGCACCCGCACGTCCTGCCCGTCGTCCTCGAAACCGAGGTCGATCGCCTTCTTGCGTGCGGCGGGCACGTGCTCGTGCGCCGCCGCGCGGGCCAGCGCGGTCAGGTTCACGCAGGCGGTCCGCTGATCGGCCAGCATGGCCGGATCGGAACGCGCCAGCAACAGGATCTGCGCCACCAGGTGGGCCATGTCGTGGATGTCGCGCTGAAGGTCCGCCAGCGTCTGCTGCGCCAGGTCGGCCCGGCCCTGGCGCAGGCAGTATTCGATCTGCGTGTGCATTTCCGCCAGCGGCGTCCGCAACTGGTGCGAGGCGTCGTCGATGAAGCGCTGCCGGCTGGCGATCAGGCCTTCGAGCCGGCCGGTGTGCTGGTTCAGCGCCTGGATCAGCGGCCGCACCTCAGCCTGCACCAGGCTGTCGTCGATCGGGCTCAGGTCGGACGAGGAGCGGCGCAACACGCTGTCGCGCAGGCGCATCAGCGGCCGCAGGCCCCGCGCCAGGCCCAGCCACACCAGGACCCCGGTGACGGCGATCAGCAGCCCTTGCCGCGCCAGGCCCTCGATGAAGATCTGGTGCGACAGCGCGTTGCGCGACTCCCCGGTCTCGGCCACCACGATCACGATCGGCTCGGTCGAGGCGACCCGGAAGGGCCGCTTGTACAGCGCGACCAGCTTGATCCGGTCGCCCCGGTAATCGGCCGAATAAAAGCTCGCCTCGTCCGGGCTGGCGGCGGGCCGCGCCGGCAGCGGCAGGTCGTCGTAGCCCGTCAGCGTGCGCCCGCCGGGGCCGACCACGCGGTAGAAGACGCGCTCCTGCAGGTTGGACTCCAGCAGTTGCAGGGCCGCGTAGGGCAGGTCCACGACGATCTGGCCTTCCTGCACCGAGACGTCCTCGGCGATCGTGTCGGCCGACGCGAGCAGCAGCCGGTCGAAGGCGTGGTTGGCGGCCGCCACGGCGGCGTCGTTGCTGAAGTACGCGTTGACGCCGAGCAGCGCCACCAGCGGGCCGAGCAGCCAGCCCAGCAGCTGCAGGCGCAGGCTGCTAGCGGGATTCAAGGACGTAGCCCAGGCCGCGCAGCGTGACGATCGACACCCCCGAGTCCTGCAGCTGCTTGCGCAGCCGGTGGATGTAGACCTCGACGACGTCCTGCCCGGCGGTCGCGTTCATCGAAAACACCTTTTCGTACAGGATGTCCTTGCTGGTGGCCTTGCCGACGCGCAGCGCCAGCACCTCCAGCACCGCGTGCTCCTTGGGGCGCAGCGCCAGCGTGCGGCCGGCCAGCGTGAAGACGCGTCCGCTGCTCTCGTAGGACAGCGGGCCGACCGTGATCAGCGGCAGGTTGATCCCGTTCGCGCGCCGGATCAGCGCCTTCAGCCGCGCCTCGAGCTCGGCGAGCTCGAACGGCTTGACCAGGTAGTCGTCCGCGCCCAGGTTCAGGCCGCCGATGCGATCGTCCAGCCCGCCGCGGGCCGTCAGGATCAGCACCGGCATCGCCACGCCGCGCTCGCGCAGCCGGCGCAGCACGGTGAGCCCGTCCATCGACGGCAGGCCGAGGTCGAGGATGGCCGCGTCGTAGGGCTGCGTCAGCAGCAGGTGGTCGGCGTCGCGCCCGTCGTGGACCAGGTCCACGGCATAGCCCGCCTGCTGCAGCGCCTTCGCCAGCCAGCTGGCGAGCTTGAGGCTGTCTTCGACCAGAAGCAGTCGCATTCGATGTTCCTTCCGTGGCGGTGGTCGTCCGGCGGCGCTGGGGGTTTCCCTAGCGATGGGCAAAGGAAAGCAGCGTGAAAGCTGCTGCCCAGCACACTGCGCCGCGTCGACGAACCCGCCCCCGCCGGCCCCCGGCGCCCACCGACCGAATCGATGTCAGGAGACTGCAGAACCACCCACCTTTTCGCATGCCACCCCGGCTGCCGCCCCGGGCCGCGCGCCGCTCCACCGGCGCCGGCCAGTGTAGGACACCGCGGCGGCGGCCGGCAGCGACACCCGCACCACGGCGTGCTCCACGCACCGCACGGAACGACACCGGCGGGCGCGGGCAGGCCCCGCACACATCACAACGAGGAGACACGATGAGAAAGATTTCCCTGCGCACCCTGGCCGCCCTGGCGGCCGGGGCCGCCGTCGCCACCACGGCGGCGGCCCAGTCCAACGTGACGGTCTACGGCAAGATCGACATGGGCTTCCAGAAGGACCTGGGTACCAGCAACAAGGCGATCGCCGACGCCGTCGGCAGCCGCCTCGGCTTCAAGGGCAGCGAGGACCTGGGCGACGGCATGAGCGCGCTGTTCGGCATCGAGGCGCGCTTCGATCCGTCCACCGGCGCGGCCACCAGCAACTTCTGGAACGGCTACAGCACGGTGGGCCTGCACACCGCCTACGGCACGGTGAACCTCGGTCGCCAGTACGTCGCCGCGTTCTCGCTGATCCAGAACCAGCTCGACCCGTTCGACGGCGAGACGGTGGGCAGCCTGCGCGAGATCGGGCTGCGCCTGGGCGTCGACAAGGTGCGCGTGGCCGGCTCGGTGCGCTACGACTACAGCGCCAACGGCCTGAACCTCGCCGCGACGCTGGGCGAGTCCGACAAGAACGGCGGCCCCGACCGTCCGTACTCGGTCGCGGCCAACTACACCACCGGGCCGCTGTTCCTCGCTGCGGGCCTGGAGAAGCCGGCCGGCGCGTCCGACAGGATCTCCTCGCTGGGGCTGCGCTACGACCTGAAGACGGTGCTGCTGAGCGCCGGCTGGAGCGGCGGCACCACCACCACCGGCGCCAAGACCCACGGCTACCTCGTCGGCGCCATCGTGCCGGTCGGCGCCGGCCAGGTGCGCATGGGCTTTGCAGAGCAGCAGCAGGCCGGCGTGACGATCCACCAGAAGCTCGCGATCGGCTACCACCACTGGCTGTCGAAGCGGACCAAGCTCTACGTCGACGTCGCGAACGACAGCAAGCTCGCGACCGAGAAGTCGGGCTACGACCTCGGTATCAACCACGTGTTCTGACTTGCGTTCACGCACGGGCGACTCGCAGAATCCCCGTCGTGTCCAGGTCTCGTCCCGCGCCGGGCCGTCCTTCCCCCCAAGCCCGGCGCCTTTCCTCGCCCAGCGCGAGACACAACCCAGGAAACACACCATGTCGAAGCAACGCAGCGTGCGCCGCACCGTCCTCCTCGCCGCCCTGACCGCGGCGGCCTCCACCGGCGCGCTGGCGGCCGAGAAGATCACCCTGATGGTCGGCGGCTTTGAAAAGCAGATCTACCTGCCCGCCAAGCTGGCCGAGCGGCTGGGCTACTTCAAGGACGAGGGGCTCGATGTCGCCATCCTCAACGAACCGGCCGGGGTCGACGCCGAGGTCGAGCTGATCGCCGGCTCGGTGCAGGGCGTGGTCGGCTTCTACGACCACTGCATCGACCTGCAAGGCAAGGGCGAGTCGATCGAATCCGTCGTGCAGTTCAGCCAGGCCCCCGGCGAGGTCGAGCTGGTGTCGACCAAGCACCCCGAGATCAAGTCCTTCGCCGACGTGAAGGGCAAGACGCTGGGCGTCACCGGCCTGGGCTCGTCGACGAACTTCCTGACCCAGTACCTGGCCGTCAAGAACGGCGTGCCGCTGGGCGCCTTCACCTCGCTGGGCGTCGGCGCGGGCACGACCTTCATCGCCGCGATGGAGCAGGACAAGATCCAGGCCGGCATGACCACCGAGCCCACCGTCTCGCGGCTGCTGAAGTCGGGCGAGGCCAAGGTGCTGCTGGACATGCGCTCGATGGAGTCGACCAAGGCCGCGCTGGGCGGCACCTACCCGGCCGCCTCGCTGTACATGGAGACGTCCTGGGTCAACAGCCACAGGGAGACGACGCAGAAGCTCGCCAACGCCTTCGTCAAGACGCTCAAGTTCATCAACACCCACAGCGCCGCCGAGATCGCCGACAAGATGCCGGCGGACTACTACGTCGGCGACAAGGCCGGCTACGTCGCCGCGCTGGCCAACGGCAAGGGCATGTTCACGCCCGACGGCGTGATGCCGGCCGGCGGACCGGAGACCGTGCTGGCGGTGCTGTCGAAATTCAAGAAGTCGCTGCAGGGCAAGAAGATCGACCTGGGCAAGACCTACACCACCGAGTTCGTCAAGAACGCCCGGTAAGCCCTTGCGACACCGGCCGCTTCGCGCGGCCGGTGCCGCGGCCCTCCACGTTGCTCCGCGTGCCGACCTGCACGCTCCACCGCCCACCGCCATGCCCGATCCCACCGCCCCCGACAGCCCCGCCATCGAGCTGATCCACACCAGCCGGCGCTTCATGACGCCCGACGGCAAATCGATGACCGCGATTCGAGACTTCTCGATGACGGTCGAGCGAGGCGAGTTCGTCGCCATCGTCGGCCCGACCGGGTGCGGGAAGTCCACCACCCTGAACCTGGTCACCGGCCTGGCCAAGCCGTCGAGCGGCGAGGTCCGGGTCTTCGGCGGACCGGTGAACGGCATCGACCCGCGCATCGGCTTCGCGTTCCAGACCGACGCGCTGTTCCCCTGGCGCAGCGTGATCGACAACGTCGTCGCCGGGCCGCTCTACCGCGGCGTCGCGAAGGACGAGGCCTACGAGCGCGCCCACCGCTGGCTGGCCCGCGTCAACCTGTCGGGCCACGAAGACAAGTACCCGCACCAGCTGTCGGGCGGCATGCGCAAGCGGGTCGCGCTGGCGCAGACCTTCATCAACGAGCCGCAGATCCTGCTGATGGACGAGCCGTTCTCGGCGCTCGACGTGCAGACCCGGGTGCTGATGCACGACGAGTTGCTGAGGCTGTGGTCCGAGGCCCGCGCCTCGGTGCTGTTCGTGACCCACGACCTCGAGGAGGCCATCGGCCTGGCCGACCGCGTCTACGTGCTGACCGCCGGGCCCGCCACCGTCAAGTCGGTCTACCGCATCGACATCCCGCGCCCGCGCGTGGTGTCCGAGATCCGCTACGAGAAGCACTTCATCGAGCTCTCGCAGACCATCTGGAACGACCTGCGCGAAGAAGTCATGATCGGCGCCGCGCGCACCGAAGTGGCGGCCTGACACCATGCCGGCCATCCCCGCACCGAACACCGCCGGCCCGATCCGGCCCCAGGAGACACGCATGAGCAGCCCCGAGCGCGCGGCCCCGAGCAGCACCCATCGACCCGGCACGTCCGACGCCGACATCGAGGCCACCGCGGCCGCCGCCGCGCTGCGGCGCCGGCGCCGGGTCCTCGCATGGCGCTGGGCCATCCTGATCGCGTTCCTCGGCGGCTGGGAGCTGGCCTCCCGGCTGCACCTGATCCGGGAGCTGTTCTTCTCCAGCCCGTCGGCCGTCGTGCTGCGCCTGTACGAATGGGCCACCGAGGGCGCCGACGGCGTCTCGCTCTGGTACCACCTGTGGGTGACGACCGAGGAATCGCTGATCGGCTTCTTCACCGGCTCGCTCGCCGGCGTGCTGATCGGCGTCGCGCTCGGACGCAACAAGATGGCGGCCGACGTGTTCTCGATCTACATCAAGCTGATCAACTCGGTGCCGCGGGTCGTGCTGGCGCCGATCTTCATCATGCTGTTCGGCCTGGGCCTGACCTCGAAGGTGGCGCTGTCTTTCGTGATGGTCTTCTTCGTCGTGTTCTCCAACGCCTTCCAGGGCGTGCGCGAGGCCGACCGGTCGCTGATCGCCAACGCGCAGATCCTCGGCGCCTCGCCGTGGCAGCTGACGCGCACGGTGATCGTGCCGTCGGCGATGAGCTGGATCTTCGCCTCGCTGCACGTGAGCTTCGGCTTCGCCATCGTCGGCGCCATCGTCGGCGAGTTCGTCGGTTCGCGCTACGGCATCGGCTTGCTGATCAACGTCGCGCAGGGCTCGTTCGATGCGGCCGGCATGTACGCCGCGATCGTGATCATCATGGGCGTCGCGCTCACCGCCGAGTACCTGATGACCCTGCTCGAAAACCGCCTGGCCAAATGGCGCCCGGCGCCGCTGCACGACACGGTCTGAGCCCCTCCCCCCAAGGAACGAGGGCCCGCCGCCGGGCCCTCGTTCACATCGCTTAGCACGCTGCTCTTATAGTCACACCGAACTCTCCTGGACGCGTCATGAACCCGCCTTCCCCCACCCGTTACGATCGCCTGAGCCAGGCGCTGCACTGGATCACGGCCGTCGCCGTGGTCGTCGCCTTCATCCTCGGGCCCGACCACTTCGGCCGCCTGATGGATCAAGGGGTCGACCCCGCCACACGCATCGACATCGTCTGGCACGAGTCCTTGGGCAGCCTGGTCTTCGTGCTGACCCTGCTGCGCCTGGTCTGGGTGGCCTTGCGGCCCACGCCGCCGGCCTTTCAGATGTCTCGCGCGATGCACATCGCGTCCAAGGCGGTCCAGGGGCTGCTCTGGGCGCTGCTGCTGGCCCTGCCGATCGCGGCGCTGCTGGCCCTGGGCAGCGAGAGCCATCCGCTGACCCTGCTGGGCGGCCTGCGCGTCGAGCAGATCCCGCTGGTCAAGGACTCCGCCCTCGCCGGCCTGGCCGACTGGGGCGACGTGCACAAATTCCTCGGCGACACCATCGTCTGGCTGGCCGGCCTGCACGCCGTGGCGGCCCTCTTCCACCAGTGGGTGCTGAAGGACGGCGTGATGGCGTCGATGCTGCCCGGGCGCCGGTGATCGCGCTGCGCCGCTGAACCCGGGCGCGATTCAGGCCGCGCCGAGCAGATCCGCCAGCGTGCGCGCCACGACCTGGGTCGCGCGGCGCAGGTCTTCCAGCACGATGTGCTCGTCGGCCCGCTTGGCGTTGCTCTCCAGCACGGTGCGCGGGCCGGCGCCGTAGATCGCGGCCGGCACGCCGGCGGCACCGAACAGCCGCACGTCGGTGTAGAGCGGCGTGCCCGAGGTCTCGATGGGCTCGCCGAAGACCTCGCTGGCGTTGCGCTGCAAGGCCTCCACCAGCGGCGCGTTGCCGGGCAGCGGCTTCAGGGCCTCGCACATCAGCATGCGGCGGATCTCGACCGTGATGCCGGGCATCGCCGCCGCCGCCTCGGCGATCACGCGCCGCACCTCGGCCTCGACCTCGGCGCTGTTCTCCTCGGGGATCATGCGCCGGTCCAGCTTGAACACCACCTTGCCCGGGATCACGTTGGTGTTGGTGCCGCCCTCGATCAGGCCGACGTTCAGGTACGGGTGGGTGATGCCCTTGACCTGCGAGCGAATCGATGGGTAGCGCTGGTTCTGCGCATAGAGCGCGGCCAGGATGGCCACCGCGCCCTGCAGCGCGTCGATGCCGGACTCGGGGATCGCGGCGTGGGCCATCTTGCCGTGCACCGTCACCTCCATCTGCAGGCAGCCGTTGTGCGCGGTGACGACCTGGTAGCTGAAGCCGGCGGCGATCAGCAGGTCCGGC
Organism: Ideonella sp. sgz306126; assembly: GCF_056032705.1. Lineage (NCBI taxonomy): Bacteria > Pseudomonadati > Pseudomonadota > Betaproteobacteria > Burkholderiales > Sphaerotilaceae > Ideonella > Ideonella sp. sgz306126. The sequence continues at coordinate 459,629 of NZ_JBVYWP010000002.1, forward strand.
TTCGTCAGCCCGCGCTGCAGCAGCCAGCCCGGGCCCAGCTCGCCGCCGAACTCCTCGTCGTAGGTGAAGATCAGCTCGACGCCGCCCCGGCGCGGCGCGGCCACTGCCTCCAGCGCCCGCACCGCGAAGGTGTAGGTGCTCATGTCGCACTTGCTGACCGCCGAGGCCCGGCCGTAGAGCCGGCCGTCCTCGATCTCGGCGCCGTAGGGGTCGTGGGTCCAGTCGTCGCCGGGCGGCACGACGTCGCCGTGCGCGTTCATCGCGATCGTGCGGCCCTCGCCGTACTTGCGCCGCACGACCAGGTTGGTGATCGACGCCATGCCGTAGGCACGCACCTCGGCCTCGGGCACCGGGTACTTCTCGGCCGCCAGGCCGAAGCCCTGCAGCAGCTCGGCCAGACGATCGGCGTGCGGCGCGTTGTTGCCCGGCGGGGTCGGCGTGGGCACCCGCACCAGCGCTTGCAGGAAGCGCACCTGCTCATCGAAGTGGGCGTCGATCCAGGCGTCGAGCCGGGCGTGCAGGTCATCGGATGCGGTCATGCGAGGTCTTCCGTGGCAAGTTGGTCGAGCAGATGGTTGAAGGCCAGCACGGCGAGCTCGGCGTCCTCGCTGGTGATGGCTTCGAGCGGGTTGTGGCTGATGCCGGCGTTCTGTCCGCGCACGAACAACATCGCCTGCGGCATCGCCTCGTGCAGCTTCATCGCGTCGTGGCCGGCGCCGCTGGGCAGGTGCAGCACCGGCAGGCCCAGCGCGCTCACCGCCGCCTCCCAGCGCTGCTGCCAGGCCGGTGCGCTGGGCGCCGCCGACGCGCGCATCGTTTCTTCGAGCACCCGCTGCAGGCCGCGCCGCTCGGCGATGCGCGCCGCCTCGGCCAGCACGTCGGCGGCGCAGGCGTCGCGCACCGCGTCGGTGGTGGCGCGCAGGTCCAGGCTGAAGCGGCAGCGGCCCGGCACCACGTTGATCGAGCCGGACGGCACCTCCAGCTGACCGACGGTGCCGACCAGGTCGGGCACCGCCGCGGCGCGTCGCTCGACGTACAGCGCCAGCTCGGCCGCCGCGGTGGCCGCATCGCGCCGCGCGTTCATCGGCGTGGTGCCGGCGTGGCTGGCCATGCCGACGTACTCGCCGACGAAGCGCACGCTGCCGTTGATCGAGGTGACCACGCCCAGCGGCAGGTCCAGCGCGTTGAGCACCGGGCCCTGCTCGATGTGGACCTCGACGAAGGCCTGGTAGCGGCTGGGGTCGCGCCGCAGCGCCGGGATGCCTTCGGGCCGCAGGCCGGCCGCGGCCATCGCCTCGCGCATCGGGATGCCGTCGGCATCGCGCTGGTCCAGCCAGGCCGGGTCGAACTGCCCCACCAGCGCGCCCGAGCCGAGAAAGGTCGCCTTGTAGCGCTGGCCCTCTTCCTCGGCGAAACCCACCACCTCCAGGTCGAAGGGCAGGCGCCGACCCTGCGCGTGCAGCTCGCGCACGCAGGCCATGGGCACCAGGATGCCGAGCCGGCCGTCGTACTTGCCGCCGTTGCGCACCGTGTCGTAGTGGCTGCCGGTCAGCAGCCGGGGCGCGCCCGGTTCGCTTCCGCGGTAGACACCGACCACGTTGCCGACCGCGTCGACCTGCACCTCGTCGAAACCGCAGTCGTCGCGCATCCACTGCGCCAGCCGCTGCGCGCAGGCCCGGTGCGCGTCGGTCAGGTAGGTGACGCTCAGCTCGCCGCGCTCGGCCGCGCCGGCGTCGGAGAACTCGGCCAGCTGCTCGGCCCAGTCCCACACCTGGTGGCCCCGCGCGGGCGTGACGCCGAACTTGTCGCCCAGGCGGATCTCGGCGATGCGGTGGATGTTGCGCAGGCACTCGGCCAGCTCGAAGTCCGGCGGGTTGCCGAGACGACGCTCGAAGGTGGCGATGATCTCCTGGCGGCCCAGCCCCAGGCCGCGCGGCCCGCGCACCGCGAGGATGAAGGGGAAGCCGAACCGGTCGTTGTAGGCCGCGTTGAGCTGCTGCAGCCGGGCGAATTCCTCGGGCGTGCAATCGGTCAGGCCGGCCCGGCCTTGTTCGTTCGTCGACTCGGCGGTCAGCGTGCGCCTGACCATGGCCTTGCCGGCCAGCTCGGGGTGGGCGCGGATCAGGCCGAGCTGGGCATCGCGGCCGGCCTCGCGCACCACCGTGGCCATCGCCTGCTTCAGGTGCGCCAGGCTCTTGAACGGCCGCTGCGCGGCGGCGCGCTCGGCGATCCAGGGCGAATGCTCGTAGGTGCCGTCCAGCAGCACCGCCACCTCGTCGGGCGTGGCGGCGTTGAGCTGCTCCAGCGTCAGCGCCGCGGTGGACGAAGGGGTCGGGCGCGTCATCTCGTCACTCCCAGACAAAGGCGGTGGCCGCATCGAAGGGATGGGTGGCCTTCCAGTGCCGCGCGATGTCGATGCGCCGCGTCACCCAGACCCGGTCATGCGCCTCGACATGGTCCAGGAAGCGCTGCAGCGCGCGCATGCGGCCCGGCCGGCCCAGCAGCCGGCAGTGCATGCCGATGCTCATCATCGCGGGGAACTCCTCGCCCTCGGCGTAGTGCACGTCGAAGGCGTCGCGCAGGTACTCGAAAAACTCGTCGCCGTGGCTGAAGCCCTGCGGCAGCGCGAAGCGCATGTCGTTGCAATCGAGCGTGTAGGGCACGACCAGGTGCGGCGCCAGCGCGCCGTCGGTCTTGCGCACCTGCAGCCAGAACGGCAGGTCGTCGCCGTAGGCGTCGCTGTCGTACTCGATGCCGCCGGCGTCGACCACCAGGCGGCGGGTGTTCGGGCTGTCGCGGCCGGTGTACCAGCCCAGCGGACGCTCGCCGGTCAGCCGCGTGATCGCGTCCAGCCCCAGGCGCAGGTGCTCGCGCTCGACCGCCTCGGGCAGGCTCTGGTAGTGGATCCAGCGCCAGCCGTGGCAGGCGATCTCGTGGCCCAGCTCGACGAAGGCCGCCGTGACCTCCGGGCAGCGCTCCAGCGCCATGCCGACGCCGAACACCGTCAGCGGCAGGCCGCGGCGCTCGAACTCGCGCAGGATGCGCCACACGCCGACCCGCGCGCCGTACTCGTAGAGGCTCTCCATGCTCAGGTGCCGCGCGGGGTAGCTGGCCGGGTTGAACATCTCCGAGAGGAACTGCTCGCTGCCGGCATCGCCGTGCAGAACCGAGTTCTCGCCGCCTTCCTCGTAGTTCAGCACGAACTGCAGCGCCACCCGGGCGCGGCCGGGCCAGTGGGCGTCGGGCGGCAGGCGGCCATGGCCGCGCAGGTCGCGCGGGTAGCGGGCGGGGGCGAGGGGTCGGGTCATGGGGGATCGCTGGTGTGGGGACGGCCTGGCCTCAACCGCCCAGTTGCAGGGCGGCGGCCAGGTCCGGCGCGCGCGGGTTGAGGTTCAGGTTGCGCTCGACGCTGTGCAGGTGCTGCTCCATCAGCCGCGCCGCGGCGCGGGCGTCGCGCCGGTGCAAGGCCTCGACGATCTGCTCGTGCTCGTCCTGCGAGGCCTGGGCCGAATGGGCCGACTGGTACATCAGCGCGATCAGCGACGACCGGCTCAGCAGGTCGGCCAGCAACTGGGCCAGCACCTCGTTGCCCAGCAGGCGCGCCAGCAGCACGTGGAAATCGGCCAGCAGGCGGGTGCGTCCGGTCACGTCGGTGCGCGCCAGCGCCTCGCGCTCGCTGCGCAGGTGGCTGCGCAGCGCGGCGACCTGCTCATCGGTGACGACCGCGCAAAGCTGGCGCACCAGCGCCGCCTCGATCATCGCGCGCGCCTCGAACACCTGGCGCGCCTCCTCGGGGCTGGGCGTGGCGACGCAGGCACCGCGCGCCGGCGTCAGCGTCACCAGGCGGTCGCGGCTGAGCTGGTTGAGCGCCTGGCGCACCAGCGTGCGCGAAACCTTGAACAGGTCGGCGATCTTCTGCTCGGCCAGCTTGGTGCCGGGCATCAGCCGGCGCTCAATGATGGCGGTGGTGATCGCGTCGACGATGCGCTCGGTCGCGCCGGCCGGCGCCGCCTCGGCCACGGCCGCCCGCCGGGCTGCGCGCGGCGGCGCCTTCGCGGCGGCACGCGGCGGACGGGGAGAGCGGGACGGGACGGGCATCGGTGGGGCGCGGGTGCGAGTCACCCGGAAGCGTTGACCTGGACACCAAAGTGTATACACTTCTGGCCGAAGCGCAAGCCACGCGACGCACCGCGATCGCCCCGCACGCACCACCCCGGACCCAACCAGGAGGCCACGATGGGCCATCTCAGCACCCATGTGCTCGACACGATGAACGGCTGCCCCGCCGCGGGCATGGCGGTGACGCTGCAGCGCCTGAAGGGTGCGCAGGCCGAGACCGTCAAGACCCTGACCTTGAACGCCGACGGCCGCAGCGACGGCGGCCCGCTGCTCGACGCTGCCGCGATGGCGGCCGGCCGCTACCAGCTCGTGTTCTCGGTGGCGGCCTATTTCCGCGCCCGCGGCGTGGCCTTGCCCGATCCGGCCTTTCTCGACGAGGTGACGGTCGCCTTCGGCATCGCCGACGCCGACGGCCATTACCACGTGCCGCTGCTGGTCAGCCCCTGGGCCTATTCCACCTACCGCGGCTCTTGAATGGGGCACCCGGTTGCGGGATACCGCAACCCCCTCCGGGAGGGGAGCCCAGGCCGCTTCGGAGCGGCCGTGCGCTGGCCTGGGTGGCGCACCCGGTCGCGGGGTACCGCAACGGGCACACCGCTTGCATGGCAGATTGCGTCGGTTCTTCGGGTTAGCCTCTAGCCATGGCGCGCTGACGACTGTATACACTTTCAACACGTCGCCGCGGAGCCCGCGGTGGCCGGCCCCAGGCCGGCACCCGGTTGCGACGTCCACCCTCACAGAGCCCGCTGTGGTGAGGGCCGTCGCCCTGGCATCGTTTGCCGCGACGGCCTGTCTTTCGTGAGGCCACTGTGGACGCATACCTTCTCGACTGGGCCAACCTGCTGCTGCGCTGGTTGCACGTCATCACCGCCATCTCCTGGGTCGGCTCGTCGTTCTACTTCGTCTGGCTCGACAACCACCTGGTCAAGCCGACCTCGCAGGACCTGCTCGACAAGGGCGTCGGCGGCGCGCTGTGGGCGGTGCACGGCGGCGGCTTCTACAACCCGCAGAAGTACCTCGGCGCGCCGAAGAAGATCCACACCGAGCTGCACTGGTTCTACTGGGAAAGCTACTCGACCTGGCTGTCGGGCTTCTCGCTGTTCACCGTGCTCTACCTGTGGAATGCCGGGACCTTCCTGATCGACAAGAGCGTGCATGCCTGGAGCCCGGCCGCCGCGGTGGCCGCCGCGCTCGGCTTCCTGGTGGCGTTCTGGCTGATCTACGACCAGCTCTGCCGCCGCCTGGGCGAGCGCGAAGGCGGCGACGGCCGGGTCGGTGCGCTGGTGTTCGGCTTCGTGGTGCTGGCCACCTGGGGCGCCTGCCAGCTCTTCGCCGGCCGTGCCGCCTTCCTGCTGGTCGGCGCGATGATGGCCACGTCGATGAGTGCCAACGTGTTCTTCTGGATCATCCCCGGTCAGCGCAAGACGGTCGCGGCGATGACGGCCGGCCAGACGCCCGACCCGATCCACGGCAAGCGCGGCAAGCAGCGCAGCACGCACAACACGTATTTCACGCTGCCGGTGCTGGTGGCCATGCTCAGCAACCACTACGGCGAGCTCTACGGCCACCGCTGGAACTGGCTGATCCTGGTGCTGCTGATGCTGGGCGGCGCGCTGATCCGCCATTTCTTCGTCAGCCGCCACAAGGCGCACATGGCGGGCGCGAGCATGCCCTGGCGATGGGCGGTGGCCGGCATCGTGCCGCTGCTCGCGGCGATCGCGCTGGGTGCGCCGTGGGACCGCCTGGGCGCCCAGGCGTCCACCGAACCGCCGCCCCGCTTCGCCCAGGTGCAGGCCATCGTCACCCAGCGCTGCGTGATCTGCCACAACGCCCAGGTGCAGAACAAGGGCATGGACTTCCACACCCCGGCGCTGATCCTGGCGCACGCGGTGCAGATCCACCAGCTGGCGGTGGTCGAGAAACGCATGCCGCTGAACAACGCCACCCAGATCACCGACGCCGAGCGCGCCGCGCTGGGCCGCTGGTTCGACGCCGGCGCGCCGGCGCAGTAAGCCCCGGTATCCGCGCAGGCCGGCGGCGCCACGGGCGGCCGGCCGGCAGCGCCCTGCCCACCCCTTGCCGAGCAGTCCACCCCCAACGACAGGAGACACGCCATGACCCCGACCCAGGTCCACCCCGTGGACGAGAGACTGCCCGCCGGCCGACTGGCTGCACTGGGCCTGCAGCACGTGCTGGTGATGTATGCCGGCGCGATCGCGGTGCCGCTGATCATCGGCCACGCGCTCAAGCTGGCGCCGGCGCAGATCGGCTTGCTGATCTCGGCCGACCTGTTCTGCTGCGGGCTGGTGTCGCTGATCCAGTCGCTGGGCGTCACCCGATGGTTCGGCATCCGCCTGCCGGTGATGATGGGCGTCACCTTCGCCGCGGTCGGCCCGATGGTGGCGATCGCCAACGCGATGCCCGGGGTCGAGGGCGCGCGCGCGATCTTCGGCAGCATCATCGGTGCCGGCGTGCTGGCGATGCTGCTGGCGCCGGTGATGGGCCGGCTGCTGCGCTTCTTCCCGCCGGTGGTCACCGGCTCGATCATCTCGGTGATCGGCATCAGCCTGATGCGCGTCGGCGTGGGCTGGGCCACCGGTGGGCCGGCCTTCCTGGCCCAGCACGTGGACGTGCCCAGGCTGGTGGCGATGGTCGACGCCGCCAAGGCCCAGGCCGCCGCCGCGGCTGCTTCAGGCGCCTCGGCGGCCGTGCTGAGCCTGCCCGGGCCGGTGCCGATGGCCGACAACGCCTTCTACGGCGCGCTGGGCAACCTGGGCATGGCCGGCTTCGTGCTGGCGGTCATCCTGCTGCTGGTCAAGCACGGCCGCGGCTTCGTCGCCAACATCGCCGTGCTGCTGGGCATCGTGGCCGGCTGCGTGGCCGCCGCCGGGCTGGGCACGATGCATTTCGACAAGGTCGCCCACGCCGGCTGGTTCGAGTGGGTCACGCCGCTGGCCTTCGGCCTGCCGACCTTCGACCCGGTGCTGATCCTGACCATGACCCTGGTGATGGTGGTGGTGATGATCGAATCCACCGGCATGTTCCTGGCGCTGGCCGAGATGACCGGCAAGCGCCTGCAGCCCTCCGACCTGAGCCGCGGCCTGCGCACCGACGGCCTGGGCACGCTGATCGGCGGCCTGTTCAACACCTTCCCCTACACCAGCTTCTCGCAGAACGTCGGCCTGGTCGGCGTCACCGGCGTGCGCAGCCGCTTCGTCTGCGTCGCGGCCGGCCTGATCATGATGCTGCTGGGCCTGGTGCCCAAGATGGCCGCGCTGGTCGAGGAAGTGCCGCAGTTCGTGCTCGGTGGCGCCGGGTTGGTGATGTTCGGCATGGTCGCCGCCACTGGCATCCGCATCCTGGCCAAGGTGGATTTCCAGACCCAGCGCAACAACCTCTACATCGTCGCCATCTCCCTCGGCGCCGGCCTGATCCCGCTGGTGGCGCCGCGCTGGACCCAGCAGATGCCGCACGACCTGCAGATCCTGCTCGACTCGGGCATCCTGCTCGCCGCGCTCAGCGCCGTCGCGCTGAACCTGTACTTCAACGGCAGCCGCGGCGACCTCGCCGCGTCGATCGAGGCGTCGAGGAGCTTCACGGCGCACTGAGCCGATCACTCCCCGGATGCCGCGGCACGGCCCCGGCCTCAGCGCGCCGTGCGAGCTACAGATCCCGCTGCCACCACGCCCCTGCCAGCACCTGCTGGAGCCAGCCGATCAGGTGGCTGACCTTCTGCGGCACCAGCTTGGGCGACGGAAACACGGCGTGCACTTCCTGCGCCGCCAGCGCATGGTCTTCCATCAGCGCCACCACCCGACGGCCCTGCAAGGCCTCGCGGGCCACGTAGCGCGGCAGCACCGCCAGCCCCATCCCACCCACGGCCGCCGCCAGCACCGCCGACAGGTTGTTCGAGCGCAGCGGCCCGCGCACCGGCACCGACTGCTGCAGGCCCTGCGGCGTGGTCAGCGTCCAGCGGTCGTCGCCCTGCACGCTGCTGTAGACCAGGCAGGCGTGCTGCGCCAGCTCGGCGGTGCAGGTCGGCGTGCCGCGGGCTGCGAGGTACGGGGGCGCGGCCACCATCACCCAGGGGTTGGTACCCAGGTAGCGCGCCCCCAGCGAGGAATCGGCCAGCCGACCCATGCGCACGGCCAGGTCCACGCCCTGCTCGACCAGGTTCACGTAGCGATCGTCGAAGCTGAGGTCCACCATCACCTCCGGGTGCTCGCGCATGTAGCGCAGCACCAGCGGCACCATCACCCGCCGGCCGAAGGCCACCGAGCTGCTCAGGCGCAGCGTGCCGCCGACCTGGCCTTGCAGCAGCGTGGCCAGGTTGTCGGCCTCGTCGATCTCGTGCGCGATGCGCTTGCAGCGCTCGTGGTACAGCGCGCCCACCTCGGTCGCGGTGACGCCGCGGGTGGAGCGGTGCAGCAGCCGCGCGCCCAGGCGCTGCTCGATCGCCGCCACCGCCTTGGTGGCGGTGGGCTGGGTGATGCCGAACTCTGCCGCCGCCTTGCTGAAGCTGCCGGTTTCGACGACGCGGATGAAGAGCTGTACCCCGGTGATGCGGTCCATGGCGCGGACTGTAGGGCCGCGCAGGCGGATCATTCCTGCACGGAATAGCACTTATCTCCTGACTGGGGTTCACAGATCGGCGCCCCGCCGCGACCATCGCTGCCAACCCAAGGAGACAAGGCATGGCAAAGATGACGGCCGCGATGGCCGCGGTGCTGGTGATGGAAAAGGAAGGCGTCTCGCAGGCCTTCGGTGTGCCCGGCGCGGCGATCAACCCGCTCTACGCCCAGTTGCGCGAGCGCCAGACGATCGGCCACATCCTGGCCCGCCACGTCGAGGGCGCCTCGCACATGGCCGAGGGCTACACCCGCGCCCGGGCCGGCAACATCGGGGTGTGCATCGGCACCTCGGGCCCGGCCGGCACCGACATGATCACCGGCCTGTACTCGGCCCAGGCCGATTCGATCCCCATCCTGTGCATCACCGGCCAGGCGCCACGCGCCCGGCTGCACAAGGAAGACTTCCAGGCGGTGGACATCGCCCGCATCGCCGCCCCGGTCACGAAGTGGGCCACCACGGTGATGGAGCCGGCCCAGGTGCCGCGTGCGTTCCAGCAGGCCTTCCACCTGATGCGCTCCGGCCGTCCGGGGCCGGTGCTGATCGACCTGCCGTTCGACGTGCAGGTGGCCGAGATCGAATTCGACATCGCCACCTACGAGCCGCTGCCGGTCTACAAGCCGGCGGCCAACCGGGCGCAGATCGACAAGGCGATGGAGATGCTGGCCAGCGCCGAGCGGCCGCTGATCGTCGCCGGCGGCGGCATCATCAACGCCGACGCCTCGGAGCTGCTGGTCGCGTTCGCCGAGATCACCGGCATTCCGGTGATCCCGACGCTGATGGGCTGGGGCAGCCTGCCTGACGACCATCCGCTGATGGCCGGCATGTGCGGCCTGCAGACCAGCCACCGCTACGGCAACGCGACGATGCTGGCGAGCGATTTCGTGCTCGGCATCGGCAACCGCTGGGCCAACCGCCACACCGGCTCGCCCGAGGTCTATTGCAAGGGGCGGCGCTTCATCCACGTCGACATCGAGCCGACCCAGATCGGCCGGGTCTTCGCGCCGGACTACGGCATCGTCTCCGACGCCAAGGCCGCGCTGCAGCTGTTCGTCGCCGTGGCGCGCGAATGGCAGGCCGCCGGCCGCCTGCCCGACCGCTCGGCCTGGGCCGCCGAATGCACCGCCCGCAAGGCCTCGCTGGGCTATCTGCGCAAGACCCATTTCGACACCGTGCCGATGAAGCCGCAGCGGGTCTACCAGTGCATGACGCGCGCCTTCGGCCGGGACGTCTGCTACGTCTCCACCATCGGCCTGTCGCAGATCGCCGGCGCGCAATTCCTGCAGGTGCACCATCCGCGCCACTGGATCAACTGCGGCCAGGCCGGGCCGCTGGGCTGGACGGTGCCGGCGGCGCTGGGCGTGCGCGCCGCCGACCCGCAGCGCAAGATCGTCGCGCTGTCGGGCGACTACGACTTCCAGTTCATGCTCGAGGAGCTGGCGGTGGGCGCGCAGTTCAAGCTGCCGTATCTGCACGTCGTCGTCAACAACAGCTACCTCGGCCTGATCCGCCAGGCGCAGCGCGGCTTCAACATGGACTACTGTGTGCAGCTGGGCTTCGACAACATCAATGCCCCCGAGGTCCAGGGCTACGGCGTCGACCACGTCAAGGTGGTCGAAGGCCTGGGCTGCAAGGCGATCCGCGTGCACCGGCCGGAAGAACTGGCCCCGGCCTTCGCCCAGGCCGAGGCCTGGATGGCCGAGCACCAGGTGCCGGTGGTGGTGGAGGTGATGCTGGAGCGCGTCACCAACATCGCGATGGGCACCGAGATCGACAACGTGGTCGAATTCGAAGCGCTGGCCAGCGAGCGTGCCGACGTGCCCACCGCGCTCGCCCTGCTCGATTGACGCCCCTGTTCACGAGAGAGAGAGAGAGACCGATGCCCCGCTTTGCCGCCAACCTGACGATGCTGTTCACCGAACAGCCCTTCCTCGACCGCTTCGAGGCCGCCGCGCGCGCCGGCTTCGAGGCCGTGGAGTTCCTGTTCCCCTACGCCTTCGACGTCGAGGCGATCCGCAGCAGGCTCGACGCCCACCGCCTGCAGGTGGTGCTGCACAACCTGCCGGCCGGCCGCTGGGACGACGGCGAGCGCGGCATCGCCTGCCACCCCGACCGGGTCGACGAGTTCCGCGCCGGCGTGGTCCAGGCGATCCGCTACGCCCAGGCGCTGGGCGTGCCCCAGCTCAACGTGCTGGCCGGCAAGGCCCCGTCCGGCGTGGACGACGCGACACTGCGCCGCACCCTGGTCGACAACCTGCGCCATGCCGCCGCCGCGCTGAAAGCCGCCGGGCTGCGGATGCTGATCGAGCCGATCAACCACTTCGACATCCCCGGCTTCTACCTCACCCGTACCGAGCAGGCGCTGCGCCTGCTCGACGAGGTCGGTGCCGACAACGCCTTCCTGCAGTACGACATCTACCATGCCCAGCGCATGGAAGGCGAGCTCGCCGGCACGCTGGCGCGGCACCTGGACCGCATCGCCCACATCCAGCTGGCCGACAACCCCGGCCGCCACGAGCCCGGCACCGGCGAGATCCACTATCCCTTCCTGTTCCAGCAGCTGGACCGCCTCGGCTACGCCGGCTGGATCGGCTGCGAATACAAGCCCGCCACCACGACCGAGGCCGGCCTGGACTGGCGCCAGCGCCTGGCGCTCTGAACTTCACACCCTGCTCCCACTTCATGACCACCGAACCCCTCAAGATCGGCTTCATCGGCCTGGGCATCATGGGCGCACCGATGTGCGGCCATCTGATCCACGCCGGCCACACCTTGTTCGTCCATACCCGCGGCAAGCTGCCCGAGGCGATCGCCACCGGCCGCGCCACGCAGTGCTTGAACGCCCGCGGCGTGACCGAGCGCGCCGACATCGTGTTCACGATGCTGCCCGACACCCCCGATGTCGAGCAGGTGCTGTTCGGCGAGAACGGCATCGCCGCCGGTCTGAAGAACGCGCCCGCCGGCAGCCCGCGCAAGGTCGTGGTCGACATGAGCTCGATCTCGCCGATCGCCACCAAGGCCTTCGCCCAGCAGCTCGCCGCACTCGGCGCGGACTGCCTGGACGCGCCGGTGTCCGGCGGCGAAGTGGGTGCGAAGAACGCGACGCTGTCCATCATGGTCGGCGGCGACGAGGCGGTGTTCGCCCGCATCCGGCCGCTGTTCGAGCTGATGGGCAAGAACATCACGCACGTCGGCGGCCACGGCGACGGCCAGACCGCCAAGGTGGCCAACCAGATCATCGTCGCGCTCAACATCGAGGCGGTGGCCGAGGCGCTGCTGTTCGCGGCCCGCGCCGGTGCCGATCCGGCCAAGGTGCGCCAGGCCTTGATGGGCGGCTTCGCGTCGTCGCGCATCCTCGAGGTGCACGGCGAGCGGATGATCAAGCGCACGTTCGACCCGGGCTTCCGCATCGCGCTGCACCAGAAGGATCTCGCGCTGGCGCTCGACAGCGCCCGCGCGCTGGGCCTGGCGCTGCCGCACACCGCCAGCGCCCAGCAGCTGTTCGGCGCCTGCAGCGCGCACGGCGGCAGCGGCTGGGACCACTCGGCGATGCTGCGCGCGCTGGAAAAGCTGTCGAACTTCGAGATCGGCCAGCCCGCGGCCTGAGCGCCTTGCGGCGGCCTGCGCCACGCCGCCGGGGCCCACAATCGAGCGCTGATGACGTCCACCTCCCCCCCCTCTCCCACCGCCGCCGCGCCGCAATCCCTGCTGCGCGCGATGTTCGACGCGGCCATCGCCTCGGCCCAGCCCGAGCGCTGCGTCCCGCCGCACCTGCCGACACCGGCCGACCTGGGCCGCGGCCGGCTGATCGTGATCGGCGCCGGCAAGGCCTCGGCCGCGATGGCCCAGGCCGTCGAACGGCACTGGACCGGCCCGCGCTCGCAGTTGCAAGGCCTGGTCGTGACCCGCTACGGCTACGGCGCGGCCTGCGAGCAGATCGAGATCGTCGAAGCCGCCCACCCGGTGCCCGACGCCGCCGGTGAAGCTGCGGCGCAGCGCCTGCTGGCGCGGGTGGCCGGCCTGGGCCCGGACGACCTGGTGCTGTGCCTGATCTCGGGCGGTGGCTCCGCGCTGCTGCCGCTGCCGGCGCCGGGCTTGACGCTGGCCCACAAGCAGGCCGTCAACCGCGCGCTGCTGGCCAGCGGCGCCACCATCAGCGAGATGAACTGCGTGCGCCGCCATCTCTCGGCGATCAAGGGCGGCCGGCTGGCCGCGGCCTGCGCCCCGGCGCGCGTGCTGACGTTGCTGATCTCGGACGTGCCGGGCGACGACCCGGTCAACATCGCCTCCGGCCCCACCGTGGCCGACGCCAGCACCTGCGCCGACGCGCTGGCCATCCTGCGCCGCTACGACCTGGCGGTGCCGCCCGAGGTGCGGGCGGTGCTGGAGAGCGGCGCGGGCGAATCCATCAAGCCCGGCGACCCGCGCCTGGCGCGCTGCGAAACCCGGCTGATCGCCACGCCGCAGCAGGCGTTGGAGGCCGCGGCCGCGGTGGCCCGCGCGGCCGGCGTCACGCCGATGATCCTGGGTGACGCGCTGGAAGGCGAGGCGCGCGAGGTCGGCACCGTGCTGGCCGGCATCGCCCGCCAGGTGGCCCGCCACGGCCAGCCGCTGGCGGCGCCCTGCGTGCTGCTGTCGGGCGGCGAGACCACCGTCACGGTGCGCGGCCGGGGCCGCGGCGGGCGCAACGTCGAATGCCTGCTGGCGCTGGCGGTCGCGCTGGACGGCCACCCGGGCATCCACGCGCTGGCCGGCGACACCGACGGCGTCGACGGCCAGGAAGAGATCGCCGGGGCGCTGATCGGCCCGACCACGCTGGCCCGCGCCCGCGCCGCCGGCCTGCACCCGCGCGAGCGCCTGGCCGACAACGACGCGCACAGCTTCTTCGAGGCGCTGGGCGACTCGGTCATCACCGGCCCGACCCGCACCAACGTCAACGACTTCCGCGCGATCCTGGTCGAGCCGGCCCCGCCGCCACCGGCGCGCTAAGCTCGGGGCCATCGTGGCCCTTTCCCCTGCGTTCCAGCGATGACCCGTCCGCGCCCCGCCTGGCGGCCGCCGCCGCGCGATGGCGTCAGCGCCAGTGCCGTGGCCCTGCCGCCCGGCCCCTGGCCCACGGTGCTGAGCTTCCTGGCCTGGCGCCTGCCCCTGGTGGCCGAGGCCGACTGGGCCGCCAGGATGGCCCGTGGCGAGGTGCTGGACGAGGCCGGGCACCCCCTCCCCCCGGATCGCCCCTACCGGCCCGCCACGAGGCTCTGGTACTGGCGCACGCTGGACCACGAGGCGACCATCCCCTTCCCGGCCCGCACGCTGTTCCGCGACGAGGCCTTGCTGGTGGTCGACAAGCCGCACTTCCTGCCGATGTCGCCCAAGGGCCGCTACGCCCGCGAGACCCTGCTGGCCCGCCTGCAGCGCGAGACCGGCCTGGACAGCCTGAGCGCCATCCACCGGCTCGACCGCGAGACCGCCGGCGTGGTGGTCTTCAGCCTGCAGCCGGCCCACCGCGACGCCTACCACGCGCTGTTCCGCGACCGCCGGGTGAGCAAGGTCTACGAGGCGATCGCACCCTGGCGGCCCGACCTGGCACTGCCGCTGACCCGCCGCAGCCGGCTGCAGACCAGCGAGCGGCATTTCATGCAGGTCGCCGAGGTCCCGGGCGAGCCCAATGCCGAAACCCGGGTCGAGCTGATCGCCCGGCGCGGCGCCTGGGGCCATTACCGCCTGACGCCGCTGACCGGCCGCACCCACCAGCTTCGGGTCCACATGAACGCGCTCGGCCTGCCATTGGCCGGCGACCGGATCTACCCCGTGCTGCAGCCCGAAACCCCGGTGGGAGCGGACGAAGACTACCAGCACCCGCTGCAGTTGCTGGCCCGTGAATTGAGCTTTACCGACCCGGTGACCGGCGCGCCACGGCGCTTCGTCAGCGAGCGGATCTTGAATTTTCCCGGCGAAGCCGTTGTATAGCTCTTATCTTCTCTTTCAAACTGGTGGTACTGGTAGAGCAGCCGTTTTTTTGTGGACAACCGGATTTTCATCAATCTCGACAAGTACTTGCCAACTGTGCAAGCCTGTGAAGCAGGCCCTGGATCGGACGGGAGCCGGCACGAGCAACTTCAGCGAAACTCCCCTGCCTGTGGACAACCAGGTGCTTGCTCAAAAATTGTCCACAGCCTTGTGCCTTGACAGCACCGCGGCCGGCACCCCGCTGCGGGAACTTGGCCTGCCAGCCGCGGTCGCACGGCCATCCGCGGCCCGGGGCGCGGAGACCGCGCAGGCCTCGGCCCGCGCCCACATCGATAACTTCAAGGAGTGTTTGTGAGCTTCACGTTCAAGAGCCCGGTCTGGGCGATGCTGGCCCTGCTTTCGCTGGGTGCCGCCCGGGCGGCCGAACCCGCCGTCGACGTGGCGCGGGCCACGCTGTCCAACGGCCTGCAGGTGGTGGTGGTGCGCGACCGCCTGGCCCCGGTGGTGACCACCGAGCTCAACTACCTGGTCGGCTCCGACGACGTGCCGCGCGGTTTCCCCGGCACCGCCCATGCGCTGGAGCACATGATGTTCCGCGGCAGCCCGGGCCTGAGCAAGGACCAGCTGGCGGCGATCTCGGCCAACCTGGGCGGCAGCTTCAACGCCGACACCACCCAGAGCGTGACCCAGTATTTCTTCAACACGCCGGTGCAGGACCTGGACGTGGCCCTGCACACCGAGGCCTTGCGCATGCGCGCGCTGGACGCCACCGACGCGGCCTGGGCCAAGGAGCGCGGGGCGATCGAGCAGGAAGTGTCGCGCGACCTGTCCAGCCCCGATTTCAAGTTCTACACCGAACTGCAGGCGCGGCTGTTCGAGGGCACGCCCTACGAGCACACGCCGCTGGGCACGCGTGAATCGTTCGACAAGACCACCGGCGCGATGCTGCGTCGCTTCCACCAGCAGTGGTACGCGCCGAACAACGCGATCCTGGTGATCGCCGGCGACGTCGATCCGGCGGCCACGATCGCCCAGGTCCGCGCCCGCTTCGGCGACATCCCGCGCAAGGCCTTGCCGGCCCGGCCGGCGTTCCGCTTCGGGCCGGTGGCGGCCAAGACCATCGAGCTGCCCACCGACAACCCCTATGGCTCGGTCTACATCGGCTACCGCATGCCGGGCCTGAAGGCGCGCGATCACGCTGCGGCGCTGGTGCTGGGCAGCGCGCTGGGTTCGCAGCGCGCCGCGCTGTTCGGCCTGGGCATGGACGGCAGCGCGCTGTACGGCGGCTTCTCGATGCAGGCGATGCCCGAGGCCGGCATCGGCATGGCCATGGGCATCTTCGCGCGCGGGGCCGATCCGAAACCGCTGCTGCTGAAGATGCGCGCGATCCTGTCCGATGCCGCCACCCGGGGCATCGACCCCGAGCTGGTGGAGGCGGCCAAGCGCAAGGCCATCGCCAGCCTGGAGTTCCAGAAGAACTCGGTCTCCGGCCTGGCCAATGCCTGGTCGTCGGCGCTGGCCTTCCAGGGGTTGTCGTCGCCCGACGAGATCAGGCAGGCGATCGAGGCGGTGACGCCGGCCCAGGTGAACGCGCTGGCCCGCGCCAGCTTCGACCCGGACCACGCGGTGACCGCGATCCTGACGCCCGAATCGTCGGCCAAGCCGGTCGCGTCCAAGGGCTTCGGCGGCGCCGAGAACTTCGCCTCCAGCCCCGACAAGCCGGTGCAGCTGCCCGACTGGGCGGCCCGCTCCTTCGGCGAGCTGGCGGTGCCGCAGTCGACGCTGGCGCCGGTCTCCACCGTGCTGCCCAACGGATTGCGGCTGATCGTGCAGCCCGAGCGCATCAGCGACACGGTCGAGGTGATGGGCCGCATCCGCACCAACCAGGACCTGCAGGCCGCGCCCGGACAGGAAGGCATCGCCGACCTGCTCGACGGCCTGTTCCCCTTCGGCAGCACCCACCTCGACCGCCTGCAGTTGCAGCGCGCGCTGGACGACCTCAGCGCCCGTGCCAACGCCGGCAGCAGCTTCGGCCTGGCGGTGCCGGCGGCGCATTTCGAGCAGGGCATGGCCTTGCTGGCCGACAACGAACTGCAGCCGGCCCTGCCGCCCTCGGCCTTCGCGGTGGTGCAGCGCCAGCAGGCCGGCTTCGTCGCCGGCCAGATCCAGTCGCCCGATTTCCTGTTCCAGCTCGGCGTCGCGAAAGCCCTGCTGCCGCAGGGCGACCCGTCGCTGCGCTACGCCAAGCCCGAGCAGATCAACCGCATCACGCTGGACCAGGTGCGCCAGTACTACCGGCAGACCTTCCGCCCCGACATGACGACGATCGTGATCGTCGGCAAGGTCGACCCGGCGCAGGCCCTGCGGGTGGTGGAGAAGACCTTCGGCGCCTGGCAGGCCAGCGGGCCCAAGCCCGAGGTCGAATACCCCGCCGTGCCGGCCAACCAGGCGGCCCAGCTGCACGTGCCCGACGCCAGCGCGGTGCAGGACGCGGTGCAGCTGGTGCAGACCCTGGACGTGACGCGCGACGACCCCGAGCGCTACGCGCTGAACCTGGGCAACGAAGTGCTGGGCGGCGGCTTCTACGCCTCGCGTCTGTACCGTGATCTGCGCGACCACAACGGCCTGGTCTACACCGTCGGCACCCGCTTCGATTTCGACAAGCACCGCGGCACCTACAGCGTCAGCTACGGCTGCGACCCGGACAAGGTGGCCGCGGCGCGCGCGATCGTCGTCAAGGACCTGAAGCAGATGCAGAGCGAGCCGATCTCGGCCGACGACCTGAAGCGCGCCAAGAGCATCCTGATGCGGCAGATTCCGTTGAGCGAAGCCAGCTTCGGCGCCGTCGGCGGCCAGCTGCTGACCCTGGCCAGCCAGGACCGGCCACTGAACGCAATGACGCTGGCCGCCCACCAGTACCTGCAGCTCACCGCCGAACAGGTGCAGCAGGCCTACGCCAAGCACCTGCGGCCGGACGACTTCGTCACCGCGGTGAAAGGTCCGGCACCCAAGCCGTGAGGGCAGGCCGCGCGGCCGGCGTCAGCGACGCGCGGCCCGAGCGGGCCGGCGGCGACCGAGGGTCGACCGCCGGCGTGCGAGCACTTTTCAGCTTGACCGGGATGTCGCTTCGCGGTCCCGGCCTGCCCGGCTTGGTCAGGGCGTCCGCCGGGCCGGGACCCGCGACGCCAGCCACAACCCAAGCGGCACGACCGCCGCACCGACCAAGGACTGCCAGCCGAGAACGTACGCCAGCTTGATGGCCGGCGCAAGCGCTGCGGCGAGGTAGAACTGAACAGAGCTCGTCACCCAATACGCAAGCCATGGCGCAGCACAGGCCAGCACGAGCGCCATGCTGGCGCGCCCGAGCGAGCGGAACAACAGCCAGCCCACCGCCCAGGCCAGGCCGCCGACGGGCACTTGCACGAGCAGTGTCGTGATCAGGATCGCTACCAAGCCGCGATACTCGTTGCGGAACACGACGACCGGAAACGGCCGGGCCGCAAGCCAGCCCATCAAGAACGCGGCAAGCCAGGCCAGGCCAACACCGACGACGAGGGCGACGAGAAAGCGGAGTCGGTCATTCATGGCACGTTCGGGCACCGGCGCGCCGCCTTTGGGTCTCGCGTCGATGGAAATGTCAGGTTTCGACGCTTGCACGGAGGTCTTTCCACAGAGGCAATTGGTGCTTCATGCGCCCAATCGCGTAGTACGAGGCCATGAGCAGACCGAAGCAGACGCCGGCAACGCCCGCGCCGACCGGAACCCAAGGAAACGCACAGACGCCCGCACAGGATGCGGCGCCCCACATGAGGAGACCCATGCTCAGGCCGAAATAAAGGGCGCAGACCAGGAACACCGACCAGAAGCGGGCAAGGTGAGGTGGCGGGCAATCAATGCCCAGGCGCCACAGCAGTTTGACCCCGTGGGGCGCGTAATTCGCTTGCATGAGCCCAGTTCCACGAAGAAGCGTTAGCGCCGCTTCGCGCTTTGCGCCCGTATTTGCGGAAGAAACTGAACGGTCGCACGACGGCTTGGGTTTCACTTTTATTCTCGATTCAGCTCAAGTTGGCAGAGACGCAATGACGCAATGAGGTTCGTCGCAGCGTCATCATGCTGGTGCCTTTATAGCGCGCCGCCACCGGCGCACCCTTCACTCCACCAGATTCAGGATCTCCAGCTGCTCGGGCACGGTCTGGAAGGTGCCGGTGCCGGCGGGCATCTGCATCAGCGGCCTGGCCTGGCCGTCGAGCAGCCAGACGCTGGGGTAGACCAGCAGGCGGGCGCGCTGGTCGCCGATGGCGCGCTGGAACTCGGCGTAGGGCAGGCGCAGGGTGTCGGTGCGCAGCACCAGGCGCGGGGCCTGGACGTCGAGGCGGCTGCGCAGGTCGACGACGAGGTAGTGCTCGGCGAAGGGCGGGACCAGTTCGGCCGTGTGCGCGGCCAGAAAGGCCTCGTACTGCCGGCAGTAGGGGCAGTCGGTGGCGCCGAGGTAGACGTAGAGCCGGCGCCCTTCGCGGCGGGCGCGCAGCAGCGCCGGTCTCAGGTCGAACTCCACCACGTTGCCGGCGGTGCCGGGGGTGGGCTGCACCACCATCGGCTGGTACGCGGCCGGGATGCCGGCCCAGGCCGCGGGGCCGCATGCGGCGGCCAGCGCGCCTGCGGCCAGCACGCGGCGCAGCCAGCGCGTCATGCGCCGCCCGCCCTGGGCGCGCCGGCCAGGTCCAGCGTGGCGCGGTAGTGGCCGTCGTGGCTGTCCTCGACCTCGGCGC
Organism: Ideonella sp. sgz306126; assembly: GCF_056032705.1. Classification (NCBI taxonomy): domain Bacteria; kingdom Pseudomonadati; phylum Pseudomonadota; class Betaproteobacteria; order Burkholderiales; family Sphaerotilaceae; genus Ideonella; species Ideonella sp. sgz306126. The sequence continues at coordinate 479,113 of NZ_JBVYWP010000002.1, forward strand.
GGAGCTGGCCACCGCCGTCGGGCCGGGCCAGGAAATCGAAACGCCAGCTGGGGTTCTCGCTGATCGAGAAATCGGTGTCGGCGTCGAACAGCAATTGCTCGTCGTAGTGCACGCGGATCGTCCTGACGAAGTACGAGGGGATGTAGAGCAGGCTGACCTGGTTGAGCTCGAAGCCGGTGTCGTTGGGGTGGATCACGCTGACCTCGGCGGGCGTGGGCTGGCCGGCGGGCATCAGCCCTTCGGGCAGGCGCAGGCGGGTCTTGCCGATCAGCTCGGGCGCGTCGCGGTTGGGCGGCGCGCTGCAGCCGCCCGAGACCTTGACGAAGCGCGAGCCCATGTGCAGCTCGCCGGTGTTGAGCTCGCCGATGGCGCGCACGTGGCTGTATTCGTCCACCTTGAGCCGGGTCTCGAGATCGGCCTGGCCCAGCGCCGGCGTGAGCTGGAGCGTGGCGGCCACGCCCGACGGGTTCTTGTCCACCAGCAGCGTCAGGCGGCGCAGGTAGCGCTCGGGCGTCTGGCGCAGGCCGGCGATGATCCGGACCGGCACCGAGGCGCCGTAGGCCGCCCGCAGCGGCACCTTGAGCTGGACCAGGCTGGCCGGCCCGGTCTGGATGCTGCGCTGGCCGAACAGCTTGGGGCGCAGGCGTTCCCATTCGGGCGAGCTGGCTTCGTGGTCCACTGTCGCGATCGCCGACGGCGTGCCGGCCTGGGCCCGGGCGGGCTGCCGGCACAGCGCGGCAGCGGCCACGCCCAGGCGGGCCAGGCAGTGGCGGCGGTCGAGTTCGGTGCGGCGCATGGGCGGGGCCTTCAGGGTTGGCGCAGCAGCAACGCCCGCTCCAGGCGGAGGAAGACGATGGCGGCGTTGCGCCGGTGGATGGTGCCGGCCTGGTCCCAGTCGGCGAAATCCGGCAACTGGCTGGCGTCGGGCACGTCGCTCAGCGGCGTGCCGGCCTTGAGCAGCGCGGCGGCACGCGCTTCGAGCTGGTCGAGGTATCGCCCGATCTGCCCGATCAGCGCCGCGCCGGATGCCGGCCCGTGCCCGGGCACGATGTGCGCCGGCGCGAGCCGGTCCAGCGCGGCCAGGGCCTCGCGCCAGCCGCTGAAATCGGCGTCCTGCACGTCGGGAATGGTGTGCGCGTCCAGCAGGCCGCCGGCGAACACGGTGCGGGTGGCGTCGTCGAACACCGCCAGGTCGCCGGGTCCGCTGGAGTGGGCCTGCGGCCCGAAGGCCTGCAGCCGCACCGGGCGGCCGATGTCGGCCAGCGTGGCCAGCGCGATCGGCGCGGTGCCGTCCAGCAGATGATCGGGCTTGACGACGCGGCTGTGGCGCATCTCGGCCTCGCCCAGGGTCTCGCGCAGCAGCTTCAGGCAATGCTCGCAGCGGGCGGCCATCAGGCGCGCGGCGGCACGGTGCATCGCCACCGGCACGCCGGCGTCCTGGAAGGCCGCGGCGCCGAACAGGAACTCCTGGCGGGTGTGGGTCAGCACCAGCAGGCGCAGCGGCGCCGAAGTGGTCCTCGCGATTGCCGCGCGCAGCGCCTGGCCCTGGCGCCACGAAACGCCGCTGTCGATCGCCACGACACCGCGGGGCCCGACGATGAAACCGGCGTTGCCGATGCGGCCGCGGTGGGCCGGCTCGATCTCGCCCGGCCGGCCCGGGCTCATGAAGACGCCGGGCGCCACTTCGTCGACCGGCGCCACGTCGTCCCCCACCGCCACCGCCACCGCCGCCGGTTCGGGTGCGGCGCGCGCCCGGCCGGCGCCCAGCGCCCACAGCGCCGCCAGCGGACTCGCCAGCCAGCGCCGTCGCCGCAGCGCGATGCCCATGCTCAATGCCCCTCGCTCAGCGCCTTGAGGTGGGCCAGGCCGGCCTGGTAGTAGGCGGTGACGGCCTTGACGGCGGCTTCGTCGTTCTGCTCGGGCGGCGGGTCGTTGTTGGGGTAGCCGCGGTAGAACGCGCCGCGCCATTCGACCTTGCAATGTCCGCCCTCGTCGCTGACCTGCAGCGACGAGGTGTAGTTGTTGACCGGCAGCACCGGCAGGCCGCCGCCCAGCTTGGAGCGGAACTTGACGCGCATCCCGGCCTCGTCCAGGCCTTCGAGCGACTCCTCCATCTGCCCGCCGGCCTTGAACTGGACGGTGCGCAGCGAGCCGGGCTCGTCGCCGTGGTCGGCATCGCTGCGCACGACCAGCGGCTGCCAGTCCTGCAGCGCGGTGAACTTCTTGATGCGCGCCCAGACGGCGGCGGCCGGGGCGTCGATGTCGATGCTTTCCTCGACCTTCTGGCGGGTCGGGCCATGCGCCTGGGCCGGCCAGGGCAGCGCCACCAGTGCGGCGGCCAGCGCGGCCAGGGGGACGAGGCGGGTGGGTCGGATCATGCGGGGGTCTCCAGGAAGGGTCGGGATCACAGGCTGATGAAGGCGCCGAAGCCGCGCGGGTTCTTGCCCAGCGGGATGCGCGCCAGGGTCTTGCCGCTGGCGGCGTCGAGCACGGCGAGGTCGTCGTCCATCCAGTTCACGACGTAGACGCGGTCGCCCAGCGTCGCGATGCCTTCGGGGTAGCCGAAGCCGGTGAGGATGCGCAGCGGGGCGAGCGTCGCGGCATCGAACACGCTCAGGCTGTCGTCATGCTGGTTGGTGACGTAGATCAGCCGGCCGCCGTCGGCCAGCGTCGCGCCGTACGGCGCGTGGCCGGTGGGCAGCGTGGTCACCACGCGGCGCGAGCCGGTGTCGATCACCGACATCGAGTCGTCCTCGACGTTCATCGCGTACAGCCGGTGGCGCTCGGGGTCGAGCAGCAGCGCGAACGGATGCGCGCCGACCGGCACGCGCGCGACGACGCGGGCACGCTCGGCATCGATCAGCGCGACCCGGTTGTCGTCGCGTTCCGCGACCCAGACCTGGCGGCCGTCGGGCGTGGCGGCCACGCCGGCGGGCGCCGGACCCAGCGGCACCTGGCCCAGCGGGCGCAGCGTGGCGGTGTCGAAGATCAGCAGCCGGGCGCCGTACCAGTCGGACACGAAGAGCCGGCGCCCGTCGCCGCCGACCCCCAGGCCGACCGTGCCCTGCCCGGCCTCGATGCGGCCGCGGACCTCGCGCCGGGCCAGGTCGATCACCGAGATGCTGTGGCCCGCGGCGTTGGCGACGAAGACCGCGTTGCAGGGCGTGCAGGCCGCCACGCCGGCGGGCGCCTGGCCGACCGGGACGGTGGCCACGACCCGGTCGCCGGCCAGGTCCAGCACCGACACGTCGTTGCTGCCCTGGTTGGTGATCCAGGCCAGCGGTGCGGCCAGGGCGACGCCGGCCGCCGCGAGCCCGGCCACGCCGATCAGGGCCGCCAGGGACCGGCTCCGGCGCCGGACGCCGCGGTGCAGGGCGCGTTGCACGGTGGGCATCTGCGCGGGCCCGGTTCAGCGCAGCAGCGCGGCCAGCTCGATGCTGGCGCCGAAATGCCGGTCCCGCGTGTCGATCGCTGCGGCGCGCAGCGGCGCATCGCCCTGCGGCACGAAGCGAAAGCGCAGGCTGGGGTTCTCGCTGAGCGCGAAATCGACGTCGGCCGACAGCAGCAGCCGCTGGCCCTGCCAGAGCCGGATGTTGCGCACGTACTCGGCCGGCGCGTACTGGCGGGTGTACGCGTCCATCACCATGCCCGACGCGTTGGGGTGGCTGATCATCCATTGCACGGTCAGCGGCTGCCCGGGTTGCCAGGGCGGCGTGCGCTGGGTCTGGAAACGCATCCGGCCCAGCGTCGTCTGCGCGGCCGCGGCGTCGGTGCCGGGCGCCGCCGAGCACCCGCCCGAGGCCTTGACGAAGCTCGGCGACATGTAGAGGCGGCCATCGTTCATCTCCGCCACCGCCCGCACGAAGGTGTACTGATCGACCCGCACCCGGGTCTCCAGGTCGGGCCAGGCGCCGTCCAGCGGCAGGTCGATCAGCGCGGCGATCGGCGAGGGGTTGTCGTCGATCAGCAGGGCCAGGCGCTTGACGTAGCTGGCAGCGGTGCGCGGCAGGCCGCAACTCACCGCCAGCGGGACGAAGGCCGGGTCGGCCGCGCGCCGCGGCGCATGGAGCGCCAGCTCGGCGGCGGTCGCCAGCTGCACCGGCCGGTTGCCGAACAATTGGCGGTGCAGCTTGCCCCACATCACGCCGGTCTGCGGATCGTCGTTCTCGTCGGCATGGCGCGGCGGCGCGGCCGCCTCGGGTTGGGCCCGCGGCGCCTCGGCGAGGCCCAGACCCAGGCCGGCTCCGACCAGCGCGCGGCGAGACAGGACAGAGCGCATCGCGGCAGGCCGGTTCAGTGGGTGATGAAGCAGGCCTTCTGCACCTTGGCCTGCAAGTCGCGGTAGCGATGGATCTGCTTCTGCAGCGACGGCGTGTCGCGAATCGAGTTGCCCGCTTCGCCGGCGATGCTGTTGGCGTTGACCGCGGTCGACATGGTGACGTAGTCGTCGTAGCTCACCTCGTCGGCGAGGCGGTCCAGCGCGCAGGCGCATTTGTTGGCCATCTCGTAGAACGGTCCGGGATGGGCGTGCATGCAGTCGTTGACGTAGAGCACCCGGTCGATGGTGGGGAAATCGTGGGCCGGCGCCGTGCGGGGCGCCGCCAGCACGGTGCCGGCGAGCAAGGCCATCAGCAGCGCGGCCAGGCGAGGAGCGGGCGAAGGATCTGCGGAGTTCATGGTGAGCCTGCGGTTGCAACGGAAGGGGTGGGCGAGGCGCGGGCGGTGCCACGGGCCGGGTCGAGCGCCAGGTCTTCTTCGAGCACCGGCGGCGCGCCGACGGCGCCGTCGACCCGGCTCTGGATCGTCAGCACCGCACCCGGCACCTCGTCGCTCAGCACGAAGCGGTAGTGCTTGCCGGTGAAGGCTTCGAAGCGCTCGTGGTTGGGATCGGCCAGGTAGGGCTGGATCGCGATCTCGTGCGCCGTCACCGGCTTGCCGCGCCAGAGCGGGTGGACCACCCGGACCTGCGCCGCCTGGTACAGCGCCATCCGGATGCGCTTGCGGAAGTAGCTGCTGCTGCCGTGGGTCAGGCGCTGCATCTCGCGGATGTCGCGCTCCAGGAAAAAGAGGATCACCGGATTGCCCTGGGCCTGCGGCAGCGCCGGCAGATCGAGCCGCCGGCTGCCGCTGAGGAACTCGCCCCGGGCCGCGCAGCAATGGCCATCGGCCCCGGGGCTCAGGTGAAGCCGGACCTGATCGACGAAGCCCGCTTCCAGCGAACCGCTCTTCTGGTAGCGGTAGTGCAGCGTCACGGGCGGATGCACGGCGTGCAGCTGGTCGCTCATCAGCAGCAGGCGCTCGGCCTCGGAGAAGTCGGTGGCCGGGGCGCTGGACGGGGCCTGGGCGGCCGCCCCCGTCAGCAGCGCCGCCAGGGCCAGCGCCAGCACCCGGGGCAGGCGGATCATGCGCATGGGCCGGGTCTCACGGGGTGCCGTCCGGGCCGTCGACCACGGGCACGTTGTAGTCCTTGAGGATGGCTGCGATCTCGGGCTTGTGCGTGTCGAGGAAGGCCTGCACCTGCTGCTTCCACTGGGGCTCGCCGTAGCGCACGCCCATCGCCATCTGGTAGTCGAAGCGCACGCCGGGCTCGGAGTGCAGCGGCACGACCACCAGCTGCGGCGACTGCACCCGCTTGGCGTAGTAGCCGGCCAGCGGGCCCCAGACGACGGCCGCGTCGATCTTGCCGTCGGCCAGCTCGTGTTCAAGGATCTCGCCCGGGTACTGGGCCGGGTCGGGGTTCAGCATGCGGTACGGGACCCCCTGGTCGACCAACTGGTGCTTGACCAGCCAGGCCGACGCGGGCGAGCGGTCGAAGACGCCGATGCGCAGGTGCGACAGGCGCTCGGTGCCCAGCGCGAAGAAGTCGTCGGCGCTGTGCACCGCGTCCAGACCGCGGCCCTTGGCATAGACCAGCGCGTAGGTGGAGCGGTAATAGGGTTTGGTGGCCGAGACCTGGTCGAAGCCGACCGGCACGCCCATCACGATGTCGCAGCGGTAGTCCTCGCCCGGCAGCTTGTACTTCAGCGTGTTGCGGATGAAGGCCAGGCGGTTGGGAAACGAGAAGTACTGCACCGGCACGCCGAGCGACTTGCCGAACAGCTCGGCCAGCCGGTTCTCGATGCCGTCGCCCGCCTCGTTCGAGAAGGGCATGTCGTTCGGGTCCTGGCAGACCTTGAGCGCGCTGCGTGGCGCGGGCTCCTCGGCGCGGGCCGGCAGGCTGGCCAGCGCCGCGACCAGCGCGACCAGCGGCAGCGACGCAAGGAAAAGGGGGGTCGGCGGCTTCATGGCATCGGCTCGACGTGGGCACGCGTGATCTTGCCGTCGGAGCGGCCCTTGAGGTACGCGTAGAGGCTGTCGATGTTGTTCATCACGACCGGGCTGCCGCTCCAGCTGGGCATGCCCTTGTCGAGCCGGCCGTTGGTGACCGTCTTGACGAAATCGTCCTTGCTCAACACCTTGAGCGATTCGATCAGCGAGGGCCCGACCAGGCCTTCCTGGTTGGGGCCGTGGCAGCGGTCGCAGGCAGCCGCGCGCCAGGCATGGAAGCCCTTGAGGGTGTTGGCGTCGACCTTGTAGCCGTCTTCGACCGTGTACAGCGGGGTTTCGGCCAGGGCGGTGCCAGCGAGCAGCGCCAGCAGCGCGGGCAGGACCAGTGCGGCGGGTTTCATCACGAGCGAGATCTCCGGGTGACGAGGGAACACGGGGTCGGTGTGCTGCCACGGGGTGGTTCACACCTGCGGAAAAAAACGCGGCGGACAGCGTGATCAACGCGGTCCGCCGCAGCGCGGGCTACAGGTAGACCCTTGGTCAGATCAGTTCGGCAGCGCGAACACCGTCAGCGAGCCGCCGAGTTCGGTGTACTGCGCCAGGTCGCGGTAGCCACCGACGGCGCCCAGGCCATCGGTGTCCTTTTCCAGGCCCGCGGCCATGCCGATGCCGGCCCAACCCCCGATGCCCGAGAACACGCCGATGTACTGCTTGCCCTTGTGCTCGTAGGTGAACACGTTGCCGATGATCCCCGACGGGGTCTTGAACTTGTACAGCTCCTTGTTGATGTTGCGCGCGTCGACGCACTTCAGGTAGCCCTCCAGCGTGCCGTAGCAGGAAATGCCGCCGGCGGTGTTGAGCGAGCCGCTCCAGACCGAGAAGCGCTCGGCATGGCTTTGCACGATCTTGCCCTTGCTGGCGTCCCAGGTGATGAAGTTGCCCATGCCGCCGTGGCTGTTGGGGGCCGGGTACATCGACAGCGTCGCGCCGACGAACGGCTGGCCTGCGGTGTAGTCGACCTGGAACGGCTCGTAGTCCATGCAGACGTGGTTGGTCGGCACGTAGAACAGGCCGGTGTTCGGATCGAACGACGCGGGCTGCTCATCCTTGGAGCCGAGCGCCGCGGGGCACACCCCCTTGGTGTTGACGTCGGGACCGTTGCGGTCGGTCGAGTACTTCGCCACCGTGACCGGCCGGCCGGACTTCATGTCGATGCTCGATGCCCAGTTCACCGCCGGGTCGTACTTCTCGGCCACCAGCAGCGCACCGGTGGTGCGGTCCAGCGTGTAGGCGAAGCCGTTGCGGTCGAAGTGGACCAGGGCCTTGGTCATCCTGCCCTTGACCGGGATGTCGGCGAGGATCATTTCATTGATGCCGTCGTAGTCCCACTCGTCGTGCGGCGTCATCTGGTAGACCCAGTTGACCTTGCCGGTGTCGACGTCGCGCGACCAGATCGACATCGACCACTTGTTGTCGCCGGGCCGCTGGGCCGGGTTCCAGGTCGACGGATTGCCGGTGCCGTAGAACACCGCGTTCAGCGCCTTGTCGTAGCTGTACCAGCCCCAGGTGGTGCCGCCGCCGGTCTTCCACTGGTCGCCCTTCCAGGTCTTCAGCGACGAGTCCTTGCCGACCGGCTGCATGGTGCCGTCGGTCCAGGTCATGGTCTTGTCCGGGTCCATCAGCATCTCGCTGTCCGGGCCGTTGGAGTAGCCCTTCCAGACCAGGTGGCCGGTGTTGATGTCGTAGGCCGCGAGGAAGCCGCGCACGCCCCATTCGCCGCCCGAGATGCCGGTGATGACCTTGTCCTTGAAGACCTGCGGCGCGTTGGTGTTGACCGCCCCGGTCTTCGGGTCGCCGTTCTTCACCGACCAGACCAGCTTGCCGGTCTTGGCGTCGAGCGCGACCAGCGTCGAGTCGGCCTGCTGCATGAAGACCTTGCCCTCGGCGTAGGACACGCCGCGGTTGACCGTGTCGCAGCACATCTGCGGAATCACCGCCGGATCCTGGCGGGGCTCGTACTTCCACAGGATCTTCTGGGTGTCGACGTCGAGCGCGAACACCCGGTTCGGGAACGGCGACACCAGGTACATCACGCCATCGACCACCAGCGGCGAGCCTTCGTGGCCTCGCAGCACGCCGGTGGAGAAGGTCCACGCGACCTGCATCTTGCCGACGTTGGTCTTGTTGATCTGGTTGAGCTTGCTGTACCGATGATTGAACATGTCGCCGGCCGGCATGGCCCAGTTGGCCGGGTTGGCGATGTTCTTCTCGACGTCGGCGTTGGCCATCGCCAATGCCGGTAGCGCCAGCAGGCCGACGCACAGACGGCGAACCACGTGGCGGGTCAATAGCCCGGATACTTTCATTGATGTCTCCTCGAACAAAGGGTGGTCAGGAGGCGGACGCAGGCACCACCCGAAGCCGCTGCGACCCATGAACCGACGCAGCCCTTTCCGCAACTAGCGTGCCCGTGACAACGGCGCCGGCAGCCGACCGGGCGCGTCGCCGAAGCCTCGGCGCAGCGTTCGAAAAGGCCTGTTCTACGCTCGGTGGCGGGCGTCGCCGGGGCGCTCGACGGCTGCGCTCGGCAGGCCGGTCCGGTACGGCCGGATCGCCGATTTCTCAGGGAAAGTCCCGGGGCGGGACCGAGGGCGCAGGCCGGGTCGCCGGCCGGACCGCCGCGCCGTCAGCGCCCATGGCCCGGCCGTTCTTGACCACTTTCGACGCAAAGTGTGCCGCGGCCTGTCTCGCGCAACGGCCTGCCGCAGGAAGGCCGCGTCGCGCGGCGGCGGGCGCACGCAAGACCACGCGCCCGGTAGGGGCGGACAGGCGCCGGGCCGGCCGGCGCGGCCGCCGCTCAGGCCTCGATCACGCCCCAGCGCAGCGCCAGCAGCGTCAGTTCGGCCTGGTTGCTCGCCGACAGTTTCTGCTTGATGTTGTAGAGATGCGTGCCCACGGTGCTGGACGACAGGCTCAGCTGCTGGGCGATCTCGTGGACGCTGCGGCCCTGCGCGAGGCGGACGAAGACTTCGAATTCCCGCTCCGACAGCGCGTCGAACGGGCTGGCTGCGCCGTCGAGCTGCGACAAGGCCAGGTGCTGCGCGGTCTGGGCGTCCAGGTAGCGCCGCCCTTGCGCCACCGCGCGCACCGCCTCGGGCAGGGCTTCGGGCGCGCTGCGCTTGCCGAGATAGCCCAGCGCGCCGGCGTTCAGCGCGCGGCGCGGGTAGGCGGTGTCTTCGTGGGCCGAGAGCACCAGCACCGGCGGCGCCGCATCGCGCGCGCGCAGCCGGCGCAGCGTTTCCAGGCCGCCCAGGCCGGGCATGGTCAGGTCCATCACGATCACGTCGGCCGGCCACTGCGGCAGGCCGCGCAGCAAGGCCTCGCCGTCGGCCGCCTCGCCGATCACCGCGATGTCGCCGCCGGCGGCCTGCAGCAGCATGCGAAAGCCCATCCGCACCACCGCGTGGTCGTCGACCAGCACGACGCGGATCATGGCCGCTCCCGCGCGGGCAGGTCGCCCGCGGCCGGCGCCAGCGGCAGGTGGGCGACGATGCAGGTCCCGCCGCCGGCGAGGCGATCGGCCTCGAAACGCCCGCCCAGCGCCCGCACGCGTTCGTGCAGGCCGGTCAGGCCGAAGCGCACCGGCCGCTCGGGGGCCGGCGGCAGGCCCTTGCCGTCGTCGGTGATGCTCAGGCGCAGGCCGGCGCCCGGCGCCTCGGCCAGGCACAGCGCGATGCGCCGGCCGCCGCTGTGCTTCAAGGCGTTGTTGATCGCTTCCTGCGCCACCCGGTAGGCGACCAGCGCGACGGCATCGCCGATCGGCGCGTCGGGGCCGTCCACGCTCAGGCTGAGCTGCCAGGCCGGGTGACGCTGGCGCACGCTGGCGACCAGGTCGCCCAGTGCGTCGGCCAGGCCCAGCGGGCCCAGCGCCAGCGGGGTGAGGCGCGGAATCATGCCGTGCATCGCCTCGTACAGCCGGGCGGCCTCGGTGTCGATCAGCTGCACCGCCTCGCGGCCTTCGGCGTCGCCGGCCGGCAGCCGGCCGGTGAGCGATCGCGCCAGCGAGCGGATCGCGGTCACCGACTGGCCCAGCTCGTCGTGCAGTTCGGCGGCGATCTCGCGCCGCTCGGCCTCCAGGCGCTGCTCCACGCGCTGCGCCCAGGTGCGGCTTTCGGCCAGGCGGCGCTCGGCCTCGAAAGCGTCCAGGCGCTGCTGCAGGTTGGCCTCGATCGTCTCGCCCAGGCGGTTCACCGAGGCGCCGATCAGGCCCGCCTCGCGCCCGCGCAGCCGGGGCAGGCGGAAGGCGTAGTCGCCCCCTTGCAGGCGACGCAGGCCGTCGACGATCTGGCCGAAGGGCTTGAGCGTGCGGCCCACCGCCCAGAACACCGCCACGTTCAGCGCCAGCAGTGCCAGCAGCGCCGAGCCGGCCAGGTGGACCAGGTCGTCCCAGCCGTCCAGGATCGCGCGCGAGGGGTTGGCCTGGATCGTCAGCGTCCCGCCGGGCATGCGGATCAGCTGGCGGTGCAGCGGCGGCTCGACCCAGGCGCTGAACCAGGCGGGCGCGTTGCGGCCCTGCTTGTAGGTGGCGGGCGGCGAGCGGTACAGCGTGCGGCCCTGCTCGTCGACCAGGGTGATGTCGTTGGCGCGCAGGTGGCCGAGCTGCTCCAGAAAGCCCAGCATGGCCTGCGGGCCGCCGCGCGCCACGATCCAGCTGACGCGCTCCAGCAACTGCGCGGCGATCCGGTTGGAGGCCTCGATCTCCTCGCGCACGCTGCTGCGGGTGGCGTCGATCTGCTGCCACAGCAGCGAGGCCACGAACAGGCCCACCACCGCGGCGAAGATCGCGTTCAGGCGCAGGCGCAGGCCGGCGCCCCGCACGGCGGGGCCGGGCGGGGCCGGGGCGGGCGAGGGCGGGCGCGGCGGTGCGGGATCGGCCATGGCGCGATTGTGTCCGCCGGCGCCGCGGTGCGCCGGGCCGGCCGCCGTGGCCGCCGCAGGTTCATGAAAATCATGAGCGCCGAATCATGATCGGGGCGACGACGCGGCGGCGGCGGCGGCCCAGACTCCGTCATCGGTGCCAGGCCCTGGCGCCTTGTTCAACCTGAAGGAGACCTCCGATGACCTGGGAAACCCCGACCGCGCAAGACTTCCGCTTCGGCTTCGAAATCACGATGTACATCGCCGCCCGCTGAGCGGCCCTTCCGCGGCAGCACCGGCCCCGGTGCCGTGCTGCCGCTTCGCGTTCCCGGCGGTCCGCCGGCCCGGCCTGCACGCCCCTTCGCGCCACGAGTCCTTGTCGATGAAGCTGATGGTCCTCGGTTCGGCCGCTGGCGGAGGTTTTCCGCAGTGGAACTGCAATTGCGCCCAATGCGCCGGGGTGCGGGCGGGCCGCCCGGGCCTGCGCGCCCGGACGCAATCGTCGATCGCGGTCGGCGGGCCGCAGGACTGGCTGCTGGTCAACGCCTCGCCCGACCTGCTGCAGCAGATCCAGGCCGCGCCGGCGCTGCAACCCGGCCGGGCGCTGCGCGACAGCGGCATCGCCGGCGTGCTGCTGGCGGACGGCCAGATCGACCACACCACCGGCTTGTTCATGCTGCGCGAACGAGGCCGGCCGCTGCCGCTGTGGTGCACCGATCCGGTCCACGACGACCTCACCCAGGGCAACCCGATCCTGCGCGTGCTGGGCCATTTCTGCGGCGTCGAGCGTCACCGCATCACGCCGGATGGCGCGGCCTTCGAGATTCCCGGCGTGCCGGGCCTGCGGGTGCGGGCGCTGGCGCTGTCGAGCAAGCCGGCGCCGTTCTCGCCGCACCGCGCGTCGCCGGTGGCCGGCGACAACGTCGGCTTCGTGTTCGAGAACCTGGCCAGCGGCCGCCGCATCTTCTACGCGCCTGGGCTGGCCGAGATCGATCCCACCGTCTGGGAAGCGATGCGCAGCGCCGACGTCGTGCTGGTGGACGGCACCTTCTGGGTCGACGACGAGATGCGGCGCCTGGGCCTGTCGAACAAGCTCGGCAGCGAGATCGGCCACCTGTGCCAGTCGGGGCCCGACGGCATGCTGGCCTGGCTCTCGCGCCTGCCGCCGGCCACCCGCAAGTGGCTGATCCACATCAACAACACCAACCCCATCCTCGACGAGCACTCGCCGCAGCGTGCGGCCTGCACCGCCGCCGGCGTCGAGGTCAGTTTCGATGGCCTGGAGATCGACCTGTGACTCCCCTCTCCCCCGTCTCGGCGCCGGCCTGGCCGCGTGACGAATTCGAAGCCCGCCTGCGCGAGCAGGGCAAGGCCTATCACATCCACCACCCGTTCAACGTGATGCTCAACACCGGCCGCGCGACGCCCGAGCAGATCCGCGGCTGGGTCGCCAACCGCTTCAGCTACCAGGTCGCGATCCCGGTGAAGGACGCGGCGGTGCTGTCGAACTGCCCGGACCGGGCGGTGCGCCGCGAGTGGATCCAGCGCATCCTGGACCACGACGGCTTCCAGATCGGCGAGACCCGCGACGAAGGCGGGATCGAGGCCTGGATCCGCCTGGGCGTGGCCTGCGGCCTGAGCCGCGAGGAGATCACCGATTTCCGCCACGTCATTCCGGCGGTCCAGTTCGCGGTCGATGCCTACGTGAACTTCGCCCGCCGCGCGCCGTGGCAGGAGGCGGTGTGCTCGTCGCTGACCGAGCTGTTCGCGCCCGAGATCCACAAGCAGCGCCTGGCCACCTGGCCGGAGCACTACCCCTGGATCGAGTCGACCGGCCTGCAGTATTTCCGCAACCGGATCTCGCAGGCCCGGCGCGACGTGGAGCAAGGCCTGGAGATCACGCTGAGCCACTTCGACACGCTGGCGCTGCAGCGGCGCGCGCTCGACATCCTGAAGTTCAAGCTCGACGTGCTGTGGGCGATGAACGACGCCATGGCCACCCGCTACCTGGCCGCGCCGGCGGCGCGAGCGGCCTGATGGACGGCGCGCAGGTGCCCCGCCTGGGCCACGGCTTCCGGCTGCAGTGGGAGCCGGCGCAGGGCTGCCACGTGCTGCTCTACCCGGAGGGCATGGTCAAGCTCAATCGCAGCGCCGGCGAGATCCTGGCGCGTTGCGACGGACAGGCCGACCTGGACAGCGTGGTCGCCCAGCTGGAGGCGGCTTTCGGCACGAGCGCGCTGCGGCCCGAGGTCGAGGCCTTCCTGGACCTCGCCGTCAGCCAACGCTGGGTCAGCCTGGCATGAGCTGCGCCTTCGCCTCGGTCACGCCGCCGCCGGCCGCCACGCCGGCGATCGGCCCCCCGCTGTGGCTGCTGGCCGAGGTGACCTACCGCTGCCCGCTGCACTGCGTGTTCTGCTACAACCCGACCGATTTCGCCCGCCACGAGGACGAGCTCAGCACCGACGAATGGCTGCGCGTGCTGCGCGAGGCGCGCGCGCTGGGCGCAGTGCAGTGCGGCTTCTCCGGCGGCGAGCCCTTGCTGCGCGACGACCTCGAACTGCTGATCGCCGAGGCGCACCGCCTGGGCTACTACACCAACCTGCTGACCTCGGGCGTGGGCCTGACCGAGACCCGCGCCGCCGCGTTCAAGGCCGCCGGGCTGGATCACATCCAGCTCTCGTTCCAGGATTCCACCCGCGAGATGAACGACTTCCTCTCGCACACCAAGACCTTCGCCCACAAGCAGCGCGTGGGCGAGATGCTCAAGGCCCAGGGCTGGCCGATGGTGATGAACGTGGTGATCCACCGGCTCAACATCGACCACATCGACCGCATCATCGACATGGCGCACGCGCTGGGCGCGGAGTACCTGGAACTGGCCAACACCCAGTACTACTCGTGGGCCGAGGTCAACCGCGCCCACCTGCTGCCCACGGCCGAGCAGCTGCGGCGCGCCGAGGCCGTCACCGATGCCTGGCGGCTCAGGCTGGCCGGGCAGATGAAATTGTTCTTCGTCGCTCCCGATTACCACGAGGGCCGGCCCAAGCGCTGCATGAACGGCTGGGGCAACGTCTTTCTGACGATCGCACCCGATGGCGCTGCGCTGCCCTGCCACACGGCCCGCATGCTGCCCGGCCTGCACTTTCCCACCGTGCGCGAGCAGGGGCTGAAGGCGCTCTGGTACGACTCCGACGGCTTCAACCGCTTCCGCTGCACCGGCTGGATGAAGGAGCCCTGCGTGTCCTGCCCCGACCAGGAAAAGGACCTGGGCGGCTGTCGCTGCCAGGCCTACCTGCTGGCGGGCGACGCGGCCGCCGCCGACCCGGTCTGCCCCAAGAGTCCGCATCACGGCGTGGTGCAGCGCGCCGTCGCCGAGGCCGAGTCGGGCCGGCCGGCGCCGCAGCCCATCGTCTTCCGCGATCGGGCCTCGTCGATGGCGTTGACGGCGGCGCCTCCCGGTCCGCGCCGGTGAGCGGTCGGCGCGGCAGCGGGGCGGTTGCGGTACGCTGCGCGACCCGCGCCCCGTGAGGGCGCCGAACGCAACGATGTCCCTCCCCTGGTGGCCGCCATGACCCCCCGTGCTCTCGCCCCTTCCCGTTCTCCGGCCGCACCGGCGCTGCCGTCGCGCCGCCGGGCGGCGGGGCTGCTGGCGGGCGTGGCGGCGGCGGTGGCGTTCGGGGCGGCGGCCGAGGCCGACGAGCCGGCGCCGACCCAGACCGTGGTGGTGGTCGGGACCACGATCCTGCCCGGCGCGGGCACGCCGATCGACCAGGTCAGCGCGAACGTGCAGACCCTGTCCGGCGGCGAGTTCGAGACCCGGCGCACGCTGGACCTGTCGGCCGGCCTGAACCAGGCGCTCGGCAGCGTCAACGTCAACGACACCGCCGGCAACCCCTTCCAGATGGACGTGAACTTCCGCGGCTTCACCGCGTCGCCCGCCTTGGGGACGCCGCAGGGCCTGTCGGTGTTCGTCGACGGCGTGCGCGTCAACGAGGTCTTCGGCGACACGGTCAACTGGGACCTGATCCCCGCCGCCGCGATCGACCAGGTCACGGTGATGCCGGGCTCCAACCCGGTCTTCGGCCTGAACACGCTGGGCGGCGCGCTCAATGTCGGCACCAAGAGCGGCCGCAGCGACCCCGGTACCGAGATCGAGGTGCAGGGCGGCTCCTTCGGGCGGCGCGCGCTGCAGGTGCAGACCGGCGCGCAGCGCGGCGCGTTCGACACCTTCCTGAGCGGCAGCGACGTGGTCGACGGCGGCTGGGGCGAGCACAACCCCAGCCACGTGCGCCAGGCCTTCGGCAAGCTCGGCTGGCACGCCGGCGGCAGCGCGGTCGACCTCAGCCTGAGCCTGGCCGACAACCGGATGGAGGGCAACCAGACCCTGCCCCTGTCGATGATGGACGACCTGCGGCAGTCCTACTCCTGGCCGGACACCCAGCGCAACCGCATGGTCTTCGTCAACCTGAAGGCCTCGCGGCGACTGACCGACCGGTGGCTGATCGAGGGCGATCTGTACCACCGGGCGGTCGACACCCATGCGTTCAACAGCAACGTCAACAACAACTTCGATCCGGCGCTGCCGGTCGGCCCGGGCAACCAGCCCACCGGCAACGCGATCAACCAGATCGACCAGAGCCGTCCCGGCGCGTCGGTGCAGCTCAGCTCGCTGGCCGCGCTGGCGGGGCATCGCAACCAGTTCGTGGTCGGCGCCAGCGTCGACAGCGGCCGCACCGATTTCACCCAGTCCAACCAGGAAGCCGGTTCGTCGCGCGACACGAGTTCGACCCAGCCCGTGGTGCTGGCGACCTCGCTGCATTCGCAGGCGACCGCGACCGGCGTGTATGCCGAAGACACCTTCGGCCTGACGCCCCGCACCTTCCTGAATCTGTCCGGACGTTTCAACCGCGCCACCGTGCGGCTCGAAGACCAGCTCGGCACCGCGCTCAACGGCGACCATGCCTTCCAGCGGCTCAATCCGGCGCTGGGCCTGACCTACAACCCCGCACCCACGCTGACCACCTACGCCAGCTACAACGAAGGCATGCGGGTGCCCACGCCGGTGGAGCTGAGCTGCGCCGATCCGACGGCGCCCTGTTCGCTGCCCAACGCCTTCTCGTCGGACCCCGCGCTCAAGCCGGTGATCTCGCACACCTGGGAGCTGGGCGCGCGCGGCCGCGTGGCGCCGGGCTGGGCCTGGAGCGCGGCGGTGTTCCGCACCGAACTGGACGACGACATCCAGTTCATCAGCAGCGGCGGCGGCGCGACCAGCGCCGGCTACTTCCAGAACGTGGGCCGGACCCGCCGCCAGGGCGTCGAGCTGGGGCTGGAGCGCCGGACCGGGCCGCTCCGGCTCAGCGCGCACTACAGCCTGATCGACGCCACCTTCCAGACGCCGCTGCGGCTCAACAGCCCGAGCAACTCGACCGCCGCACCGCTGGCCTGCCCGACCTGCACCGACATCCAGGTGCTGCCCGGCAACCGGATGCCGGGCCAGCCCCGGCAGATCGCGAAGCTGCGCGCGGAGTGGCGGATCGCCGACCGCGGCAGCGTGGGCCTGAACCTGATGGCGCAGTCGCGCCAATACGCCCGCGGCGACGAGAACAACCAGGATGTCAACGGTCCGCTGCCGGGCTATGCGCTGTTCCATCTGGACGCCCGCTGGCACCTGCGCCCCGGGCTCTCGCTGTTCGCCAAGGTCGACAACCTGTTCGACCGCCGCTACGCCAGCTTCGGCACGCTGGGCCAGAACGTCTTCACCGCGCCCGGCCACCAGTTCGACCCCAGCGGCGCGAGCTGGCGCAACGAGCAGTTCCGCACCGTGGGCGCGCCGCGCGGCCTCTGGCTGGGGCTCAGCTACCGCTTCGGCGACGGCGCCGCCGGCGGATGAGCTTCTCGTCGCGCGCCCGTGTCACACGCGGCGCGGCGCAGGCGGGCGCCGACAATCCGGCATCGCATCCCCCAGGAGACCCCGCGTGAAGACCTACGACATCGAAGTGCAGCGGCTGAAATCGCTCCGGCACGACCACGGGCTGATCGAGATCGGCATCGATGCGCTGGTGCTGCCGCGCCCGGCGCGCGACGAGGCCGCCGGCGCCAGCTGCCTGCGCCTGCCGGTCGAGCACGCCCGCTCGCTGCTGCTGCTGCTGAAGCAGCAGATCGCCGAGCTGGACAAGCTGCAGCCGCGCAGCCGCCGCTCCGGGCGCTGCTGAGCGCCGCTGCTCAGCGCTGCCCGAAGCTCGCGCCGGCGAACAAGTCCTTCAGTTCGCGCGGCTGCGAGCGCCAGTACGGCTTGGGCGCCTGCACCTGCGCGCCCAGCGCGGCCGCGGCATGCCAGGGCCAGCGCGGGTCGTACAGCATCGCGCGGGCCAGCGCGACCGCGTCGGCCTGGCCGTTGGCGATGATGGCCTCGGCCTGCGCCGGCTCGGTGATCAGGCCGACGGCGATCGTCGGCAGCCCGGCCTCGGCCTTGATGCGCTCGGCCAGCGGCACCTGGTAGCCCGGTCCGAGCGGGATCGCCTGGGCCGGCGACACGCCGCCGCTGCTGACGTGGATGGCGGCGCAGCCGCGCGCCTTCAGCGCCCGGGTCAGCGCCACCGAGCTGTCCGGATCCCAGCCGCCCGGCACCCAGTCGGTCGCCGAGATGCGCGCCCACACCGGCCGGTCGGCCGGGAACGCGGCGCGCACAGCCTCGAACACCTCGAGCGGATAGCGCATCCGGTTCTCCAGGCTGCCGCCGTAGGCGTCCTGGCGCTGGTTGGCCAGCGGCGACAGGAACTGGTGCAGCAGGTAGCCATGCGCCATGTGGATTTCGATGCCGTCGAGGCCGAGCCGGGCCGCCCGCCGCGCGGCGGCGACGAAATCGTCGCGCACCCGGGCCAGGCCGGCACCGTCCAGCGCCAGCGGCGGGTCGTCGCCCTGCGCGTGCGGCACGGTCGACGGCGCCTCGGTCTTCCAGCCCGGGGGCTGGTCGGGCGCCAGCTGGGCGCCGCCGTCCCAGGGGGCGCGGCTGGACGCCTTGCGGCCGGCGTGGCTGAGCTGCATCGCCACGGCGATCGGCGAGTGGGCGCGGATCGCCGCCAGGATGCGGGCCAGGCCGGCCTCGTTGGCGTCGGAGTACAGCCCCAGATCCAGCGCCGAGATCCGGCCCTCGGGCGAGACGGCGGTGGCTTCGAGCACCAGCAGGCCGGCACCGGACAAGGCCAGGTGGCCGAGGTGGATCAGGTGCCAGTCGCCCGGCGTGCCCTCGCAGGCCGAGTACTGGCACATCGGCGCGACGATGATCCGGTTGGCCAGCGTCAGCGGGCCCAGCGTCAGGGGGGAGAAGAGGTGGCTCATGAGGGCGATGGGGATCGTGACCGGAGATCTCAGCGGCGCGCGGGCCGCTGCGCTGCACCCTCGCCTGCGGCGGGGCAGACCGCAATGTACGTGGTGGCGGCGCGGCCTGCAGCGCGCGGCCGGCCAGGGGCCCCCGCGGATGCCCCTGGCCCGCATGGGCCGATACTGTCAGGCCCGCCACGCCGCGGGATCGAGGGCCCCCGGGACGGCCGCGCACGAGGCGCGGCTGCCCGCGCCGGCGTCCTCGCTGGCACAGGAGTCCTTGATGCGCCATGACGTCGTCGTCGCCGGGGTCGGCATGATCCCCTTCGCCAAACCCGGGGCCCACCTGCCCTATCCGCAGATGGCGGCCACCGCTGCGCGGGCCGCGCTGGCCGACGCCGGCCTCGCCTACGAGCGCGTGCAGCAGGCCTATGTGGGCTACGTCTACGGCGACTCCACCGCCGGCCAGCGCGCGCTCTACGAGGTCGGCATGAGCGGCATCCCGGTCGTCAACGTCAACAACAACTGCTCCACCGGTTCGACCGCGCTGTTCCTGGCCCGCCAGGCGGTGGCCGGCGGCGCGGCGGACTGCGTGCTGGCGCTGGGCTTCGAGCACATGAGCCCGGGTGCGCTCGGCACCGTGTTCAAGGACCGGCCCAGCCCGTTCGAGCGTTTCGACGAGGCCACCGACGCCCTCGTCGGCCACGCCGAGATCCCGCTGGCGCTGCGCTACTTCGGCGGCGCCGGCCTGGCCCACATGCAGCAGTACGGCACGCCGCTGTCCACCTTCGCGAAGATCCGCGCCAAGGCCAGCCGCCACGCCGCGAACAACCCGCTGGCGCTGCTGCGCAACGTGGTCACCGAAGAGGAGGTGCTGAGTGCGCCGACGCTGTGGCCCGGCGTGATGACGCGGCTGATGGCCTGCCCGCCGACCTGCGGCGCGGCGGCGGCCGTGGTCTGCTCGGACGCCTTCGCCCAGGCCCACGGCCTGGACCGGCGGGTGCGCATCCGCGCGCAGGCGATGACCACCGACCGGCCGTCCACGTTCGAGGCGAACGACATGCGCGAACTCGTCGGCTACGGCATGGCGCAGGCGGCCGCGCAGCAGGTCTACGAGGCCGCCGGCGTCGGCCCGCAGGACCTCGACGTGGTCGAGCTGCACGACTGCTTCGCGCAGAACGAACTGATCAGCTACGAAGCGCTGGGCCTGTGCCCGCCCGGCGGCGCCCAGGCCTTCGTCGATGCTGGCGACAACACCTACGGCGGCCGGATCGTCACCAACCCGTCGGGCGGGCTGCTCAGCAAGGGCCACCCGCTGGGCGCCACCGGCCTGGCGCAGTGCACCGAGCTGGTCCAGCAGCTGCGCGGCCAGGCCGGGCGCCGCCAGGTCGACGGCGCGCGGCTGGCGCTGCAGCACAACCTGGGCCTGGGCGGGGCCTGCGTGGTGACCCTCTACGAGCGCCAGTGAGCGGGGACCGGACCATGCTGCCGCAGCTTCATCGCCATCGCTGGATGGACGCGGACATCGAGACCTTCCGCGACGCCGTCCGCCGCTACATCACCGGAGAACTGGCGCCGCAGCTGGACGGCTGGCGCCGCCAGGGCTTCATTCCGCGCGAGATCTGGCGCCGGTTCGGGCAGATGGGGTTCCTGCTGCCCGAGCTGGACGAGGCCCACGGCGGCGCGGGCGCCTCGCTGGCTTACCAGCTGGTGGTGCAGGACGAACTGGCGCGGGCCGAGATGCCGGCCAACACCGCGGTCCACACGATCGCGGCGCACTACCTGCTCGACTATGGCACCGACGCGCAGAAGCAGCGCTGGCTGCCGCGGCTGGCCAGCGGCGAGCTGCTCGCCGGCATCGCGCTGACCGAACCGGGCTGCGGCTCGGACCTGAAGGCGCTGCGCACCCGCGCCCGGCGCGATGGCGACGCGTACGTCATCGACGGCGCCAAGACCTTCATCACCAATGGCGCCACCGCCAACCTGCTGGTGGTGGCGGTGCGCACCGGCGGTGCCGGCAGCCGTGGCGTCTCGCTGGCGGTGCTGGAAACCGAACGGCTGCCGGGCTTCCGGGTTGGCCGGCGGCTCGAGAAGCTGGGCCAGCACGCCTCCGACACCGCCGAGCTGTTCTTCGACGGCGTTCGCATTCCGGCGGCCAACCTGATCGGCGAGAAGGAAGGCGAAGGCTTCGCCCAGTTGATGAGCCAGCTGCCCTACGAGCGCCTGCTGCTGTGCGTGCCGGCGGCGGCGGTGATCGAGCGCGCCGTGGAGCTGACGGTCGACTACACCCGGCAGCGGCACGCGTTCGGCCAGCCGCTGTCGGACTTTCAGAACACCCGCTTCAAGCTCGCCGAATGCGCGACGCTGGCGCATGTCGTGCGCAGCTTCGTCAACGACTGCATCCAGCGGTTGCTCGACGGCACACTCGACGACGAGGCCGCCTACATGGCCAAGTGGTGGTGCACCGAACAGCAGGGCAAGGTCACCGACGAGTGCCTGCAGCTGTTCGGCGGCTACGGCTACATGGTCGACTACCCGATCGCGCGCCTCTACGCCGATGCGCGCATCCAGCGCATCTACGGCGGCACCACCGAGATCATGAAAGACCTGATCTCGCGCCGGCTGTTCGCCTCGGGTGACGGCCGGGACGGGTTGGCGCGTTCATCATCGTCTTGACCTTCGCGCGCCGCCGCCCGTACACTGCGCCCCGCTCCGGGGTGCACGCAAGTGCTGAGATGGCGACGACGCCGAACCCGACGAACTTGATCCGGTTCATACCGGCGTAAGAAGAGCCGTTGGTTCCCGTTGAGGTTCACGTCATGGCGGCACGCCGTGGCGCACACATCAAGGGGCACTTTCCGGAGCACCACCTGCCCAACGGAAAGACCGCCCCGATGACGACGACCTCAGCTCCCCTCGACACCGCCCCGTTCGCCGAGCGCCTCGCGCTGACGCGTGCGCCGTTTCCCGCCTCGACCAAGGTCCACGTGCCGGGCGAGCTGCACGCCGGCCTGCGCGTGCCGATGCGGGAGGTCGCGCTGACCAACGGCGAGCACATCTCGCTGTACGACACCTCGGGGCCGTACACCGATCCGGCCGCATCGATCGACGTGCGCAGCGGCCTGGCGCCGCTGCGCGCCGCCTGGATCGAGGCCCGCGGCGACACCGAGGGCTACGCCGGCCGCGCGCCGCAGGCGCTCGACGACGGCAGCCGGCACGAGGCCCGCGAGGCCGAACGCCTGGCCGCGCTGCGCCGCGAGGCCGCCGGGCTGCAGCGCGCGCCGCGCCGCGCGCGGGCCGGCGCCAATGTCACGCAGATGCACTACGCGCGGCGCGGCATCGTCACGCCGGAGATGGAGTTCGTCGCGATCCGCGAGAACGGCCGCCGCGAGTGGATGGCCGAGTACCTCGCCGATGCCGGCCGCGAGCTGCGCCTGCAGGGCCGGCCGCTGGGGGCGCAGGTCCCGCGCATCGTCACGCCCGAATTCGTGCGCGACGAGGTCGCGCGCGGCCGCGCGATCATCCCGGCCAACATCAACCACCCCGAGGTCGAGCCGATGGCGATCGGCCGCAACTTCCGGGTCAAGATCAACGCCAACATCGGCAACTCGGCGGTCACGTCGGGCATCGACGAAGAGGTCGAGAAGCTGGTCTGGGCGATCCGCTGGGGTGCCGACAACGTGATGGACCTGAGCACCGGCCGCAACATCCACACCACGCGCGACTGGATCGTGCGCAACTCGCCGGTGCCGATCGGCACGGTGCCGATCTACCAGGCGCTCGAGAAGGTCGGCGGCGTGGCCGAGGACCTGAGCTGGGAGATCTTCCGCGACACGCTGATCGAGCAGGCCGAGCAGGGGGTCGACTACTTCACCATCCATGCCGGCGTGCGCCTGGCGTTCATCCACCTGACGGCGAATCGGCGCACCGGCATCGTCTCGCGCGGCGGCTCGATCATGGCCAAGTGGTGTATCTCGCACCACCGGGAGAGCTTTCTCTACACGCACTTCGAAGACATCTGCGACATCATGAAGGCCTACGACGTGAGCTTCTCGCTCGGCGACGGCCTGCGCCCCGGCTCGGGCGCCGACGCGAACGACGAGGCCCAGTTCGCCGAGCTGCGCACGCTCGGCGAGCTGACCCGGACGGCCTGGCAGCACGACGTGCAGACCATGATCGAAGGCCCGGGCCACGTGCCGATGCACCTGATCCAGGCCAACATGCAGGAGCAGCTCCAGCACTGCCACGAGGCGCCTTTCTACACCCTTGGGCCGCTGACGACCGACATCGCCCCCGGCTACGACCACATCTCGAGCGCGATCGGCGCGGCGATGATCGGCTGGATGGGCACCGCGATGCTCTGCTACGTCACGCCCAAGGAGCACCTGGGCCTGCCCGACCGCGACGACGTGAAGGCCGGCATCGTGGCCTACAAGATCGCCGCCCACGCCGCCGACATCGCCAAGGGCCACCCCGCGGCGCGGGCGCGCGACGACGCGCTGTCGAAGGCGCGCTTCGAATTCCGCTGGCACGACCAGTTCAACCTCAGCCTCGACCCCGACACCGCGCGCGATTTCCACGACGAGACGCTGCCCAAGGATTCGAGCAAGGAGGCGCACTTCTGTTCGATGTGCGGGCCCAAGTTCTGCTCGATGAAGATCACGCAGGAGGTGCGCGACTACGCCACCGCCCAAGGCCTGAGCGAAGGCGCCGCGCTGGCGCAGGGCCTGGCGGACAAGGCCCAGGAATTCAGGCAGGCCGGCGGCGAGCTCTACATCCCGATCCGCCCGGCCGCCGAGGAGGCCTGAGCGATGGCGGCGCAGCAGGTCGGCATCGCCGGCGCGGGCCTGGTCGGGCGCCTGCTGGCCTGGCGGCTGGCGGGGCTGGGGCATGCGGTCACGGTGTTCGATCCGGCCGCCGGCCCGCTCGACCGCGGCCAGGCCGCGGGATGGACCGCCGCCGGCATGCTCAGCCCCTGGGCCGAGCTGGAGTGCGCGAACGCCGAGGTCGCCGAGCTCGGCCAGCGCTCGCTGGCCTTGTGGGCCGGGTTCGTCGGCTCGCTCGCGCCAGCGGTCCACTTCCGCCGCGAGGGCAGCCTGATGCTGGCGCACCGCAGCGACCTGGGCAGCGCCCAGCGCCTGATCGGCCTGCTGCAGGGCAAGATGCCTGCCGGCCGCGCGCCGCGCGCGCTGAGCCTCGATCAGCTGCGCGAGCTCGAGCCCGCGGTGCACGGTCCGACCCATGCCTGGATGCTGGACGGCGAAGGCCAGATCCACACCGTGCAGGCGATGCAGGCGCTGGCCGAATCCGCAACGCGGCGCGGCGTGCGCTGGTGCTGGGGACAGGCGGTGACGGACCTGGCGCCGGGGCGCCTCGGCGCGCAGCGCTTCGACGCGGTGTTCGACGCGCGCGGCGTGGGCGCGCGGCCCGGCGCGGGGCTGGCGCCGCCACCGGGTGGCGAGGATCCGGGCGTCACGCCGCAGCTTCGCGGCGAGGACCTGGGGTTCACGCCGCAGCTTCGCGGCGTGAGGGGCGAGATCCTCTGGTTGCACGCGCCCGGCCTGGTGCTGCGGCGGCCGCTGCGGCTGCTGCACCCGCGCTGGCGGGTCTATCTGGTGCCGCGGCCGGGCGATCTGGTGGTGGTCGGCGCCAGCGAGATCGAGTCGGAAGACCGTTCGCCGATCTCGGTGCGCACGCTGTTGGGCCTGCTGTCGGCCGCGCACAGCGTGCTGCCCGAGCTGGCCGAGGCGCGCGTCGTGCACACCGAAACCAACCTGCGGCCGGCGCTGCCGGACAACCTGCCGCGGATCGAACACCGGCCCGGCCTGACCCGCATCAACGGACTGTTCCGCCACGGCTGGCTGATCGCCCCGGCCCTGGTCGACGACGCGTTGCGGCAGGCCGGCTTCACAGCGTCGCCGGCGGCCCCGGCACCGCAGGCGGTGGCGCCATGAGGCCGATCGAGTGTGCGGCCGACGCGGCGGCGGGCGCTGCGGTCGGCGAGGCGGCGCTGGCGGTCCGCGTCAACGGTGTCGTGCACCACCTGCCGGCCCACGGCACGCTGGCCGATCTGCTGGCGCGGCTGGGCCAGCCGCCCGAAGGCGTGGCGACGGCCGTGAACGGCCGCTTCGTCGCCCGGGACCGGCGCCAGGAGCACGCCCTGCGCGAGGGCGATCAGGTGAGCGTTTTTCAGGCGATCGTGGGAGGCTGAGGTGGAGATGACATCGACCGACTTCGTGCTGGCTGGCCGGCCCTTGCGCAGCCGCTTTCTGCTGGGCACGGCGGGCTACCCCTCGCCCCAGGTGCTGCGCGAGGCCATCGCGGCGTCGGGCAGCCAGGTCGTCACGCTGGCGCTCAAGCGCCAGCTCGCGGCCGGGGCGGGCGACAACGGCTTCGTGGAGATCATCCGCGCCAGCGGCGCCCACCTGCTGCCCAACACCGCCGGCTGCCGCACCGCGCGCGAGGCGGTCGCGCTGGCCCACATGGCGCGCGAGCTGCTGGGCACGCACTGGATCAAGCTCGAGGTGGTCGGCGACGAGCACACGCTGCAGCCCGATCCGTGGGAGCTGTGCATCGCGGCGGACGAGCTGGTGCGCGAGGGCTTCGAGGTCTTCCCGTACTGCACCGACGACCTGGTCAGCGCGCAGCGCCTGGTCGATGCCGGCTGCCGCATCCTGATGCCCTGGGGCGCGCCGATCGGCTCGGGCCAGGGCCTGCTCAACCCCTGGGCGCTGCGCATCCTGCGCGCGCGGCTGCCCGAGGTGACGCTGATCGTCGACGCCGGCATCGGCGCGCCGTCGCATGCCGTCCAGGCGATGGAGCTGGGGCTGGACGCGGTCCTGCTCAACTCGGCGGTGGCCCAGGCGGCCGATCCGGTCGGCATGGCGCGCGCGTTCGGGCTGGCGATCGAGGCCGGCTGGCTGGGCCACCGGTCCGGCCTGCTGGCACCGCAGGAGATGGCCGTCGCGTCGACCCCGGTCAGCGGCCGGCCGTTCGAGCTGTGAGGGCGGCATGAACGACCCGATCCGCCCGGTGGTGTGGAGCATCGCCGGCTCCGACAGCGGCGCCGGCGCCGGGCTGCAGGCCGACCTGCGCGCGCTGGACAGCCTGGCGGTGCAGGCCTGCACCGCGGTGGCGGCGATCACGGCGCAGAACTCGGTGCGCGTCGAGCACGTCGAACCGGTGGCCACGGCGTTGCTGGAGGCGCAGCTGGCCGCGCTCGCCAGCGATCTGCCGCCGCGCGCCATCAAGACCGGCCTGCTCGGCAGCGCGCAGAACGTCCGCTGCGTGGCCGCCTGGGTCGACCGGCTGCGGCGCGACGGGCCGGTCGCGCTGGTCGTCGATCCGGTGTGGCGGGCCAGCACCGGCGCCGACCTCAGCAGCGAGGCCTTGCGCGAGGCGCTGCTGCGCGAGTTGCTGCCGCGCGCCACCGCGATCACCCCCAATCGCGCCGAGGCCGCGTGGCTGCTGGGCTGGGACGCGGCGGCGCTGGCGGCGCCGGCGGCGGTCGAACGCGCCGCCGCCGCGCTGCGCGCGCTGGGGCCGCAGGCGGTGGTCATCACCGGTGGCGACGCGGGCGGCGAGCGCTCGATCGACTGGCTGGACGCGCCCGAGGCGCAGGGCTGGCTGGCGCTGCCGCGGGTCGACACCCGCCACCATCACGGCAGCGGCTGCGTGTTCGCATCGTCGATGGCCGCGGCGCTGGCACGTGACTTCTGTGCCGCGGACGCCGCCGTGATCGCCAAGATGAACACCACGCAGGCGCTGCGCCAGGCCGGGCCGGCGCCGTGCGGCGCGGGGGCGGGCGCGGTGCGTCCGGCGTCTGGCTTCGGCCTGCAGCCCGACCTGCTGCCGTCGCTGTCCGCCGCCAGCCACGCGTCGCCGCCACCGTTCGCCTCGCTGGCCGACCCGCGGCTGGGCCTGTATGCCGTGGTCGACAGCGCCGCGTGGGTCGAACGGGTGCTGGCGGCGGGCGTGCGGACGCTGCAGCTGCGCATCAAGGACGGCGCACGCGACGACCTGGCGCAGCAGATCCGGCGCAGCGTGCAGGCGGCGCGCGCGGCGCGGGCCCAGCTGTTCGTCAACGACCACTGGCGCCTGGCGCTGGAGCACGGCGCCTACGGCGTCCATCTGGGTCAGGAAGACCTGGCCACCGCCGACCTGGACGCGCTGCGCCAAGCCGGCCTGCGGCTCGGGCTCAGCACCCACAGCTTCTGGGAAGTGTGCCGCGCCCGCGCGCTGGCGCCGAGCTACATCGCCTGCGGTCCGATCCACGCCACCACGACCAAGGACATGCCGTGGCGGCCGCAGGGCCCGGTCAACCTCGCATACTGGTGCCAGGTCCTGCGCGAACCGGTGGTGGCGATCGGCGGCATGGACGCCCGGCGCAGCCACGAGGCCGTGCGGTGCGGCGCCGCCGGCGTCGCGGTGCTGCGCGGCATCGTGCAGGCCCGCGATCCGGAGCGGGAGATCCAGGGCCTGCAGGCGGCGATCGCGTCGGCCTCGCTGGCGGCGCCGATCGCCGCGCCGGAGCTGCCGCGCAGCACCTTGGCCGCACAGGCGCCGGAGCAGCGGCCGTCGCGCTGACCGCAGAACGGCGGCCGGACGCGGCAGGGCCCGGTCCGGAGGCGATGGTGCAGAATCGAAAAATCACCGTGATTGCAGGAATGCCATGCCGTACTCGAGTTCGCTGTCCGATCGTTCGGTGAGGTCTGCCGACCGCCGCCCCGGCCCGTCCCACCGGGGGGCGCGGCGATGAGTCGCGCCGTCCCGATGGTGCCGCTGGTGCCCGGCGGCCTCTCGCTGTCGGCGATCGTCGCGGGCGTCTGGCGCATGGCCGAGTGGCAGCTGGACGTGCCGGCGCGGGTGCGCTGGATCGAACAGGCGCTGGAGCTCGGCATCAGCAGCTTCGACCATGCCGACCTCTACGGCAACTACCGCGTCGAGGCCTTGTTCGGCGACGCGCTGGCGGCGGCGCCGGGCCTGCGGGAGCGCCTGCAGATCGTCACCAAGTGCGGCATCAAGCTCGTCTCGGACCAGCGCCCGGCGCATGCGATCAAGTCCTACGACAGCTCGCGGGCCCATGTGGTCGCGTCGGTCGAGGCCTCGCTGCGCGCGCTGCGCACCGATCGGGTGGACCTGCTGCTGATCCATCGGCCCGACCTGCTGATGGATCCCGACGAGCTCGCGGCGACGTTCGACGCCTTGCGCGCGGCGGGCAAGGTGCTGAGCTTCGGGGTGTCGAACCATGCGCCCTCGCAGCTGGCGATGCTGCACCGCCGGCACCCGCTGGCGACCCACCAGATCGAGCTCTCGCCGCTGCAACTGCAGGCCTTGTCGGACGGCACGCTGACGCAGTGCACCGACCTCGGCCTGCGCCCGATGATCTGGTCGCCGCTGGCGGGGGGCGGCCTCTTTTCGCGGCAGGACGAGCCGGCCCAGCGCGTGCGGGCCGTGCTCGACGAGCTGGCGCAGCGCCACGGGGTCAGCGCCGCGACCGTGGCCTACGCCTGGATCCTGCGCCACCCGGCCCGGCCGCTGCCGATCACCGGGTCGGGCCGCGTCGAGGCCTTGCGCGAGGCGGCCGCGGCGCTCGACGTTCCGCTGTCCGCCGAAGACTGGTACCGGGTCTGGCAGGCGCGCACCGGGCACGAGGTGGCATGACGCTGGCGCGGCCCGGCGGCGGCCCGCCTCGCCCGTCCACCGGACCCGAGCTGCCCGCCACCGACCCGGCCAGCGGGCTGACCGAGGCCGAGGCCGGGCGTCGCCTGGCGCAGTTCGGCGCCAATGCGATCGCCGGGCAGGCACCGCCCGCCTGGCGCCAGTTCGCGGCCCGCTTCTGGGCGCCGGTGCCGTGGATGCTGGAGGCGGTGATCGCGCTGCAGCTGCTGCTGGGCCGCGGCTGGGAGGCGCTGGTGATCGCCGCGCTGCTGGTGTTCAACGCGCTGGTGGCCTTCGTCCAGGAGCACCGGGCGCAGGACGCGCTGGCGCTGCTGCGCCGGCAGCTGCACGTCACCGCGCGGGTGCTGCGCGACGGCCGGTGGCGCACGCTGGCGGCCGAGCAGCTGGTGCCGGGCGACATCGTGCACGTGCGCGCCGGCGACATCGTCGCGGCCGACCTGGCGCTGTACGACGGCGCGGTGTCGCTGGACCAGGCGGCGCTGACCGGCGAATCGCTGCCGGTCGACGCCGGGGCCGGGCAGCCGGCCTACACCGGCGCCATCGTGCGCCAGGGCGAGGCCAGCGGCCGCGTCACCGCCACCGGCGCCCGGACCTTCTTCGGCCGCACCGCCGAGCTGGTGCGCAGCTCGGACGCGCCCAGCCACATGCAGCGCACGATCTTCGCGATCGTCAAGCGGCTGGTCGCGTTCGACGCGGGGCTGGTCGTCGTCGTCGTGGCCTATGCGCTGTGGCAGCACCTGCCCTGGGGCGACACGGCGGTGTTCTCGCTGATGCTGCTGGTGGCGTCGGTGCCGGTGGCGCTGCCGGCCACCTACACGCTGGCCACCGCGCTCAGCAGCCTGCAGCTGGCCCGCGACGGCGTGCTGGTGACGCGGCTGCCGGCGGTGGAGGAGGCTGCTGCGATGGACACCCTGGTGTCCGACAAGACCGGCACGCTGACCGAGAACCGCCTCAGCTATGCCGGCGCGCTCGCGCTGGCGCCCGGCGCCGACGAAGCCGCGGTGCTGCGCGCGGCGGCCCTGGCGAGCGACGACGCAACGCAGGACCCGCTGGATCTGGCCTTGCTGGGCCCGGCGCGCGAGCGCGGGCTGCTGGCCGCGGCGCCGCCGCGCACCGCGTTCCGTCCGTTCGATCCGGCCACCCGCCGCAGCGAAGGCGACTACAGCGTCGATGGCGCGCCGTGGCAGGCGCTCAAGGGCGCGGCCAACGTCGTCGGGCCGTTGTGCCGGCTGGACGCCGCCGGGCAGGCCGCGCTGGACGCCGCGCAGCGCCAGCTGGCGCAGGGCGGCGCCCGCGTGCTCGCGGTGGCCGCCGGCCCGGTGGACGCACTGCAGCTGCTGGGCGTGGTCGGCCTGGCCGACCCGCCGCGCGCCGACGCGGCCGAGCTGATCCGCCAGCTCGGCGGGCTGGGCGTGCGCGTGTGCATGGCCACCGGCGACGCCGAGGAGACGGCACGCGCCATCGGCGCCCAGCTCGGCCTGGGCACGCGGGTCTGCCAGGCGCAGGCCGGCCGGCCCGAGGACTGCGACCTCTACGCCCGCGTGCTGCCCGAGGACAAGCACCGGCTCATCGTCGCATGGCAGCAGGCCGGCCATGTGACCGGCATGACCGGCGATGGCGTCAACGACGCGCCCGCGCTGCGCCAGGCCGAGCTGGGGATCGCGGTGGCCAGCGCCACCGACGTGGCCAAGGCCGCGGCCGGCGTGGTGCTGACCGGCGTCGGCCTGGCCGGCGTGCTGAACGTCGTGCGCACCGGCCGCGAGGTGCACCGGCGCATGCTCACCTACACGCTCAACAAGACCCTCAAGACGCTGGAGCTGGCGTCGTTCCTCACGCTCGGGCTGATGCTCACCGGCGGCTTCGTGATCTCCGCGACGCTGATCGTGCTGCTGCTGTTCACCAACGATTTCGTGACGATGAGCATCGCCAGCGACCGCGTCCAGCCGGCGCCCCGGCCGCAGCGCTGGGCGGTGCGGCAGCTGGTCGGCGCGGCGGCGCTGTTCGCGCTGCTGTCGCTGCTGTTCTCGTTCTCGGTCTACGGCTGGGCCCGCGGCACGCGGGCGCTGAGCGCGGGCCAACTGCAAACGGTGGTCTTCCTGCTGCTGGTGTTCACCAACCAGGCCAACCTCTACGTGCTGCGCACCGGCGCGCGCCTGTGGGCCTTCGCGCCGTCGCGCTGGATGCTGCTGGCGAGCGGTGCCGACGTGCTGGGGGTCGGCCTGCTGGCGTGGCAGGGCTGGCTGATGGCCGCGCTGCCGCCGGCCTGGGTGGCGGGCCTGCTGCTGGCCTGCGCCGGCTTCGCCCTGGTGCTCGACCAGGCCAAGCTCTGGGTTTTCCCGCGCTTCGCGATCGCCTGAGCGACAGCCGCGCGGGCCGTGCTCGCGTATCCTGCACCGTGCAGCCGCGCCGCAGAGCCGGCGCTTCGTTCCCACCTCCAGGAGACAGACGATGCACATCCCTTCGCTCAAGGACCAGGTCAGCGCCGACGAATGGCAGCTGCGGGTCGATCTGGCCGCCGCCTACCGGCTGGTGGCGTTCTACGGCTGGAGCGATCTGGTCTTCACCCACATCAGCGCGCGCATCCCCGGCCCCGAGCACCATTTCCTGATCAACCCCTACGGGCTGATGTTCGACGAGATCACCGCGTCCAGCCTGATCAAGGTCGATCAGCAGTGCAACCAGCTCAGCGAGTCGCCGTTCCCGGTCAACCCGGCCGGCTTCACGATCCACAGCTGCATCCACGACGCCCGGCCCGATGTCGGCTGCGTGCTGCACACCCACAGCCGGGCCGGCGTGGCGGTGAGCGCGCAGAAAGGCGGCCTGCTGCCGATCAGCCAGCAATCGACCTTCGTCGTGCCGGCGCTGGGCTACCACGACTACGAAGGCGTGGCCCTGCGCGACGACGAGAAGCCGCGCCTGCAGGCCGACCTGGGGCACAACACCTTCCTGATGCTGCGCAACCATGGCCTGCTGACCGTGGGCGCGACGGTGGCCGACGCCTTCCTGTCGATGTACACGTTCGAGAGCAGCTGCGCGATCCAGATCAGCGCCCAGGCCGGCGGCGAACTGGTGACGGTCGACCCCCGGATCCTCGAGACCATGCCCGAGGTGATGCGCAGGGTGACCAAGGGCCAGGGCGCCGGCATCGCCTGGCCCGCGCTGCTGCGAAAGCTGGACCGGCTCGATCGCTCGTACCAGCTCTGAACGGCGCTCAGCGCCCCAGCAGGCGCGCCGGCAGGAACAGGATCGCGCGCAGCAGCGCGAACACCGCTTCCAGCGTGATGCCGATCAGCCGCAACGGCAGCGACAGCAGCCACAGCACGGGCCACAGCAGCAGCACCGCGACCGCCAGCGGCCAGCTCAGCACCAGCAACAGGCACCAGGCCAGCAGGGTCAGCAAGCTTGTCATGGCGGGCCTGCGCTCAGTGGGCGTGCAGCGGGCCGGCATCGCCGCCGAAACGGCCGGTGTCCGACGCCAGCGGCACGAAGAACCACATCAGCGCGTACACCAGCAAGCCACTGCCCGCGCACAGCAGCAGCAGCAGGAAGCCGAGGCGCCACGCCCAGGCCGCCAGGCCGAAGCTGTCGGCGAGGCCGCCGCACACGCCGCCCAGCCACCGGTCGTGGCGGCTGCGCCGCAAGCCGTTGATCGCCGCCAGGCCGGGGTGGAGCGGTGCCGGCGCCGGCGAAGCCAGCGTGCTCGCCTTGGCGCGGGCGAACTCGTCATCGGTCAGCACGCCGCGGCGGTGCAGGTCGTCGAGCTGTTCGAGTTGTTCGCTGAGCGTCATGGGGGTCTCCTTGCGGCCGGGGTGGGGTCGATGGGCTTCACTCTAGTCCGGTTCGGCCCGCCTGGCACCTGCTGTTGCGACCGGGTGCGCGCTCGGCGGGATGAGGTGCTGCTGGGCCCGACGGGGCGGCGGCCAGCGTGCTGCGGGCCGGTCTCCTAGGGATGGGCGCGGCCCCGAAAGCTGCCAAGCTGCGGCCACGCGGCGGGGTCGGCGACGAAGGGGTCGCCCGCAGCGCCGGGACCAGGAGGTGGCGATGGCAGTGCAAGGACCCGGGCGGTTGGGGGGGCTGGTGGCGGTCGGCGGCGCGGTCGTCCTGTCCGCCTGGCCGGTGTTTGCCGCCACCGGGACGGTGGCCGCCACAGACGCCGTCACCGCCAGCATCGTCGCGCTGGCCCAGCAGGCGCTGGCCTACGCCGGCGTGCTGGCGGCGGCCGGCACGGTGGCGATGGCCTTCGTCGAACTGTTCAAGGCCTTGGTCGATCTGCGGCGGCATTTCCACCAGCAGATGGTCGGCCGCTGGCTGGGGGCCGGCCGGGATCAGGTGCTGCCGGAGCTGCTGTTCCTGGCGATCGGCGACCAGCGGCACGACAGCGTGCTGTACGGCCAGTCGATCGAGAAGCTGATGGGCCAGGTGCAGGCCGCGGCGCGGATCGCGCTGGATTACCCCGACAAGTTCCCGCGCCTGTTCACCTTCCTGACCAGCTCCGACTTCGAACCCCGCCAGGACAGCCAGCCGGTCGGCCGCGTGGCGCCGGCGGACCGCAGCGCCTGGACCCGCCACGCCCACGCGGTGCAGGACGTGTCGGCCCATCTGCGCGCCACGGCGCCCGGCGCGGCCGATCCGGCCGCCGATGCCGCCGCCGCCCAGGCGGCCAGCGATGCCGCGCAGGCGCGCGCGCGCCTGGCCAGCCTGGTGGCACGCAAGCTCGACGGCTTTCAGCTGCGCGCCGAGTTCTGGTGGAGCCGCCTCAACCAGGCGCTGGGCATCGGCATGAGCGTGGTGATCGTCGAGCTGGCCGTCAAGCAGAGCCTGGCGCTGTCCGAGCCGCGGGCGTTCGCCGTCGGCCTGATGGGCGGCCTGCTGGCGCCGTTCGCGAAGGACTTCACGCAGTCGCTGGCCGGCCTCGCCGCCAAATGAGCGCCATCGTCGAGTTGAACTGCCGCAGCGCCGATGCCGGCGGCACCTTGGATCCGCTGCGCGCCTGGCTGGCGGTGCCCGCGCTGCGCGGCTGCCGCCACCTGATCGTGCTGATCCACGGCTACAACGACACGGTCGACGAGGCGCGCACGGCTTACGCCAGCTTCGAGGCGCTGCAGGCCGCGCAGGTGGCGCCCGGCCGCGACTGGACCTTCGGCGCCACCCAGGTGCAGGTGTTCTGGCCCGGCGACGCGACCTGGGGCCTGGCCCGGCCGGCGTTCTACCCGTTCGCGCTGCCGCTGGCCGACCGCTCGGCCGCGCTGCTGCGCGAGATCGTGGTCGATCTGGTCGCCTGTTCGGGCGGCCGGCTGACGCTGGACGTGGTCGCGCATTCGATGGGCAACCGGGTCGCGCTGCAGATGCTGGGGTTGCTTCGCGGCCAGGCCGGGCTGCAGGTGCGGCGCCTGATGAACCTGGCCGCCGCGGTGCCGGTGGGTCGCCTGCAGGCGACCGCCGACACGCTGGCGCTAGGCCTGGGTGCGGCCTGCGCCGGCGGCCGCGCGACGAGCTTTTATTCGGCCGACGATGCGGTGCTGGCCTATGCTTTTCCGGTCGGCGAGACCGTCGCCGCCGCGCAGGAAGGCGTGCTGCCGGTCGCCCTCGGCCACCGCGACTGGACGGCCGGTCACTTCCCCGGATTGAGCCAGCACGACGCCAGCCCCGCCGGACACGGCGACTACTGGAGCGGCCCGGCGGTGCAGGCCGAGGTGCGCGAGCGGCTGGACCTGGCCGTCAGCGCGCCGCGGCGCACGCCACGGCACGTCGCGGCGCCGCGTGCCGCGCCCCCCGGGCGCGAGCGCGAGCCGCATGTGACGGCCGCCCGCCGTGCCGGCCAGGCGCTGTAGCGCGGCGGCGGCTCGCGCTCAGGGCAGCTGCGACAGCCGCTCCCGGAACATCAGCACCAGGTCGCTCTTGGTCACGTAGCCCAGCAACCGCCGCTCGTCGTCCAGCACCGGCAGGCGCTCGCCGGGGTGGGTGGCGAAGGTCTCCAGCACCTGCCAGACCGGCATGTC
Organism: Ideonella sp. sgz306126; assembly: GCF_056032705.1. NCBI lineage: Bacteria > Pseudomonadati > Pseudomonadota > Betaproteobacteria > Burkholderiales > Sphaerotilaceae > Ideonella > Ideonella sp. sgz306126. Next base: position 513,297 of record NZ_JBVYWP010000002.1, read on the forward strand.
GGCCCGCACCGAGGGGAAGTCGGTGCGCAGCAGCGCAGGCGGCCAGGCGGCCTTCTCGTCGTGCGCGCTGCGGGTCAGCGGGTTCAGGTCGTGCAGCGAAATCGCGCCGAGGAAATGCTCGCCCGCATCGAGCACGTAGACATGCGGCCGGCGGTGCCGCACGAAGACCTGCTCCAGCGCCTGCAGGCTCTCGCCCTCGGCGATGGTGGCGGCATCGGTACGCAGAAAATCGGTGGCGATCGCCACCGCCGGCGTCGGCTGGGCCTGGCCGGCGGCATCGGAGTAGATCGAGTCGGGCCGGATCACGCGCGAGACGGTGTAGCCCAGCACGCAGGACAGCATCAACGGCATCATCAGGCCGTAGTTCTCGGTCATCTCGAAGATCATCAGGATCGAGGTCAGCGGTGCATGGGTGGCGGCCGCGAGAAACGCCCCCATGCCGGTCGCGACGCAGACCGGCGCCGCGATCAGCCCGGGCGACAGCGCCTGCACCGCGGTGCTGAACAGCCCGCCGGCGGCGGCGCCGACGAACAGCGTCGGCGTGAAGATGCCGCCGACCGCGCCCGAGCCGGTGGTGGCGGCCACGGCCACCAGCTTCAGCAGCAGCACGACCAGCAAGGCCTGCCACAGCCAGTGGCCTTGCAGCATGTCGTTGACCACGCTGTAGCCGTTGCCCCAGACCTCGGGCCTGAGCAGCGACAGCGCACCCACCACCAGGCCGCCGGCCCCCAGCTTCAGCCACAGCGGCGCCGTCCAGCGCGCGAACAGGCGATGGCCCTGATCGAGCACCGCGCGGTACAGCGGCGCGCCCACGCCGGCCAACAGGCCCAGGCCGGCCAGCACCAGCGTGGCCGAGCCGCCCGGCACCTCGATCGGCGGCATGTGGTAGGTCGCCCGCAGGCCGAACAGCCGCGTCAGCGTCAGGTGGGCGGTCACGGCCGAGACGATCAGCGGCCCCAGGCTTTCGATGGCCACCGAATGCAGCACGATCTCGGCCACGAACAGCGCCCCGGCGACCGGCGCGTTGTAGGCCGTCGCCACGCCCGCCGCGGCGCCGCAGGCCACCATCAGGCGCAGCCGTGGCATCGGCGCCTGGCGCCAGCGCCCGACCAGCGAGCCGGCCAGCGCCGACAACTGCACCATCGAGCCCTCGCGCCCGATCGCGCCGCCGCTGGCCACCACCAGCGCCGACGACAACGCCCGTCCCAGCGACGAGCGCACGGCCAGCCGGCCGTTGCCCAGCGCGATCGATTCCATGTAGTCGCTGCTGCCGTCGGGATGCGACAGCCGCCGGGCCCAGGCCAGCGCCAGGCCGCCCAGCACCCCGCCCAGCGCGGGCGTGACCAGGCGCCAGAACGGCGGCAGGTGGCTGGCGATGCGGACCAGGCCGCCACCCTCGCCGTAGACCAGCCGCTCGGCGCCTTCGACGCCCTGGCGGAAGCCGATCGTGCACAGCGCGCCCAGCACGCCGATCAGGCCGGCAGTGAGCAGGGTCAGCGGGAGTTCGGCGCTGCGGGTTCGATCCAGCAGCCGCAGGACGGCAGAGCGCAGCAGACGCATCGGACAACAACTCGGTGCCGGCGCCGCGCACAACGGCGGACGCCGATCCATCGGAACGAAGAGGAAGCCGATCGCGGCTGGCCGGCAGGCGGGCCGTTCGTGGCGGCAGGCGCCGGCAGCGCGGGGCGAGGCCGATGTTAAACCCAGGCCGGGACCGCAGCGCGCCGCTCGCGCCGCGGCGCATTTGTTGCGATCATGGACACCTTCCCATGCCCGCGAGTCGACCGCCGATGAAGGACCTGTCCACCTCCCTGCCCGCCATGGGCCTGTCGCTGCCCAGCCCCGCCTATCTGCTGGGCTCGCTCGTCTTCGGCCTCGTCGGCTGGGCGGCCTATCGCCTGGGCCGCCGGGCCGAGCGGTCCGTGCCGGTCGTGCTGGGTCTGGTGCTGATGTTCTTCCCGTACGTGGTCGGGCGCACCTGGCTGCTGTACGGCATCGGCTCGGCCCTGTGCGTGGCGCTGGTGCTGGAGCACCGCTGGGCCCACGGCGATTGAGCACGGCCGCGGGGGGCGGATGCCGCGGCGCGGGCGAGCGCTGTCAGCGTGCCACCACGCCGGTGCAAAGAATCGCACTGCGCCCCGTCAGGCCGGCTGGCGTCCCCGCGGGCGCCGGGGCATGCTGCGACGCTGTTCAATCTCGGCGGCCCGGCCGCCTCCACAGGGAGCCTGTCACATGTTTCATTACCTCTGGATGCTGATCATCGGCATCGTCGTCGGTGCGATCGCGCGTTTGCTGATGCCGGGCTCCGAGCACCTGGGCCTGCTGATGACCGGCGTGCTGGGCATTGCCGGCTCGTTCGTCGGCGGCTTCATCGCCCGCCTGTTCAGCCGGCCCGACGACGGCGCGCTGGTCCACCCGGCGGGACTGGTGATGTCGGTGATCGGTGCACTGATCCTGCTCTACGCGTGGAAGCACTTCATGGCGTGAGCACCGGCTCGGCGCCGCCGACGTGCGCGGGCCGGCGATACTGGCGGTCGATGTGTTGTTCTGCCCATCACCCTGAGGCCCGGTGCCCGCCCGGTTCCTTCACCCCCCGCCGGGCCGCGATGATGGCGGCGCGCCAGCTGGCTCTGGCCACCGTGGTGGCGATGCCGGCGGCGCACGCCCAGGAGGCGCCTGATGTCACGCCTTACCGCCCCAGCGTGTCGACCCCGGCCGCGCTGTCGGCGCCCGGCTGGCTGGAGATCGAGGCCGGCCTGCAGCGCGCCCGCGCCGACGACCCGCTGCGTCGCGACAGCCTGCCCTACGACCTGAAGCTGGCGTTCACGCCCGACTGGGGGCTGCGCCTGAGCGGCGACGCGCAGGTGTGGCAGCTCGATGCCGACGGCTCCCGGGTCCACGGCGGCGGTGACACCAGCCTGGTGCTCAAACACCGCTGGGCCATGGACGACGCGTCGGCCTTCGGGGCGGAACTGGGCGTCAAGCAACCGACCGCTGCCGCCGGCCTGGGCAGCGGCGCACGGGACCTGGGCCTGACCGGCATTTACAGCAGCGACTTTGCCCAGGCCTGGCACCTCGACCTGAACCTGATGGCCACCCGGTTGGGGGCGGCGCCGGCCGGTCAGGGCCGCTGGCAGACCGCGTGGGCGGCCGCGCTGTCGCGCAATCTGGACGCGCAGTGGGGGCTGTCGGGAGAGCTCTCGGGCACCGAGCAGCCCGGCGCCGCCCGCACCGGCCAGGCGCTGCTGGCGGCCAGCTTCGCGCCACGCCGCGGCCTGGCGCTGGACGTGGCCGTCAGCAAAGGCCTGAGCACCGCCTCGGGCGGCTGGACGCTGATGACCGGGGTGACCTTCCTGGCCGGCAAGCTGTTCTGACGCCGAGGCCTGACCCAGTCTGCTCCTTCGCACCCCACCACGCCCGGGCCTGCATGCCCGGGCGCTTCGGCAGGCACTCGCAAGCCCGCAGGGGCTTGCTCGGTCCGGCCTGTGCATTCGCACCCCACGCCCGGGCTTTGCATGCCCGGGCGCTTCGGCAGGCACTCGCAAGCCCGCAGGGGCTTGCTCGGTCCGGCCTGTGCGTTCGCACCCCACGCCCGGGCTTTGCATGCCCGGGCGCTTCGGCAGGCACTCGCAAGCCCGCAGGGGCTTGCTCGGTCCGGCCTCAGCCCAGGTGCTGGCCTAGGAAACGGAGGGTGCGGTCCCAGGCTTGCTGGGCCCAGACCGGGTCGTACTGGGTGGCCGGGATGCGGCCCGGGCCGACGGCGGTTTCGTTGGCGAAGGCGTGGTGGGCCAGGTAGCGATGGAACTGGAAGCGCACGTCGGCGGCGCCGAGCTGCTTTTCCAGCGCGTCGACGGTGTCGATCGCGAAGAACTGGTCCTGCGTCGCCCAGTGGCCCAGCACCGGCACCTTGATGTTGGCGGCGGTCAGGTATTCCAGCGGCGGGCAGCCGTACCACACGACACCGGCGTCGAGCTCGGGCACGTTCGCCAGCGCCAGCAGCGTCAGCGCGCCGCCCATGCAGAAGCCGGTGACGCCGACCCTGGGCGCCCGGCCCTTCAGATATTGCACCGCGCCGCGGATGTCCTGCGAGGCGGCATCGCCGAAGTCCAGCCCGCTCATCAGGTGGTGGGCTTCCTCCGCCTCGACGGTGGATTTGCCGCGGTACAGGTCGGGCACCAGCGCCTGGTAGCCGGCGCTGGCGAGGCGATCGGCGACGCCGCGGATCTGGTCGTTCAGGCCCCACCATTCCTGGATCACCACCACCGCCGGTGCCGGACCGGCGGCCGGGTCCGGCTCGGCCAGGTAGCCGGAAACGGTTTGTCCGTCGGGACGCCGGAATTCAACGTTGCTGCCCATCATCGATCTCCTCGGTCGGGTCGACGTCCGACCCACAGGTGCCAGTATCGGACGAGCCTGCCCGCTCAGTGGCCGCCGCCCAGATAGGCCGCTTTCACGGCCGGGTCGTTGCGCAGTTTCTCGGCCGGGCCGTGCACGTTGATGCGACCGTTCTCGAGCACGTAGCCATAGTCGGCCACGGCCAGCGCCGCCGCGGCGAACTGCTCGACCAGCAGCATCGTGACGCCTTGCACCTTCAGGCGCTCGATGATGCGGAACACCTCGTCGACCAGGATGGGCGCGAGGCCCATCGAGGGTTCGTCCAGCAGCACGACCTCGGGGTTGAGCATCACCGCGCGGGCCATCGCCAGCATCTGCTGCTCGCCGCCCGACAGCGTGCCGGCCAGCTGCGTGCGGCGCTCCTTCAGGCGCGGGAACAAGTCCATCGCGCGTTCCAGGTCGCCGGCCACGTCGCCCTTGGCGCGGGCGCCGGTCAGGCGCGGGAAGGCGCCCAGCAGCAGGTTGTCGGCCACCGTCATGGTGGCGAAGACCCGCCGGCCTTCGGGCGAATGGGCCAGGCCGCGGCGCGCGATGTGGAACGGCTCGCGACCGTCGACGCGCTGGCCGTTGAGGTGGATCTCGCCGCCGGTGGGTTTGATCATGCCGCTGATCGCGCGCATGGTGGTGGTCTTGCCGGCGCCGTTGGAGCCGATCAGCGTCACCACCTGGCCCTGGGGCACCTCGATGGAGATGCCGTGCAGCACCTGGACCTTGCCGTAACCGGCGCTCAAGTTCTTGATAGTGAGCATGGACGTCAATCCTTGTTCGATCGGAGGGGCCGGCGGACAGGCCGGTCCGGTGCCGGGCCGCGCCCCTTCGGGGGGCGGCGAAGGCGCGAAGCGCAGGGCGTGGGGGCCGTCATGACGCCTGGCCGCCCAGATAGGCCTCGATCACCTTCTCGTCGGCCTGCACCGCGGCCGGCAGGCCCTCGGCGATCTTCTGGCCGAAGTCGAGCACCGAGACGGTGTCGCACAAGGTCATCACCACGTCCATGTGGTGCTCGATCAGGATCACCGTCACGCCGTGCTCGCGGATCTTCTGGATGATGCGCAGCAACTCCTTGATGTCGGGCGCAGTCAGGCCCGCCGCCGGCTCGTCGAGCAGCAGCAACTGCGGGTCCAGCGCCAGCGCGCGGGCGATCTCGAGCACGCGCTGCTTGCCGTACGGCAGGTTGCGCGCCTCCTCGCCGGCCAGGTCGGCCAGGCCGACGAAGCGCAGCAGGCCCATCGCGCGCACGCTGTTGTCGCGCCGCTCGCGCAGGTAGCGCGGCAGGTGCAGGGCCACGTCCAGCAGGTTGCTCTTGAAGCTGTGGTGCAGGCCGACCATCACGTTCTGCAGCGCGCTCATCTCGCCGAACAGCTGCACGTTCTGGAAGGTCCGGGCGATGCCCGACAGCGCGATCTGCGACGAGGTGCGGCCCGCCTGGGGCTGGCCGTCGAAGCTGACCCCGCCCGCCGTGGGCACGTAGATGCCGGTCAGCACGTTCATCATCGTGCTCTTGCCCGAACCGTTGGGGCCGATCAGGCCGTGGATGCTGCCGCGCTTGATGGTCAGGTCGACGTTGTTCAGCGCCTTCAGGCCGCCGAACTGCATCAGGATGCCCTTGGCTTCCAGCAAGGTCGCGCCGGCCGCGCCGGCGGAGTGGCTCAGCGCGTCGCCGCTCGGGGCCATGGCCGCCGCCTCGCTGGCATCGCTGGCGGCGTGGCCGCGCAGGTTGAAGGCGGTGCGCACGAAGCCGACGATGCCGTCCTGCAGGTAGTAGACGACGAACAGCGTGATCAGGCCGAAGATCGACAGCCGCCAGTCGGTCATCGAGTCGAGCTTGAACGAGACCGCGGCCAGTGCGGCACTGCCCAGCACCGGAATGAGCGCCGCCTGCGGCGTGGCCTTGCCCCGCTTGTAGGCCACGCCGGCGGAGATCGCGACCAGCACCGTCAGCACCACGGCGACGCTGCGGAACAGCACGACGTCGTCGAGCATCTTGGGCAGCATCACGATGATGGTCGCGCCCAGCAGCGCGCCGGTGCGGGTCTTGCGGCCGCCCATGATGATGGCCAGCAGGAACAGCACGGTCTGCTCGAAGTTGTAGGTGTTGGGCGAGATGTACTGCTCGGAATAGGCGTACAGCGCGCCCGCCAGGCCGGCCAGGCCGGCGCTGATCACGAAGGCGTAGACCTTGTAGCGGTAGACCGACACGCCCATGCAGTCCGATGCCACCGGGCTGCCGCGCAAGGCCTCGAAGGCCCGTCCGAGGTGCGAGCGCAGCACGCGGTGCACGAAGATCAGCGACGCGATCAGCAGCGCGCCGACGAGCCAGAAGAACTGCGTCTCGTTCATCTCCTGGCCGAACAGCGAGGGCTTGCTCAGCGTGATGCCCATCGGTCCGTTGGTCAGGAAATCCATCTCGTTGATCAGGATCTGGATGATGGTGCCGAAGGCCAGCGTCACCATCGCCAGGTACGGCCCGGTGACCCGCAGCGCCGGCAGCGCCAGCACCGCGCCGAAGGCCGCGGTGACGGCGATCGCCGTCGGCAGCGTCAGCCACAGGCCGGCGTCGTACTTCATGATCAGCACGCCGCAGGCATAGGCGCCGATGCCGAACAGGCCGGCGTGGCCCAGTGAGACCTGGCCGGTGTAGCCGACCACGATGTCCAGGCCGAACAGCACGATCGCGTAGATCATGATGGTCTCGACCAGGTGGATGTAGTACGGGTTGCCCACGGCCTGCGGGAACAGCGCCAGCGCCGCGATGGCGATCGCGGCGGCGAGCAGTTGTTTTGCGTTCTTCATGGTCGGTCGGGTTCGTTGGCGACAAGGTCGCGATGCTCGGGCGGGTCGTCCCGCAAGGTCGTCAGACTTTCTTGATGGCCGATTTGCCGAACAGGCCGGCCGGCTTGATCGCCAGCACGATCAGCAGCAGCACCAGGCCGGGCACGTCCTTGTAGCCCGTCGACAGGTAGAAGCCGGTCGCCGTCTCGGCGACGCCCAGGATGATGCCGCCCAGGATGATGCCCATGCCGCTGGTCAGGCCGCCGATGATGGCCACGGCGAAGGCCTTCAGGCCCAGCGCGGCGCCCATGTTGGGGCCGGCCAGCGTCAGCGGCGCGATCAGCACGCCCGCGAAGGCCGCCGACATCGACGACAGCGCGTACGAGAAGGTGATGACCAGGCCGGTGTTGATGCCCATCAGCTTGGCGGCGTCGCGGTCGTTGAAGGTCGCCACGACGGCCTTGCCGTAGATGGACTTGCGGTTGAACATCTCGACCGCCAGCATCATCAGCACCGCGCCGCCGATCACCAGCAGCTCCATCGGCAGCACGTTCGCGCCGAGCACGTGCAGCGGCGCCTCGGGCAGCGGCGACGGGAATTTCCGGTCGTCGCGGCCCCAGACGTTCTCGGCCACGTTCTTGAAGATGATGCCCAGCGCGATGGTCGACATGATCCAGCCGAACTCACTCTTGATCTTGATCGCCGGGCGCACGCCGACGCGCTCGACCAGCGCGCCCTGCAGCGCGCCGAACAGGCACACCAGCGGGATCATCAGCCAGTAGTTGACGCCCAGCCCGACCAGGGTCAGCCCCACCATCGCACCCAGCATCAAGGCGTCGCCCTGGCCGAAGTTCAGCGTGTCGGAGGTGGCGAAGGTGAGCTGATAGCCGAAGGCGATGACAGCGTAGATCATGCCCAGCGCGATGCCGCTGAACACGAGTTGGGTGAGGATCTGCATGGCAGTGGCCCGGAGTCGCGAAGGCGAGCCCGCCGGAGACCCGGCGGGTGTGGGAAGAAGGCGGACCGGCGCGGCGCGGCGCCGGCCCGCGAGGCGCTTACTTCTTCAGCGCGCCCTTGGCGTTGACGTCCTTCACGCGCACTTCGGAGGCCGCCTTCTGGTCGGCCTCGTAGGCATAGATCACGTGATTGCCCTTGACCTCGCCGAAGACCGGGATGTTGGCGGTGATCGCCTCGTGGTCGGCCTTGGTGAAGGGGTGGTTGTAGGTCGTCACGACACCCACCACCGGGCTCTTCAGGTCTTCCAGCGCGGCGCGGACCTTGGGGCCGTCGGTGCTGCCGGCCTGCTTGATCGCGGCGGCCAGCAGGTAGATCGAGTCGTAGCCTTGCGCGGCCGAGACCGGCGAGTCGATCCGGTTGTCCTTGGGCTTGAAGGTGCGCAGGTAGTTGATGATGAAGCTCTGGCGCTTGGGCGTCGTCGGCTCCTGGATGAAGGTCTGCGGCATGCGCGCGCCTTCGCCGCCCGGGCCGGCGGTGTCGATGAAGTTGGCCATCGACAGCGTCCAGCTGCCGATCATCGGCACCTTCCAGCCCAGCTTGGTCATGCCGTTGGCGATCTGCGCCAGCTCGGGGCCGATGCCGTAGGTCAGGATGGCCTGCGCGCCGGCTTCCTTGGCCTTCAGCAACTGCGGCGTCATGTCGACGTCGCCGATGTTGAACTTCTCTTCGGCGACCGGCTTGATGCCCTTGAGCGTCAGCGCCTTCTCCAGGTCCTGGCGGCCCAGCTGGCCGTAGTTGGTGGAGTCGGCCAGGATCGCGACCTTCTTGAAGCCCCGGCGGGTGATGGCCTCGTCGACGATCATCGGTGCCTGGATCGCATCGGCCGCGGCATTGCGGAAGATGTAGTTGTCGGGCTGCTTGTCGAACTGGTGGGTGATGATGGTGCCGGTGGCGACGTTGTTCATCACCGGGATCTTGGCTTCTTCATAGAAGCGTTCGGCAGCCAACGCGACGCCGGTGTTGATGAAGCCGACGGTGGCGGCCACCTTCTCGCGGTTGATCAGCTCCTGGGCGATCTGAACGCCGCGCTCGTTGCGGGCCTCGTCGTCGCGCTCGACGAGCTGGAGCTGCCGGCCCAGCACGCCGCCGGCCTTGTTGATCTCGTCGGTGGCCAGGCGAACGCCGTCGCGCATGCTCACGCCCATCGACGACGAACCGCCGGTGAACGGGCCGGAGACACCGATCTTGATCGGGTCGGCGGCATGCGCCAGGGACATCGAGCAGGCCAGCGCCACGGCGCTCAGGGACATCGCAACCAATTTCATCGTCGGTCTCCAGATTGTTGAATTTGCTCACCCGCGGCCACATGCCGGGGGTGCCCAGGCCGCACTGCAGGGCAGTGTCAGGGCTCGCAGTGTGCGCGCCGCGGCGCGCCCGCGCCACCGTCGGACTACGCAGCCCGCGTGCGCGGCATTACGCACTCGTAAACCCGGAAGGTGGAAACCCGGGGGAGTACCGTCGGGTCCGGTTCGGCCCGGTCCGGCTCAGGCGGAAGCGGCCTTGCCGGCGTGTTCGACGGCGTACTTGATCAGCTCGGCCTGGCCGGCCAGGTTGAGCTTGCGGCGGATGCTCTGGCGATGCGATTCGACCGTGCGCACGCTCAGGTCCAGCGCGTTGGCGATCTGCTTGCTGGACTGCCCTTCGCCCAGGAAGACCAGGATCTGCTGCTCGCGGTCGGACAGCACCGGCCGCGCGGTGGGCGTGCGGAACAGCGCCTGCGCGATCGCCGGGCTGAGGTAGGTGCCGCCGGCGTGCACGGTGTGGATCGCGCTGACGATCTCGGCCGACGGCGCGTCCTTCAGCACGTAGCCGCGCGCGCCGGCCTTCAGCGCGCGCTGGGCATGCTCGACGCCGTCGTGCATGGTCAGCATCAGCACCGCGCGCTCGGGGTTGTCGTCGAGCAGCCGCGCCGCGACCTCGATGCCGTTCTCGCCCTTCATGCCGATGTCCATCAGCACCACGTCGGGCAGGTGGCTGCGGGCGCGCTCCAGCGCCTCGGCGCCATTGCCGGCCTCGGCCACGACCTGCAGGTCGTCGACCAGGCCGAGCACGGCCTTGAGCCCGTCGCGCACCACGGCGTGATCGTCGACGATCATCAGCCGGATGCGCGGGTCGTTCGAGGGCGGGGACGGGTCAGACACGGGCAAATCGCTCGATCGCAGTTGCAGGCACTTCGGCGCTCACCACCGTCAGCCCGGGGCGGGACTGCACGCTCAGGCGCCCGCCGATCGACGCCAGGCGTTCGCGCATGTTGCGCAGCCCGATGCCCTGGCTGGGGTGGCGCCCGATGGCCTCGGTGTCGAAGCCCTGGCCATTGTCCTGCACCTGCAACTGCACGCCGCCCTCGGAAAACACCAATCGCAGCTCGACCCGCGAGGCGCCGGCATGCTTCTGGATGTTGGTCAGCGCCTCCTGTGTGACGCGGAACAGCACCGTCTTGATGTCCTCGGGCAGGTCGACCGGCGGGCCGTCGACGCGCACCGTGACCCGCGTCTCCGACAGGCCCCACATCTCCTCGGCCAGCTGGCCCAGCGCGGCCGACAGGCCCAGCGTGTCCAGCATCACCGGCCGCAGCCGGTGCGACATGCCGCGCACCTCGACCAGCGCCTCCTTCAGGCGCTCGACGGCCCGGGTCAGCGCCGCCCGGGCGCCGGTGTTGTCGCTGGGCAGGCGCTCCAGCGCCGCTTCGGTCAGCAGCTTGACCGAGACCAGCGTCTGGCTGGTGCCGTCGTGCAGCTCGCGCGACAGGTAGGCGCGCTCGGCCTCCTGCGAGCCCACCACCTGGCGGGCCAGCAAGGTCAGCTTGGCATCGGCCAGACGCAGTTCGTGCACGCTCAGCCAGAGCCCGCCGCCGAAGATCAGCAGCAGGCCCAGGCCCATGATGGCGCCGATCCAGTTCATCGTCGCGCGGGTGCGCGCCGCCAGTTCCAGGTCGAGCTGGGCCACGACCTGATCGATGTCGTCCACGTAGATGCCGGTGCCGAACCACCAGTTCCAGCGCTCCAGCGAGGTCACGTAGGCGATCTTGGGCGCCGGGTTCTGGGTCGAGGGCTTGTTCCAGCTGTAGGTGACGAAGCCGCCGCCGCCGAGCGCCTTGTCGCGCATCATCTGGATCGGGAACTCGCCGTTCTCGTCGCGCAGCTTCAGCAGGTTGCGCCCCACCAGCTCGGGCTGGCGCGGATGCATCAGGTTGACGCCGTTGAAGTCGTACAGGAAGAAGTAGCCGTCGCTGCCATAGTCCAGCGCGGCCAGCCGGCGCATTGCCTGCTGCTTGATCTCGTCGTCGTTGCGGCCGGTGTTGTAGAGCGGGCTGACGGTCGACAGCGCCAGCGCGGTGAGGTGGCGCAGCTCGTTGCGGGCCTCGTTCAGATAGGCGCTGCGCACCAGCGCCTCCTGGCGCTGGGCCAGCAAGTGTTCCTGCTGGCGCTGGGCCACGACGATCAGGCCCATCGACGCCACCAGCGGCAGCATCGCCAACAGGATGATCTTGGACTTCAGGCGCATGGCGGCGACGGGGGGGAGGGCGCTCAGCCGGCGTTGCCCAGTGCGTTGATCCACGCCGCCAGCGCCAGGCAGGCGGCCAGCAGCACGGCCGCCAGCAAGCGCGTGGCCAGCGTGTCGGCGCTGGCCGGCGTGCCCGGCGGCAGCGGCTTGTCGCCGGTGATCATCGGCCGCACCAGGTTCAGCCGCCTGCGCCAGAGGTAGAAGGCCACCGCGGCCAGGTGCAGCATCACCAGGCCGATCAGCAGGAACTTGCCGATCTCGGCATGCCAGGTGGTGGCGCGGCCGGCCACGGCCTCCGAGACGAAGCGGTTCAGCGGCCCGGTGGTGGCGATCTCGTCGTCGGCCACCAGGCCCGTGCCCACCTGGGCCAGCAACAGCAGCAGCAGCGCCAGCACGCTCAGGCTTCCCAGCGGGTTGTGGCCGACCTCGAAGCGGTCGCCGGCCTGCGGCCTGCCGGCGAGGTAGCGCCGCACGGCGCCCGGCGTCGGCGCGAAGGCCGCGAAACGCGACCAGCGCCCGCCCACCAGGCCCCACACCACGCGGAACACCAGCAGCGCGCCGGTGGCCAGGCCCAGCCGCAGATGCCAGACCAGCGCGTTGCCGCCCACCTGCCCGGTGATCACCAGCGCCACCACGGCGGCGACCAGAAGCCAGTGGAACAAACGGGTCGGCAGGTCCCAGACGCGGACCGGCACGGCAGGCAAGGGGGCTGGGGACATCGAGGGCTCCGCAACAGGGGGGCGAACAGGGACACGCCGGCGCGGTCGCCGGCCGGGGGACGCGGCGAAGAAGGCCTCCCCTGACCGCGGACCGCGACAGCCGCCATTCTGGCCTGTCCTGCCGGGTCGCGCCCGCCCTGGGCCCGCGCCCGGCAGGCCGGTGCCGGCCTGCGTACACTGCGCCTGCGACGGCGGCTGGCGCCGGCGTCGCGCCCCGTTCTGCCACCCCGCGACTGCGCTCCGCGCAGCCGCCGCTTTCGGAGGAAATGCATGAAACGTCTGGTTCTGGCCACCGCCGCTGCCGCCGCCCTGGTCGCCGCCCTGCCGGCTTACTCACAGTTCAAGAACACCGATGACGCGATCGAATACCGCAAGAGCGCGCTGTTCGTGATGGGCGAGCACTTCGGCCGCATCGGCGCGATGGTGACCGGCAAGGTGCCGTTCAATGCCGCTGCAGTGGCCGCCAACGCCGACATCGTCGCGACGATGTCCAAGCTGCCCTGGGCCGCCTTCGGCGAAGGGACCGACCTGGGCGACACCAAGGCCAAGCCCGAAGTCTGGAGCCAGCCCGAGAAGTTCAAGGCCGGCGCACAGAAGATGCAGGACGCGGTGGCCAGGCTCGACGCGGCCGCCAAGACCGGCAACCCGGCCCAGATCAAGACCGCCTTCGGCGAAGCCGGCCAGGCCTGCAAGGGCTGCCACGACAACTTCCGGTCCAAGTAAGCCCGCGCCGGCGGCCTGCCCGGCGGGGTCTGTGGATTCATCCAGTATGCTTGGGGGGTCGCCCCTTGCCGCACCGGCGGCCCCATCGTGCTGCTGTCCGCACCCTCCGCCACCCTGTCCCCCGATCCCGCCGCGGCGCTGAACCCGGCGCAGCGGGCTGCCGTGGCGCACCGCGGCGGGCCGTTGCTGGTGATCGCCGGGGCGGGTTCGGGCAAGACCCTGACGCTGGCCGCCCGCGTGGCCCGTCTGGTGCTGGACGGCGCCGACCCGCAGCGGCTGATGCTGCTGAGCTTTTCGCGCCGTGCGGCGCAGGAGCTGGCCCGCCGCGCCGGCCGGCTGCTGCACCAGGCGCTGGGCCTGGCGCCGACGCTGGCTGCGCCGACCCTGCCCTGGGCCGGCACCTTCCACGGTCTCGGCGCGCGCCTGCTGCGCGAGCATGCCGGCGAGATCGGGCTGGCCGACAACTTCAGCATCATCGACCGCGGCGACGCCGAGGACCTGATGGGCTGGGTGCGCCAGCAGACCGGCGTCGCCGACTCGGCCGAGCAGCGCTTTCCGCTCAAGGCCACCTGCCTGGCGATCTACTCGCGCGCCGTCAACAGCCAGCAGCCGCTGGGCGCGTTGCTGCGCGAGCACTGGCCCGCCTACCTGGCGCACGAGGACGCGCTGCGGCGGCTGTTCAACGCCTACGTCGCCGCCAAGCAGGACCAGCAGGCGCTGGACTACGACGACCTGCTGCTCTACTGGCACGAGATGCTGCAGGCCAGCCCGGCGCTGGCGGCGCGGATCGGCGCGCGCTTCGACGAGGTACTGGTCGACGAATTCCAGGACACCAACCGGCTGCAGGCGGCCATCCTCCATGCGCTCAAGCCGCAGGGCCGGGGACTGACCGTGGTGGGCGACGACGCGCAGGCGATCTACGGCTTTCGCGCCGCCGAGGTCCGCAACATCCTCGACTTCCCGGCCCGCTTCGCGCCCCCCGCCTGCACGCTGACGCTGGACCGCAGCTACCGCGCCAGCCAGCCGCTGCTCGACGCCTCCAACGCGGTGATCGCGCTGGCCCCCGAGCGCTTCGCCAAGCAGCTCTGGACCGACCAGCCCGGCGACGAAAAGCCGCTGCTGGTGACGGTGGACGACGACGGCGCGCAGGCCCGCTGGGTCGCCGACGAGGTGCTGCGGCTGCGCGAAGGCGGCCTGGCGCTGAAGGGCCAGGCCGTGCTGTTCCGCACCGGCAGCCACAGCGCGGCCCTGGAGCTGGAACTGGCGCGGCGGCGCATCCCCTTCGTCAAGTTCGGCGGCCTGAAGTTTCTCGAAGCCGGCCACATCAAGGACTTGCTGGCCGTGCTGCGCTGGGCCGACAACCCGCGCCAGCGCCTGGCCGGCTTCCGGCTGCTGACGCTGCTGCCGGGCATCGGCCCGACCCGCGCGCGCCAGCTGCTCGATGCCGCGGCCTCGGCCGACGACCCCTTTGCCGCGTTGCTGGCCGCACGCGTGCCGCCCGCCGCGCGGTCGGACCTGGCGGCCTTCGCCCGGCTCTGCAGCGACCTGCGCGACCAGCCGCCCGCCTGGCCGGGCGAACTGGCCCAGGTGCTGCGCTGGTACCAGCCCCAGCTCCAGCGCCTGCATGCCGACGACCATGCGGTGCGCTGGCTCGACCTGCAGCAACTGCAGCAGCTGGCCGCCGGCTTCGCCAGCCGCGAGCGCTTCCTGACCGAGTTGACGCTGGACCCGCCCGAGGCCACCAGCGACGAATCGGGCGTGCCGCTGCGCGACGAGGACTACCTGATCCTGTCCACCCTGCACTCGGCCAAGGGCCAGGAGTGGCAGGCGGTGTACCTGCTCAACGTGGTCGACGGCTGCCTGCCGTCCGACCTCGCCACCGGCAACGCCGCCCAGCTGGAAGAAGAGCGCCGCCTGCTCTACGTGGGCATGACGCGCGCCCGGCGCCACCTGCAGCTGATCGTGCCGCAGCGCTTCTACGTGACGCAGCAGCGGGCGCTGGGCGACCGCCACCTCTACGGCGGCCGCAGCCGCTTCCTGCCCGAGGCCCTGCTGCCCTGCTTCGAGCTCGACGGCCCGGCGCAGCGCGCCCGCGCCGCGGCCGCCGAGCAGCAGGCCCTGGCCGACGCCCTGCGCGGCCCGCCGACCCCGCCGCCGCTGGACCTGCGGGCGCGGCTGCGCTCGGCGTGGTGAGGCGGCGCCAGAGTGCGAGCAGCCGAGCAGGGTCCGGGCCACAAGCTGTCAGTTTCGACGGTCAGCGACGCAGACGGCCCGGCGGCGGCATGGGGTTCATGTTGGCGACCTGTAGCGCATTCGATCACACTTGAACTGGACAAGTGGCTACGGCGACGGTTACGGATAAAACCACCTCCCGTCAGCCGCCCCTTTGACATAGGATTCGTTCGCACAAGGGATGTGTTCGATTATTTAAAAAAAGTTCGGGCGTCGCAAAAGATTTGGTTAACCCCTCTTCCGGCTTATTGCCATGAAGCGGTTGCGCACGCCTATTTAATCCTGGCCGAATGTGATGCTACGCATATTGATGACACTAACGGCGCTGATTGCAGCCGGTATTTTGCCTTTGGAATCCAGTGCGGCGGACTCATTGCGGGCATCCGTATGCGACTTGTATGCCGGCGAGCTAGCGCAAATGGCGAATTCTGATCAGGCCGTCAGATCACAGGCGCAGGCCGGCGACGGCCGCTTGATGAGCAGCGTAGAAGCGGTCGATCGTGTCAATACGAAACGCCTCAAAGCGCTCGTTCTGACGTGCGGCTGGCCGGAGGCCTCGAAAAGCGGCGACAAGGCGGTTTTCGATGCGTGGCTCCTTGTACAGCACGCCGATGAGGACAGGGAGTTCCAGCGCACCATACTTCTCCGGATGAAAGCTCTGGTTGCTGCCGGGCAGATGAAGGGCGATCTCATGGCTTACTTATCTGATCGTCTGGCGGTTGCGAAGGGGCTACCGCAAGAATATGGCACGCAAATGAAAGTGAAAGGAAAATGCCAGTTCGAGTTTGCGCCGCTGGATGACGCGGCAAAGGTTGAGCAACGCCGCAAATTTATCGGATGGTCTTCGTTATTCGATTATCGTCGCGAAGTTGAATTCGCATATGGATGCGGACCTGATCCGCATCCAGCGCCAGCGCCAGCGCCAGCGCAGAGAAAATAAAATGTGCCCGACATTTGGGTCAATATGTCCAAGATCATTAAATCAGCCGATTTAGGCCTCTTATCTGTGGAGACTCAATGCCTTATCTAGAAAATTACAGCGGTCTAGTTAACTGCTTAGTGGCGATCACGCCAGTTATCGCCGCAGTGGTGGTTGCGTACATCGCATATCAGCAATTCAAAACCAACAAACAAAAACTCCGACTCGACCTCTATAACAAAAGGTTCAATGTCTACGACAAAACTCTTGCCCTCTATGCGGCACTTCACAACGCTAATGCGTCATTCAAAAACGAAGACTTTATGAAGCTTGCAAACGCTTTTACACCAGCGTTTAATGAGTCAAAGTTTCTGTTTCATCCTAAGCACGGCGTTTATCAGTTGCTCAATGAGTTCCATGAGGCCGCCATAAGAATCATTGGTTTCAATTCAGATGGAAAAGCCTTGGCTGACAGCGGGTCTCAAGAAGAGTTTCTAAAGCTCCACCAAAAAAACCAACATGAGTTAATTGTAATCATGCCAAAGCGTATCAGGCAAATTGAAGATGCTATGGCTTCGTACTTGAATTTCCACAAAGCCGCTGCCTAGTTATGCATAACCTGGCTTTTTTCAGCATGCGCCTGAGGGTGTTGGTAGATCGAAACTTGCCGCGAGCACTGAAAGGCTGCTGGGCGTCCCAATGACTGATCGCAACTGGAGAACGGTTTGCCGAGTCATGGAAATGGCGGGCACGTGAGCCCGATGACCAACCCTGCGGGCCGGTCGACCTCGCGCGCCAACCTGCGCGAAGCCGCTCATCTTGAACGTTATTCGCTTATTGCCGTGAGCGGGCATTGATCAGCTCAAATCATCAATAATCAATCGAGGAGTCAACTCAATGAAAACCGGTCCCGTCGCTGCACTTGCAGCTATGTTTTTTATTTCGGGATGTGCATCCGTAGACATGGCCTCACCGGCCGAGTCGGCCAAGGCGAAGGAGTTCAACCCACCTAGCCAGGGGAATGCGGGTGTTTACATTTATCGCGACAGCTTCCTTGGCAAGGCTCTCAAGAAAGATGTCTGGATTGATGGAAAGTGCATCGGCGAGAGTGCGCCGGATGTGTTTTTCTATACGGAAGTTGAGGGCGGCAAGAATCACAAAATAGACACAGAATCTGAGTTTTCACCAAATACCCTTGAGCTGATGTTTGCGGCCGGTAAGAATTATTTCATTCGACAATTCATTAAAATGGGCGTATTCGTGGGGGGTGCGGGGCTTGAGCCCATCCCTGAAGAGCAAGGAAAAGCAGATATCGCCAAGCTCGAGATGGCCAAGCCAGGTCACTGCAGTGCGGCGCAATAATCGCAATTGCTCTCAATCCAGCAGAGCGCGCAGATTCGCTTGACTCTGCTGCAGGTCAAGTTGGGCGCTAGGCAACGGAGGTTTCAAATGGAACCAGATGCACAAGCCATCCGCGAGGTGCATTCCGCTTGGATCGACGCGGTCAACGCCGGCGATCTGGCGCGCTTGCTCAGCTTGATGGCGGACGATGTCGTGTTTCTCAGTCCGGGCCAGGCGCCGTTGGACAGGGACGGGTTTTCCACCCACTTCTCGGCCGCGCACCAACAGGTTCGGATACGTTGCATCAGCGAGTTGGAAAACGTCGTGGTGGCCGGCGACGTCGCCTACACCTGGAGCCGGGATGCGTTGGTCGTGACCCCGCGCGCCGCTGGAAAATCGACGCAACTCGCCGGGCACCGCATGACGGTCTACCGAAAGCAAGCGGACGGCCGCTGGCGTCTGGCCCGCGATGCCCATACGCTGTCGCTGGTGGCAAGGTGAGATCATGGGTCGCCCGACAGTCGCTCAGGACGGATGCGCTGAGGACAGCGCGCCGCTTGGCCGGGTTGTCGGGCAGTCAAGGAAGTGAGGCGAACATGTCCCGCGTGCGAGTTGAAAGCTTCTCGATTTCGATCGATGGATTTGGCGCCGGGCCCGATCAAAGCCTGGACAACCCGCTCGGGGTGGGGGGCGCGGGCCTGCATCGATGGGCGTTCACGACGGACACGTTCCAGAAGATGCACGGTGGCGCGTCGGGCGCCAAGAACGTCGATGACCGGTTTGCAGCCAGAGGTTTTCAGAACATCGGTGCCTGGATCCTGGGCCGCAACATGTTCGGCCCGGTTCGCGGGCCGTGGCCGGACGACCACTGGAAGGGCTGGTGGGGAGACAACCCGCCCTATCACGTCCCGGTGTTCGTGCTGACGCACCACCCGCGCGCCTCCATCACGATGGAAGGCGCCACCACCTTCCATTTCGTGACGGGGGGCATTCATGAGGCACTGGAGAAGGCGCAGCAGGCGGCCGTCGGCCAGGACATCCGGGTGGGCGGCGGCGTGAGCACGGTGCGGCAGTACCTGCTCGCCGGCCTGATCGATGAGTTGCACATCGCCATCTCGCCCGTGCTCCTGGGCTCGGGTGAGAGTCTGCTGGGCGGCATCGACCTGGTGGCGCTGGGCTACCGGTGCGTCGAGCACGTGCCGTCCGAGCACGCCACGCACGTGGTCCTGAAGAAGGGCTGAGCCGACGGCGCCGTCTTCGGGCGACCCGGATCGCGCCGGGCCAGGGCCGCGGCGCACGGGTTCAGAACTTCGTGCTCCACAGCAGCCAGGCGTCGGGCAGGTGGTTGTTGACGACGGTTTCCAGCACGTGGTCGGCGCCGGTCAGGATGGCCAGCCCCATCAGCAGCATCAGCGTGGCGAAGCCGCGCCGAAGCAGGTCGGCGTGGTCCAGCACCCAGCTGCGGGCGCGGCCGAAGCCGGCGCGGCTGGCGTAGGCCGCCAGCACCAGCGGCGTCGCGGCACCGGTGCCGAACAAGGCCAGCAGCAGCGTGCCGCGCGCCGCGCCGCCCTGGCTGGCGACCAGGGTCAGCGCCGAGCCCAGCAGCGGGCCCGAGCAGGGGCTCCAAACCAGGCCCAGCAAGGCGCCCAGGCCGAACGCGCTCCACAGCGAGCCGGGGTTCAGGCCGGCGGCGGCGCGGTCGGCCCGGCTGGCCAGCGGCGTCATCCAGGCGGTGAACCGCGCGTTGAGCGCCGGGATCCACATCACCAGGCCGAACGCCACCATCAGCCCCGCGCCTGCGCTGCGCACCCGCGCCGGGTCCAGGCCGATCGCATCGCCGGCCACGCCCACCAGCAGGCCCAGCAGCGCGAACGCAGCGGCCATGCCGGCACCCATCGCCAGCGGCGCGGCGCGGTGGCGCTGCAGCGCGCTGCCCAGCACCAGCGGCAGCAGCGGGAAGACGCAGGGGCTGAGGGTGGTCAGCGCGCCGGCCAGCAGGCTCAGGCCGGCTTCGGGAACCGTGGTCATCGCGAGGGACTCTTCGGCAAGCGGTTCAGAGGGCGGACTGCAGCACCATCGTCAGCGCCTCGGGCTGGGTCTCGCCGACGATGCGCTCCGTCTCCCGGGTGCCCTTGAAGACGATCACGGTCGACTGCTGGTGGACCTTCATCTGCTTCTTCAGCGCGAGTTCGGTGTCGTAGTCCACCACCAGCACCTGGACCGCGGGCGACTTCGGGTCGGCCGCCATCGCCTGGAAGACCTTGTCCTGGGCGCGGCAGACCGGGCACCAGCTGGCGTGAAAGTGCAGCGCGACCGCGGCACCGGCCTGCTGCGCCTTGGCGAAGGCGGCAGCGCTGTAGGGCGCCAGCGTCAGCGCCTGGGCCCAGCCCGAGGCCAGCATCAGGGTGGTGGCCAGCAGCAGCGGGACGCTGCGGCGGCGGACAGGGGCGAGGGTCATGGCGGTCTCCGGAGGAAGAAAGGGGGAGCGAAGGGCGGGATGGTCGCACTGCTGGGCAGTGGTCGTCGGCCGAGGGGGTTTCCTTACAGGCCACGCCTGTTGTCGAACCGACGCAGAATCGCGCCATGAAAATCTCCTTTGTTTCGGATGTGGTGTGCCCCTGGTGCGCCATCGGACTGGCCTCGCTGGAAACGGCGCTGGAGCGCCTGGGCGGCGAGCTGGGGCCGGTCACGCTGCAGTTCGAGCCCTTCGAGCTGAACCCGCAGATGCCGCCCGAGGGCGAGGACATGCTGGAGCACATCACGCGCAAGTACGGCGTGGACGAGGCCCAGGTCCGCGCCAACCAGGCCCAGATCAGCCAGCGCGCCGCCGCGGTCGGTTTCGACATGCGCATCGAGCGCCGCCGTCGGGTCTGGAACACCTTCGATGCCCACCGCCTGCTGCACTGGGCCGGCACGCTGGGCGCGGCGCCGCAGCGGGCGCTGAAGAAGGCCTTGCTGGGGGCCTACTTCACCGACGGCGACAACGTGAGCGCGCGCGACGTGCTGCTGCGCGCGGTGGCCACGGCCGGGCTGGACGCCGCGGCGGCGGCCGAGGTGCTGGACGGCGGCCGCTACGCCGCCGAGGTGCGGGCCGACGAGGCGCGCTGGCAGCAGGCAGGCATCCACTCGGTGCCGTCCATCATCATCAACGACCGGCACCTGATCTCGGGCGGCCAGCCGCCCGAGGTGTTCGAGCAGGCGCTGCGGCAGATCGCCGCCGAGGCGGCCTGAACGTCGCGCCGCTCAGGGCGGCGTCGCGTCCTTGCGCATCGAGCCGCTGACCAGGTCGAAGCGGAACATCCGGCACTCGATCGGGCCGTTCCACATCGGCACGCGCCGGCTCTCCTTGAGCCGCATCAGCGTCGGCAGCTTGGGCTCGGGCGTCAGCACCCAGGCTGTCCAGCCGGCGTAGCCCTTCTTCCAGTGGGCGGCCAGGCGGGCGTAGAACTCGCCCGCGTCGGCCGCGCCTTCGAATTTCTCGCCGGTGCTGTCGCGCTCGGCGAAGCGGTTCGAGCCCTGCCCCTTGGGCGCGATGCGCTCGCCGTAGGGCGGGTTCATCAGGATCGTGCCGTGCGCCGCAGGCGCCGGGCGCTGCAGCGCGTCGGCGGTCTTGAACTCGATGGCCTGGAGCACCCCGGCGCGCTCGGCGTTGCGGGTGGCGAAGTCGGTCATGCGAAAGCTCACGTCGCCGGCCCAGATCGGTACCGCCGGCGCGTGGACGGCGGCCTCGGCCTGTTGCTTCATCTCGCGCCAGGCTGCCTGGTGCTCGCGGAACGGCAGCAGGCGCTCGAACGCGAAGCGGCGCTGCAGCCCGGGCGCGATGCCGCAGGCGATCTGCGCGGCCTCGATCGCGATCGTGCCGGCGCCGCAGCAGGGGTCGAGCAGACCGCCGTCCTGCTCGCGGCCCTGCCAGCCGGCGGCCGCCAGCATCGCCGCGGCCAGGGTCTCCTTGAGCGGCGCCTCGCCCTTGACCTCGCGCCAGCCGCGCTTGAACAAGGCCTCGCCGGACAAGTCGATGCTGAGCGACGCATGGTCGGGACCGAGGTGCAGCGCCAGCGCCAGATCGGGGGAGCGGGTGTCGACGCTGGGCCGCTCGCCGGTGGCGTCGCGCATCACGTCGCAGACCGCGTCCTTGATGCGCAGCGCGGCGAAGTTCAGGCTTTGCAACGGGCAGCGCCAGGCCGAGGTGTCGACGCGCAGCGTGTGGCGCGGGGTGATCCAGTCGTCCCAGCGCACGTGGCACGCCAGGTCGTAGAGGTCGTGCTCGTCGCGGTACGGACCGTCCACGACCTGCCACAGCACGCGCTGCGCCAGCCGGCTGCCGAGGTTGAGCCGCATCGCGTCGGCCAGGCTGCCGCTGACGTAGACGCCGCCGCGGCCGGCCTCGATCGGCGTGCCGGCGGGCAGCAGGCGGGTGCATTCCTCCAGCAGCCAGGGTTCGACCCCGGCGGCGCAGGGCAGGAACAGCGTGCCGGTGGTGACCGACGAGCGCGCCGCGCGCTCGCGCTGGACACGGCGCGGCGTGGCGCCGGGCGGAGCGGGATTCATAGGGCCTTGCGCAGGTTGGCGGGCGCGATCTTGAGCGCCTCGCGGTATTTGGCCACCGTGCGGCGCGCGACCTGGATGCCCTGCTCTTCGAGCATCTCGGCGATCTGGCTGTCGGACAGCGGCTTGGCGATGTTCTCGGCCGCGACGAACTGCTTGATCAGCGCGCGCACCGCCGTGCTCGACGCATTGCCGCCGGCATCGGTGTTGAGCGACGAGCCGAAGAAGTACTTCAGCTCGAAGGTGCCGTAGGGCGTGGCCATGTACTTGGCGGTGGTCACGCGCGAGATGGTGGATTCGTGCAGCCCGAGTTCGTCGGCGATCTCGCGCAGCACCAGCGGCTTCATCGCGATCTCGCCGTGGCTGAAGAAGGCCTTCTGCCGCTCGACGATGGCCTGCGAGACGCGCTGGATGGTCTCGAAGCGCTGCTGGATGTTGCGGATGAACCAGCGCGCTTCCTGCAGCCGCGCCGACAGGCTGCCGCCGCCGCGCTGGCCGCGGATCGCCTGCGCGTACAGGTCGGAGACGCGCAGCTTGGGCATCACGTCGGGGTTCAGCGTGACCTTCCAGTTGCGGCCCGATTTCACGACGATCACGTCGGGCACGACGATCAGGCTCTCGGCCTTGGCGAACGGCCGCCCCGGCTTGGGCTCGCAGGCGACGATCATCGCCTGCGCCGCCTTGACGGTGGCCTCGTCGCTGGCGGTGGCGGCGGCCAGCTTGCGCAGGTCGCGCCGGGCCAGCAGATCCAGGTGGCCGCGGCAGATCGCCATCGCGCAGTCGCGCTCCGGGCCGGCCGGGCGCAGGCGCAGCTGCAGGCACAGGCAGTCGCCCAGGTTCAGCGCCCCGACGCCGGCGGGCTCCAGGCTTTGCAGCCACTTCAGGCCGCAGCGCAGCTGGTCGGACAGCTCGTCGCGGGCCTCTTCGCCGTGGAGGTCCAGCGCATCGGCCACCCGCGCGACGATGTCTTCGAGCGTGCCGTCGAGGTAGCCGTCGTCGTTCAGCGACTCGATCAGCACGTGCACCGCCGCGGCGTCCTGCGGCGACAGGCGCATGCCCGAGAGCTGCTGGCGCAGGTGGTCCTGCAGGCTGGGCCCGTTGCCGGCGCGCTCCTGGGGCTCGAAGTCGTCGTCGCCGCTGCCTGCGCCGGCCGAGGGGGTTTCGCGGATGCCGTCGAAGTCGTCCCGTTCGGTGCCGTTCTCCCAGTCGTCGCGGGCGGTCGTGCCGAACTCCGCGCTGTCCATGCCGGTGCTCTCGTCACCGCCTTCGCCGACCGCGCTGCCCGGGGCGTCGGCCTCTTCGCGGGTGCTGGCGCTGCTGCGGTCGAGCGCGCCGAACTCGAAGGGCGTGGCGTCCTCCTCGGGTTCCAGGAAGGGGTTTTGTTCGAGCATCTGCTCGACTTCCTGGTGCAGCTCCAGCGTCGACAGCTGCAGCAGCCGGATCGATTGCTGCAGCTGCGGCGTCAGCGCCAGATGCTGGGAGAGGCGGACTTGGAGGGTCGGTTTCATCGCGCGGGCGCCACGGCGCAGGGCCGCTCCCAGGCAAGGCGCCCGCCGCGTCGCGGGCTGGAGACATCGAGGATGGACCGGGGGGCTGACATGTCACATCCGGAAGTGTTCGCCGAGGTAGACCCGGCGCACGTCCGGGTTCTCGACGATGTGCGCGGGCGTGCCTTCGGCCAGCACGTCGCCCTCGCTGATGATGTAGGCGCGGTCGCAGATGCCCAGCGTCTCGCGCACGTTGTGGTCGGTGATCAGCACGCCGATGCCGCGCTGCTTCAGGAAGCCGATGATGCGCTGGATCTCGATCACGGCGATCGGATCGACCCCGGCGAAGGGCTCGTCGAGCAGGATGAAGCGAGGCTGGGTGGCCAGCGCACGGGCGATCTCGACGCGGCGCCGTTCGCCGCCCGACAGCGCCGGCGCCGGTGAGTCGCGCAGGCCGGTCAGGCTCAGGTCGTGCAGCAGGCCGTCCAGCAGGCGCGTGATCTCGGCCTCCGGCAGCGACTTTCCGTCGGGTCCATAGCGCAGTTCCAGCACGGCGCGGATGTTTTCCTCGACCGTCAGCTTGCGGAAGATCGAGGCTTCCTGCGGCAGGTACGACAGGCCCAGGCGGGAGCGCTGGTGGATCGGCATGCGGTGCACCGGCACGCCATCGATGTGGATCTCACCGGCGTCGCAGCGCACCAGGCCCACCACCATGTAGAAGGTGGTCGTCTTGCCGGCCCCGTTGGGGCCCAGCAGCCCGACCACCTCGCCGGCGCCGACCGCCAGGTGCACGTTCTTGACGACCGTGCGTGCACCGTAGGTCTTGCGCAGGCCGCTGGCCTCCAGGCGGCTTTCGCGCCGGGGCGGCGAAACCGGCGCGGTGGCGGCGGGGTTCAACGCCCCGCTCCCGCGCTGGACGCAGGCGTGGGCGGCAGCGGCGCCGAGGCCGGCGCATCGGCCGCGCGCGGGACGAACACCAGCCGAGCCCGGCCGGGGGCCGCGCCCGACGTGGCGGCCGCGCCGCCGTCGAAGGTGATGGTGTCGGTGGGCTGGTCGTAGACGATGCTGGCGGCACGCGCCTCGTCGGCCACCACCCCGGCGCGCAGGACCTGCATCCTGGCGTCGCCGCTGAAGCGGATCCGGTCGTTGGTGCCGTCGTAGTCGACGCGCAAGGCCTGCGCTTCGATCACTTCGTCGACCCGGTCGCGCTTCTGGTGGAAGGTGGCCGGCTGCGCGGCGCTGCCGAGGGCGGTGGCCTGGAAGCGGCCCGGGCTGTCCTCGTGGATCTCGACTTTCTCGGCCCGGATCTGCAGCGTGCCCTGGCTGATCACCACATGGCCCGTCAGCGTGGTGATGCGCCGGGTCAGGTCGACCGTGGCCGCCTTGCTGCCGCCGTCGCTTTCCACCACCATGGGCTGGTTGCGATCGGCTCGCTCCGCCCGCGCCGCCGGGGCGGCGATCAAGGTCAGACCCAGCACGGTGGCGAGCGAAGCGGTGATCTGCATATTTGCGGCATGAAACTTGCATATCATTCTACGTCGACCCGCGCCGCGAATGCTCGGGCCTACCCTGAAAATTCCCGCCTCCGGGGGACTTTCGGGCGCCCCGCAGGCGCCGATGGCGGGCTCAGTGCGTGCGTTCGACCCGCACCAGCACCGCGTCGGCGCCGTCGGCCTTGAGCCGCTCCTGCTGCGCCAGGGCCTCGTCCTTGCTCGCGAACGGCCCCAGGCGCACCCGGTGCACGGTGTGGCCGCCCTGCTCGCGCTCGGACACCGTGGCACTCAGCCCCTGCATCGCGAGCCGGCCGCGCTGCTGTTCGGCGTCGTCGGCGTTCGAATAGGCGCCGGCCTGCACGAAGTAGACGAAGGGATCGGGGGGCGGCGGCATCTGGCCGGCCAGGATCGCCGCCGCGTCGCGGGTGGACTGCGGCGCCGTGGCGGTGGCGGGCGCTGCCGGCCGAGTGTCTTTCGGCGCCTCGTGCTTCGCCGGCGCTGGTGGCGCCGCTGCCTCGGGGCGCGCCGGCGTGGCGGGCTCGGTGGCCACCGGCGCCGGCGCGGCGGCCGCACTGGCCGCGGTGCTGGCGGACGCGGCGTTCGGGATCGGCGCCGGCTTGCCGGCCAGCGGGGCGTTCGGGTCCCAGTTCTTGTTGCGCTCGATCTCGGCCGCGTCCTGCTCGGCGGTGCGGTGCGGCACCTTGTCGATGAAAGGCACCGGTACCTTGGCGATGTACAGCGCGACGCCCAGGGCGATGCCCAGGCCCAGCAGCAGGCCGACGATCAGGCCGACCAGCGTGCCGCCGCGCTGTGCCGCGCGGGTGAGGGTGTGACGCGTCATGGGGTCTCCGGCAAGGGTTCGCGTGACATCTGGTCGGGGGCGCCGACGCCCAGCAGCGCCAGCGCGCTGCGCAGCACCTGGCGGGTGGCGGCCAGCAGCGCCAGACGCGCCGCAGCCAGCGCCCGGTCGTCGACCAGGAAGCGCTCGGCGCCATAGTAGCTGTGGAAGGCGGCGGCCAGGTCGCGCAGGTAGAAGGCCACGTCGTGCGGCGCCAGGTCGCGCGCCGCGGCCGCGAGCATGTCCGGGTAGTCGGCCAGCTTGAGCATCAGCGCGAGTTCGGTGGGCGCCGTCAGCAGCGACAGGTCGGCGCCCTCGGGCGTGAGCCCCTGGGTCGCGCCCTGGGCCAGCACCGAGCAGATCCGGGCATGCGCGTATTGCACGTAGAACACCGGGTTTTCGTCGTTCTGCTTGAGCGCCAGGTCGATGTCGAAGGTGAACTCGGTGTCGGCCTTGCGGCTGATCAGGAAGAAGCGCACCGCGTCGCGGCTGGTCCAGTCGATCAGGTCGCGCAGCGTGACGTAGCTGCCGGCGCGCTTGCTGATCTTCACCTCTTCGCCGCCGCGCAGCACCCGCACCATGGTGTTGAGCACGTAGTCGGGAAAGCCCTGCGGGATGCCCAGCCCCACGCCCTGCAGGCCGGCGCGCACGCGGGCGATGGTGCCGTGGTGGTCCGTGCCCTGGCAGTTGATGCAGGTGGTGTAGCCGCGCTCGAACTTGGCCACGTGGTACGCCACGTCGGGCACGAAGTAGGTGTAGCTGCCGTCGGACTTGCGCATCACGCGGTCCTTGTCGTCACCGTACTCGGTGCTGCGCAGCCACAGCGCGCCGTCCTGCTCGTAGGTCTTGCCGGCGGCGACCAGGCGCTGCACCGTCTGCTCGACCCGGCCGCTGCCGTACAGGCTGGACTCCAGGTAGTAGCTGTCGAACTGCACGCCGAAGGCCTGCAGGTCCAGGTCCTGTTCGTGGCGCAGGTAGGCCACGGCGAACTGGCGGATGCCGTCCAGGTCGTCCGGATCGCCCGAGGCGGTGAAGGCGCGGTCGTCGGATTTCACCGTCTTCTTGGCGAGGAAGTCGGCTGCGATGTCGGCGATGTAGTCGCCGTTGTAGGCGCTCTCCGGCCAGCCGGCGTCGCCGGGCTTCAGGCCCTTGATGCGGCACTGGGTGGACGTGGTCAGCGTGGCGATCTGCACCCCCGCGTCGTTGTAGTAGAACTCGCGGGTGACCTCGTAGCCCTGGGTCTGGAACAGGTGGCACAGGCTGTCGCCCAGCGCGCCCTGGCGGGCGTGGCCGACGTGCAGCGGGCCGGTGGGGTTGGCCGAGACGAACTCGATCATCAGCTTGCGGCCGTTGGCCGGCTGGCGGCCGAAGCCATCGCCTGCGGCCAGCACCTCGGCCACCACGGCCTGCTTGGCGGCGGGCGCCAGGCGCAGGTTGATGAAGCCGGGGCCGGCGATCTCCAGCGAACTCACCCAGCGCTGCACCGCAGGCTGGGCGTTCAACGCGGCGATCAGCTGCTCGGCCACCGCGCGCGGGTTGGAGCGCAGCGGCTTGGCCAGCTGCATGGCCGCGGTGATCGCCAGGTCGCCGTGGGCGGCCTGCTTGGGCGATTCGAACACGGGGGTGAGGGCGGCGTCTGGCGCCAGTTGCGCGATGGCGGCGGCCAGCGCGGCCTGGAGCTCTGCCTTGGCTTGGATCATGGGGGCGGATTCTAAGGTTGCATGGTGTGGCCGGCCGGCCTGGGCAGAATCAAGATCGGCGCCAAAGTGCCGATACCGTGGCGAGATCCCGCCGTGACGACCACCGACCCCCACCCTCAATCCACCGTCCCCCAGGCACGCGAGGACTTGCCGATGCAGATCGGCAAGTACCGCGTGCTGCGCCGCCTGGGCGAAGGGGCGACCAGCGAGGTTTTCCTGGCGCGGGACGACTTCAACCAGCGCGATGTGGCGGTCAAGCGGGTGCGCGCGGCCGAAGGGCGCAGCGCCGCCGAGCGGCATTTCGCATCGCACTTCTTCGCTGCCGAAGCGGCGCTGGTGGGGCGGCTGCAGCACCCCAACGTGGTGCAGATCTTCGATGCGGTCGAAGAACCCGATGGCGAGGCCTACCTGGTGATGGAGTACGTGCCCGGCGTCACGCTGCGCAATTTCTGCCGGCCGGACCGGCTGCTGACGCTGGAGCAGGTGGTCGAAATCGGCTTCAAGTGCGCGATGGCGCTGGACTATGTCTGGCGCCAGGGTCTGATCCACCGCGACGTCAAGCCGGCCAACATCCTGGCGGTGACCGAGGGCGACGAGGTCATCGACATCAAGATCACCGACTTCGGCAGCGTGCTGAACCTCGGGGCCGACCGGACCCAGATCCACCGCGTGGGCTCGCTGGCCTACATGTCGCCCGAGCAGCTCGATGGCGGTGCGCTCGACTGCCGCGCCGACATCTACTCGCTCGCGGCCGTGCTGTACCACCTGATCGCCGGCCGCGCGCCGTTCGAGGCCGACACCCAGGCGGCGCTGCTGAACCTGATCTGCCATGCCCCGCCGGCCTCGCTGGTGGGGTGCCGCAACGGCGTCAGCGCCGCGCTGGACGCGGTGGTGTGCGGTGCCCTGGCGAAATCGCGCGACGACCGGCCGGCCGACTGGGACAGCTTCGCCCAGCAGCTCTCCGCCTTGATCACCGACCGCGAGGTGCCGCGCGGCCGCCTGCAGCAGGTGCTCGACTCCGAGCGTTTCACGCTGCTGCGCGGGTTGGAGTTCTTCGCCGGTTTCGGCGATGTGCAACTCTGGGAGGTCGTCCGGCGGGCGCGCTGGCAGCGCTTCCACTACGGGCACAAGCTCTACAAGCGCGGCCAGGAAGGCCGCCAGTTCCACATCATCGCGCAGGGCGAAGTCGAGGTCTTCCGCGACGAGCAGCGGGTGGCCCGGCTGGGGGCGGGCACCTCGGTGGGGGAGATGGCCTATCTGGCGCCCAGCCCCGATCTGCGCCGCCACAGCGCCGACGTGATCGTCACCGATCCCTGCACCACGATCTCCTTCAATCCGGACAGCCTGGCCCGGCTCAGCGCAGAGACCCGGGGCTGCTTCGACGCCGCGTTCATCAAGGTGCTGGTGCGCCGGCTGCATGCCGCGCACGAGGCGCTGGCGCATCCTCGGCGCATCCTCTGAGCCGAGCCACCGATTTGCCAGGTGTTTGCGGCACCGGTGTCCACCGGATGCCACGCTGCCGCGTTGCTGGATTGCCGCCAGCCGCCGGCTCTGTTCGAATCGGCGACGGCGCATTGCCAACCCACCTCACCGACTCCGTGCTAGGAAGGAAATTTCCATGAAGCAACTGATCACCGCCGCTCTGCTGGCCGCTGCCGCGTTTGCCGTCTCCGCCCAGCCGGCACCGGCTGCCACGCCGGCCGCACCGGCCCCCACCGCGCAGCAGACCAAGATGGGCAACTGCAACCAGCAGGCGGCCGGCAAGACGGGCGCCGACCGCAAGGCCTTCATGAAGACCTGCTTGTCGAACAAGGCGGCCGCCGCGCCGGCCGGCAAGACCCTGACGCCTCAGCAAGAGAAGATGAGATCCTGCAATGCCGATGCCAAGGTCAAGGATCTGAAGGGTGCCGATCGCAAGGCCTTCATGAAGACCTGCCTGAGCAACAAGTAATCGGTCTCGTGCCCGATGGGAAAGCCCGGCCATGCCGGGCTTTTTTTCGCCTGCGCAGCCCGCCTCTGCGGCAAGCGCTCAGGCCGCTCGCGCTCCCCAATACCCGGAGTCGCCGTAGCTGTGCTTGAGAAAGTCGATCCACAGCCGGACCCGCAGCGGCAGGTGGCGGGCGCTGGGAAAGACGGCGTAGATGCCGTTGGGCGGCGCAGCGAAGTCGTCCAGCACGCTCACCAGCCGCCCCG
The DNA here is from genome assembly GCF_056032705.1 of Ideonella sp. sgz306126. Taxonomy (NCBI): domain Bacteria; kingdom Pseudomonadati; phylum Pseudomonadota; class Betaproteobacteria; order Burkholderiales; family Sphaerotilaceae; genus Ideonella; species Ideonella sp. sgz306126. Next base: position 543,172 of record NZ_JBVYWP010000002.1, read on the forward strand.
CCGCGATGTCGGCCTGGACCTCCCAGGTGCTGCGCCAGGCGATGCCCAGGCCTTGCACGCACCAGCCATGCAGCACCTGGCCGTCGCTGCAGTCCAGCCGGCCGCCCGGCCGCAGGTGGCTCACCGCGCCGTCAATCTGGAAGGCCCAGCCGCGGCTCTGGCTGGATTCCGAGCTGAGCGTCAGGCAGTTGTGGCGCGCCAGTTCGCTGGGGTGTGCCGGCGTGCCCGCGCGTTTCAGGTAGCCGGGCGTCGCCACGCATTGGCGCCGGTTGTCGGCCAGGCGCACGCTGACCAGGCTGGAATCCGGCAGGTCGCCGACGCGAACCGCGCAATCGAAGCCTTCGTTGACGATGTCCACCACGCGGTCGGACAGGTTCAGCGACACGCTCACGTCGGGGTGCTGCGCCAGGAAGGCCGGCACCAGCGGCGCGAGGTGCCGGCGTCCGAAGCCCGCCGGCCCGGTGATTCGCAAGTGACCACTAGCTTTCACACCACCCGCCGACACGCTGGCCTCGGCATTGTTGAAATCGGTGACGAGGCGCTGGCAGTCTTCGAGGAAGGCACTGCCTTCGTGGGTCAGCGACAAGCGGCGGGTGGTGCGCAGCAGCAGCTTGACGCCGAGCCGGGCCTCGAGCGCGTCCATGCGCCGGCCGATGACCGCTGGCGCCACGCCTTCGGCCTGCGCGGCGGCTGTCAGACTGCCGCGGCTGGCCACGGCCACGAAGGTCTCGATCTGTTTGAGGCGGTCCATGCCCAGCGTGCCGGGGTTATTTGTGCGCCGAAGTCATGAATCTATGCCTTCGGCGGTTGGTAATGCGTTGCCAAGTATCGAATAAATTGGCGTCATGGAAAAGTACCCTTCGCCACGCGCGGTGCTGTTCGATGCCTACGGCACCTTGTTCGACGTCTACAGCGTTGCGCTGACCGCCGAGCAGCTCTTTCCCGGCCAGGGCCAGGCGCTGGCGCGGCTGTGGCGCGACAAGCAGATCGACTACACGCGCCTGGTGGCGATGAGCGGCCCGCGCGGCCCGCGTTACCGGCCGTTCTGGGAGCTCACGCGGTGTGCGCTGCAGTTCAGCGCTGAAGCCCTCGGGCTGGCACTGGTCGCCGACGCCGAGGAGCGGCTGATGAACCAATACCGCCATCTCTCGGCTTTTCCCGAGAACCGCGACGTGCTGCAGGCGTTGAAGGCCCGCGGCGTGCGCACCGGCATCCTCTCCAACGGCGACCCGGACATGCTGGCCGTGGCCGTGAAGAGCGCCGGCTTGACCGAGTTGCTGGACGACGTGCTGAGCGTGCACGCCACCCGCACGTTCAAGACCGACCCCGCGGCCTACCAGGTGGGGGTCGATGCGATCGGCCTGCCGCCCAAGGAGATCCTGTTCGTCTCCAGCAATGGCTGGGACGCGATCGGCGCGACCTGGTTCGGCTACACGACGCTGTGGGTCAACCGCAGCGGCGCGCCGCTCGAACGCCTGGACACCTCGCCCACGCGCATCGGCACCAGCCTGCGCGATGTGCTGGGCTTCTTTCCCGCCTGACCCTGTTTCGTACCCGCTTCTTTCTGACCACAAGGTTGACTGCCATGACCGAACGCACCTCTCTCCACGGCCTGCAGGTCGCCACCGAACTGCAGCGCTTCATCGACGATCAGGTGCTGCCCGGCACCGGCGTCGACCGCGCCGCCTTCTGGGCCGGCTTCGATCGCATCGTCGCCGACCTGGCGCCCAGGAATACCGCGCTGCTGGCCGAGCGCGACCGCCTGCAAGCCGAGCTGGACGCCTGGCACCAGGCCAACCCCGGCCCGATCAGGAAGGCCAAGGCCTACCGCAAGTTCCTGGAGAAGATCGGCTATCTGGTGGCCGACCCGGGCGACGTGAAGGTCACCACCCGGCACGTCGATGCCGAACTCGCCACCCAGGCCGGCCCGCAGCTGGTGGTGCCCATCACCAACGCTCGTTATGCGCTGAACGCCGCCAATGCCCGCTGGGGCAGCCTGTACGACGCGCTGTACGGCACCGACGCCTTGCCCGAGACCGACGGCGCCACCAAGCAGGGCCCGGACGGCCAAGCCTACAACCCGGTGCGCGGCGCCAAGGTCATCGACTACGCCCGCCACGTGCTGGACCGCACCGCGCCGCTGAAGAAGGGCTCGCACGTCGACAGCACCGGCTACGCCGTGGTGAACGGCGAGTTGGTCGTCACGCTCAAGGACGGCAAGGTGACGCCGCTGGCCAAGGCCAGGCAGTTCGTCGGCTACCAGGGCGATGCCGCCGGTCCGTCGTCGGTGCTGTTCCAGCACAACGGCCTGCACCTGGACCTGCGCATCGACCGCAACACCACCATCGGCGCCACCGATCCGGCCGGCGTGAGCGACCTGGTGATCGAATCGGCGCTGTCGACGATTCTCGACCTGGAAGATTCGGTCGCCGTGGTCGACGCCGCCGACAAGGTGCAGGCCTACGGCAACTGGCTCGGCATCCTGAAGGGCACGCTGACCGACACCTTCATCAAGGGCGGCAAGGAGATGACCCGCGGCCTGAACGCCGACCGGGTGTACACCGCGCCCCGGGGCAGCGGCACGGTCACGCTGCACGGCCGCTCGCTGCTGTTCGTGCGCAACGTGGGCCACCTGATGACCAACCCCGCCATCCTGTGGGGCGCCGAGGGCCGGGAGATTCCCGAGGGCATCCTGGACGCGGTGGTGACCACCGCCATCGCGCTGCACGACCTGCAGGGTCACGGCGCCAACGGCATCCGCAACAGCCGCAGCGGCAGCGTCTACATCGTCAAGCCCAAGATGCACGGCCCGGCCGAGGTGGCCTTTGCCGACGAGCTCTTCGGCCGCGTCGAGAAGTTGCTGGGCCTGAAGCAGTACACCGTCAAGCTGGGCATCATGGACGAGGAGCGCCGCACCAGCGTCAACCTCAAAGCCTGCATCGCCGCCGCCAAGAACCGCGTGGCCTTCATCAACACCGGCTTCCTCGACCGCACTGGCGACGAGATGCACACTGCGATGCAGGCTGGCCCGATGATGCGCAAGGGCGACATGAAGAGCAGCGCGTGGATCCAGGCCTACGAGCGCAACAACGTGCTGGTGGGCCTGCAGTGCGGCCTGCGCGGCAAGGCCCAGATCGGCAAGGGCATGTGGGCCATGCCTGACCTGATGGCGGCGATGCTGCAGCAGAAGATCGCCCACCCCAAGGCCGGCGCCAACACCGCCTGGACGCCCAGTCCCACCGCGGCGACGCTGCATGCGCTGCATTACCACCAGGTCGACGTGTTCGCGGTGCAAAAGCGCCTCGAAGCCGAAGACCGGGCCAGCGACCGCGCGGCCGTACGCGACGAGATCCTGACCGGGCTGCTGACCATTCCGGTGGTCAAGCAGGCCGCGTGGAGCGATGCCGAAAAGCAGCAGGAACTGGACAACAACGCGCAGGGCATCCTGGGCTATGTGGTGCGCTGGGTGGATCAGGGCGTGGGCTGCTCCAAGGTGCCCGACATCCACAACGTCGGCCTGATGGAAGACCGCGCCACGCTGCGCATCAGCAGCCAGCACATGGCCAACTGGCTGCACCACGGCGTGGTCACCAAGGCGCAGGTCCGGAACACCTTGAAGCGCATGGCCAAGGTGGTGGACAAGCAGAACGCCGGGGACGCCGGGTACCACGCGATGGCGGGCCACTTCGACACGTCGATGGCCTACCAGGCGGCCTGCGATCTGGTGTTCAAGGGCCTGGCCCAGCCCAGCGGCTACACCGAGCCGCTGCTGCACGCCTGGCGCCTGAAGGTCAAGGCAGCCTGAAGCGCTGCGCTTCCTCCGGGCGACCCGGCGGGCGCCTGCGCCTGACGCGGGTGCCCGCCGCTGTTGCTGGCCTGGCGAGGGGTCGGGCGCTGATCGACGCCGGGGTCAGCGATGCCCGAAGGCGTCGTAACCGGTCTTCAGGATCAGCACGCCGACCACCGCGATGAACATCGCGCGGACGAAGCCGGCGCCGTGTTTCAGCGCCAGCCGGGTTCCCAGCAGGCTGCCCGCGACATTGGCGATGCCCAGCAGCAGCGCGGTGTGCCACCAGACGTGGCCTTTCCAGGTGAACAGCAGCAGGGCGGCGAAGTTGGTGGCGGTGTTGAGCAGCTTGGCGACGGCCGAGCCGTTCAGAAAGTCGTAGCCCAGCACCCGCACGAACAGGAACACGAAAAAGCTGCCGGTGCCTGGGCCGAAGAAGCCATCGTAGAAGCCGATGCCGGCGCCGATCAGTCCGGCCAGCAACGCCTCGCGCTGCGGCGCGTGATGCGGAGCGTGGCGCCGGCCCAGGTCCTTGCGGACCAGCGTGTAGGCCAGGATCGCCAGCAGCACCAGCGGCAAGGCCTTGCGCAGTCCGCTGGCGCTGATCAGGGTCAGCGTCCAGGCGCCGGCGAAGCTGCCCAGCAGCGCCGCGACGAGTGCCGGGCGCAGTGAGCGCCAGTTCAGCGTGACGCGGCGGCCGTATTGGCCGGCGGCCCAGGCCGTGCCCCAGATCGCGCCGCCTTTGTTGGTGCCCATCAGGGTGGCGGGTGCCGTGGCCGGGTAGGCGGCGAACAAGGCCGGCAACAGCACCAGGCCTCCGCCACCGACGATGGCATCGACGAACCCGGCCAGCCCCGAGGCCAGGGCAACAACGAACAATTCCATCATCAGGGCAAGGGGGGTTGGGGGGCCGGGCGGCGAATGCGCACGACCCAAGGAAAAAGGCGCCGGGGTAACCGGCGCCTTTTCATTCTTACACTGTCCACGCAGCTCAGCCCGGTAAGGCTGGCTCGTCATGTTCTGGTTTTTGGCCCGGATTTGTCTCCTCGGACCCCCTTCAACAGCACGGTCCGATCCCGGTCCGCCGCTGAAAGTGAGTGCACTGTAACGGGGAGTGCCGTGCCGCACATCGGTGCTAACCCCGGTTCTGGCGGATCCAGTGGGCGGCCCGTTCCGCCAGCATCAGCGTCGGCGAGTTGGTGTTGCCGCTGGTGATGGTGGGCATCACGCTGGCGTCGGCCACGCGCAGGCCGGCCACGCCGCGCAGCCTGAGCTGGCTGTCCACCACCGCCGAGGGATCGTCGGCCAGGCCCATCTTGCAGGTGCCCACCGGGTGGAAGATGGTGGTGCCGATGTCGCCGGCCAGGCGCGCCAGATCTTCGTCGCTCTGGTACTGCACGCCCGGCTTGACCTCCTGGGGCTGGTAGCGGGCCAGCGCCGGCATGGCGGCGATGCGGCGGGTCAGGCGCAGCGAGTCGGCGGCCACCTTGCGGTCCTCGTCGGTCGAGAGGTAGTTGGCCAGGATGGACGGCGCGGCATCGGGCTCGGGCGAGGTGATCGCCACGCGCCCGCGCGAGGTCGGGTTCAGGTTGCAGACGCTGGCGGTGAAGGCGTTGTAGTCGTGCAGCGGCTCGCCGAAGGCGTCCAGCGACAGCGGCTGCACGTGGTACTCGACATTCGGCCAGGCCTGCTCGGGCGACGAGCGGGTGAACGCGCCCAGCTGCGAAGGCGCCATGCTCATCGGCCCGCTGCGCCTGAGCGCGTACTCCAGCCCGATGCGCGCCTTGCCCAGCAGCGAGTTGGCCATGGTGTTGAGCGTCTTGACGCCCTGCACCGAGAACACGGCCCGGATCTGCAAGTGGTCCTGCAGGTTGCCGCCCACTCCGGGCAGGTCGTGCTGCACCGCGATGCCGTGCTGCTGCAGCAGCGCCCCCGGCCCGATGCCCGAGCGCTGCAGGATCGCCGGCGTGCCCACCGCGCCGGCGGCCATCACCACCTCGCCGCTGCAGCGCGCCTGCACCGGCGCGCCGCCGTCGACCGGCTGCACCTCGATGCCGCAGGCGCGCAGCGCGCCATCGGCCCCGCGCTCCAGCAGCACGCGGCGCACCGTGGCACCGGTCCAGACCTGCAGGTTCGGCCGGCCCACCACCGGGCGCAGGAAGGCCTTGGAGGCGTTCCAGCGGATGCCCGAGCGCTGGTTCACCTCGAAGTAGCCCACGCCTTCGTTGTTGCCCCGGTTGAAATCGTCGGTGGCCGGGATGCCGGCCTGCTGCGCCGCCTGGGCGAAGGCATCCAGGATCTCCCAGGACAGGCGCTGCTTCTCCACCCGCCACTCGCCGCCGGCGCGCCCGCCCTTGGGGTCGAAGCCGGGCGCGGCGTGCAGCGCGTCGGCGCCGCGCCAGTGGTCCTCGTGCTGCTTGAAGAAAGGCAGGCAGTGCTCCCAGCGCCAGCTCGCATCGCCGGTCAGTTCGGCCCAGTGGTCGTAGTCGCGCGACTGGCCGCGCATGTAGATCATGCCGTTGATGCTGGAGCAGCCGCCCAGCACCTTGCCGCGCGGGTAGCGCAGGCGGCGGCCGTTCAGACCCGGGTCGGCGTCGGTCTGGTACAGCCAATCGGTGCGCGGGTTGCCGATGCAGTACAGGTAGCCCACCGGGATGTGGATCCAGACATAGTCGTCGTGGCCGCCGGCCTCGATCAGCAGCACGCGGCAGTCCGGGTCGGCCGACAGCCGGTTGGCCAGCAGGCAACCGGCCGTACCGGCGCCGACGACGATGTGGGTGTATGCGGGAACGGTGGCGGTCATGGTGCGGTCTCCTGGTGCCCACTGTAGGGGCTCGCGCGATCTGCGGGCACACTTGCGGGCCTGGTCTGATTTCAACGTCAATGAAACCGCATGAAGCCTGATTTGCGCCAAATGCAAGCTCTGGTGGCCATCGCCCGCCACGGCACCCTGGCCCGCGCGGCCGACGCCCTGCACTGCAGCCCGTCGGCGGTGTCGATGCAACTGAGTTCGCTGCAGCAGCGCACCGGGCTGGGCCTGCTGCGCCGCACCGGCCGCGGCCTGGTGCTGACCCCCGAGGGCGAGTTGCTGCTGCCGGCGGCGCGCGACGCGGTGGCGGCGCTGGCGCGCTTCGGCCAGCTGTCCAGCGGCACCGCCAGCCCGCCAGTGCAGGCGCACGCCGTGCCGGCGCCGGTGACCGTGGGCACCATCCTCGATCCGGCGGCCATCCGCCTGGGCGAGTTCCTGCGCGCGGTGCGCACCCAAGGCCCGCAGATCCACCCCGAACTGCGCCACGGCATCTCGGGTACGGTGCTCAAGGACGTGCGCGAGGGCCGGCTCGACCTGGGCTTCTGCCTGGGCCAGCCCGATCCAGCCCGGCTGCGGGTGCTGCGCCTGGCCCCGGTGCGCTACGTGGTGGTGGGGCCGCGCGGTTGGCAGTCCCGCCTGCAGGGCCGCAGTTGGGCCGAACTGGCGGCGCTGCCGTGGATCGCGACACCGCCCGAATCGGTGCACCACCAGCTGCTGGCGCCCCTGCTGGGCCGTCTACGGCGACACCTGCACACCGTGGCCCGGGTGGATCAGGAGGCGTCGATGATCGACCTGGTGCGCGCTGGCTTCGGCCTGAGCCTGGCGCGCGAGGCGGTGGCCCTGCGCGAGGCCGACCAGTCCGGCCTCGCGGTGTCGCGCCAGCACACGCTGGACACGGCCTTGTCGCTGGTGGCGGCCCGGCGTCCAGCCGACCCGACCCGTGCGATCACCGTCGACACCTTGTTCGAGGTGGCGGCGCAGGTGTGGCAGCCCGAAGGGCGCTGACTCACAACCTGCCCGGCGGGCCCGGTGCGTCAGCCCGCGCCGGCCAGCACCGGGAACAGCTTGATCAGTCCGTCGGCCAGCAGTTCCACCGCCATCGCCGCCAGGATCAGGCCCATCAGACGGGTCATCACGTTGATGCCGGTGCGGCCCAGTGCCCGTGCAATCCGGCCTGCGGCCGAAAACGCCATGAAGGTGGCCAGTGCGATCACGACGCCATAGCCCACCAGCACCGCGTGCTGCCACAAGCCGTGCGTCTTTTCGGCGTAGATCACCATCGTCGAGATGGTGGCCGGGCCGGTCAACAGCGGGATGGTCAGCGGTACCACCGCGATCGACGCACCCGACTCGGCCTTCGCCTGGCCATCGTGCACGTCGTCCTTGCGGCTCTCGGCCGGCTGCGCGTTCAGCATGTTCAGCGCCGACACCAGCAGCAGCAGGCCGCCGCCCACCTGGAACGAGGCGATCGAGATGCCGAAGAACTCGATGATCTTCAAACCCGCCACGGCGCTGATCGCGATCACCATGAAGGCCGCCACCGAACTGACGCGAATGGTGTGCTGGCGCTGTTGCGGCGACAGGTTCTCGGTGAAATGGATGAAGAACGGCACGGCGCCGATCGGATTCACGATCGCCAACAGCGCGACCAGCGGCTTGAGCAGATCCAGGGTTTTCATGCGCCGATTTTGGCCCTAGTGCCGAACCTTCTGCCGGCTCAGACGGCGGCCGCCGGACCGGCCTGGCTGCGAGGGGTCGCGCGGGATCAAAAAAACGACAGTTTCCGCCGCCAGGTTTTGCCCACACGCCAGAAATGTGCTCATAATGGTTTGGGGCAGCTTGTCTGCTGGCCCTTGTTTGCTGTGTATGGACGCGGCACCTTCGCTTGATGGGTTCACGCTGGGTTGAAGCTCCACATGGTCTTTTGGTGATTGATAAGGAGCTTTCCCCATGGGAAACAAGCTTTACGTCGGAAACCTCGCTTACAGCGTGCGTGACGACTCCCTGCAACAAGCGTTTGCCGAATTCGGTACCGTCACGTCCGCCAAGGTCATGATGGATCGCGATACCGGTCGTTCCAAGGGCTTCGGCTTCGTGGAAATGGGCTCGGACGCCGAAGCGCAAGCCGCGGTCAACGGCATGAATGGTCAGGCCCTCGAGGGTCGCGCCATTGTCGTGAACGAGGCACGCCCCCGTGAGGAGCGTCCGGGCGGCTTCGGCGGCGGTGGTCGCAGCGGCGGTGGCGGCTACGGCGGCGGCGGTGGTGGCGGCTACGGCGGTGGTGCCGGCGGCGGCGGTGGCCGCAGCCCCTACGGCGGCGGTGGCGGCGGTGGTGGCCGCAGCCCCTACGGCGGCGGCGGTGGTGGCGGCGGCCGCAGTGGCGGCGGTGGCGGCTACGGCGGTGGCCGCAGCAGCGGCTACTGAGCCCTTGCTGTCGGAGCCGTCGCATCCAGGCGGCTTCTCGGTTCTGCGGTTTTCTCCGGGCCAGGGTGCCAAGGCACGCTGGCGCTGCAGCGAACAGCCCTTTTCCGAGGGCGTTCAGACGGCAGAGGATTCAGTGCAGCGCTGAACGATGAAGGCACGGCCCAGGCCGTGCCTTTTTCATGGCCGGATCACATCGGATCGCCACGCCGCGGCTTGCGACCCCGTCCCGTCAGCAGGCGGTCGAAGACCGGGTTGGGCAACAGGCGCAGCAGCGTTGCCGCGACCGCCATCTGCCACGGAATCACCCGGTAGCTGGTGCCTGCGGCGATGGCCTCGCAGGCCTGCACTGCAAAGGCCTCGGGCGTCATCAGAAAAGGCATCGGGTACGGATTGCGGGCGGTCAGCGGCGTGGCGATGTAACCCGGCAACAAGGTCACGACCCGCAGGCCGTGCTGCCGGCATTCGCCGCGCAGGCTCTCGCAATACGCCACCGCGCCGGCCTTGCTGGCGCAGTACGCGCCATGACCCGGTATGCCGCGGATCGCGGCCACGCTGGCGACGCCGACCAGCGTGCCCGAGCGCCGCTCGCGCATCGCGGCCAGGAACGGATGGAAGGTCGCAGCCAGCCCGAGGGTGTTGGTGGCCAGGGTCTCGCGCATCAGATCCAGGTCGTCCCGATCGGCGGTGTCCATGCCGACGCTGATGCCGGCATTGGCGATCACCACCGCCGGCACGCCCATCTCGTCCAGGCAGCGCCGGCCGGCGGCCACGATGCTGTCGATGTCTTGCACGTCGGCGGCGTAGGCCCGCCAGCGGTCGGCGGCTAGGTCTTGCGACCGGGCCCAGGCCTCGATCACCTCGGCGCGGCGGGCCACCAGCGCCAGTCGCCAGCCCAGCGCGGCGTAACGGGCCGCGAGCGCCTGGCCGATGCCGCTGGAGGCACCGGTGATGAAGACCAACGGTGCGTTCTCGCCAGAAGGCCCGGCCGCGAGCACCATTCAGCGCCTCGCCGGCAGCGGCGTCAGGCGGGCGCGCACCTGGCCGTGCAGCACCAGCAGGCGGGCCCGGTCGTCGTAATCGAGCCCGTCGGCGGTGAACTCGGTGCGTCCCTGCGTGACGCGCACCGGCTGATCGGTGGTGACCTTGCGCTCGCGGATCAGGAACACCAGCCGCTGCGCCTGGAGGTCCATCGGCGGCTCGCCGCCGGGGCCCTGAGAAACCACCTCGGCGTTCCCTTCGAGTCGCGCCTGCGAGCCATCGCCAGCCGCCACCGCCTGCGCCGCGGTGGCCCGGGTCACCCGTCCGTCGGGCGAGGTGACGTCGATGCGCACCGTGTCGATCGCCAGTTCGTCGGTGTCGGGGAAATGACGCAGCGTCCGGCCCTCGATGCGCACCGCCAGCCGGCCATCGGCGCCATAGCGCTGCATCGTGAAATGGTCCAGCGTGTAGTCGGGGTCGTGGGTGAGCGCGCGAACGCCCCCGGCCGATGGCGTGCTCGGGGCGACCTTGACCAGCCACCACGTCACCAGTGCCAGGGCGACCATCAGCAGCAGCGGCAGAAACGTGCCCAGCAACGCCCTCACCCGCTCACCCCAGGACTGGGCCGGCGACGCGTGCGCCCCGGCGGCGCCCACGGACACCGGCACCTCGGGCAGATCGGGCAGGTGAAGCTCGGCGTTCATCCTGTGAGGGGGCCTGGTCATTGGCGGCGACGTCAGCTCATGGCACCGGGACATCCATGCCCTGCCGCCATCGATTCAGGCCCCGTCCAGGGTCTGCAGATGCCCTTGCAGCAAGCCGGCATAACGGCCGCAGGCCATCAGCAGCAGATCGCAGAACTCGCGGGCGGCGCCGTCGCCGCCTGCCGCGCGCGTCTGGTGGTGTGCCACCGCCTTGACCTCGGCGTGGGCGTTGGCGGGCGCGCAGGCGAACCCCGCCCGGGTCAGCAGCGGCAGGTCGGGCCAATCGTCGCCGATCGCGGCCACCTCGGGCCAGTCCACGCCCAGGGCCTCCAGCACGGGCTGCGCCGCGGCGAGCTTGTCCTGCGCGCCGTAGACCGCATGCGCCAGCCCCAGATCGGCGACGCGGCGTCGGACGGCGGCGGAATCGCGCCCGGTGATCACCACCGGAACGATGCCGGCGCGCGCCAGCAGCTTCAGCCCATGGCCGTCGAGCGTCGAGAACGCCTTGAACACCTCACCCGATTCGCCGATGAAGAGCCGGCCGTCGGTCAGCACGCCGTCGACATCGAAGATCGCGACCTTCATGCCCAGGTTCGGGCCCTGTGCGCGCAGCAGCAGTTCGGGCGGGAAGCTCAGTGCCGGGCTCAGCGCCATGTCAGATCACCTTGGCGCGCAGCAAGTCGTTGGTGTTGAGCGCGCCCACCAGCCGGTCGCGCTCGTCGACCACCAACAGGCTGGTGACGCGGTACTGCTCCATCAGTCCGGCGGCATCGACGGCCAGCGCATCGGCGCGCACCCGACGCGGATTCGGGTGCATCACTTCCACCGCCTTCAGCGACCGTAGATCGGCACCGGTCTCGATCAGGCGGCGCAGATCGCCGTCGGTGAAGATGCCCAGCACCTGCCCGCCGTCGGTCACCGCGGCGGCGCCCAGGCCCTTGCGGGTCATCTCGTGCATCAGCTCGCCGAAGCTGGCCTCGGCGCGCACCTGCGGCACCGCGTCGCCGCTGCGCATCAGGTCGTGGACGTGCATCAGCAGCTTGCGGCCGAGCGCGCCGCCCGGATGCGAGCGCGCGAAATCCTGCTCGCGAAAGCCGCGCGCGTCCAGCAGCGCCACCGCCAGCGCGTCGCCCAGCGCCATCTGCGCCGTGGTGCTCGCGGTGGGCGCCAGGTTCATCGGGCAGGCTTCCTGGTCGACGCTGCACAGCAGCGCGATGTCGGCATGGCGCCCCAGGGTCGACTCGGCGCGCCCGGTCATGCCCAGCAGCGTGATCTGCAGCCGCCGCAGTGCCGGCAACACGGCGTTGATCTCTTCGCTTTCGCCGGAATTCGAGATCGCCAGCACCACGTCGCCCGGCTGCACCATGCCCAGGTCGCCATGGCTGGCCTCGCCCGGATGCACGAAGAAGGCGGGGGTGCCGGTGGAGGCCAGCGTCGCGGCGATCTTGTGGCCCACATGGCCGCTCTTGCCCATGCCCATCACCACCACGCGGCCGCGGGTGGTCAGCATCGCGGCCACCGCACGGCTGAAACTCTCGTCCAGCCGGTCGCGCACCGCTGCCAGCGCGGCGGCTTCGATATCGAAGGTCTTTCGCGCCAGGGCGAGCGCGCGCGCAGGGTCGAAGGCAGGCGTGGGGTTCAAGGCAGATGTCCGGGGCAGAATGAAGCCGATTCTAGGCGGCGCACGGCGAATCGCCGGCTGCCGCGCCGACCGGCCGGAGCCCCATGGTCACCACGCTCGAACTCGTGCTGCTCTACCTGATCGCCGCAGTCGCCGGCGTGGTGGCCTGCCGCTCGCTGAAGCTGCCGCCCATCCTGGGCTATCTGGCCGTCGGCGTGGTGATCGGCCCGAACACCTTGGCGCTGGCGCGCGATTCGGACGGCCTCAAATACCTGGCCGAGTTCGGCGTGGTGTTCCTGATGTTCGTGATCGGCCTGGAGTTCAACCTGCCCAAGCTGCGCAGCATGCGCACCCTGGTCTTCGGACTGGGCTTGTCGCAGGTGACGCTGACCATCGTCGGCGCGCTCGCCGGCAACGCGCTGCTGGTGGCGCTGTTCGCCTGGGCCGGGCACCCGTGGGAGCTCGGTTGGAAGGGCGCGATCGTGCTGGGCGGTGCGATGGCCATGTCGTCGACCGCCATCGTCGTCAAGATGATGGCCGAGCGGCTGGAGCTGGAATCCGACCACGGCAAGCGGGTGATGGGCGTGCTGCTGTTCCAGGACCTGGCCGTGGTGCCGCTGCTGGTGCTGATCCCGGCGCTCGATTCCAGCGGTGCCGACATGGCGCGGTCGCTGGCGCTGGCCCTGGTCAAGGCGGCGGTGCTGCTGACGCTGCTGCTGGTCGGTGGACAGCGGGTGATGCGCTGGTGGTTGACCCAGGTGGCGCGGCGCAAGAGCGAAGAGTTGTTCGTGCTGAACCTGCTGCTGGTGACGCTGGGCCTGGCCTGGCTGACCGAGCAGGCCGGCCTGTCGCTGGCGCTGGGCGCCTTCGTCGCCGGCATGCTGGTGGCCGAGACCGAGTACAAGCACCAGGTCGAAACCGACATCCGGCCGTTCCACGACGTGCTGCTGGGGCTGTTCTTCATCACCATCGGCATGAAGCTGGACTGGCGCCCGGTGGCAGGGCAATGGCCGCTGGTGCTGCTGCTCACCGTCCTGCCGGTGCTGGCCAAGGCGGCGCTGGTGGCGGCGCTGGCGCGCGGCTTCGGAGCGGCGCCGGGGGTGGCGATCCGCACCGGCCTGTACCTCGCGCAGGCGGGCGAGTTCGGCTTCGTGCTGCTGACGCTGGGAGCCGACGAGGGGTTGATCGGCGGCGCCTGGGTCAGCCCGGTGCTGGCGTCGATGGTGTTGTCGATGCTGGCCACGCCCTTCATCGTGCTGCGGAGCGACCGGATCGCGATGCGCCTGGCGTCCAGCGACTGGCTGATGCAGTCGGTGGCGCTGACCTCGATCGCCAAGAAGGCGATCCGCGCCGAGCACCACGTCATCATCTGCGGCTACGGGCGCAGCGGCCAGAACCTGGCACGGATGCTGGACGGCGAGCACATCGCCTACATGGCGCTGGACCTCGACCCCGACCGGGTCCGTCAGGCCGCTGCGGCCGGCCAGAGCGTGGTCTTCGGCGACGCGGCGCGCCTGCAAAGCCTGATGGCCGCCGGCCTGGCCCGCGCCAGCGCGGTGGTGGTGACCTACCCCGACACCGCCTCGGCCTTGAAGATCCTGCATCTCGTCGCCACGCACGCCCCCAAGGTCCCGGTGGTGGTGCGCACCATCGACGACAGCGATCTGGAGCGCCTGCGAGAAGCCGGCGCCACCGGCGTCGTTCCCGAGGCGATCGAGGGCTCGCTGATGCTGGCCAGCCATGCGCTGGCGCTGGTGGGCGTGCCGATGCGGCGGGTGATCCGACTCACCCGCGACGCCCGCGATGCGCGCTACAACCTGCTGCGCGGCTATTTCCACGGCGCCGATGACGACACCGTCGAAGAGTTGCAGCAGGCCCGGCTGCAGAGCATCACGCTACCGGCGGGAGTGGGCTGCCTGGGGCAGCCGCTGGGCGATCTGGCGCTGCACGCCGTCGGGGTGCAGGTGGTGTCGGTGCGCCAGGCCAGCGGCCGGGTGCTGGAGCGCGACGAGCGCCTCCTGCTGCACGCGGGCGACACGCTGGTGCTGTCGGGGCGGCCCGAGCCGCTGGCCTTGGCCGAGCAGGCGCTGCTGCGGCGCGGCTGAGGCAGCGCGGCGCGGGGGGCGTGGCCGTCAGGCCACCGGCAGCCCGCGCGACAGGTTGGCGCGCATCCGCTCGGCCATCACCGCACCCACGCCGCGCAGGAATTCCAGCGCCTGCTCGGGCTGGTGGGCCACGTACTCGGTGAAGCGCGGCCGCGTCAGCGCCCACACCACGCAGCTGGACATCGCTTCGACTTGCGCCATGCGCGGCGTCTCGCCGAAGAGCGAGGGCTCGCCCACCACCGAGCCCGCGCGCAGGATCGCCACCGGCCGGCGCACCGGCCCGGTCTCGGGCACGAAGACTTGCAGGGTGCCGCTTTCGAGCAGGAACAGCGTGCGGTCCATGTCGCGGTGCAGGATCAGCACCTCGCCGGCGCGCAGCGTGTGCCGCTGCAGGTAGCTGCCCAGCATGCGCCAGTCTTCCTTGCCGAAGTTCAGGTGCAGCGCATCGTCGGCATTCAGCGACTGGATTGCAGCGGTCAGTGCGTCGATGCTCACGGTGGACTCCCCCGGTGGAACGCTGGCGGGCCGGGCCTCCCCCGGCCACGGCAAGCGCTGATTATGTCGAGTGCGGGCCGACCTCGGCAAGACGACGCCCCTGCCTGCGGTCGCCGCCCGCCTGCCGTTGGTCGGGTTCGGTCCGGTGCAGCGCGGGGCCCGACCTATTTCCCGATGCAAAAACGGCCGAAGATCTCGCCCAGCAGATCGTCGGCGCTGAAGCGGCCGGTGATCTCCTGCAACGCGTCGTGCGCCAGCCGCAGTTCCTCGGCGAACAGGTCCAGCGCGGCATCGGCCTGCGCCGCATGCCCAGCCGCCCGCGCGAGGTGGTCGGCGCAGCGGCGCAGCGCCTGGACATGGCGGGTGCGGGCGATGAAGACGCCCTCCGGGGCCGCCTGCCAGCCCGCCCGCTCCAGCAAGGCGCGGCGCAGGTCCTCCAGGCCGGCGCCGGTCTTGGCGCTGAGGCACAGGCCGCCCGGCGGCGCGGCGGCGGCGGACGGCGCATCGGCCTTGTTGAAGACCTGCAGCAGCCGCGCCGGGTCGGCGACGGCCAGACGCTGCGAAATCCGGGCGTCCGCCGCCTGGTAGTCGGCTTGGCCGAGGCGGGTCAGGTCGTGCAGGAAGACGATCGCGTCGGCGTCCCGGATCGATTCCCAGCTGCGCGCCATGCCGATGCGCTCGACCTCGTCGTGGGCCAGGGCCTCGTCGCGCAGCCCGGCCGTGTCGGTGACATGCACCGGCACGCCGTCGATCTGGATGGTTTCGCTGACGCGGTCGCGGGTGGTGCCGGCGATCGGCGTGACGATCGCCAGCTCGGCCCCGGCCAGCGCGTTCAGCAGCGAGCTCTTGCCGACATTGGGCTGGCCGGCCAGCACCACGCGCAGGCCTTCGCGCAGCAGCGCGCCCTGGCGGGCCCGTACCAGCACCGCGCCGACGCTGTGCTCGATGGCGGCCAGCTTGCCGCGGGCGTCGGCCTTTTCGAGGAAGTCGATCTCCTCTTCGGGAAAGTCCAGCGTCGCCTCGACCAGCATCCGCAGCGTCACGATGCGCTCGGCCAGTGCGTCGATCTCGGCCGAGAAGGCGCCTCCCAGGGATCGGCTGGCCGAACGCGCCGCCGCCTCGGTGCTGGCGTCGATCAGATCGGCCACGGCCTCGGCCTGGGCCAGATCCAGCTTGTCGTTCAGGAACGCCCGCTGGGTGAATTCGCCCGGCTCGGCCACGCGCAGGCCGATGTCGGCACCGGCTTCCAGGCAGCGCGCCAGCAGCAGTTGCAGCACCACCGGGCCGCCGTGGGCCTGCAACTCCAGCACGTCCTCGCCGGTGTAGCTGTTCGGCGCCGGAAAATACAAGGCCAGGCCGTGGTCGATGGCCTGGCCGTCGGCCGCCAGAAACGGGCCGAAACGGGCCTGGCGCGGCACCAGCGCCGTGCCGGTCAGCGCGTCGATCAGGGTCCCGAGACGGGGCCCGGAGGCGCGCACGATGCCCACCGCGCCGCGGCCCGGGGCGGTGGCGATGGCGACAATGGGGTCCTGCAGACGGCCGAGCGACATGCCGCGATTGTCGGCCACATCGGTCCTGCCCCGCGCGTTGCGGGCCGGCCGACGGGCCATGATGAGGCATCATGGCAAGCAGACCCGCTGCGCACTCCATTTGACTCGTGACTGAAGCCGTTCCTGCGGCCCATGACGGCCTTCCCCTCGATGCGATGCCCGGCCTGCTGTACCGGGAGCTCAAGGCCCTGGCCCGCAGCCGGCTGCGCCGCGCCGGCCCGCTGACCCTGCTGGATACCACCGCGCTGGTGCACGAGAGTTGGCTCAAGCTGTCGAGGCAGCCCGGCCTGGCGGCGTTGGGTTATGGTCATTTCATGGCCTATGCGGCCACCGCGATGCGCTCCATCGTGGTCGACTACGCGCGTGCCCGCATGGCGCAGCAGCGCGGCGGCGACGCTCCCCACGTGCCGCTGGACGAATTGCCGACGCTTGCCCGACGCGATGAGGAATACGTGCAAGTACATGACGCGCTCACCGATCTCGCGCGCCATGATCCGCAGCTGGCCAAACTGGTGGAGTTGCGTTTCTTCGTTGGCTTGGAGGAAACCGAGTGTGCCGACCTGCTGGGTGTTGCCCGGCGCACCGTTCAACGCGACTGGCAAAAGGCCAGAGCTGTGTTGTGGGAGTTGCTGAAATCAGCATGAGACCTCGCGAAGAGGCACCTGGGAGTTTCGTTGAGTTCGTTGCACCTGACCCATTGGTCCGAGATCGAGCCCTTGCTCGACCGCATGTTTGCGCTGCCCCCGGCCGAGCGCCCAGGCTTTCTCGATACCCTTTCTCCCGCCCAACAACGCTGGCGCGACACGCTGCTGCGGCTGCTGGCGGCAGAGAGCGAAGCAGCGCACGTGGGCTTTCTGAGCCTGGCGGCGAGTCTGCCCGACGCTGACGACGGCGACACTGCCAGCGATGCCGGCGCGGTCCGGCCGCCGCTGCGAGCCGGCCAGGTCGTCGGTCCGTGGCAGCTGGTCGATGAATTGGGGCGCGGCGGCATGGCCAGTGTCTGGCTGGCCCGGCCCCGTCTGGGAGACTTTCAGCGCGAGGTCGCCCTCAAGCTGCCACACAGCCCGGGATCCAGTTGGACTCAGCGCTTTCGCCGCGAGCGCGACATACTTGCCCGCCTGAGCCACCCTGGCATCGCGCGCCTGTACGACGCCGGCGTCAGCGACACCGGCCTGCCCTGGTTGGCGATGGAGCTTGTGCAGGGCCAGGACCTGCTGGACTGGTGCAGCGCCCACGATGCCGACACCCGCCAGCGCCTACACCTGCTGCTGCAGATTGCAGACGCGCTGCAGTACGCGCACAGCCACCTGGTGGTCCATCGCGACATCAAGCCGGCCAACGTGCTGGTGCAACCCGACGGCCAGGTGAGGTTGCTGGACTTTGGCATCGCCCGCCTGCTGGCGGCCGACGAGCAAAGTCTCGCGCTCACCCAGGTGGGGCAAAGGCCCATGACGCCGGAGTACGCGTCGCCCGAGCAAGTGCGCAACGAAGAGCCCGGCATCGCCAGCGACATCTACGGTCTCGGTGTGCTGGCCTATCGGTTGCTTTGCGGCGCCAGTCCTTACGCCGCTGCCGCGCCGCAAAGCCGCCATGCGTTGGAGCGCGCCGTGCTGGAGGTCCAGCCGCCGCCGCCTTCGGTCCAGGCGGTGGCTCCGGCCGCACGGCGTGCGCTGCGCGGCGACCTGGACACCATCCTTCTGAAGGCACTCGCCAAAGAGCCGAGTCAGCGCTACATCACCGTGGACGCATTCGCCGCCGATTTGCGCCGCCACCTGGCTGGTGAGCCGGTGCTGGCGCGCCGGCCGTCCTGGCCTTATCTGGCGGGGCGCTTTGTCCGACGCCACCGGATGGCCGTGGTCGCCGGCACGCTGGCGGCTTTGGCCCTTCTTGGCGTCACCAGCTGGGCGCTGGGGTCGGCGCGCGAGGCACGGAGCGAAGCGCAACGCGCACAAGCCATGTATGACTTTGTGCTGGGCCTGTTCAACCCCGACCACGACACTGCAGCGCAGGTCAAGACGCCCGATTTACCCCTGAAGACGGTGATCGAGCGGGGCGCAAGGCGCATGCTCACTTCCCTCAAGGATCAGCCCGACGCGCGGGCTCGCCTGCTTCACGACTTGGCGCCCTTGACGGAGCAACTGGGCCTGATCGACCTGGCGACAGAGCTCGCCCAGGCTCGGGTGGACGACGCCTTGCGGGACCATGGCCCGCGCAGCCTGGACTATGCCGACGCCCTGAGCGGTAGACTGCACATCCGTGAAAGTGCGGGGCAATTCCAGCAAGGCTACGCCGAGGCCCGACAGGTTCTAGCCATCTATGAAGCCAACGGCGTTCGTGACCCGTACCGCTTGGCTGCGGTGCATGAAAAGCTGGGCGGCTTCGGCTTTCGCATCCATGACACCCCCGATCCCGGCGACGCCGCACACCTGGAGCTCGCCATCGCATTGGCCGAGCCGCTGAAAGACGTGAACGCCAGCGAATTTGCGCTGCTGCTGGGGGTGCTCAGACACTACATGGGCGATGTCGCGGGGGCCTACGCGGCGGTGCAGAAAGGCGTCGTGGCCAACCGCCGCGATTTCGGCCCCGAGGCCTGGCAGACGGCCTCGCTGGAGGCTTTCCTGGGCACCTTGGCTGACCTGAGTGAACGACCGGCCGAGGCGGAGGCCCTGCTTCGCCACAGCATTTCGGCGACCCGCAAGGCATTGGGTCCGGACAACATCGGATTGGCACGCAATGAGATCGGCCTGGCCAATGTGCTGCTGGCAGGCCGCGGGCACGACGAAGCGCTGCAACTGATGCGTGACGCCCAGCGCATCGTGGCGCTGCCCGCCAACGCCGGGTTCGGCGGCGTACGGGATCAGGTCCAGGTCTACGCTCTGGGCCTGGAGTGGCGGGACGGTGAAACCGATGTGGTGCGCCGGGGTTGCCAGCCCTACCGCGAGCATGCTTTCCAGGCAAGCACGCCGTACTACACCTCGCTGGTGATCCAGGTGTGCGCCGCCAGTGCGCTGCAAGACGGCGACCTGCAGGCCGCGCAGGCTTGGCTGAATGCGACCCAGCCGGTCTACCGTTACTTCGCAACCGGCCCGGTCTGGACCTTGGGTCTGGAGCTGCGCCAGGGCGAGTTGGCGC
Source organism: Ideonella sp. sgz306126 (assembly GCF_056032705.1). Taxonomy (NCBI): domain Bacteria; kingdom Pseudomonadati; phylum Pseudomonadota; class Betaproteobacteria; order Burkholderiales; family Sphaerotilaceae; genus Ideonella; species Ideonella sp. sgz306126. The sequence goes on from NZ_JBVYWP010000002.1 coordinate 562,777, forward strand.
TGGCCCAGGGGAACACCGCGAGCGCGCTGCAGCGGTGGCGCCGTTGCCTGGCTTTGGCCAACACCTCGCAATTGGCGGCGCAGACCCGGGCCTGGTGGCTGATCGCCCACCACACGCACTTGGAGGGCGCCGAGCGAGAACGGCTCCAGCAGTTCCGGCAGACCCTGGAGCGGACCGGCGGAGACCGCTATTACTCCGAATATCTGCGCCAGCTGCGCGACGCCTTGCAAGCCCCGACTGTCGGCCGCTGAAGATTTCTTTGCGCAGGGTGGCGCTTGACGACCGCGCTTCTCGTCAAGGCTGTCGAGGTCCCTGCCAATCCGACAGGGGCACTTCACTCCTTGAAGGGAATTGCAGTGATGAAGAAATGGAACTCGGCGCGCACCGCGCTGTCGGTCGCGGTAGCGGCCTGCCTGGCATTGGGCGCATGCGGTGGTGGTGGTGGTGGTGGTGCCGGCGGCGCCGACGGCGGTGGTGGCGTCACGTCGAGTCCGGTCGGTACGGCTGCGGCCGCCCAGGCCACGGCCAGGCAATTGGCGGCGGTGGCGATCACGCCGGCTGCAGCGGACACGGCGCTGCTCGTGACGGCCGACACCGCCTTTGATGTGACGGCGACCGTGGGGGATGCCTGGCGCGTTCTGCTCGACACCAAGAACCACAAATTTGCCATCCGCGTTTTGAATTCAGCCTATGGCCTGCAGAGCTGGGCGCCGGCGGCGAGCTACACAGCGACCACGAGCGGCAGCCTCACGACCTACAGCGGGACCGATGGCACGCGCAGCTTCACCATCGCCATCGATGGCAGCGACGGTTCAGTGACCGGCTACGTGACGCTGACCGATGGTTCCAATGCGCCGGTATCGTCGACGGTGATGGGGTCTGCCAATCTGGCCGTTAACCTGCCGGGGCTGGCCGGGACTTACCTGTTCGCCAATGACGCTCACGATCTCGACGGCTCCAACCCGGGCTCGGCCATGGGCACGCTGTTCATCAAATCGGACGGCAGCGGCGGTGCCATCTGCCCTGGCGGCCAGATGAGCGCCGACGGCGCGGCCTGCACGGGCGGGACGGATCCAGTGGTGCCGTTCACCCTTGCCAAGGACGCTGCCGACGGCCACCTGACGCTGACGCTGGCACCGGGTCCCCAGAGCGCCACCCTGATGCTGACCGTGCAGACCGGTGACCTGGGCCCGGTGCTGGTGATCGACCAGAACTGGCTCAACAGCGGGGGCGTTCGCCGCACCGGGGTCTTCTTGGCCGCACCCCAAAAGGCGCTGGCGGCAGCGGCCGTGAGCGGCACCTACGCCTGCCTGAACGTGCCCGGATCCAGCGGGCCGGTGTCCGTGACGTTCAACAGCGCGACCGGCACCTATGTCCAGGATACCTACAGCGGCACCTACGCCCTGAATCTGCTGGCGGATGGCGTGACGGCGGCCAATGACGCGATCGAGCTCGACCACCTGCGCCAGGGGCTGGTGCTGTCGTCTGGCTTCTTCGCCTTCCAGAACAGCGCCAACTCGCTGAACTACTGCGTCAAGACAGGCGCCTGATGGCGCGCAGGGACGATGCGGCACGGCTCGCTGCGGCCCATCGTTGACAAAAAATGAAAAGCCCCCACAGCCAGCGCTGGCGGGGGCTTCGTCCCTGGGCAAGGGGCGCCGATCAGGCGACGCCCATGCGCTTGTTGATGATCCACTGCTGCAGGATCGACAGCAGGTTGTTGGTGAGGTAGTACAGCACCAGGCCCGACGGGAAGCTGAAGAACATGAAGCTGAACATCAGCGGCATCAGCCACATCATCTTGGCCTGGGTCGGATCGGGCGGCTTGGCGCCCAGCGCCACCTGCACCAGCGACGAACCCATCATCAGCAGCGGCAGGATGTAGAGCGGATCCTTGCTGGACAGGTCGTGGATCCAGCCCATCCACGGCGCGCCGCGCATTTCCACCGTCGACAGCAGCACGTAATACAGCGCCAGGAAGATCGGCATCTGCACCACCACCGGCAGGCAGCCGCCCAGCGGGTTGACCTTCTCCTCGCGGTAGATGCGCATCATCTCCTGCTGCATCTCCTGCGGCTTGTCCTTCATGCGCTCGCGCATCTCGTTCATGCGCGGCGTGATCGCGCGCATCTTGGCCGCCGACTTGTAGGCCTTGGCGTTCAGGCCGAACAGCGCCAGCTTCAGCAGCACCACCAGCGCGACGATCGCCCAGCCCCAGTTGCCGAGATAGGTGTGCAGGTGATCGAGGACCCAGAACAGCGGCTTGGAGATGATCGTCGCCCAGCCGTAGTCCTTGACCAGCTCCAGTCCCGGCGCCAGCGCCGCCAGCTTGGTTTCCTCCTGTGGGCCGGCGTACAGCGTGGCGTCGTGCACCAGCTGCGCACCGGGCGCCAGCGTGCCCAGCGGCTGCACCTCGGCCACCGAATAGAGATGCGCCTTGTCGCGCTTGGTCACGAAATCGCGCGGGGTGCCGGCCGGCACCAGCCAGGCGCTGGCGAAATAGTGCTGCACCATCGCCACCCAGCCGTCCTTGGCCTCGGTGGCATGGGACGGCGCTTCGCCTGCGGCCTGCTTGTCGATGTCGGTGAACGCCACCTTCTGGTACTTCTTGGCGTCGGTGTAGATCGCCGGGCCGGTGAAGGTCTTGTAGAACGCGGCCCCGCCGGGCGCCGGGTTGTCGTCGCGCTGCAATTGCAGGTAGATCTGCGGCTGCAGCGGCGCGCTGCCGACGTTGATCAGCTCGTCCTTCACGTCGATGGTGTAGGCGCCGCGGTGGAAGGTCAGCGTCTTGACCCACTTGGCACCGCCGACCTCGGCCGAGTCGAAGCGCACGCTCAGCTCGTTCTGGCCGTCCTTCAGCGTGCGTTCTCCGGGCTCGGCGGTCATCGCGGTGAAATGGTTCGGCAGCGCGCCGCCGTTGGCACCGATGAAGCCCGTCTGGGCCAGGTAGGTGTGGCCGCTGGTCGAATCCATCAGCAGCACCGACTGGCTCTTGTCGGTCGCCTCGGGGTACTTCAGCAACTCCAGCCGCGAGATGGTGCCGCCGCGCGAATCGAGCGCCACCTTCATCACGTCGGTGCTGATCTGGACGATCTCGCTCGGCGCGACGGCGCTGGCTGCAGGCGCGGCCGCGGCGATGGCGCCTGGCGCCGCCACGGGCGATGGCACGCCGCCCGGGGGGGCCGACGCCGGCGCGGTTGCGGTGGCGATCGGCGCACCGAACAGCGTGGGCTGACCGTTGTGCTTGTTCCATGCATCCCACAGCAGAACGAGCGACATCGTGAACACCACCCACAGAACGGTGCGACGCATATCCATCATGGCAAAGGCCTCGGAGAACTCAAAGACTCGGGCTCCGCCACGGTGGCGGAGGCAAACAAATGCGAAAACAAGCGCGGGCGGGCGGCCGGCACCGGGTCGCAGCCGCCTTCGCACCACGGCTGGCAGCGCAGGATGCGTCCGGCCGCCAGGTAGCTGCCCGCGGCCGCGCCGTGGCGTTCCAGCGCCTCGATGGCGTAGCGCGAGCAGGTGGGCTCGAAACGGCAGCTGCCGCCCAGCCAGGGGCTCAGCAGCAGGCGGTAGCCGCGCACCAGCGCGATCAGCAGCGCACGCGGTGCGGCGACGATCGAGGCGGGCAGGGGCGAAGGCATGGTGGACACGCGATCCGGCGGTGGCGCGGCCGATCAGGCCGCGGCCGGAGCCGCACCCCGACCCCGGCGGGGCCCGCCGGCAAAGCGCCGCGACGCCTGGGGCGGCAAGGGCTGCGTCGCCGCCTGGTGGAACAGCTGCTCGATCTCGCTGCGGGCCGTGTCGCGCAGCAGGTCGGATGCCGGGCTCGTGAACTGCGCGCGGTCGAACGGCGAACGCAACCGCACCACCCACAGGCCCGCAGGCAGGGTGGCGGCGTGGCGCTGCATCGCGGCGCGCAGCTGGCGCTTGATCAGGTTGCGGGTCACCGCCCGGCGAGCATGTCGCTTGGGCACCACCAAACCGAGCCAGTGCCGGCATTCATCCACAAGCACGCCCGAAGGTGGTGCAGCGTCTGTGGATAACTCTGGTGACAACGGTGGGACAACCGGTTCACACCCGGCCGACTCCCGAGACGCGACGGCACGGGCCGGCACGCCGGACACGTAATGCACGGCGAAATGCGGGCTGCGCGAACGCTGGGGCGCGGCGAGCACCGTTTCGAAATCGGCCGGACGCACGATGCGGCCGATCATGGGCAGCGGGTGGCCTCGCTGGCCGCTCAGACCTGGGACAGCTTCTTGCGGCCCTTGGCGCGGCGAGCGTTGATCACGGCACGGCCGCCGCGGCTCTTCATGCGGACGAGAAAGCCGTGCGTGCGGGCGCGGCGGACCTTGGAAGGCTGGTAGGTGCGCTTCATGGTGTAAATACCTTGGCAATGGTGTCTGAAACCCGCTGGCGCAACCTGCGCCCGACCTGGCCGGGATGCGCGCTTGGCTTCACATGGAAAGCCCGCACCCTGCCCGTGTCTGCTGGGCCGCCGCCGCGCGGCGTGCATCGCCTCGATGCACGCACACGCCGCCGCCGCCCGGGTCATCCGGGAAACCCACGATTAGAGCAAAAAACCCCAGTGGGGTCAAACACTTGCACCACAGGCTGCGGCGCCCGGCGCCCTTGACCCGGGTCGAAAAACTGTGGATAACCCCGATCGGGAAGGCCAAAGCGTGCGTAGAATCCGCCCGCTCTAGAAGAACTTGTCCACAATGAGCCCAGACCTGTGGCAACGCGCTTGCGAACGTCTCGCCAGCGAACTGCCCGAACAGCAATTCAACACCTGGATCCGTCCCCTGCCGCCCGCCGACATCAGCGATGACGGCGCGCAGGGCGCGGTGGCGTCGCTGCGCGTGCCCAACCGCTTCAAGCTCGACTGGATCCGCTCGCAGTACAGCGCCCGCATCGAAACCGTGCTCAGCGAGCTGGCGGGCGAGCCGGTGCAGCTCAGCCTCAGCCTGGCCCCGCGCGAAACCGTGGCGCCTGCGGCGGCGCGGCCGCTGCCCAGCCGCCCGAACAGCGCCGGCCGGGTGCTGGCGCACGCGATGGCCGGGGCCCAGGCCAGCATACGCACGGCCGAAGTGCAGCAGCAAGGCCTGATCGCCGACGCCGGCCCGGCCAACGCGCCCGGCGCCCAGGCGCTGGCGGAGCGGGGCGACGCGCCGGCGCGCACCGGCACGCTGCCGGGGGCGCCGGTGGTCAACCGGCACCGGCTGAATCCGGCGTTGACCTTCGATTCGCTGGTGGCCGGCCGGGCCAACCAGATGGCCCGCACCGCCGCGCTGCACGTGGCCGGCGCGCCGGGCCAGATGTACAACCCGCTGTTCATCTACGGCGGTGTCGGCCTGGGCAAGACCCACCTGGTGCACGCGGTGGGCAACCAGTTGCTGAAGGACAACCCCAACGCCCGCGTGCTGTACCTGCATGCCGAGCAGTTCATCACCGACGTCGTGAAGAACTACCAGCGCAAGACCTTCGACGAGCTGAAGGCCAAGTACCACCAGCTCGACCTGCTGCTGATCGACGACGTGCAGTTCTTCGCCGGCAAGGAGCGCACGCAGGAGGAGTTCTTCAACGCCTTCGAGGCGCTGCTGGCCAAGCGCGCCCACATCATCATGACCAGTGACACCTACCCCAAGGGGCTGGTGGACATCGACGAGCGGTTGACCAGCCGCTTCGACTCCGGGCTGACCGTGGCCATCGAGCCGCCGGAGCTGGAAATGCGCGTGGCCATCCTGCTGGCCAAGTCCCGGGCCGAGGGCGCACCCATGCCCGAGGACGTCGCCTTCTTCGTCGCCAAGAACGTGCGCGCCAACGTGCGCGAACTCGAAGGCGCGCTGCGCAAGGTGCTGGCCTACGCGAAGTTTTCACACAAGGAGATCAGCATCAACCTCGCCCGCGAGGCGCTGAAGGACCTGCTGTCGATCCAGAACCGGCAGATCTCGGTGGAGAACATCCAGAAGACCGTGGCCGACTTCTACAAGATCAAGATCGCCGACATGTACAGCAAGAAGCGCCCGGCCAGCATCGCCCGGCCGCGCCAGATCGCCATGTACATCGCCAAGGAACTGACCCAGAAGAGCCTGCCCGAGATCGGCGAGCTCTTCGGCGGGCGCGACCACACCACCGTGCTGCACGCCGTTCGCAAGATCGGTGGCGAGCGCCAGAAGAACACCGAACTGAACCAGCAATTGCACGTGCTGGAGCAGACGCTGAAGGGGTGAAGGCCGCCGCGGCGCCCGGTCCGCAACGTCCTGGCGAGGTCGCCGGCTGAAGGCCTGGAAAATCAGGCGAAAATGGCGTGTTGGATCTGCGCAACCCGGCAGGCGTCCACGCCCCCAAGAAGGTAACGCTGAAAGAGGAAGACATGATTGTTCTGAAGGCCGCGCAACAAAACCTGCTGGGTGCCCTGCAATCGGTGGCCGGCATCGTCGAGCGGCGGCACACCTTGCCCGTGCTCGCCAACGTGCTGCTGCGCAAGACTGGCGAGAGCATCGAGTTCACCACCTCCGACCTGGAGATCCAGGTCCGCACCACCGCCGAACTGGGCGGCGATGCCGGCAGCTTCAGCACCACCGTGGGCGCGCGCAAGCTGATCGACATCCTGCGCAGCATGCCGGCCGACCAGGTCGTCAGCCTGACGGCCAACGCCAACAAGCTGACGCTGCAGGGCGGCAAGAGCCGCTTCACGCTGCAGACGCTGCCGGCCGAGGACTTCCCGCTGGTCAACGAGGCGGTCGATTTCGGCCCGGCCTTCAGCGTGCCGCAGAAGACGCTCAAGAGCCTGATCGACCAGGTCCACTTCGCGATGGCGGTGCACGACATCCGCTACTACCTCAACGGCATCCTGTTCGTTGCCGAGGGCCGGACGCTGACCCTGGTGGCCACCGACGGCAGCCGCCTGGCGCTGGCCCAGGCCGAGCTGGAAAGCGACATCCCGAAGCAGGAAGTCATCCTGCCGCGCAAGACGGTGCTCGAACTGATGCGGCTGCTGAAGGATGGCAAATCGGACGGCAAGGACGCCGCCGCTGCCGCCGATCTGATCGAGATGCGCTTCGCCGGCAACCAGGCCAAGTTCAGTTTCAGCGGCATGGAGTTCGTCACCAAGCTGGTCGAGGGCAAGTACCCGGACTACAACCGCGTCATCCCGAAGAACCACAAGAACATCATCACGCTGGGCCGGGCCCCGCTGCTCGCCAGCCTGCAGCGCGCCGCCATCCTGACCAGCGACAAGTTCAAGGGCGTGCGCGTCAACATCGACCCGGGCAGCCTGCGCATCGCCTCCAGCAACGCCGAGCAGGAAGAGGCCAAGGAAGAGCTGGAGATCGACTACGACGGCCCGGCCATCGAGATCGGCTTCAACGTGACCTACCTGATGGACGCGCTGGCCAACATCCCGCAAGACATGGTGCGCCTGGAGATGCACGACGGCAGCTCCGCCGCGCTGATCACCGTGCCCGAGCAAAGCGGCTTCAAGTATGTCGTGATGCCCATGCGGATCTGATGCCGCAAGCGGCCTCAGATCCGCTGCGCGCCAACTGTTTGCACCCCCTGCCCCCCGCCAAGCGGGGGTTCCAGGTTGAAGGTTGCCCGGGCCGGTCCACCGGCCCTCTTGATTTCAAAAGCCATGACCGACGCCAAGAACCCCTCCGAGAACACCGCCGGCACCCCCGGTGACGATGGCGTGACCCGCCGCGAGATCCCGTCGGCGGAAGGCGAGGCCGTGTCCACCGGTGCGGAGGCCTCGGCCGCCTATGGCGAGGGCAGCATCCAGATCCTCGAAGGCCTGGAAGCCGTGCGCAAGCGCCCCGGCATGTACATCGGCGACACCAGCGACGGCACCGGCCTGCACCACCTGGTGTTCGAGGTGGTGGACAACTCCATCGACGAAGCCCTGGCCGGCCACTGCGACGACATCACCGTCACCATCCACACCGACAACTCGATCAGCGTCACCGACAACGGCCGCGGCATCCCCACCGGCGTGAAGATGGACGACAAGCACGAGCCCAAGCGCTCGGCCGCCGAAATCGCGCTGACCGAGCTGCACGCCGGAGGCAAGTTCAACCAGAACAGCTACAAGGTCTCGGGCGGCCTGCACGGCGTGGGCGTCTCCTGCGTGAACGGCCTGTCCACGTGGCTGCGCCTGACGGTGCGGCGCGACGGCCAGGCCCACTTCATGGAATTCCGCCAGGGCATTCCGCAAGACCGCCTGCTGGAGCAGCGCGACGGCTTCGAAGTGAGCCCGATGAAGATCATCGGCCCGACCGACAAGCGCGGCACCGAAGTGCACTTCCTGCCCGACCACACCATCTTCAGCAACATCGACTTCCATTACGACGTGCTGGCCAAGCGCCTGCGCGAGCTCTCGTTCCTGAACAACGGCGTCAAGATCCGCCTGGTCGACGAGCGCAACAACAAGGAAGACAACTTCGCCTACGCCGGCGGCGTCAAGGGCTTCGTCGAGTTCGTCAACAAGGGCAAGAAGGTGCTGCACGCCAACATCTTCCACGCCCGCGGCGACAAGCTCAGCGACAACAACACCAACGTCGGCGTCGAAGTGGCGATGCAGTGGAACGAGAGCTACAACGAGAACGTGCTCTGCTTCACCAACAACATCCCCCAGCGTGACGGCGGCACCCACCTCACCGGCCTGCGCGCCGCGATGACCCGCGTCATCAACAAGTACATCGACGACAACGAGATCGCCAAGAAGGCCAAGGTCGAGATCACCGGCGACGACATGCGCGAAGGCCTGGCCTGCGTGGTCAGCGTCAAGGTGCCCGAGCCCAAGTTCAGCAGCCAGACCAAGGACAAGCTGGTCAGCTCCGAAGTGCGCGCCCCGGTGGAAGACATCGTCAGCCGACTGCTGACCGACTGGCTGCTCGAAAACCCGATCGACGCCAAGACCATCTGCGGCAAGATCGTCGACGCCGCGCGCGCCCGCGACGCCGCCCGCAAGGCCCGCGAGATGACGCGCCGCAAGGGCGTGCTCGACGGCATGGGCCTGCCCGGCAAGCTGGCGGACTGCCAGGAAAAGGACCCCGCGCTGTGCGAGATCTACATCGTCGAGGGCGACTCCGCCGGCGGCTCCGCCAAGCAGGGCCGCGACCGTAAGTTCCAGGCCATCCTGCCGCTGCGCGGCAAGATCCTGAACGTCGAGAAGGCACGCTACGAGAAGCTGCTGACCAGCAACGAAATCCTCACCCTCATCACCGCGCTGGGCACCGGCATCGGCAAGGGCATGGGCGGCGACGACTTCAACCCCGACAAGCTGCGCTACCACCGCATCATCATCATGACCGACGCGGACGTGGACGGCGCCCACATCCGCACCCTGCTGCTGACCTTCTTCTACCGCCAGATGCCCGACCTGGTCGAGCGCGGCCACATCTACATCGCCCAGCCGCCGCTCTACAAGGTCAAGCACGGCAAGCACGAGCAATACCTGAAGGACGGCAGCGAGCTCGACGTCTACCTGCTCAAGGTGGCGCTGGACGGCGCCGTGGTCGAGCCCGGCGCCGGCCGCCCCACCATCCGCGGCGAGGCCCTGGCCGAACTGGCCCGCCAGTACGTGCTGGCCACCAACGTGATCAACCGCCTCAGCAACTGGATGGACGTGGAAGCGCTGCGCGCCATCAGCGACGGCCTGGTGCTGAGCCTGGACGACATGGCCGGCGCCGAAACCAGCGCCGCCGCGCTCAAGGCCATGCTGCACGATGCCGAGGTGGACGCCGTGTTCGACGAGCGCACCGACAAGCACCTGCTGCGCATCAGCCGCCGCCTGCACGGCAACATCAAGAGCAGCACCATCGGCCCCGATTTCGTCCACGGCGCCGACTACGAAGCCCTGGCCACCGCCGGCCGCACCTTCAAGGGCCTGCTGGCCGACGACGCGCGGGTCCTGCGCGGCGAAGGCGAGAAGCAGAAGGAAAGCAAGGCCAGCGACTTCCGTGCCGCGATGGCCTGGCTGATGCAACAAGCCGAGAACGCCGTCGGCCGCCAGCGCTACAAGGGCCTGGGCGAAATGAACCCCAGCCAGCTCTGGGAAACCACCATGGACCCGACCGTGCGCCGCCTGCTGCGCGTGCAGATCGAAGACGCCATCGAGGCCGACAAGGTCTTCACGATGCTGATGGGCGACGAGGTGGAACCGCGGCGCGATTTCATCGAGACGAACGCGCTGAGGGCGGCGAATATCGACGCGTGAGGTGTTGGGTTGCGCGGGGCTCGTTTCCGCGCTGACATCAGACTTGGGTTTCAAAGCGGCGCGCCGGAGACCCGCTGTCATCGTGGACCGGCATCCGGCTCCAACGTCAGCGACGAGTCTTGGTCGCCGCATCTGGGGAGCAGGAACGGCCGGTTGGGCTGCCGCCGTTGTCCACCTGTCCTGGCCGCCGACCGTCCACAAGACACCCCTCCCTTGAAACGCCCGCCAACGCGGCCGCCCTATCGATGATCGTCCTCCAGCGGTTCAGGCAAGAAGTCCGCGCGCTCCTCCGTCTCGCCACGCCCATCATCCTGTCGCAGATCGCCCAGGTGCTGATGGGGCTGCTCGACACCGTCATGTCCGGCCACGCCGGTGCCTTCGATCAGGCCGTGGTCGGGCTCGGCGTGGCGCTGTGGATCCCCGTCTTCATCGCGTTGATGAGCGTCGTGCAGGCGGTGTCGCCGATCATCGCGCATCACTTCGGCGCCGGCGATCACCCCGCGGTTGCCCGGGAAGCCCGCGAGGGGGTGTGGCTGGCCACCAGCGTGGGGCTGCTGCCCTTGCTCCTGGTGCCGTGGGCGCCCGACCTGTTGATGGCGTTCCACATCGAGCCGCCGCTGGCGCATCGCACCGGGGTGTTCCTCTGGGGCATCGCGATGGGCTTGCCGGCGGCGCTGGTGTACCGCGCGCTGGGGTTCTTTTCGTCCAGCATCAACCGGACCCGGCCGATCATGGTGCTGGCGTTCGTCGGCCTGGCGATCAACGGGGTGTTGAACTGGTTGCTGATCTACGGCCACTTCGGCCTGCCCGCGATGGGTGGGGCGGGCTGCGGCTGGGCCACCGGCATCGGGATGTGGGCTTCGTTGGCCAGCCTGGCGGCGTGGATCGCGTGGGCGCCGGCCTATCGGCCGTATGCGCTGTGGACGTCCTGGCCCTGGCCCACCTGGCCGGCGCAGAAGCGGCTGCTGCGGCTGGGGCTGCCGATGGGCGGCGCCGGGTTCGCGGAGGTGGCGGCGTTCTGCAGCGTGGCCGTGCTCGTGGGGCGCTTCGGCGAAGCGCAGATCGCGGCCAACCAGATCGCGCTGAACTTCTCGGCGCTGATCTTCATGATCCCGATGGGCATTTCCACGGCGAGCACGATTCGCGTCGGGCAGGCGCTGGGTGCGGGCAACGCGGGCGCGGCGCGCGCGATCGCGTGGAGCGGCATCGGTGCGGGGCTGGTGTTCGGGGCGCTGGCGATGGGGCCGATCATCCTGCTGCGCCACGAGGCCGCGGCGCTCTACAGCAGTGATGCCGCGGTGCGGGCGCTGGCGGCCAACCTGCTGCTGTTCGCCGCGTTCTGGCAACTGTTCGACGCGACGCAGGTCACGGCGATCGGCGCGTTGCGCGGCTACAAGATCACGCTGATGCCGATGGTGCTGATGCTGACGGCGTTCTGGGTGCTCGGCGTGCCGGTGGGCACCTGGCTGGCGTATCACGGCCTGTCGGCCGGTGCGCCGATGAAGGTCTACGGCTTCTGGGTCGGGCTCGTGATCGGCTTGGTTCTGGTGTCGCTGGGCCTGGCCGCCGGTTTGCGCCAGGTCGCCGACTCGGCGGTGCGGGCGCAAGCCCGGTAAGCAGGCCCGGCGGACCGGTCCCGCCATGCCACGCCATCCGGCGTCTACCCAGTGGGACGGGTGACCTTGCTGCGCCGGTGGCGCGGCGGCGCGACCGCAGGTCTTCGGCGTCCTACGGCTGGCCGACCACCACCTCGCTGATTTGCAGCACCGGCGCCAGGTCGGTGTAGTTCGGGATGTCTGCCAGGATCTCCTTGGCGTGCGGCCCGAAGCCGGCCTGGAACGACGCGACCGAGTCGCAATAGAGGTGGCACATGCCGACGTAGGTCGCCGGCTCTCCGGGGGCGCCGCCGGCCAGCCCTTTGTCCACCGTGTAGAACAGGCACGCGTCGCCCATGCGCGCCTTGACCAGCGGCATGTGCTTGTCGCGATAGTACGAATGATCGAATCGGGCCCCGGGCTGGTTCGGGTACATCACGCTGACCTTGATCATGGCGGGTCTCCTGGAGGGACGTGTCGAGGGGATCGGCAGGGCGGACGCCGCTGCCGCCGGGCGGTGCTTGGGCGCACGCGCCCAAGCCGCCCATCGGCTTGTACACGATGTGGCCTGCCATCGGCGCCGGCAGGCCTTATCGCAGCGTCGCCGCCATCACCCCGCGCAAGGCGTTGCCCACCCGCAGCTCGTCGGCGCGCGCCAGCTCGTCCAGCGTCAGCGTGCGTTCCCGCACGGGCTGGCCGTCCAGGCCCTCTTCCAGCACCGTCGCGCGGCACACGCCGGGCAGCGCGCCGTCGCCGACCGGCGGGGTGTACCAGTGGCCGTCCAGCCGCACGAAGACATTGCTGCGCGCGCCTTCGGCCAGGCGGCCGTCCTCGGTGGCGAACAGCAGGTCGAAGGCGCCCTGGGACTCAGCCGCCAGCACGGCCGGGTCGTAGACCGCGCGGTGCGTGGTCTTGTGGGCGCGCAGCGGGTCGGCGTTGGGCAGGCGCTGCGGGCTCAGCGCCACGCCGACGCGGCCCCGCGCATCCCGCGCCAGCGGCGCCAGCGCGGCCCAGCGGACCTGCAGGCGGCCGTCGTGGCACAGCTGCAGCCGCAGGCGCCAGGCCGCGGGGGCGGCATCGTCGGCGGCCGGACGCGGGTCGCGCGCGGCGAGGTCGGCCAGCGCGTCGTCCACCGCGCGGCGCGCCGCGGCCTCGTCCCATGCGAAGCCCAGCGCGCGGGCGCTGCGGCCCAGGCGGGCGCGGTGGCGATGCCATTGCAGCACCGTGGGGCCGTCGGCGCGGCGGGCCACCGCCAGCGTCTCGAACAGCTCGAAGCCCGGGTCCATCGCGCTGAGGAAGCGGGCCTTGAGCCGGCATTCGTCGAACTCGTCCGCGGCCACGCTGTCCTGCACGATGCCGGCGCCCACGCCCAGGGTCAGCGGACGGGTCGCAGCGGCGGCATCGGGCGCGCCCAGCGTCAGCGTGCGGATCGCGACCGAGAAGCAGAAGTCGCCGATCGACGAATACGCGCCGCCGGGCCGGGCGGCGTCGATCCAGCCGATCGCGCCGCAGTACAGGCCGCGCGGCGTGCTCTCGAGGCGGCGGATCAGCGTCATCGTGTGGTGCTTGGGCGCGCCGGTGATCGAGCCGCAGGGGAAGGTGGCCCGCAGCAGCGCCGGCAGCGTGATGCCGGGGCGCAGTTCCGCCTGCACGGTGGAGGTCATCTGGAACACCGTGGCATAGGGCTCGACCTCGAACAGCGCCGGCACGCTGACGCTGCCGATCCGGGCGATGCGGCCCAGGTCGTTGCGCAGCAGGTCCACGATCATCAGGTTCTCGGCCCGGTTCTTCACGTCCTGCTGCAGGGCCCGGGCGGTCTCGCTGTCGCCCTCGGGACCGGCCACGCGGCCGGCGGTGCCCTTCATCGGCCGCGCGGTCACCCCGCCGGCCTCGTGGCGCAGGAACAATTCGGGCGAAAGCGACAGCACATGGGTGGCCGCGCCCGGCTCGCGGTCGGGGGGCAGCGCGATGAAGGCGCCGAAGGCCACCGGCTGGCGCGCGCGCAGCCGGCGGTAGAGCGCCGCGGGCGAGCCGTAGGCCGCGCCGTTCAGTCGGTAGGTGTAGTTGACCTGGTAGGTCTCGCCTGCGCGGATGGCCTCATGGATCGCGTCGATCGCGGCGTGGAACTCGGCCTCGTCGACGCTGGCCTGCAGGTCCAGCACGCCCGCCGGCGTGGGGGCCTCGGCGCCGTCGTCCTGCGCCTGCAGCCACGCGGCCACGGCCTCGGCGGGCAGGTGCTGCAAGCGGCGGAACATCAGCACCCGCAGGTGGGCCGGCGCCTCGCCCGGCCCGCTGCGCCGGCCCGCGCCCAGCAGTTCGGCGCCCCATTCGTAATCGGCCAGCAGCACGGCGTGCAGGCCGCGCTGCTGGTCGGCGGCCACCGCGGCCCACCAGGCGTCCAGCGTCGCCGGGTCCTGGCAGCGGTGCTGGTGGGAAAAGCCGGTGTAGAGCCGGCTGCTGCGCGCGGGTCCGGCGCGGCTGTCGTCCAGCAGGGCGAAGACCGCGGCGTCTTGGTTCAGGGGGTCGGGATCAGGACCAGTCATCCATGTCGTGCTTGATCTTGTGGCGGTTGGCGATCAGCTCGTCCAGCGTCGGTTCGTTGTTCAGCGCCCGACGGATGGCCAGCCGGGTCGCCTCGTGGTTCGTACGGTACATGTCTTTCTTGTCGAGATGGGGATCGGTCGCGCAGCGCGGGTCGATCCAGACCAGGCTGATGATGCACAGCTCGTTGACCACGTCCTTCGGGATCGTGCCGTCGATCACGCAGTCCAGCACCGCGTCGGCGGTGGCGCTTTGCACCACGCCGCCGAACAGCTCGATGTTGGCCATGTCCCTGAGCGTGACCTTGGGCACGGTCAGCGTCGCCGGCCGCACCATCTGGTTGCAGGCCCGGATCGCGAACATCGCGGTGTGGCCCTTGCTCTGCGCCATCAGGTTGGCGAAGGCCTGGCCCACCGGGCCGTCGACGCGGCCGATCAGCAGCTCCGGCATCGCGTCGGTGAATTGGCCGTCGGCAGCGAGCACGGTGGCTTCGCCGGCATGGAAGGTGTAGGGCTGGGTCATGGTGTCGTAGCAGTCGTGTCGTCGCAAAGCTCACTCGGGAAAGATCAGTTCGCCCTTGCCGTCGGCGGCCAGGTCGCCCAGCCAGCGCCGCGGCGGGCGGCGGGCCAGGTCGGCCCAGGCACCGCCGTGGCGGGCCAGGTCGCGCGCCAGCAGCTGCCAGAACACCGCGGCGTCGGCGCCGGCCGGCACGAAGGTCGGCGCCGGTTCGAAGCGGGCGCTGGCCAGCAGCAGCGTTCCGCGCCGCATGCCCCAGCCGGGGTGGGCGCCGACCGCGCCGCCCAGCGCCACGGTGCCGGCCACCAGGCGCGAGGCGGCGAAATCGCCCGCGTCGCCGTGAACCACCAGCGTGCCGCGGCGCATGCGGTCGGCCAGCCGGTGGCCGGCGCGGCCCTGCACCACGAACAGGCCGCCGCGCATGCCGTCCATGCTGCCGGGCAGGGTGGCGGCAGCGAAGTCGCCCACGCTGCCGGCCACGCGCAGGCAGCCGCCGGCCATCTCGCAGCCGGCCAGGTCGCCGGCGTCGCCGCTGGCGCTGACGGCGCCGCCCCGCATCGCGGCGCCCAGGTAGTCGCCGGTCGGGCCGTCGACCTGCACGCGGCCCTGGTCGAGCTGCCAGCCGATGCGGTCGCAGCGCGACAGGTCGCCCACCAGGCGCAGGTCGGCCGCGTCGTCGGCCAAGGGCTGCACGCCGAACCATTCGCCCAGCGGCGCGAACGCGTTGCCATGGGGCAGCGGCAGCCGTTCGATCTCGGCCGCGCTCAGCGGCGCCAGGCGCTGCGGCGACAGGCTGCGCAGGTCCAGCCGCAGCGCGGCGGACCGACGCAGCGTCAGTTGCCAGGTGCTCACGGGACAGCCTTCCGGTTCATGCCGCGATCTCCGGGCTCAGCGGGTGCAGGTGGAAGTGGAACGGCCCCAGCTTGCCGCCGTAGTTGCCGGCCGAGATGCGCAGCAGACCGCCCGGCGCGCCGAGGGCCACGCCGGCGGCGATGCCGGCCCGCATGGCGGCGGCCACGGCGGCTTCGCTCAGGCCGTCGATCACGATCTCCATCACGCAGCGCACGCGGGCATCCAGCTCGCTGTGGCGGACCAGGCCCCGCAGCCCGGGGCAGAACGAGTCGTTGGTCGAGGCCATCAGCGCCGGGTACTTGCTGCCCACCTTGGAGCCCGAACGCACCACGCCGCCGGGAAAGGGCAGGATCACGTCCGGCAGGCGGCGCATCGCCGCCACCGCGGCCTCGGCCGCCGCCAGCGCGGCGTCGGTGTCGCGCGCCAGCAGCAGCAGGTTGCCGCCGCCCACGCCCTTGATCACCGGCGTGGTCTCCTGGGCCACGAACTCGCCGTCCATCACCGGCACGCGCCAGTAGCGTTGGCCGTCGATCAGCTTGGAGGTCTGCCAGCCGTCGCCGAAGAAGCGCAGGTTCTTGCCCAGCGCGATCGCCTCGCCCGCCCCGCCGGCCGGTGCGCCCGGGTCGAGGCCGGCGAACACCGCGGTGGTCGGGCAGGTCAGCACGCACTGGCCGACCCGGCGCTCCAGCTGCTTGGCGAGTTCCTTGCCGCTCATCGCGAACAGCAGCACGCTGACGCCGGGCCGGCCGTCGGGGGTCTGTGCGGGGGCCAGCTCGCCTTCGATGCCGGCCTCGCAGCCGCAGCCGATCACCGAGGTCGCGAAGCCGCTGGCGGCCAGCGCCGCGTGGCGCGCCCAGTCCAGCGTGTGGGCGGTGATGACGATGCGGGTGCACTTCATCGGGAAGGCTTCGGCAAAGCTGTCGTCGATCAGCGTGCCGTTGCGTTGCAGCGCGGCGGCCATCACGCGCCTCCTTCGAAGCAGGCCGCGGGCAGCAGGCGCCCGCCGTGGCAGCAGCTGCACAGCTCGTCGTGGCTGATCACCTGGTGGGCGAAATTCACCGCGGCGTGGCGGTCGAAGTGCTTGCGCAGCGTCCGCTCGATCGCGGTGTCGTAGGCCGGCTCGACGAAGTGCGTGCCGCCCACCGGGCTGGCGACGATCCGGCCCGCGCGCGCCACCAACTGCCCGTCCTTGAAGACCCAGGCCGGGTCGGTGAACATGGCTTCGGCGTTGGCGTCGTCCCGGTACACCGCCACGTCGGCGGCGGCGCCCACGCCCAGGTGGCCGCGGTCGCGCAGGCCCAGCAGGCGGGCCGGCCCGGCGCGGGTCATGATCGCGATCTCGTCCAGCGTCAGTTCGCGGGCGATGTCCTTGAGCGCGCTGTGGGCGGCGACGTCGGGGTGCAGGCGGGCCAGCTGCTCGTTGCGGAAGCTGCGATCCATCAGCAGGCGGATCAGGTGCGGGTAGCTGGTGAACGGGCCGCCGTTCGGGTGGTCGGTGGTCAGCACCACGCGCCACGGGTCCGCCACCAGCAGGAAGATCTCCAGCCCGATCGCCCATTGCAGCGCGTTGACGTAGCTGGCCTCGCGGTAGCGGAACGGCACGACGCCGCAGCCGGCATCGCATTCGATGTCGGCGCCGATCCATTTGCGCGGGCTGGCCAGGCCGGCATTGGCGTGCTGGCGCATCGTGTCGCCCGAGGCGGTGACGGTCTGGCCGAACATGATCTGGCCCACGTCGATCGACACGTTGGGATGCGCGTTGACCGCCTCGGCCAGCTGCAGCGCGGCGGACGAGAACTTCTTCGGCCCGTCGGTGCCGTAGGCGTGGAACTGGATGTGGGTCAGGTGGGCAGGCAGGCCTTCGAGCGCGGCGATGGTGTCCAGCGTGCTCTGGATGTTGCCGGCCGCGCCCAGGTTGCTGCCATGGATGTGCAGCGGGTGCGGCACGCCCAGCAGGCTCAGCGACTGAGCCAGTGCGTGCACGATCTGCCGCGGCGTGATCTGCCAGTGCACGTGGCGCTCGTCGACGTCGAGGCGGCGCTGGTTGAACTTGAAGGCCGAGATGCCGCCCGGGTTCACCACCTTCACGCCCATCGCCTTGGTGGCGTGCATCGTCCAGCCCATCAGGTCGCGCAGCTGCTCGATCGGTGCGCCTTCGGCGACCAGGCGCAGGAACAGCTCGTCGTTGCCCAGCATCACATAGGCGCCGTGGTCGAGGATGGGGGTGTCGCCCATCTCCATGTGGGCGTGGCGCGCGTTGGCCGGCACCATCGCCGGCTCGAACGCGGCCGTGTAGCCCATCTGCGCGTAGCGGTAGCCGGTGGCCAGCGTGCCGGGGGTCACGTGGCTGCAGGCATCGAAGGCGGCGGCCGGATCGCGGGCCAGCGGGTCGGCGCCGTCGCGCTGCAGCTCGGGCAGCAGCAGGCGCGCCAGGTTGACCTTGCCGCCGCCGATGTGGCTGTGCAGGTCGATGCCGCCGGCCATCACGGTGTGGCCGCGGCAGTCCAGCACCTCGTCGGCGGTCTCGCCCGGCGCCAGCGCCACGATGCGGCCGCCGCGCATCGCCAAGTCGCGCACGGCGCCCGAGCCCGGCTGCGCCGGATCGACGACGCGGCCCCCCGCCAGCAGCACGGTCCGGCCCGCGGAGCGCGGGTCGTCCATGAGGGAATGAACCCCTTCGGGCGGCCGGGCGGGGATGACCGGTGCACCCTGGGGCCTGCGGCCCTCTCCCTCCAGGAGGGAATGAACCCCTTCGGGCGGCCGGGCGGGGATGGCCGGCGCACCCTGGGGCCTGCGGCCCTTTCCCTCCAGGAGGGAATGAACCCCTTCGGGCGGCCGGGCGGGGTTCATGCCAGCTCCTGTGCGGTCAGCGCTGCGTGCAGGCCGGCGAGCACCTCGGCCGCCGCCGGCAGGGTGCTGGCGCGTGCGGCATGCAGGGGCAGCATCACGACGCCATCGGCGCGGATCAGATGGCCGGCGCGGTCGATGCCGGGCGTCGCCACCGGGATGAACACGGTGCGCTGCGCCTCGCCCAGCCGCGCCGCCAGCGCCACGGGCCCGAGCACGATGCGCGGGCCGTCGAAGGCCGGCGCCGCGCCGCGGCCGAAGCTGTCGATCCACAGCAGCAGGTCGACCTCGCCGCGGCCGAGCAGCCGCGCGGCGTCGAAGCGCAGCGGCTCGTGCTCGGGCCCCAGCGGGCCGACCCGGCTGCGCAGCGGCAGGGCGCTGCGCCAGGTGTAGACCTGGTTCACCGTGGCCGCGCCGTCGCCGCCGCCGATCGGGAACGCGGCGGCGCGGGTGTCGGCGTTCAACAGCCCGATCAGCTGCTGCAGGCGCTCGATCAGCAGGCCGGCCTGCGGCCCCAGCTGCGCCGGCTCCCAGACCAGCACCGCGTAGCGCGCCGCGCGCAGTCGGGCGGCCAGCGCCACCAGCGCCGCATCCGGGTCGCGCAGCGCGCGGCCGGCCACCAGCGCGGTCAACTGGGCCACGCCGTCGAACAGGTCGGCCGGTCCGGCCACCGCCGCCACCGGCGCCGCCGGCAGGCCGGGCAGCACGAGCTCGGCGGGCGCCTGGGGCGCGGCCCAGGCCAGCAGCGCCGGGGGCGGCGTCGTGCGGCCGACCCACCAGCGCGACAGCAGCTCGGGCGCGCGCGGCAGCGGCCAGGAGCCGACGAAGACGATCAGGTCGGCCCGCTCGTGCACTTCGGCCAGCGTGGTGGTGTAGCCGCCGCGGTCTTGCTGCGCGCGCAAGGCCTGGGTCAGCGCGGCTCCGCCGGCGGCATCGCTGATGGCGCCGCTGGCGCGGGCCAGCGCATGCAGCGCGCGCGCCCCGGCCACGTCGGTCCCCAGGCCGCCGAACAAGGGTTGGCGGGCGCCGCGCAACCAGGCGCCGGCGGTGGCCAGGGCGTCGGGCAGCGTCGCGGCCCGACCCTCGCAGCGAGGCGACGCGTCCCCTCCCGCCGGGCCGCAGCCGGCCAGGCGCTCGCGCGCCAGCGGGCAGGTGCTGCCGGTGAGCTGCAGCAGGCCCTGGCCGTTGGTCTCGACCCCCCAGCGATCGCACAGCAAAGGGCAAAACGGGCAGGTCCAGACGGCCTGCGGCGGCGGCAGGTCGGAGGGGGCGCTTGGGCTCATGCCCCGGATTCACGCAATCGGTGTGCCACCTCGCCGGCGGGCGGCGGCACCGGGTGTCGGGCGGCCGCGCTGCGAACGACGACGGTCAGGAGCGCGACAAAGTGTGCCGTTTCGGGGGCCGTCCGGCCGTCCGCCCGCGATTTGCGCCGGCCGCCGACGTGGCACGAATCCTGAATGCGGACTCGCCATGCAGACCGTCAGGCCCCGGGCCCTCTTCGCCACCCAGCCGTGCGGCAGGCGCGGTCAGCGCCGGGCCTGCGGTCCGATCGCGCCGTCGTGCAGGGCGCTGGCCACCAGCCAGGCACTGGCGCCGGCGGCGGCGGCGGCGGCGAGGTCGGCCTCGTCGCGGATGCCGCCCGCGCCGATCAGGGCCACGCCCGGCGCGCTGCGCCGGACCGCGGCCAGCGTCTGCAGGTCGGGCCCGGCACCGGCGCCGACGCGCTCCAGCGTCATCACGATCACCCGGGTGGGCCAGGCGGACGGCGTGTCCCAGCAGCCCGCGGTGTCCATCCGCCGGCCCTGGCGCCGGTCCAGCGACAGGATGCAGCCGGCGCGGGCCGCGTCGTCGCCCGCGCACAGCCCGTGCAAGGCGTCGGCGTCGCGCAGCGTCTCGCTGGCGAACACCGGCGTGACGCGGGCCGCCAGCGGCCCCAGCGCGGCGCCCCAGCGCGCGGCCGCCGCGCGGTCGGCGAAGCCGGCGTCGACCCACAGCTCGAGGTCGGGCAGCGCGGCCAGCAAGGCGTGCAGCAAGGCGGTCTGCGCGGCGCCGCCCAGCAAGGCGTCCAGGTCGGCCAGGTACAGCAGCGGGCTGGCGCAGTGCCGGGTCAGGGCCCGTGCCACCGCCACCGGGTCGGACGACGCGCACAGCAGCGACCGCACCGGCTGGTACGCGCCCCGCTCGCCGCGGACCGCGCGCACCACCTGGCCCTGGAGCAGGTCCATCACCGGAATCAATTGCATGGGCCGTCCCGGTCCGTCGAAGTCATCGCCATGAAGCGCATTCTGGTCTACGAATTTCTCAGCGGCGGCGGCCTGGCCGATGCCGACCCGGCCCTGCAGGCCACGCTGATGCCGCTGGGCAGGTCGATGCGCGACGCGATGCTGGCCGACCTGCTGGCCCTGCCCGGCCTGCGGATCGGCGTGGCCGACTGCGCCGCGGCGCCGCTGCGCGAGGGGGCGGCGCAGGTGCTGCGCCCGCGGCCCGGCGAAGCGCCGTTCAGGTTCATCGCACGCCAGATGGCCGCGCACGACCTGGCCTGGATCGTCGCTCCCGAGAGCGGCGGCCTGCTCGCCGGCTGCCAGGCGGTGGTGGGCGCGGCGCGCTGGCTGGGCTGCAGCGCCGCGGCGATCGCCACCGCCAGCAGCAAGCGCCGCACCCTGGCCGCGCTGCAGGCCGCCGGCGTGTGCACGCCGCTCGATTTCTCCGACGCCCGCGAAACCCGCCGCTGGGTGGTCAAGCCCGACGACGGCGCCGGCGCCGTGGCGACCCACACCTACGCCGCGCTGGCCGACGCCCGGCGCGCCGCGGAGGAGCGCCGGGCCGCGGGCGAAGACGTGACCCTGGAGCCCTGGGTGGACGGCGAGGCGATGAGCCTGTCCCTGCTCTGCGGCGGCGGCCCGCCCGAATTGCTGAGCGTGAACCGGCAGGCGGTGCGGCTGGACGCGCAGGGCCGGGTGAGCTACGACGGGGTGACGACCGGCGGCGTGGATTCGGCCGACCCCCGCCTCGCCGCCTTGCGCACGCTGGCCGGACAAGTGGCCGACGCGCTGCCCGGCCTGCACGGCTTCGCCGGCATCGACCTGGTCTGGCACGCCGCGCGCGGGCCGGTGGCGATCGAGGTCAACCCGCGCGTCAGCTGCGCCTACGTGGGCCTGTCGGCCCGCCTGGGCCGCAACCTGGCGGCCGAGATGCTGCGCCTGCACGCCGGGCGCGACGCGGTGCCGGAGGCCGTCCATGCGCCCGCCTGAGCCGGACCGCGTGATCGGCTGGGACGTCGGCGGCGCCCACCTCAAGGCCTGCCTGCTCGAAGACGGTCAGGTGGTGGACGTGGCGCAATGGGCCTGCCCGCTGTGGCAGGGGCTGCAGCACCTGGCGGCCGCGCTGGCCCAGGCGCGCGAACGCTGGCCGCACGCCCTGGCCGCGCCGCAGGCGGTGACGATGACCGGCGAGATGACCGACCTCTTCGCCGACCGCGAGGACGGCGTGCAACGCATCACCGACCGCCTGCAGACCGCCCTGCCCGGCCCGGTGCGCGTCTACGCCGGCCCGGCCGACCGCGGGCCCGGCTGCCGCTGGGCCGAGCCGCACGAGGCCGGCGCCCGCTGGGCCCAGATCGCGTCGGCCAACTGGCTGGCCACCGCGCAGCATGCGGCCGCGGTGACCGGCAGCGGCGTGCTGATCGACATCGGCAGCACCACCACCGACCTGATCGCGTTCGCCGATGGCCGCGTGCCCACGCCCAGCCGCAGCGACCGCGAGCGGCTGGCCCGCGGCGAACTGAGCTACCACGGCGTGGTCCGCACGCCGCTGTGCGCGCTGGCCCGCCGCATCGAGTTGCAGGGCCAGGCGCTGAACGTGATGAACGAGTTCTTCGCCACCACCGCCGACGTGTACCGCCTGACCGGCGAGCTGGATCCCGAGCACGACCTCCATCCCGCTGCCGACCACGCCGCCAAGTCCCTGCCGGCCACCCGCCAGCGCCTGGCCCGCATGGTGGGCTGCGACGTGCGCGACGCCAGCGACGCCGAATGGCTGGCGTTCGCCCGGGCCTGGCGCAGCGCGCAACTCGCCGAGATGGCGGCGTCGCTGCAGCGGGCGCTGGCCGCCGATGCCGCCCGCGGCGCCGAGGCGTTCACCGTGGTCAGCGCCGGCTGCGGCGATTTCCTGGTGCCCGAGCTGATCGAGCAGGCCCTGCCCGAGCCGCGGCGCCGGCGCGCCGGCCTGCGGCGCTACGGCCGCGACGTGGCCCGCATCGCCAGCGCCCTGGCGCCGCCGCGCCGCGCTGAGGTGGCGGCCTGGGCCCAGGTCTGCGCGCCCAGCGTGGCCGTGGCCTCGCTGTTCCATGCGGAGCACCGCTGAATGTGGATCGTCAAACTCGGCGGCAGCCTGGCCCTGGCGCCGGAGCTGCGGCACTGGCTCACGATGCTGGCGCTGCTGGGCGGCGGGCGGGTCATCATCGTGCCGGGCGGCGGTGGCCTGGCCGACGAGGTGCGGCGCCTGCAGGCCCACTGGCAGTTCGACGACCTGCATGCCCACAACATGGCGGTGCTGGCGATGGTCCAGAACGCCTGGATGATGTGCGGCCTGCAGCCCAAGCTGCAGCTGGTCAGCGCCGAGGCCGACATCCCGCGCGCGCTGCGCAGCGGCAAGGCCCTGGTCTGGGCGCCGCTGGACGTGGTCAGCGAGCGTCCCACCCCGCACACCACCTGGGATCTCACCGGCGACAGCATCGCGCTGGGCCTGGCGCTGCGCCTGAACGCCGAGCGGCTGCTGGTGGTCAAGCACTGCGACGTGGACGTCGATCGGCCGCTGCCCGAGCTGGTCGCGGCCGGCGTGCTGGACCGCCAGTTCGACACCTTCGCGCGCCAGGCGGCATTCCCGATCACGGTGATGCGCTGCGACGCCGTCGACGCGGCCCGCACGATGCTGCTGGGGCCGGACGTGCGCAGCTGACGAGCGCCGGCCACGAGCGTGCGACCGCGCGCCCGCCCGCGGCGGTTCAGGCGACCGGCGCCGGCGCCGCGTCCGGCACCGACCGCGCCACCAGCTGCGCCAGCAGCCCGGGCTGCAGCTCCCCGGCCCGGTCGCCCGCGCAGACCGCCGAGCGGAAGCCCGCGAAGTCGGGCGCCAGCGCGGCCAGCGCGGGCCCGTCGGACGCGCGCAGCGCGCCGGCCAGCCCGGCCAGGGCGCCGCTGGCCTGCACCTGCTGCACGAAGCGCCGCAGCTCGGTCTCGGGCCGCAGCGCCAGCAGGCTGCCGGCGCGCTTGGCCTGGGTGTCCAGCATCAGCGCCGGGAAACCCGCGCTGCACGCGGCGTCGACCAGCGCCGGTGGCACGCCGTCGTCGGCCAGCAGCACTGGCACCAGCGGGATGCCCTGGCGGCGCAGCAGCGCCAGTCGCTGCACCAGCGCGCCGGCGGCGGCGGCGCGCGGCGGCACCCCCACCTTCACGTAGTCCACGCCGCTGGCCGCCACGGCCTGCACGCGCGCGGCGATGCCGGCCAGCGCATCGGCCGGCCAGTCGCCGATGGTGGCGCTGATGCGGGCCGCCGGGGCGTCCCGGCGCAGCGCGGCCACCACGTCGGCGATCAGCTCGGGCGGCAGGCCGCCGAGTGCGCCCAGCGCGGGTTCCTTCAGGTCGATGAAGTGGATGCCGGCGGCGGCGGCCAGGTGGGCTTCGCGCAGGGTGCGCACGCTGACCAGGAGTTTCATGGGGTGTGGGTCCGGTGCTCGGCCACGGCCTGCCGCAGCCAGGCCCAGGCCTCGTGTTCGGCGGCACTGGCGGTCTTGTCGATCGCGATCTGCAGGTAGGCCATCTCGCGGTCCACCTTGTCGGCCGGCAGCAGGTGCAGTCGGCTCACCAGCACCGCGCCCTCGATGACCGCCGCCTGGGCGCGGTTGTGGCCGTTGAACGGCGCATGGGTTTCGTCGTGCAGCGGCGCGAAGCGAAGCACCGGCCGCTGCGGGTCGTCCGCCAGCGCCTGCAGGCGCAGCTCCAGATGCCGCTGCGCGCAGGCCAGGCGCAGGCCGGGGGCCCGCACCATCGCCAGCAGCGGCCAGGCCTTGCGGCCGGTGACGCAGCCGGCGAACACCCGCGTGTCGGTGACGATGTTCAGCGCGGCGTGGCCGGTGGCCAGGATGTTGTTCAGCGTGGTGGAGGGCTTGAAGGGCATCAGCAGCACCCGGCCGTCGGCCAGGTAGCGCGCGCCCATCGGCGCGACGTGCGGCAGGCCGGCGCCGTCCACCGTGCTCACCACGCACTCGTAGATGACGTCGTTGGCGAGGGCGGCGCCGTGCGCTTCTTGCGGCAGGGCCTGGGCTTGTGCGGACAGCTGGGCGGCGTTCACGGGTCTGCCTTCCGCGCCACGGGCTGTAGGAGTCGTGTTGGGGAGCGGCTCGGTGCGTTCATGAGGGCACGCTGCGGCGGGTCGGGCCCGGTGCGCACCAGGCGTCGTCGGCCTGCGCGGCCGGCCGCGGCCCGGCCACGCCCCAGTCCAGCGGCTGGTCCTGCACGTAGCGCTTGCCGAGCTGGAGGGCGATCTCGGCGCGGCCGAGTTCGACGCCCATGTAGAAGGCGTGGGCGGCGTCGTGTTCCAGACCCAACCGGGGCCACAGGCTGAAGGCGTCGCCCGCCAGGCGCAAGCCGTCGCGGTTGTAGACGTGCAGGCCTTGCTCGCTGACCTGGATGCGGAAGTTCGGGTCCTTCACCTGCGCGGCGGTGGCGGCGATCTCGTCGGGCGTGTCGGTCACCGGGTGGCGGTCGTGCACCGTCGCGAGGCCGGACCCCAGCCCCTTGGGCAGGCATTGCTGTTGCACCGCGGCGTGCATGATGCGCCGCGCCAGATCGGCCTCGCGTACCGCGCGGCGGGCGTGCGGGCTGACCTGGGTGGTCAGCACCGCGCTGGCCTTGAGTTCGGCGGCGACGCCGAACAGCACGGCGTTGATGCCGGTGGTGTCGGCCTCCACCAGTTCGGTGAGGTTGCCCACGCCCATCATCAGCGCCACGTCGGGGTAGCGCTGGCGCAGCGCGTGGTAGCGCACGATGGAGGCGGTGAAGCCGAACGGAATCGGGTCCAGGACGGGGTCGGCGAGGAATGCCCTGCCACGCCGCCGCAAGGCTTCGATGGCGCGGTGCAGCGAGGCCTCGTCGCCCGGCTCGCGCGGGATCAGCACCGGCGTGCCGGCCACCTCGTCGGCGATCCAGAGCGTGTCTTCGTGCAGGCTCAGCAGGTAATCGGCCCCGGCGCGGCCGCCGCGCAGCAATTCGTCCGGGTTCTGGCTGTCCACGCTGACCTGCCAGCCCTGCGCCTTCAACGCCTGCACGGCCGCCTCCAGGTGCTCGAAGGGGGTGGCGGGCAGGCCGCCCAGGTCGATCACATCGGCGCCGTCGGCCACCAGCACGCCGGCGCGCGCGACGATCTGAGCGACGCTCAGGCGAGGTGCGTCGACGATCTCGGCGAAGATCGCCACGTCGTAGTCATCGAGCGCCACCGGCTGGGCCGCGCGCTGGAAGAACTGCGGCAGGTCCTTCAGCTCGTCGGGGCCGCGCTGCACCGGGATGCCGAAGTGCTCGCCGAGCGCGGCCACGTCGCCCCGGCAGCGGCCGGGCACGATGATGCGCTGCGCGTTCACCGGCCGCGCGACGCGGCGGCGGATCATGTCGGCGGTCATCAGCGCGGCCACCTGCAGGCCGATCTCGCGGGTCTCCCAGGTGAAGGCGGCAGCGCCGTCCTCGGCCGGCTGCAGGCCGGTCAGCACGCGTTCCAGCGCGGGCTGGGCCAGGCGGCCGGTCAGGAAGAGGATGTGTTCCAGCACAGCTTCAGTTCATTCAGGCGGGCGCTCAGCGCCTGTTCCAGTTCGGCGGGCGAGCTGACGACGCGGGCATGGTCGATGTCGCGCAGACGGGCCACGTTGGCCAGCTCGATCCGGCGGGGGTGCAGCGTCACCCAGTCATGCGGCGCCCGCGTCACCACCACCGGTTCGGTGTCGCAAGCAAACACGATGCCGGGCAGGCGCAGCTTGCCGGCCTGGGCGAACATGTTGGTGGGCAAGGTGTCGCTGATGCCGCAGGCGCACTTGGCCACGGTGTTGCTGGTGGCCGGCGCCAGCACCACCGTGTGGTAGACCTCGCTGTAGAGCTGCCCCACCGGCACCGCGCTGGCGGTCTTGTCTCGCACCAGGCGGAAGCGCTCGCGCAGCGAGGCCAGGCTGTGCTGGTAGATCGCCAGCACCTCTTCGGCCGCGGCCGACAGGAACAGGTCGACCTGCGGCAGGCGGGCCGCCAGCGCCAGCGACTCGTCCAGGAAATGCCCCGAGCCGGTGACGCACCACGCGAAGCGCGAGCGCGGTGGCGCGCCCGCCAGCGAGGCGGCGTCGGCGAGGTCGGCGGAGTCTTCCGGCGCAGCCGGCGGCATGGGCGCGGCGGCGGTCACTCGGCGTGGGAGATCTGGATGTGCAGCTTGTGCAGCTTGCGGTAGAGCGTGTTGCGGCTGACGTCCAGCGCCTTGGCCACGTTGCTCACGTTCCAGTGGTGTCGCTCCAGCATCTGCAGCAGCACCTGGCGCTCGTTGGCCTGGATCGGGTTGAGCCTGGGCAGCGAGGCGCTGGGCGGCGAGGCCTCGGGCTCCGGCGCGCCGGTCGCCGCCGGCGCACCACGGTCGGCCGCGGCGCGCAGCATCGGCAGGTGATCGACGCCGATCGCCTCGCCGTCGGCCAGGGCCGCGGCCGAACGCAGCACGTGGCGCAGTTGGCGCACGTTGCCCGGCCAGGCGTGGTTCATCAGCATGCGCTCGGCCTCGGCGCTCAGGCTGGCCTGGCCGCCACCCTCGGCGGCCAGCAGGTTGCGGATCAGCTCGCGCTTGTCGCTGCGCTCGCGCAGCGGCGGCAGCGCCAGTTCGACGCCGGCCAGGCGGTAGTACAGGTCTTCCCGGAACTGCCCGTCGGCCACCAGCTGCAGCAGGTCGCGGTGGCTGGCGCTGATGAGCTGGAAGTCCACGTCGTGGGTGTCCTCGGTGCCCAGCGGCGTGACCTGGCGCTCTTCCAGCACGCGCAGCAGGCGGGCCTGCAGGTCCAGCGGCATGTCGCCGATCTCGTCGAGGAACAAGGTGCCGCCGTCGGCCTGCAGGATCTTGCCGCGCCGGCCGTTGCGCTGGGCGCCGGTGAAGGCGCCGGCGCGGTAGCCGAACAGCTCGGCCTCGATCAGGCTCTCGGGCAGGCTGGCGCAGTTGATCGCCACGAAAGCGCCGCTGGCGTGCGGGCTGCCCTCGTGCACCGCGCGGGCGAACACCTCCTTGCCGGAGCCGGTCTCGCCGCACAGCAGCACCGGCGTCTGCCGCGCGATCACGCGCCGGCCGGTCTGGAGATGGGCGGCCAGCCGCGCGTCGGTGAAGGTCGAGGCCGTGCTGCCGGCGCGCACGGGGGGTGCGATGGCACGGCTGGCCGCGACGCGCGGCGGCGCGCCGGCCGCTGCGGCCGTGCCGGCGCGGGCGTCCTCGGCCGGACGGCGCGCGACCGCGAAGAAGCGATGGGCCGCGTTGGCGCGGTAGGTGACGATGGGGTGGAACGACGACGAGCTGCTGCGCGCGACCATGTCTTCCAGCGTGGACTGGAACAGGTCTTCGACCCGCCGCGAGCGGATCTCGGCCACCGAGGTCAGGCCCAGCTGGAACAGCGCGCTGCGGTTGGCCGCGAGGATCAGGCCTTCCTCCGAGACCGCCAGCTTGCCCTCGTGCAAGGTGTAGACGAACTCGGGCCGGCTGTGGAAATGCAGCGGATGGGCGGTGCGAAAGCGCTGGTCGATCAGGCGGTTCTCGATCATGCGCGCGGTCATGCCCAGCAGCACCAGCAGGTGTTGCTGCATCAGGCTGCTGCGGCTGGAGACGTCGAGCACGGCGCACATCTCGCCGGCCGGGTCGTAGACCGGCACCGCCGAGCAGGTCAGGCCGGTGAACTGGGTGAAGAAGTGGTCCTCGCGCCGCACCGCCACCGGGCTGGCCGCCGCCAGGCAGGTGCCCATGCCGTTGGTGCCGGCCGCGGTCTCGCTCCACACCGCGCCGGCGCGCAGGCCCATCGGCCCGACCTGCGCGGCGAACTCCGCCGAGGTCACCATGTGCAGGATCACGCCCTCGGTGTCGGTCAGCACCACCGCGGTCTCGCCGTCGGCCAGCTGCTGGTACAGCGTGGTCATCTCGTAGCGGGCGCACTCGACGATGTCGGCCATGCGGGCGAGCCGCTCTTCGAGCTGCCCGGCCTCGATCATCGGCAGGGCGCGCGGGCGGTCCGGATGCAGCCGGTAATCGTTCAGGCAGCGGCTCCAGGAGCGCGCCACCATGTCGTTGCTCTCGTCGCGGAAGCCGCTGCGGACGACGTCGAAGACATGGTCGGCGTGACGATCGGGGCGCGGTACGGTCAGGGACATCGGTCACTCCAGCGGAAAGGACGTCGTCGCGCGACAGGCGGCCTTCGATTCTGCGCCGCCTCCGGCGATGCCGACATGGGGATAACTACCCCATGCGCCGCGGCCCTTCGGCCCGCGCGGCGCGGTGCACCGGCGGCTGGCGCGGGATTTGCGTTTCACAGGCCGTTTCAAACCCGTCAACCGAGGGAGTCCGCCGTGATGTCCACCCGCGCCGCCGCCGCACACCGTGCGTCCGACCCCGTGCCGCACGATGTGCCGGCCATGGACCAGATCTTCATCGAGGGCTTTCGCGGCGAGACGGTGATCGGCATCCACGCCAGCGAGTTGCATCACCCGCAGCCGCTGCTGATCGACCTGCACGCCGGCGTGCCGCGGGCGCGGGCCTGCGGCAGCGATCGCATCCACGACACCATCGACTACGGCGTGGTGCTGGAACGCTTGCGGGGCCTGATGCAGTCGCATGGTGTCACGTTGCTGGAGGCGTTGGCGGAGCAGATTGCGCAGATGCTGTTGATCGACTTCGGCGCGGCCTGGGTGCGGGTCAAGGTGGTCAAGCCGAGAAAGTTCGATGACGTGGTCCAGGTGGGCGTCCAGATCGAGCGCAGCGCGTCCGTCGACACGACGGTGCAGCCTGCGGGCCCCAGCGCCCAGGTGCTGCGCTGGATCGGTTCGGGCATGGTGCCGGACCGCCCCTGATCCCCCTGGACGTCCCGTCTCTCGCGGCAAAAAGAAACCGGTCGGCAAGGACGACCGACCGGTTCATTCATCCGGACAAGCCGGACGGAATGAAAAGGAGCCCCCGCTCCTGGAGATGCAATCAGTGGGCGGCGAAGGGATGCGCTGCGCCGCCCTTCTTGGCCACCACCTCGGCGGCCGACGGATAGCCAGCGACCGCGCGCTGGATCGATTCCTTGGTCGCCGCGTAGTTGTAGTCCTGGATCTTCTTGTCGTCCTCGGCCAGCCAGTGGATGAAGACGCCGACCGCGATGAACAGGTTGTCGGCCTCGGCCGCGGGAATGGTGCCGTCCTCGACGCAATCGGCCACCGCCATCGCGACGCCGCGCTGCGCCGGACCGAACATCTGCACCGCCTGCTTGGCGCCCTTGATCGTGACCTTGTTGAACATCACCGTCGCCGGCTTGGTCAACAGGTTGGGTGCCACGACGGCCAGCAGGGACGTGAAGCCGTCCTTGTTGTTGGTCAGCGCGTTGGCGAAGGCGGTCTCCGCGGCGCTGCCGCGCGGTCCGATGATCAGGTCGATGTGCGCCACTTCGTTGCCATCGCCCACCAGGGACTCGCCCACCATCATGCGATCGACTTTTGCCATGTTCGTCTCTCTCCAAAAGAGGTGTTTGTCAAACCACACCAGCTGATTGCGCCGGCGCTGCGGGAAACGAATCACGTTTCGTGCCACGCGCCTGGCGGGCCGCTCGGGAGTTTCCCGAGGTGCCGGCCCGGCTCAGGCCAGCAGCGAGGTCAGCATCAAGGTCGCCACCGTCAGATCGGCGCTGGTGCCGGGGTTGATGGCCTGGCGCTTCAGCGCGTCGTCCCAATCGGCCAAGCCCTGTTCGGCGGCCGGGCCATCGCCCTCGGCGAGCGCCAGGCGCCAACTGGCCGCCTGGCGCAGGACACTGTGTGCCAGCTCCGGGCCGTGCTTGCGAACAATGTGTGAATCCGGCGCGCTGGCCAGGAAGGCGAGGTAGAGGTCGCGCACGCAGCGTGCGGCGCCGGCATCGGCGGGGTGCTCCGGTTCGCGGGCGAGTGCGCCGCGCTGGCCGGCGGGCGCCCGCAGCACCGCTTGACCGAAGTCGAAGAGTTCCTCGGCGGCGTCGCGGTACTGCCGCGCGACGCGGTCGCGCTCGGCCGCCAGCGCCATCGACGCCCGCAGGTCGAGGCGGGGCGGCTGCGCGACGTCGTGCTCGGGCAGCCGGCCCAGGCCGGCCGGCCGGGCCAGCGCGATCGCCGCGTGGGCCTGCCGGGCATCGTCCACCGTCAAGGCGTCCCGCACGTCGCGCCAGGCGGACCGCAGCGCCGCTTCGTCCACCGGGGGGCCGGCGCGGGCCGCCCGCTCGAAGGCCGCGGCGGTCGGCGCGCACAGCAGCACGATGCCGAGGTTGGTGTTGCAGCCCACCCGGGCCTGCGTCGCGGTGACCGCCGCCAGGATGCGCGCGCCGACGCCGGCGCCGGGCTCGGTCAGCGCGGCGGCGCTGGCCTCGGCGCTGGCGATGAACATCGACGCCTGCATGCGGTGTCCGGCCGCGCGCCAGCTCACGTTGCCGGGCTTGGGCACCGCGACATCCCAGGCGCAGGCGCTCAGGTAGGCGCGGCGCAGCCGCGCTCTGACCGGGTCGGCGGTGTCCGCCACGATCCTCAGGCGCGCCGCGCCACGCCGGCCGCGGCCAGCTTGCGGTCGATCAGGTCGTCGACCAGGGCCTGCGCGATGTTGAACGGGGTGACCCGCTGCAGGCCGCGCCAGGCGGCGACGCCGTTGACCTCCAGCACGACGACGGGCTGCGGTCCGTCGCAAGGCATCAGGTCGACGCCGGCATAGTCCATCGCCAGCGCGGCGCTGGCCGCCTCGGCCAGGCCGGCCAGTGCCGGCGTCAGCTCGGCGCGTTCGCAGCGCGCGCCCTGGGCCACGTTGTGCACCCAGTGCGCGCTGACGCGGCGCATCGCCGCGACCGCCCGCCCGCCGATCACCATCACCCGCCAGTCGTGCCCGGGCTGCGCCAGCGACGGCACGAAGCGCTGCAGATAGGCCAGGCCGCCCAGGCCCGGCGCCAGCGCGGGCAGCGGCCGCAGCACGCCGTCGACCCAGCCCACGCGCTGCAGGCCCTTGCCCTGCGAGCCGAACAGGGGCTTGAGCACCAGCGAATGGCCGGCGGCGGCCTCGCGCATCAGCAGGCGGCGCGCGTGCGCCGCATCCTCGGTGACCCAGGTCGGCGGCGACGCGATGCCGGCGGCGCGCAGCAGCAGGCTGGTCATGCCCTTGTCGACGCTGCGCTCGATCGCCCGTGCGTCGTTGTACACCGGCACGCCCAGCGCGCTCAGCGCATGCAGCACGCCGAGCCGCTTGGTCACCTGCTCGAAGCTGCCGCCCGCGACGCCGCGCACCAGCACCGCGTCCGGCAGCGTCTTGCCGAAGCCCGGCAGCGCCAGGCCGTGCCAGCTGGCCTGGGTATCGATCTCGCAATCGGCCAGGTCGATGCAGCGTCCGGTGGCGCCCCGGGTCCTGAGCGCGGCCTGCAGCTGGCGCGTGTGCCAGCCGGTCTCGTCGGCCATGATGGCCACCTTCAGGCCGACGGCGCCGGGCCGCGTCATGCCGTCGCCTCCGCCTGCCACAGGCCGTTCAGCAAGGCCATGTTCAGGCCGCCGGCGTGGAAGCTGCGGCCGCTGTCCAGGTGGCTGACCACGACCTCGGCCGGTGCGAACAGGCCGGGGTCGAGACGGTAGAAGTCGAATTCGGCGTCCTTGAACAGCTCGGCGAACGGCCGCCCATAGTCGCGCGAATTCGACGAGGGCAGCTGCCTCGCGAGCTCGCGCGCGGCCGCTTCGCTGCCGCGCACGCCCAGGTGGACCCGGCCGCCGTACAGGATCGCGTCGTTGGTGCGGCCCATCGCCTGCACGCCGTCGGCGATGGGCGAGGGCAGCGGCGCGGTGGCGGTGCCGTCGACGATGTCGTGCAGCGCAAAGCCCAGCGCGTGGGCGCGGTGCAGCGCCACCTCCAGCACCCGCGCCACCACCTGGGTGGTGCCGGCCGGGCTGCGGGTGGGCGTGAGCACGACGGTCAGGCCGTCCGGCGCCAGCGCGCAATCGCGCAACAGCTTGTCGATCACGACCGGCGGGGGCGGGCGGTCCACCTCCAGCACGATCACGCCGCTGGCGCTGCGGTCGCGGTAGCCCAGTTCCTCGAACAAGTCCTCCTTGGCGGCCAGCGCGCGCGCCGGCCCCGACCCGAGCGCGAAGAACTTCTTGCCACCGGTCTCCTCCTTGCTGGCGGCCAGGCTCCAGCCGGCGTACTGGCTGCCCAGGCAGGCGAGCACCGGTTGCGCGCTGCTGACCTCCAGCCAGGTCGGCCAGCCGCCAGGGCCGTGGGCGCTGCGCCGCACCTGGCCCAGGCCGCCCAGGCAGATGCGGGCCACCAGCAGGCCGGCGTCCACGCTGCCCGGCGCGTCGATGCCGGCATCGACCAGGCAGACCCCGGTGGCATCGCGGCTCACCGCCACGCCCAGCGCGTCGGCGTCGGCCAGCAGTTCGGCCACCAGCGGCGCGGCGCGCGCGTTGACGCTCAGGGGACTGCGGGAAGGATTCGTCATGCCAGCGCCTCCAGGTGGGTCCACAGCGTGCGGCCGTTCTGCATCAAGGCCTGCCGCACGGCCTCCGGTGCCGGGCCCAGGTCCCCGGCGCTGAGGCTGCACAGCGGCTCGCCGACGGCCACCCGCAGCGGCGCCGCAGGCCGATCGTGGACGCCGGGGTCGCCGGCCAGCCAGGCCAGCGCGGCCGGCCCCAAGGGCAGCGCGCGCGGCGCGAACAAGACCTTCCATCCCTGCGGCGACGCGGGCCGCAGGCGCGCCAGCGCGGCGGGCGTGGGCAGGCGGCCGTGCAGGCAGGCGTCGACGTGGGCGCGCATCAGGCCGCCCGCGGGGCCGTACAGCGCGAGGCTGGCCGGGGGCCGGGGGTTGACTTCCAGCACCTGCACCGTGCCGCCGGGCTGCAACAGGAAGTCGACGCCGCACAGCCCCGCCAGGCCGAAGCGGGCCACCAGCCGCTCGGCCAAGCCTTGCAAGGCCGTCGGCAGGCGGCCGGGCAGCGTCAGCGGCCCCACCACGCCGGCGAAACCGTAAGGCTGGTCGGGCCGGGCTTCGACCAGCTGCAGGTTGACGCCGAGCACGGCCGTCCGGCTGGCGTGACCCTGGCCGGCGGCCAGCAGCGTCATCGACATCGGCTGGCCGTCGGCCTGGCGCTGCCAGTAATGTCCGGACGGAGGAGGATCGGCATCGTCCGGACGCGCCGGGCGGACCTGCCGGCCGCCGCAGCTCCCCGCGTCCTTGCGCAGCCAGCCGGTCACCGAGGCGGGTCGCCGCCAGGCCACCTCGGGGTGGGCGATGCCGTAGGCCGCCAGCGCCGAGAAAAATCGCGCCGGATCGCGCACGCCGGCCTGCTCGGCGGGCGAGCAGCCGATCAGCGGCAAGACCTCGGCGCCGGCGGCCAGCAGGTCGGGCAGGGCCTCGAAGCCGCTGCCGCAGATCCAGCCCAGCGTCGGGGCCTCGGCCGCGGCACGGGCGAGCGCGGCCAGGCAGGGCGCGGGGTCGATCTGCAGCGCGGCGCCGTGCCCGATCGGATGCCATTGCGCGCTGGCGGCGCGGGTGTCGGCATCGCCGAACAGGTCCAGCGCGATCACCTCGAAGCCGTCGCGCCGGGCGGCTTCGGCCATCGCGCGCACCGACAGGCCGGCGACCAGCAGACGGGGAACGGTGGCGGGGCCCATCGCGGCCTCAGGCCGACCTGGCCAGGTGGCGGCGTGCGGTGTCGAAGGCCTGCTCGAAGCTCAGCACCAGGGGCTTCGGGGCATCGTGCATCGCGAGCAGAAGCTGTTGCTGGGTCTGGTACTTGACGTTGCCGATCGCCAGTGCGCCGATGCCCACCGCCCGGGTGCCCGCCAGCGGCTGGCCGTTGTCCATCACGCCGATGCCGGCGACGCCCTCGGGCGGCACGGCGTTGACGTCGGCCGCAACCTTCAGGCGCGCGGCGACCGACAGATCCTCGGCCGACACCACCTGCACGCCCGCCGCCGCGCAGGACAGCAGCACGTCGGCACCGGCGATCGAATGGCGCACCGCCGCCCGGTCGCCGCCCGACACCCCGCGCAGGGCGACGCCGAAGCGGGTCGCGGTGAGCGAGGCCGCCTCTTCGGCCACGTCGATGCCGTTGCGGCTGGACAGCTCGACCTCGGCACCGGCCAGCGCCGCCAGCACGCCGGCGATCCGGCCGACCGGGCCGGTGCCGCCCAGCACCACCACGTGCTGGCCCGCCAGGCCGTGGCCCTGCTGCCGCTGCAGCGCCGCCTCGACGCAGGCCACCATCGCGGCGGCCGTGGTGTAGGCGCCGCTGGGGTCGGCCATCAGCGAGACCTCGAACGGCGGCACCATCGCCTGGCGCGCGCGCTCCAGCATGTCGGCCGCCAGCAGGGCGTCGCGCCCGCCGATGAACAAGGCGGTGCGCGCCAGGCCCTTGGGCCCGCGCGAGAAGATCGCGTCCTGGGTCAGGCCGGCGACCGCCGCCAGCGTGACCTCGCTGTACGGCGCCAGCACCTGGTAGCCGGCATCGGCGGCCATGTTGATGTCGAACGGGCTCATCTGCCGGCCCGGCGTGAACATGTGCAGGATGTAGGGTCGTTCCAAAAGGGTCTCCGGATCGGGCCGCGGGGCCGGGTCAATGGATGCGCCAGGGCGCCTGGCTGGGCTGGTGCCAGCGCCACAGGCTGTCGGCGCTGGCGTGCAGCCGGGCCTGGCCCGGCCGTTCCGAATCGGTCACGGCGGCGCCTTCGTTGCGCGCGGCCACCAGGCTGAAGCGAAGGTCCGGCGACAGCACGCCGGCCTGGCGGGCCGCGCTCAGCAAGGCCTCGCCGTGGCCTGGCGACGAGACGATGGCGAAGGCGGTGGGGCCCCACGAGCTCTGGCCGATGCCGGCCGGCAAGCCGGTGATCGCCGGGCCCTGGCGGGCCCACCAGCGCATCAGTTCGCCGACCTCGGCGCTGGTGTAGGACTCGCCCTGCTGGGCCGGCGCGAAATGCTCGCCCAGCACGGTCTGGATGCGGCTGATGCCCCGCGCGAAGGCCGGGAAATCCTGGCTCGCCGCGCCGGGCAGCACCTGCATCAGCGTCTGCTGGCAGATCTCGGCCGAGTGCGCGGCATCGAGCGGCGCCAGGCGGGCCAGCGCCGCGCGTTCCTCGGCGCCCGACAGGCCGCGCCGTGCCGGGTCCATCACCAGCAGCACGCGCCACTCCGGGGGCAGCGCCAGCCGCGCCAGCAACGGGGCGGGTCGGCCGTCCGGGCCCGGGCCGCCGTCGACCAGCAGGCCGCCCTGATCGAAGCCCGCGATGCCGACGCCCGAGCGCAGACCCCGGCCCAGCCCCTGAGCCAGCGTGGCGCTGGACAGCGCCAGCCGGTGCCAGCGCGCGAAGGCGTGCCCGACCGCCAGCGCGAGCTGGGTGCCCGAGCCCAGCCCGGCGTGGGCCGGCAGGCACTCGGCCAGATGCAGTCGCACCGCAGCGGGCTGCCCGGTGCGCTGCTTGAGCGAGCGCAGGTGGGCCTGGACGCGCGGCAACTCGCTGCGCGCCTGGGGTGTGGCGGCGCTCAGCTCGTCCTCGTCGCCCGCGGCCGCGGAGATCTCGACCTGGGTCGACCAGCCCTCCAGCACCAGGCCCAGGCTGCCGAAGCGCCGGCCCGAGGTGGCGGCCGGGTCCAGAAAGCCCAGGTGCAGGCGCCCGGGGGCCTCGACGCGGACGACCCGCTCGGGTTCGGTGGCGTGCTCGCCGGGACGGATCGGGGAAGAAGGCATGGGGTCAACGAAGCAATCGCTGTTCCCATGGCCCCGTGGCGAACCCTGAGCCGCCCTCGCCCGCGAGGGAAAGCGGGTTCGTCGCCCGGCCCCTCGAGCGCGCTCCGTGCGTCCCGGGCGGCCCGCGCCGCGCTCGGCGGGGGACAGACTGTCACCCTGTGCGCCCCGTCAGGCGGGACGGCCGGCCCGCGTCAGAGGATCTCGCGCAGCGTCTGGACCGCGTTGTTCAGGTGCGGCAGCAGCCGGGCGATCGTCTCTTCGCGGCTCATCGGCTGCATCGACACCGTCGAGCCCACCGCGCCGACGCAGTCGCCCTTGCGGTCCTTCACCGGCACGGCGATGCCGCGCAGGCCGGGGCTGAGCTGCTGCTCGGTGACCCAGTAGCCCAGGTCGCGGGCGCCGTGCACGTCGCGCAGGAAGGCGGCGGCCGTGCTGGTGGTGGAGGGCGTGAAGGCGCTGAATTCGTGCCGTTCGGCCCAGGCCACCAGGCGGTCTTCGCTGAAGGTCGACAGGATGGCCGGTCCCGGCGTCACCACGTGGGCCGGCACGCGCGAGCCGACCGGAAAGCCGATCGAGATCAGCCGCGGGCTGTTGCTGCGCGCGACGTAGACCACTTCGTGGCCGTCCAGGATGCTGAAGTTGAAGGTCTCGCTGCACTCCAGCGCCAGGCGCTGCACGAAGGGCTGCACCAGCCGCGGCAGGCGCGCCGCGCCCAGGTAGCTCTGGCCCAGGCGCAGGATGCGCGGCGCCAGCCAGAACTGCTTGCCGTCGCTGTCGGCGTAACCGAAATGCACCAGGCTTAGCAGGTAGCGGCGCGCCGCCGTGCGGGTCAACCCGGCGCGCGAGGCCGCCTCGGACGGCGTCAGCCGCGGGTGGTCCTCGTCGAAGGCTTCGATGACCCGCAGGCCCTTGCCCAGGCCATCGATCAAGTCCTTGCGTTGTATTTCCATGGCATTGCGTTCCCTGCCGGTGCGAGGTGGACCTAGGACAATCCCGGAAAACGATCGATGATCGCTCGCGATGCGCGATTATCGCCCAAACAGCGGTTTTGGAGCTTGTGACTCCCCGGGCCGGCGCCTACGCTGCGAGCCCTCGACTCCCCCCGGATCCCGCCGCGTCACCGCGCCAACCACCATGTTCATCGACGGCCAGACCCGTGTCCACTTCGTGCTGGGCCACCCCGTGTCCCAGGTGCGGGCGCCGGCCGTGTTCAACCGCATCTTCGAGGTCCACGGCGTCAACGCGGTGCTGCTGCCGGCCGAGGTCGCGCCGCAGCACCTGGCCCATTTCGTCCACGGCGCGATGGAGGCGGCCAACTTCGGCGGCCTCTGGCTGACGATCCCGCACAAGGCCGCGGTGATGCCGCTGCTCGGCCGGGCCGACCGCCTGGGCCGGCGCGCCGGCGCGGTCAACGCGGTGCGCCGCGACGCCGACGGCTGGCTCAGCGGCGCGCTGTTCGACGGCCTGGGCCTGTCGCGCGCGCTGGACCATCTCGGCGCCACGCCGGACGGCCGCCGCGTGCTGCTGGTGGGCCTGGGCGGCGCCGGCGTGGCGATCGCCGCCAGCCTGTCCGAGCGGCCGCTGGCCGAGCTGGCCCTGCACGACCGCTGCCCGGGCCGCGCGGCCGCGGTGGCGGCGACCCTCCAGGCCGGTGCGCAGGCGCCGCTGCGCGCCCTGGCCTCGGCCGACCCGGCCGGCTTCGACCTGATCGTGCACGCGACTTCGCTGGGCCTGAACGCCGACGACCCGTTGCCGTTCGACGTGAACCGGGTCTCGCCCGCCGCCACGGTGGTCGACATCCTGATGAAGCCCGCCGGCACGCCCTTGCAGGCCGCGTGCCGCCGCCAGGGCGTCACCGTGCACCCGGGCTTCGAGATGCTGGCGCAGCAGGTGCCCGAATACCTTCGATTCTTCGGCTACGAGGCCCTCGCCGGCGCCGTCGCCGCTGACCTGGAGCCCGTCCGCCAGCACCTGATCGCGCTGGCCTGAGCCGGACCCCGCCTTTCCCCCGTCAAACCACAAGGAGACACCATGACCCTGCCCCGCCGCCACCTGCTCGCCCTGGCCACCCTGGCCACCCTGGCCACCGCCTCGGCCGCCCAGGCCCAGGCGATCAAGATCGCCGACCTGGTCGAACTGTCGGGCCCCGGCACGACCTCGGGTACGAACTTCCGCAATGGCGTGGACATGGCCGTCAAGGAGATCAACGCCGCCGGCGGCATCCTCGGCCACAAGATCGAGGTCAGCACCTCCGACACGCAATCGAACCCCGGCATCGCCAAGGGCCTGGCCCAGAAGGCGGTCGACGACAACGTGTTCGCGGTCTTCGGCCCGGTGTTCTCCGGATCGATCCTGGTCAGCATGGCCGAGACCCAGCGCGCCGAGATCCCGAACTTCACCGGCGGCGAGGCCGCGGCGATCACCCAGCGCGGCGACCCGTACATCTTCCGCACCAGCTTCACGCAGGACACCGCGATGCCCAAGGTGGCGCGCTACATCGGCGGCACGATGAAGGCCAAGACGGCCACGGTGCTGTACGTCAACAACGACTTCGGCAAGGACGGCCGCGCCGCGATCGACAAGGCGCTGGCGGCCAACGGCGTGAAAGTGCTGGCCGACATCTCGACCGACTCCGGCCAGGTCGACTTCTCGGCGCCGGTGCTCAAGATCAAGCAGGCCAACCCGGACGTGGCCTTCCTCTACACCAACGAGGAAGAATCGGCCCACGTGCTGCGCGAGCTGCGCAAACAGGGCTGGACCAAGCCGATGGTGGGCGAGACCACGCTGACCGGCCAGAAGGTGATCGAGCTGGCCGGCGACGCCGCCAACGGCGCCATCGCCCACGTGGGCCTGACCGTCGACGCGCCGAACCCGCTGATGCTGAAGTTCAAGGCCGACTACTACCGCGCCTACCACTCGATCTCGGACCACAACGGCATCAAGGGCTACACCGGCGTGTACATCCTGAAGGCGGCGATCGAGAAGGTCGGCAAGCTCGACCGCGTGGCCGTGGCCAAGGCGCTGCACGGCATGAAGATCTCGGCCGCCAAGAACCCGGGCGTGCTGATGGACGTCAGCTTCGACAACAAGGGCGACCTCGACCGCGAGAGCTACATCGTCGGCGTGAAGGACGGCAAGCAGGTGATCCTCGCCACGCTGCCGCCGCTGGGCGCCTCCAAGTAATCGCTCGCCCGCTGGCGCGGGGCGTGCGGCGGGCCGGTCCCGCCGCACGCCCCGGCCGACACGCCCTCTCTCCTGGACCGTTCTCGCGATGACCGATTTCTTTCAACTGCTGATCTCCGGCATGGCCACCGGCAGCATCTATGCGCTGGCCGCGCTGGGCTTCACGCTGCTGTGGCAGGCCTCGGGCACGGTGAACTTCGCCCAGGGCGAGTTCGTGATGCTGCCGGCCTTCATCATGCTGGGCTTCGGCGCGCTGGGGCTGCCGCTGTGGGCCGCCTTCGTGGCGACCTGCGCGGTGGCGGTGCTGGTGCTGGGCTGGGGCTTCAAGCGCGGCATCGCCGACCCGCTGCTCAAGCACGGCTTGATGCCGATCGTGGTCGCGACCATCGGATTGGCCATCGCGATGCGCAGCGGCGTGCGCGCCGCCTACAGCGCCGAGGCCTTTCCCTTCCCTTCGATGTTCTCGGAGCGGCTGTTCCATGTGGGCGGCGTCACCGTGTCGATGAGCGACATCGGCACGCTCGCGCTGTCGCTGGCGCTGGTGCTGGGCACCCAGGCGTTCCTGTCGCGCACGGTCACCGGCCGCGCGATGCAGGCGGTGGCCCAGAACACCGAGAGCGCCACCGTGCTGGGCATCAACGTGCCGCGCATGGTGTTCTACACCTTCGCCGTCAACGCGCTGCTGGCCTGCGCCACCGCGCTGCTGATCACGCCCACCTACCTGGCCAAATTCGACATGGGCGAGAGCCTGGGCAACAAGGCCTTCTTCGCCGCGATCATCGGCGGCTTCAACAACTCCCGCGGCGCGCTGCTCGGCGGCGTGATCGTCGGCGTGGCCGAGAACCTGGCCGCAGCCTATGTGTCGCCCGCCTACAAGGACGCGGTGGCGCTGGTGCTGTTCATGGTGGTGATCCTGTTCAAGCCCGAAGGGCTGATGGGCAAGAAAGAGATTCGCAAGGTCTGATGCCATGAAGATGCTCCCCAAGATCGCGATCGCAGCCACCGTGCTGCTGATGCTGGGTGCGCCGCCCCTGCTCAAGAGCTACGGCGTGTACCTGTTCACCTACTGGGTGGTGTTCACCATCGCCACGATGGGCCTGAACCTCACCGTCGGCTACGCCGGCCAGAAGTCGCTCGGCCACGCCGCCTTCCTGGGCATCGGCGCCTACACGGTGGCCATCCTGATGCACGCCGGCGTCAGCTTCTGGCTCGGCCTGCCGGTGGCGATGCTGCTGTGCTTCGTCATCGGCCTGCTGCTGGGCTTTCCGGCGCTGCGGGTGCAGACGATCTACCTGGCCTTCGCCACGCTGGGCTTCAACACCGCCGTCTGGCTGGTGATGCGCAACGAAGAGTGGCTGACCGGCGGCAGCTTCGGCATCAACGACATCGCGCGTCCGTCGCTGTTCGGCTTCGCGCTGGACGACGCGCTGGCCTACTACTACTTCGTGCTCGGCGTCGCGCTGGTGATGGGACTGCTGCTGTGGGGCCTGCTGCGCTCGCCCTGGGGCAAAGCCTTCACCGCGCTGCGCGACAACCCGATTCGCGCCGAGAGCCTGGGGCTGAACATCCGGCGCTACACGCTGCTGTCCTTCGCGATCGGCGCGGTCTATGCCGGCGTCGCCGGGGCCTTGTTCGCGTCGCTGGTGCAGTTCATCGAGCCGGCGCCGTTCGCGATCAGCGGCTCGATCATGATGTACCTGATGGTGGTGGTCGGCGGGCCCGGCTACTTCCTGGGCCCGCTGCTGGGCTCGGCGGTCGGCGTGCTGCTGCCCGAATGGCTGCGCTTCGCCCAGGCCTGGTACCTGTTCGCCTTCGGCTCGGCCGTGGTGCTGCTGATGCTGTGGCTGCCCGACGGCCTGCTGAGCCTGCCCAGCCGCATCGCCGCCCGCCGCCACGCCCGCGAGGCCTCGGCCGCGCGCCGGACGGCCGCTTCGCTCCAGAAAGGCTGACCATGACTGCGCCTTTGCTCAAAGTCACTGACCTGAAAAAGTCCTACGGCGCCATCCTGGCGGTGGGCGGCGTGTCGTTCGAGGTGATGCCCGGCGAGATCTTCGGCGTCATCGGGCCCAACGGCTCGGGCAAGACGACGATGTTCAACAGCGTGCTGGGCCAGATCACGCCCGACGCCGGCCGCATCGAACTCAATGGCCGCGACATCACCGGCCTGTCGCCGCTGCAGCTCAACCACCGCGGCGTCGGCCGCACCTTCCAGACGCTGCAGGTGTTCGGCAAGATGACGGTGCGCGACAACCTGATCGTCGCCGCCCAGGAACACCACGGCTCGATGTTCAGCCGCATGTTCGCGCCCGGCGATTCGGGCCTGGGCGCGAAGGCCGACGAGCTGATCGACCTGTTCCGCATCCGCCACGTGGCGCACAAGAAGGCTGGCGAGCTGAGCTATGGCCAGCAGAAGCTGGTCGACATCGCGATGGCCTTCATGAGCGACCCCGACCTGGTGCTGCTCGACGAGCCCTGCGCCGGGGTCAATCCCAGCCTGGTGGGCGGCATCAGCACCTTGCTCAAGACCCTGAACCAGACCCCGCGCTCGGACGGCAAGGCCAGCTCGTTCGTGGTGATCGAACACAACATGGACTTCGTGATGGAGCTGTGCCACCGCATCCTGGTGATGGTCGAGGGACAGGTGATGGCGGTCGGTACGCCGGCCGAGATTCGCGCCAACAAACAGGTGCTGGACGCCTATCTGGGGAACTAGTGCGATGAGCGACCACGCGATCGAATTCGACGATGTCGTCGCCGGCTACGGCGACTTCATGATTCTCAACAACCTGAGCTTCAAGGCCCGGCGCGGCGCGATCACGCTGCTGCTGGGCCCGAACGGCGCCGGCAAGTCGACCGTGCTGAAGACCTTGTTCGGCCTGCTGCGGGTGCGCCAGGGCCAGATCCGGCTCGACGGCCAGGACATCACCGGTGCGCCGGCCAAGGACCTGCTGGTCAAGCACGGCATCGCGTTCGTGCCCCAGGGCCGCAACCTGTTCGGCCAGCTCACGGTCTACCAGAACCTGGAACTCGGCGGCGTCACGCTGGGCATGAAGACGACCCACGAGCGCATCCCCGGCGTGCTGGACCAGTTTCCGCGCGTCAAGGAACGCCTGCACAGCCAGGCGTCGGCGCTGTCGGGCGGCGAGCAGAAGCAGCTGGAGATCGCCCGCGCGCTGCTGATCCGGCCCAAGGTGGTGCTGATCGACGAACCCTCGATCGGCCTGAGTCCGCTGGTGGTGGCCGACGTCTTCCGCCTGCT
Organism: Ideonella sp. sgz306126; assembly: GCF_056032705.1. NCBI lineage: Bacteria > Pseudomonadati > Pseudomonadota > Betaproteobacteria > Burkholderiales > Sphaerotilaceae > Ideonella > Ideonella sp. sgz306126. Next base: position 605,776 of record NZ_JBVYWP010000002.1, read on the forward strand.
GCGCCAGCTGGCCCAGCAGGGCACCACCGTGCTGATGGTGGAACAGAACGTCAAGAGCGCGCTGAAGATCGCCGACGAGGCGATCGCGCTCGAATCGGGCCGCCGCGTGCTGCAGAAGCCGGCCGACGAATTGCTCAACGACCCCCACATCGAGCGCCTTTTCCTGGGCGGCGCGCACGCCGCGGCGCAACCGGCCACCGCACCGCCCTGACCTGAATCCTTCTGCCCCGCCGTGCCGCCGGCGACCCTCCGTGGTCGCCGGTGCCGGCGCAGCCTTGCCGCCGCCCGGGCGTCCCCGAGTTCCCCACCCTGCTGCACCGCAGCCCAACCCAGAGAAACGGAGACAGACATGTCGATCAAACCCACCCACCTGGCCCTCGCCGCCGCCGCCCTGTGCTGCGCCGGTGTCGCACAAGCGCAAAGCAGCGTGACCGTCTACGGCTCGTTCGACGAATACCTGAACTACATGCACAGCACCTCGGGCGCATCGGTCAAGGCGCTCGAGGACGGCGCGCTGCTGCGCAGCCGCCTGGGCTTCCGCGGCGTCGAGGACCTGGGCGCCGGCTACGCGGCCAAGTTCAACCTCGAAGCCGGCCTGTACGGCACCTCGGGCGCCGCCGCCGACGGCTCGCGCGCCTGGGACCGCCAGGCCTGGGTCGGCATGGCCACGCCGTACGGCGAATTCCGCGCCGGCCGCCAGAACGGCTCGATCTTCTTCAAGGGCGACTACATCGACTACACCAGCCGCACGCTGGGCTCGATCGTCAACAGCTTCGGCGTGCCGTCGCGCTACGACAGCGATCTGTCCTACCAGTCGCCGCGCATCGCCGGCGTGCAGGTCGACGCCCACGTGGCGCTGGCCGGCACCCCCGCCGGCCTGCTCAGCCAGGCGGTCTATCAAGGCAGTGTCGACTACCTGACCGGACCGTTCCGCGTCGGCTACGCCGGCCTGCGCGGCAAGGCCCCGTCGGCGGCGACCTACGGCGCCAGCGTGGTCTACGACAACCTGTACGCCAACTACGACTACGGCCGGGGCAAGGTCTACCTGGTCTACATCCGCAGCAACAACAGCGCGCCGTCGGGCAGCGGTGCCACGCTGATCAACAACGGCGGCACGGTGCTGGGCAACGTCGGCGGCGTGGTGGCCGGGACCAATCCGGCGGTCAACACGATGTACCACATCGTGCAGGCCTCGGTGGACTACCGCGTCTCGCCGCAGCTGCGCGTGGGCACGCTGTGGGGCCACATCACCGACACCTCGGGGGCCGGCCATGATGCCTCGGGCGGTTCGATCGGCGCGTACTACGACCTGTCCAAGCGCACCACGCTGCTGGCCCTGGTCGACACTTTGCGCAACGGCACCAACGCCGGCTTCCGCCTGGCCGGCTCGGCCGCGCTGAACCCGCAGTTCGGCAATGCCGCCGACGTCAACGGCCGCACCATCACCGGCGTCCAGACCGGCATCGTCCATCGCTTCTGAAGCACGACGCTTCCTGCGCGAGCCCGCCGCGGCGAAGCCGGCGCGGCGGGCCGGCACCGAAGCATGACCGCTTGGAGAGCCCGTGAACCTGCCCGGCAGGTTCCGTTTGCGGTGGCGCGGTCACCCGGCTGCGCCACCCTTTTTCAGCATTCATTGCAAGCCTCCCGTCCATGATCCACATCGCCCTGCTGGGGGCCGGCCTGATCGGCATCGAGCATGCCCGCCGCATCGCCGCGTCGCCGAACTGCGGCCTGCACAGCGTGGTCGACCCAGGCCCGGCCGCCGACACCTTGGCCGCCGAGCATGGCGTGCCGACGCACCGCTCGCTGGACGGCTTGCTGGCCGGGCCGCTGCCCGATGCCGCCATCATCGCGACCCCCAACGACCTGCACGTCGACCATGCGCTGGCGCTGATCCGCCGCGGCGTGCCGGTGCTGGTCGAGAAGCCGGTGGCCCACACGCTGGCGGCCGGGCAGGCGCTGGTGGACGCCGTGGACACCACCGGCGTGCCGGTGCTGGTGGGGCACCACCGCCGCCACAGCGCGGCCCTGCACCTCGCCCATCAGCGCATCCAGGCCGGCGCGCTGGGCCGCCTGGTGGCGGTCAGCGCCACCGTGCTGTTCCACAAGCCCGCCGCCTACTTCGAGGTCGACTGGCGCCGGCGTGCCGGTGGCGGGCCGATCCTGATCAACCTGGTCCACGAGATCGACACCCTGCGCTGGCTGGCGGGCGACGTGGTGGCGGTGCAGGCGCGCGCGTCGAGCGCGGTGCGCGGCCACGAGGTCGAGGACACCGCCGCCATCGTGCTCGAATTCGCCAGCGGCGCGCTCGGCACGCTGGTGCTGTCCGACACCGCCGCCGCGGTGCGCAGCTGGGAGCAGACCGGCGGCGAGAACCCGGCCTACGCCCGCGACGCCAGCCAGGACTGCCTGTTCCTGGCGGGCACCGAGGGCTCGCTGGCGGTGCCCACGATGACCCAGTGGCGCGCCCAGGGGCCCGCCTCGTGGACCGTGCCGATGCGCAAGGAGGTGCTGCCGACCCCGCCGCTGGACCCGCTGCAGCGGCAGATCGACCATTTCTGCGACGTGGTCGGCGGCCGCGCCGTGCCCCTGGTCAGCGCGGCCGATGCGCTGGCCAGCCTGCGCGTCACCCTCGCGGTGCGCGACGCTGCCCGCAGCGGACGCAGAATCACCATCCCGGCACTCGACCGTGCGCAACGCGCGGTGCTGGAACCCCCAACCGACGAGACCCCCCCATGAGCCAGTCTTCTCCGCTTGCCCGCGAAACCCTCGGCGAGATGCCCAACCCGCTCGGGCTGCAAGGCGTCGAATTCATCGAATACACGACCGCCCGGCCGCAGGCCCTGGGCCAGCAGCTCGAACGCATGGGGTTCCGGCCGGTGGCCCGCCACCGCTCGCGCGAAGTGCTGCTCTACCGCCAGGGCGAGATGAACATCATCGTCAACGCCCACCGCGAGCAGGACGGCCAGGCACGGGCCGGCCTGCCGGCGCTGGGCGATGCGCCGGCGATCGCGGCGGTGGCCTTCCGGGTGCGCGACGCGGCCGACGCCTACCAGCGCGTGCTGTCGCTCGGCGCCTGGGCGGTGCCGACGCGGGTCGAGGTGATGGAGCTGAACATCCCGGCCATCCACGGCGTGGGCAACAGCCGGATCTACTTCGTCGACCGCTGGCGCGAGTTCTCGATCTACGACGTCGACTTCGTGCCCATCCCCACGGTCGACACCCGCCCGCCCGCGCTCGCCGGCCTGCACCTGTTCGGCCTGGTGCAGTACATCGGTTTCGAGCGCCTGGCCGACTGGGTCGCGTTCTACGGCGAGCTGTTCGGCTTCTCCGAATTGCCGGCCGACCAGAGCTTCGGCGTGCTCACCGAAGGCCGCATCCTGGCCAGCCCGTGCGGCACGCTGTACTGGCAGCTGATCGAGCCGGCGCCCGACGCGCTGGACGTGGACACCGAGGAGCTGCTGGAACGCGTGGCCTTCGGCACCGCCGACGTGCTGGGCACCGTGACGCTGCTGCGCGCGCGCGGCGTCGAATTCGTCGAATCGAACAGCGGCGTGCACAGCGACCAGCGCGGCGCGCTGACCCGCGCCGAGCCCGGCGGCGTCAGCTTCGAGCTGGTGCTGGACCCGCGTTGAACCGGACCTTGCCATGAACCCTTCCGCCATGAAAACCAGCGCGCACGTCGCCGATTTCGGCATGGACACCATCACCCTGGCCGGCCCGCTGGAGGCCAGGCTGCAGGCGGTGAAGCAGGCCGGCTTCGGCCAGATCATGCTGGCGGCGCGCGACCTCGTCGGCCATCCGCAGGGCATCGAAGCCGCCGTGGCCGCCGTCAAGGCCAGCGGGCTGCGCGTCACCGGCTTCCAGGTGTTGCGCGATTTCGAGGGCCTGGACGGCCACCTGCACGCCTACAAGGTCGACGTCGCCAAGCAGATGATCCTGATGGCGCGCGCGCTCGGCGCCAAGGTGCTGCTGGCCTGCAGCTCGACCTCGCAACACGCCGCCGGCGACCTGGACGCGATCGCGCGCGATCTGCGCAAGCTGGCGATGCTGGCGCTGCCGCACGGCATCAAGGTGGCGTTCGAAGGCCTGTCCTGGGGCCGCCACATCAACGAGGTGCACCAGGCCTGGGAAGCGGTCGAGCTGGCCGACTGCCCCAACCTCGGGCTGGGCATCGACTCGTACCACATCTTCGCCACCAACACCGCGCTGGAACTGCTGGACGACATCGATCCGGCCAAGATCTACCTGGTGCAGCTGGCCGACTTCATGTGGCAGGAGACCCGCACGCCGCAGGAGCGCATGGACACCGCGCGCCACTTCCGCGTCTTCCCCGGCGAGGGCGTGCACAGCCAGGCGCTGGCTGCGCTGGTGCGCAAGCTCGACGCGCTGGGCTACCGCGGCGACTACAGCTTCGAAGTCTTCAACGACGACTACCAGCAACTGCCGCTGCCCTACGTGGCCGAGCGGGCGCACGCCAGCGCGCTGTGGCTGGCCGAAGGCGTGCTGCGCCGCTCGGTGCCCCTGCCGGGCGCGATGCGGCTGCGCGCCGTGGGTTGAGTCCGGGCCCCTGCCCGCACCGCCCCCAAACCAGGAGAGACCCTCATGAACACGACCGACCACGCCGAACCCCACGGCACCCATCAAGCCAGGAAAGCCACGGCCAGTGGCTGGATCGGTTCGGTGCTCGAGTATTACGACTTCTTCATCTACGCCACCGCCGCGTCGCTGATCTTCCCGCAGCTGTTCTTCCCGGCGGGCGATCCCAAGCTGGCGATCATCGCGTCGCTGGCGACCTACGGCGTCGGCTATGTCGCGCGGCCGATCGGCGCCTTCGTGCTGGGCCACTGGGGCGACACGCACGGCCGCAAGAACGTGCTGATCCTGTGCATGTTCATGATGGGTGCATCGACCATGGCGGTGGGCCTGCTGCCCACCTACGCCCAGGTCGGCATGCTGGCGCCGGCGCTGCTGGTGGTGTTGCGTCTGGTGCAGGGCTTCGCGGTTGCGGGCGAGATCTCGGGCGCCAGCTCGATGATCCTGGAGCACGCCCCGTTCGGCCGGCGCGGCTTCTTCGCCAGCTTCACGCTGCAAGGCGTGCAGGCCGGCCAGATCCTGGCTGCCGCGGTGTTCCTGCCGCTGGCCGCCTGGCTGCCCAAGGACGCGTTCAACAGCTGGGGCTGGCGCGTGCCGTTCCTGCTCAGCTTCGTGGTCATCCTGATTGGCTACTACATTCGCCGCGAGGTCGAGGAGACCCCCGCCTTCGCCGAGGAGGACGAGCAGGGCAAGCTGCCGCGCGCGCCGGTGGTGCAGGCCTTCACCGAAAGCGGCCCCGACATGCTGCGCGTGGTCTGCATGTCGCTGATGAACGTCATCCCGGTGGTGGCGACGATCTTCGGCGCCGCCTATGCGGTGCAGCCGGGCTACGGCATCGGCTTCGACAAGGCGGTCTACCTGTGGATCCCGGTGCTGGGCAACCTGCTGGCGGTGGTGGTGATCCCGTTCGTCGGCAACTGGTCCGACAAGATCGGCCGGCGCAAGCCGATGATCGCCGGCGCGCTGGGTTCGGGCCTGCTGTCCTTCGGCTACCTGTATGCCATCAGCATCCACAGCGTCGGGCTGGCCATCGTCATGTCGCTGCTGATGTGGGGCGTGGTCTACCAGGGCTACAACGCGATCTTCCCGAGCTTCTACCCCGAGCTGTTCCCGACCCGCAGCCGGGTCTCGGCGATGGCGATCTCGCAGAACGTCGGCACCCTGATCACGGCGCTGATGCCGGCGATGTTCGCCGCCGTCGCGCCGCCGGGGGCCGCCAACATCCCGTTCGTCGTCGGCGCGATCACGCTGCTGGTGACGATCGTGGCCGCCGCCGCCGCCTGGTCGGCGCGCGAGACCTACCGCATCCACATGAACGACCTGGGCCGGCTCGGCGCCGTGCCGGTGCCCAAGGCCGAATACGACCGCCTGCGCGCCCGCTCGCTGCTCGACGGCAACGGCTCGAAGCTGTTCACCTGAGGGCCGCCCGCATGGCCGCCTCACGCCCCGCCCTGCGCATCGGCATCCTCGGCTGCGCCCACATCGCGCGCCAGTTCGTCCGCGACGTCGCGCCCAGCCCGGCGGTGCGGGTGGTGGCGGCGGCCAGCCGCCAGCTCGCCACCGTCCAGGCCTTCGCCGCGGCGCTGGGCATCGCCCGCGCGCACGGCAGCTACGAGGCCTTGCTGGCCGATCCCGAGGTCGATGCGATCTACCTGCCGCTGCCCAACAGCCTGCACGCCGAATGGGCGATCGAGGCGGCGCGCCACGGCAAGCACGTGCTGTGCGAGAAGCCGCTGGCACTGGGCCGCGAGCAGGCCCAGGCGATGTTCGCCGCCGCCGAACGGCATGGCGTGATGCTGCTCGAATCCTTCCCCTACTATTTCCAGCCGCAGACCGGCGACCTGCTGGCCCTGCTGCACGGCGGTGCGATCGGTCGCGTGCGCTCGGTGCAGGCCAGCTTCGGCTTCACGCTGGCCCGGCCGCAGGGCAACATCCGCCTGCAGCCCGAGCTGGGCGGCGGCGCGCTGCTGGACGCCGGCAGCTACCCGCTGAGCCTGATCCGCCTGGCGATGGGCGAGGCGCCGCGACGGGTCGCCGCCAGCGCCAGCTGGACCGAGTCCGGCGTCGACCTCAGCCTGATGGCCACGCTCGAATACGCCGACGGCCGGCGCGCCCAGCTCTCGTGCGCGATGGACACCGCCAACCACCGCCGCGCCACCATCGTGGGCAGCCAGGGCACGATCGAGACCGAATACCTGAACCACACCGCTGCGCCCGGCCAGGCCGATCCGCGCGGCTTCCTGCCCAGCCAGCTGCGGGTGCGCCGCGGCACGGCCAACACGGTGCCGTTCGAGGAAATCCACTCTGGCGTCGGCAGCGGCTTTCGCTTCGCCGCCGAGGCGTTCGCCCGGGTCGTGGCCGCGGGCGACGTGGCGGCGATCCAGCGTGCCGCCCAGGCCAGCGTCGACAACGCCGCGACGCTGGAGGCGCTGGCGCGCAGCGCCCGCCTGGGGCATCCGGTCGAGGTCTGAAGCGCGGCGCCGGCCCCGGTGCGGCGGGCCGGCCGGGCCGGCTTCAGGGCGCGAACTTCAGCAGGCGGCAGGGCGTGTCCCAGAACAGGCGGCGCCGGTCGGCGGCGTCCGGCAGCCGCTGCTCCATCCAGCGCAGCAGCGGGCCGATGTCCACCCGCTCGGTGGCCTTGAGGAAGGGCCAGTCGGAGGCCCACAGGCAGTGGTCCAGCGTGTAGGCCTCGATCAGCGCGTCGACGAACGGCCGCGCGTCGGCGAAGGGCCAGCCGCCGGCCGAGAACTTCTGCAGGCCCGACAGCTTGACCGCCGCCCGCCCGCTGCGCGCCAGCGACAGCACGGCCTGGAAGCCGGCCTGCGCCAGCCCGCGCGCCGGGTCGGGCCGGCCGCAGTGGTCCACCAGGATGCGGGCGCCGCTGTCCAGGATCCAGGGCGCGAGTTCGACCATCTGATCGTCCTGCACCTGGACCTGCACGAACATGTCCAGGTCCGCCAGCCGGCGCATCAGCGGGCGGGCGCCGGCGTAATGCGCCACGCCGTGCAGGCTGGGGTTGAAGGCCACGCCCACCACGCCCTGGGCGCGCAGGGCCAGCAAGGTCTCGGTCGACGCGTCGTTGGGCACCACGGCGATGCCCTTGAAGCGCCCGCCGCTGGCCGCCAGCGCGTCGAGCAGGCAGCGGTTGTCCTCGCCGTAGCCGGAGTTGGGCCCGACGATCAAGGCGTGCCGGATGCCGTACGCGTCCATCACCGCCTGGTGCTGCTGGCGGCTGCCGATCTCCTGCCCGCTCGGACGGTAGCTCGTGCCCGGCGCGTAGGCGAAGCGGGCCGGGTCGAGGATGTGGTTGTGGCAGTCGATCTTGTCTTCGTCGAACAGGCTCATCGCCGACTCCGGCTGGGCCGGGAGACCCCGGCCGCTGGCATCCGTCGCTCGCGAGGGCGGGCGCGGCTCATTGGGGGTAGAGCAGGTTGCGCACCTCGCCCAGGTCCTGCTGCAGCAGCTCGGCCAGCGCCGGCATGCCGAAGAAGCGCAGGTACTCGGGCACCTGCTGCACCAGCATCTCGAAGCCCGCGTGGGCGGCCAGGCCGCGCTCGCGGCAGGCGCGCAACAGCGGCGTCGGCTCGCGGGTCATGATGATGTCGACCACCGCGGCGCCGGGATCGACGCGCGCCGGATCGAACGGCAGGGCGTCCTGCGGCGACAGGCCCTGCGAGGTGCAGTTGACGATCAGGTCGTAGCCGGCCGGGTCGTCGCCTGCGGCGGCGCTGGCCGCGATGCCGAAGCTCGACGCCAGGCGCTCCGCCAGCACGCGGGCCTTGTCGACCGACCGGTTGGCGATCGCCAGCCGGGCCGGCCGGCGCTGGGCCAGCGCGGCGGCCACCGCCTGGCCACCGCCGCCTGCGCCGACGACCAGCACCGAGCGTCCCGCCACGGCGATGCCGAAATGGTCCAGTCCCTTGACGAAGCCGGTGCCGTCGAACAGCGCGCCTTCCAGGCCGCCGGCGGGCGAGCGCCGGACCGCGTTGACGGCCTGGGCGACCTGGGCCACCGGGTCGCAGACCGACATCAGCGCCTGCATCGCGCCCTTGTGCGGGATGGTCACCCAGAAGCCGCCCAGGTTCTCGGCCGCGAAGGCGTTGCGGACGAAATCCGCCAGCTGGGCCGGCGGCACCTTGACCGGGACGAGCACCGCGTCCACGCCATGGCGCGCGAAGAGGTGGTTGTAGACCTCGGGCGCGCGCACCTGCGCGACCGGGTCGCCGACGATCATGAACACGCGCGTCTTGCCAGTGATGGCCATCTCAAGTCTCCTGCTGGTCCTGGTTCAGAAATCCGGGTCGGGGCCCGGCCGCGCGACGAGGCGCCTGGGGGTGCCGGCGCGCTGCGTGGACGCGGGCCGGCGAGGCACTGCGCTTGATCTGGCGCAACACGACGGGGCGCAGTCTAGGGACAGGCGCTGCGGTCGAGAAGATGCGCTGCAGCCCGGCGCGATAACGTCTGGTTATCATGCCGGGATGGTCATCAAGCTGGCGGCACTCAGGGCCCTGATCACGGCCATCGACACCGGGAGCTTGCGCAACGCGGCGCGCGCGCTGGACTGTTCGCAACCGGCGCTGACCAAGATGGTGCGCGAGCTCGAACGCGAGGTCGGCGCGCCGCTGCTGGAGCGCTCGACCACCGGGGTGATTCCCACCGCGCAGGGCAAGATCCTGCATGCCCGCGGCCTGGCCGCCACGCGCGAACTCGACGAGGCGGTCCAGCAGATCGGCCAGTTGGGGGGCAAGATGGTCGGCGAGCTGAGCGTCGGCGCCGTGCCGCTGGCCTTGCTGCTGCTGGTCCCCGAAGCCGTCCGCACCTTCGGCCGCGAATTTCCCGCGATGATGCTGGAGCTGCGCGAGGAGCTGTACCTCGGGCAACTGAGCCTGCTGCGCCAACGCGAGGTCGACCTGGTCGTCGGCCCGGTTCCCGACCATCTGCCGGCCGGCGAGATCCACGTCGACGCGCTGATGCCGATCGAGATGGTCGTGGTGGTCGGGCGCGGCCATCCGAAGGCGCGCTGCCGCTCGCTCCGGCAGATGGCCGATGCGCGCTGGGTCTACACCAGCGCCATCGGGCATGCGGGCTACGTCAAGAGCCTGTTCGAGCGGCACGGCCTGACGCCCCCGGCACCGGCGGCGATCGTCAACTCGACGCTGGGCCTGATGGCGCTGATCAGCCGCGGCGACTGCGCCGGCCTGATGCCGCTGCCGATCGCGACCCATCCCGCCGCCGCGCCCTACCTGAGCATCGTGCCGATCAAGGAAGGGCCGCTGACGCTGACGCTCGGGGCGATGGCGCTCGCCCCGACCCTGCTCAAGCCGGCGGTGCGACATTTCGTCGCCCACCTCCATCGCGCGGCCGGCCACGTGGCCGTGACCCGCCCGCTGATCGGGCTGTGAACGCGCCGCCGGGGCGGGGCCACCCTCACGGGTGGGCACGGCGCCAGGCCTCGATCGACAACACGCGCGCCTGGCGCGCCCAGGCGACGGCACTGGCGGCGGCGCGCGGCGGGTTGGGGATCTCGACGCTCAGCGGCAGATCGGCCGGCAGCGCGGCCAGCAGCTCGGCCACCGCGATGCCGCCTTCGCCGGGCAGCAGCCGCGCCTCGCGCGCACAGTGGATGCGCTCGGCCACGGTGGCCGGGATCTCGGTGGGCGCGTCGCACACCTGCGCGTAATGCAGCCAGTCGCGCGGCAGCGCGGCGACCTGCGCGAGCGTGCTGTCGGAACGCGCGAAATGAAGCGCATCCACCAGCAGGCCGGCGTTGGCCGGCCGGCCAGCGGCCTCGATCAGCGCGGTGGCGGCGGGCAGGTCGCGGGTCGCCGTCCAGGGCATGAACTCCAGGTCGGCGCTGAGGCCGAACGGCCGCGCCGCCTCGCACAGCCGGGCGAAGGCCTCGGCACAGCGCGGCAGGTGCGCGTCTTCGCCGCTGACCAGCATGGCGCGCGCGCCCAGCAGCGCCCCGACCTCGAAGAAAGGCAGCAGCGGGCCGACCTCGAAGCCCTCGACGAGGCGGATGATCTCGAGGTCGAACACCGTCACCCCGGTGTCGCGGATGCGCGCCAGCGTCTCCTGCCGCATCGCGGCGTCGGTCATCAGCGGGTATGACGGCCCGGTTGGCGACGAGGGCAGCAGGCGCAGCCCGACGTGCTGGTAGCCGGCCTCGGCCGCCACGCCGATCAATTGCGGCGGCGGCAAGCCGAGCAGCGTGAGGTGGGCCAGCGAGACGGGCGGCGGGGGCGTCATGGGGCGATCCTCACTTCAGCGGCGACACGGCGGTGGGCAGGTAGATGCCCGACTTCATCGCCGGCATCAGCCAGGCCGGTCCGCCCACCGGCGGCCAGACGCCGCGCCTGACCGCCTCGGCGCGCGTGGCCGAGCGCTCGTTCAGGTCGCGGCAGGGCCAGATGTGGGTGATGCGCGGCGTGCCATCCAGCGCATACATCGCGATCGTGCAGGGCGAGACTTCGCAGCGCGCCGGCAAGGCCTTTTCCCAGGCGTCCAGCGTGGGTTGCAGGCCGCCGGTCTTGAGCTCGTAGCTGCGGATCTCGTAGATCGGGCCCAGCGCGGCCGGCTCCACCGGCGCCAGCCACGGGAACGGGGCGTAGCTCTGCAGGCTGAGGTGGGTGAGGTGGTCGGCGCAGCCGAACGGATCGGCCGCCAGCAAGGTGCGGCGGCGCTCGGCGTTCAGCGCGGCCTCGGTCTCGAAGCCGCGCAGCACCAGCACCTCGTTCAGGTCGCCGATGTCGGCGAACCAGCAGCCCAGCAGGCGGCCGCCCGCGTCGGGGTGGTTGGCGTACTCGGCGATGGCCGCGGCGGCGGCCGGCGTGGTGCCCAGGCGCAGCTGCAGCGTGGCGATTTCGTAGACGGGGGTCGAGGGCATGGGGTGTCCTGGAAAGAGGATCAGGGGGCGGGGTTCGGGGCGCTGCCGGCGGGCCGGCCGGCAGCGCTGTGGGCGGCGAGGTAGCCGAAGGTCATCGCCGGCCCCAGCGTGATGCCGCCGCTGGGGTAGCGGCCGCCCATCACGCTGGCGGCGTCGTTGCCGCAGGCCCAGAGGCCGGCGATCGGGGTGCCCTGGCCGTCGAGCACGCGGGCTTGCGCGTCGGTGCGCAGGCCGGCGAAGGTGCCCAGGCTGCCGGGCACGATCTTCACCGCGTAGAACGGCGCCTGCAGCAGCGGCGCGACGCAGGGGTTGGGCGTGTTCGCGGCGTCGCCGTTGACGCGGTTGTAGGCGCTGCGGCCGCGGCCGAAGGCGGGGTCCTCGCCGCGCTCTGCCGCGCGGTTGTAGGCCGCCACCGTGGCATCCAGGGCGGCGGCGTCGATGCCGCAGGCCCGGGCCAGCTCGGCAAGGGTGCGGCCGCGCAACAGGTAGCCCGAACGCAGCGAGGCCCCCAGCGGCACCGGCGCCGGCCGCGCATGGCCCAGGCCGTAGCGGCGGATGAAGCGGTGGTCGCACAGCAGCCAGGCTTCGACGGGCTCGCCGGCCGGCGTGGCGGCGAACAGCGCCGACATCAGGTCGTAATAGGAGTCGGCCTCGTTCGCGAAGCGCCGGCCCTGGCGCGTGACCGCGATCAGCCCCGGCTTGGCGCGCTCGATCAGGTGCGGGAAATGGCCCACGCTGCCGTCGGCGCGGCGCACCCGGCTCACGGGCGCCCAGGCGCCGGCCGCGGCGAGGTCCTCGGCCACCGCGGCGCCCACCGCCTCGCCCAGGCGCAGGCCGTCGCCGGTGTTGGCGGGCGGCGCGGCCGAATGGTGCTCGGCGCCGGTCGGCGCATGCGCGAAGAGCCGGGCGATGCGCTCGCGGTCGTGCGGGAAACCGCCGCAGGCCAGCACCACGCCGCACCGGGCGTGGACGGTCAACGCGCCCTGCGGTGTGCGCAGCACGGCACCCACCACGCGGCCCCCTTGCAGCAGCAAGCGCTCCACGGGCGACGACACCTGCAGGCTCACGCCCCGGTCCAGCGCCGAGCGGAGCAGGCCGGCCACCAGCGCATTGCCGTTGACCAGCTGGGTGCCGCGGCCGTGCACCAGGCGCTGCACGCCGTGCCGCAGCACGCGTTTCGCGACGTGGACGAAGGACGACCAGGACCGTGTCGCGTTCATGAAATGGCGCAGATCCGATCCGCTGGCGATGCCCATGCCCCACAGCGAGATCAGGTCCAGCGGCGGGCGCAGCTGCTGCAGGTGCCGGCCCAGACGGCGGCCGTCGAACGGCGCGGCGCACACCGAGCGACCGCCGCGGGCGGCGCCGGGGCTGTCGCCGTGGAAGTCGGGGATGCCGTTGCCATCGATGAAGGCCAGCGCGCTGTGGCGCTGGAAGAACTCGATCATCTGCGGGCCGTGTTCCAGGAAGGCGTCGACGCGCTCCGCGTCGAAGTGCGCGCCCAGCTCGTGGCGCAGGTAGCGGCGGGGCGCCTCCGGGTCTTCGGCGATGCCGGCGGCGCGCGCTAGCGGATTGCGCGGGATCCACAGCCAGCCGCCCGACCAGGCGGTGGTGCCGCCGAACTGCGCCGCCTTCTCGGCCACCTCCACGTCGAGACCCAGCGCGGCCGCGGTGACCGCGGTGGACAGGCCGGCCGCGCCCGAGCCGACCACCAGCAGGTCCACGGTCCGGGTCGCGAGGGGGGCGGGTGCCGCGTTCATCGCAGGTCGATTCAGCGCAGCCGGGCCGCGTCGGACGCCAGCGGGCCTTCAGCGAGCAGGAAGTCGACCATGCGTTCGCAGACCGCCGCGAACATGCCGGCGCCGACCTGGGTCCGGCAGCCCTTGCCGCGGGCGATCTGCAGCAGCGGCGTGACCGCGGGCAGGGTGATGACGTCGCCGACGAACATGTCGCCGGTGAGCCGGCTGGCGTCCACCGGCAACGCGTCGCCGTCGCGCATCCCGGCCGGCGTGGCGTTGAACACCAGGTCGAAGCCCGTCGGATCGGCGTTGCCGGCGCGCACCCGGGCGCCGTAGCGGCTCTGCAGCCGGGCGATCAAGGCGTCGCGCTTTGCAGGGTCGCCGTCGTGCAGCGCCAGCGCGCTCACGCCGGCTTCCAGCAAGGCCTGCGCGATCGCGGAGCCGGCGCCGCCGGCACCCACCAGCAGCGCCCGCCGGCCCTCGGGCACGCAGCCGGCCTCGCGCTGGGCTTCGACGAAGCCCAGGCCGTCGGCGTGGTCGCCATGCCAGCTGCCGTCGGCGTTGCGGCGGATCACGTTGACGCCGCCGAGGAAGTGCGCGCGCTCGGTGGCGGTGGCGCACAGCGCGTAGGCGTCCAGCTTGTGCGGCACGGTGACGATCATGCCGTCGACGTTGCGGGCCAGGCTCAGGCCGGCGACGCAGGCCTTCAGGTCGGCCGGGCGGGCATGCAGGGGCACCACCACGGCGTTGCAGCCGCGGTCGATCAGGCGCTGGGTCACGCCCGACGGCGATTTCACCTGGGCGATCGGGTCACCGATGATGACGATGACGCGGGTCGCGCCGCTGAGGGTGTCGGCAATGTTCATGGCGAGGGGTTCTTTCACGAGGAAGTCGGGGCGGCGGACCGGGCGCGTGCCGACGCGTCGCGCGCGGCGAGCGAGCCGAACACCATGCCCGGGCCGATCGTGATGCCGGGCCCGGGATAGGCGCCGCCCATGATGGACTGCATGTCGTTGCCGACGGCGTAGAGGCCGGCGAGGGCCTGGCCGCGCTCGTCCAGCACGCGGGCTCGGGCGTCGGTGACCAGGCCGGCGGCGGCGCCGATGTCGCCCGGGTAGAGCTTGACCGCGTAGAACGGGGCGGTCCGCAGCGCGCCCAGCGTCGGGTTGGGGATGCCGCGGCGGGCATCGCCCAGGTTGCGCTGGTAGGCCGTGCTGCCGCGCTGGAACTCAGCGTCCACGCCGTGCTCGGCGAAGCCGTTCAGCGCCGCCACGCTGGCCTGCAGCCCGCCGGCATCGATGCCGAGTTGCCGCGCCAGCGCGTCCAGGCTGTCGGCCCGGGTCAGGTAGCCGTCGGCCAGGTAGGGCGCCAGACCCTTGCCGCCCGGGCGCACCATCCCGATGCCGTAGCGCCTGAGCGCGTCGGCGTCGCAGATCAGGTAGGCCGGGATGCTCGGCGAGCCCGCGTGCGCCGCCTGCATCGCCAGGCCGAAGCGGTGGTACGAGCTGCTTTCGTTGACGAAGCGACGCCCGGCCGCGTTGACGGCGATGAAGCCCGGCTTGGCGCGGTCCATCACGAAGTGGGGAAAGACGGCCGTGCTGCCGTCGGCACGCTGGCGCTTGGACACCGGCGCCCAGAACGCCGGCGTCGGCCCGCCCGCGCCGAAGCGCGCGCCCAGGCGCTCGGCCAGCACCTGCGCTTGGCCGGTGTGCCCCGGCGCGCCGGGGCACCCTTCGGCGGCCAGGCCGGGCAGCCATTGCGCGCGGCGCTGCGGGTGGCGGTTGAAGCCGCCGCTGGCCAGCACCACGCCGCCGCGCACGCGGAGGGTCCGCTGCACGCCGTGCTGCGCCACGGTGATGCGGTCGACCCCGGCCGGGCCGGCCTGCAGCGCCACCACCGAGGCCTGCATCGCCAGCGAGGCGTTGGCGTGCCGGGACAGCGAATACAGCAGCCGCGCGACCAGTGCGTTGCCCATCACCAGCCGGGTGCCGCGCGGGTGGCTGAGCCGGTCCAGCGCGTGGCGGGCGAGGATCTTCGCCGAATGCACCAGCGAGCCCAGCGAGCGCGTCATGCCCAGCAGGTGGTTGATGTCGCTGCGGTCCACCATCATGCCGCCCAGCACCGTGAACTCGGGGATGGGCGGGCGGATCAACGCGAACAGCGGGCCCAGCCGCCGGCCGTCGAACGGCAGCGGCTCCAGCGCGCGGCCCTGCAGCGTCGCGCCGGGCTGGTCCGACTCGTAGTCGGGGTGCAGCGGGTAAGGGCGGTAATGGACCTCGGTGTCGGTCTCCAGGCGCTCCACCGCCTGCGCGCCGTGGTCCAGGAAGGCCTGGCGCAGCGCGGCGTCGGAGGCGTCGCCCACCACCGCGTCCAGGTAGCGCTGCGCGTCGGCCAGGCGGTCGGCCGGGTTGACCGTCGCCGCGTGGCGCGAGAGCGGCACCCAGGTGGTGCCGGCCGACCAGGCCGTGGTGCCGCCGACGAAGTCGGTGTGCTCCAGCAGCAGCACCCGGGCGCCTTCGAGCGCGCCGAACAGCGCGGCCGACAGGCCCGCACCGCCGGCGCCGACCACCACCAGGTCGAAAGAATCGTCACCCTCGGGCAGCGAGGCCAGGTTGATCAGCATGCGCGCGCTTTTCGTCATCGTGGTCGGATATTAATTCCCTATTTGGTGAATTGCAAGTCGATACCAATCGCTGACGAGCCGAATCTGTGGCGGGACGGTCTGGCACAATTCACCTGAAAGAGAATTTCAACGACCATGCCCCGCCCGCCCGCCGCCCCGTCCCCCGAGCCGCGCACCCGCGATGCCGAGCGCTCGCGCCGGGCCATCCTGGATGCCGCGCGCCAGGCCTTTGCCGAGCACGGGCTGGGCGGCACGCGGCTCGACGACGTGGCCCAGCGTGCCGGGGTCGACAAGCGCCTCGTCTACTACTATTTCCAGAACAAGGACACGCTGTTCCTGGCCGCGCTGGAAGACGTTTATGCCGGCATCCGCAGCGCCGAGGAAGCGCTGAACCTGGGCGCGCTCCCGCCCAGGGAGGCGATCGCCCGGCTGATCGACTTCACCTGGCAGTACTACCTGGACCACCCCGAGTTCATCGCGCTGATCAACAGCGAGAACCTGCATCGCGCCGAGCACCTGGCGCGCTCCACGCGCATCCTGGAGATGAACTCGCCGCTGATCGCCACGCTGGGCGAGGTGCTGGAGCGCGGCCGCGCCGAAGGCCAGTTCCGCGGCGGCGTGGATCCGGCGCAGCTCTACATCTCGATCGCCGGGCTGACCTATTTCTATCTGTCGAACCGGCACACCTTGTCGGTCATCTTCGGCCGCCCGGCCGATGCGCCCAAGGCGCTGGCCGAGCGCATTTCGCATGTGCGCGAGGTGATCCTGGGCTACCTGCTCCGATGAGCGCGCTGCGGGTGATGGTGCTGTGGGCGCGCTACGCGTTCCAGGTCGCTGTCACCGCGGTCCGCGCGCGATCGCGGCACGGTGCGACGCTGCTGCCGGGCATCGCCGGCGTCGCGTTCTGCGGCGCCCTGGGCACCTGGCTCACCGCGCACGAGGCGCGGCCCGCGCGCCCGGCACCTGCCTGACCAGGAACTGCGCATTGCCCAGGCGCGGTGCGACAAAGAACTCGGATTCGGACAGGCCATCCATCAGGTAGCGCAGCGCGCGGATCACGAAGCCATGCACGCACAGCAGCAGCACCTCGCCGGCGTGGCGGGACTGCAAGTCTTCCAACGCGTCGCCGACCCGCTGCACGACCTCGCGGGTGCTTTCGCCTTCGGGCGGCGGCAGGTCCCAGGCGGTCATCACGCCGGCCTGCCACAGCGCCGGGAAGCGCTCGGCCACCTCGTCGGCGGTCAGCCCCTCGAAGACGCCGAAGTCGCGTTCGCGCAGCGCCGGCACCACCTCCACCGCCAGGCCGCGCGAGCCGGCCACCGTCTGCGCGGTCTGCAGCGCGCGCTGCAGGGGCGAGCTGACGATGCGGGTGATGTCGTCCGGCAGCGCGGCGGCCAGCGCCTGGGCCTGCGCCAGGCCGCTGGCGTTCAGCGCCGCGTCGCTGCGACCCTGGTAGCGCTCGTCGATGTTGAGATCGGTCTCGCCGTGGCGGGCCAGATAGAGTTTCATCGTTCCGAGGATAGCGGTCCCGCGCTGCCGGCGATCACGGCTCGGCTACGGCGCGGCCAGCCAGGCCGGCGGCATCAGCGCCACCAAGGCGCTGACGGTGACGAAGGACAGCAGCGTCGCTGCCAGCAGCGCGGCGGCGCTGAAGCGCTCGTGGCCATGACGCTGCGCCAGCACCGGGTAGATGCTGAGCATGGGCATCGCCGCGAACAGCACCGCGGCGCCGCGCAGCGGCGCGGGCACCGGTGCGATCAGGACGCCCACCACCGCCAAGCCGGCGAGCACGGCCAGCGGATGCAGCAGAAGCTTGCCGCAGGCCACCATCGCCAGTTCGCTGCGCAGGCCGTCCAGGCGCAGGCCGACCAGCGAGCCGCCGATCACGATCAGCGCGGTCGGCGGTGCGGCGCCCGCAGCCAGGCTCACCGCCTTGTCCAGCATCACCGGGATCGGCAGCGCCAGCGCCGACACCGCCAGGCCGCCGACGATGGCCAGGATCATCGGGTTGCGGACCAGGCCCCGGCCGGTGGCCCGCAAGACCTGCGCCGCGCTCTGCTGTCCGCCTTGCGCGTCGGACAGGATCAGGCCGAGCGGGATGAC
The DNA here is from genome assembly GCF_056032705.1 of Ideonella sp. sgz306126. NCBI lineage: Bacteria > Pseudomonadati > Pseudomonadota > Betaproteobacteria > Burkholderiales > Sphaerotilaceae > Ideonella > Ideonella sp. sgz306126. The sequence continues at coordinate 623,723 of NZ_JBVYWP010000002.1, forward strand.
CAGCAGGTTCTCGACCAGCTGCACCAGCGCCAGCGCCAGGCCGGCGCTCGGGCCGATGAGTTGCTGGACGATGGGGTAGCCGACGAAAGCGCTGTTGGACGCGGCCGAGCCCATGCCCTGCATCGCCGCCAGCGACAACGGCCGGCCCAGCACCTGGCGCGAGAACAGCAGCACGGTGAACAGCGATGCCAGCGAGCCTCCCGCGTAGGCCAGCAGGTAGTTCCAGTGCAGCACCTCGCGGATCGGCAGGTGCACCAGGGTGCGCAACAGCAGCGCCGGGATGCAGAACTGCACGACGAAGCGGCCCAGCACCCGCATGTCGGCCTGGGCCAGCACGCCCAGGCGCACCAGCAGATAGCCGGCGGCAATCAGCAGGTAGATCGGACCGGTGACGTTGAGGACGTTCGGCATCGCGACGCGTGCCGGGAGTCAGCGCGCCGCGGCGTTCACGGCCGAGACGGCCGCGCGCAGCGCCAGCAGGTAGCTGTCGACGCCGAAGCCGCAGATCTGGCCGCGCACGATCTCGGCCAGCACCGAGTGGTGTCGGAAGGCCTCGCGGGCATGAATGTTGGACATGTGCAGTTCCACCACCGGGCAGGTGAGGATGGCCAGCGCGTCGCGGATGCCGTAGCTGTAGTGGGTCCAGGCGCCGGCGTTGATCAGCACCGCGTCCACGCCGTCGGTGTAGCCCTGGTGGATGCGCTCGACCATCTCGCGCTCGGAGTTGGTCTGGAAGCTGTCGACCTCGGCGCCGAGCTCGCGGCCCAGGGCCTGCAGGCGGGCGTCGATCTCGGCCAGCGTGATCGTGCCGTACTGCGCCGGGTCGCGCTTGCCGAACATGTTGTGGTTGATGCCGTGCAGCATCAGGATCTGGGTCATGGCGGGGTTCCGTAAAGGGTCGGGTCAATAGGTGATCTGAGCGACCGCGCGCAGTTCGTCCGGCGTGGCGGTGCCGAAGCCGAAGAACTCCAGGTAGGCCGGAATCATCTCGAACAACATGTCGGTGCCCATCTGGATCGGGCAGCCCTGGGCCTGCGCGGCGGCGAGCAGCGGCGTGATGGCCTGGCGCATCACCACCTCGCCGACGAAGGTGCCGGGGGCCACGCGGTCCATGTCGAAGGGCAACGGGTCGCCATCGGCCATGCCCAGCGGCGTGGCGTTGACGATCAGGTCCTGGCCGGCCGGATCGTTCGAGCCGGTGCGGGTCTTGAGCTGCGGGTAATGACGGTTCAGACGCGACGCCAGCGCGTCGGACGACGCCGAGACGTGGTCGAACAAGCTCATCTCGGCCACGCCGGCGGCCGCCAGCGACGCCGCGATGGCCGAGCCGACGCCGCCGTTGCCCGAGACCAGCACGCGTTTGCCCTGCAGCGCGAAGCCCTTGCGCAGCACGCCGCGCACGAAGCCGGCGCCGTCGAACTGGTCACCCAGCAGCGAGCCGTCGGGCCGCAGCAGGATCGCGTTGCAGGCCCCCGCCACCTGGGCGGTGGGGGTGAGCTCGTCCACCAGCGCCAGCGTGCTGACCTTGTGCGGCATGGTCACCAGCGCGCCGCGCAGGTTGGTGAACTTGCGCAACGCGGCGATCGTGGCGGCATAGTCGTCGGCCTTCACGCCCATCGGCACCACCACGGCGTCGATGCCCTGGCGTTCGAACCAGGGGTTGTAGATCATCGGCGCCTTGAAAGCCGCCGTCGGGTAGCCCAGGTGCGCGATGAGGGTGGTCTTGCCGGTGATCATGATGAAGCCTCACAAAGACCGGTTGGACGCCGTCTTGGCGTCACCGGTGCGGACCCATTATGTACCGAATGGTACATTTTTGACACGACGATCCGGAGCGATCGGCGGTTCAGCGCTGGACGTAGCGCAGGACCATCTCGACGATGCTTTCGCGGCGCGCCGCGATGGCCGCGGGCGCGTCGAGATCGCGCTTGAAGGCCAGCGAGAAACTGCGGCGATTGGACACGTTGAAAAAGCACAACGCCGAGATGGACATGTGCAGGTCCACCGGGTCCAGCCCGGGCCGGAAGGCGCCGGAACGGACGCCCCGCCGGTACACCTGGTTCACCGCGGCGATGATCGGATCGTTCAGGTCCTGGAGGGTGCGCGACTGGGCCAGGGACTCGCCATGGCGGATGTTCTCGTTCATCACCAGGCTGACGAAATCGGGATGGGCCAGCAGATAATCGCAGGTGAATCCGACCAGCGTGCGGAGCGCGCGTTCCGGTGCCAGGGCGTCGAGCTTCAGTTCGGCCTCGATGCGGCGGATGCGCGAATAGGCTTCCTCTAACACGCGGAGGTACAGACCCTCCTTGCTGCCGAAGTAGTAGTAGATCATCCGCTTGCTGGTGCGGGTCTGCGCCGCGATCTCGTCGATGCGCGCGCCCGCCAGGCCCTTGCCCGCGAACTCCGCCGTGGCCACCTCCAGGATGTCCGCCATGGTGCGGTCCGGGTCGTTGGTGCGTCCGGCGACCGGGGCTTCGGCCCCTGGAGTTTCGGCCACCGGAGCGGGCTCATGGCGAGTGGGACGGCCGCGCCGCGGCGGCGACTTTTGTACCGGGTGGTTCATCGCGGCAAGCATACGCGACGCGCGACGCGCGGCCGGGCCGGGTGGACGCCGCGGCGCCGCGTGCCGGGCGCCTCGCGGTCCGTGCGTTCGCACCCCACGCCCGGGCTTACCTGCCCGGGCGCTTCGGCTGGCACTTGCCAGCCCGCAGGGGGCTTGCTCGGCCCGGCCTCAGCCCGGAATGTCCGGCTCGACGAGCGTGGTCAGCTGGGCCAGCGATTCCTGCCAGCCGAGGTAGCACATCTCCAGCGGGATGGCGTCGGGAATGCCGTCCTGCGTGATGGCGATCTCGGTGCCGCACAGCACCGGCTTCAGGCGGACCGTCACCTGGAGCAGGCCGGGCAGGTTCGGATCGTCGAACTGGTCGGTGTAGCGGATGAGCTCGTCCGGCACCAGTTCCAGGTACTCGCCGCCGAACGAGTGGCCGGTCCCGGTCGAGAAGTTGCGGAACGACATCTTGAACCGCCCGCCCACCCGGGCGTCCATCTGGTGCACCGTGCAGGTGAAGCCGTAGGGCGGAAGCCACTTGCTCATCGCCTCGGGCTCCAGGAAGGCGCGATAGACCTTCTCCGGCCGGGTCCGGAGCACGCGATGGAGTTGAACGGTGCGAGACGACATGGGTGGGCCTCCTGTACGCCGGCGCGGCGGCCTGCGGTGATTCGACGTGGACACGGGGCGGGGGGACTGCGGGGCGCCGCGCGCCGGCCCGGCAGGCCGCCTCCGGGCCCATCATGCCAGCCGGCGGCGGAGGGCACCGTGCCAGCGGGGTCTTTCAGCCCAGCAGCGGCGAGCGCCGCTGCGTGAACCCGGTCGCCTGCTCCCAGGCGTAAGCCAGCTGCAGCACCGCCAGGTCCGCGTGGGCCGGGCCGATGATCTGCAGCCCCATCGGCAGGCCCGCCGGGCTGAAGCCGGCCGGCACGGCCGCCGCCGGCAGGCCGGCCAGCGTCGGGCCGATCACCACCTCCATCCAGCGGTGGTAGGTGTCCATGGGGCGGCCGGCGATGGTGTCGGGCCAGGGCGTGCGCGCGTCGAACGGAAAGACCTGCGCGCTGGGCAGCACCAGGTAGTCGAAGCGCTGGAACAGCGCACCCAGCGCCTGGTACCAGGCCGTCCGGTCGACGCTGGCCTGCCAGACCTGCGCGGCGCTGAGCGTCAAGCCCTGCTCGACCTCCCAGACCGCCTCGGGTTTCATCTGCGCGCGCGTGGCTTCGCGGCCATGCGGCCCGGCCAGCAGGTTGGCGACCAGGAAGGCCCGCAGCGTGAGCCAGGTGCGCCAGAGGCGCTCGGGTGCATAGTCGGGCAGCACCTCGTCGACCGAGCACCCCAGGCTGTCGAAGTGGCGCAGCGCGTCGCGGCACAGCGCCATCACGCCGGGCTCGGTGGCGAGATGGCCGCCGTAATCGCCCAGCCAGCCGATGCGCACGCCGCGGAAGTCCCGCTGCAGGGGCCGGGTGAACTGCGCCGGGTCCTCGGCGATCGACAGCGGGGAACGGGCGTCGAAACCGGCCTGCACCGACAGCAGCATCGCCAGATCGCCGACGGTGCGGGCCATCGGCCCCTCGGTGCTCAGTTGCTGGACGTAGACCTCCTGGGCCGGGCCGTGGGGCACGCGGCCCCAGGACGGGCGCAGGCCGAACACGTTGTTCCAGCCCGCCGGGTTGCGCAGCGAACCCATCATGTCGCTGCCATCGGCCACCGGCAGCATGTTCAGCGCCAGGCTGACCGCCGCCCCGCCGCTGCTGCCGCCTGCCGAGCGGCTGGGATCGAAGGCGTTGCGCGTGGTGCCGAACACCGTGTTGTAGGTGTGCGAGCCGAGGCCGAATTCCGGCGTGTTGGTCTTGCCGATCAGCAGCGCGCCCTGCCGTCGCATGCGCTCGACGACGATCGCGTCGGTCGCCGGCACCTGGTCGCGCAGCAGCGGCGAACCCTGGGTGGTGACAATGCCGGCCGTGTTGGCGAGGTCCTTGGGGGCCAGCGGAAACCCGTGCATCCAGCCGCGCGACCGCCCCTGCGCCAGTTCGTCGTCGCAGACCTGGGCCTGACGCAGCAGATCGTCGGGATCCTGGCGCGACACGATCGCGTTGACCTGCGGGTTGAAGCGGTCGATCTGCGCCAGGTAGGCCTGCATCACCTCACGGCAGGACAGCTGGCGGGCGGCGATCGCGCGCGACAAGGCCACTGCATCCAGCGCCACGATGTCACTGGCGGCGTGGTGGGGCGCTGTCGCGAGGGCGGGGCGGGGCGGGGCAGTGCTCAAGGGCGTCTCCATGGGGCAGGCGGGCAGCGCCCGACAGGCCATTCTGGCCGCACCCACGCTCTTGCGCGCACACCCGCGCTCCGAGCCCGCCAGCACCACCCGCGACGCGCCGGTGCCGGGCCGGCTGGCCGCCGCGCCTCAGGTGAACAGCCAGACGTAGATCAGCGTCGCCGCGGTGATGGCCGAGACGATGCCGATGACGGTCAGCAGGCTTCCCTGCGCAAAGGTCTTGGTGAGCTGGACCGTGTGCGGCGACACATGCAACCTGGACATACGCCCTCCTGTCGATCCCGGGGCCGGCCGGCCAGTCCAGACCTGAACCGGACATCAGCCCGCCCGTCAGCCACACTACGCCGACGCCGGCCCGTTTCGCAAGCATCCAGATCGACCGCCCTTGCACTGGATCAAGCGCGCTCGCCGGCGCGGGCCTGACGTACGATGCCTGGCTGCCCTTCACCCGACCTCACCGATGCCCGCTGCCCTTCCGCTTCGCCATTTCCTGCTCGCGCTGGCCGTGGTCTTCGTCTGGGGCACCAACTTCGTCGTCATCAAGCTGGGGCTGGGCCATCTGCCGCCGCTGCTGTTCGCGGCGCTGCGCTTCACGCTGGCGTTCGTGCCGGCCGCCTTCGTCCTGCCGCGCCCTCGGGTGCCATGGCGCAACCTGGCGCTGTACGGGATGCTGATCGGGGTGGGTCAGTTCGGCTTGCTGTACGTGGCCATGAACGGGCATATCTCGCCGGGCCTGGCCTCGCTGGTGGTGCAGATCCAGGTGTTCTTCACCATCGGCCTGTCGATGCGCCTGTCCGGCGAGCGGGTGCACGGCTTTCAGTGGCTGGCGCTGGCGCTGGCAGTCGCAGGCATCGTGGTGATCGGCCGGCACACCGACGGCGCCACCACCGTGCTCGGCCTGGCGCTGGTCGTGCTGGCGGCGCTGGCCTGGGCGGGCGGCAACATGACGGCCAAGCAGGGCCGGCCTGCCAACATGCTGGCCTACGTGGTGTGGTCCAGCGCCTTCGCGGTGCCGCCCTTGTTCGGCCTGTCGCTGGCGTTGGAGGGCAGCGACGCGATCCTCGCCGGGCTGCGGCACGCCGACCTGCCGACCTGGGCCGCCGTGGCCTGGCAGTCCTGGGGCAACACGCTGTTCGGCTATGCGGCCTGGGGGTGGCTGCTGGCGCGCCACCCGGCCGCCACGATCACCCCGATGGCCTTGCTCGTGCCGGTCTTCGGCATGAGCGCCTCGGCCTGGTTGCTGACCGAAGCCCTGCCGAGCTGGAAGCTGGCGGCCGCCGCCCTGGTGCTGTCGGGGCTGGCGCTCAACCTGTTGTGGCCCCGCCTGCGTGCCTGGGCGAGCCGCGCCGCGGAGCGGGCACCCACGGTCTAGAGAGGGCGGCGGGCGACCCCCTGTCGGCGGAATCCGAGGAGGCGTCAAGAACATCGACCCTGCCCACCGCGGCAGCACCCGGCACCGGTGGATACCGGTGCATCCGTATCATCGGCAACGCAACCTGGATGACCGCACACCTCCCGCCATGACTGCCGCCACCTCGCCTGCCTCCTCCGCACCCTTGCCGCCAGCGGCCTATACCGTCGTGTCGCATCGCACGGTCCGCGCCAGCGAGCTGACACGGGGTCCCTGGGACCCCCAGCACCAGCACGCCGGGCCGCCGATCGCCATGGTGTGCCGGGCGATCGAGGCGGTTGCGCGGGAACACGGACTCCATCACCTCGGGCGCCTCACCGCCAACCTGCTCAGGCCGCTGCCGATCGCCGAGCTGGAGATCGAGGTGGCGACGGACTATGCCGGCCGCAATGCCGCGCACTATGCCGCGGTGCTGTCGAGCGGAGGCAAGGAGCTGGCGCGCTTCACGGCCCTCGCGCAACGAGAGAACGAGATCGCGCTGCCCGACGATCTGGACGGTCATCCCTTGCCGAAGGCCCCGAAGTCACCGGCCGAGAGTGCGATTCAGCGGATGCCCTTCGGCCGCCGCCTGCCGGGCTATGCGGACCTGGTCGAGAACCGGATCGCCAGCGGCAGCTTCTTCCGGAGCCGCTGCGCCGCCTGGTTCAGGTTGCAGCGGCCCTTGGTCGAAAACGAGGATCCCAGCGGCTACCAGCGCGTGGCCGTGGCGGCCGATTCGGGCAACGGCATCTCCGCGGTGCTGGACTTCGAGCGCTACATCTTCGTGAACTCCGACCTGACGATCAACCTGCTGCGCCGTCCGCTCGGCGAGTGGATCTGCGTGGATGCGCGCACGCTGCTGGCGCCCAACGGGTGCGGCCTGGCCGAGTCGCAGCTCTTTGACGAAGCAGGGCTCATCGGCCGGGCGACCCAGAGCTTGGCGGTCCGGGCACGCGCCTGAGCGCGGGAGCGAGCCGCGGGAGCGAGTGCGGCCGAACGGACTTCGCCCGTGCCGTGGGAGCGGCGTCGCACCGCACCGACTTTCCGTGCCGTCGCCGGCCGCCCTGGCCGCTGCGGTGGATGCGGCCGGGCGCTTGAGCGAATCTGCCGGGATGCACGTCGGGCAACGACCTCGAGCACCGCAGACGCTCCACGGGTATTCCGGTTCAGGCAGGAGTCCCCGTTCGCATGGGCAGGGCTCCATGCCTGGAGCACGCCACAGGCGAAGTTCACACCTTACCGACTGGCAAGGTGTTGCACTTCAGACTTGAGACCGCCACACAAATCCGTAGCGGGTAACCCCCTGCAATGGGCACTTTGTCATTTTTTTTTGGCGACGGTGGGGTCGAAGCGAACAGCCCCCCCATTGCGCCGACCTGGGCCTTTACCCTCAAGGTGTGCGGGGGCACCGCATCCGGCCGCCAGAGGCCCGGCGGCATGGCGGGTCCCTGTCGACCGCTGCTGAGAACTTGCTCGATTTGGTTCTGACTCCAGTCGACCCGTAGACGGAGCCCCTCATCATTCAGGGAGACTCGCCATGGTCAACGCCATCCCATCTTGGGCGCCGCTGCTTGCAAACAGCATGGCTTGCGTGCTGATCGTCCGCGCAGCCGACCAGACGCTGATTCACGTCAATCCTGCGGTGGAGCGGCTGCTGGGCAGGCGTTCCGATGAGCTTTCAGGATCCACCCTTCGCGAAATCCGATTTTGGGCCAATGAAGGGATGGGAACACGGCTGGTGGAACGCCTTGAACTCGGTGAAAGCGTTGCCGACACGGTGATGGTGGTCCAGGCCGGCGATGGCGCTGCGATCCTGGCGACGGTCAACGCGTCGGCGGCGCAAATCGATGGCGTCGACTTGCACATCTACCAGGTGATGGAAATCGCCGCTCATGATCACGAGCGCGCAGAAATGAGCGCCATTCTGGAGACGGCGCAAGTGGGCATTGCGTTCAATCGATCGTTTCCGCCGCCGCGCCACTTCCTGCGCTGCAACCCCGCCTTCGAAGCCATGTTCGGTTGGTCCGCTGGCGAATTGGTCGGACAGCCGACATCATGCATCTGGCCATCGCGCGAGGCCTATCAGGACGGGTTGGCGGCGTGCGAGCAGGCCCTACGCTGCGGAGAAGCGATTGAATTCGCATGCACGTTGATGCGCAAGGATGGCAGTACCTTTGCCTGCCTCTTGCGCGGGAAAATGGTCCTGGAAGGGCAAGGCCGCCCCGAAGGGACGGTCATGATCTTCGAAGATCTGACCCAACGCAATGCGCGCGATGCGGCCCTCGCCGCCGCGCTGAGCAGTGCGCGGGAGGCCGCGTTGGCAAAGAGTGTCTTTGTTGCCAATGTCAGCCACGAAATCCGCAATCCGCTGAGCGCTCTGCTGGGCATGGCGCACTTGGCCTGCTCACCGGACACGCCGCCAGAGCAGGTGACGCCATACCTTCGGCAACTTCTTGCGAGTGCACTCACGCTCAAGGACCTGCTGGACAACACCCTCGACTTCTCCAAGATCGAAGCGGGCATGTTCTCGTTGGATGAGCGTTCGTTCAAGGTGACGGACCTGCTCGACGAATTGGTCTCAACGTGGCGCTTCGCAGCCCTGAACAAGTCGTTATCCTTGTCCTTGAACGCGGAGGAGCAGGCGCCGCCATGGTTGTTAGGTGACGCGCTTCGGATTCGGCAAATCCTGTCCAACTTCATTTCCAATGCGCTCAAATTTGCCACGCATGGCGAGGTAAGCGTTCGATATCGATGGCTGCCCGATGGTTTGGCCCGATTTGAAGTGCACGATCAAGGTCCGGGGTTGGACGAACAGGCGCAAGCCAAGCTGTTCCAGCGCTTCGTGCAGCTGAAGGCCGCACCGGCCGGTGCGGCCGTTTCAGGCACGGGACTGGGCTTGGCCATCAGCAAAGACCTGGCACAACGAATGGGTGGCCAGGTCGGCTTTGAAAGTACGGTCGGACAAGGAACCTGCTTTTGGGTGGAACTGCCCCTCCCAATGGGACCTCCCGCTTCGCTGCCGGCTTCGCCGCCGGACGCGCCAGACCACGCATTGGCTTCCCGCGAACTGACGGGCGTGCGCATCTTGATCGTCGAGGACGACGAAGTGAATCAGTTGATTGCGCGCACGTTCGTCGAGCGTTGGGGCGGGACGGTCGAGATCGCTGGAGATGGACACGACGGCTTGGCGAAGGTGCTCGCTGCTCACGCCGCAGGGCAGGCCTTCGACATCGTTCTGATGGACTTGCACATGCAGCCGTTAGGTGGTGTCGAGGCAGTGCGCCAGATGCGCCTCCATCGACAACTGAGCGCACTCGTGATCGTCGGCCTCAGTGCCGCGGCGGGGACCGAAGAGATTGTGGCGGCCAAGCAGGCTGGGATGGTCGAGGTCATCGCCAAGCCGTTCGATCCAACGTTGCTGCTTCGCCGACTGACCTCCTACGTTGGACGCAAGTCCACCCATCCGTAGCGCTCCGCAGCAAAGCCGTCGAGGAAAGCAGCGCGCGCGTTGCCGGCATGCCGGGGCGGGCTGCGTGGGGCCGTGACCTATGATCGAGCCGTGGCCCGATTCCTGAACGATCTTTGAGCACCGTTCTCATCCCGATCCCGAACAGGGACTTCGACCCGACCGAGACCGCCGTGCCTTGGCAGGTGCTCACGGCGCGTGGGTTTCGAGTCCGCTTCGCCACGCCTGATGGCGAGCCCGGCCAGGCAGATCCGCGGATGCTGACCGGCGTCGATCTGGGCCCGCTCAAGGAACTGCTGCGTGCCGACGCGAGGGCCCGCCAGGCCTATGAAGAGATGCACTGCAGCCCGGAGTTCAGGCAGCCCCAGCGATATGCCGACCTGTCGCTGGCCGACTTCGACGGCCTGCTGCTGCCGGGCGGTCATGCACCGGGTATGAGGCCCTACCTCGAATCGGCGTCCCTGCAGGCGCTGGTGGCGGCCGCGTTCGCCGCGAGGCGCCCGCTGGCGGCGATCTGCCACGGCGTGCTGCTGGTCGCACGCTCGAAAGGCACCGACGGCCAATCGGTGTTGTTCGGCCGGCGAACGACCGCTCTGACCCGAAGCCTGGAGCTCGGCGCCTGGGCGTTGACCGCGGCCTGGCTTGGACGCTACTACCGCACCTACCCGCTGACGGTGCAGGCCGAAGTCACCGCGGCGCTGGCCAAGCAGGATGATTTCGTCTCCGGACCGCCCGGGCTATGCCGCGATTCGCCGGCGCGGCTCGAACGGGGCTTCACCGTGCGCGACGGCCACTACCTTTCGGCACGCTGGCCTGGCGACGCGCACCGCTTCGCCACGGAGTTTGCTGCTTTGCTCGCCGGCGCCTGATAGGCGCGGGGTTCACGGGCCGACCAGGCGCCGGATCCACTCGGCAGCGAAGCCGCCCAGTTCGTCCCAGCCACTCCGGCCGAGGGTGAAATGCCCACGGGCGGGGACCGCCTTGAACTCGCAGCACATCGCTACTCGATTGCTGCGAGTTTCGGATCGAGACCGATCCAGCACGTCGCATCCGGTGTCGACGCAAGTGGATCAATGGACGCCTCGGCGTGAACCTCCTCGATGCCGCTCCGACCTGGGTCTCGCTGCCGGGCATCAATTGCTGCCAGATCGAGACAGCGATCTGCCGAATCCGGACAGCGCGACCGGTCCGGCACTCACCGAACTCAGCATCACGACCCGTTGCGGACATCGTGTTCGGCGAACTCACCGTCTGAAAGCGGACTCTCGCTGTGTCATGCAAGATCAGTCCACGACGGGAATGAGGCGAACGGCTACGGCGTGGGCCTTGATATCGGCGAGCCTGTGGGCGCACCACGATTCATCGGCTAGGAGTTCTGAAACCTGCTCATTCGTCAACAGCGTTCGACCCTGAATCGGTGCTACCTGCCCGAAGATTTCTGCCCGAATCGCTTGAAGCTGGTCGGAGCGTGGCCCGTGTGGATCTCTGGCGAAGGATTGCAGAGCAGCGTCCACTAAGTCGACTGGTAGTTCGCGACATCTGAGAATCTCGGATGCCACGCGGGCGAGTGGATCGGCCGGGAACAACTTGGCGCCTCCGTCGAACATCTCCAGAAAATGTTCAGCTACGCGCCGGTCGTGCTCGAACTGCAGCATGCCCACACCGGGCCACCCGTCGAAAGCGTGGCACATCGGAAGCTCAGTTACCCAGGCCCCTTGCTCTGTTGGCCGGGGCAAGGACTGCGGCCCTAACGGAAGGTAGCGTGCAACCTCGTGCTGATCTAGTTCTTTCAGGCTGACACGATAAACAACGCCGGTGCTCTCAATCGCCGGTTGCCAGCCTTGGTCTGTCTCACGGCATGTGGCGAAGAAGGCGCTGACATCGAAGTCATCGCTGATGTCAAGGTAGCCTGTCGAGATGCCGTAGTGCTGCGCCAACCCAATTGGGTTCAGGTCGAGGTGCTGAGTCTTTGCATGCTGCGCAACTGGATGACGTTGAAGTTCCTTGGAGAACCACCACGACTGCGCGAGCCGCAGAATCACGAGTGCCTGATCAGCGATAGAGCCTCGCCACATTTCGCCTATGTCAGAAGTCGCCAATCCACGGGCGATGGACGGCAACATAGGGACATGACGTGCAGTCTGACCTCGGAACAAATTGTCTACCGCGAAGGGCAACGCCCCACCTGTGTCCTCGTCGTCCTCGTTGGCGTACCAGCACCAACTCGCATCCCGACGCTCGCGATGACCCGCGAGATCTTTAGAGATGTCGAGAAGCAATGAAGCAGGTTGTACTTGCATGATCTGCATTGTCTTCCGAGCATCACTCGCGGCGGAGGATTGCCCGAGGGCTGATCTCCGCCGGTGTCCGCATCTGGCCGGCCGCATGAGTTCGCCAGTTCCCTTGGAAGCTGACGTTCGCGCCGTAGCCGTCCGGGTGAACGTCAGCTCGCTGGGCGTGCACCAGAAGAGCGGACTCGGCCAGATGCAGACGGCGGCGAGGGTCTGGCTTTCGGCGGTTGCCAGTGTTCGATGCGGCTGCCGCCCGAGCGCCGCGCACATGTAAGCTGAACACTGTGATTGAGCTACGAAACTTCCGTGTCGGCGACGAACCCCAGCTTCGGTTCGTTTTCGAATCTGCGATCCATGAAGTTGCGATCCACGATGACAGCCAAGCTGAAGTGGACGCGTGGGCACCTCGAACGTTTGACCCAGCCTTGTGGGCCCGACGCATGCAGGGCATCGCCCCATTCGTGATCGAACGCGACGGCAAAATTGTGGCGTGTGCCGACGTGCAATCCAACGGATACATCGACCACTTCTTCGTCGCGGCCGCGGCGAACGGAGTGGGCATGGGGAGGAGACTCATGGAGCGCATCCATGAGCGAGCCCGTGAACTCGGCATCGCCGAGTTCACATCAGAAGTCAGCCGCACTGCGCAGCCGTTCTACATCCATTTCGGGTTCAAGATTGTTGAGCATCACATCAAGGAAGTGCGGGGCGTTTCCATCGAATATGCAGCGATGCGCAAGAGTCTGATCCCCTGAGGATCGATGCCAAAATAGGTTGCACCCGCCACGAGCCGCGCTGTCAAGTGACCGCTGTGCGACAGCCTGAGCAGGCATATCGCAACGTATCCGTGCTCGCGACTGAATCAGTGCGCCACCCACCACCTCTGGGCCGCGTCACGGTCCCACGGGGCCAGCAGGCCCTTCTGAATCGGGGTGTCCTTCAGCGCTGCGAACCTGCCGCGAAAAAGCGCTTCATCCGTGTCCCACGCGTCGACGATCGCGACGTCCCAGGTGCCGCCGGACGCGCCGGCGACGGCCTGGTCGATCAGCGGGATCGACGGGCCGGCCTTGAATTCCTCACCCCTACGCTCGCGGATGCTGGCTTCGACGTGGCCCAAGTACGTGATCGTGCCCTTGGTGCTCACGTTCAGTGTCTCGTGCAGCGGGGTGAAAAACGTGGCAATGATCGGGAAGCTGCGGCTCAACTCGGTCAAGCCCACGATCTCGTACTTCCCGGGTGCGAGTTGCATGCGCAGCAGATACTTGTTGCCCGCTTCCTTGTCGGTCTCGTCCAGCAGCGCCTTCTTGTCCATCGTGAAGTTGAAGCGGTCCGACGATTCGGTGGCGCCGTCCTTCTCGACGTTGACGACGAGCAGGTGCGGCTGCCAGCCCTTCTTGTACTCGTTGCGGACCGTGGCGGTCATGAGGTAGACCGGGTCGCTTGTCGCCGCAACGCGGCCGGCATCGTTTTCGAAGGCCTGGGTGGTGCGGGTGGCGCAACCGGTGAGCAGGACGCTCGCTGCGGCCGCAGCCACGAAGAGAAGGCGGTTCAACATGGATCGAGTCGAGCTGGATGTGAACGAACGTCGAGTGTAGAGGAGGCTCGACGGCCGCATCTTTACAGCAGGCGCAGAGCTTGCACCGGTGCGCAACGCCCGCGTCGATCACCGAGCTGCGCCCCGCCCTGACGTGCAACGCAGGTGGCAAGCTGCGCGCGCAGCATATGAATTGGCCATGCCCTGCGGGGACGTGTTGAGAGCACAGATTCAGATCACCGACTCCAACCTCTCGTCATGTGGCGCCATGTTGGGGGAACGCTGTCGCAGCGGGTTGCGACACGGGTCTGAGGCGATCCGTCCGCGGAGGGGCGCTGAGCAGCGTCGAATTCGCCGACCCATATGTCGCAGTTGGATCGACTATCGAGAACCGCGGCCGACAGGATGCCACTCATCCGAACAGCCTTCCGAAGTCCGCTGCCAGCCATCGCCACGGCCGCTCGCTCCCGGCCAATGGCAGACGAACCTGAACGACAGCTTCCCAGACCGCCAGCATCGCGACAGCAAGCCCGAGTTCAATGCGTCAACGACCCAAATCTTTGGCACTGACTCCCGCGATCCCCCAGTTCTGCTTGGGCACATCCTGGATCCACACGCGGATGGTTTCCTTGGGCGCGCCCACGGCGTCCTGCAGCGCCTGGGTCACTTTTTCGATGACGGCGCGCTTCTGGTCTTCGGTACGGCCTTCGAGCATGTAGATCTGGGCGAATGGCATGGGGGCTCCTTCATTCTGCGTTGCGTTCAGGCGGCCACGCGCAGGCCGCGCTCGCGGGCCATGGTCATGGCGGTGTCTTCGATCATGTCTTCCTGGCCGCCGACCATGCCGCGCCGGCCCAGCTCGACCAGTAGGTCGCGCGCCGGGATGCCGTACTTCTTCTCGGCCCGCTTGGCAAACAGCAGGAAACTGCCATATACGCCGGCATAGCCCAGCGTCAGCGCATCGCGGTCGATGCGGATGGGGAAGTCCATGATGGGCACCACCAGGTCTTCGGCCACGTCCTGAATCTTCCACACGTCCACGCCGGTCTGGATGCCCATGCGGTCGCACACGGCCACCAGCACTTCCATCGGTGTGTTGCCCGCGCCGGCACCCAGGCCCGCGGCGGCGGCGTCGATGCGGTTCGCCCCACACTCGATGGCGGCAATGGAATTGGCGATACCCATCGCCAAGTTGTGGTGGCCGTGAAAGCCCAACTCGGTCTCGGGCTTGAGCGCATCGCGCACGGCCTGCAGCCTGGCCTTCACATCGGCGGGCAGCATGTAACCGGCCGAGTCAGTGATGTAGAGGCAGTTGGCGCCGTAGCTCTCCATCAGTCTGGCTTGCTTCACCAGGCCCTCTGGGCTGTTCATGTGGGCCATCATCAGGAAGCCCACGGTGTCCATGCCAAGCTTGCGCGCGTAGCTGATGTGCTGTTCGCTCACGTCGGCTTCGGTGCAGTGCGTGGCCACGCGGATGGTGTTCACGCCCAGGCCGTGGGCCATCTTCAGGTGGTCGACGGTGCCGATGCCCGGCAGCAGCAGGGCACTGACCTTGGCCCGCCTCATCAGCGGAATCACCGTGCCGAGGTATTCCTCGTCGGTGTGGGCCGGGAAGCCGTAGTTCACGCTGGAGCCGCCCAGGCCGTCGCCGTGGGTGACCTCGATCAGCGGCACGCCCGCGGCGTCCAGGCCGCAGGCGATGGTCTTCATCTGTTCCAGCGTCATCAGGTGGCGCTTGGGGTGCATGCCGTCGCGCAGCGTCATGTCGTGGACCGTGATCTGGCGGCCGTCCATCGGGCTCTTGGGGTGGGTCATGGGGGGCTCCTTCAGGCGGCAACGGTGGGTTCGAGGACGAGTTGGCCGGCCAGGATTTCCTCGGCAAACATCTCGGCGGTTCGGGCCGCCGCGGCGGTCATGATGTCGAGGTTGCCGGCGTACTTGGGCAGATAGTCGCCAAGGCCTTCCACCTCCATGAACACGCTCACACGCTTGCCGTCGAACACCGGGCCGTTGACCAGCTTGTAGCCAGGCACGTACTTCTGCACTTCCTTGATCATGTCGTGGATCGACTGTGTGATGGCGACCTGGTCGGGTTCGGTCTCGGTCAGGCAGTGCACGGTGTCGCGCATGATCAGCGGCGGCTCAGCCGGGTTGATGACGATGATGGCCTTGCCCTTCTTGGCACCGCCCACGCGTTCGACGGCGCCAGCCGTGGTGCGGGTGAATTCGTCGATGTTCTTGCGCGTGCCCGGGCCCACCGAGCGGCTGCTCACCGTGGCCACGATTTCGCCGTAGGCCACGGGCTGAACCCGCGACACGGCCGCCACCATGGGGATGGTGGCCTGGCCGCCGCAGGTGACCATGTTGACGTTCATCTCGCGCCGGCCCACGTGCTGCTTGAGGTTCACGGGCGGCACGCAGTACGGGCCAATGGCGGCAGGGGTGAGGTCGATCATCATCGCGCCCTGGGCGTTGACCTTGCGCGAGTTCTCGGCGTGCACGTAGGCGCTGGTGGCGTCGAACACGATCTGCACGCCGTCCGCCAGCATGTGCGGCACCAGGCCGTCCACGCCCTCGGCGGTGGTCTTGATGCCCATCTCGCGGGCGCGCTTCAAGCCATCGGATTCGGGGTCGATGCCCACCATCCACACCGGTTCCAGCACCGGACTGCGCTGCAGCTTGGCCAGCAGGTCGGTGCCGATGTTTCCAGGCCCGATCAGGGCGCATTTGATCTTCTTGCTCATCAGGGTGATCTCCGAGAGGTGAAAAACGGGGGGGTAGCCTCAGGCGCGGTCGGCCTCGGCCAAGAAGTCACTCACGAGCCGCGAAAACCGGTTGGCATGTTCTATCTGGGTCCAGTGGCCGCAGTGGCCAAAGACATGCAGCTGGCTGTTCGGAATCCACTGGCTGAGCGTGAGCGAGTTCTGCAGCGGGATGATCTGGTCCTCCCGGCCGTGAATGACCAGGGTCTCGTGCGGCAGCGCGCGGATGTCGTTCTCGCGGCTGGCCATGGCGTCCACCCAACGCTGGCGCGGTGCGGGGAACATGGCCGCGAAGGACTCCTGAAAGCCGGTGCGGATACTCGCGCGGTAGCGCAGCTCGGCCAGCTCGTCGGTCACCAGGGCGCGGCTGTGCGCAAAGAGGTCCAGCAGCCCCTTCATCGCGGCCAGCGAGGGCTCGTAGCCCCACACCGCGTCCAGGCCCGGCGTGATCGCGAAGGGCACGCCCACGCTGCCCATCAGCACCAGGCGGCGCACGCGGCGCGGTGCGCGGATGGCCAGTGCCAGCGACAGCGCGCCGCCAAACGAGTTGCCCACCAGGTCCACCTGCGGCACGCCCAGCGCGTCCATAAGGTCCTGCGCCTGCTGCACCCAGGTATCCATGGTGTAAGCGATGCCCACGGGCCGGTCGGTGTAGCCAAAGCCCACCATGTCGGGGGCCAGCACGCGCCGGCCTCGGACGAGCGCCGGGCCGCCCCAAGCCGTCCCGGCCCCCTCGGGGGCTGGGGGGGTCAAGCCCGCCAGCTCGGGCATCACCAGGCGCCAATTGGCCCAGGCGCTCACGCCCGGCCCGGAGCCGTGGATCAGCAGCACCGGTGGCTGACCCAACTGGGCCTGGCCCAGGTCGTGGCAGTTGGTGTCGAAGGATCCTGTGCGCACGCTGCGCGCGATCTCGGGATTGTCAGACGGGTTCACGGCGGATTCGGCCTCAGACGAAACGCATGGAGACGCTGCCCAGATCCTGGAAGCGCACGTGGATGTTGTCGCCCGCAGCCACGGCGATGGCCTCGGTGACCCCGCCGGTCATGATGAAGCTGCCGGCCGGAATCTCCTGGCCACGCCGACCCAGGTGGTTGGCCATCATCGCCACCGCCGCCAGCGGGTGGCCCAGCACGGCGGCGCCGGCGGCCATCGCCACGGTCTTGCCGTTCTTCTCCAGCACCACGCCCAGCGTGCGCAGGTCCAGCTCTTCGACAGGGCGCGCCCGTCCGCCGATCACGAAGCGCGACGCCGAGGTGTTGTCAGCGATCACGCTCTTGAGGTCGAACTTGAAGTCGCGGTAACGGCTGTCGATGATCTCCACCGCCGGCAGCACGAAGTCGATCGCCGCCATCACCGCGCCCACGTGGCAGCCGGGGCCGCGCAGCGGCGCTTTGGTGACCACGCAGATCTCGGCCTCGACCTTGGGGTGGATCAGCTCGCTCATCTTGATCTCCCCTCCTTCGGGCCGCGCCATGTCGTCGCTGACGAAGCCGAAGCAAGGCGTGTCGACGCCCATCTGCTTCATCTTCGCGAACGAAGTCAGGCCGGCCTTCAGGCCCACGATCCGGTGGCCTCGCGCCTGCCTGCGCCGGCGCAGCTCGTCCTGGATGTCGTAGGCGTCGGCCCAGTCCATCTGGGGGAAGTCATCGGTGATCTTGGTGACGTCGCGGGCGTCTCGTTCGGCCGCCTCCAGATGGGCGGCGAGGGTCTCGATGTCGGTACGGGTCAGTGCCATGGTGGGGTTCTCGCCGGAGTCAGATGAAGCGCACCGAGGTGCTGCCCAGGCCGCCCACGCTGGCGTACAGGCTGTCGCCTGCCTTCACCGGCACCAGGGGCGACTGCGAACCCGAGAGGATGATGTCTCCGGCCCGGAGGGAGATGCCCAGCGACCCCAGCGTGTTGGCCAGCCAGGCCACGGCGTTCACCGGCGAGCCCTGCACCGAAGCGCCGCACGAGGTGCTGATGATTTCGCCGTTCTTCTCCAGCACCATGCCGGCCAGAGCCAGGTCCAGGTCGCGCGGGCTGCGGCGGGTGCCGCCCAGGGTGAGCACGCCGCAACTGGCGTTGTCGGCCACGGTGTCCTGGATCTTGATCTTCCAGTCCTTGATACGCGAATCGACGATCTCGAAGCAGGGCATCACGCAGTCGGTGGCGCGCAGCACGTCGGCCGCGGTGACGCCCGGGCCGCTCAGGTCGCGCGCCAGGATGAAGGCCACCTCGGCCTCGGCCTTGGGCGCGATCATCCTGGCCGTGTCCACCGGCTCGCCTTCGTTGAACACCATGCCCGAGAGCAAATGGCCGAAGTCGGGCTGGTTCACGCCCAGCATGTCCATCACCACCTGGCTGGTGACGCCGATCTTCTTGCCCACCACGACCTCGCCGGCATCCAACCGGCGCTGGATCATGCGCAGCTGGATCTGGTAGGCGTCGGCGATGGTGATGCCGGGTTCGCGGTTGGTGAGCGGCTCCACCGGCACGCGGCTGAGCAGCGACTGGTAGAGCTCGTCGCCGTAGCGTTGAATGGTCTCGGGTGTCATCACGGCGTCTCTCAGAGCTTGATCATCACGTTGCGGAGCTCGGTGTAGAACTCCAGCGAATGCACGCCGCCTTCGCGGCCGATGCCTGAGGCCTTGGCGCCGCCGAAGGCGGTGCGCAGGTCGCGCAGGAACCAGCTGTTGATCCAGCACAGCCCCACCTCGATGGCGGCCGCCATGCGGTGAGCGGTGCCCAGGTCTTGCGTCCACACGGTGGTGGCCAGGCCGTAGTCGGTGGCGTTGGCCAGTGCGATGGCTTCTTCCTCGGTGTCGAAAGGCGCGATGTGGCAGCAGGGGCCAAAGATCTCCTCGCGGATCACGGTCGACGACTCGGGCAGGCCGGTCCAGATGGTGGGCTGCACGAAGTGGCCCTCGGCGTACTCGCCCTGCAGCACCGGGGCGCCGCCGCCGGTGACCACGATGGCGCCCTCGGCCCTGGCCTTGGCGTAATAGGACAGCACCTTGGCCTTGTGCTCGGCCGAGATCAGCGGGCCCAGGCCCACGCCCGGAGTGTCGGGACCGCCCACCTTCAGGGCCTCGGCCTTGGCCTTCAGCGCGGCGACGAATCGGTCGAAGATGGGCCGCTGCACGTAGACGCGCTCGGTGCCCAGGCAGACCTGGCCGCAGTTCTCGAAGGCGCTGCGCGTGATGCCGGCGACCGCCTTGTCGAAGTCGGCGTCGGCGAAGACGATGCCGGCGTTCTTGCCGCCCAGCTCGAAGCTGACCGGGCGCACGCCCTTGGCGGCCGCCGCCATGATGGCCTCGCCGGTGCGCGTCTCGCCGGTGAAGGTGATGCCGTTGACACCCGGGTGCCGGGTGATGAACTCGCCGGCCGATCCGGGGCCGAAGCCGTGCAGCACCTGGTACACGCCCTTGGGAATGCCGACCGCGTTCATCACCTCGCCCAGCAGCGTGGCGGTGGCGGGGGTTTCCTCGCTGGGCTTGACGATCACGGTGTTGCCGCAGGCCAGCGCCGGACCGACTTTCCAGGTCATCAGCAGCAGCGGCAGGTTCCAGGGGCAGATCACGCCCAGCACACCCAGCGGCGTGCGCATGGCGTAGCTGATGGCCGTGCCGCCGTCCGGCGTGGTCATCTGGAAGCTCTCGGTCGGCACGTTCTTGACGATGTCGGCGAAAATCTTGAAGTTGGCCGCGCCGCGCGGGATGTCGATGTGGCTGGCCAGCGAATGTGGCTTGCCGGTGTCGGCCAGCTCGGCGGCGAGGAATTCGTCGAAGCGGCGGTTGATCTCGTCTGCCACGGCGTGCAGCAGTTCGGCGCGCTTGACCACGCTCATGCGGCCCCACTCGCCCTTCAGCGCGGCGCGGCCTGCGGCCACGGCCGCATTCACCTCGGCCTGGCCCGCCTCGTGCACCTGGCCAATGACCTGGTTGGTGGCAGGCGCGCGCTTGTCAAAGGTCTTGCCGGTGGCAACGAATTCGCCGTTGATGAAGTTGAGGAACTGTTTCATGGGGTGCTCGCTGAGAGTCGAAGTCAATTCAGATTCAGGGCGACCAAGCCGGCGCGGGCGCAGGCCTCGTCCTCGGCTGCCGAGCCGCCCGAGACACCGATGCCGCCAATGCGCGTGCCCTCTTCGGTGATGGGCATGCCGCCGCCAAACATCACCAGGCGGGGCCGCTGGTTCAGGCCCATGCGCAGCAGTTCGTCATCTGCCACGGCCCCGGCCCATTGCGAGGTGGGAAAGCCGAAGCTCGCGGCGGTGTAGGCCTTGTCGATGGCAATGTCGATGGAATGCAGGAAGGCGCCGGGCATGCGCAAGAACGCCATCAACGTGCCCGAGGCATCGGTCACCGCGACATTGATGCGCAAGCCCTGTGTCTCGGCGTGGGACAGCGCCGCCCGGCAGGCGGCGCTGGCGGCTTCGGCGGTGATCTGGCGTTGCGTGATGCTGTGAGATGTCATGAAGGCGCTTGGCAGTCGAAGAACCCGTCAAGTGGCCGCGGCGGAACTGGCTCTGCCAGGCCGCTCGCGGCGCCCCCTTGAGGGGGAGGCGGCCGGCCGCCTCGGGGGTGGTCAGGTCACGACCGTCAGGAAGGCCGGGTTCAGCTTGCGGTCGTGATAGAACACCGCGGCGCCCACCTCGTCCCAGGTCCAGGTGGTGGGATGCATGTCCGGGTAGAAGTCGTAGCCGCCGCAGAAGGTCTCCATGCGGTTGCCGGACGGGTCGAAGAAATAGATCGTCGTGCCGCGGGTCACGCCGTGGCGGGTCGGGCCCATGTCAATCGAGACGCGGTTGATGGACATGATGTCGGCCGCGCGCAGCACCTGCTCCCAGGTCTGGAGCAGGAAGGACACGTGATGCAGCTTGCCATCCTCGGCGTGGCGCACCATCGCGATGTCGTGCGCCTTGGCCGAGCAGGTCAGCCAGGTGGCCAGGTCGGTCTGGCCGTCTTCCAGCTTGATGCGCTCCACCAAGGTGAAGTCGAGCACCTCCTCAAACAGCTTGCGGTTGCCGTCGATGTCGCCCCCGTAGATCAGGCAATGGTCCATTCGCACGGGGTTGATGCCTTTGGCGTCAGGCATGACTGCTTCGGGGTTGGTGTAGCCCAGGCCATTGCCCACGTCGGTCTTCTCGGCGAAGAGCTCGATCGTGTGACCGGTGGGAACCTGGAAGCGAACCCGCTCGCCGGTCTCCAGCATCTCGCCAGCCGGCACGCGTTCGGTGTTCACGCCGTATTCGCGCAAACGGCCTTCGATCGTGGACAGCGTGGCCTTGTTCAGCACCTTGAAGCCGAACGCGTCCAAGCCGGCGCGGTCGGCCCTGCGGATCACGAAGCTGTTGTGGTCGCGCTCGTCCTGGCACTTGAAGTACACGCGACCGCTCTTGTCGCGCCCGGTTTCCTTCAGACCCATCACGTCGGTGTAGAACTTCACCGATTCGTCCAGATCCAGCACACGCACCACTGCGTGGCCAGGTCTCAGTACGCCAGTCATTGCCATGTCATGTCTCCTTGTTGTGTCTCAGGTTCAGGTTCAGGTTGAGGGGGTGTTGCGTGCGTCTGCCGGCTCAACCTCGCGGCAAACGCTTTTCTTCATCTTTCCAATCACGGCCAGGCGGATGTCGCTGGCCGGCTTCACGCGGCAGGCCAGCACACGGCCGCAGCGTTCGTCGTCTTCGCTCACGTGCTCTCGGCTCATCACACGCGTGGTGTAGTCGCCGGCCTGGATGGCCACCTTGCAGACGCCGCAGCCACCGTTGCGACAGCCCACGGGGATGCCCCTGCGGCCCAGGGCTTCCATGCCCTCCAGCAGCGAACGGGTCTCGGTGCATGTGTAGTGCTCGCCCGTGTCTTCGATCAGAACGTCAAATCGATGCATGCTCAGCGCCCTCGCGTCTGACGTCAGATTCGCTTGAACAGCGGACTGCGCATCTGCTGCGCCGCATCGGCTGCGGAAATGAACTTTTCGGTGTAGATATCGCGCTCGAAGAGACGCCCCTGCATCAGCGTGGTGATGCAGGCGTCAATCATCACCGGCGGACCGCAGAGGTACGCCTTGCTCCCGCGGAAGTCATTGTTAAAGTGCGCCTTGGCAGCTTCGTGCACATGGCCCCGAAAGCCGGCCCACGCCGAACCGGCCGGCTCGTTGGACAGTGCCGGCACATAGCTGAAGTGGGGGTTCGCGGCGGCCAGTTCGGTGAACAGGTCGTGGTCGTAGAGCTCGGCCAGGTTGCGCGCGCCATAGACCAGGGTCATGGGCTGGGTGCTGCCCTCGGCCAGCAGGTCCAGGATCATCGACTTGGGGCTGGACAGACCCGAGCCGCCGGCCAGGAACAGCGAAGGCAACGCCGCCGTCTTGCGCACAAAGAAGCGGCCATAGGGCCCGCTGATCGAGACACTGTCGCCCACCTTGAGGTGCTGGTGCACCCAGGTGGTGGCGGCACCGCCGGGAACCAGGCGGATGTTCAGCTCCACCTCTTCCGGCTTCTGGGGTGCGTTGGCCAGCGAGAAGGCCCGCGTGCCGGTGCCACCCGGCAGGTGCAGGTTCACGTATTGACCGGCCTGGAACCGCATCCCGCCTTTGTCATCGAGCGCTATCCACACGCCCTTGATGGTGGGCGTGAGGTCTTCGATGCGGCTCACGATCCCGGCGTAGTCCTGCACGGGCAGGTTCAGGGCATCCGGGTCCTGCTCGACGTCTGCCTCGATCACCACGTCGCTCTGCAGCGTGGCGCAGCAGGCCAGGCACTGGCCTTCCTCGCGTTCATAGTCCATCAGCGCGAAGTTGCTGGCCTCGCCATGATCTACCTCCCCATCTGTCACCTTGACCTTGCAGGTGGCGCACAGGCCGTGACAGCAGGCGTGGGGCAGGAAGATGCCGGCACGCAATGCTGCATCGAGGATGGTTTGGCCATCCTCGACCTCCAGCGTCTGGCCCAGCGGCTCGATCGTCAGCTCGTAGCCCATGTCAGCTACTGGCGCCTTTGATGCCCTTGAGCTCAGGCGTGCGCAGGCGCAGGGCGTCCTTGTGGTGGATGCCGTTCTCGGCCAGCGACTTGCTGAAGTCCGGCGTAAAGGGCCTGCCCGAGAGCAGCCATTCAGCCTTCGCCCAGTTGATCTGCTTGAACTCGGGGTGGTAGCCGAAAGCACCCGGCAGAACCGCTTCCACGAAGGCCCCGAAGGGCATGCTGGGCGGCAGTGGGAAGCAGAACGGTGCGCAAAACAGCAGGTGCTGATCCCAGCCGATGTAGACCAGCTGGTTACCGTGGAACTTCTCGAGCTTGTCGGCGGGCTCGAATTCGTAGGGGCCGATGGCGGCTACTTTTGCGGCGACTTGTGCCATGGTGTGCAATTCCTTCTGGCTCACTTGCTGGGGTTGGCGTTGGACGTGGCCGCGCCGCGCCAGGCGGCGAAGTTCTTCTGGTCTTCCGAGCCTTCAAAGTCCATGTTGTCGCGGCCCATCTTCAGGTTGTAGTAGTCCAGCACCGCGGGCAGCGGCTCGAAGCCTTCCACCGTGGGGTCCACCCCGGGGTTGAAACAGTTGCCCTGATAGATCTGGTGCACCGGCAACCAGGCCTGCTGGTATTTCTCGGGCTCGTGGTCGAAGATCTCCTTGCATCCGTCCGAACAGAAGTGGAACTTCATGCCGTGGTACGTGGATTCGCGGTAGCAAATCTGCGTCGGGTCGTCCGGCTCGGTGAAGAGCATCGGAATCTGGCAGGTCTGGCACAGCATCGGCAGCGTGGTGTTGTAGTGCCGGTTGCCTTTTGCGGCCTCGTCGCGCCAGAACTCCAGGCGCGGGCGGTAGTACTTGTCGAAGCTGTCCGGGTACTTGGCCGAGAGCCAGTCCATTTCCTCAGCGGTGGGGATCCAGCCGTGGAAGTTGCTGGCGGCGCTGTACTGGTAGAACGTGGCCCAGGCCTGGTGCGAGATGTGGTCCTTGTCCTTCTCGATCTGGTCCAGCCACTTGGGCGGACGGATGCCGTAGCGTTCAAGGTCCTTGAACAGCGCGCCACCGTTCTGCTCGAAGTAGACCTCCCAGGCCTCCTTCCAGCTCATCACGCGCTTGGGCAGCATGTAATCCATCATCATGCCCACCAGGGTCAGCACGCGGTAGCCGCGCCAGGTCCACTTGTCGATCCAGCGCTGCACGATGGGCAGGTTCGCCGGGTCCTGCTCCAGGATGAACTTGATGCACTCGAGGCCCAGGGTCATGTGGCGGGCCTCGTCGCTCTGCGCGCTGAAGCCGAAGGTCATCGCACCCATGTCGCCGTTGTAGGCCGCACCCGAGACGAAGGGCACGAACAACAGGTTGGTCAGCACGTACTCGAAGCTGAAGCCCACGGCCACCATGAACTCGAACGGCCCGGCGGTGATGGCGTCGTCGAAGAACGATCGCGGCACGCTCATGTACCAGACCCGCTGGTGCATCTGTGGGAACGAGTGCAGCCCGTTGTAATACTTGTTGTAGTTGCTCATCGAGTGGATCTGCGTCTGCGAGTGACGCATCTCGTCGAGCGACTGCATCAAGCAGGCCACGCGCGTGCCCACGCCGGGGAACTGACGACCCACGTGGGCAAAGCCCCGGTGCGCCTGGTACTCCAGCGGGCTCACGCCATTGAGGAACAGCTTGAGCGTGTTGATGTAACGGGCATCGGTGACGCCCAGGTGGCCGTTGTTCTGCGCGAAGGCGTCGATGATGGCGTAGAGCTTCTTTTCCTTCTCGGCCTGGTACTTCCAGTAGGCATCCATCGTCAGGCGGAACGGGTCTTCCCACTTGTCCCAGTCGTGGATCTTGATGCCCTCGTACTCGGCATACGGGAACACCTTGTTCATCGGCTGGTAGGTGGTCTCCCAATCTAGGCCCCGGGTCATCAGCGCGTAGCGCTCCTTCAGGCCCAGCTTCTTCTTGGCAACGTTCATGTCCATGGGTTGTCTCCTCGTGGCACGCGTTCAGCGGCCCCAGCTCAAAGTGAATTCGTCGTCGGTCTCGTCGATGTTTCCCGACAGGGTGATGAGGTTCAGGTGCAGCTCCTGCAGGTTGAAGTCGCGCCCCATGCGCTCACTGACGCTGTCGCGCTTGAGCGTGAGCCGGCCTTCGGCGTTGATCTTGACCATGGCCGGCTGCTCTTCCAGCTCGGCGGCGGGGTTGTCGGCCAGCAGCGCGTCGACGATGCAGCGGCTGTCGTCGCTCAGCTGCAGAGCCAGGAATACCTTGGACATCGCGGTTCCTTCAAAGAGTGACGCCGGTTTTGGCGACGCGGGTCTTGAACTGTTGGGTGAGGTCGGCCATCACGGCCGGGGCCTTGTCGCCCAGCGCGAACTCGGCCAGCGGAGTCACGGCGGCCAGGCCGCGTTCGAACCAGTGCGCCGTCCACGTCTGCAGCTGGGCCTTGTTCTCGGACGACTCGGCAGCTGCGGTCTTCATCTGCGCGTCCACCCACTTGGCGGTTTCGGCGTGCCACTCGGTCATGAACTGGGTGAGCATCGCGATGGCTGAGCCGCCCTGGGTGGTCAGCACGTCGTCCACCAGGGTCTCGTAGACCATCGGATAGACCAGGCCGTCGAGCACCAGGTTCTGCGCGACGAAGACCTCGAACCAGTCCTTCACCACGAACACGTCTTCCACGTAGTGGCGCAGGCCTTGCCACTTGGGGTCGTGCAGCCACTGCTGCTTGGCGCGGTCCAGCGCCTCGGGCTCGTCCAGCAGCAGGCCCACGCGGGTCAGGTACTGGGCGATGCCCAGCTGGTCCATCGCGTGGTAGATGTGCGGCTGCGAGATGGCCGTGCCATAGCTGTAGGCGCAGATGTAGGCGTTGTTCATGTTGCCGCCCCAGGCCAGATGGCGCATCGGCAGCAGGACTTCTAGCGCCATCCGCCGAACTCCGGCAGGCAAGGCCGCGGCCAGGCCACGCGACTCGACGAACTCGAAGTTCGACTCGGTGGTTTCCTGCTGGCGGGCGCGCGTCTGGGTGTAGGTGCCGTAATAGAACTGGCGCGGGTCCTTGAAGGCGTACCAGTCCTTCATGGCGATGGCCGTGCGCTTGGGGTCGAAGATCTCGTGCTCGGGGTCCCAGGTGGGTCGGTAGTGGAAGTTGTGGGTGGCCTGCACGTCGAACGTGCCTTCCTGGTAGCGCGTGGCGGGCTTGTCGCCGCCGATGCGCTTGGCCACGTGGTCGAAGGTGTGGCGCAGTGGCTTGATGCTCACGGTGCGCAGGTCCATGGATTGCATGTGTGGTGTCTCCTTGCTTGGTGTGCTGACGTTGTCCCGCGGGTCTGTCAGGGCTCAATCGGTGCCGTCGGGTTCGTGGCGGAAGCGCTGCTGGCGCGCCTGCTGCAGCGTCCAGTCCCATTCATGGGCAACCTCGCCCAGCGCTGCCGGTGGCAAGCCACCGTGGCTGGGCTGCACGCCCTGCTGGGCGCAGAACTCGTTGAATTGCTCGCGGCCCAGCAACATCTCGACGAAGAGCTCGGGCTCGCCCACCGCGAACTCAAATTCAACGAAGCCATCGGCGCGCTCGTCCACGATGCGCACGAAACGTTGAGCGGGGTTGAACAGCGCGACATCGGTCATGCCCCACACATCGCAAAGCCCGCGCCTGAAATATGGCGCGCGGTCTGAAATCTCGATATTCCTAGGGTATGTCCGGAGAATTCAGACCCGACAAGAGCGCCACGATGACGCCCATTCCGTGGAAACCCTCGACGCAGGATCGCTGGAAACAGCGCTTAATCCCGATTCAATTGATGATTTGATCAATCGTTCGCGCCTGATCTGTCGAAATGATCGATCCCTTCGCCAGAGCCTCGAACTGCTGCATCGCATCAATATCTCGATATTTGGCCATGAACCTCAACTACCCTCCCGATGCCGATCTGCGGCGCCTGCTGCGCTTTTCGCCAGACGAGGGCTCGATCTGGCTGGGTGAGCGGCGCATGGTCTTGCTGCACACCGCCTCGCTGGGAGCCCTGCGCCAAGAACTGGTGAACTCCATCGGCCCGGAGCAGGCGCGCCGTGTGCTCACCCGCATGGGTTTTGCCAGCGGCATGCGCGACGCCGAATTCGCCAAGCGCCTGCACGGCCGCGATTCGCTCGACGCCGCCTTCCTGGTGGGGCCGCAACTACACATGCTGGAAGGGGCAGCGCGCGTCACGCCGGAGGTGATGGAGTTCGACATGGCTGCGGGCACGTTCTACGGCGAGTTCCGGTGGGACCATTCCTGGGAGGCCCATGCCCACCGCGAAAAGATCGGCCCCGCCAAGGACCCTTCGTGCTGGACGCTGACCGGCTATGCCTCGGGCTACACCAGCGGCTTCATGGGCCGCACCATCCTGTTCAAGGAGGTGCTGTGCACGGCCTGCGGCGACGCTCATTGCCGCATCGTGGGGCGCCCTGCCGACGAGTGGCCGGACGGCGAGGCGCTGCGCCGGTATTTCGAAGCCGACTCGCTGCTCGAGAAAATGGAGAGTCTGAGCCAGCAGGTGGAGGCCCTGCGCTCCTCGCTCGAGCCGGCCGACGTGGGCAACCTGATCGGCAACGCGCCCACCTTCAAACGCGCACTCGACCTGCTGCGCAAGGCAGCCCCCACCCAGGTGAGCGTGCTGCTCACCGGTGAGACCGGCGTGGGCAAGGAGCGCTTTGCGCGCTCGCTGCATGAGCTCAGCGAACGCCGCGCCGCGCCCTTCGTGGCGGTGAACTGTGCTGCGCTGCCGGGCGAGCTGATCGAGGCCGAGCTCTTCGGCGTCGAGAAAGGCGCCTTCACCGGTGCCCACGCGGCCCGCGCCGGACGTTTCGAGCGAGCCGACGGCGGCACCCTGTTCCTGGACGAGGTGGGCGAGCTACCGCTGCCTGCGCAGGCCAAGCTGCTGCGCGCGCTGCAGGAGGGCGAGATCGAGCGGCTGGGCTCAGAGGCCTGCCGCAAGGTGAACGTACGCCTGATTGCCGCCACCAACGTGGACCTGGACGAGGCCGTCAAATCGGGCCGCTTCCGGCGCGACTTGCTGTACCGGCTGAACGTTTACCCCATCCGCATCCCGTCGCTGCGCGAGCGCCCCACCGATATCACCCCGCTGGCCCTGGCCATGCTCAGCCGCTTTGCCGCGCTGCACCAGAAGCGCATCGAAGGCATCGGTGAGCGTGCGCTGCAAGCCCTGCACCGGCATACCTGGCCGGGCAATGTGCGCGAGCTGGAGAACCTGATCGAGCGTGGAGTGATCCTGGCCGCGCAGGGCGGCTGGATCGAGGCCGGCGATCTGTTTCCCAATGCCCCCGATGAGGCCCACGCCGAGGTGACAGCCAGCGGCGAACTCGACACGCCCGGCACGCGTGCCCAGCAGGCCCTGTGCGAACAGGTGATGGCCTCGGGCCTGACGCTGGACGCGCTGGAGCAGCGATTGCTGGAAATGGCCGTGGTCCGGGCCCAGGGCAACCTGGCCGGGGCAGCGCGGGCGCTGGGCCTGACCCGACCGCAGCTGGCCTACCGGCTCAAGCGCCTGGCTGAGCCCGAGGCGTCCCAGCCAGGAGAAGCGTGATGCTGCACGCCCGGACCAAACTCACCACGACGGGCCATGGCGGCACGGCGCCGCGCACCCTGGTGGAGCGGGCCTACCTGGCCCTGCGACGGGACATTGTCCACGGCCTGCACCAGCCCAGCGATCGCCTGCGCGTGGAGCACCTCAAGGACCGCTACGGCGTGGGCGCGGGCACGCTGCGCGAAGCCCTGGCCTTGCTGGTGTCCGATGCGCTGGTGGTGGCCGAGGGGCAGCGTGGCTTCAGGGTCACGGCCATGTCGATGGCCGACCTGGAAGACGTCACCAGCACGCGCGTGATGATCGAGACCGAAGCCCTGCGCCAGTCCATCCGCCGCGGCGGAGCGAGCTGGGAGGAAGCGCTGCACCAGGCCTTCACCCGCCTGACCCGAAGCGAAGACCGTCTGCGCGGTGACGACCCTGGGGACTGGGAAATGGCCAACAAGGCCTTTCACGAAACCCTCATCAGCGCCTGCGATTCGGCCTGGAGCAAGTACATGCTGGGCATCCTCCACCGGCATTCCGAACGCTATCGCCACATCGCGCTGAAGATCGGCGCCACCGAAGCCGTGCACCGCGACGTGCACAAGGAACACACCGACATCTTCAACGCCGCCATGGCCCGACAGGAGGCGCGTGCCGCGTTGGCGCTCGAGTCACACATCCGGCTGACCTGCGATGTGCTCAAGGCCCACGAATGGAGTGGCCCCACCGTCGCCAGCGTGCTGGCCTAGGGGCCCGCCCAGTGGCGCTGGATCAGCCCGAGAGGCAGAGGGTGTCGAGCACCATCCAACACCGTCTGCGTGACGTAACGCTTCGAGCCAGTGACGATGTGCAAACACATCGCGGCAAGCTCGCCCGCATCGTGCTGGCCGAGATGTACCAGTTCATCGGCCTGTTGGATGCCAAGGGCACCACGCTCGAAATCAACCGGGCTGCACTCGAAGCGGCTGCCATCCGCCTCGAAGACATCCAGGGCAAACCCTTCTGGGAGGCGCGCTGGTGGGCCGTGTCGCGTGAGACGGTCGAGAACACGCGGCAACTCGTCGCGCGCGCCGGTGGTGGCGAGTTCGTGCGATGCGATGTCGAGGTCTTTGGCAAGGCGGCCGGCGAGGAGACCATCGTCATCGACTTCTCGCTGCTGCCGGTCAGGGACGACACCGGCAGCATCGTCTTCCTGCTCGCGGAAGGCCGCAACATCACCGAGAAGAAGCGCGCCGAGGCCGAGCTGGCCCGCAAGACCGAGGAGCTGCAGAACCTGCTCGACAAGCTGCGCCAGGCTGACCAGCTCAAGAGCGAATTCTTTGCCAACATCAGCCATGAGCTGCGCACACCATTGGCGTTGATCCTCGGACCGGCTGAGGCCCTGCTCTCAGGCGATGACAAGCTCACCCCCCTGCAACGCCGAGATTTGCATGTCATCCACCGCAATGCCGCCACGCTGCTCAACCACGTCAATGACCTGCTGGATCTCGCCACAATCGACGCAGGCAAGCTGGGGCTGAACCTTGCACGCCTCGACCTGGTGCGACTCGTCACCAGGGTTGCAGGCCAGTTCCACGCCATCGCCCCGCAACGCGGCGTGTCGTATGTGATCGACACGCCAGATGGCCTGCATGCAGAGATCGACCCGGAGAAGGTCGAGCGCGTGCTATTGAATCTGCTGTCCAACGCCTTTAAGTTCACCCCGGCTGGGGGGCGCGTGCGCGTGGCGTTAGAACAAGGCGAGGCCGATACCTTCTTGCTCAGCGTCCAAGACACCGGGCCTGGCGTTCCGGTTGACATGCGGCGCGCCATCTTCGAGCGCTTTCGTCAGGCCCAGACCGGCACCACGCGCGAAGCCGCCGGCACCGGACTGGGCTTGGCCATCGCCAAGGAACTGGTTGATCTGCACCAGGGGACCATCGTTGCCCTGGCCGCACCCGGCGGTGGCTCGCTGTTCCAGGTTGAACTGCCCTTGCGGGCGCCAGCCGGCGCTTATGTGCGCGAAATCGAGACGTCGTCGGAATCCGATGCCGATGAGGTCGTTGCAGAGGACATCGTCACGTGGCAGGGCCAGGCCGGGGCTGACGAGCAAGCGACGGCACCCAGCGATGGCCGGGCCACCATCCTGGTGGTAGAAGACAACCCCGACATGCGTCGCTTCGTCTCCAACGTGCTCGTGGGCGACTACCGCGTTGTGGCGGTGGAAGACGGTGAGCAGGCCCTGGCGCATGTGTTGGCGCACCCCCCTGACCTGGTGGTCACCGACCTGATGATGCCTCGGCTGGGGGGAGACCGCCTGGTGGCCGAAATGCGCAACCACCCAGCTCTGGTGCAGGTGCCGGTGCTGG
Source organism: Ideonella sp. sgz306126 (assembly GCF_056032705.1). Lineage (NCBI taxonomy): Bacteria > Pseudomonadati > Pseudomonadota > Betaproteobacteria > Burkholderiales > Sphaerotilaceae > Ideonella > Ideonella sp. sgz306126. The sequence goes on from NZ_JBVYWP010000002.1 coordinate 654,849, forward strand.
TGCTGTCGGCCAAGGGCGACGAAGCCTTGCGCGCCCAGTTGCTGGCCGAATCGGTGCAGGACTATGTGACCAAGCCTTTCTCTCCCCATGAATTGCGGGCACGTGTACGCAACCTGCTGATGATGAAGCTGTCCCGCGACGCGATGCAGCATGAGCTGGCCACGCAGAACGAGGACTTGTCGCAATTGACTCGTCAGCTCATCGCCAACCGTCAGACGCTGCAACGCAGCATGGAAGCCTTGCAGGAATCCGAGCAGCGTTGGCGAGCGCTGTACGAGCACTCGCCGGTGGGCATTGCCCTGACCGACGCAGGCGGCCAGATCCGCAGAACCAATCCGGCCTTCCAGAACATGCTGGGTTACTCCGCCGAAGAGTTCCGCAATGGCTCCATGCTGAAGATCACACCGGAAGAAGATCACACGACGATGCAGGCGCGCATTGCCAAGCTGTTCTCTGGCGAGGTGCATGAATATCACCTGCAAAGGCGCTATCAGCACCGCAACGGCGGAGTGGTCTGGGCCAACACCAGCGTGTCGTTGATTCCCGCCACCCGCCGGACACCACGCATGCTGGTTCTGGTGGCCGAAGACATCACCGAACGCAAGCTGGCGGCAGAAGCCCTGGCCAAGACTCAGAACGAATTGGCCCGTGTGGCCCGGGCCTCCACCTTGGGCGAATTGGCCGCGTCGATCGCTCACGAGGTGAACCAACCCCTGGCGGCCGTGGTGGCCAACGGTCAGGCGGGTCTGCGCTGGTTGGCTGCGCAGCCGCCGAACTTGGCCGAAGTAGAAACGGCCGTGCAGCGCATCGTGCGTGATGGCAATCGAGCCGGACAGGTGATCGCGCGCATTCGCGGCTTCCTCAAGCGTCAGGAATTCCTGCCGGCGCCTGCGGATGTCGAGGAAGCCATGCTTGAGGTGATCGAGCTCGTGGGCGCCGAGGCCCGCGCCCAAGGCGTGTCGCTCCGCCACGTCCAGGCCATCGACCTGCCTGCGGTGCTGGCGGATCGCGTCCAGCTGCAACAAGTGCTGCTGAACCTGGTGATGAACGCCATGGAGGCGATGGGGGCCAGCGACGGGCCGCGGGTGATCGATCTCAGTGCTCGCGTGGTCGACGCGGAGCAGGCCGTGTGGATCGCCGTGCGCGATACCGGCCCGGGCATTGACCCGCTGGACCGCGACCGCATCTTCGATGCCTTCCACACCACCAAGCCGGACGGCACGGGCATGGGCCTGGCCATCAGTCGCTCGATCGTCGAATCGCACGGCGGCCGGATGTGGGCATCTCCAAACGACGACCGTGGCGAGACCTTCCACTTCACTTTACCCATCCCCCGGGCATGAAATCGATCGTCTTTGTGGTCGACGACGACCTCTCGGTGCGCGAGGCGCTGTGCAGCCTGATCCGATCGGTGGGTCTGGGGGTCGAGTCGTTCGCTTCGGCGAAAGAATTTCTGCAGTTCGATCGCCCGGACGCGCCGGCCTGCTTGGTGCTCGACGTGCGCATGCCGGGGCTGAGCGGTCTCGAACTACAGCGCGAACTGACGCGGATCGGGCAGCGTATTCCCATCATCTTCATCACCGGCCATGGCGACATCCCGATGACGGTGCATGCCATGAAGGCTGGCGCCATTGACTTCCTGCCCAAACCCTTTCGCGATCAGGACCTGCTGGACGTGATTGCGCACTCGCTCGAGCTGGACGGCACTGCGCGCCACCAGCGCGCCGAGCTGGCCGAGATCCAGGCACGCTACGACAAGTTGACGTCGCGTGAGCGCGAGGTGATCACCCGCATCGTGCGCGGCAAGCGCAACAAGCAGACTGCTGTCGAGCTGGGCATCACAGAAGTCACGGTCAAGGTCCATCGCCACAACATCATGGAGAAGATGGGCGCGCGCTCACTGCCGGCACTCATCGGCATGTTCGAGCAAGTCCACGCTGGTGACGGCGGCGCGGTCTAAACCAAAGTTCAATGGCGCACCGGAGAAGGTGCAATGGCGGGCCTGGCGGCCTCTCCCTATTCTTTGACCTGGGCCATCCGCCATGCGCGGTTCGGGGGCCCGAGCAAACCAAGAAGGAGACAAGGCCATGGCGCTGCTTGAACGCGCGGACTGGTACGACATTGCGCGTGCCACCAATTGGACACCGACGTACGTCGCCGAGTCCGAACTCTTTCCAGACGTGATGACCGGTGCCATGGGCGTACCGATGGCGTCCTGGGAGAGCTACGACGAGCCCTACAAGACCTCGTATTCCGAGTACGTGCGTATCCAGCGCGAGAAAGATGCTGGCGCGTACTCCGTCAAGGCCGCGCTGGAGCGCAGCCGCATGTTCGAGGACGCCGATCCGGGCTGGCTGTCGATCCTCAAGTCGCACTACGGCGCCATCGCGCTGGGCGAATACGCGGCCATGAGCGCAGAGGCGCGCATGGCCCGCTTCGGCCGTGCTCCGGGCATGCGCAACATGGCCACCTTCGGCCTGCTGGACGAGAACCGCCACGCCCAGCTGCAGCTGTACTTCCCGCACGACTACTGCCCCAAGGACCGGCAGTTCGACTGGGCACACAAGGCATATCACACCAATGAATGGGGCGCTATCGCTGCGCGCCACACCTTCGACGACCTGTTCCTGGGCCGCAGTGCCATCGAGATCGCGGTGATGCTGACCTTCGCGTTCGAGACCGGCTTCACCAACATGCAGTTCCTGGGTCTGGCCGCTGACGCCGCCGAGGCCGGAGACTTCACTTTCGCCAGCCTGATCTCCAGCATCCAGACCGACGAGTCGCGCCATGCCCAGATTGGCGGCCCGGCACTTCAGATCCTGATCGCCAACGGTCGCAAGGAAGAGGCGCAGAAGCTGGTGGACGTGGCCATCGCCCGCGCCTGGCGTTTGTTCAGCCTGCTCACCGGCTCGTCCATGGACTACTCGACGCCGCTGCACCACCGCAAGCAGTCGTTCAAGGAATTCATGCGCGAGTGGATCGTCGGCCAGTTCGAGCGCTCGCTGATCGACCTCGGCCTGGACCTGCCCTGGTATTGGGATCAGATGGTCAACGAGTTCGACTACCAGCACCACGCCTACCAGATGGGCCTGTGGTTCTGGCGGCCCACGCTGTGGTGGAACCCGGCCGCGGGCGTGACGCCGGACTGCCGCGACTGGTTGGAAGACAAGTACCCGGGCTGGAACGACAGCTTCGGCCAGGCCTGGGACGTGATCATCGACAACCTGGTGGCCGGCCGCAATGAGCTCACCGTGCCAGAGACGCTGCCCATCGTCTGCAACATGAGTCAGCTGCCGATCTGCGCGATCCCCGGCAAGGGCTGGAACGTCAAGGACTACCCCTTGACCTACAAGGGCCGTACCTACCACTTCAACTCCGAGATCGACCGCTGGGTGTTCCAGCAAGACCCGGTGCGCTACCGCGACCACCTGAGCTTGGTGGACCGCTTCCTGGCCGGCCAGATCCAGCCGCCCAACCTGATGGGTGCGTTGCAGTACATGGGGCTGGCCCCCGGCGAGATGGGCGACGACGCCCACCAGTACGCCTGGGTCGAGGCCTACCGCCAGCTGCGGCAAACACCTCGTGCAGCCTGACCACGCCACCGAAAGGAAGACGACATGGCCCTGTTTCCCCTGATCTCCAATTTCCAGTACGACTTTGTGCTGCAGCTGCTGCCGGTGGACACCGAGAACACGATGGACGAGGTAGCCGCCGCCGCGGCCCACCACTCGGTGGGCCGGCGCGTGGCACCCCGGCCCAACAAGGTCATCCGCGTGCGCCGCCAGGGCTCTGATGCCTTTTTTCCCCGCACTGCCAAGCTGAGCGAAACCGACGTCCAGCCGATGGAGTCGCTCGAGTTCATCTTCTGCGACGAGTGAGGCCGCGATGACATTTCAGAAGGCAGCCTCCGTGGATGACCTCTGGGAAGGCGAAATGATTGAAGTCGAGATCGGCGACCACGTGGTGGTGCTGGTCTGGCCGGAAGGCGGCGAATTGCGCGCCTTTCAGGGCGTCTGCCCGCACCAGGACATTGCCCTGGCCGAAGGCAAGTTTGACGGCAAGGTGTTGATGTGCCGCGCCCACCAGTGGACGTTTGACGCCAACACCGGCGCAGGCATCAACCCAGGCAACTGCAGGCTCGCCGAATACCCCGTCAAGGTGGATGGCGACGACATCTTGGTCGCCGTCGACGGCGTCGAGCCGCTGTTCGCCCATTCCTGACACCGAACAAGGATCGCACCATGAGCAACCCCAAGGCAGCCGAAGGCTACCGCAACAACCGCGTCGGGCCGGTGCTTCGTGCCAGCAGCATCACCGCGGGCGTCATCGAGGCAGCGCATGAAGACAACCCCGGCAAGGAGATCCGCGTCGACGACAAGCTGGCCTACGTGCGCATCGACACCGATGGCGAACTCATCCTTCGCCGCAAGACGCTGGAAGAGACGCTGGGCCGCCCGTTCAAGATGACCGAACTCGAGGTCAACCTCGGCTCGTTCGCCGGCCGCATCGAGACCACGGACGAGTACGTCCGCTTCTACTACGAACTGACGCTCTGACCAGGAGACACCCATGACGCAACCCGAAGTCCTCAAGCCGTTGAAGACCTGGAGCCATCTGGCCGGACGGCGCCGCAAGCCCAGCGAGTACGAGATCGTCTCGACCAACCTGCACTTCAGTACCGACAACCCCGATGCGCCGTTCGAGCTTGACCCCAACTTCCCGATGGCCAGTTGGTACAAGCAGCATCGCAACGCATCGCCGCTGAAGCACCCGGACTGGAACGCCTTTCGTGATCCGGACGAGATCGTCTACCGCACCTACAACATGCTGCAGGATGGGCAGGAGACCTATGTCTTCGGGCTGCTGAGCCAGTTCTCCGACCGCGGACACGACAGCATGCTGGAGCGCCCCTGGGCCGCCACGCTGGCTCGCCTGCACAGCCCGGCGCGCTACCTGTTCCACACACTGCAGATGGGCTCGGCCTACCTGACGCAGATCGCACCGTCGTCCACCATCTCCAACTGTGCCGCCTACCAGACCGCCGATTCTCTGCGCTGGCTGACACACACCGCGTACCGCACCAAAGAGCTTTCGCTGAGCTTTGCCGACCTGGGTTTCGGCACCAACGAGCGCAGCTTGTGGGAAGAGCACCCAGCTTGGCAGGGCTGGCGCAAGCTGGTCGAGCAGGCCCTGGTGGCCTGGGACTGGGCCGAGTCGTTCGTGGCCATGAACCTGGTGGTGCGTCCGGCCGTGGAAGAGGCCGTGCTGCGCGGTCTGGGACAGGCTGCCCGCCACAACAACGACACTTTGCTGGGCATGCTGACGGACGCGCAGCTGCAGGACGCCGAGCGCCACCGCCGCTGGTCTGCCGCGCTGGTCAAGATGGCGCTGGAGACGGAAGGAAACAGCGCAGTCATCAAGGGCTGGATCGCCAAGTGGGAGCCGCTGGCAGACGAAGCCATCGACGCCTATTGCATGGCCCTGCCGGACGTGCCGAACGCGGCAGCGGACGCCAAGGCCGCCACACGCAGGATCCGCAGCGCACTGGGCTTGTGAACGGGACGTTGTCCGAATGAGCCATCCGATTTACATCGACGGCAGCACCGTCGCCTTCGAGCAGGTGACTCCGGACACTGTCTTGCGCGCCGCGCTGCGCGCCGGCGTGGGCTTCCCTTACGAGTGCAATGCGGGCGGCTGCGGTGGCTGCAAGTTCGACATCGTCTCAGGCGAGGTCCAGGTGCTCTGGCCCGACGCACCTGGCCTGACCGAACGGGACCGCCGCAAGGGTCGGCAACTGGCCTGCCAGTGCGTTGCCACCAGCGCACTGGCCATCAAGGTGCACACGGCGGCGGAGTACGTGCCAGCCACCCGGCCTCGGCGCATTCAGGCCCGCCTTGTCGGCAGCACCGAGGTCACGCACGACATCCGTGAGTTCCGCTTCGAGACCGACGCCCCTGCCGAGTTCCTGCCTGGGCAGTACGCCAGCCTGACGCTGCCGGGCCTTGCCGCACCGCGCAGCTATTCCATGTCCAACCTGCCCAACGCCCAAGGGCGCTGGGAGTTCATGGTCCGCAAGCTGCCGGGCGGCAGGGCCACCGGTGTGCTGTTCGAGCAACTCGTTGCTGGCGACGCGATCGAGATCGACGGGCCCTTTGGCTTGGCGGGTCTGCGCGAGGACGCGCCGCGCGACATCGTTTGCGTGGCCGGAGGGTCGGGGCTGGCGCCGATGGTGTCCATCGCCCGCGGCGCCGCCGCCGCTGGGATCCTGTCCAGGCGCAAGCTGCATTTCTTCTATGGCGCACGCACCCCACGGGACGTCTGCGGCGATGCCTTCCTGCGCGAACTGTCCGGCTTTGGCACGGCGCTGAGGTTCCATCCGGTGGTGTCCGACCGCGCCAGCGCCGACGCCGCCAGGTGGGCGGGCGACCAGGGCTTTGTGCACGAGGCGCTGTCACGCGAGTTGGGCGCCAACCTGCCTCTGCACGAGTTCTACCTCGCCGGCCCACCGCCCATGACCCAAGCCATCCAGGAGCTGCTGATGGGCAAGCTGATGGTGCCCTATCAACAAGTCCACTTCGACCGCTTCTTCTGAACCGGTCCAGACAAGCACAAAACCCATTTTTTTCGAGGAGACGATACCGATGAAGACCCAGGTGAAGATCGCCACTCTGCTGGCGGTCAACCTGAGGGCGACCACCGCCGCCTCGGCCCAAACCTCGCCCTGGGCTGTGAAGCTGGGCCTGGCCCATGTCGAATAACGCTGCGCGGGCTGGCGCCGCGTTTCGACCCGAGCCCGGTGCCAGCGCGGTTCCGCGGTAGCGGTTGCCGCGATCGCAGCCGCCACACAGATCCAGGCGCCACGCGGCGCCAGGCCGGTGGCATCACCGTGCACAGGCGCCGGTCGCTGCGGCGTAGGCGAGGAAGGGCAGGCTCAGCAAACCCATGCCGCCTCCTGCATAGTCGCCCTTCGCGCAGTCGCCCTTCGCGCAGTCGCCCTTCAGCGCGGCCGCCTCGGCGTCGGACAGGCGCTGGGCGCCGCTGCGCGGGCTCGCGCCAGTAGCGGCATCGGCACGCTCGGACAGCAAAGGCGCTTGGGCGGCCGCTCTGATGGCCTTGCGCGTCGCCTCGGTGTCGAGCAATCGACGCGGCGGTGCACTGGCCGCCGATGCGGGCTGTTCAGCGGCCACGGCCCGCGGGAGTTCGGGCAGCTTGGGTGCGGGCTCGGTGGCGACGGCAATACCTTGGGTTTCGTGCCGGCGAGCGACTCGCTGGCCCCGGTCTGGCGGGGTTGGTGGCACGGGCTTGGAAGGCGCCGTCGGCGCGGCCGGCGTCTTGTCGGCCATGGCCGTCACGGGGGGCAACAAGCGCAGCCAGACCAAGGGTGAGGTGGTGACTGCGGGTGCGACTGGCAGTCGGGCGGGCGCCATCGTGCGCTGCCAACCCAGCAGCGCCAGCCCATGCGCCAGCAGCACCAGGGCGAGCAGCCCGGGCCGGCGTCGGCCATGCCACGGCGTCGGGCTCATTGCGGGGCTCAGGGCTCTGGCACGGCAGCATCGGGCACATATTCCAGCAGCTCACCAGGCTGGCATTGAAGCACCTTGCAGATGGCCTGCAGGGTGTCGAAGCGCACCCCGCGCACCTTGCCCGATTTCAGCAGCGAGATGTTCTGCTCGGTGATGCCCACCTGCTCGGCCAGATCGCGCGAGCGCATCTTGCGCCGCGCCAGCATCAGATCCAGGTGCACGACGATGGCCATGGCCGTGCTCAGACGAACTGACGGTTTTCTTCGGCTTCGCGCGCAGCTTCGGCCATCACCCGGGCGATGGCAATGAAGACCAGCGCCAGCAGCAGCACGGTGTAATCGGATGATCCCAGGCTCAACACCAGCATGCGCTGGCCGGGCGGGTTGTCCAGCGAGATGGCCACCGTGGCCAACGAACGCGAGACCGGCTCCACCACGGCCAACGCCAGCAGCCACCAACCGAAACGCCGCAGATGCAACAGCGCTGGGGCCCCGAACACCGCGCCGCGCCGGTACTGGCCGAACAGCGACCACACCTGCCACAGCACCGCCAGACCCACCGCGATGGGAGGCAATGAACTGAGTGCCAGGCGCCAGCGCACGGCAGAGGTGAACGGTCCCCGCAGCAAGTGCAGCAGGTTGTTGCCGTCCGGCCCCAACCAGCTTTGCTGAACGCTCAGTGGCGTGATGGCCAATAGCAGCGGCCAAGCCAACAAGACCAGCGCCCCGAGCGCCACCAAGGCCTGGACGGCGGTGGACAAGCGGTGCAGGCGGCGAGCCAGCGCGTGCTGGGGCTCGGAGGCCGACGAAGGACTTGCGATGTGCATGATGTTTACTGTAAAACAGTAATTTATGAACGTCAAACAACTATTGTTGAGTCGATACCTGGGGTGTGCCGGCCTGCTGATCCTCGCCGGCTGCAGCCAGATTCCATTGCGATCGCTGTGGGTCTTGCGCCATCTCGACCTGGCCACCCTCGATGTAGCGCAGGTGCGCGTGCTGGCCGCCTTGCCCGTCGCGGCGCAAACGCCCCGCGACGCGCTGCAGGTGGACGTGAAGATCGCCCGGGGCAACGGCTCCGCCGAGATCCTGACCGAGACCCTGACCCTGCGTCCCGACGCCGCAGCGCTGCCGGCCCAGCGGCCTGCCGCGTCCGAACCCGGCGTCCACTGGGTCGCGCTGACTTTCGACGCCGATGAGCAACAGCGATGGCAAGCCTTGCGTCAGCGGGCGGCCGCCTGGAAGGCTGCCGATGGGCCGTCGGTGAAACGGCAACTGACGCTGTCCTTGCATCCGCATTTGTGCACCCGCGGCGCGCGCTCGCTTTCTATGGCGGACCTGAGAATCAGTGCCTGGCTGCGCTGGCAGGCCGGGCAGGACGATGTGCCCTTGATCGACCACGCCAAGTGGGTCGATCTCGATGACGAACTGGTACGTCAGGGTGTGCCGGCATGTGCCTGAGCTAAGGCGTGCTCTGGTTGGATGTGGCCGTAGGCAATCCTCGGGCTACATCCTGGAACCAGTAGCCTTCGAAAAGCCATGAAGATCGCTCGGGCCTCAGGCTTCCACACCCAACAAAAAAAGCCTCCTTTCGGAGGCTTTCTGCTCTCTGCGCGACTGTTGTACCAAAGATTGGCCGATTGAAGAATCTAGCTAACTCTGTCAATCCGGCCAACTTATGGGTCAAGTCATAGCACGCGATGGCCGTCTGGCGGCGGCGGATGGTGCGCCCGGCTGGGATCGAACCAGCAACCCCTGGCTTCGGAGGCCAGTACTCTATCCATTGAGCTACGGGCGCACTGCGGAGAGAGGCGGATTCTAGCAGTGGCGGGCCCGGTCGGCGGGCCGGGGGGTGCACGCGGCTATAATTCATGGGTTTTGGTCAGCCGCTCCGGCTGTGCCTTCGCGGTGCCCGAGCAGGGCGCCACATTGCCGTCCCGGGCGGCCTTTGCCGGCTGCCTCATCTTCACGCCCCGCGACCGAGGATCCCATGAGCGACGCTCAAGACCAAGCACACGACGCCCCCCACGAAGGCCCGATCAAGACGCCCAAGCAGCTGGTTGCCGCCGTGCTGGCGTCGTTCCTGATTCCGATCATCGGCATCGTGCTGCTGATCAATTTCGTGTCGCACGGCAACAAGACCGCGGCCGGCACCGATGCGCTGGACGAGCAGGCCACCGCCGCGCGCATCCAGCCGATCGGCGCGATCGAGATCAAGGCCGCCGGCGGCGGCGAGGCCCGTACCGGCGAGCAGGTGTTCCAGGCCCAGTGCGGTGCCTGCCACGCCGTGGGCGCGCTCGGTTCGCCGAAGTTCGGCGACGCGGCGGCCTGGGGCCCGCGCATCGCCAAGGGCTTCGATGCGCTCTACCAGTCGGCACTGCATGGCAAGAACAACATGCCGGCGCAGAGCGGGGGCGATGCCTCGGATTACGAGATCGCCCGGGCCCTGGTCTACATGGCCAACCACGGCGGCGCGCATTTCGACGAGCCCAAGCCGCCTGCGGGGGCGGCCAGCGGCGCCGATGCCGGCGCGAGCGCCGCCAGCGCAGCGCAATAAGGCGCCTGCAGCGTTCGGAAAGCCGCCCACCGGGCGGCTTTTTTCATTCCGGCGCGGGGACGAGCCGGTAGCCGAAGCGCGCCGGCATCTCGGCGAACGGCAGTTCGCGCAGCGGCCACCGGCCGGCTTCGATCGCGTCGGCGGCCAGGCCCGTGTCCAGCGTGTGGACCAGGCCGAAGCCGAGATCGGTGTCCAGGAACAGGCGGCCCTGTTCGTCCAGCCAGGCCTGGACGGGCGTGGCCGGGCGGCCGCTGTGGCTGTGCACGGCCAGCTCGCCGGCCTGGCCAGCGTCCGGCGCCTGCAGCCGCCAGATCCAGGGCGCGGCTTCCAGCGTCACGTAGACCCGCTGCGGCCCGTTCTGGAAGAACCAGGCGCCGCGGGCGTCGGCCTCGTAGTTGCGGTGGATGAACTCGCGCAGCTTGTCGTGGCGGATGACGCTGCCCTTGACCTGCGGGAACGGGCCGGCGGCCTGCGCCCGCTCGTCGCGCATGTACCACTCGCCGCGCGCGTCCAGCGCCAGCCAGCCGTGGCAGTTCGGCACGTGGGGCCACTTGGCGATCGCGGCGCGGACGATCTCATCCATCGCGCAAGACTACCCGAGTTCGGGGGCCGGCGGTGCGGCCCCGCCGGCCTGCTCCAGCCAGGCCATCACCGCCTGCGGCATGGTCTGCACATGGCCGGGGAAGCGGCCGGCCGGAAAGCCGACGTGGCCGCCGTGCCGGGGCTGCCACAGCGTGACCCCGCGGCCCACCTCGCGCACGCCGGGCAGGCTGGCGGCCGGCACGAAGGGGTCGTTGACGGCGTTGAGCAGCAGGGCCGGCACGCGGATGCGGGCCAGGTGCGGCTTGGCCGAGGCGCGCTGCCAGTAGTCGTCGGTGTTGCGGAAGCCGTGCAGCGGCGCGGTGAACAGGTTGTCGAACTCGTACAGGTCGCGGGCGGCGAGCATGCGCTGGCGGTCGAACAGGCCCGGATGCTGGGCCAGCTTGGCCAGCGCCTTGGGCTTCATCGAGCGCAGGAACATGCGGGTGTAGACCTGCCGGTTGAAGCCGCGCCCGATCGCGTGGCCGCCGGCCGCCAGGTCGATCGGCGAACACACGGCGGCGACGGCGCTGGCGGTGGCGCCGGCCTGCTCGCCCGCCTCCTCGGCCCAGCGCAGCAAGGCGTTGCCGCCGAGCGAGATGCCGACCACCCGCAGCGGCGCGGCGGCGCGTCGGCGCAGTCGATCCAGGATCCAGCCGATCTCCTCGAAATCGCCCGAGTGGTAGGCCCGCGGCGCCAGGTTCAGCTCGCCCGAACAGCCCCTGAAATGCGGCACCGCGTAGTGGTGGTCGTGGCGCTCGGCGACCTCGGCAAAGGCCTGCGCGTACTGGCTGGACGACGAGCCCTCCAGGCCGTGGAACAGCACCAGCCAGGGCGCGTCGGGCCGGGCCGCGGGGCGCAGGTCGACGTCGATGAAATCGCCATCCGGCGTGGTCCAGCGCTCGCGCTGGAAGACCGGCGCGGGTCCGTCGGTGCGCCGGGCGTAGAGCGCCGGCCAGATCGTCTGCGCATGGCCGCCGGGCAGCCAGCGCGGCGCGCGAAAGGACTCCATCCCCGCGCTCAATGCAGCACGGACGGCGTCTCGCTCGGCTCGGCCGGCTCGCTGGGGCCGCCGGGGCTGGCGTGGTGGGCGACCATGCGCCAGCCCAGCGCCGTCTTCAGGTAGACGTTGGTGGCCACCACATAGCCCACGCGCGGGCCTTCGGCGGTGCGCACCTCCACCTTCTCGATCACGCTGTGCACCGCGTGGCCCAGCAGGTGGATGCGGCGCACGTGGTCGGGCTGCACCGCCACGCCGCCATGGCCGAACACCGCCTCGAAGGCGGCGCGCACCGCCGCGGCACCCACCAGCCGCGGGCCGCCGGGATGGACGCAGATCACCTCTTCGTCCTCGGCCCAGACGGCCATCAGCTTGTCGAGATCGGCCTCGCGCATGGCCTCGTAGAACTGCTGCTCGACGTCGTCGGGCGAGGCCATCAGCGCCGCGGTCTGGGCTTTCTTGAGGCGGGGCATGGGGCGTTCTCGGGTGGGTTCGGAGGGACGGGGCGGCGGCTCAGCGGAACACGACCGACTTGTGGCCGTTGATCAGCACCCGGTGCTCCACGTGCCAGCGCACCGCGCGCGCCAGCACCACGCATTCCACGTCGCGGCCGACGGCAGTCAGGTCCTCGGCCGACAGCGAATGATCGACCCGGGCCACGTCCTGCTCGATGATCGGGCCTTCGTCCAGGTCCGGCGTGACGTAATGCGCCGTGGCGCCGATCAGCTTGACGCCGCGCGCATGGGCCTGGAAATACGGCCGCGCGCCCTTGAAGCTGGGCAGGAAGCTGTGGTGGATGTTGATCGCCCGGCCGCGCAGGCGCTCGCAGAACGCGGGCGACAGGATCTGCATGTAGCGGGCGAGCACGACCAGGTCGACGCGCTCGGCGTCGATCAGGGCCTCGATCTGCGCTTCCTGCGTGCGCTTGGCGGCGGCGTCGGCGCCGGCGGCCAGCGGCAGGTGGTGGAAGGGCAGGCCGTAGCTGTCGGCCAGCGCGGCGAAGCTCGGGTGGTTCGAGACGATGGCCGGGATGTCCACCGCCAGCTGGCCGCTCTTCCAGCGGAACAGCAGGTCGTTCAGGCAATGGCCGTGCTGGCTGACCATCAGCAGCACGCGCGGGCGCTGGCTGGCGGCGTGAAAGCGCGCCTCCATGCCGAACTGCTCGCGCACGTGGCCGAACAGTTTGTCCAGCGTCGCCACCTCGGCGAGCTGCGGTGGCGCCTCGAAATGCACGCGCATGAAGAACAGGCCGGTGGCGTCGTCGCCCAGCACGTCGCCGAACTGCTGCGAGTCGAGGATGTTGCAGCCCGCCTGGTACAGCAGCCCCGAGACGTTGTGGACGATGCCCTTGGTGTCGCGGCACGACAGGGTCAGGATGAATTCTTGGGGACGGGGCATGATGGCTGCGGTGCATCGGCGGACGCGGGTGCGGCGCCGTTGGACGCACGATTGTAAGGAGCGTCCGCCTGGCAGCGCAGCGGGGCCGCGCCAGCGGATCAGGCCATGATGACCTGCAGGCTGTGCTCGTAGCGGTCGGTCAGGCGATCGAACAGCCCGAGCAGCGCGTCGCTGGAGCGCGCCAGCAGCGCCCGGCCTTCGCTGCCGTCGGCGCCGCGAAGGCCGCGCAGCAGGCGCAGCCATTCGTCGCGCGCGGCCGCCAGCGTGTCGCGGATCTCGGCACTGGACAGTGGCGCCTGCTCCAGTTCGAGCAGCGCGGCCTCGAAGGCCTCCATCAGCGGCACCAGGGCTTGCTGGCGCGCCGGCTCGCCCAGCAGCACGGCCAGCAGCGCCTCCTTGGCCAGGCGCTGCACCCGCATGCGCTGGCGCCCGCACAGGTTGACGATGCGCAGCGCACGCCGGCCAGCGCCGGCCTCCAGCGCGTCGGTCAGTTGTTCGGCGGCGCCGAGCAGGGCCGCCGCCTGCCGATCCGCCTCGGCCAGCGAGGCCAGCGTCGGCCGCGGGCCCAGCCCGGCGCGCAGCGCCTGCCAGGCGGCGTCGACGGCGCGCCACGCGTCGTGCAAGGGCGCCGCCGCCGGCGCCAGCAGCGGCAGCGCCGCCAGATGGCTCAGGTTCTCCTGGGTGCGCGCCAGGGCCTCGTCCTGCAGGCTGCGGGCCCGGCGCGCCTCCACCTGGGCCAGGCGCTGCGCGGCCAGCTTCACGATGCGCTGCGACAGCATGCGCAACTGGCCGGCGCGGTTGATGGCGTCGGCCCACTGCGCCATCTCGATCACCGAGCGGGAGATCTCGCCGACGCGCAGGTTGGCGTGCATGGAGGCGCTGCGCAGCAGGCGGAAGGCGTCGTCCTCGCCGATGCCGCGGGCGCTCATCAGCACCCCCTTGGCCCGATCGACCCACTTGCGCTCGTCCAGCTCGCCGCGCGCGCGGACCAGGTCCTGGCGCAGCGCCTGGTCGTGGCGCCAGCGGGCGCGATCCAACGCCAGCGCGGTCGCCAGTTCGGCTGGATGGGCCAGCAGACGGGCGGGCCACCAGCCGGCCAGACCCCGGGCCAGCCAAGCCACCAGGGCCTCGGCGTCCGGCGCATCGGCCACCAGGCTGACCGGACCGGGGGGCACGCCGGCCGGGTCGGCCAGCAGGTCGCCGACCCGGGCCAGGGCCTGCGGCCCGACGATCACGACCTGTCGCGGTGCGTTGCCCCCCGCTTCGGCACCAATTTGAGGCTGCCACGCCGCGGCGTCGGTGCCGGCTTCGCCCGCCAGGCCGGCGACGGCCAGCGCCTGCAGCGCCCGCTGGGCGGCGGCGGGGTCCGAGGAAAGCACGAGCAGCGGCGGCATGGTGCCCGGGGGATCGCAAGATCGCGGCCAGCCCCGGATCGCCGCCGCCGCGAATCCGGGCACACGACTTGCGTCAGGCTTGGCGCGGTGTAACGACGCACCGCTTCCGATCAGGTTCCTGACGCCCGGCTGGCGGCCCGACACCCGCTGCATGCGCTTGCGGCTGCGCCCGCGTCACGTTCCACCCCCTTTCATCGAGGGCCTGGTCTGGCCCCCGATCCCCCGACTGTCCGTTCCTGGCCGGTCCGCACGCTGCGGATCGGGGGCCAGGCCTTTGCCGTTTCCTCACTCGCTGCCATCAACGCCATGAACTCCTTCCGCACCTTCCTGCGCGCCGGCCATGCCCCCACGCTGTTCGCCGCGTTCTTCTACCTGACGTACTCGTTCGTCATCTGGGTGCTGAACGGCGCGATGGCGCCGTTCATCAGCGAGACCTTCCACCTCACCGCCGCGCAGAAGGGCACGATGCTGTCGATTCCCATCGTGGCCGGCGCGCTGATGCGCTTCCCGCTCGGGCTGCTGGCGCAGTACGTGGGGCGCAAGACGGCCACGCTGGTGGAGCTGAGCCTGATCGCCGTCGCGATGGCCTTCGGCTACTTCTTCGTCCACAGCTTCGACGACATGCTGAAGATGGCGCTGCTGCTGGGGGTGGCCGGCGCCAGCTTCGGCGTGGCCATGTCGCTGGGCTCGGGCTGGTTCCCGCCGCAGTACAAGGGGCTGGCGATGGGCCTGGTGGGCGCCGGCAACGGCGGCACCGCCATCGCCGCGCTGATCGCGCCGCCGCTGGCGCAGCACTTCGGCTGGCAGACGGTGTACGGCTTTGCCGCGCTGTCGGCGCTGCTGCCGATGCTGGTGGTGGGCCTGATGGCCAAGGAGCCGCCCGACCGCGACGCGCACGCCAGCCTGCGCGAGCACCTGGCCTGCCTGATGGAGAAGGACGGCTGGGTGCTGAGCCTGATCTACGTGGTCACCTTCGGCGGCTTCATCGGCATCACCACCTTCCTGCCGACCTACTACTACGACCAGTTCTCGGTCAGCAAGGTGCAGGCCGGCCAGTTGACCATGCTGGCGGCGCTGATGGGCTCGGTGGTGCGCGTGGCCGGCGGCTGGATCTCCGACCGCTGGGGCGGCGTCAACACGCTGACCGTGGTGCTGGCGGTGGTGGCGCTGGCGCTGGTCGGCGTGGGCCTGTCGTCCGGCTCGGTCGTGATGACCACGCTGCTGCTGATCCTCTGCTTCGCCGCGCTGGGCGCGGGCAACGGCGCGCTGTTCCAGCTGGTGCCGCTGCGCTGGCCCAGCACGACCGCGGTGGCCGGATCAATGATCGGCGAGATCGGCGCGCTGGGCGGCGGCCTGGTGCCGGCGCTGATGGGCCAGTCCAAGCAGAACTCCGGCAGCTTCCTGACCGGTTTCGTGGTGCTGGCGGTGTTCTCGCTGCTGATGCTGGTCGTGATGCGCAAGATGCAGGTCCGCTGGACCCGCACCTGGGCCGAGAAGGGCGGCCGGGCCCGCACGGTCGCGGCCCTGTCGCCGAGCCCGGTGCGCGTGCAGGGCGTGCGGCGCGTCGGCTGAGGGGTTTCGTCGATGACCGCGCACCCCGCCCCGGCCGCCTCAGTGCGGCAGGAACAGCAGCCACAGCACCAGCAGCAGGTTGAGCATCAGCGACAGCCCCAGGCCCAGCTTGAGCAGCGCGGCCGGGTCGCGCCGGAGCAGCGGCGTGGCGCCGGGCGCGGGCAAGGGCCGCGACGCGCCGCGCTCCAGCGCCAGCAGCAACTCCTCGGCGGTCTCGAAGCGCTGCGCGCCGGTGCGTGCGATGGCCTTGGCCAGCACGTGGTCCAGCCAGATCGGCAGGTCCGGCCGCAGCCGCGAGGCGGGTACCGGGTCGCGGCGGTAGCGGGCGGTCTGCCAGGGCTCGATCTCGCCATAGGGCAGCCGGCCGGTGAGCCACTGGTACAGGGTCACGCCCAGCGCGAACAGGTCGCTGCCGGCGTCGGCGCGGCCCCCCTCGTCCCATTGCTCGGGGTTCATGTAGCTGGGCGTGCCGGCGTGCAGGTCGCGCTGGGCGGCGCTTTCGCGGCCGCTCACCGCCACGCCCAGGTCGAGGATGCGCCAGACGCCGTCGTCGCCCAGGTGCAGGTTGCCGGGCTTGATGTCGCGGTGGACCACGCCGTGGCAGTGCAAGCGGCCGAGCGCGCGGCTGCAGTCCAGCGCCGCCGCGAGCACCTCCGCCACGGCCGGGCGCGGGCCGCCCGCCATCATCTGCTCCAGCGTGCGGCCGGGGTGCCAGTCGAACACCGTGTAGAGCGCGCTGGCGTCGGGCCGGCGTTCGTGCACCCGCACGAAGCCGCGCTCGCCGCGCGCGGTCACGCGCTGGCCCAGCCAGGCCTCGTGGGCCAGCATCGCGCGCTCCTCGGGATCGCTGGCGCGCGAGGGGTGCAGCGTCTTCAGCGCCACCAGCCCGCGGCCCTGCGGCTCGCGCGCCTGGTAGAGCAGGTGCACGCCGGTGTCGGCCACCCGCGCGGTGATGGTGTGGCCGTCCAGCACCTCGCCCACCGCCAGCAGCGGCGGCACGGGCAGGCGCTTCACGTCGCCCAGCTCGTCGTGCAGCTGGCGCGCGTCCAGCCCGGTCACGCGGATCACCAGCGCGGTCGCGTTGTCGTGGCCGCCGGCGTCCAGCGCCGCCTGCACCAGCGCGTCGCTGGCCTGCTGGGCGCTGCCGGCGCGGGCCAGCTCGGCCAGGCGGGCGGGCTTGAGCCGGCCGTGCACGCCGTCGCTGGTCAGCACGAAGCAGTCGCCGGCGCGGGCCTCGCCCTGCGCGAAGTCCAGGCGCACCAGGTCGTCCAGGCCGACGGCGCGCGTCAGCCGGCTGCGCTGGTCCGGATGGTCGAACGCATGGTCCTGGCTGAGCTGGCTCAGCTCGGTGCCTTGCGGGCCGTCGCGCAGCAGCCAGGCGCGCGTGTCGCCCACATGGGCCAGCGTCCAGGTCTGGCCCTGCAGCGCCAGCGCGGTGAGCGTGGTGAGCGCCGCACCGCCGCCGTTGCGGCGCCGGTTGTGGTCGGCCAGCCAGGCGTTCTGGGCGCCGATCAGGCGGTCCAGCACCACCGTGGTCTCCCAGGTGGCGGGCGTGGCGAAGAAGTCGCCCAGCAGGCCCATCACCGTGGTCTGCGCCGCCTCCAGACCCAGGCCGCCGCCGGAGACGCCATCGGCCACCGCGGCGATCAGGCCGCGCGAGGCCTCGGCGGCGGCGGCGCGCACGGCGCCGCCGAAGTCCTCGTTCAACGCCCTTGGGCCGCGCTGGCTGCTGTAGCCGATCTCGACGTCGAAGCTCATCGCGCGATTGTCACCGTGCGCGCCGCCGGCCGCGCCTGCCCTTCCTGAATCGCCCCGAAAGGACCCCGCACCATGAAGAAGATGAAGCTCGTGATGATCGGCAACGGCATGGCCGGCGTGCGCACGCTCGAAGAGCTGCTGAAGATCGCGCCCGACCTGTACGACATCACCGTGTTCGGCGCCGAGCCGCACCCGAACTACAACCGCATCCTGCTGTCGCCGGTGCTGGCCGGCGAGCAGACGATGGACGAGATCGTCCTGAACCCGCTGAGCTGGTACGCCGAGCACGGCATCACGCTGCACCTGGGCCGGACGGTGACGACCATCGACCGCGTCCGGCGCAAGGTGACGGCGGAGGACGGCACCGAGGCCGGGTACGACCGGCTGCTGATCGCCACCGGCTCGGTGCCGTTCATCCTGCCGGTGCCGGGCAAGGACCTGGACGGCGTGATCGCCTACCGCGACATCGCCGACACCCAGACGATGATAGAGACCGCCAAGACCCACCGGCACGCGGTGGTGATCGGCGGCGGGTTGCTGGGCCTGGAGGCCGCCAACGGGTTGATGCTGCGCGGCATGCAGGTCAGCGTGGTCCACCTCGCCGACTGGCTGATGGAGCGCCAGCTCGACGACGTGGCCGGCGGCCTGCTGGCCCAGTCGCTGCGCGCGCGCGGCCTGCAGTTCGAGCTGGGTGCGCAGACCGCCGCGCTGCTGGGCAACGCGCAGGGGCGGGTCCGCGCGGTGGCGTTCAAGGACGGCCGCGAGATCCCCGCCGACCTGGTGGTGATGGCCGCCGGCATCCGCCCCAACACCGCGCTGGCCGAGCGCGCCGGCCTGCTGGTCAACCGCGGCATCGTGGTCAGCGACACGATGCAGACGGTGACCGACCCGCGCGTCTACTCGGTCGGCGAGTGCGCCGCCCACCGCGGCGTTGCCTACGGTCTGGTGGCGCCGCTGTTCGAGCAGGGCAAGGTCTGCGCGACGCACCTGGCGCAGTTCGGCATCGGCCGCTACACCGGCTCGCAGACCAGCACCAAGCTCAAGGTGACCGGCATCGACCTGTTCTCCTGCGGCAATTTCATGGGCGCGTCATCCGGGCGTCCGGAGGACGCGGGCACCGAGGAGATCGTGCTGTCCGACCCGATGGGCGGCGTCTACAAGAAGCTGGTGCTCAAGGACGACAAGCTGGTCGGCGCCTGCCTGTACGGCGACACCGTGGACGGCAGCTGGTACTTCAAGCTGCTGCGCGAAGGCCGCACCGTGCACGACATCCGCGACAAGCTGATGTTCGGCCAACATTTCACAACGTCCAACATCGGCGACGTCGGCCACCAGGGCCACAACAAGGCCGCCGCGATGGCCGACAGCGACGAGGTCTGCGGCTGCAACGGCGTCACCAAGGGCAGCATCTGCAAGGCCATCAAGGACAAGGGCCTGTTCACGCTCGAGGAAGTGCGCAAGCACACCAAGGCCAGCGCGTCGTGCGGCTCGTGCACCGGGCTGGTCGAGCAGCTGCTGATGTTCACCGCCGGCGGCGACTACTCGGCCACGCCCAAGAAGAAGGCGATCTGCGGCTGCACCGAGCTGAGCCACCAGGACGTGCGCGACGCGATCGTCAAGGAGCACCTGACCTCGATGGCGGCGGTGCACGACACGCTGGGCTGGAAGACGCCCGATGGCTGCGCCAGCTGCCGCCCGGCGATCAACTACTACCTGATCAGCACCTGGCCCAAGGAGGCCCGGGACGATCCGCAAAGCCGCTTCATCAACGAGCGCTCGCACGCCAACATCCAGAAGGACGGCACCTACTCGGTGATCCCGCGCATGTGGGGCGGCGAGACCACCGCCGACGAGCTGCGCCGCATCGCCGACGCGGTGGACAAGTACCGGATCCCCACCGTCAAGGTCACCGGCGGTCAGCGCATCGACCTGCTGGGTGTGAAGAAGGAGGACCTGGTCAACGTCTGGAAGGACATCGGCATGCCCAGCGGCCACGCCTACGCCAAGGCGCTGCGCACCGTGAAGACCTGCGTCGGCTCCGAGTGGTGCCGCATGGGCACGCAGGACAGCACCCAGATGGGCAAGGACCTGGAGCGCGCGATGTGGCGGATGTACGCGCCGCACAAGGTCAAGTTCGCGGTCAGCGGCTGCCCGCGCAACTGCGCCGAGGCCGGCATCAAGGACGTCGGCATCATCGGCGTCGACAGCGGCTGGGAGATGTACGTGGCCGGCAACGGCGGCATCAAGACCGAGGTCGCGCACTTCTTCACCAAGCTGAAGACGGCCGAGGAGGTGCTGGAGTACACCGGCGCCTTCATGCAGCTCTACCGCAAGGAAGGCTGGTACCTGGAGCGCACGGTGCATTACGTCAGCCGCGTCGGGCTGGACCACGTCAAGGCCCGCATCCTCGACGACGCCGAGGGCCGCAAGGCGCTGTGGGCCGAACTGCAGTTCGCGCTCGACGGCGAGCCCGACCCCTGGTTCGAGTTCGACAAGGCGCGCGTGGACACGCGCCAGTTCATCCCCATCGCGGTCGCCGCCGCCCCCGCCGAGAGCACCCTGTCATGACCACCTGGACCCCCATCTGCCAGCTCGACGACATCCCGCCGCTGGGCTCGCGCCGCGTGGCCAGGCCGCAGGGCGCGGCGGTGGCGATCTTCCGCACCGCCAGCGACCGGGTCTTCGCGCTGCTCGATCGCTGCCCGCACAAGGGCGGTCCGCTGAGCCAGGGCATCGTCTTCGGCGAGAGCGTGGCCTGCCCGCTGCACAACTGGAGCATCGGCCTGTGCGACGGCGTGGCCGCCGCGCCCGACGTGGGCTGCACGCCCCGCTTCGCGGTGCGGCTGGCGGACGGCCAGGTCTCGCTCGACGCCCACGAGCTGGCCACGCTGGGCGTGGATCTTCCGCTGCCGGTGGCCGGCCCCGCCCGGCGCGGCTGCGCCGCCTGAACTCCCGACGCGGACCCACCATGCGCGAGACCAAGTCCACCTGTCCCTACTGCGGCGTGGGCTGCGGCGTGATCATCGCCAGCGAGGGCGCGCAGATCACCGGCGTGCGCGGCGACCCGGCGCATCCGGCCAACTTCGGCCGGCTGTGCACCAAGGGCTCGACCCTGCACCTGACCGCCAGCGCCGGCGTGACGCGCCAGACCCGGCTGCTGCAGCCCATGCAGCGCCCGTCGCGCGGCGCCGCGCCGGTGGCGATCGGCTGGGAGGCCGCGCTCGACGAGGCGGCCGACCGGCTCGCGGCGATCCACCTCGCGCATGGCCCGCAAGCCATCGGCGTCTACGTCTCGGGCCAGTTGCTGACCGAGGACTACTACGTCTTCAACAAGCTGGTCAAAGGCCTGCTGGGCAGCAACCAGATCGACAGCAACTCGCGGCTCTGCATGTCCAGCGCGGTGGCCGGCTACAAGGCCACGCTGGGCGCCGACGCACCGCCCTGCAGCTACGAGGATCTGGCGCTGGCCGGCACGGTGTTCATCACCGGCAGCAACCTGGCCTGGGCCCACCCGATCCTGTTCCGCCGCCTCGAAGACGCGCGGCGCGCCAACCCGGGCCAGAAGTGGATCGTCGCCGACCCGCGCCGCACCGAAACCGCCGACCAGGCCGACCTGCACCTGCCGCTGCGGCCCGGCAGCGACGTGGCGCTGTACCACGGCCTGCTGCACCTGATGCTGTGGGAAGGCCTGACCCGGCCCGACTACATCGCCGCGCACACCACCGGCTTCGACGCGCTGAAGGCCCGCGTGCGCGAGTTCACGCCGCGCGAGACCGCGCGCCTGACCGGGCTCCAGGAAGCCGACCTGGTCACCGCCGCGCGCTGGTTCGGCGACAGCCCGGCCACGCTCAGCCTGTACTGCCAGGGCCTGAACCAGAGCCACAGCGGCACCGCCAAGAACGCCGCGCTGATCAACCTGCACCTGGCCACCGGCCAGATCGGCAAGCCCGGCGCCGGCCCGTTCAGCCTCACCGGCCAGCCCAACGCGATGGGCGGGCGCGAGGTGGGCGGCATGGCCAACCTGCTGAGCGGCCACCGCGACCTGGCCAACCCGGCGCACCGCGCCGAGGTGGCGGCGCTCTGGGGCCTGGCGGGCCTGGGCGTGCCCGAGGTGCCCGCCGCGCCGGGGCTGACCGCGGTGGAGATGTTCGAGGCCGCCGCCGACGGCCAGATCAAGGCCTTGTGGATCGCTTGCACCAACCCGGCCCAGTCGCTGCCCGACCAGGCCACCGTGCGGCGCGCGCTGCAGCTGGCCGAGTTCGTGCTCGTGCAGGAGGCCTTTGCCACCACCATCACCGGCGCCCACGCCGACCTGCTGCTGCCGGCGACCCCCTGGGGCGAGAAGGACGGCACCGTCACCAACAGCGAGCGCCGCATCAGCCGCGTGCGGCCGGCCGTGCCGGCGGCGGGCGAGGCGCGGCACGACTGGGCCATCGCCGCCGACTTGGGCGCCCGCCTGGCCGCGCGGCTGGCGCCCGAGCGCGCCCCGCTGTTCGCCTACCCGAGCCCGGAATCGGTCTGGTGCGAACACCGCGAAACGACCCGCGGCCGCGACCTGGACATCACCGGCCTGAGCTACGCGATGCTGGAGCGGCAGGGGCCGCAGCAGTGGCCGCTGCGCGAGGGCGACGCCGCCGGCCGCGCCCGCCTGTACGAAGACGGCGTCTTCGCCACCGCCGACGGCAAGGCCCGTTTCGCGGACCTGCCGTTCACCCCGCTGGCCGAGCCGCGCGACGCGCGCTGGCCGTTCAGCCTGATCACCGGCCGGCTGCGCGACCAGTGGCACGGCATGAGCCGCACCGGCACGCTGGGCCGCCTGTTCGGCCACGACGGCGAACCGGTGGTGGAAGTGCACCCGCAGGACCTGGCGCGCCTGCGCGTGGCGGAGGGCGCGCTGCTGCGCGTGCGCTCGCGCCGCGGCAGCGTGCTGCTGCCGGCGCGCGCCAGCACCACCGTCGCGCCGACGCAGGTCTTCATCGCGATGCACTGGGGCGAGGAGGTGCTGGGCGGCCACGACGACCAGGGCCGGCCCGCCACCGGCGTCAACGCGCTCACCAGCCCGGCGCGATGCCCGCAGTCCCAGCAGCCGGAGCTCAAGCACGCCGCGGTGGCGCTGGAGCCCGTCCACCTGCCCTGGCGCCTGACCGCGATGGCCTGGCTGCCGGCCGACCAGGCCCTGGCGGTGCGCGAACAACTCAAGCCCGCGCTGGCCGCGTTCGACACCGCCAGCCTGCTGCCCTTCGGCCGCGAACCCGATCCGCAAGGCCGCGTGGGCCTGCTGCTGCGCGCCGCCGCCGCCGCAGCCCTGCCCGACGAGCACCTGCGCCCGCTGCGCCAGGCCTTCGGCCTCGACGCCGGCGGCGTGCTGGCCTACCAGGACGCCCGGCGCGGCCAGCAGCGTGCGCTGCGCATCGCCCGCGATGCGAGCGGCGCCGAGCGCCTCGCCGCCTTCTGGGTGGCCGGCGACGCCGCGGGCGAAGCCTGGCTGCGTGCGCTGCTGGAAGCCGACCAGACCCTGCCCGGCCCCGGCCGCCAGCTGCTGGCCCCCGGCGCGCTCGCCGGCAGGACCGCCGCCCCCCGCAGCCCCCAGGTCTGCACCTGCTTCGACATCAGCGAAGACGCGATCCGCACCGCGCTGCACACCTGCCCCGGCAGCCCCGCCGAACGCCTGGACCACCTGCAGGCCATGCTGAAGTGCGGCACGAACTGCGGCTCCTGCCTGCCGGCGCTGCGCAACCTGGCGAAGACGGTGGCGGTGGTGGTGCCGGTGGGCTGAGGGCCTGGCAGAGGACCGGCCCACCAGAGGAAGCTGGCTGCCGTCGCCGATCCAGACTCGGCGTAGGTCGCGCAAGATGGGGCGTCGGTGTTCTCTTTCCAGGATCCCTATTGGGCGCCAGTTAGCAGTCGACGCAAAGAGCAGTCACACGACGAGGTGGTGCTACCGAAACGCTGGTCTTCAGGGCGACCAGTTCAATATCTCGACCCTGGGCGGCTGGGCGAAGCATTGGATGAACATCCGCATAGCAACCGCCCTGACACAATCCGCCCACCCCCACCTTCGACACGCCCATGAGCATCGCCCCCTACATCCGCGAAATCGGCCGAGGCAAGGACGGCGCCCGCGCGCTGACGCGCGAGCAGGCCTGCGACCTGATGAGCCAGCTGCTCGACGGCCGGGTCAACGACCTGCAGAAAGGGGCGTTCGCGCTGGCCATGCGCATCAAGGGCGAGACGCCCGAGGAGCTGGCCGGCTTCATGGACGCGGTGGTGCCGCGCACGCTGGCCTTGCAGGCGCCGTCGACCCCGGTGGTGCTGCCCAGCTACAACGGCGCGCGCAAGCTGCCCAACCTGACCCCGCTGCTGGCCTTGCTGCTGGCCCGCGAGGGCGTGCCGGTGCTGGTGCACGGTCCGCTGACCGACCCGGCGCGGGTCACCAGCGCCCAGGTCTTCGAGGCCCTGAGCCTGCCACCCGTCACCGACGCGGCTGCCGCCCAGGCGCGCTGGGCGGCGGGCGAGCCGGCCTTCATGCCGATCGGCGCGCTGCACCCGTCGCTGGCCGGCCTGCTGGCGCTGCGCGCGGAGCTGGGCCTGCGCAACCCGGGCCACACGCTGGCCAAGCTGCTGCCGGCGGTGGCGGGCAGCCTGCGGGTGGTCAACCACACGCATCCGGAATACGCGGTCAGCCTGTCGGAATTCCTGGCGCTGACCCAGGCCGATGCCTTGCTGCTGCGCGGCACCGAGGGCGAGCCGGTGGCCGACGCGCGCCGCCTGCCCGCGCTCAAGTGCTTCTTGCACGGCCAGCTCAGCGACACGCTGTCGGTCGAGGCGCAGGGCGGCTCGCTGGACAGCCTGCCCGAGTTGCCCGCCGCCATCGACGCCGACAGCACCGCCGCACTGACCCGGGCGATGCTGGACGGCAGCTTCCCGCTGCCTCGCCCAATAGCGCGGCAACTGCGCTGCCTGCTGGACTTGCGCCGCGCCGCCGCACAGCCTCGCTGAGCCCACTGACAGCGGTTGCGGTAGCCCGCAACCGGGAGCGCCACCGCAGGCCAGCGCACGGCCGCTCCGAAGCGGCCTGCGAACCCTCCCGGAGGGTGGTTGCGGTACCCCGCAACCGGGAGCGCCACCGCAGGCCAGCGCACGGCCGCTCCGAAGCGGCCTGCGAACCCTCCCGGAGGGTGGTTGCGGTACCCCGCAACCGGGTGCGCCACCGCAGGCCAGCGCACGGCCGCTCCGAAGCGGCCTGCGAACCCTCCCGGAGGGTGGTTGCGGTACCCCGCAACCGGGTGCGCCAGTTTCAGTGCCCGTGGGCGATCTTCTCGCCGGCCTTCAGGCGGTAGACGGTGCCGCAGTAAGGGCACACGCCCTGGCCGCCGTGGCTCAGGTCCACGTAGACCTTGGGGTGGGTGCTCCACAGGGTCATCTTCGGGTTCGGGCAAAAGACGACGCCGTCGCCCTGCAGGTCGGCGGCGCTCACTTCGACAACAGCCTTGGCTTGTTCGCTCATGGGGGTCTCGTTGGGTGGGGTCGGGGCGGGGCTCAGACCGGCGTCAGCCAGTGCGCGTACTTGTCGTTGCGGCCGTTGACGATGTCGAAGAACGCACTCTGGATCTTCTCGGTGATCGGGCCGCGCGAGCCGCTGCCGATCTCGATGCGGTCGAGCTCGCGGATCGGCGTCACCTCGGCGGCGGTGCCGGTGAAGAAGGCCTCGTCGGCGATGTAGACCTCGTCGCGGGTGATGCGCTTTTCCACCAGTTTCAGGCCCAGGTCCTGGCAGATGTGGAAGATGGTGTTGCGGGTGATGCCGTTGAGCGCGCCGGCCGACAGGTCGGGCGTGTAGACCACGCCGTTCTTCACCACGAACAGGTTCTCGCCGGCGCCTTCCGAGACGAAGCCGGAGGCGTCCAGCAGCATCGCCTCGTCGTAGCCGTCCTCGGTGGCTTCCATGTTGGCCAGGATCGAGTTGGTGTAGTTGCTCACCGCCTTGGCCTGGGTCATCGTGATGTTGACGTGGTGGCGGGTGTAGCTGCTGACCTTGACGCGGATGCCGCGCTTCATGCCCTCTTCGCCCAGGTAGGCGCCCCAGGACCAGGCGGCGACCATCGCGTGGATCTGGTTGCCCTTGGGGCTGACGCCCAGCTTCTCCGAACCGATCCAGACCAGCGGGCGCAGGTAGCAGCTTTCCAGGTGGTTCTCGCGCACCACGGCCTTCTGGGCGTCTTCGAGCTGCTCGACGCTGAACGGCACCTTCATGCGCAGGATCTTGGCCGAGTTCAGCAGGCGCTCGGTGTGCTCGCGCAGGCGGAAGATGGCCGTGCCACGGGCGGTCTTGTAGGCGCGCACGCCCTCGAAGGCTCCGCAGCCGTAGTGCAGCGTGTGAGTCAGCACATGGATCTTGGCGTCACGCCAGTCCACCAGCTGTCCGTCCATCCAGATCTTGCCGTCGCGGTCTTCCATGCCCATGGCCATTCCTTCGGGGTGTAGGGTGCGTAAAACGCTGATTTTAGGGCGCGGCTGAAGGGGCAATGGGGTCGGCCAAGCCGTCCTGCGTCTGCCAGCCGTACTCGCGCTCCACCTTGGCGATGCGCACCCGGAAGTCGCTGTACCACTGCGCCCGGCCGGCGTTGCGGGCCTCGGTGTGCTCGGCGTTGCGGCGCCAGGCGGCGATGTCGTCCAGCGTGCGCCAGTACGACACCGTGATGCCGGCACCGTCGGCGTCGCGCACGCTGTCCACGCCCAGGTAGCCGGGCTGCTCGGCGGCCAGCGCCAGCATGCGCTCGGCGGTCTCGGTGTAGCCCTCGGCCACCTCGCTGCGCTGGCTGCTGAAGATCACCGCGTAATACGGCGGCTTGATCTCGGACGCGGACGCGGTAACCGTCATGGCCACTGTCCTCAGTGGCTGCGGCGGAAGCTGGCCAGCAGCAGCCCGGCGCCAATGAACAGGCCGCCGATGCTGCGGTTCAGCACGCGGATCTGGCGCGGCGTGCGCAGCAGCCGCAGCACGCGCGAGGCCAGCGCCGCGTAGCCGGTCATCACCGAGCACTCGACCAGGCCGAAGGTGGCGGCGATCGCGAGGTATTGCGCCAGCATCGGCCGGGCCGGGTCGATGAACTGCGGCACCACCGCGAGCAGGAACACCGTGCCCTTGGGGTTCAGCGAGTTCACCGTCCAGCCGCGCCGCACCAGGCTGGCGCGGCTGGCCTGCGGCGCATCGACCGGGGCGGCCAGCGGCGCGGCGGCCGAGCGCCATTGCTGCACGCCCAGCCAGATCAGGTAGGCCACGCCCAGCCACTTGAGCGTGGCGAAGGCCGATTCGGACGCCGACAGCAGCGCGCCCAGCCCGATGCCCACCACCAGCAGCTGCGTCCACACGCCCAGCGCGAGCCCGAAGGCGATCGCCTGGCCGCGCCGGAAGCCGTGGCCCAGGCCGGCGCTCATCGCCGCCAGCGCGCCCGGCCCGGGCGACAGGCTGATGGCCACCGTGGCCAGAAAGAAGGTGATCCAGGTCGACAGTTCCAAGGCGGGCTCCGCGCGGCAAGGCTGGGGGGCGTCCAGTGTAGTGGGGTGGCCTGAGAGAATCGCCCGCACCGCCGCCATTCCCCTTCGTTCCGCCATGTCCCGAGCCAAGACCGTTTACACCTGTGCCGAGTGCGGCGGCAGCGCGCCGCGCTGGCTGGGCCAGTGCCCGCACTGCAAGGCCTGGAACACGCTGGAGGAAACGGTGGCCGAGGCGCCGGCCGCCGCCTCGAAGAACCGCTACCAGGCGCTGGCCAGCTCGCAGCCGGTGAGCACGCTGAGCGAGATCGAGGCCGGCGACGTCTCGCGCACACCCACCGGGCTGGACGAGCTGGACCGCGTGCTGGGCGGCGGCATCGTCGAAGGCGGGGTGGTGCTGATCGGCGGCGACCCCGGCATCGGCAAGAGCACGCTGCTGCTGCAGGCGCTGGATGCGCTGGCCTCGCGCATGAAGGTGCTGTACGTGACCGGCGAGGAATCGCCGGCGCAGGTGGCGCTGCGCGCGCGCCGGCTGGGCCTGAGCGGCGCGACGGTGCGGGTGCTGGCCGAGATCAACCTGGAGAAGATCCTGGCGACGATCGAGGCCGAACAACCCGCGTTCTGCGTCATCGACTCGATCCAGACCCTGTACTCCGAGCAGCTCAGCAGCGCGCCGGGCTCGGTGGCCCAGGTGCGCGAATGCGCGGCCCAGCTCACCCGCACCGCCAAGAGCGGCGGCTGCACCGTGGTGCTGGTGGGCCACGTGACCAAGGAGGGCGCGCTGGCCGGGCCGCGCGTGCTCGAGCACATCGTCGACACGGTGCTGTACTTCGAGGGCGACACGCACAGCAGCTTCCGCCTGATCCGCGCGATCAAGAACCGCTTCGGCGCGGTCAACGAGATCGGCGTCTTCGCGATGACCGAGAAGGGGCTCAAGGGCGTCACCAACCCGAGCGCGATCTTCCTGTCCACGCACGCCGAGCCGGTGCCGGGCTCCTGCGTGCTGGTGACGCTGGAGGGCACGCGGCCGCTGCTGGTCGAGATCCAGGCGCTGGTCGATGCCGGCGGCCCCAGCCCGCGCCGTCTCAGCGTGGGCCTGGACCGCGACCGCCTGGCGATGCTGCTGGCGGTGCTTCACCGCCATGCCGGCGTGGCCTGCATGGACCAGGACGTGTTCGTCAACGCGGTGGGCGGCGTTCGCATCAGCGAGCCGGCGGCCGACCTGGCGGTGCTGCTGGCGATCCAGAGCTCGCTGCGCGGCCGGCCGCTGCCGCGCGGCTTCATCGCGTTCGGCGAGGTCGGCCTGGCCGGCGAGGTGCGCCCGGCGCCGCGCGGCCAGGAGCGGCTGCGCGAGGCCGCCAAGCTGGGCTTCTCGGTGGCCGTGGTGCCCAAGGCCAACGCGCCGAAGAAGCCGATCGACGGGCTGACGATCCACCCGGTGGAGCGGATCGAACAGGCGATCGACGCCTTGCGGTCGCTGAGCTGACGGCCGGGCCGCCGTGCCTTGCCGGTGCCGCCTGTCTCAGCCCGCGGTCCGCAGTGCGCGCCGGACCACGCGACCTATCGTCAGTCCCTGGCCCAGGATCGAAGCCACGACGATGCCGTAGGTCAGCGCGAGGACGGTCTCGCGCTGCGGCCCGACGGGCAGCGACAGCGCCAGCGCGACCGAGATGCCGCCGCGCAGGCCGCCCCACACCAGCACCTTCCACGAGCCCGGCGGCAGCTTGAAGACCCGCGGCAGCAGGCCCACCGGCAGGCCCACCGTCAGCACGCGGGCGGCCAGCGTGACGGCGATGCTCAGCCCGCAGGCCAGCAGCAGGCGCGGCGAGAACGGGATCAGCAGCATCTCCAGCCCGATCAGCACGAACAGCACCGCGTTCAGGATCTCGTCGAGCAGTTCCCAGAACAGGTCGACGTGATGGCGCGACGTGTCGGACATTGCCAGCCGACGGCCGTGGTCGCCCACCACCAGGCCGGCCACGACCATCGCCAGCGGGCCGGAGACGTGCAGTGCCGGCGCGAGCGCATAGCCGCCGATCACCGTGGCCAGGGTCAGCAGCACCTCGACCTGGTAGCTGTCGACGCTGCGCAGCAGCCGGAAGCAGGCATAACCCAGCAGCGCGCCGAACAGCAGGCCGCCGCCGGCCTCGTGCAGCAACATCAGTCCAGCCTGGCCGACGGTCGGGATGCCACCTCCTGCCAGCAAGCCCAGCAGCAGCGAGAAAATCACCACGCCCACCCCGTCGTTGAACAGCGATTCGCCGGCGAGCACCAGTTCGAGTTTCTTCGGCGCACCGGCGGTCTTCAGGATGCCCATCACGGCGATCGGGTCGGTCGGCGAAATCAGGGCACCGAACAGCAGGCAGTGCAAGAGGGGCAGCGTCACGCCCACCCACGGCAGCACCCACCAGGCGCCCAGGCCAACCACCAGCGTCGACGCCACGGTCCCGACGCCCGCCAGCACCCCGACCTGCCAGCGCATCGCGCGCAACTGGCTCAAATCCACATGCAGAGCGCCGGCGAACAACAGCATCGACAGCATGCCCTGCATCAGCAGCTTCTCGAAGTCGATCGCCCCGAGCCAACTGCGCGCCTGCGTGTGCAGGCCCATCGCCAGGCCCATCGCATCGAGCCCGACCAGGGTCAGCGAAAGGGTCATCGCCATCACCATCACGCCGATCGCGATCGGCAGGCGGATGAAGCGCTGGTTGACCCAGGCCAGCAGCGCGGTGACGACGAGACAGAGGGCGGCGAGATCCAGCATCGAGCAGACAGGAGAGGGATGGGCGGAGGGGACGTGGTCCCGCCGGTCCATTGTCGCGTGCCCGGGACGGCCCGGGGTGCGGACTATGATCGACGCGTCAGTCTGCGCGCCGGGCTGACGTCTCCTTGCGTTCCCGAAAGCCTTTGATGACCACCCGCTCCCGCCACAAGATCGCGCTCAAGCGCACCCGCGCCAAGATCCACAAGGCCCGCAGCGAAACCCGTGTGCGGGTGCCGGGCGCCGCCGTGCGCGTGGCCTTGCACGAGCAGACCTTGCGCAACCTGCTGGCCGCACCGGTGAAGCCAGCGGCCGCCGCGAAGAAGTGACCGGGCGGACGGGCCTGTCCCGTCCCGCCGTTCAGCGCCGCACCCGGCAGGCGTCGCCGCTGGCGTCGCGGCGCACCTCGACGCAGGCCAGCTGCGCCCCGTAGAGCAACTCCATCGCACGCCAGATGTAGGTGCAGAGGTTTTCCAGCGTCGCCGGCCCCAGGCCCTTGACCTCGTCCAGGAAGCGGTGGTCCAGCTCGCGGCGCAGCGTCTCGATCGCGCGGCGCAGGTGCGCCAGGTCGACCAGCATGCCGCTGGCCGGGTCGGGCTGGCCGGCCAGCGTGACCTCGGCGATGTAGGTGTGGCCGTGGATGCGCAGGCTGGGTTCGGCATCGATCTGGCGGCGCAGCGTGTGGGCGGCCTCGAAATAAAAGGTCTGGCTCAGTTCGTACTTCATCGGATGCTTCAGGTTCGGGTTCAACGGATGCCCAGCAGCTTGTGCGTCTGCACCGACAGGCGCCAGCGCGGGTCGGCCAGGCAGGCGGCCACGGCGATCTCGGCGTTGCGGCGCGCCAGCGGGCCGTCCATCGCCTGCAGGAAGTGGTGCTCGAAGGGCAGCGCGGCGAGCGCGTCCAGGTCCAGTCCCTCCTGCGGGATCACCAGCTTCAGCTCCTGCCCGGCGGTCAGCACCAGCGGGGCGCCGGCCTTGGGGCTGACGCAGATCCAGTCCAGCCCGGGCGGCGGCGCCAGCGTGCCGTTGGTTTCCACCGCCAGCGTGAAGCCGCGCGCATGCAGCGCGTCGATCAAGGCCGCGTCCACCTGCAGCAGCGGTTCGCCGCCGGTCAGCACCACCAGGCCCGGCGCGGCGCCGGCCGGCCACTGCGCGGCGATCGTGTCGGCCAGCGCCGCGGCGCTGTCGAACTTGCCGCCCAGCGTGCCGTCGGTGCCGACGAAATCGGTGTCGCAGAACTGGCAGATCGCGCTGGCGCGGTCGGCCTCGCGGCCACTCCACAGGTTGCAGCCGGCAAAGCGGCAGAACACCGCCGGGCGCCCGGCATTGGCGCCCTCACCCTGCAGGGTGTAGAAGATTTCCTTGACGCTGTAGGTCATGGCCAGACCGGGTGGGCCGCGAAACAGGCGGCGCCCGGGAAGAGTCGAACAGCCTTCGATTGTCCGCCGAAAGCGGTGCCGGTCAGAGCTCCAGCGACAGGAAGGTCGCGCCCGGCACCGGATTGAACCCGTAGGCCTCGGCCGGGCGGAACCCGATCGACCGGTACAGCGCCTGCGCCGCCGCCATGCTCGGCAGCGTGTCGAGGACGAGGCGCTCGTAGCCGGCGTCGCGGGCCGCCTGGCACAGCTGCTCGACGAGGCGGCGACCCAGCTGCTCGCCGCGGGCCTGCGGGCTGACGTAGAGCCGCTTCATTTCGCCGACCCGCGCATCGAGCGGCCTCAGCGCCACGCAGCCCACCGCCTCGTCGCCGCGCCAGGCCAGCAGCAGCTGGCCTGCAGGCGGGGCGTAGCGGCCCGGCAGCTGCGCCAGCTCGGCCTCGAAGCCCTGGAAGCACAGGTCGACGTCCAGGCGGTCCGCATAGTCGCGGAACAGGCGGCGCACCGTGGCCAGGTCCGCGGGCCAGCGGGCGGGGCGGATGGCGGTGATCGATGGGGGGGCCATGGGTCGTGCGGGGGCATCGCGGCACAGCGCCGGCGGCGCTCAGAACCCCGGCGGCTCGCCGCGCGCCAGCGCCTCGTCCAGCACCTCGACCCAATGCCGCACCGGGCGCTCGCTGCCCGACTGCAGGTGCTGGATGCAGCCGATGTTGGCCGACACGATCACCTCGGCCTGCACCGGCGCCAGCGCCTTGAGCTTGCGGTCGCGCAGCTGCAGCGCCAGCTCGGGTTGCAGCACCGAATAGGTGCCGGCCGAGCCGCAGCACAGGTGGCTGTCACAGGGGGCGGTCCGGACGTCGAAGCCGAGCGCGGCCAGGTGGGTCTCGACGCCGCCGCGCAGCTGCTGGGCGTGCTGCAGCGTGCAGGGCGGGTGGTAGGCCAGCGGCACCGGCTCGGCGTCTTCGGCCTCCTGGCGGGTGCGCCGCCGCTCGATCAGCGGCTTCAGGCGCGGCACCAGGTCGGGCAGCAATTCGCTCAGGTCGCGCGTCAGCGTGCTGATGCGGGCGGCCTTGTCGGCATAGGCCGGGTCGGCGGCCAGCGCGTGGCCGTACTCCTTCACGGTGGCGCCGCAGCCGCTGGCGTTCATCACGATGGCTTCGACGGCGCCGGCATCGGTCAGTCCCTCGACCAGCGGCCACCAGGCGTCGATGTTGCGGCGCATGTCGGCCAGGCCGCCCTGCAGGTCGCCCAGGTGGCTGCGGATCGCGCCGCAGCAGCCGGCGTCGTCCGCCACCAGGGTCTGGATGCCGGCGGCGTCCAGCACCCGGGCGGTGGCCGAGTTGATGTTGGGCAGCATCGCCGGCTGCACGCAGCCCATCAGCATCAGCACCTTGCGCGGATGGCTGCGGGTGGGCCAGCGGTGGGCCGCGGCGCCGGCCTTTTCCGGCACCTTGCGTTGCAGCGAGGCCGGCAGCAGCGGGCGCAGCGTCTGGCCCAGCTTCATCGCCGGGGCGAAGGCCGGCGAGGTCAGGCCCTCCTTCAGCAGCCAGCGCATCGCACGCTCGCCCCGCGGCCGCTCAACCTGGGCGTCGACGACGCGGCGGCCGATCTCCACCAGCTGGCCGTACTGCACGCCGCTGGGGCAGGTGGTCTCGCAGTTGCGGCAGGTCAGGCAGCGGTCCAGGTGGGCCTGGGTGGCGCGCGTGACCGCGCCGCCTTCCAGCACCTGCTTCATCAGGTAGATGCGGCCGCGCGGGCCGTCGAGCTCGTCGCCCAGCAGCTGGTAGGTCGGGCAGGTGGCGGTGCAGAAGCCGCAATGCACGCACTTGCGCAGGATGGCCTCGGCGGCCTGGCCGTCGGGGGTGCCGGCGAATTCGGGTGCCAGGTGGGTTTGCATGGGGAAGTCGGTCCGGGTGAAAGTGCGGTCAGAACAGGCGGAACATCAGCGGCAGCAGCAGCGAGGCCAGCACCACCTGCAGGCCCAGCGCCAGGCCGGCGTAGGCCCCGGCATCGGGGTTGACCTGCAGCGCGCGGGCGGCGCCGATGCCGTGGGCCGCCGTGCCCAGCGCGAAGCCGCGCACCTCGGGCGTGCGCACGCCCAGCGCGTCGAACAGGTACTTGCCCAGCAGCGCGCCGGTCAGGCCGGTCAGCACCGCGAACACCGCGGCCAGCGCCGGGATGCCGCCGATCTGCTCGGCAATGCCCATCGCCACCGGCGCGGTGACCGATTTGGGCGCCAGCGAGCGCAGCACGTCGCGCGGCAGGCCCAGCGCCCAGCCTGTGGCCACCGCCGTCGCGCTGGCGGCCGCCCCGCCGGCCAGCGCGGCCAGCAGCAGCGCGCCGGCCCGCTCGCGCAGCTGGGCGCGGCGCTGCCACATCGGCCACGCCAGCGCGACGACTGCCGGGCCGAGCAGGAAGTGGATGAACTGCGCACCGCTGAAATAGCTCGGGTAGGGCGTGCGCGTGGCCACCAGCAGCAGCGCGATCACCACCACGCTCCACAGCACCGGGTTGGCCCAGGGCGCGTGGCCCAGCCGCTGGTAGGCCCACTGCGCCGCGACGTAGACCGAGACGGTGGCGGTCAGCCCGAACAAGGGCGTGGCCGACATGTAGACCCAGAGCTCGACGAAGCTGCGCATGGGTCAGCCCGCCTTGCCGCGCGGCACCAGCAGCGCGCGCAGCACCAGCGCCGTCACCGCCAGCCCGGCCAGCGTCGAGACGACGATCGCGATCAGCATCCGGCCGCCGTACTCGGCCAGCAGATCCAGGTGGGTGATCACGCCCACGCCCACCGGCACGAACAGCAGCGACAAATGACCCAGCAGGCCGTCGGCGGCGCTCTCGGCCGGGCCGCGCAGCGCCGGCCAGCGCAACGCCAGCAGCAGCAGGCCCATGCCCAGCACCGGGCCGGGCAGCGGCAGCCCGGTCAGGCGCACCAGCGCCTCGCCGGCCGATTGGCACAGCAGCAGCAGCGCGAAGCCCCGCAGCAGGTTCATGCGGCGGCCTGGGCCGGTGCGCCGGCGCGGGCGCGCGGGCAGGAGCGGCGCAGGCGCTGCATCACAGCGTCGGCAGCAGCCGCTGGCGGTTGAAGATGCCGGCCGGGTCGAAGGCCCGCTTCAGGCCGTGGTGCACCCGCATCACGGCTTCGGGCAAGGCGGCGCCGACGCCGTTCGAGCGGTCGCCGCCACGGAACATGCTGGCGTGGCCGCGCGCGTCGGCGGCCACCGCGTGCAGGCGGGCGGCGGGCAGGGACGAGACGATCCAGCGCTGCGCGCCGCCCCACTCGATCAGTTGCGGCTCGCCCGGCAGATCGAGCTTGGGGGCGGTGGCGGCCACCGACATCCGCCACAGCGTCGCGCCCGCGGCCACCGCCTCGGCGGCGAGCGAGAAGAATTCGTCGTTCTGGTCGCGCAGGCCCTGCCAGAACTGGGAGGCCATCGGCTCGGGCACGGTCTCGCCGCCGAGCCGGTGGGCGGCGGCGGCCACCGCCGCCTGGGCACCGCGCAGGCGCAGCACCAGCATGCCTTCCCACCAGGCACTGGCGTTGATCGGCAGCGGCTGGCCGGCCCATTCGTTGAGGCGGCGCAGCGCGCTGGGCTGGTCGAGCTCGAAGCGCAGCGTCAGCGTCGCCGGGGCCACCGGCAGCACCTTCAGCGAGACCTCGCAGATCACGCCCAGCACGCCCATCGAGCCGGCCAGCAGGCGCGAGACGTCGTAGCCCGCGACGTTCTTCATCACCTGGCCGCCGAAGCTCAGCAACTCGCCCCGGCCGTTGAGCAGCGTGGCCCCGAGCACGTAGTCGCGCACCCCGCCGACCGCGGCCCGCGCCGGGCCGGCCAGGCCCGCAGCCACCATGCCGCCCACCGTGCCGCCGCCGCCATGGCGCGGCGGCTCGAACGGCAGGCATTGGCCTTGTTCGGCCAGCGCCGCCTCCAGCTCGGCCAGCGGCGTGCCGGCGCGCGCGGTGACCACCAGCTCGGTCGGCTCGTAGGACGAGATGCCGCGCAGCGGCCTCAGGTCGAGCGGCGCGCCGTTGAGCGGGCCGCCCAGAAAATCCTTGCTGCCGCTGCCGCGGATGCACAGCGGGTGCTCGCCGGCGGCGGCGTCGCGCACGGCGGACACCAGGGCGTCCAGCACGGCGGCGTCATGGTTGGACGCGGCGTTCATCAGAAGCGCTCCAGGTTCGGGAACGGCAGCAGGCCGCGACTCACGTGCATCTTGCCGTACTCGGCGCAGCGGTGCAGCGTCGGCACGACCTTGCCGGGGTTGAGCAGGCCGACCGGGTCGAAGGCGCGCTTGACGCCGAACATCTGCTCGCGTTCCTCGGCGCTGAACTGCACGCACATCGAGTTGAGCTTCTCGACGCCGACGCCGTGTTCGCCGGTGACGGTGCCGCCCATCGCGACGCTGGTTTCGAGGATGTCGGCACCGAACAGTTCGGCGCGGTGCCATTGGTCGGGGTCGTTGGCATCGAACAGGATCAGCGGATGCAGGTTGCCGTCGCCGGCATGGAAGACGTTGCAGCAGCGCAGCGCGTACTTCTTCTCCATCTCGGCGATCGCCAGCAGGATGTCGGCCAGGCGCTTGCGCGGGATCGTGCTGTCCATGCACATGTAATCCGGGCTGATGCGGCCCGAGGCCGGGAAGGCGTTCTTGCGTCCGCTCCAGAACTTCAGGCGCTGGGCTTCGGTCTCGCTCACCGCCATGCGGGTGGCGCCGCATTGCGTCAGCACCGCCTGCATGCGGGCGATCTCTTCCTCGACCTCCTCCGCCGTGCCGTCGCTCTCGCACAGCAGGATGGCCGCGGCGTCCAGGTCGTAGCCGGCGTGGACGAAATCCTCGACCGCCGCGGTCATCGGCTTGTCCATCATCTCCAGCCCGGCCGGGATGATGCCGGCGGCGATGATGCCGGCCACCGCCTCGCCGGCGCGGCGTACGTCGTCGAAGCTGGCCATGATGCAGCGCGCGAGCTGCGGCTTGGGCGTGAGCTTGACGGTGACCTCGGTCACCACCGCCAGCATGCCCTCGCTGCCGACCAGCACGGCCAGCAGGTCCAGGCCCGGCGCGTCGAGCGCGTCGGCGCCGAACTCGATCGCCTCGCCCTCGACCGTGTAGCCCTTGACCTTGAGCACGTTGTGCACCGTCAGGCCGTACTTGAGGCAGTGCACGCCGCCCGAGTTCTCGGCCACGTTGCCGCCGATGGTGCAGGCGATCTGGCTCGACGGGTCGGGCGCGTAGTACAGGCCCAGCGGCGCCGCCGCCTCGCTGATCGCCAGGTTGCGCACGCCGCACTGGACGACCGCGGTGCGGCTGAACTTGTCGAGCTGGAGGATGCGGTTGAAGCGCGCCAGCCCCAGCGTGACCCCCATCGCGTTCGGCAGCGCGCCGCCCGACAGGCCGGTGCCGGCGCCGCGCGCCACCACCGGCACCTGCAGCCGGTGGCAGGTGCGCAGCACGGCGGCCACCTGCTCGTTGGTCTCGGGCAGCGCGACCACCAGCGGACGCTCGCGAAAGGCGGTCAGGCCGTCGCATTCGTAGGGCACGGTGTCCTCGGCCTGCCACAGCAGCGCATGGGCCGGCAGCACCGCCTGCAGGGCGGCCACCACGTCGGCCTGGCGGGCGGCGCGCTCGGCGGGCGTGGGCGGGGAGGCGGCGGAATCGGTCAGGGCAGTCATGGGCGGCGGCGGCCCGCGGGGCGCGGGCGAGAGCAAGGGGCAACTGTACTGCCGCACCCGGCCACTCCGCGAGCGCTGCGGCCGCCGTGCGGTCAAAACGCTTTTGACCTGGGCGGCGGGAATCGACCGGCCTCCCGGCGAGAATCAGGCCTGGACGGATATCCCCGCGGAGATCGCATGAAGGCCTTTCAGGACCACTACCCCGAGAGCGTGTCGCACTGCTATGGCTGCGGCTCGCTCAACCCGCACGGTCACCGGATCAAGACCTTCTGGGAGGGCGACGAGACCGTGACCCGCTTCCGGCCCGAGCCGTACCACACGGCGGTGCCTGGGTTCACCTACGGCGGCCTGATCGCCTCGCTGATCGATTGCCACAGCACCGGCACCGCGGCCGCGGCGATGTACCGCGCCGAGCACCGCGAGATGGACACCCAGCCGGGATTTCGCTTCGTCACCGGCTCGCTGCACGTGGACTACCTGAAGCCCACCCCGATCGACGCCGAGCTGGAGATCCGGGGCCGGATCAAGGAGGTCAAGGGTCGCAAGGTGATCGTCGAGACCACGGTCTCGTCGCGCGGCGTGGTCACCGCGCGCGGCGAGGTGGTGGCGGTGCAGATGCCGGAGAACTTCGGCGCGGCGTGAGGGCGCACGGGCCATCCGTTGGTCCGCTGCCCATCACTGGGGAGGTGGAAGGAGAGGGCTCGAAGCGGTCCGTGAAGGGCGTTCCGGAGGAGCCCTCCTGCGGCGAGCGACGTCCTTGGCTGCACAGTGACAGCCGTCAACGGCGTCCCATTGCCGCGAGCCTCTCTCGTGATTGACCACTGTCAACGGCGGGACACCACGCGGATACCAGAATCGTCCACACCCACCGAGTTCTTGGCGGACCTTCCGCGTGACTGTTGCCCAACTTCTGGCCTGGATCGCTGCCGCGCTGCTCTTCCAACTCGCGGCAGGGATCGGGTTCGTGCTGTGGCGGCGACGCGGCACGGCGTCGGTCCTGCCCATCGTGGCCGAACCCGAGGCGCCGGCGCCCGGTGCCGCGTGGGCGGGCTGGCGCGAATTCCGGGTGCGCTCGCGCAGCTACGAAGATGCGGCAAAAACGCAGTGTTCCTACACCCTGGTGCCGGTGGACGGCGCGGCGCTGCCGCCCTTCAAGCCCGGCCAGTTCCTGACGTTCTCGCTCGACGTGCCCGACGCCCGCGGCGAGGCGTGCACGGTGACGCGCTGCTATTCGCTGTCCGACCGGCCCGACCCGGGCGCTTACCGGATCACGGTCAAGCGCGTGCCGGCACCATCCGACCGACCCGAACTGTCACCGGGCCTGTCGTCGAGTCACTTTCATGACCGGATCCAGGTCGGCGACGTGCTCAGGGCGAAGGCACCGTCGGGTCACTTCTTCATCGACCCCGACGCCAGCGTGCCCGCCGTGCTGGTGGCTGGAGGCATCGGCATCACGCCGATGATGAGCATGCTCCGCTGGTGCCTGACCGAGCAGCCCGGCCGTCGCGTCCACTTGGTCTACGGCCTGCGCAACGGCGCCGAACAGGCCTTCAAGGCGCCGCTGCAGGAGATGGCGGCCTCGTACCCGCAGCTCACCCTGACGGTGGCCTACAGCCGCCCCGGACCCCAAGACCGGCCGGGGGCGGACTACCAGCACGCCGGTCACGTCGACGTCGAGCTGCTCAAGCGCACGCTGCCGCACGGGCGCCACCAGTTCTACGTCTGCGGACCTCCCGCCATGATGCAGAGCCTGGTGCCGGCCTTGGCAGAGTGGGGCGTGCCGCACGACGATCTGCACTTCGAGGCCTTCGGCCCGGCCTCCGTGACGCTGCCTTTCGACCGCACAGGCGCGGCGGCCGTCCCGTCGGCGCCCGTCGAGATCCGATTCAGTCGCTCCGGCCGGACGCTGGTGTGGGACGGGCAGGATGCCAACCTGCTCGAATTCGCCGAACGTCACGGCGTGGCCGTGGACTCGGGCTGTCGTTCCGGCAGCTGCGGCAGTTGCGAGACGCGCCTGGCCAACGGCTCCGTGCACTACGCGAGCCCGCCCGACCACGACCTGGCGCCGGGCCACTGCCTGATGTGCGTCGGCCGGCCGTCGTCGGCCTTGGTTCTGGAGGCCTGAGGCCATGCAGGCCCGCCTGTTCCGCCGCGAGGTGCTGCCCTTCCTGGGTGGCATCTCCGTCCTGGTGGGCTTCACGCTGCTGCTCGATGCGCTGCTGCACCTGCTCGATGTGGTGTGGGTCGGCCGTTACCTGGGCATCCCCGGCACGCTGCTGATCCTGGCCTCCTCGGTCTACTCGCTGCGCAAGCACCGGCTGATCCGCGCGGGCCAGCCGGCGCGGCTGCTGCGCTGGCACGAAGGCCTGGCCTGGCTGGGATCGCTGCTGGTGCTGGTGCATGCCGGCATCCATTTCAACGCGATCCTCGGCTGGCTCGCGGTGGCGGCCATGTTGGTCAACGTGATCAGCGGCCTGACCGGCAAGTTCCTGCTGGACCGCTCGCGCCGCCGGCTGGCCGAGGCCCAGCAGCGCATGCGCCGGCAGGGCTTGTCGGCCGCGGAGCTCGAGGACCGCACGTACTGGGACAGTCTGACCTTCGACGCGGTCCGGAAGTGGCGTGTGGTCCACCTGCCGATCACGCTGGCGTTCGTGGTACTTGCACTGGCCCACATCGTCGCCGTGTTTCTCTTCTGGGGCTGGAAGTGAAGCGCCCGCCCTGGCTGCTCATCGTCATCGCGGCCAACCTGGTCGCGCTGGTGGCGCTGGCCTTCGTCTACCCGCAGTTGATGGTGAGTCCCGGGACCTTGTCGCGGGGCCACGCCGGGCTGGCGACGGACTGCTTCGCCTGCCATGCCCCCTGGCGCGGGGCGGCGGCGCAACGTTGTGTCGAGTGTCACGCCCTGGCCGACATCGGCCTGCGCTCGACCCGAGGCGCGGTGCTGACTCGGCAGGGACGGACATCGTCGTTCCACCAGCAGCTGATCGAACAGGACTGCGTCGCCTGCCACAGCGACCACGCCGGCCCCCGGCTCACGCAGCGCAGCCGCAAGCCGTTCTCGCACGACTTGCTGCGCGCGGCCACCCGCGACCGCTGCGATGCGTGTCATGCCGCGCCGAAGAACGACGTCCACCGCGATCTGACGGCCGGATGCAGCCAGTGCCACAGCCCGCGGGGCTGGAAGCCGGCCTCCTTCGACCATGCGCGGCTGGCCAAGAACGCCCCGTGCACCGCCTGCCACAAGGCGCCGTCCGACACCTTGCACCGGCGGATCCAGGGTCACTGCGGACAGTGCCACGCAACCGCCGCATGGAAGCCGGCCACCTTCGATCACGGCAAGTCCTTCGCGCTCGACCGTGACCACGACACCACCTGCGCGACCTGCCACACCGGCAATGACTACGGGCGCTACACCTGCTACGGATGCCACGAGCATACGCCGGCGAACGTGCGCGCCGAACACGAGGAGGAAGGCATCCGCGACGTCGAGAACTGCGTGAGGTGCCACCGCAGCGCGGACAAGGACTCGGCCGAAAGAGGGGCAGACGGTGATCGGAGGCGTGAGCGCGACTGACAACTTCTCGTGGTCCCCGCTGCATGGACCTGCCCGGCGGATCGCGGGAGCGCTGGCGTACCCGCCCGACGCGCCCGCCTGCGTCAAGCGGGCGGCTCGGTCAGGAACACGGTCAGCACGCCGGTGTAGCCGTAGAGGTGGTGGCGGGCGATTTCGCCAGCGGCGAAGAAGCCGACCAGCGGCACGTCGCCCAGCGCCTGGCGCACGATGCGCAGCTCGGCCGACGGGCCGCCGAAGTGGGCGCCGCCACGGCCGGTGCAGCTGACGTAGATCGCGCCGGCGATCTGCCGGCCGGCGGGCGGCGACGGGTCGTCGCCCGCGGCCAGCGCCGTCGCGCCGGCCTCGACCTCTTCGCGGATTTCGGTGCAGATGCGCACCAGGTCGCGCCGCGCCGCCTCGGCGTTGCGCTCGCAGAAACTCAGCTGCATGCCGGTTTCCAGCGTGTCCGCCACGGCAAGGGCGTCGCGCGCCGGGTCGAAGCCGATCAGGTGGCGCACCCGGGTGTCGGCGCCGAACTGGCCGCCGCGGCCGAGCGCGTCGTCGCGCGCGTCGGTCAGGCCGACCAGGGTCTGGCGCAGGCGCTGCATCGCCTGCTGCGGGCGCTCCAGCGAGACGCCGGCATCGCCCAGCAACAGCGGCAATGCCGCCTGCTCGTCGAGGGCGATCACCACGTTGCCCTCGGCCGCGGTGATGTGCCGGACCGGGCCGATCGGCTGGCAACCCTGGGTGACGCGCGAGATCAGCGCGACGCCGGGGCCGAAGGCCACGCCCGACAGGCCGCCGGTGTACACGCTGTCGGCCCATTGCGGGCAGCGTCCGCGCGAGCTGCCCAGGCCGCCGAACAGGTAGCGCGCGCCGGTGCGATCCGCCAGCTCGGCGAGCAGCTCGGGCAGCTCCGGCGTGGCCGGGTCGGCATGGACCAGCGCGGTCCACGCACC
This sequence comes from Ideonella sp. sgz306126, assembly GCF_056032705.1. Taxonomy (NCBI): domain Bacteria; kingdom Pseudomonadati; phylum Pseudomonadota; class Betaproteobacteria; order Burkholderiales; family Sphaerotilaceae; genus Ideonella; species Ideonella sp. sgz306126. The sequence continues at coordinate 696,448 of NZ_JBVYWP010000002.1, forward strand.
GTCGCCGGGCCGGTCGGACAGCGGCTGGCGGCCGTGGAAGAGCCGGAACTGGTCGGCCGGCAGATCGGTCAGCATCATCACCAGTGCCGGCTCGTCGACGTATTCGACCCCGCTGGCGCAGATGCCGACGCCCACCGTGCCGGCCCAGTGCACGCCGGGCCAGCGCTGTTGCGCCTCGGCCAGCACCTCGGCGGCCTGGCCGGCGAGCGCGTCGGTCAGGTAGAGCAGGCCCAGCGACGCGACGAAGTCGGGGCGCGCGGCCCGCTGGGCGTCGATCTGCGCTGCGGCCAGCGCCAGCGCCATGCGGCCATCGGGATGGGTGGCGTGGGCGGGCAGGAACGGACCGGCGCAGCGCATGGCGGGTCAGCGGCGGGCCGGGTCAGCGGGCCTTGGCGCGCGTGGGACGGGTGGGCGTCTTGGCGGCGGCCTTGGCAGGCGTCTTGGCCGCGGGACGGCGCGCCGGACGGGCGGCTGCGCCCACGGCAGAGCTCACCGCACCGGCGGCCGCCGCGGCCTTCTGCGCCACGGCGCCGGGCATCTCCACCGCCTTCTTCAGCGTCTCGCCAGCGGCGTCGAACGATTGCTTGACCATCGCGCCGGCGAGGTTCTTGGCGGCGTCGGTGGCGCTGTCCTTCATCGCGGTGGCGGCCAGCTCGGTGAACTGCTTGGTCAGCGCGCCCCACCACTGCATCGGGTCGACCGCGGCGGCGGCCGCGGCGGCCGGTGCCGGCCTGGACTTGTGGCGCGCCGCGGGCCGGGGGGCGGCCGGGGGCGGCGGCGGGGCCACCTCGGGCGGCGCGGCCTCGGGGGTCTTGAGCGTCATCGCGTCGCGCAGGTCGCCCATCGAGACGTTCATGGTCTTGAGCGTCGACAGCGTCATGCGCTGCACCTCCATCGCCTGGATCGTGGCGCCCAGCATGCGTGCGTTCTGCTCCAGCCAGAACTGCACCGTGCGCAGCTCCTCGATGCGCTTTTCAAGTTCCTCGGGGTTCAGCGTCGGCGCCACCCATTGGCCGATGTTGGGCAGCGCCGAGCCGGCGTTCTTCACCAGCCCTTGCAGAAAATCGAACCCGGGCACCAGTTTGGCGAAATCGGTCGCAGCGGTCATCGGATCTCCTTCAGTCAGGTCACGAGCTGGCGTTCATTGTGCGCCGGGCGCGGCCTCGTTCCGGCTCGGGACTGACCCGCCCAAGGGCACGGCGCGGACCTGGTAGCCGCGCGCCGCCAGCAGCGCCGGCAGGCCTTGCGGACCGACCAGGTGCAGCGCCCCGACGGCGACGAAGACGCGGTGGCCGGCGGCGTGCATCGCGTCGATGCGCTGCGCCATCCGCAGGTTGCGGTCGTCGATCAGGCGGCGCTGGAAATCGCGTTGCTCGGCAGTGGTCATGCAGTCGCACCACTGGGCGTAGTCCCGCAGGTCGTCGAGCCGGCCCTGCGCCCAGTCGCGGGCGAGCCGCTCGGTCACCCGCTGGGCCTGGCCGTGCTCCAGCTCGTCCAGTGTCTGGCCGACCTGCTCCTCGATCTGCGCCGGGTCGTCGTGCAAGAGCAGCGCGAGCTGCTGCTCGGGCGTTTCGAGCGAGATCACCGGTTTGCCCAGGCCGTGCGCCAGGCCGGCCAGAAAGGCGTCGACGCCGTACGACGGGTCCAGTCCCTGGCGGCGGCCGGCGAGCGCCTCGAGCGTGATGGCCTGCATCTCCGGGCGCAGCCCGGTCAGCGCCGCGCCGACGCAGGCCGCCTCGGCCTGGGCCTGCAGGCGCCGGGCCAGCGCGGGCGGCAGCGGCGCAGCGCCGGGACGGGCCGCCATGCCCGACTGCAGGCGGCGCAGGACGTCCGGGTCGAGCACGTCGAGTTCCAGCGCGACCTGGTCGGCATCGTGCAGCGCGGCGCGCACCGTCGGCCCGGGGAACATCCAGTCCCGCGTCGCGACGTGGAGACTGCCGTACAGCCAGCTGCGCCGGCCGTCCTTGTCGACCTGCCACAGAAAGCCGTGGTCCCGGGCCTCGGCCAGGCCCTGGCGCACCGCGGCGGCGTCCAGCGGCTGGGCCGGCGGCGGGCAGCTCGGCTCAGCGCCGGCAGACAGCCTCCACAGCAACAGCACGGCCAGCAGGCCTCGACGCGCCGCGCGTGGAACCGCCCCGCGCCGGCGCATCAGTCCGGCTCCGACACGGTCTGCTCGATCGCGCCGAACAGGCTCAGGCCATCCCGCCCCGTGACCTCGATGCGCACCGTGTCGCCGAACTGCAGGTAGGTGGTGCGCGGCGCGCCGTGGGTGATCGTTTCGATGGCGCGCTGCTCGGCGATGCAGGCGCAGCCCTTGGCGGCGTCCTGGTTGCTGACCGGTCCGGAGCCGACGATGCTCCCGGCGCGCACGTTGCGGGTGCGGGCGAGGTGGGCGATCAGCTGGCCGAAGTGAAAGTTCATCTCGGGCCCGGTGTCGCACGAGCCCACCGGGCGGCCATTCCAGCGGCATCGCAGCGTCAGGTGCAGCCGGCCGCCCTGCCAGGACTCGCCCAGCTCGTCGAGCGTGACGGCCACCGGACCGAAGGCCGTGGCGGGCTTGCTCTGCAGCAAGCCGAAGCCCTGGGCCAGCTCGGCCGGCTCCCGCTCGCGCAGCGTCCAGTCGTTGGCCAGCATCAGCAGGCGCACGCCTTCCAAGGCCTGCGCCGGGCTGGCGCCCCTCGCCACGTCGCCGGTGATCACCGCCAGCTCGGCGCCGAAGTCGATGCCGTCGTCGGCGCTGGCGAACGCCGCCGGATCGCACGGGCCCAGGAGATCGTCGCTGCCGCCCTGGTACATCAGCGGTTCGCCGGGCGCGGGGTCGGGCATCGCAGCGCCGCGCGCCGCGCGCAGCCGCGCGACATGGTTCCGGTAGGCTGAGCCGTCGACTCGCTGGTAGGTGCGCGGCAGCGGCGCCATGCACATCGCCGGGTCGAAGGGAAAGGCGTGGCGGGCCTTGCCGTGGTTCAGCGTGGTCGACAGGTCTTCAAGCTGCGGCGACAGAAAGTTCCAGTCGTCCAGCACCTGCTGCAGCCGGGTGGCGATGCCGTTGGCGTAATGGGCGCTGGCCAGGTCGCGCGCGACGACCACCAGCTGGCCGTCGCGCGATCCGTCCTTGTAGGTGGCAAGTTTCATGGGCTGATGCGAGTTTGGTGGCAGCATTGTCCAATGCCCGCGACCTCCACCGGCCGGCCCCCGGCCCCTCGTCCGTGGCCCGCCGGCGCGCGGCGCGGGCTGGCCTTCGGGCTGCTGGCGCTGGCGGTGGCCTGGTTTCACGGTCAGAGCCTGGACGCGCTGGGCGGCTGGCTGCGCGGGCCGGGCGACGCGGGCCCATCCGCCCGCCGCAGCGCGCCGGTCCGTCCGATGCAGCTCGTCGCGCCGCGGCCGCCGGTGGCCGGGCTGCCACTGCGCGATCTGGCGCTGCCGGCGGCCGACCCGGCGCACCGGGGCGGCGCCGTCCGGGCCCCGGCCCGCCCAACCGCCGCGGACCGCACCACCGCCTCGTCGTCACTGCCGCAGCCGGCGCCGGAACGCGATCGATCGCGCCCGCTGCCGGGCGACGCGACGAACCCGCCGCCAGCAACGCCGGTGCTGCAGGGCGTCGTCGCCCCGGCCTCCCCGGCGCTCGCGGCGGTGGGCGAGGGCGGCAGCGGGCTCGTCGGGCTGGCCGAGCCGACCCGGCTGGTGCCGTCGGCCACGCTGGACTTCCGCGTCCAGCGCGGCGAGGCCATCGGCCACGGCGTCTGGCAGTGGCAGCAGGACGGCCGGGCGTTCAGCTCGCGCCTGCAGGCCGAACTGGCGGGCAAGCCCTTGCTGAACCTGCTCAGCCGGGGCCGTTTCGACGGCGCCGGCCTGGCGCCCGAGCGCATGGTGGAGTTCAAGGGCGAGCGGCCGGTGCGGGCGGTGAACTTCCAGCGCGACAAGGGGCTGATCAGCTTCTCGGGCTCGACCCGCGAATGGCCGCTGGCGCCCGGCACGCAGGACCGGGCCAGCTGGCTGCCGCAAATGCTGGCGCGGGTCAACGCGCTGCCGGCGGCGCAGCGCGGATCGCAGACGCTGCGGCTGTCGGTCGCCGGGCCGCGCGGCGACCTGGACCTGTGGTGGTTCCGCCCGGTGGCGGTGGACGATCCGTCAGCGGGGCTGGCCTGGCTGCGCGAGCCGCTGCGGCCCTACGACGCGCGCATCGAGGTCTGGCTGTCGCCCGTGCCGCCGCATTGGCCCGTGCGCCTGAGCTGGCTGGTGCTGCCAGGCGGCGCCGAGACGCAGTGGACCTTCGACCCTCCGTCGCCCGCGCCTGACACGGCCGCCCCTTGAAATGCGGACCCTCGCTGCCATCTGCCGTGGTAGCGGCTCCCGACCCGGGGGCCTTGAGGTTTGAAGGGTCCACCATGATCGTGCTCTACAACTCCGACAGTTTCGCCGTGATGCAGGTCGACCTGCCCGCGCCCGTCCAGGCGGGCGGCGACCAGACCGAGCCGGCGCCGGGCCGCAGCGGCTACGAGATCATCGACAAGGCGGGGCGCCGCGGCATCTTTCTGGACGGCGCCAGCGGACGCGAGTTCCGCGCCGCCGTCGAGGCGCTGGCGCGCGATGCGACCGATCCGGACGACATTGACGCCCATCTGGCCCGCTACATGGGCTTGTCGCAACCCGTCGTTCTGCACTGATCCGCGGCGCCCGCGCGCCGTTTTTGCGGGGCTTGCCCTGAGGCAGTGGCTGGGCCAAGATCGGCCCCGGGCGGCCGCGGTCTGGCCGCCGTCACCGAGGGGTCGCGCGGATGGTCAAGCGGACGGGCGAGGTGCGGGCGGTGCTGTCGCCAGGGCTGGCGGAAGCTCCGGTGCTCGACCGCATGTGCTCGCACTTCGTGCTGACGCTGACTCTGGCCCACAGCGGCCGCTTCAACCTGCGTCGCGACTGGAGCGCGCTGCTGGGCCTGACCGGCCGGCACTTGGTGTGGCCGGTGGCGGTGTTGCGCCGGCTGCGCGCCTTCCTGGAGCGGCGCTGCGCCGGCAGCGAACACTGGCGCGGCCAGGCGGCGCTGACCGACGCCGCCTTCATCGAGCGCCACGGCGCCTGGCGCGGCCCGTATGAAGAAGGCTCGCTGTTCTTCTACATCGACGAGTACATCAAGGACGCGCCCAAGGATTTGCTGGCGGTGCTGGGCAGCACCGCCGAGTGGCTGGCGCGCGACCTGAAGAAGCAGTCGACCCTGGTGCAGAAGAACATCGACGCGCTGGCCGGTCTGCTGCAGCTGAATCCGGCCGAGCGGGCGCTGCTGCTGTACGGCACGCTGGCGCGCTACCAGCGCGAATTGCGCGGCCTGCTGGTGGAGTTCAAGGTCAGCAATGCCCAGGAGGCCTATGCGGCGATCGCCCAGGTGGCCGGCGTCGACGAGCGCGACGTGGCCGAGGCGCTGCGCGCCGGTTCGCGGCTGGAGCGCATCGGCATGGTCGAGAACCTGATCTCCGAGCACAACATCACCGACCTGGCCGACCTGATGAAGGTCAGCGAGCAGATGCCGCCGGTGCTGATGCGCGAGTACCGTGCGCCGGGCGAGTTGATGGCGGTGTTCACCCGGCCGGCGGCGCGCAGCGAACTCACGCCGGTCGACTTCCAGTTCGTCGCCGAGGACGTGCGGGTGATGTCGGCGCTGCTGGCGAGTGCCGTCGAGCGCAAGGCCAGGGGCGTCAACGTGCTGCTCTACGGCCCGCCCGGCACCGGCAAGACCGAGCTCGCCAAGGTCTGCGCGCAGCAGGCCGGTCTGGCGCTCTACGAGGTCGAATATGCCGATCGCGAAGGCCATTCGCTGGCCGGGCGCGACCGCTATCGCTCGCTGCAAATCAGCCAGGTCTTCCTGAAGGGCAGCCCCCGGGTGGCGCTGCTGTTCGACGAGGTCGAGGACGTCTTTCCATCGCTGCCCAGCGACACCGCCCAGCTGATGGCCCGCCTCGACGCCGGCGACGGCGGCTCCTCCAGCATCAGCGGCAAGGCCTGGGTCAACCAGATCCTGGAGAGCAACCCGGTGCCGGTGATCTGGATCACCAACCGCATCGAGCAGATTGATCCGGCGTTCCGCCGCCGCTTCCAGTACCACCTTGAACTGGTGTCGCCGCCGCCCGGCGCGCGCGAGGCGCTGGTGGCGCGGGCGCTGGTCGGGGTGCCGGTCAGCGACGGCTTCTGCAGCCGGTTGGCCGCCCGGCGCGCGCTGACGCCGGCGCAGATCCGCACCGCCGTGCGCTTTGCCGACCTGGCCGGCGGCGCCAGCGAGGCCGAGGCGCTGATCGAGCGCCAGCTGGCGCATGCCGACAAGGCGCTGGGCGTCGGCGGCAGCGAGCGCGGCGCCAGGCGCGTGGTGACCACCTACGATCCGGCGCTGATCCATATCGAAAGCCGCTTCGAGGTGCCGGCGGTGGTCGAGGCGCTGCGTCGGCGCGGCCACGGCACGCTGTGCTTCTTCGGCCCGCCGGGCACCGGCAAGACGGCGCTCGCCGAGCACATCGCCCAGGCCCTGGGCCGGCCGCTGCTGATCCGCCAGGCAAGCGATCTGATGAGCAAGTACGTCGGCGAGACCGAGCAGAACATGGCACGCATGTTCGAGGAGGCGCAGACCGAGGAGGCGGTGCTGCTGCTCGACGAGGCCGACAGCTTCCTGCGCAGCCGTCGCCTGGCCGAGCGCCATCACGAGATCAGCGAGGTCAACGAGATGCTGCAGGGCATGGAGCGCTATGCCGGCATCTTCATCTGCACCACCAACCTGTTCGACGAGCTCGACGAGGCGGCGCTGCGCCGCTTCACGTTCAAGATCCGCTTCAGGCCGTTGACGGCGGCGCAGCGCGTGGCGATGTTCGTCACCGAGGCGCTGGACGGTGCTGCCGAACGGCTGGACGACGACCAGCGCCAGCGCCTGGCCGCACTGGACCAGCTGACGCCGGGCGATTTCGCCGCGGTCAAGCGCCAGGTCGACGTGCTGGGCGTGCCGTTCGCGGCCGACGAGTTCCTGGCCCAGCTCGAAGGCGAGCACCGCGTCAAACCGGAGGTCCGGGAGCGCCGCCGCATCGGTTTCCGCGGGTGAGCCGCGGCCTGCGGCGTCATGCGTCGACGGCGGTGAGGCTTGGGCACTGCACGGCAGGCCTGAAAATGGGCAGGCGTCACGCTTGCCGGCTTCAGAGACTTGTGGCCCGGCCGATAGTGACGGATAACGCCACCCGTTGATGAACGCCTCGATTTCCCCTTCGCTGCACGGCGTGGCCACGCTGGCGTCCGCCGCCGTGGCGGCGCTGTTCTTCCTGCTGCTGACGCACGGCATCCAGCGCTCCCGCGGCCGCCAGGGCCTGGCGGCGCTCGCCTGGCTGGCGGCCGTGGCCCTGGCCGGCGGCGGGGGCCTGTGGGCGGCCCAGTTGCTGGCGCTGTCGGGCCTGACGCTGCCCTGGGAGATGCTGTTCCGGCCGGTCGGCCTGGGCCTGGCCTGGGGCGTGTCGGTGGCCGGCACCGCGCTGGTGCTGGCGGTGGCGCGGCGGCCGTGGCAGGACGGCCGGCGCGTCGCGGCGCTGGCGCTGGCGCTGGCGTCGCTGTGGTCGGTGCTGCTGTGGATGGCGCGGGACAGCCTGGGGACGCAGCCGCTGGGTGGGGGCTGGGTGTCGAATGGCGGCACCGACGCGCTGATGCTGCTGGCGTCGGCGATGTGCCTGGGCCTGCTGTTCGAGCCGCGGCTCGCGACGCTGGGCCCGTTCGTGCTGCGTCAGCGCCTGGCGGCGCTGGTCTTCGGACTGATGGCCGGCATGGCGCAGGACCAGGCCCTGAGCGGCTGGCTGTTCGACGACGACAGCCTGCTGCGGGACGACGCCAACTTCCACGTCCAGGCGGTGTGGCTGATGGCGCTGGCCGGCGCCGTCAGCCTGGTGCTGGGCCTGTTCGGCGTGCTGGCCGAGTCCAGCGTCAGCGGCCGCAACGAGGAACTGGCCGAGTCTCTGGACGACGCGCACCGGCGCCTGCGCGAACAGGCGCTGGCGGACCCGCTGACGCACCTGCCCAACCGCCTGTTGTTCGAGGAGCGTCTGGCCCACAGCCTGTCGATGGCGGACGAGCGTCCGGGCGCGCTGGCGGTGATGTTCATCGACATGGACGGCTTCAAGCCGGTCAACGATTCCTTTGGCCACGTCGCGGGCGACGCGGTGCTGAGCGAGGTCGGCCGCCGCCTGCTGACCATCACCCGCGCAGTGGACCTGGCGGCGCGGGTCGGCGGCGACGAATTCCTGCTGCTGGTCAGCGAGCCGCGTCACCACGCGACGGCGGCCCAGGTGGCCCAGCGCGTGCTGCAGGCGATCGGCGAGCCCTACACCCTGCCCAATGGCGTGGCGGTGAACCTGTCGTGCTCGGTGGGCATCGTGATGTACCCGGAGCATGGCCCGGGCAACAAGCTGATCGCCGATGCCGACGCCGCGATGTACGCCGCCAAGCGGGCCGGCGGCGCCACCTTCGCGTTCTTCGAGCCCAGCATGGAGCTGGACGTCAGCATCCAGCTGGAGTTGCAGCACGACCTGCGCCTGGCGATCGACCGGCGCCAGCTGGAGCTGTACTACCAGCCCAAGATCCATGCGCTGTCGGGCCAGATCACCGGGGTCGAGGCGCTGGCGCGCTGGCACCACCCGACCCGCGGCCTGATCATGCCCGACGTCTTCATTCCGGTGGCCGAGCGCTTCGGCATGATCGGCGCGCTGGGCAACTGGGTGATCGAGGAGGCCTGCCGCCAGATCAGCGAATGGCTGGACGGCGGCCTGCGGATGCGCGTGGCGGTCAACCTGTCGATGCACCAGCTGCGCCAGGAAGACCTGGTGCCGCGCATCCAGCGCGCGCTGGAGCGCCACCGCGTCGAGCCGCGGCTGCTGACCTTCGAGATCACCGAATCGGTGGCGATGGAAGACGCCACGGTGCGCGCCTTCGGCGCGCTGGCCGGGGTCGGGGTGTCACTGTCGATCGACGATTTCGGCACCGCCTATTCGAACTTCGCCGCGCTGCGAAAGCTGCCGGCCAAGCAGCTCAAGATCGACCGCAGCCTGTTCACCGACATCCACGAAAGCGGCGACGCGCTGGCCGTGGTCGACGCGATGATCAAGATGGCGCACGCGCTGGGCCTGACCGTGGTGGCCGAGGGCGTCGAGACCGACGCCCAGCGCGAACTGCTGCTCGCGATGCACTGCGACGAGTTCCAGGGCTTCCTGTACGCCAAGCCGATGTCGGCCCACATGCTGACCCTGTGGGCCATGGGCGATGGCGAGACCCACCCGGCCGAATTCCGTGCGTCGCTCTACGAGCCGCACGCGGCAATGATCAACTGAGCGGCGCGGCCGTGCGGCGGCGCTGCGCCACCGCCGCCGCCAGCGTGCGCAGCAGCGGCACCGTGTCGTCCCAGCCCAGGCAGGCGTCGGTGATCGACACGCCGGGCGCGAGCGGCCGGCCCGGCACCAGGTCCTGGCGACCTTCGACCAGGTGGCTTTCGATCATCACGCCGGTGATGCGGCGGTCGCCGGCCGCGATGCGCGCGGCCACGTCCCGCCCGACCTCGATCTGGCGGCGCGCCTGCTTCTCGGAATTGGCATGCGAGAAGTCGATCATCACCTGCTCGCGCAACCCACTGGCGCGCAGTGCGGCGCAGGCGGCGTCGACGCCCCGGGCGTCGTAGTTCGGGGTCTTGCCGCCGCGCAGGATCAGGTGGCAGTCGCGGTTGCCGCGGGTCTCGAAGATGGCGGCCTGTCCCATCTTGGTCATGCCCATGAAGGCATGCGCGGAGGCGGCCGCGACGATCGCATCGGCCGCCACCTTGACGCCGCCATCGGTGCCGTTCTTGAAACCCACCGGGCACGACAGGCCCGAGGCCAGCTGGCGGTGGCTCTGGCTTTCGGTGGTGCGCGCGCCGATCGCGCCCCAGGCCACCAGGTCGGCGATGTATTGCGGCGACAGCAGGTCGAGGAACTCGGTGCCGGCCGGCAGGCCCAGCTCGGCCACCGCGAGCAGCAGCTGGCGGGCGCGGCGCAGGCCTTCGTTGATGCGGAAGCTGCCGTCCAGCCGCGGGTCGTTGATGTAGCCTTTCCAGCCGACGGTGGTGCGCGGCTTCTCGAAGTACACGCGCATCACCACCAGCAGCTCGCCGCGCAGCTCGTCGGCCACGGCCTTGAGCCGCCGGGCATAGTCCAGCGCCTGCTCGTGGTCGTGGATCGAGCAGGGGCCGACCACCGCGATCAGCCGGTCGTCGGCACCCGAGAGCACGCCGGACAGCGCGTCGCGGGCGCGCTCGACCAGCGCCTGCATCGGCGGCGTCGGCGCCATCTCGTCTTGCAGCAGCGCGGGCGAGATCAGCGGCCGGACAGCCTCGATGCGCACATCGTCGACTCGGGTGGTGTCCTGGGTGCTGCCGGGCGCGATGCGGCCGATCTCGTGGTCGTGCTGCCAGTCGTCAGGGCGGGTCACTGCGGGCTCCAAGCGTGCGGGGGAGCCGATTATCGAGGCTGCGGCGGTGGCACACTTCGACGCTTCCATCCACCCCGCGCCGCCAACGGCGCCAGCGAGTCCCGCATGATTCTTGAACTTGCCGACATCCGCATCGTTCCAGGCCAGCAAGCCGCCTTCGACGAGGCCCTCCAGCGTGGCCTGACCACCGTGCTGGCGCAGGCCCGAGGCTTCCGCCGTTTCAGCGTGCACAAGGGCATCGAGAGCCCCGAGCGCTATGTGCTGCAGGTCGAATGGGACACGCTGGAAGACCACACCGTGGGCTTTCGCCAGTCGCCGGCGTTCGCGCAGTGGCGGGCGATCGTCGGCCCGTTCTTCGCGGCGCCGCCGGTGGTCGAGCACTTCGAGCGGCTAACGGCTTCCTGAGCGACGCCGGACGAAACAAGGCCCGGCATGCCGGGCCTTGTCGCGATGCGGGCGCGGCGTTTACTGCTTGATCGCCTCGACCTGGACCACCACCCGCACGTTGTCCGGGAAGCCGTACTGCAGGCCGTAGTCGACGCCGTACTGGCTGCGCACCAGCGAGGCCTCGAAGTCGCCGCCGCAGACTTCGCGCTTGATCATCGGGCTCATGTAGCAGTTGAAGTTCAGCGCCTTGAGCGTGATCGGGTGGGTCTGGCCGTGCAGCGTCAGCTCGCCGCTGACGGCGCTGACCTTGTCGCCGTCGAAGCTGAACTGGTTGCCGACGAAGTGCGCGGTCGGGTACTTCGCCGCGTCGAAGATCTGGTCGCTCTTGAGGTGCTTGGTGAAGGGGTCGAAGCCGGTGTCGATCGAGTCCATGTCGATCGTCAGGTCCACCGAGCCGGTCTTGCCGGCGCGGTCGAACTGCACCGTGCCCTGCTTCTTGTCGAAGCGGCCGCGGTTGGTCGAGGTGCCCATGTGGCCGATCTCGAAGGTGGCGTAGGTGTGCGCCGGGTCGATCACGTAGGTGGCGGATTCGGCGCGGGCGCCGACAGCGGCGGCGAGCAGGGCGGCGGCGAGGATCGTGGTTTTCATGGGAGGGCGTTCCTGGGAAAAGAGGATGGGTCGGGAAAGGGTCGGTTGAACAAAGGGACTACAGCGGCGCCACGCCGGTCACGGCGAGCTTGAAGCGGACCTGGACGTCGTTGGCCACCATCGAGGTGTCGGCCCACTCGCCTTCGCCGATCTTGAAATCGAGCCGCTTGATCGTGAAACTGCCGCTGGCCGTGGTGACGCCCGCGGCCTGGGTCAGCAGCACCGGCACCTGCACCGCGCGGGCCGTGCCCTTGATCGTCAGCTGGCCGTCGACCTCGTAGCGGCCGCCGCCCAGGGCCTTCATGCCGGTGGACTGGAAACGGGCCTGCGGGAACTTGGCGACGTTGAACCACGTCGGCTTGGGCACCTCCGCGTCGGTTTCCGGGGCGCCGAAGCTGGCGCTGCCAGTGTCGATCGCGAAGGACACCTGACCGGCGGCTGGCTTCTTCGGGTCGAAGCTCAGCTGCCCGGTCCAGCGGCTGAAGCGGCCGTCGACCGGCACGCCCATCTGGTGCGAGGTGAAGGCGATCTCGCTGCGCGCCGGCAGCAGCGTTTGCTGGGCCGAGGCGGCGCCGGCCGACAGCGCCAGCGCGGCGGCGCCCAGGGTGGTGAGCACGTTGTTCATGGGGGTCTTCTTCGGAAGGTCGGGGTGAATCGGCCGGTGCGGTTCAGCGCCGGGCCGGACGCATGCGGTCGAGCAGGCCGTCGCGGTCGATGAACTGGTGCTTGAGCGCGGCGGCGATGTGCAGCAGCACCAGCACGGCCAGCGCCCAGGCGAGGAGTTCATGGCGCGACTTGAGGATCTCGGCCAGCGCCTTGTCCTTGGGGACGAAATCGGGCAGCGGCAGCACGCCGAACCAGACCACAGGGAACCCCGCCGCCGAGCTGTAGGCCCAGCCGGCCAGCGGCACCAGGAAGAACAGCGCATAGAGCGCCCAGTGCATCGCGTGCGCCGCCCGCTGCTGCCAGCGCGGCGCCGGCAGGTCGGCCGGCGGACGGTGCGTCAGGCGCCACAGCAGGCGCAGCGCGGACAGCACCAGAATCGTCACGCCGGCCCACTTGTGATAGTTGAACAGCTTGAGCCGGGCGGGCGACATCGGCAGGTCGGCCATGTACAGGCCGACGCCGAAGGCCGCGGTGATCAGCAGCGCCAGCAGCCAGTGCAAGGCGATCGCCGGGCCGTTGTAGCGCGCAGGTGGGTTGAGGAGCTTGGTCATGGGGCAGGAGCCGATCGGGGTCGGCGGTTCGCAGTGAAGGCAGTGTGGCCGAGCCGGCCCGCGCTGCGGTTCAGCGCGATGGACGACGGGCTTCAGTTTGGCTGAATGCCCAACCCCCTGCGGCAGGCGGTGGTTCGGCGGCGTGGGGACGGGCTAAGTCGCCGGATCGATGAGCGCCGTGCGCGCCGGGGGCACCTGCAGCGCCGCCAGGCGCGGGGCGAGCCGTTCGGCGGCCGCGGGCGCCAGCAGCCCGTGGCGCAGCGCGAAGTCGAGCGTGGCCAGGGCCGCGTCGACCGTCATCCGGCCCTCGGCCGCGCAGGCCAGCGCCTCGTCGACGGCCATCAGGCGGTGCTCGGCGACCTCGCCGTCCTGGTTGCGCGGTTGCAGGCCGGGCGGCAGCGCCAGGTCGTAGACGAACAGCCATTCGTGCTGCAGTCCCTCGGGGAGGTCGCGGTACAAGGCCAGCACGCTGCCGCGCCGCAAGCCGGCCAGCTGCGGCGGGCGCAGGCCGGCCTCTTCCCAGGCTTCACGCACCAGCGCCTCGCGCGGGGTCTGGCCGAGCGGCACGCCGCCGCCGACCAGGTTGTCCCAGCGGCCCGGGTCGGTCGGCTTGTCCAGCGCGCGCCGGGCGATCCAGAGGTGGGTGGGGCGCCCCGACGCGTCCGCCAGGTAGCCGTTGCCATGGGCACCGAAGGTCAGCGCGCCCCAGAAGCGCGCGGCCGCGCGCTCGATCACCGCCAGTCGCCGGCCGCCGTCGTCCAGCAAGGGGAAGGGCTCGTCGCGCCAGCCGCGGATCCGCCCTTGCTCGTGCAGTGCGGCGTGGACCCGCGCCAGCAGCGCATCGCGCTCGCCGGCGTCGACATGCAGCTCGATCTGGTGCGCGTGGCGCTGGAAGGCGTCTGCCCACGGCGCCAGCGCGGGGAGCTCGGCGTGCGCCACCGAGCCCACCCGATGCAGCGCGCCCTGCTCCGCCACGTAGAACGGCAGCCGCAGCGACGCCGCATGCGCGTGCGCGGCGTCCAGGCAGAACCAGGGGGGATCGGTGGCCAGGGTCGTCATGTCAAATCAATTCGATGTGGGCACTTGCTCCTGGCGAAAGCCTTCGTGATCTGGGTCGAGCGGGGGCCGTGGTCCGTGAGAAACGGCACGGCCTGCCATGGCCGCGGGGCGCGCGGCTTGCGCCAAGGAGGTGTTGCCATGGGGCATTCTCCCTATGATGGCAGGGTGAAGCAGCGCAGCACCTTGATTCAAGCGACGCCGCAGTCCGGCGTGGCGTGCTACGGGCTGGCGGGGGCGATCGTTCTGGTGGCGGTGATGCTGCGTCTGGCGTTGCTGCCGATCCACGACCAGCACACCTACCTGACCCTGTACCCGGCCGTGGTGGCCGTGTTCGTGCTGTGCGGCGCCGGGCCGGGGCGGGCGGCCGTGGTGCTGGGAGCGCTGGCCGGTTTCATGATCAACACCTACCCGCATTTCGGCGCCGGGCTGCGCTCGACCGGGGCGGTGTTGTCGACCGGTTTTTTCATCCTGTCGACGCTGTTCATGGGTGAGTTGGTCGAGCGCCTGCACCGCACAGGCAAGCGCCTGGCCGACACCGCGGCGCGGCTGGCCACGAGCGAGCAGCACCTGAAAGCCGTGGTGCATGACCAGTCCGACCTGATCTGCCGCTATCGCCCGGACGGCACGGTGCTGTTCGCCAACGACGCCTACGGGCAGATCTTCGGCCTGACCCGCGATGCCGCGCTGTCCCATGCCTGGCTGGAGTGCGTGTGGCCCGAGGACCGGGCGCGGGTGCAAGGGGAGCTGGCCCGCCTGTCGCCCGAGCAACCGGTCGTCACGGTCGAGCATCGGCTGCGCGATGGGCAGGGACGGCTGCGCTGGGTGCAGTTCGTCAACCGGGGCTTCTTCGACGCGCACGGGCGGTTGACGGAGGTGCAGGCGGTCGGTCGGGACTTCACCGACCGTCGGACGCTGGAGGTGCAGCTGGCGGCCTCGGCCGCCGAAGTCCACGACCTGTTCGACAACGCGCCTTGCGGCTATCTCGCCCTCGACAGCGACGGCTTGTTCGTCCGCATCAACGCGCTGGCGCTGTCCTGGCTGGATTGCGAGCGCGGCGACGTCATCGGCCGCCTGAGCCTGCAGGATTTCTTCACCGCCGAGGGCCGGGCCCGGTTTCACCAGAGCTATGCCCGCTTCGTCGCCGACGGCCACCTGGGCCCGCTCGAATTCGACCTGCTGAGCCGCCGCGGCGTGAAGCGCCGCGTCAGCCTGATGGCGACCGCCGTGCGCGACGAAGACGGCCGCTTCCTGATGTTTCGCACCGTCGTCGTCGACATCAGCGAGCTGCACCGCGTCCGCACCGCCCTCGACGAGGTCAATCGGGAACAGGCCGCGATGCTGGACAACGACATGGTCGCCATCGTCAAGGTGGTCGACCGCCGGATCACCTGGCAGAACCGGGCGCTGGACCGTCTGTTCGGCCACCCGCCGCAGGCCTTGATCGGCCAGTCGACACGGTGTCTGTATCCCGACGACGCGTCCTACCTCGCGCTGGCCGAGGCCGCCTACCCGGTGGTGAATCAGGGCCTGACCTATCGCTCGCAGCTGAAGATGATGCACAAGGACGGCGAGCCGCTGTGGGTGGACCTGAGCGGCGTGCTGCTGTCGCGGGAGCGCGGCGAGACGCTGTGGATGATGAACGACATCACCGCGCTCAAGCGCTACCAGGACAACATCGAGCACCTCGCGTTCCACGACGCGCTGACCGGCCTGCCCAACCGGCACCTGCTGTTCGACCGCATCAACCAGGCGATGCAGCACTGCGAGCGCTCGGGGCAGATGCTGGCGGTCTGCTATGTCGACCTGGACCGCTTCAAGCCGATCAACGACCAGCATGGTCACGAGGTCGGCGATGCGCTGCTGCGGGTGGTGGTGACGCGCCTGCTGTCGTGTGTGCGGGCGAGCGACACGGTGGCGCGTATCGGCGGCGACGAGTTCGTGATCCTGCTCACGCCGCTGGACACGCTGGACGAATGCCGGCCGGTGATCGACCGCGTCAACGCGGTGCTGGCGTCGCCGATCGACCTGGCCGGCGACGTGTCGCTGCAGGTGACCGCCAGCATCGGCGTCGCCTGCTATCCGACCCACGGCCAGCAGGCCGAAGCGCTGATCGCGTTGGCCGACGAGGCGATGTACGACGCCAAGCAGGCCGGGCGAAACCAGTCGAGCATCCTCGGCACGCTGTAGCGGCGGGGCCTCGCCGCCGCCGCGCGCGAGCCATCAACCGGCGGTCAGACGGCCGCCGTCGAACGCCTGGTTGAAGGCCTGGGCATCGGCGGCGACCTGGCGCGCGCAATCGTCCGAGAGCTCGAGCAGGCGGCGGCGCCACTTCTTGCGCTGGCCGAAGGCGATCAAGGCATCGGCCGTGGCCGAGCCTTCCCGTCCGGCGCTGCGCAGTTGCGCCCAGGCCAGCAGGCGGCCCATGGTCTCCACGGCCGACGTGCGATCGGCGTCGCTGACGCGGGCCCGGTCGAGCGCCAGCCGGTCCTCGGTGGGCTGCAGGCCGCGCAGCACGTAGGCCTGGCCGGCCATGTGCACCGGCTGCAGGAAGGCCATCGACACCGCCTGCATGCGCTGCTGCAACGCGACGATGCGGTGCGCCTCGCTCGGCCACGCGGGCTGGAGCGACGCCAGCCGAGGCGCCAGCGAGGACGGCAGCGCCTGTTTCAGCTCCAGCAGGTAGTTGCCGTCAGGCGACCCCTTGCCCTCGACCAGCACCACGTAGCGCTCGACCCCCAAGCTGCCGGTGCCGGCGATGCGCCGGGCCACGTCGAGCACGCGGTAGAAGCCGGGGTTGGGCCGGGTGGCCGCGAAGCCGGCCATGAACGCGGTGACCGCGGTCCGCTGCGCCTCGGACGCCGGCAAGGCGTGCCGGCCGTCGACGCGCAGCTGGCGCCGGCGCCGCTTCAGCACCGTGCGGGTGTCGAGGAATTCGGCGCGCGGCCGGTTGCGCAGGCTGTCCAGCAGGTCGCGCACCGGTCCTTGCGCGGTTTCGCGTTCCACCCAGTAGGCCTTGCCCGCGGCCAGCGCCTGGCCATAGGACGCGACGAAGGCCTGGCTCATCTGCTCGGCCAGCGACGGTGACCAGACGCCATCGTGGGCGGCCACGCGCAGGCTGGTCAGGCAGCGCAGCGGGTCCCAGGTGGCCGGCGCGAGCAGCGCCTCGTCGAAGTCGTTGAGATCGAAGTAGGCCAGCCGGTTGTCGCCCTTGTAGCTGCCGAAATTCTGCACGTGCAGATCGCCGCAGGCCCAGGCCAGCGGCGCCGAGTGGAGGGTCTTGGATGTCGGCAGGCGGGCATAGAACAGGTGGCAGCTGCCGCGCAGGAAGTTCAGCGTGCTCTGGCGCATGGCCTGGTATTTCAGCGCCAGCCGCTCGGGCTCGCGGCCCTGGTTGTAGGCCAGGATCTGGCGCACCGGGCCGGCCGCGGCGCCGCGGGGCGAAACGGGCTTGGGACTCATGGCGCCGCCGCCGTGTGCAGCTGGCACTCGACGTGGTCGAAGCTGCCGCCGGTCAGCACCACCGATTGGCTTCCCGAGGGCTCGATGTGGGTCGGCGGCGCCGCGCCGAGCGCGACCGAGACGGCGTGGTAATCGCCCCACTCGATGTTGTGATGCAGGCCCACGGTGCCGGTGGCGAAGGCCGACCCCAAGTCCAGGTGAATCGCCGGCTGGCCCTCGTGATAGGACAGCGTGGCGTGGACCGGCGAGCAGCTGTAGGTCTGCAGGTGAACCCGGTTGGGCATCCAGAAGTTCACGTAGAGCACGGGCATCACCGTCAGGAAGGCCACCACCGCCGCCGCACGCAGCCAGAACATCCGCGGGCTGATGCCGGGCGGCTCGTCGCGGGGGGGCGGACGGGGCCGTGCGGGGCGCACCGCGGGGGCCGGTGCTGCGATGGCCGGCGTGGCGGCCGCCGGTGGCGGCGAGGCCAGGGGCGCGGCGAGCTTCGCCTGCATCTCGGGGCGTGCGCCGGCGGCGGCGCCTGCCGGCGCGCGGGGCGGCGCCGCGGCCCGCGCCGGCCGCGCTTTCTCGATGCGTTGCCGCAAGGCCGCCAGCGCCGGGCGGCGCTGCGCGATGATCCGGCTTTGCAGCAGCACGAAGGCCGCGGTCAGCGCCGGCACCACCACGGTCAGCGCGGGCGACTGCTGGTTGACCCAATCGGCGATCAGTGCGTCGGACATCGCGATGTCGCCGGCGATCCAGCCCAGCAGCGCGCCGCCACCGCGCACCATCAGCGGGTAGCGCGCCAGCAGCGTCGAGACGAACAGGCTGCCGAACATCAACAGCGGCATGCTGATCAGCAGGCCCAGCGTGAGCAGCAGCACGCTGCCCTGGGCCACGGCGGCCAGGCCGACGACGTTGTCCAGGCTCATGATCAGGTCGGCCGTGACCACGGTGACCACCGCCGCCCAGAGGTCGGTGGCGGCGGGGCCGTGGGCGTCGTCGCCGGCCTCGTCGTCTTCGTCGAGCAGCAGCTTGATCGCGATGATCACCAGCAGCGCTCCGCCCGCCAGCTTGAGCAGCGGCACCTGCAGCAGGAACCCGGCCACCGTGGTCAGCAGGATGCGCATCACGATCGCGCCGCCGGTGCCGATCAGCATCGCCTGGCGCTTCTGCACCGGCGGCAGCGAGCGGCAGGCCAGCGCGATGACCATCGCGTTGTCGCCGCTCAGCAGCAGGTCCACCACCAGCAGCGCGAAGATGGCGTCAAAGGAGTGGAGCGCGGTGTCCATGACCATGTCGGCCTGCCTTTCGAGTCAACCCAGGATGCCTGCCACGCTGGCATAGACACCGACGCCGGCCGTGAACAGGAAGGTGATGGCGACCACCCAGGCATAGCCGCCGCGCAGGCGGTGCGGCGCTTCGGGCTCGGTGCGCGCCAACCAGAACAGGAAGGCCAGCGCCACCGGCAGCAGCAGGGCGTTGACCACGCCCATCGCGATCGCCAGCCGGACCAGGTTGACGCCCGAGACCACCAGCGCGCCGCCGGCGACCAGCATTGCGGCCAGCGCGGCATAAAACCAGGGCGCTTCCAGCGGGTGCTGTTCCAGCGAGTGGTGGCGTCCGCTGGCTTCGCCGATGGTCCAGGCCGCAGTGAGGCAGACCACCACGGTCGCGACCAGCGCGCCGCCGCTCAAGCCGATGGCGAAGATCACGTGGCCCCAGGTGCTGCCCAGCACGTGCGCGAAGGCGGTCGAGATCTGCAGCACGCTTTCGAGTTGCACCGGCCCCAGATGGCCATGGAAGGTGGCCGCCGCGGCGACCAGCACGGCGGCGGTGATCACCTGGCACAGCACGGCGCCGAGCAGGGTGTCGATGCGGGTGACGCGCAGGTGGCCGATGTCCAGGCCTTTGTCGATCAGCGCCGACTGCTGGTAGAAGATGGACCAGGGCATGATGGTGGTGCCCAGGTTGGCGGCGACCATGTAGAGGTAATCGTGGTGGTCCAGCGGCAGCTCGAAGAGTTGGGTCGAAACCTGACCGAGATCGGGCCGCGCGCGCCAGGCGATCACCAGGAACACCAGCTCGAACAGGCCCAGCACGATCACGATGCGCTCGACCGACTGGTAGGCGCCGGCGGCCACCATCGTCAGGATCGCGACCACCAGCACCGAGATCGTGATCCACGCGGGGATGCCGAAGATCTGCCCGGCGCCGGCCAGCCCGCCCATTTCGGTGACCAGCGCACCGAAGCAGCTGATCACCAGCGTGGCCACCGACAGCCACGCCAGGCCGCGACCGAAGCGTTGGCGGATCAGTTCGCCGTAGCCGCGTCCGGTGCTCAGCGCCAGGCGCGCGGCCAGTTCCTGCACGATGTACAGCAGCGGGATCACGAGCACCTGCATCAGCAGCAGCCGATAGCCCCACTGTGCCCCGCTCTGCGCCGCGGTGATGACGCTGCCGGCCTCGGTGTCGGCCAGCATCACCACCAGGCCCGGGCCGAACAGTGCCAGCGCCCGCCGCCAGTCGAGCGGGCCGGATGTCGAGGCGGTCATCCGCGCACGCTCAGCGCTTTTTGTCCGCCGAGGCGCCGGGGCCGTTGCGGAAGAAGCGCAGGAAATCGGCATCGGGCGACAGGATCAGGGTCGGGTTGGATTCGGCCAGGGCCTGGCGGTAGGTCTGCAGCGAGCGGTAGAGCTTGTAGAACTGCGGATCCTTGTCGAAAGCCTGGGCCAGGATCTGGTTGGCCGACGCGTCGGCTTCGCCGCGGATGATCTTGGACTGCTTCTGCGCTTCCGACAGGATCACGGTGCGCTGCCGGTCGGCCGTGGACTGGATGGTCTGTGCCCACTGGAAGCCCTGGGCACGCAATTCCTTGGCCTCGCGCCGCCGTTCGGACTTCATCCGGTCGTAAATCGCCTGGCTGGTCTCCTTGGGCAGGTCGGCGTGGTGGAAGCGCACGCTTTCCACCGCCAGCCCCCAGGGCTTGACCCGCTCGGCGACATCGGCCTGGATCTGGTCGACGACACGCTGGCGTTCGGGCGACAGCAGCGTGGGCAGGCTGACCTGGCCGAGTCGGCGGCGCAGCGACGAGCTGACCAGCTGGCTCAGCTGCGGCGTGGCCTGGTCGACGCTGCGCAGCGACTGGTAGAAACGCAGCGGGTCGGAAATCCGGAACCAGGTGTAGGGCTGGACCTCCAGCCGCTTCTGGTCGCCCAGGATGACCTGCTCGTTCGCGGGCTCCAGCGTCAGCAGGCGCTTGTCGTAGTAGACGACGGTGTCGATGAACGGGATCTTGGTCTTCAGACCGGGCTCGGACACCACGCGGTTCGGCGCGCCGAGCCGGATGATCAGCGCCTGCTGGGTCTGGCTGACCGTGTAGAGCGTGGCCGACTCCAGCCAGAACACCACGAACAGCGCGCCGGCGATCCACCATTTGGTCTGGCTTTTCATTTCGACGCGTCCTTCTTGGCGGCCTTGTCCTGTTCGGTCATCGGCAGGTACGGCACGACGCCGTTCACGCCCTTGCCGGAGGTGTCGATGATGACCTTGGTGGCGTGCCGCAGGACTTCGTCGACGCTGTCCAGGTACAGCCGCCAGGCGGTCACGCCCTTGGCCTTGTCATAGCTCTGGTAGACCGACAGAAAGCCTTTCGCGTCGCCCTCGGCCAGGTTGACGGCCTGCGCCCGGTAGGCCTCGGCGTCCTGCACGATGCGGCTGGCGTCGCCCTTGGCGCGCGGCAGGATGTCGTTGGTGTAGGACTCGGCGTCGTTGCGGGAGCGCTCCTGGTCGGCGCGCGCCCGCTGCACGTCGTTGAAGGCGTCGATGACTTCCTTGGGCGGGTCGACCCGCTGCAGCTGCACCTGGATGATGTAGACGCCGGCGTTGGCCTGGTCGAGCAGGCGCTGCATCAGGTCGCGCGTCTCGTCGGCGATCTGCTGGCGCTTGTCGGACATCGCCGCCTGGATCGGCGTGCGGCCGATCACCTCGCGCAGCGCGCTCTCGGCCGTGATCTTCACGGCGCTGCCCGGGTCCTGGATGTTGAACAGGTATTTGCCGGCGTCCTTGATGCGCCACTGCACCGTGCTTTCGGCCTCGACGATGTTCTCGTCGCCGGTCAGCATCTGGCCGGTGTGGGTGTCGTCCGAGCCGTCGGCCGTCTGCACCGGCAGGTTGCCGATGTGCAGCTGGTTGACCTGCGTGACCTTGGGCAGCAGCACGCGGTCGACCGGGAACGGCAGGTGGTAGTGCAGGCCCGGGCCGGTGTCGTCGACATGGCGGCCGAAGCGCAGGATCACGCCCTGTTCGTCGGGCTGGACCTTGTAGATGCCCGACGAGATCCAGGCCAGCAGCAAGAAGCCGGCGAGCAGCGAGAAGCCCTTGCCCGGCAGATCGAGCAGCAGGACGTAGTAGTGCAGCTGCTGGCGAAACCGGCTCCAGGCCGACGGCGCGGCGGCATCGGCGGGCAGGTCTTCCACGGGGGGGTCGGCGGGCGACGAGGGCATCGGTCAACTTCCAGGTGTCGTCACGGAGGGTCCGAGACATCCGGGTCGGAACGGGCCTGGCGGCACGCGTCCCGACCCAGAGAAATCGCAAGGGAACATCGTTCTTCGCGCGTGTCTCCCATACCCGGACCCGTTCGAAAAAACATCGCCGGCAGTGTACCTGCCGCCATGCGGCGACCCGGTGCCGTGGCGGTCGGGGACCGCCGCCCTGGCCCCGGGCCGGGCGGGCGGCACAATCCGGCGCATGAAGCTTCAGATCGCATCGCTGCTGCGTCCGGCCGCTTCGCCGGGCGGGTGTCGCGAACGGGGGCTGCCGGCAGTCCGGCGTCGCCCGATGGCCTGGTGCGGGCTGGCCGCGGTATGGGCGGTATGGGGCCTGGCACTGCTGGCAGGCTGCTCCACCGTCGGCGGCGGCGCGGTCGGGCGGGCGCCGCTGGGCGCCGGCGCCGATGGGCCGCCGTTGGGGGCCGCCCCCGATCCGATGCAGGTGCCCGATGCGCAGCCCCGGGTCGAGCCGATTCGCCAGGGCGGGCCGAACAAGCCCTACGAGGTGCTGGGCCAGCGCTATGTTCCGGAAACCGGCGACGTGCCGGTGGTCGAGCGCGGCCTGGCGTCGTGGTATGGCCGCAAATTCCACGGCCATCGCACCGCCAGCGGCGAGATCTACAACATGAATGCGATGACGGCAGCGCACAAGACCATGCCGATTCCCAGCTACGCCCGGGTGCGCAACCCGGCCAATGGCCGCGAGGTGATCGTGCGCATCAACGACCGAGGTCCTTTCGCGCCGGACCGCATCATCGACCTGTCCTGGGCGGCCGCGGTCAGGCTGGGCCTGCAGAAGGGCGTCGCCGAGGTCGAAGTGCAGCGCATCACCAACGACGAGATCCGCGCCGGCCTGGATCCGGTTCGCCGCGAGGCACGGGCGGCGGCGGCGTCCCCGGACCTGGGCGCGGTCGCGGCGCCGGCTGATCGCGCGACGGCGCCGGCCGTCGCCAGCGTGCCGCCGATGGCCAGTGCGGCCTCGACAACGCCGGTCGCGGCGGCGCCCGCGGTGGAGCCGGTACCGATGCCGGCCCTCGTCCCGGCGAATCCGCCGCCCGAGGCGGTGGCCGAGGCGGGTCCCCAGCGGGCGTTCACGGCGGCTGCCGCCGGCTTCTGGGTCCAACTGGGGGCTTTCGCCAAGAAAGAGGGCGCGCTCGGGTTCCAGCAGCGGGTGGCCCGGGATCTGGACTGGCTCGCGCCGCTGCTGACGGTGTTTTCCGAAGGCGGTCTGAACCGCGTGCAGGCCGGACCGTTCGCCAGCCGCGAGCAGGCCCGGTCGATGGCCGAGCGGCTGCGCAGCGACCTGCGCCTGGTGCCGGTGCTGGTCCAGCGGCGCTAGCGTCGATGGCGGTGCCGCCGGGTCCGGCTGCAGCCTGTCACGGCCGGGTGCGGGCTGTCGTGGCCCGCAGGCACTGCGTCGCATGCCGCCACCGGGCGGTGCCCGACTGCGTACAGTGAGCCCTGCCACCCGCCTGGAACGATCCCGATGACCGCACCGACGCCCCCCGTTTCCGCTCAGCCGCCCACCGCCTGGCAGCGCTTCGCCGCCGCGTCGGTGCGGGGGTTCCACGCCTACGGCACCTGGCTGGCCGGCATCAGCTGGGGGCGTTTCATCCTGCTGTCGCTGGCCCTGCTGATCGGCGCGGGCATCGTGTCGTCGCTGCCGCCGTTCAGCTGGAAATACACCGAAACCGTGGTCGTGGATTCACCACCCGCCGCGCACCGGACGCTCACACCGCCCACTCCGCCGGTGCCGCCGGTGATCCATCTCGGTCCGGGCGTGGCCACCGACGGCGCGCAACGCGGGGTCGACATTTCGATCGGCGCCAACGGCATCCGGATCCTCGCCGACGACGATCCGGCGTCCGCTCCGCAGGCGACGGCGTCGGCGGCGTCCTCGGCCGCCTCCCGGCCGCAGGTCGAGGTCAGCGCCGGCGACAAGGGCGTGCACATCGTGTTGCCACCCGGCGCCGATGCGGCCGAGGTCAAGCAGGCCGTGCAAGAGGCGCGGCAGGCGATCGTCGAGGCGATGGCCGATGCCCGCCAGGCCCGGGCCGATGCGGCCCAGGCGGCCGAAGACGGCGGCGGCACGCGCGTGCAGACTCACACGGTGAGCTACGGCGATTCGCTGCCGCCGTTCGCCTTCCTGTGGATCCTGGCCTCGGCGGTGCTCAAGGCCACCTACAAAGGTCGCCTGCAGGCCGAGGTGAAGGCGGCACAGGCCACCGAGACGGCCGAAGCCGAGTCGCTCAAGCGACAGGTGATCGAAGCCCGGATGGCTGCGATGCAGGCGCAGGTCGAGCCGCACTTCCTGTTCAACACCCTGGCCTCGATCGATCACCTGATCGAGACCGACCCGGCGCGCGCCAGCCTGATGCAGAAGAACCTGATCGCGCTGTTGCGCGCCAGCATGCCGACGATGCGCGACACCGGCGACAACGCGGCGCGCGACCTGGGCCGCGAGCTGGCCGTCGTGCGTCCCTATGTCGAGATCCTCAAGGTGCGGATGGAGGAGCGGCTGGATGCGCGGATCGACGTGCCCGACGGGCTGCTGTCGGCCGAGTTCCCGGCCATGATGATCCAGACCCTGGTCGAGAACGCGATCCGCCACGGCCTGGAGCCCAAGCCCGAGGGCGGCCAGTTGCGGGTGCGGGCCGAGATCGTCCACGGCAAGCTCGCCGTCACGGTGGCCGACACCGGTGTGGGCTTCGGCAGCGCGGCCACCGCCGGCACCGGCGTCGGCCTGGCCAACATCCGCGAGCGCCTGCAACTGCTGCACGGCAGCCAGGCCTCGCTGACCGTCACCGCCAACCAGCCCAGCGGCACGGTGGTCTGCATCACCGTGCCCTATCGCAGTCTGAGCGCCGGGTCGCCCGCTGGCGCGGCCACCGAGGGCAGCGTCTGAACCCGGCCGCCGGGACGGCCGCGGCGTCGCGTGGCTCGGCTACGATCCGCCCATGAATGCCAAGACACCTTCCGCGGTCGCGGCCCGTGCCGTGCTGGCCGACGACGAACGGTTGATGCGCGAGCAGTTGCGTGGCCGGCTGGCC
This sequence comes from Ideonella sp. sgz306126, assembly GCF_056032705.1. Lineage (NCBI taxonomy): Bacteria > Pseudomonadati > Pseudomonadota > Betaproteobacteria > Burkholderiales > Sphaerotilaceae > Ideonella > Ideonella sp. sgz306126. The sequence goes on from NZ_JBVYWP010000002.1 coordinate 721,261, forward strand.
GAGGCCTGGCCGGAGTTGCAGATCGTGGCCGAGGCCCGCCATGGCGCCGAAGCGGTGGCGCTGGTCGAGCAGCACCGCCCCGAGGTGGTGTTCCTGGACATCCGGATGCCGGGCATGACCGGCGTCGAAGCGGCCAAGCAGATCGCGCAGATGGCGGTGGCCGACGACGAATGGCTGCCGGAGATCGTCTTCATCACCGCGTACGACCAGTACGCCGTCGAGGCCTTCGAGCAGGGCGCGGCCGACTATGTCCTGAAGCCTGCCGAGCGCGAGCGGCTGAAGCTCACGGTGGAGCGGCTGCGCCAGCGGCTGGCGGCACGCCAGTCGCCGGATCCCGATGCCGCCGCGGTGCCCGGCGCCTCGCTGCAACAGCTGCTGCACCGCCTGAGTGCCCACGGCGCGGGGGGCGCCGCGCCGCGGCCGATGCTGACCTGGATCCAGGCCACGGTCGGGCAGGCGATCCAGATGATCCCGGTCGACGAGGTGCTGTTCTTCATCAGCGACGAGAAGTACACCCGGGTCCAGACGCCGACGGTCGAGGCGCTGATTCGCAAGCCGATCAAGGAGTTGGTCGACGAACTCGACCCGGACCGTTTCTGGCAGATCCACCGCTCGACGCTGGTGGCGGTCCACGCGATCGCCGCCGTCACGCGCGATTTCCGGGGCCGGCAGATCGTGTCCGTCAAGGGCCACCCGGAAAAGCTGGAAGTCAGCCGCAGCTACACGCATCTGTTCAAGGGCATGTGATTCGACCCGGGTCGGCCGCGGGCCGTGCCTGCGGCGATCGGGCGTAGCATGGGGCGGCTCGACGCCACCATCACCATCCAGCCTGCCTCGGAGGGCCCTGATCATCACCGCCACCCCTGAAACTCTAGACCTGCGCGCGGGCGACCTTCGCCTGCAGCTCTGGCCTGGCCTGGGCGCCTGCCTGGGCGGCCTGTGGCTGAACGACATCCCGGTGCTGGGCAACGCCGAGCCGGGGTCGAGCCGGCCGGCCGACGCGTGGCAGGCCGCCTGCTGCGTTCTCGCCCCGTACGTCGGGCCGATGGCGCTGCGGCGCTTCCGCTGGCTGGCGCAAGAACATGTGCTCGCGCCGCAGCCGGGCGAGGCGGGCCCGCATGCGCGCGATGGCCTGGTTCGTCACCTGCCCTGGCAATTGGTCGGCGCGGACGCTGCCAGCGCCGAGTTGCGCCTGGCCCATCGCGCCGATGCCCACTGGCCCTTCGCGTTCGAGCTGAGCCAGCAGATCGCGCTGACCCCCGAGGCCCTGACCTTGCGGCTGACGCTGATCAACACCGACGAGGTGTCGCATCAGCCCGTCGGCCTGGGCTTTCATCCGCGGTTTGCCCGCCGCAGCCACAGCCGGCTGCACATCGAGATCAGCGATCGCTGGGAGACCGATGCCACCGGCCTGCCCACGCGCCGCCAGGCCCAGCCCGGCATCGACGCCGAGGTGGCCTGGCTGGACTACCACCACGACGTCGAGGGTTGGCGTGGCCCGGCGGCGGTCCGCGACGAGAAGCTGCGGCTGGCGCTGACGTCGTCGCTGCCTTACCTGAGGGTCGAGGCCGCGCCGGCCGAACCGACCTTCTGCGTCGCCCCGGTCAGCCAGGTGGGCAACGCGATCCACATGGCCGACCCGGCGGCCCATGGCTTGCGCAAGCTGGCACCCGGCGAGGCCTTCGAGGCGTGGATGACCCTGCACGTGGCGCCGGTCTGAGGGCGGGCGGGACGATGAGCGAGACGCTGTTCGAAGCCCGGGCGTTGCCCGTGGCGCCTTCGCTGCTGGGCGAGTCGCCGTTCTGGCATCCGCAAGCCCAGGCGCTGTACTGGTGCGACATCCCGGGCAAGCGCCTGAACCGTTTCAGGCCGACCGATGGCGAGAGCCGGCACTGGGACTTCGACACCGAGCCGGCCAGCTGCGCGCCGCGGCCCGACGGCAGCCTGCTGCTGGCGATGCGCGACGGCCTGTGGCGCTTCGATCCGTCCAGCGGCGAGCGCAGCCGCCTGGCGCCGCCGCCTTACGACCCGCGCGTCGAGCGCTTCAACGACGGCAAGGCCGATCCGCAGGGGCGCTTCTGGGTGGGAACGATCTACGAGCCGCGCGACCCGCCGCTGGCCGCGCTGTATCGTTGGGCCGACGGGCGACTGGAGCGCATGGCGGGCGGCATCACCACCAGCAACGGCCTGGCCTGGAGCCCCGACGGACGCACGATGTACTGGAGCGACACCCAGGCCCACCGGGTCAGCGCCTTCGACGTCGACCCGGCGGACGGCTCGTTGTCGCGCCAGCGCTTGTTCGCCCAGTTCGCGCCCAAGGTGGCGGGCCAGGGCCTGGTGGGCTATGGCGGGCGGCCGGACGGTGCGGCGGTGGACAGCGAAGGTGCCTATTGGTGCGCGATGTTCGAAGGCCAGCGCCTGCTGCGCCTGGCTCCCGACGGCACGCTGCTGCGCGAGGTGCCGCTGCCGGTCCGCTGCGCGACCATGCCTTGCTTCGGTGGGCCGGACCTGCGGACCTTGTACGTCACGACCGCTCGCGCAAACCGTCCCGCCGACGAGTTGGCGGCCCAGCCTTCGGCCGGGTGCGTGCTGCAGATGCGCGTCGACGTGCCGGGCCTGCCGGTCAACTTCGCGGCGGCTTGACCGTCGGGCGACCGGTCTAGCACAAAGCGATCGATCGAGGCGCGACGACCTGTACCGTCCCGGGTATTTGTCGTTCGGACGCGACGCCCGCCGCGAACACTGAGACACGTCGGGACACAGTTTCTTCACAGGTACGGCAGGCCCTGCCAGACACGGATCGCGCACGGACAGACGGGCGCCGGACAGCGACATGGGTCGACGTCTCCGGCTTTTCCCCTATAATTCCAAGGCTTTGCTGCCCAGATCCAAGGATTTGCCCGATGTCAGACCGGCGTACAGAACGCCCCGACCCGTGGGCGGATCGCGAAGAAGATGAGGACGCGAAGCCGGCCTTCAAGGCCCTGACCCGCGAAGAGGTGCAGGCCCTGGTGGCGCGTAACCCGTCGGTATCTCCGTGGCGGGTGGTCGCGGTGCAAGCCGCGGTCGGGGGCGTGATGGCCGCGCTGGCGTGGCTGGTCACGGGCAGGCAGGGGTATGCGTGGTCGATGCTGTACGGCTCGGCCACGGTGGTGGTGCCGGGGGCCTTGATGGCGCGCGGCATGACCAGTCGGCTCAGCAGCGTGGCGCCCGGCGTTTCCGCCGTCAGCTTCATGTTGTGGGAGTTCGGGAAAATCGGCGTTTCGGTGGCCATGCTGATGATGGCGCCGAAATGGGTGCCCGGTCTGAGTTGGCCAGCGTTGCTGGTGGCTCTGGTCGTGTGCCTCAAGGTGTACTGGCTGGCGCTGTCGTGGCGCGGCCGGAAGAAGAGTTGAACTGGACGAGACAACACATCATGGCAGCTGAAGGTCAAGCCACTGAATCCGGGCTCACGTCGGGCCAGTACATCGTTCACCACCTGACCCATTGGGGCAACCACGAGATGGCGCCGGGCAACCCGGTCGACTTCTCGGTGATCCACTGGGACTCGATGTTCTTCACGATCCTGATCGGCGTGGTGGGCTGCTTCCTGTTGTGGCGCGCCGCACGCAAGGCCACCTCGGGCGTGCCGGGCCGTTTCCAGGCAGCCGTCGAAATCATGGCCGAGATGGTGGAGTCGCAGGCCAAGGGCATCGTCCACAACGCCAAGAGCCGCAAGCTGGTGTCGCCGCTGGCGCTGACCGTGTTCGTCTGGATCTTCCTGCTCAACGCGATGGACCTGCTGCCGGTCGATCTGCTGCCGCTGATCTGGCAGAAGATCTCCGGCGACCCCGAAGCCCATCTGCGCGTCGTGCCCACGGCCGACCTGTCGATCACGATGGGCCTGTCGATCGGTGTGCTGCTGACCTGCCTGGTCTACAACGTCAAGATCAAGGGCGCGGGCGGCTGGGTGCACGAGTTGTTCACCGCGCCGTTCGGCGACCACTGGGCGCTGTACCCGTTCAACTTCCTGATGCAGATGATCGAATTCATCGCCAAGACCGTCTCGCACGGCATGCGGTTGTTCGGCAACATGTACGCTGGCGAATTGATCTTCCTGCTGATCGCGCTGATGGGTGGGGCGTTCGCCTCGGTCGGCCTGGGCACCGGCATCGGGCTGGCGATCGGCCAGATCATCGCCGGCTCGGCCTGGGCGATCTTCCACATCCTGATCATCACGCTGCAGGCCTTCGTGTTCATGATGCTGACGCTGGTGTACATCGGCCAAGCTCACGACGCGCATTGATCGGCCTGCGAGCCCCTTTCCGAGTTCTCTTTTTCCCTTTCCCTACACAACCTCTCAACTAGGAGTCATCATGGAAGTCATCAGCTTTGTCGCTCTCGCCGCCGGCCTGATCATCGGTCTGGGTGCCATCGGCGCTTGCCTGGGTATCGGCATCATGGGCAGCAAGTACCTCGAATCGGCCGCCCGCCAGCCTGAACTGATGGGCGAGCTGCAGACCAAGATGTTCCTGCTCGCCGGCCTGATCGACGCGGCCTTCATCATCGGCACCGGTATCGCCCTGTGGTTCGCCACCGCCAACCCGTTCCTGAGCCAGATCGCTCAGCTCGCCAAGTAATCCGGCAGCGTTCGAGTTGAGAGGCCGGGGCGCGCCCAGTGTGCGCCCCGCGCTGAATATCCCGTCACCGTTTGAGGCAAAAAAGTGAGCATCACCGGTACCCTCATCGTCCAGATCATCGTCTTCATGATCCTGGTCTGGTTCACGATGACCTTCGTCTGGCCGCCGATCACCGCCGCGCTCGACGAGCGTGCGAAGAAGATCGCCGAAGGCCTGTCGGCTGCCGACAAGGCCAAGTCCGAACTGGCCGTGGCCAACCAGCGCGTCGAGCAGCAGCTCTCCGCGGCCCGCGATGACGCCGCCAAGCGTCTGGCCGATGCCGAGCGTCTGGCGCAGCAGATCGTCGAGGACGCCAAGTCGCGTGCCAGCGACGAAGGCGTGAAGATCGTCGCCGCCGCCAAGGCCGAGGCCGAGCAGGAATCGGTCAAGGCGCGCGAATCGCTGCGTGACCAGGTCGCCGTGCTGGCCGTCAAGGGCGCCGAGCAGATCCTGAAGCGCGAGGTCAACGCAGGCGTTCACGCCGATCTGCTGAACCGTCTGAAGACGGAGCTCTGATCATGGCCGAGCTCGCAACCATCGCCCGCCCCTACGCCGAAGCGCTGTTCAAGGCCGTCGGAGGCGACAACGCCCCGGCCCTGGCCCAGCAGCTCGAAGCGCTGGCGCAGGTCGCCGGCCATGACCAGGTCCGGCAATTCGCCGACAACCCCAAGGCGAGCGCGAGCCAGGTGTTCGATCTGGTCAGCGGTGTGGCCCAGGTGTCGCTGTCGCCCAAGATCGCCAACCTGATGGGGGCGGTGATCGAGAACGGCCGGCTGGTCGCGCTGCCCGAGATCGCAAGCCAGTTCCGCAGCCTGGTCAACGCCAGCAGCGGTGTTTCGGACGCCTTGATCGTCAGTGCCTTTCCGATGGACGCCGCTCAGCTGGCCGACACGGTCGCCACCCTCGAAAAGCGTTTCGGTCGCCGGCTCAACGCCAGCGTGCAAGTCGACAGCGGCTTGATCGGCGGCATCCGCGTGGTCGTGGGCGACGAAGTGCTGGACACCTCGATCAAGGCCCGCCTCGAACAGATGAAGGTGGCGCTCACGCATTGAGCGTGGCGCACCCAACCCGACGAAACGGCCCCACCCCTTCGGCATATCCCCTGGCAGACGGCTCCCGGCCGCCTGCCTCGCTTTCGGAGAAAGCAATGCAACTCAATCCCGCAGAAATTTCGGAACTGATCAAGAGCCGCATCGAGGGCCTCGGCGCCTCGGCGGACATCCGTAACCAGGGCACCGTGGTCTCGGTGACCGACGGCATCGTCCGCGTGCACGGCCTGTCCGATGCGATGCAGGGCGAGATGCTGGAATTCCCCGCCGGCAGCGACGGCCAGCCTTCGTACGGCCTGGCGCTGAACCTCGAGCGCGACTCGGTCGGCGCGGTGATCCTGGGCGAATACGAGCACATCTCCGAAGGCGACACCGTCAAGTGCACGGGCCGCATCCTGGAAGTGCCGGTCGGCCCCGAACTGATCGGCCGCGTGGTCAACGCGCTGGGTCAGCCGATCGACGGCAAGGGCCCGATCAACGCCAAGATGACCGACGTCATCGAGAAGGTCGCCCCGGGCGTGATCGCCCGTAAGTCGGTCGACCAGCCGGTGCAGTCGGGCCTGAAGTGCATCGACTCGATGGTGCCCGTCGGCCGTGGCCAGCGCGAGCTGATCATCGGCGACCGCCAGACCGGCAAGACCGCGGTGGCGATCGACGCGATCATCAACCAGAAGGGTCAGAACATGACCTGCGTGTACGTCGCGATCGGCCAGAAGGCTTCGTCGATCAAGAACGTCGTGCGCGCCCTGGAGCAGGCCGGCGCGATGGAATACACCATCGTCGTCGCCGCCTCGGCCTCCGAATCGGCGGCGATGCAGTACGTCTCGGCCTACTCTGGCTGCACGATGGGCGAGTACTTCCGCGACCGCGGCCAGGACGCGCTGATCGTCTATGACGACCTGTCCAAGCAAGCCGTGGCCTACCGCCAGGTCTCGCTGTTGCTGCGCCGCCCGCCGGGCCGCGAAGCCTTCCCCGGCGACGTGTTCTATCTCCACAGCCGCCTGCTCGAGCGCGCTGCCCGCGTCAACGCCGACTACGTCGAAGCCTTCACCAAGGGCGAGGTCAAGGGCAAGACCGGCTCGCTGACGGCCCTGCCGATCATCGAAACGCAGGCCGGCGACGTGTCGGCCTTCGTGCCGACCAACGTGATCTCGATCACCGACGGCCAGATCTTCCTGGAAACCAACCTGTTCAACGCCGGTGTGCGTCCAGCCATCAACGCCGGTATCTCGGTGTCGCGCGTCGGTGGCGCGGCCCAGACCAAGCTGATCAAGTCGCTGTCCGGCGGCATCCGTACCGACCTGGCCCAGTACCGTGAACTGGCGGCCTTCGCGCAGTTCGCGTCGGACCTGGACGAGGCCACCCGCAAGCAGCTGGACCGTGGCGCCCGCGTCACCGAACTGCTGAAGCAGGCGCAGTACCTGCCGCTGCCGATCTCGCTGATGGGTGCGTCGCTGTATGCCGTGAACAAGGGCTACCTCGACGACATCGAGGTCAAGAAGGTCCTGGGCTTCGAGTCCGGGCTGCACCAGTTCCTGAAATCCAGCCACGCCGCCCTGCTGGCCAAGCTGGAGGCCGACAAGGCGATGGACAAGGCGGCCGAGGAAGAGTTGAACGGCGCGATCGCCGCCTTCAAGAAGTCCTTCGCCTGAACATGAACGCCCCCCGTAGCGCCTCCCGCAGCGTCGGTCATGCCGGCTCGGCGGGGGCTGCCGGGTTGAATCCTAGGAGCAAGTAATGGCAGTCGGAAAGGAAATCCGCGGCAAGATCAAATCGGTGGAGAACACCAAGAAGATCACCAAGGCCATGGAAATGGTCGCCGCCTCGAAGATGCGCAAGGCGCAGGAGCGCATGCGCTCGGCGCGGCCGTACAGCGACAAGATCCGCAACATCACCGCGCACCTGTCGCAGGCCAACCCCGAGTACCACTCGCCCTACATGCGCACCGGCGGCACGTCCGGCGTGGCGGGCTTCGTCGTGGTCACGACCGACAAGGGCTTGTGCGGTGGTCTGAACACCAACATCCTGCGCGCCGTCACCACCAAGATGAAGGACGTGCAGGGCGCCGGGAGTCAGGTGCAGGCGGTGGCCATCGGGACCAAGGGCAATGGCTTTCTGAACCGCATCGGCGCCAAAGTGGTGGCCCATGCCACCGGCCTGGGCGACGCGCCGCAGATCGAGAAGCTGATCGGCCCGGTCAAGGTGATGCTCGACGCCTTCGTCGAAGGCAGGGTCGATGCGGTCTACCTCTGCTACACGAAGTTCATCAACACGATGCGCCAGGAGCCGGTGGTCGAACAGCTGCTGCCGCTGACCAGCGCTGCGCTGCAGCCGACCGAAGAGCGCAAGACGGCCTATGGCTGGGACTATCTCTACGAGCCGGACGCCGCCTCGGTGCTCGAGGAACTGCTGACCCGCTACATCGAAGCGCTGATCTACCAGGCGGTGGCCGAGAACATGGCGTCGGAGCAATCGGCGCGCATGGTGGCGATGAAAGCCGCCACCGACAACGCCGGCACCTTGATCGGTGAGCTCAAGCTCATCTACAACAAGACCCGCCAGGCAGCGATCACCAAAGAGCTTTCCGAGATCGTCAGCGGCGCGGCCGCCATCAGTGGTTGAGGCGACACGCCGCAGCTCGCAACAGAATCGAATCAAGATTGAAGGACCTGAAAATGACTCAAGCCCAAGGCAAGATCGTTCAGTGCATCGGCGCCGTCGTGGACGTGGAATTCCCGCGCGACCAGATGCCCCGCGTCTATGACGCGCTGAAGATGGACGGCTCCACGCTGACCCTCGAAGTCCAGCAGCAGCTGGGCGACGGCATCGTGCGCACCATCGCGCTGGGCTCGTCCGACGGCCTGCGCCGCGGCGTGATGGTCACCAACACCGGCAAGGCGATCACCGTGCCGGTCGGCAAGGCCACGCTGGGCCGCATCATGGACGTGCTGGGCGCGCCGATCGACGAGCGCGGCCCGGTCGACCAGACGCTGACCGCGTCGATCCACCGCAAGGCCCCGACCTACGACGAGCTGTCGCCCTCGACCGAGCTGCTGGAAACCGGCATCAAGGTGATCGACCTGATCTGCCCGTTCGCCAAGGGCGGCAAGGTGGGTCTGTTCGGCGGCGCCGGCGTCGGCAAGACCGTGAACATGATGGAGTTGATCAACAACATCGCCAAGGCCCACTCGGGTCTGTCGGTGTTTGCCGGCGTGGGCGAGCGCACCCGCGAAGGCAACGACTTCTATCACGAGATGGCCGATTCGGGCGTCGTGAACCTCGAGAACCTGGGCGAGTCCAAGGTTGCGATGGTCTACGGCCAGATGAACGAACCCCCGGGCAACCGTCTGCGCGTGGCGCTGACCGGTCTGACGATCGCCGAGTCGTTCCGCGACGAAGGCAAGGACGTGCTGTTCTTCGTCGACAACATCTACCGCTACACGCTGGCCGGCACGGAAGTGTCCGCGCTGCTGGGCCGCATGCCGTCCGCGGTGGGCTACCAGCCGACGCTGGCCGAGGAAATGGGCCGCCTGCAAGAGCGCATCACCTCGACCAAGGTCGGTTCGATCACCTCGATCCAGGCCGTGTACGTGCCTGCGGACGACCTGACCGACCCGTCGCCGGCCACCACCTTCGCCCACCTGGACGCCACCGTGGTGCTGTCGCGCGACATCGCCTCGCTGGGCATCTACCCCGCCGTGGACCCGCTGGACTCCACCAGCCGTCAGGTCGACCCGAACGTCGTGGGCCTGGACCACTACGAGACCACCCGTGCGGTGCAGTCCACGCTGCAGCGCTACAAGGAACTGCGCGACATCATCGCGATCCTGGGCATGGACGAGTTGAGCCCGGAAGACAAGCTGGCGGTGGCTCGCGCCCGCAAGATCCAGCGCTTCCTGTCGCAGCCCTTCCACGTCGCCGAGGTGTTCACCGGTTCGCCGGGCAAGTATGTGCCGCTGAAGGAGACCATCCGCGGCTTCAAGATGATCGTCGCCGGCGAGTGCGACCATCTGCCCGAGCAGGCCTTCTACATGGTCGGGACCATCGACGAAGCCTTCGAAAAGGCCAAGAAGATTCAATAAGCTTCGCATTCGGCGCCTGGGCGTCGTTGCCGTGCTCAGCGGACGCCAGTCCGCTTCCGCGCCACGCCTAGCCCAGACACCGACTGCTCGCTTCTTGAACCTCCTTGTTTACGAAAGACACGAGCATGGCAACCATTCATGTCGACGTCGTCTCCGCAGAAGAGAACATCTTCTCCGGCGAGGCGAAATTCGTTGCGCTGCCGGGCGAGAGCGGCGAACTGGGCATCCTGCCGCGCCACACGCCGCTGATCACCCGGATCAAGGCGGGCGCGGTTCGCATCGAACGTGCCGATACCGGCGAGGAGGAGTTCATCTTCGTCGCCGGCGGCATCCTGGAAGTGCAGCCCGACACGGTGACGGTGCTGGCCGACACGGCGATCCGCGGCCATGACCTCGACGAGGCCAAGGCCAACGAGGCCAAGAAGCAGGCCGAGGAAGCGATGAAGAACGCCAAGAGCGACATCGACTTCGCCGCCGCCCAGGGCGAGTTCGCCACGATGGCGGCCCAGCTCGCCGCGATCCAGAAGCTGCGCAAGAGCCGCTGACGTGGCCCCGGGGCGGCACCCGCGTCGCCCCGACCCGATGACCCGCCCGAGGCGCGAGCTTCCGGCGGGTTTTTCGTTGTGGCCTCCAGGGGGGACACAATGCGGCCGAAGCACGGCCACGGAGACACCGGACATGGGCAAGCACTCGCACCAGAATCTGCAAGCGTCGAGCGGCGAGCTGCACGAGAAGGCCGGCCACAGCAGCCTGCCCCGTGCCGACTACCTCGCGGAACTGGCCGAGCTGGAGCTGGCCTTGAACAACCTCGCCCGCTGGCTGCAGGCCACCGGCCAGCGCATGGTGGTGGTGTTCGAGGGGCGCGACGCCGCCGGCAAGGGGGGCGTGATCTCGGCCATCACGGCCACGCTGAACACGCGCCAGGTGCGCACGGTGGCGCTGCCCAGGCCGACCGAGCGCGAAGCCACGCAGTGGTACTTCCAGCGCTACATCGCGCACCTGCCTGCGGCCGGCGAAATGGTGTTGTTCGATCGCAGCTGGTACAACCGGGCCGGCGTCGAACGGGTCATGGGATTTTGCTCCGAGGCGCAGGCCAAGGCCTTTCTGAAGCAGGTGCCGATGTTCGAGCAGATGCTGGTCGACGACGGCATCCTGCTGTTCAAGTACTGGCTGACGGTGGACCAGGCCCAGCAGGAAAAGCGCTTTCAGGATCGGCTGGATGAGCCGCTCAAGCGCTGGAAACTCTCGCCGATCGATCTTCAGGCGCGCGAAAAATACGCGGCCTACGGCGCCGCCCGCGACAAGATGCTCAAGGCCACCCACACCGAGTTCGCGCCGTGGACGCTGGTCGACTTCAACGACCAGCGCCGCGGCCGACTCGCGCTGATCCGACATCTGCTGGCCCACGTCCCCGACACCGAGGTGCCGGCCGAGGCCCTGACCCTGCCACCGCTGACGCATGCGCCGCTGTCCGACAGGATCGGCGCGGCGGCGCGCCAGGTTCCGTATCTGAGGCCCGCCAGGTCCTGAGCCCGCGCCGCCGCCGAACACCGCGGAGGGCGCTCGGCCGGCCCGGGCTCAGAGCACCAGCGGCGCGTCGGGCAACTCGTTGTTCTGCGACGCGCCGTCGGCGAGCGGAAAGTGCTCGCGCAGCTCGTCGCCGATGGCGTCGATCGCCGCGGTCAACCCGTCCTCGAAGCGACCCGCGCTGAAGGCAGGCTGCATGCGGGCCACCAGAGCGGACCAGTGCGACGCGGGCACCTGCAGCGCCAGGCCGCGGTCGGCGACGATCTCGATCGCCCGTTCGGCCATCAGCAAGTACAACAGCACGCCGTTGTTGTGCTCCGTGTCCCACACGCCGAGTTGGCCGAACAGCCCCAGCGCGCGCTGCCGCGCACTCGTGCGGCGCCACAGCGCGTCCAGCGGCAGGCCGCCTTCGATGCAGACACGGATCTGGCCGCCGTGGCCGCGCTCGGCGGCGGCCACCCGCTCGCCCAGGCGCTGCAAGGCCGCGGCACCGATCTGGCGGCGCACGGCGCCTTCATCCAGCCAGCGGTGTTTGATCACGCGAAGCAATCGGGCGGTCATGGTGCTCACCAGTTCCCGGAGGCGCCGCCGCCACCGAAATCGCCCCCTCCGCCGGAGGAAAAGCCGCCGCCACCGCCGCCTCCCCCTCCACCGCCGCCCCAGCCGCCGCCCCGGCCCCCGCCGCCCCAGAAGATCGGCGGCACGCCGCTGCGGCCGCCGCCGGCGCCGACACCCAGCACGCCCACCAGCAGCAGCGCCAGCCCGCCGGCGACGCCGGCGAGCAGCAGGCTGGCGGACAGCCACCAGGCCAGCGCGCCGACCGCGCCGCCCGTGACCAGCGAGCCCAGCTTGCGGCCGAGGACACTGGTCAGCACCCCGCCCACCAGCGGCACGCCGATGAACAGGAACATCGCGATCTGGTCCCAGGCGATGCCGGAACCGCGCTGCGGCGCCGGTGCCGAAGCCGCGTCAGGAAGAGGCAGGTTCTCGCCCTTGATCCGGGCCATCAGCTGATCGGCCGCCTGGTCCAGGCCGCCCGCGTAGTCTCCCGCACGAAAGGCCGGCTTGATCGCCCGGTCGATGATCTGCCGGGCGGCCAGGTCGGGCACCGCGCCTTCCAGCGCCTTGGCGGTCGCGATGAAGACGCGGTGGTCGTTCTTGGCCACCACCACCAGCAGGCCGTCGCCGACCTCGCGCCGCCCGATCTTCCAGGCCGCGCCGACCCGGAAGGCATACGAGGCGATGTCCTCGGGCTGCGTGGTCGGCACCATCAGCATCACGATCTGCGGGCCGGACTGGGCCTCGAACGCCGCCAGCTTGTTCTCCAGTGCCTGGCGCTGCTCGGGCGACAAGGTGCCGGTGCTGTCCATCACGCGGGCGGTCAGCGGCGGCACCGGCAGCACATCATCAGCCCAGGCCGGCACCCGGCTCAGCAAGGCCAGGCCGACCGCCAGCAACAGCAGCCACCTCAGCCACGGGCGCCCTGCCGCCCGCTCGGCCGGCCCGCGCTGCACTGCGGCGCCGCAGCGGGGAAACATCGGTGCGCCCTGCACGGCGGCCCTATTTCGACGCGGCCGCGGCAGGCTTGTCGAAGCTCACCGTCGGTGGTGCCGAGATCGCGGCCTCGTTGTCGACCGTGAAATTCGGCTTGACGCTGTAGCTGAACATCTTGGCCGTCAGGTTGGTCGGGAAGCTGCGGGCGAGCACGTTGTAGTCGCGTACTTCCTGGATGTATTTGTTGCGCGCCACGGTGATGCGGTTCTCGGTGCCCTCCAGCTGAACGCGCAGATCCTGGAAGGCCTGGTTGGCCTTGAGGCTGGGGTAGTTCTCGCTCACCGCCATCAGCCGGCTCAGCGCGCCGGTCAGCTGGGCCTGCGCGGCCTGGAAGCGCTGGAACGCGGCCGGGTCGTTCAGCAACTCCGGCGTCGCCTGGATCGACGTGGCGCGCGAGCGCGCCTCGATCACCTTGGTCAGCGTGTCCTGCTCGAAGCTCGCCTCGCCCTTGACGGTGGCGACGATGTTCGGGATCAGGTCGGCCCGGCGCTGGTACTGGTTGACCACCTCCGACCAGTCGGCCTTGACCGCTTCATCCTTGGCCTGGAATTCGTTGTAGCCGCAGCCCGACAGCGACAGCGTCGCCACCATCAGCGTGCCGAACAGCACCGTGCGAACCCGGGATTGATTGACCTGCATGCATTCACCTCCGTCATTGGCGCGGGGCCATGTTATCCCTCAGGCACGCCCGCCCGCCTCAGATGGGGCCGCCCACCCCGGCTTCAAGCCACGCGCTGCGCGGATAATCGGCCCATGTTCGCACCGCTGCTCAACGACACCTTCCTGCGCGCCTGCCTGCGCCAGCCCACCACCCACACCCCCGTCTGGCTGATGCGCCAGGCCGGCCGCTACCTGCCCGAGTACCGCGCCACGCGCGTCAAGGCCGGCAACAGCTTCATGGGCCTGGCCACCAACGTCGACTACGCCACCGAGGTGACGCTGCAGCCGCTGGACCGCTACGCGCTGGACGCGGCGATCCTGTTCAGCGACATCCTCACCGTCCCCGACGCCATGGGCCTGGGCCTGAGCTTCGGCGCCGGCGAGGGACCGCGCTTCGCCACGCCGGTGCAGGACGAGGCCGCCGTGAACGCGCTGGCCGTGCCCGACATGGCCAAGCTGTCCTACGTGTTCGACGCGGTCGCCTCGATCCGCAAGGCCTTGCATGGCCGCGTGCCGCTGATCGGCTTCTCGGGCAGTCCCTGGACACTGGCCTGCTACATGGTCGAAGGCGGCAGTTCCGACGACTACCGCAAGGTCAAGACCATGCTCTACAGCCGGCCCGACCTGATGCATCGCATCCTGGCCGTCAATGCCGACGCGGTGGCGCTGTACCTGAACACCCAGATCGACGCCGGCGCTCAGGCGGTGATGATCTTCGACAGCTGGGGCGGCGTGCTCGCCGACGGTGCCTTCCAGGATTTTTCGCTCGCCTACACCACACGGGTGCTGCAGCAACTCAAGCGCGAGAAGGACGGCCAGCGCATCCCTGCCATCGTCTTCACCAAGGGCGGCGGCCCGTGGCTGGAGGAGATCGCCGCGGCGGGCGGCGACGTCGTCGGACTGGACTGGACCGTCAACCTCGCCAAGGCCCGCGCCCAGGTCGGAGCGCGCGTGGCCTTGCAGGGCAACCTCGACCCCAACGTGCTGTTTGCGCCGCCGGCTGCCATCGAGGCCGAAGCGATCAAGGTGCTGGACCGCTTCGGCCGCCCGCAGCGCGCCGATGGCGGATGGGACGGCCATATCTTCAACCTCGGCCATGGCATCAGCCAGCACACGCCGCCCGAGCACGTGACGGCGCTGGTCGAGGCGGTGCATCGCCATTCGCGCAGCCTGCGCTGAGCGCGCCGCGCCGCGCGACGCCTGTCCCGTGCCATCTGCAGCGGGATTGCAGCGTGTCAACGTCGTTGCAGGGTAAGTGAGCGCTCAGGGCTTGACTTATCCCCACAAATTTTGCTGCGGTGCGATGCCTCTGACGCCCGGCGCAGGATCTCTTCGAAACGAAGAGATCTCGTGCCAACCCATTGATTCACAACAAGAATTTTGTTCTGCCTCAGAATTGAGCAACGCAAGCCTCCGCCCGGCGGATCAAGCGTTTAGCCGAGACGCGATCATCTTTCCCACAAAGTTATCCACAGAATCGGTGGGCAACTCGGAAAACGCTTCACAATCATGAACTTAGGCAGCAACGCTCATTTGGATTCCAGCTTGGCCACCGGGTGCGGGCGGCCGGAGCGGGCGGTGGCATGAGTCCCGCCCGGCCGGCCGACGGGGCGGGTTCGGTCCCGGAGGGAGCGGGTCATGGCCCCCGGAGCGCGCCGATGGGCCGCCTGCGCGTCGTTGTCGAGACCCCTCAGTACGCGGCCATGGAGCCGGTGCTCGATTATGAAAGTGAGCAAACGCTGCCGCCAGGCACCTTGGTGCGGGTGCCCCTGGGGCGGCGTGACGTGCCAGGCATCGTCTGGCCGGACGGCGACGGGCCGGTGCCCGATCCGGGCCTGACGCTGCGGCCGGTCCAGCAGGCCTTGCTCAGCCTGCCGCCGCTGCCGCCCGCGTGGTGCGAGCTGGTCCGTTTCACCGCCCGCTATTACCAGCGCTCGCTGGGCGAGGTGGCCCTGTCCGTGTTGCCGCCCGAGCTTCGCAAGCTCGACGACGCGGCGCTGGCCAAGCGCATCCGCAAACTGGCCCGGCGGCTGGCGCCGCCCGCGCCCCCGCCGCGGCGCCGAGGCAAGCACCAGGAGGACGCTGCGACCGCCGCGGCCGGGCCATCGCCGGAGGCCGCCCAGGCTCCGGCGCAGGCGCCGCCGCCCGAGGTCCTGCGGCCCGCGCTGACGGCCGAGCAGGCCGGCGTGCTGGACGCCGTGCTGCCGCAGTGCGATGGCCGCCAGGCTCCGGCCTGTCAATTGCTGCACGGCGTGACCGGCAGCGGCAAGACGGAGGTCTACCTGCGCGCCACCGAGGCCGCGCTGGCCGCCGGTCGCCAGGCCCTGGTGCTGGTGCCCGAGATCAACCTGACGCCGCAGCTGGAAGCGCGCTTCGCCGAGCGCTTTCCAGGGCGCCGGATGGTGTCCCTGCACAGCGGCCTGACGCCGGCGCAGCGGCTGGCCAACTGGCTGCAGGTGCACCTGGGCCAGGCCGATCTGGTGCTGGGCACCCGGTTGGCGATCTTCTGTCCGCTGCCGCGGCTGGGCCTGATCGTGGTCGACGAAGAGCACGACCCCAGTTACAAGCAGCAGGACGGGGCGCGCTACTCGGCTCGCGACCTGGCGGTCTACCGCGGCCGGCTCGAAGCCGCGGCCGTGCTGCTGGGCTCGGCCACCCCCTCGCTGGAAAGCTGGCAACACGCCCGGACCGGCCGCTACCGCCTGCTGACCATGGCGCAGCGCGTCGGCCACGGCGTGCTGCCCGCGGTGCGCGTGCTGGACATGGGCCGCGAGGCCAGGCCACCGGCCGGACACGAGATGCCGCCGCTGGCGGCGCCGGTGCTGCGGGCGATGCGCGAGCGGCTGGCGCGCGGCGAACAAAGCCTGCTGTTCCTGAACCGCCGCGGGTTCGCACCGGTGCTCAGCTGCGGCGCCTGCGGCTGGAAAAGCGGCTGCCCGCACTGCAGCGCGTGGCGCGTCTTCCACAAGCTCGACCGGACGCTGCGTTGCCACCACTGCGGCTTCACCGAGCGTGTGCCCAAGGCCTGCCCGGAGTGCGGCAACCTCGACATCCAGCCGGTCGGGCGCGGCACCGAGCGGCTGGAAGAGCAGGTCGCGGCGCTGCTGCAGGACGCCGAGCGGCCCGGTGGCGGCCCGGTCCGCGTGGCCCGCATCGACGCCGACACCACGCGGCTCAAGGGCACGCTGCAGTCGCAGCTCGCCGCGGTGCACGACGGCGAGGTCGACGTGCTGGTGGGCACCCAGATGGTCACCAAGGGGCACGACTTCCGCCGCGTCACGCTGGTGGTGGCGGTGAATCCGGACAGCGCCTTGTTCACCGCCGATTTCCGCGCCCCCGAGCGACTGTTCGCCACCTTGATGCAGGCCGCCGGACGAGCCGGCCGCGACGCCGAGGCCGCGGCCCGCAGCGAGATGTGGATCCAGACCTGGAGCCCGACACATCCTCTGTTCGAGGCGCTCAAGCGCCACGATTTCGCCGCGTTCGCCGCCAGCCAGCTGGAGGAGCGCGAGATGGCCGGGCTGCCGCCGTACTCGCACCTGGCGCTGCTGCGCTGCGAAGCGCGCGAAGCCGCCACCGCCGAAGCCTTCCTGCGCGGTGCGCGCGACGCCGCGCAGGCCCTGCAGGCGCCCAGCGCTGCGCCCGAGGTGGTCTTTTACGCACCGGTGCCTCCCTACGTCGCCAAGGTGGCGGGCTTCGAGCGCCGCCAGATGCTGGTCGAGGCCGCGTCGCGCGGCGCATTGCAGCGCCTGCTCGCGGCCTGGGTCCCCGGGCTGCCCGAGGTCCGCGCGGCGCACAAAGGCATCGCCCGCTGGGCGATCGACGTCGACCCGCTGGGCATCTGACCGGCACCGGCCTGCGCTACCGCATCGGCTTGCGAGCCCGAGGCCGGTCCGTCCTCAGCCCAGTTCGTGGCGGCGGGGGAGGTCGGCGCCGCGGCGGCTGCAGGTCAGCGCGGCGGCGCTCGCGGCGAAGTCCAGCACCGCCTGCCAGGTGTCGGCGGACAAGGCGCGCAAGGCCTCGGGGCGCAACGCCTGGCGCTCGGCCAGCGCGGTCAGCATCGCCGCCTGGAAGGTGTCGCCCGCACCGACGGTGTCGACCATCGCCACCGGCACCGGGGCCACCTGCAGCGGGCCGGCCGCGGTCCAGGCCTGCGCGCCGGCGGCGCCCCGCGTGACCACCACCGCGGCCACGCCGGCCGCGCGCCAGCGCGACGCCAGCTCGGCGTGGCCGACGCCGGGATAGAGCCGTGCCAGATCCTCGTCGCTGACCTTGAGCACATGGGTGCGCGCAGCCATCCAGTCCAGCGTGATGCGCCAGCGTTCCAGATCGGGCTCGACGTTGAGCCGCACGTTCGGGTCGTAGGCGATCACGCGGCGCCGGTGTTCGCGCTCGATCAGCGCCCGCTGCGTGGCGGCCACCGGTTCCACCACCATCGCGTACGAGCCGACGTGGATCGCCTGGGTGGAGGCCGGCAGGCGCTCCGGCGCGTCCGGCGGCAGCAGGCGGTCGGCGCAGCCGGTGCCATAGAAGCTGTAGGACGGCACACCCTGTGCGTCCAGGCCGATCAGGCTCAGCGTCGTCGGCGCGTCCAGCAGCGCCACGCAGCCGTCGGCGATGCCTTCCTCGCGCAGCGCGCGCAGCAGGCGTTCGCCGAGAAAGCCGCGCGAGACACCGCCCATGAACGCCACCGGCTGGCCCAGCCGCGCCAGGCCCAGCGCGACGTTGAACGGCGAGCCGCCGATGCGCGCGTCCAGCGCCAGGCCGCTGGCCGTGTCGCCGGCCGCGAACACGTCGAACAAGGCTTCCCCACAGACCACGAACATGTCGATCTCCCCTCGGCCGCGCCGTTTCACGAGGGCCGCAGCATGCCGCGTCATGCCGGTCGCGCCGCTCGGGGTTTTCCATTAATCACTCCGCTGTATTTATTAGATCCGAACCCCCACAATGGCGAGACACCCGCCTCGCGATGCCCGACCGACCCCGATGCCCGCCGAGCCCGTCCCTGCCGCCGATGCCGCGCCCCTGCCGCCGCGCGGCTCCAGCCAAGGCGGCCTGCGCCAATACAACGAGCGCGTGCTGCTGCAAGCGGTCCGCCTGCACGGCGCCTTGCCGGCCGTCGAGCTGGCAAGGCTCACTCATCTCACCGCGCAAACCGTCTCGCTGATCAGCAAGCGGCTGATCGACGAAGGCCTGCTGCGCAAAGGGGAGCCGCAGCGCGGCAAGGTCGGCCAGCCGTCGGTGCCGCTGAGCCTGGATCCCGATGGCGCGTATGCGATCGGCGTCAAGCTGGGCCGGCGCAGTCTGGACGTGCTGCTGGTCGATTTCGAAGGCCGGGTCCGCGAGCGGGCGTCGCTGGCCTACGCGCATCCCGAGCCCGCCGCCGTGCTGGCCGAGATCGGCCGGCAGGTGCTGGCCTTGCGCCGGAGCCTGGGCCGAGCCCGCCGCGATCGCCTGCAAGGCATCGGCATCGCCGCGCCGCAGGCCATGGGCAGCTGGCAGGAGTTGCTGGGTTCTCCCGCCGGGCTCGCCGAGCGCTGGCAGCACTGCGACCTGCGGGCCGAGGTGGCGCGCCTCACCCGCCTGCCGGTGCACCTGCTCAAGGACACCGCCGCCGCCTGCGTGGCCGAGCTGGTGGCCGGCCGCGGCCGCAGCGTCAAGAGCTTCCTCTACATCTTCGTCGACACCTTCATTGGCGGCGGCCTGGTCATCGACAGCCACCTGCACGCCGGCCTGCACGGCAACGCCGGCGCGGTCGGCTCGCTGGCCCTGGCCTGCGCGCAGCCGGCGCCCGCCGGGCCGCCCGCGCAGTTGCTGAGCGTTGCTTCGTTGCTCACGCTCGAGACGCGCTACCGGGCTGCCGGGCTCGATCCCGCCGCCGCCGGCGATGCCCGCGCGCTGCAAGTCCGCTGGGCTGGCGTGACCGAGGTCTGGCTGGCCGACGCCGCCAGCGCCATCGCGCTGGCCGTGCACAACGCCGGTTGCCTGCTGGACCTGGACGGCGCGATCCTCGACGGCTCGATGGACCGTGACCTGCTGTCCGCGCTGCAGCGCGCGACCGTGGCGGCGCTGGCTCGCTACGCCTGGGAAGGTGTGCAGCGCCCCGCTTTGCTGCCCGGCACCATCGGCTCCGACGCCCGCGCGCTGGGCGGTGCCCTGCTGCCGCTCTACGCCAACTTCGCGCCGGACCGGGACTTGTTCTTGAAGGCGTCGGAGGCCACGACTTGAGCTGTTCGCATCGGCGTGGGTGGCACCGGGCGACCCTGACGGCCCGCCCGGCCTAGCGCCGTCCGTACATCATCTGCCGCGCCAGCGCCGATTTCACCGGCGGCAAGGCCTGCAACGCGGCCAGTCCCAGGCCGCGTACCGCCGCCAGTCCCGGCCATTGCCAGGTGAAGCTGCGGGCGAGAAAATCGGTCGCGGCGATCATGCTCCAGCGGTCCGGCGCGCGGGCCCATTCGACCCGCCTCAGCGCCGCGTCCAGGTCGGCGACGCCGCGCAGCGTCTGCACCAGCGCGAAGGCGTCGCGCAGGCCCAGGTTCAGCCCCTGGCCGGCGACCGGGTGCAGGGTCTGCGCGGCGTTGCCGATGCGCACCTGGCGGCCCTGCACCAGCGTGCGCTCGGCGTTCAGGCCGAGGGCGAAGTGCTTGAGCGGGCCGATCGCCAACAGATGGCCGGCGGCGTCGGGCAGCAGGGTTCGCAGCACCGCCAGGCGCTGCATGTCGCCGAGCACGGCCACCGGATCGTCGTCGGCCGGCACGCACCACACCAGCGATGCCCGGCGGGTGCCCGGGGTGTCGTCGGCACGGGCCGGCAGCGGCAGCAGCGCCAGCGGGCCGTGGCGGGTGAAGCGCTCGAAGGCGCTGCCCGTGGCTGCCTGGGCGTCCATCGTGACGGTGCCGACCCAGGCGGTCTGCCGGTAGTCGCGCACCACGGCCTTGCGGGCCTGGTCGGCGAACACGCCGCCTTCGGCGATCACCGCCAGATCGAACGGTTCGGCGATGCCGGCATCCACTTCGACGCCCGCCGCGACGTTCTTCACCGCGGCCACCGGCGTGCCCAGGCGCAGGCGGCAATGGTCGGGGCGCGCCTGGCAGGCCGCCTCCCAAGCGCGCTGCAGCGGCACGACGATCTGGCCGTAGCCCAGCACCGCGCCCAGCAGCGGCACCGCCTCGTCGCGCGCCCGGATGCGCACTTCGGGCAGCACGCGGTCGCCGCCCAGTGTGGGCGGCGCCTGCGAGACATGCACTTCCAGGATCGGCTGAGCCGCGGTCGCAGGCCAGACCTCCAGCCGCTGCAGCAGTTGCACGCTGCCCAGCGACAGGGCCAGCGTGCGCGGGTCGGCCGCCACGTCCTTGTCGGCGGGGCGGGCGTCGAACACAGTCAGCCGCGCCGCAGGCCACTGGCGCGAGGCGAGCAAGGCCAGCGCAAGACCGACCGGCCCGGCGCCGATCACGGCGATCGACGGGCCGACGGGCGGTGGCAGCGTGGAATTCATCAGCATCCTCCAACGGCGGGGCGGACCGTCCGGCCCCACCCTGCATTATTCGCCCTGGCCGGTTGCGAGGCTGGCCGGGCCGTCCGGAGCGCGCGGCCGGGCCGATGCGGCGCGGCGGGTCTTGAAGAAGGCCCAGGCCTCCTCGGCGCTTTCCAGGTCGCCGTTCTGCGGGCCCACCATGGCGCCGTAGCCGCGCCCGATGCGATGTGCTCGGCTAGGCTCGACATGGCCGCCGCCGTCGATGCGCAGCCATTCGACCTGCAGGCCGCGCGGGTCGCGACCCCAGACGATGCGGGTGGCGCGCGTCGGGTCCCGGGCGTCGAGGTGGGGCAGCGCCACCTGGCGGTCGGGCGCCTGCGGCAGGCCGTCGAGCTGCCGCCAAGTGGTCACGGTGGCGGCGATGCTCATCAGCGTGCCACGCTGTCCGGTGAGCCGCCGTCCCAGCGCGCCGCCGTCCCAGTGCACCAGCGGGTCGGCGGTGCCGGCGATGAACAGCGCGGGCAGCGGCACGCGGGGTGCCGGGCACTGGCTGTGCTGCGGCAGCGCCGCACTGACCACGGCGAACGCCGCCAGCTGCGAGCCCAGCTCCGAGGCCACGCGCAAGGCCATCATGCCGCCGTTGGACATGCCCATCAGGTAGACGCGCTGCGGGTCGGCGCCGTCGACACGGACCTCGCGCTCGATGATCGCCGCGACCAGGCCGACATCGTCGCTGCGCGGGTTGTCCGGCGCGTCGGCGCGGCAATCGTTCCAGCCCTGGCGATGGTCGGCACCTGCCAGGCCGTCGGGCACGGCCAGCAGCAGGTCGTCGCGGTCGGCGATCTCGAGCCACTCGGACAGCGGCGAGGCGATCCGTCCCTGGCCCAGCAACTGGGCGGCCGAGCCGCCGTGACCGTGCAGCAGGATCACCAGCGGGCGGCCGCGCCGCAGCGGCGCCTCGGGCCGCACCCGCCAGACGGTGCGCGGCCCCTCCGGGCGTGGGAGCGCGATCGACTCGATCACGGCGGCGTGCGCGGCGCCGCCGAGCAGCGCCGAGGTCACCAGGGCCAGCGCGGTCCGCCGTCCGGATCGGCCGCCGGGGATCGCGGGGACGCAGAACGGGTTCATCATCGAAGACCTTGCATGCACCGGGCTGGGCTGCGCCAGCTTACCCTGGCAGCCGTTGCACAAGATGTACGAACGAAAAGGAGTGCGCCATGCGTTACCGCCGACTGGGCCGTGCCGGCCTGCAGCTGAGCGAGCTGTCCCTGGGCTCGTGGATCACCTACCACGAGCAGATCGACGTCGACGCCGTGGTCGAGATGATGGCCGCCGCCTACGCGGCCGGCGTCAACTTCTTCGACAACGCCGAGGCCTACGCCGGCGGCCAGAGCGAGGTGATCATGGGCCAGGCGCTCAAGCGCCTGGGGTGGCCGCGGCTGAACTACGTCGTCTCGACCAAGTTCTTCTGGGGCCTGGACCGCCAGGGCGATGCGATCAACCGCAAGGACACGCTCAACCGCAAGTACCTGATGCAGGCCATCGACGGCTCGCTCAAGCGCTTCGGCCTCGACCATGTCGACCTGGTCTACTGCCACCGGCCGGACCCGCACACGCCGATCGAGGAGACGGTGCGCGCGATGAGCGACATGATCACGCAGGGCAAGGCGCTGTACTGGGGCACCAGCGAATGGAGCGCGGCCGACATCCGCAGCGCTTGGGAAACGGCCGACCGCCACCACCTGCACAAGCCGGTGGTGGAGCAGCCGCAGTACCACCTGTTCCACCGCCAGCGCGTCGAGCAGGAGTACGCCAGCCTCTACGACGACCTCGGTCTCGGCCTGACCACCTGGAGCCCGCTGGCCTCCGGCCTGCTGAGCGGCAAGTACGTCGGCGGCATTCCGGCCGGATCGCGCGGCGCGATGGACAAGCTGGCCTTTCTGCGCGAACAACTCACCGACGGCGGCAAGAACGCGGCGGTGGCCCAGCTCGCATCGATCGCCGCCGAGCTGGGGGCCAGCACCGCGCAGCTCGCGCTGGCCTGGGCGATGCAGAACCTGCGCGTGTCCAGCGTGATCACCGGCGCCTCGCGGCTGGATCAACTGCGCGACAACCTGGGTGCGGTGGCCGTGGCCGAGAAGATGACGCCGGAGGTGATGGCGCGGATCGAGGCGATCACCGCGCCGCTCGCCGACTGACGCGCGGCGCGGCCGTCAACGATTCAGCGCGGCCAGTCGCTCGGCGGTGCCCACGTCGGTCCAGCTCCCGGGCCAGTACCGGGCGCGCAGGCGTCGTGCCGCGATCGCGGCCTCCAGCCGGGGCCGCAGCGCGAGCCGGGTGCCGGGGGCGAGATCGCTGAAGAGCGTCGCCCGGAACAGTCCGACGCTGGCCCAGGTGTACTTCTGAGGCGCATCGTGGACGGCGAGTCCTTGCGGGTCGATGCCGAAATCGCCTTGGGGGTGGTGCGGCGCGTTGGGCACCAGCCACAGCAGGCCCCAGTCGTCGCTGACGAGCAGCGAGGCGGCATCCTGCGGGTCGAAACCGAAACCGGGCAGGTAGACGTCCCCCGACACCACCCAGAACACCTCGCGGTCGGTGGGCGCCAGCCAGGGCAGGGCCTTGGCGATGCCGCCGGCGGTCTCCAGCGCGCCGCCGTGGTCGCGCCCTTCCATCGAGTAGTGCAGTTGCAGACCCCAGCGGCGGCCATCGCCCAGCACGGCGGGGAACTGCTCCTCCAGCCAGGCGGTGTTGATCACCACCTCGCGCACGCCGGCGCGCGCCAGCGCCTCCAGGTGGTATTCGATCAGCGGTTTGCCGTGCACCGTCAGCAAGGGCTTGGGGCAGGCATCGGTCAGCGGGCGCATGCGCTCGCCGCGGCCGGCGGCGAGGATCAGTGCGCGCGGGGGCGGTCGGTCGGCGGACATGGGCGGCAGTGTAGGGGGCGCCGCGGGCACCCACGCCGGGTGCAAAAGCCGTGGCTTGGCGATCGCCTCGGTCCGGCCTGTGCGTTCGCACCCCACGCCCGGGCCTGCATGCCCGGGCGCTTCGGCAGGCACTCGCAAGCCCGCAGGGGCTTGCTCGGTCCGGCCTGTGCGTTTCGCACCCCACGCCCGGGCCTGCATGCCCGGGCGCCTCGGCAGGCACTCGCAAGCCCGCAGGGGCTTGCTCGGTCCGGCCTCAGCCCAGTCCGATGGGGGCGGGGGCGTGGTTCAGGATCTGGCGGAACAGCGGCCGGTAGCCGTCCTCGGGTTCATGGCCGGTCAGCGGGTCCTGGTTGGCGGCGAAGGCGGCGTCGAGCTCGGCCCAGTCGGCGGCGCTGAAATGGGTTTCGGCGGCCGGCAGCACCTCGGTCTCTTCGGTGGCCATGTGTTGCAGGTAGGCGGCGATGTAGCGGTCCACGGCCTGCTCGAAGGCCTCGCGACGGCTCTCGCCCATCACCTCGAAGGCCAGCATCAGGTGCTCCAGTTCGCGCACGGCGCGCTCGCCGCTGGCGTGGTCGCGGTCCAGCCGGTCCAGCGTGTCGACCAGTTCCGGCGCGCGGGCGCGCAGCTTGGGAAACAGCAGTTCGCTTTCCTTGGTGTGGTGCAGGCGCTCGGGAAATTCGTCGATGTAGAACAGCATCGCGCGCAGCACGCCGAAGTCGGGCAGATGGTTCTCGCGGCGGGCCTGGGCCAGCAGCATCGGCAGCGAGCGCAGCATCGCGGCCAGGGCGCTGTGTTCATCGCGGATCACGGTCAGTGACAAGGGGCGCATGGGTCATTCTCCGAAGTAGCTGGTTCGCAGCCTGCGCGCCGGTCGTCTTGCGGGCCTTGAGTTGGATCAAGAGTCAACCGATGTGCAAGGCCTTCGCGCGGACCGGCGGGGCCCCCGAGGGCCCGGCTTGGCGGGGCGAGGTGGCGTCCGGATCGGCCGCTAAAATTGGAGGGGTTCGCTTCCGCCTGGCACGGCCCGTGCCGATCCTCTACGCCTCCTCGCCGCATGTCAGCCCACACCCCCCCCAACGAAGTTCCGCAGATGGCCGACGCCATCCGAGCCCTGGCGATGGACGCCGTGCAGCAGGCCAATTCGGGCCATCCGGGTGCGCCGATGGGCATGGCCGACATGGCACAGGCGCTGTGGGCCCGGCACCTGAAGCACAACCCGAAGAATCCGCACTGGGCCGATCGCGACCGCTTCGTGCTCAGCAACGGCCACGCCTCGATGCTGCTGTACGCGCTGCTGAACCTGACCGGCTACGCGCTGCCGATCGCCGAGCTGAAGAACTTCCGCCAGCTGCACAGCCTGACCCCCGGCCACCCCGAGGTCGATGTGACGCCGGGCGTCGAGACCACCACCGGTCCGCTGGGCCAGGGCATCACCAACGCGGTCGGCATGGCGCTGGCCGAGACGCTGCTGGCGGCCGAATTCAACCGTCCGGGCCACCGTCTCGTCGACCACCATACCTATGCCTTCCTCGGTGACGGCTGCCTGATGGAAGGCATCAGCCACGAGGCCTGCGCGCTGGCAGGTGCTTGGAAGCTGAACAAGCTGATCGCGCTGTACGACGACAACGGCATCAGCATCGACGGCCCGGTCAAGCCCTGGTTCGTCGACCACACCGCCGGCCGTTTCGAGGCTTACGGCTGGGCCGTGATCGGCCCGGTCGACGGGCATGACGTGGACGCGATCGATGCCGCGATCGCCCAGGCCAAGCTCAGCGCCGACCGGCCCACGCTGATCATCTGCAAGACCGCCATCGGCAAGGGCTCGCCCAATCGCGCTGGCACAGCCAAGGCTCACGGCGAGCCGCTGGGCGGCGACGAGATCCGGCTGACCCGCGAGACGCTGGGCTGGACGGCCGAGCCTTTCGCCGTTCCGGCGGAGATCCGCGCGGCCTGGGACGCCACAGCCCGCGGCGCGGCCGAGCAGGCCGAGTGGGACGAGCGCTTCGCCGCGTACGCCGCGGCCTTCCCGGCCGAGGCGAAGGAATTCGTGCGCCGCATGAAGGGCGAGCTGCCGGCCGACTTCGCCGAGATCGCCGTCGAGGCGGTGGGCAGCGCCCACGACAAGGCCGAGACAGTGGCCAGCCGCAAGGCCAGCCAGATCGCGCTGGAGCACTTCACCGCCAAGTTGCCCGAACTGCTGGGCGGCTCGGCCGACCTGACCGGCTCCAACCTGACCAACACCAAGAGCACGCCGGCGCTGCGTTTCGACGCCCAGGGCCAGGTCGTGCGCGACGCCGAGGGCCGCCTCGGCCGCCACATCAACTACGGCGTGCGCGAGTTCGGCATGGCCGCCATCATGAACGGCGTCGCGCTGCACGGCGGTTTCATCCCCTACGGCGGCACGTTCCTGACCTTCAGCGACTACAGCCGCAACGCGATCCGCATGGCGGCGCTGATGAAGCAGCGCGTGATCCACGTCTTCACGCACGACTCGATCGGCCTGGGCGAGGACGGCCCGACGCACCAGAGCGTCGAGCACGCGGCCTCGCTGCGGCTGATCCCCAACCTGGACGTCTGGCGTCCGGCCGACACCACCGAAACCACCGTCGCCTGGACGATGGCGCTGGCCAACAAGCACCGCCCCAGCGCGCTGCTGCTGAGCCGCCAGAACCTGCCCTACCTGCCCAAGGAAGATGCCGACGTCATCACCCGCGGCGCCTACGTGTTGTCCGAGCCGTCCGAGGTCGGGCTGAACAAGCCGGCCAAGGCGGTGATCATCGCCACCGGCTCCGAGGTCCAGCTGGCGCTGCACGCGCAGGCCGAGCTGGCGAAGAAGAAGATCGCGGTGCGCGTGGTCTCGATGCCCAGCACCACGGTGTTCGACCGCCAGGACATGGCCTACAAGACGGCGGTGCTGCCGCCCAAGTTGCCGCGCGTGGCGATCGAGGCCGGGGTCACCGACGGCTGGTGGAAATACGGTTGCGCCGCGGTGATCGGGCTCGACCGCTACGGCGAATCGGCCCCGGCGCCGGCGCTGTTCAAGCTGTTCGGTTTCACCGTCGAGAACCTCGTGCTGACGGTGCGGAAAGTTCTGGCGAAGTAACTCGCGCGGGGGCAGACTGGCAGGTCTTGCCCCCGCGGTCCTTTGAAGCGTTCCCTTTTTCATCAAGCAAGGTAGACAGATCATGACGATCAAGATCGGTATCAATGGATTCGGCCGGATCGGCCGGATGGTGTTCCGCGCGGCGGTGCAGAACTTCAGCGACGTGGAGATCGTGGGCATCAACGACCTGCTGGAGCCGGACTACCTGGCCTACATGCTGAAGTACGACTCGGTGCACGGGCGGTTCAAGGGCGAGGTTTCGGTCGAGGGCAACACGCTGGTGGTCCATGGCAAGAAGATCCGGCTGACGGCGGTGAAGAACCCGGCCGAGCTGGCCTGGGGCGAAGTCGGGGCCGACATCGTCATCGAGTCGACCGGCCTGTTCCTGACCAAGGAGACGGCCGAGGCGCACCTGAAGGCGGGCGCGAAGAAGGTCATCATGTCGGCGCCGAGCAAGGACGACACGCCGATGTTCGTCTACGGCGTGAACGACAAGACCTATGCCGGCCAGGCCATCATCTCGAACGCCTCGTGCACGACGAACTGCCTGGCGCCGGTGGCCAAGGTGCTCAACGACAGCTTCGGGATCAAGCGCGGGCTGATGACCACGGTGCACGCGGCGACGGCGACGCAGAAGACGGTGGACGGGCCGAGCAACAAGGACTGGCGCGGCGGGCGGGGGATTCTGGAGAACATCATTCCGAGCAGCACGGGGGCGGCCAAGGCGGTGGGGGTGGTGATTCCGGAGCTGAACAAGAAGCTGACGGGGATGAGTTTCCGGGTGCCGACCAGCGACGTGTCGGTGGTGGACCTGACGGTGGAGCTCAACAGCGAGGCGAGCTACGCGGAGATCTGCGCGGCGATGAAGGCGGCCTCGGAAGGGGCGATGAAGGGGGTGCTGGGCTACACGGAGGACAAGGTGGTGTCGACCGATTTCCGTGGCGAGGCGATGACCAGCGTGTTCGATGCCGAGGCGGGCATTGCGCTGGACAAGACCTTCGTCAAGGTCGTGGCCTGGTACGACAACGAGTGGGGTTACTCGAACAAGTGCCTTGAAATGGCGCGGGTGATCTCCAAGTCGGTGGCGTGACGGGCCCCCCGGCAGCGGCTCGCCGCTGTCGGGCAGACTGCACACGGGCCCGCTTCGGCGGGCTTTGGTTTGTGCGGCGGCGGCCGATAGCCAGATAGCAATACACGGGAAACCGCGACCGGCCTAGACTGGGCCGGCGGGATCACGCGCGGGCCGGAGCGGCCAGGGCGCGTTTTGGGGAGCAGGGCATGGCAAGTCGGTGGCGAGCGTGGATCAAGGGTCTGGGCGCGATGGCGCTGGGCCTGCCCTTGGCGCTGGGTGCGTTGGCGATGCCGGATGCCAACGCCGCCCCGCGCAGCCATGCGCGCAGCACGCGGGTCGAGCCGAGTGCCGGCCAGGGCCGGGTGATCGTGAAGTTCCGCAGCGGCAGCGCGTTGGTGCAGGCGCTGGCGGTCCGGCCGGAGGGCGGGCCGCAGCAGGCGGCCGCGCTGGGCGCACGGCTCGGCCTGAGCCTGCACGACGGCCATGCGATGAGCGCGCGGATGCAGGTCATGACCGCCAGCGGCCTGGGTTCCGAAGCGCTGGCGGCGCGCCTGGCCGCCGATCCCGACGTGGAATGGGCCGCGCCGGACGAGCGCCGCGTCGCCGCGAAGCTGCCCAACGATCCGCTGTTCGCCGCCGGCCAGGCCTCACCCTATCCGGCCGTGGGCCAGTGGTATCTGCGCGGCTACAGCGCTGCCGATCCCACGGACAACCCGCTGGCCGCGATCAATGCCGTCGGTGCCTGGGATACCACGCTGGGGGCCGCTTCGGTGGTGGTGGCGGTGATCGACACCGGCGTGCGGCCGGACCATCCGGATCTGGCGGGCCGCTTCCTGCCCGGCTACAACATGGTCTCGCTGAACACGGCGCAGGACGGCAACGCGGCGGGCCAGTGCATCACTGGCAACGGTTCGTGCCGCACGAACAACCCGACCGACCCGTCCGACCCCGGCGACTGGGTGACCCAGGCCGACGTCAACAACTACCCCACGCTGTTCAGCAGCAGTTGCATCGGTGACAGCAGCTGGCACGGCACCCAGGTCTCGGGCATCGTCGGCGCCAGCACCGACAACAGCCTGGGCATGGCCGGCATCGCCTCGGGCGCGATGATCCTGCCGGTGCGCGTGCTGGGCAAATGCGGCGGCTACGACTCCGACATCATCGACGGCATGAATTGGGCGGCCGGCCTGCCCGTGGCGGGCGTGCCGACCAACCCGCATCCGGCGCGGGTGCTGAACCTGAGCCTGGGCGGCTCCGGCGCCTGCACGTCGGCCTACCAGGCGACCATCGACGCGCTCACCGCGCGGGGCGTGGTCGTCGTCGTGGCGGCCGGCAACGACGGCCTGGCCGTGGGGGCGCCGGGCAACTGCAGCGGCGTCGTCACGGTGGGCGGCCTGCGCCACACCGGCACCAAGGTCGGCTATTCCGACCTGGGTCCGGCGGTCACGCTCAGCGCGCCGGCCGGCAACTGCGTCAACGGGTCGGGGGCCTGCCTCTACCCGATCGTCACCACCTTCAATGCCGGCACCACCACGCCGGTGGCCAACGACGCCTCGTACACCGACGGCCTGAGCCACCCGTCGCTGGGCACCAGCTTCTCGACGCCGCAGGTGGCCGGCACCGCGGCGTTGATGCTGAGCGTCAACCCCGGGATGAGCAGCGCCCAGGTCACCGCGGCCCTGACCGGGACCGCCAGCCCGTTCCCGTCGACGGGCGCGGGTGCCGGGGTCTCGGCCTGCCTGCCGCCCAGCGGCACGGCACAGACCAGCGAGTGCTATTGCACGACCTCGACCTGCGGTGCCGGCATGCTCAACGCCGCGGCCGCGGTCGCCGCCGCGGCCGCGGCCAACCAGGTGCAGCCGACCTTCAGTGTCACACCGGCCAGCCCGCGGGCCGGCGACAGCGTGACGCTCGACGGCTCGTCCAGTCTGGTGGCGGCCGGACATACCGTGGCGACCTGGTTGTGGGAGATCACCTCGGCCGGCACGACCGGGGCCGCATTCACGTCGGCCACCAACGGCGCCACCGCGACGTTCGGCACCACGGCGGCCGGCCAGGTCACGGTGCGCCTGACGGTGACCGACAACCTGGGCAGCCAGGCCAGCGCGGTGCAGACGCTGACCATCGCGGCGCCGGCCGGCACCGGCCAGGCGGCGGGCGGCGGCAGCAGCGGTTCCGGCGGCAGTGGCGGCGGCGGCGCGTGGTCGCCGCTGTGGGCGCTGGGCCTGCTGGCCTGCGGGTGGGCGCTGCCGCGGCGGCGCCGGTCCTTGCCGGTGGCGCGCTGAGCCTCAGGGCGCGCTGCAGCGCCGCCAGGCCGAACCGGGGGCCGAGGCGCCAGCCGACGCGCTGAGCAGCCGGGTCTGTTGGGCTTCGCTCGCGCGGTCCAGCCGCAGGCGGTGCTCGGCGCCGGCCGGCACCAAGGTCAGCAGGTGCGCGGTGTGCACACCGCGGGCCTGCAATTGCTGCAGACGCTGGCGGGCCAGATCCTGTTCGCTGAACCGCCCCAGCATCAGTCCGGGCGCCTGGCCGGCCGGGGCGCCGCTGCCCAGCACCTCGTAGGCGATGCCCAGGTGGCTCAGCTCGTCGGCCTTGCGCTGCAGCTGGGCCATGTCGGTGAAACGCCCCATGTAGATCGCGAACTGGCCGGGCTTCTCGCGGCGGATGTCGACCCAGGCGTCGGGCGCCACGCCCGCCTGAAGCAGGCGCAGGCGGGCCTGCGCCGCGCCGGGGTCGTCCAGCGGCCCGATCTCGAGGCAGCTCGGCGAGGCGGCAGAAGACGCGGCAGAAGCGGCCGCCGCAGCCACGACCGGCGCGGCGGCCGGCGCCGCTGTCGAGGTGGCGGGCGCGTTCGCGGTGGACGCGGCAGCCGAGGCAGCCGAGGCAGCCTCGGTCGGACCCGCCTGCGGGGCCGGTGGGTCGGCCTGCGGTGCGGTGGGGCCGAGCAATTGCACCCGCTCGGCCTGCACCTGGCGCGCCAGGCGCTGCGGTTCGCGTTCGGTCTGGGTCGGCAGGCCCAGCGCCTGCGCCAGCGGCGGCCAGTGCCAGCCCCACCAGACCAGGTTGGCCAGCAACAGGGCCGCGACCAGACTGCGCAGCATCGGCCTCGGTCAGCCTGCGGCCGAACCGGGGGCGGCGGGGCGCACGCTGACCTCGCCGCTGACGATGCGGTGCTCGACACCGGCGTACAGCACGCGCAGCGCGCCATCGCCGGCGACACCCAATGCCACGCCGGCCGGACAACGGGCGTCGGTGGTGGTCACCGGCTGGCCGGCCAGCAGATCGAGCGCCGCAAATTCGTCGCCGAAGGCCGCGAAGCCGTCGTGCTCGAAATCGGCCAATGCCCGGGCCAGGCTGGGGCCGACCTGGGCCAGCACCGATGCCGGCAGGGCTTGCGGCAGGAATTCGCTGATCGAGGCGGTGTCGGGCAGCGGCGTCTGGGGCAGCACGTTCAGCCCGACGCCGACCACCGCCACCCGCTGCTCGCCGACGGTGATGCTTTCGATCAGCACGCCGCCGAGCTTGCGCCCGCCGGCCGGGCCGCCGGGAAGCCAGAGATCGTTGGGCCACTTCAGGCGCAGGTGCTGGCCGGCCGGGTCGAGCGCGCGCGCCACGGCCACGCCGACGGCCAGCGACAGGCCGGACCAGTCCTGGCGCTGCATCGGCACGGCGAACGAGAAGGTCAGCGAGGCGCCGGGGCTGGCCAGCCAGCTGCGGCCGAGGCGGCCGCGCCCCTGGGTCTGCTGCTCGGCCACCAGCAGGGTGGCGCGAAGATCGTCGGCGCGCGTGCCGCGCACGCCGGCGTTGCGGGCGGCCTGGCGCAGCCGCTCGACCAGCTCGACGTTGGTCGAACCGACCCGCTCGACGACCTCGATGGCCAGATCGGGCCACCAGGGCCGCATGGCTTCCCACAGCGCCTGGCTGCCCCAGCCCGCGCCAGGGCGCTCGCCCCGGCTGACCAGGCGGCGTTCGGTATGCAGTTCGGCGAGGGGCATGTCAGCGACGGCGGCGAGTGTCCAGCATGGTACCGCTGCAACTCGCCGCACCGCAACGGCAGGCGTAACGCTTCTTGAGCGCCGGCGTCCGGCGCTCATCGATGGTCAGGCCATAGTGGTAGTTCAGTTCCTCGCCCGGAGCGATCGCCCGCAGCGCTTCGATGAAGACCCGACCCTGGTCTTCGGTGGCCTCGCAGTTCGGGTCGCAGGAGTGGTTGATCCAGCGCGACGCGTTGCCGCCGTAGAGCGCGTCGATGCAGCGGCCGTCCTCCAGCGCGAAGTAGAAGGTGTGGTCGGGTTGGGTCACGTCGTGCGGGTGGCGGCGCAGCGCCTCGTCCCAGTCGATGACCTCGCCGGTGTATTCGATCAGGCGTTCGCCGGGCTCGATCGCCTGCAGGGCGAACACGCCCTTGCCATGCACGCCGCTGCGGCGCACCTGAAGGCGGCGGCCGTGGCCTTGCGGGCGGGCGCGCGAGGTTTTGGCGACAGTGGCTTGCGGGGCTGACTTCATTGGGTACATTGAAAACATGGGCGCGCGTGCGCGTGTACGCGTAAGCGCGCGAGAGACGGGCGATTGTAGGCACGGGTCCGCAAGGGCTCGCCGGAAAACGAACCAAGCATCACATGAGCAAGTCACTGATCATTGCCGAGAAGCCCAGCGTCGCACAGGACATCGTGCGCGCGCTGACGCCCGTGGCGGGCAAGTTCGAGAAAGAGGCGGACCACTTCGAGAACGAGAAGTACATCGTCACCTCGGCGGTGGGCCATCTGGTGGAGATCAAGGCGCCCGAGGAGTACGACGTCAAGCGCGGCAAGTGGAGCTTCGCCCACCTGCCGGTGGTGCCGCCGCATTTCGACCTGGCGCCGATCGACAAGGCCAAGTCGCGCCTGACGGCGGTGGTGCGGCTGGTCAAGCGCAAGGACGTGACCGAGCTGATCAACGCCTGCGACGCGGGCCGCGAGGGCGAACTGATCTTCCGGCTGATCGTGCAGTACGCGGCGGGCGCCAAGGCGCCGATCGCCAAGCCGGTACGCCGCCTGTGGCTGCAGAGCATGACGCCGCAGGCGATCCGCGACGGCTTCGACAAACTGCGCAGCGACGAGCAGATGCTGGGCCTGGCCGACGCGGCGCGCAGCCGCTCGGAGGCCGACTGGCTGGTGGGCATCAACGGCACGCGGGCGATGACGGCCTTCAACTCGCGCGACGGCGGCTTCTTCCTGACCACCGTCGGCCGGGTGCAGACGCCGACGCTGTCCATCGTCGTCGAGCGCGAAGAAAAGATTCGTAAACACGTGCCGCGCGACTACTGGGAGATCAAGGCCGGCTTCGGCGCCGCGGCCGGCGACTACGACGGCAAGTGGTTCGACCCGGCGTTCAAGAAGAACGAGGACGCCGACCGTCGCGCCGACCGGCTGTGGAACGAGGCCGAGGCCAAGGCCATCGCCGACGCGGTCAAGGGACAGCCGGGCGTGGTCACCGAGGAGGCCAAGCCCAGCAACCAGAGCAGCCCGCTGCTGTACGACCTGACCACCTTGCAGCGCGAGGCCAATTCGCGTTTCGGGTTCTCCGCCAAGACCACGCTGAGCCTGGCCCAGGCGCTGTACGAGAAGCACAAGGTGCTGACCTACCCGCGGACCGATTCGCGCGCGCTGCCGGAGGACTACCTGCCGACGGTCAAGCAGACCTTTCAGATGATTGCCGAGGAGGAATTGCCGGGCCCCCTCAAGGCGCTGGCCCAGCATGCGGCCAAGGGGCTGAAGGAGGGCTACGTCAAGCCGGTCAAGCGGGTCTTCGACAACACCAAGGTTTCGGACCACTTCGCCATCATCCCGACGCTGCAGGCGCCACGCAGCCTCTCTGAGGCCGAGGCCAAGCTCTACGACATGGTGGTCAAGCGCTTCATCGCGGTGTTCTATCCGGCGGCCGAGTTCATGGTCACCACGCGCATCACCAAGGTCGCGGCCCAGGGCGCCACGCACCACTTCCAGACCAACGGCAAGGTGCTGGTGAACCCGGGCTGGCTGGCGGTCTACGGCAAGGAGGTGCAGGACGAGGACGCCAACCTGGTGCCGGTGCAGCCCGGCGAGACGGTGAGCAACGAGGGGGTCTCGCTGGCCGCGCTGCGCACCAAGCCCCCGGCGCGCTACACCGAAGCCACCTTGCTGAGCGCGATGGAAGGCGCCGGCAAGCTGATCGACGACGAGGAGTTCCGCGAGGCGATGGCCGAGAAGGGCCTGGGCACGCCGGCCACGCGGGCGCAGGTGATCGAAGGCCTGATCCTGGAAAAGTACATGCTGCGCGAGGGCCGCGAGCTGATGCCCACGGCCAAGGCCTTCCAGCTGATGACGCTGCTGCGCGGCCTGGGCGTCGAGGACCTGACCAAGCCCGAGCTGACCGGCAACTGGGAATACCAGCTGGCCGAGATGGAGCACGGTCGCCTCAGCCGCGACGCGTTCATGACCGAGATCGCCAAGATGGCCGAGCGCATCGTGCGCAAGGCCAAGGAATACGACCGCGACACGATTCCCGGCGACTACGCGACGCTGAAGGCGCCGTGCCCCAAATGCGGCGGCGTGGTCAAGGAAAACTACCGCCGCTTCACCTGCACGGGGGGCGGTGCCGGTACGCCGGCCGCTGGGGGCTCGGAGTCGGAGGGCTGCGGTTTCAGCATCACCAAGAGCCCGGCCGGGCGCAGCTTCGAACTGCATGAGGTCGAGCGCTTCCTGGCCGACAAGAAGATCGGTCCGCTCGAAGGCTTCCGCTCCAAGGCGGGCTGGCCGTTCACGGCCGAACTGCGGCTGGTGTTCGACGACGAGATCGCCAACTGGAAGCTGGAGTTCGACTTCGGCGAAGACGCCAAGCAGGCCGAGGATGGCGCACCGGTGGACTTCTCGGGCCAGCACAGCCTGGGCGCCTGCCCCAAGTGCCAGGGCCACGTCTACGAGCACGGCACGAACTACGTCTGCGAGCACGCGGTGGGCGCGCACGTCACCTGCGACTTCAAGACCGGCAAGATCATCCTGACCCAGCCGGTGGACCATGCCCAGGTGCACAAGCTGCTGACCACCGGCAAGACCGACCTGCTGGAGAACTTCGTCTCGAACAAGACCAAGCGAAAGTTCAAGGCCTTCCTGGCCTGGGACAAGAAGGAAGGCAAGGTCGGCTTCGAATTCGAGCCGCGCGCCGCCAAGGTGCCGGCCAAGAAGGCCGCGGCGAAAAAGACCGCCGCGGCCGAGTGACGCGGCGGGCGGTCCGTCCGCGGCTGATCGGTGCCATATCATCGACGAAAGGACCTGCGATGCGGCGATTCGAACCGGTCCGGCGGGCGTTGGGCGCCGGCGTGCTGCTGGCGGCGACCCAGGCCGCCTGGGCCACCGGCCTGTTCCAGCTGTCCAGTCCCGGGCTGGCGGCGGGCGGCAGCCTGCCGACGGCCCAGGTCTACAGCGGGCTGGGCTGCGCCGGCGGCAACCTGTCGCCGGCGCTGGCCTGGTCGGGGGCGCCGGCGGGCACGCGCAGTTTCGCGGTCACCGTGTTCGACCCTGACGCCGCGGGCGGCGCCGGCTGGTGGCACTGGCTGGTGTTCAACCTGCCGGGCGGCACCACCGGCCTGGCACAGGGGGCGGGCACGCCGGACGGCCGTGGCCTGCCGGCCGGCAGCGTGCAGAGCAGCACCAACTTCGGCGTGCCGGGATACGGCGGCGCGTGTCCGCCGCGCGGCGACCAGCCGCACCGCTACATCTTCAGCGTCCACGCGATGAAGGTGGAGCAGCTCTACGTGCCGGCCCAGGCCGGTCCGGCCTGGGTCAGCGCGACGATCCGCTCCAACCAGCTCGACGAGGCCAGCTTCGTCGTGACCTACGGCCGGCGCTGAGCGGCCGGTGCCGACACGGCTCAGTGGCCGCTGCTGTCGCCGCGGGGGTCGTCGGTGATGGCGGTGCGGGTGACCGTGCGCGCCGGACCGAAGGTGACGCTGAAGTCCTTCTTCGCCTGGCCGTCCTGGAAGTGCCAGTCCCAGATCTCCTCGTCGGGCCGGGTCGGGAAGCGCCAGACCTTGGCCGGCCGGCCCAGCAGCGTGCGCACCTCTTCCTGGCCCAGGCCGGCCTGCACGCGGGCGAAATTCTCGGGGTTGAGCAACTGGCGCAGCGAGCTCATCTTGCCGTCGGCACCGATCTCGATCGCGTAGTTCGTCCAGCCCTCGGGCTGGCGCGGATAGTCCAGCCGCTTGCTGCCGTCGGCGTGCTCGACGATCTGGGCCGGCTCGCCGAACTGCTGGCGCACGTCGGCCTCGGTCGACCAGCCTTCTTCGAGCTTGGCGGCGCGCTGCTCGTCGCAGCCGCCGAACAGGCCCGCGACCAGCATCAGCGCGGCGGCCAGCAGCGGTGGGGGGCGGTAGGGCATGGGCGTCTCTCCTTCGTGATGACCGCGGAATTGTCTGGCGCGGTCCACCGGGCCGGCACGGCGGCCGGGTGTTTTTGGGACAATCCGTGCATGACGCCACACGACATTCCCGCCTACATGGCCCACCTGGGCGCCCAGGCCCGTGCCGCGGCCACCTGGATGGCCCGCGCCAGCACCCGCGACAAGAACGCGGCGCTGACCGAATTGGCACGCCGGCTGCGCCAGGCCGGCACCCACCTGGCCGAGGCCAATGCGCGCGACATCGCGGCCGCCGAGGCCGCCGGTCTGGCCGCGCCGATGGTCGATCGCCTGCGCCTGACGCCCAAGGTCATCGAGACGGTGGCGCAGGGCTGCGAGCAACTGGCCGCCATGCCCGACCCGGTGGGCGAGATCAGCGGCGTCAAGCGCCAGCCCAGCGGCATCAGCGTGGGTCAGATGCGGGTGCCGCTGGGGGTGTTCGGCATGATCTTCGAGAGCCGCCCGAACGTCACGATCGAAGCCGCCTCGCTGGCGATCAAGAGCGGCAACGCCTGCATCCTGCGCGGCGGTTCGGAGGCGATCCATTCCAACCTCGCGCTGTGGACGCTGGTGCAGCAGGCGCTGGGCGTCGCCGGCCTGCCGCCCGAGGCGGTGCAGATGGTGGAAACCACCGACCGCGCCGCCGTGGGCCGGCTGATCGCGATGCCGGAGTTCGTGGACGTGATCATCCCGCGCGGCGGCAAGGGTCTGATCGAGCGCATCAGCGCCGAGGCCCGGGTGCCGGTGATCAAGCACCTGGACGGCAACTGCCACACCTACGTCGATGCCGAGGTCGATCTCGAACAGGCGCTGGTCGTCACCGACAACGCCAAGACGCAGAAGTACAGCCCCTGCAACGCCACCGAGTCGCTGCTGGTGCATGCTGCCAGCGCGCCGGCCTTCCTGCCGCGCATCGGCGCGATCTTCGCCGCCAAGGGCGTGGAGATGCGCTGCGACGCGGCGAGCAAGGCGCTGCTGGCGGGCGTGCCGGGGGCCCGGCTGGTGGACGCGACCGAGGCCGACTGGTCCGAGGAATACCTGGCGCCGGTGATCAGCATCAAGCGGGTGCAGGACCTGGACGAGGCGATCGCGCACATCAACCGCTATGGCTCTCACCACACCGATGCGATCCTGACCACGAACCACCCGAACGCGATGCGCTTCCTGCGCGAGGTCGATTCGGCCAGCGTGATGGTCAACGCCAGCACGCGCTTCGCCGATGGCTTCGAGTACGGCCTGGGCGCCGAAATCGGCATCAGCACCGACAAGTTCCACGCCCGCGGCCCGGTGGGCCTGGAAGGCCTGACCTCGCTGAAGTGGCTGGTGCTGGGCCAGGGCGAGGTGCGGTCGTGACCGATCTGCCGTCGGCGTGCGCCGGGCTCTGCACGCGCCAGGCCACGGCCCTGGTGCTGTTCTCGGGCGGCCAGGATTCCACGGTCTGCCTGGCCTGGGCGCTCGAGCGCTTTTCGCGCGTCGAGACGCTGGGCTTCGACTACGGCCAGCGCCACCGCATCGAACTCGACTGCCGGCAGACCGTGCGCAGCGAACTGGGGCGGCAGTTCCCGCAGTGGCGCGAGCGCCTGGGCGAGGATCATCTGCTGGACCTGCGCCTGCTGAGCCAGCTCTCGGACACCGCGCTCACCAGCGAGCGCGCGATCGAGATGCAGGCCAACGGCCTGCCCAACACCTTCGTGCCCGGTCGCAACCTGCTGTTCCTGAACACCGCCGCGGCGCTGGCCTACCGGCGAGGCGCCAGCGTGCTGGTGGGCGGCATGTGCGAGACCGACTATTCCGGCTACCCCGATTGCCGCGACAACACGCTCAAGGCGATGCAGGTGGCGCTGAGCCTGGGGCTGGACACGCGGATGACGGTGGAGACGCCGCTGATGTTCCTCGACAAGGCCGACACCTGGGCCCTGTCGCACGCGCTGGGGGGCGACGCGTTGAACGCGCTGATCGCCGAACACACCCACACCTGCTATCTCGGCGAACGCGGCCAGCGCCACCCCTGGGGCTACGGCTGCGGCCACTGCCCGGCCTGCGCGCTGCGCGCAGCCGGCCATGCCGCTTGGCTGGCGCGCGGCCGGACGGCCGGCTGATGGACACGCTCGCGCCGCTGCTGCCCACGCTGTGGCCCTGGCTGGCGCGGGCGGGCGCTGTCGCGCTGGCGGTGTTCTGGATGGTCGGGGCCTACCAGCGTCTGCTGCGCCATCGCGCCGGCCTGACGACGGCCTGGAGCCAGATCGACGAGGTGCTGATCCGCCGCGCCGCGGCGCTGCAGCCGCTGATCGACCTGCTGCGCGAGCCGATGGCGGCCGAGGCCACCACGCTGCAGACGCTGGGCCAGTCGCTGGAGCGCCAGCAGCAGGCCGCCGCGGCGGTGCGGGCGCGGCCGTCAGCGGCGGCGGCACTGCAGGCCTGGGTGGTGGCCGAGGGCGAACTGGCCTCGCCGATGGCGCGCCTGTCGGCGTTGGTGGAGCAGCACGCCGAACTGGCGGGCAGCGACGCCGTCGCGCCGCTGCTGGCGCAGCTCGCCGAACTGGCGCCGCGCCTGTCCTATGCCCGCCAGGCCTTCAACCAGGCCGCCGACGGCTACAACACGGCGATCGACGAATTTCCGACCCGGCTGCTGACGCCGCTGTTCGGCTTCAAGGCGACCGCGCGGGTCTGAGTGCGGGGCGCATCAGCCCTGGCCGACGATCGCCGCGGTGGCGACCAGCTCTTCGAACATCGCCGCCGTGGCGGCCCCCGAGACGGCGTACGGGTCGAGCGTGGCGGTTTCCGAATACTTCAGCAGCACCGCCGGGTTCAGCCGGGTCAGGTTGACCTGGCCCATGGACCAGCCGGCGAAGCGGCGTTCGGCGATCTCTTCGTAGGTCAGCAAGGTCACGTCGGTGTGGCGCGGGTCGGCCGCGATCCGGTGGTACAGCGCGTTGATCGCCGCGCGGCCGCCTTCCAGCACCTGGATGAAGTGGCCGCCGGACCAGCACAGCACGCCGGTGATGCCGGCCTCGGGGTTGCGGGCCTTGGACTGCCGCAGGATCGCGCTCAGCTCCTCGGGGTCGACCGGGCTCGCGGCCCGGCTCGCGTACATCAGGCGAACCAGCATGGAAACCTCAGTTCTTCTTCGACAGCAGCGAGAGGAATTCGCGCCGCAGGTTGGGATCCTTCAGGAAGGCGCCTCGCATCACGCTGTTGGTCATCGCCGAGTCGTTGTCCTTGACGCCGCGCCAGCGCATGCAGAAGTGGTCGGCCTCCATCACGATCGCCAGCCCGTCGGGCTTGACCCGGTCCTGCAGCACGTCGGCCAGCATGATCACGGCCTCTTCCTGGATCTGCGGCCGGGTCATGATCCAGTCGGCGATGCGGGCGTATTTCGACAGGCCGATCAGGTTCGAGTGCTCGTTGGGCAGCACGCCGATCCACAGCTTGCCGATGATCGGGCACATGTGGTGCGAGCAGGCGCTGCGCACCGTGACCGGGCCGACGATCATCAACTCGTTCAGACGCGAGATGTTCGGGAACTCGGTCACGTCGGGCATCGGCTGGTAGCGGCCGCGGAACACCTCCTCGATGAACATCTTGGCCACCCGCTGGGCCGTGTCCTGGGTGTTGTGGTCGCTGTCGGTGTCGATCACCAAGGCCTTGAGCACGTCGGCCATCTTGGCCTGCACCTCGGCCTTGAGCTCGTCGAGTTCGCCGGCGCGAAGGAATTCGGCGATGTTGTCGTTGGCGTGGTACCGGCGGTCGGCGCCCACCAGCCGGTAGCGGATGCGCTCGGACGCCGGCAGCCGCGCCAGGTCGTCCTCGTCGAGGATCAGCGCCGGCGGCGTGCCGCGCGGGTGGGTCGTGTGCTGGGCCATGCCGTGCCTCCTGGCAGCGATGTCTTGGGGTCGCTGCATTGTCGTGGACCGCGGCGATGCCCGCACGGGCAGGGTGGTTAGACTCGGCAGGGTGATGAATCCAGCCACCTCGCCGCCGCTGTCGCGGCTGCTCGAATCCACCGCCGACGCCGTGGCCGCGGTGCGCGCCGGCCGTTCGCTGACCGACGTGCTGGCACAGGTGCCGGCCGCCTTGCGCCCCGGCACCCAGGCGCTGGCCTTCACGGTGCTGCGCCGGCTGGGCAGCGCCAGCGCGGTGCGCGACGTGCTGGCGCCGCGTCCACCGCCGCCGCTGGTGGACGCCTTGCTGGTGACGGCGGTCGCCCTGCTGTGGCCCGACGAGTCGCCGCCCTACACCGACCACACGTTGGTCGACCAGGCCGTGACCGCGGCACGGCGCCGGACACCGGCGGCGTCCGGCTTTCTGAATGCGGTGCTGCGGCGCTTCATCCGCGAACGCGCGGCCCTGGTCGAACAGGCCGGGCGCACCCCGCTGGGCGCCTGGAACCACCCGGCCTGGTGGGTCGAGCGGGTGCGCCGCGACTGGCCCGGCCAATGGCAGCCGCTGCTGACCGAGGCCCAGCGCCATCCGCCGATGGCGCTGCGGGTCAACGCCCGCCGCAGCACGGTCGAGGCCTATCTGGCGCAGCTGCAGGCAGCAGGCCTCGCCGGCCACCCGGTGCCGGGGGTCGCGCAGGCCATCGTGCTGGACGCGCCTTGCCCGGTCGAGCGCTTGCCGGGCTTCGCGCAAGGCGAGGTCTCGGTGCAGGACGTGTCGGCCCAGCGTGCCGCGCCGCTGCTGCTGGGGGGAGGCCTGCCGCCTGGCGCCAAGGTGCTCGATGCCTGCGCGGCACCGGGCGGCAAGACGGCGCACCTGCTGGAGCTGGCGGAGCTGGACCTGCTGGCGCTGGACACCGACCCGCAGCGCCTGCAGCGGGTGACCGACACCTTGCAGCGACTGGGGCTGCACGCGCGCACCCGGGTGGCCGACGCCCGGCAGACCCGCGACTGGTGGGACGGCGAGCCCTTCGACGCGATCTTGCTCGACGCGCCCTGCAGCGCGTCGGGCATCGTGCGCCGCCACCCGGACATCCGCTGGCTGCGCCGGCCCGAGGACATCGGCGCGCTGGTCCAGATCCAGGCGGCGCTGCTCGATGCGTTGTGGCCGCTGCTCAAGCCCGGTGGGCGGCTGCT
This sequence comes from Ideonella sp. sgz306126, assembly GCF_056032705.1. Taxonomy (NCBI): domain Bacteria; kingdom Pseudomonadati; phylum Pseudomonadota; class Betaproteobacteria; order Burkholderiales; family Sphaerotilaceae; genus Ideonella; species Ideonella sp. sgz306126. Next base: position 762,851 of record NZ_JBVYWP010000002.1, read on the forward strand.
CTACGCCACCTGCTCGATCTTCAAGGCCGAGGGGGCGCAGCAGATCGACGCGTTTTTGCAACGGCAAGGCTCGGATCGGGTCCGTCTGGACCCGGACTCCCCCGGTCATCTGCTGCCGGTGGCCGACAATCCCCAGACCTTGCCCGAGGCCCCGCTGGCCGACGGCTTCTATTACGCCTTGTTGCACCAGCCCGACCCTCGGACGTGAGCCGTTTCGCCCTGCCGTTTCCAAGCCTGCTCGTGGGACGTCCGTTGCATCGGGTGCGGCGGGCGCTGCTGTGCCTGGCCGCGGTGGCGGGCCTGCTGACGGGCGCGCTGGCGCGGGCCCAGGGCATCGAGTTGCCGTTGCTGGACGTGACGCGGCAGGAGGGCGGCCTGGTGCTCGACTTCACGGTGCGCCCGATCCTGAGCCGGGCGGTGGAGGACGCGATGCAGCGCGGCGTGCCGCTGTATTTCGTCGCCCAGGCCAATGTCTACCGGCCCCGCTGGTATTGGCGCGACGACCGGGTGGCCAGCGCCACCCGCACCTGGCGCATCTCGTACCAGCCGCTGACCTCGTCGTGGCGGGTCAGCCTGGGCGCGCTGAGCCAGACGGCCGCGAGCGCGCAGGAAGCCCTGGCGGTGGCCACCCGTGCGCTGCACTGGAAGATCGCCGACGCCGCCGACATCGAGCCGGGCGAGCACTACTACGTCGACTTCAGCTACCGGCTCGACAGCAACCAGCTACCCCGGCCGATGCAGCTCGACCTCGCCGCCCAGTCCGACTGGCGGCTGTCGGTCGAGCGCACGCTGAAGGTCGAGTGACGCCCGCGCGCCGCGCCCCGGACGGCCTGCCCCGATGAGACCCTCGACCCGCTGGGCGATCGCGCTGCTGGCCGCCATCGGCCTGGGGCTGGTGCTGGTGTTCGTGGTGCTGCTGCTGGCGCAGGCGCCCGAGAACTACGAGCGGCTGTTCGTCTGGCTGTTCTGGGTCAACGTGGTCGTCGCCAGCCTGCTGGCCCTGGTGCTGGTGGTGGCCGCGGTGCGCCTGGCGCTGCGGCTGCGCAGCGGCAAGTTCGGCAGCCGGCTGTTGCTGAAGCTGGCCGGCATCTTCGCGCTGGTCGGTGTGCTGCCCGGCGCGCTGATCTACACCGTCAGCTACCAGTTCGTCTCGCGCAGCATCGACGCCTGGTTCGACACCCGCGTCGACACCGCGCTCAGCGCCGGCCTGGCGCTGGGCAAGGGCACGCTCGACGCGCTGGCGGCCGACCTGGTCCAGAAGACCCGCAACGCCGCGGACCGCCTCAGCGACACCCGCCTCGCCCCCGATTCGCTGGCGCTCGAACGGTTGCGCGAGCAGCTCGGGGTGCAGGAGACGGCCATCGTCGGCAGCAACGGCCTGGTGCTGCTCGCCGCCAACACCGGGGCTTCGCTCGCCCTCGACCGGCCGCCGGCCTCGCTGCTGCGGCAGGCCCGCCAGTTGCCCGGCGCCAGCCAGTTCGAGGGGTTGGAGGAAGACGACGCCAGCCCCGGCGCGGCCCCGGCGCGGCTGCGCGCCATGGTGCGCGTGCCCAGTGCCAGCTTCTCGCTGACCAGCGGCGAGGAGCGTTTCCTGATGGTGGTGCAGGCCCTGCCGCGGGCGCTCACCAGCAACGCGCTGATCGTGCAGGCCGCGTACCGCGAATACCAGGCCCGCAGCCTCGCCCGCGACGGCCTGCGTCGCATGTACATCGGCACCCTGACCCTGTCGCTGGTGCTGGCCGTCTTCGGCGCGGTGCTGCTGGCCATCGTGCTCGGCAACCAGCTCGCGCGGCCGCTGCTGCTGCTGGCCGAGGGCATGCGCCAGGTGGCCGCCGGCGACCTGGGCGCCAAACCGGTGTTCGCGTCGCGCGACGAGCTCGGCGGCCTGACCCGCAGCTTCGCCGCGATGACCGAGCAGCTGGGCACCGCGCGCTCGCAGGTCGAGCGCAGCGTGCGGCAGCTGGAGAGCGCCCGCACCCGCCTGCAGACCATCCTCGACAACCTGACTGCCGGCGTGATCATGTTCGACCGCCAGCGCCGCATCGACACCGTCAACCCCGGCGCGACGCGCATCCTGCGCGCGCCGCTGTCGGCCTGGGTCGGGCGCGAGCTGACCGAGGTGCCGGGGCTCGCCGATTTCGCGCAGGCCGTGTGGCAGCGCTTCGACCTGCACCAGACCAGCCCCGAAGCCGGCGAGCGCGACCACTGGCAGGACGCGTTCGACCTGCGGGTGGGCGACCGCGAGGACACGCTGACGCTGCTCGTGCGCGGCGCCATGCTGCCCGGCCAGGCGCGCCTGATGGTGTTCGACGACATCACGGAAGTGGTCTCGGCCCAGCGCTCGGCGGCCTGGAGCGAGGTGGCACGGCGGCTGGCGCATGAGATCAAGAACCCGCTCACACCGATCCAGCTCTCGGCCGAACGCCTGCAACACAAGCTCGAAGCCAAGCTGGCCGAGCCGAGCGACCAGGCGATGCTGGTGCGCTCGGTGGCCACCATCGTCAACCAGGTCCAGGCGATGAAGCAGCTCGTCAACGAGTTCCGCGATTACGCCCGCCTGCCCGCTGCGACGATGCAGGCGATCGACCTCAACGCGCTGGTGGCCGAGGTGCTGGCGCTCTACGGCAACGAGCAGGACCGCGGCCGGCTCGGTGCCCATTGCGCGCCGGCCTTGCCGCTGATCCGCGGCGACGCCACGCAGTTGCGCCAGGTGATCCACAACCTGGTCCAGAACGCGCTGGACGCCGTGGCGAGCCGCGAGGATGGCCGCGTCTTCGTGCTGACCGAGGTGGCGCAGCACGAGGACGGGCGGCCCCGCGTGGTGCGCCTGAAAGTGACGGACAATGGGCCCGGCTTTGCCGACAAGGTGCTCAAGCGGGCGTTCGAGCCCTACGTGACCACCAAGAGCAAAGGCACCGGATTGGGACTGGCGGTGGTGAAAAAAATAGCCGACGAACACGGCGCACGCGTGCGCATCGTCAACCTCCCCGTTGAGCCGGAGGGCGACGGGGCACGGGGAGGCGCGCAGGTTTCGTTATCATTTTCGAGCTTCGCAGAACAGGGCAGTGCCGGCCTCGCCGCTGGCGGCACGCCCCCCGGTGGCGCCTGACAGTTGCAACACGGAACGCCATGGCAACGATACTTGTAGTCGACGACGAAATGGGCATTCGGGCCCTGCTGTCGGAAATCCTGACCGATGAAGGGCACTCGATCGAACTGGCCGAGAACGCCGCGCAGGCCCGCGCGGCCCGCGATCGCCTGCGGCCCGATCTGGTGCTGCTCGACATCTGGATGCCCGATGTCGACGGCATCACGCTGCTCAAGGAGTGGGGCGCCACCGGCCTGCTGAACATGCCGGTCATCATGATGAGCGGTCACGGCACGATCGACACCGCCGTCGAAGCCACCAAATACGGCGCCATCGCCTTCCTCGAAAAGCCGATCACGCTGCAGAAGCTGTTGCGCGCCGTCGAACAAGGCCTGGCCCGTGCGCCTTCCCGCGCCCCGGCCGCCGGCGGTTCCGTGCCTGCCAACGGGTTTCGCGCCGACGCGGTGCTGACCGTCGAAGCCGCGATGACCGGCGGCCTGGGCCTGCCGGTGATGCAGGTCGACCTGGGGCCGCAGGCCGAACAGAGCTTCGACCTGGACCGCCCGCTGCGCGAAGCGCGCGACGCCTTCGAGAAGAGCTACTTCGAGTTCCATCTCGCCCGCGAAAACGGCTCGATGACCCGCGTCGCCGAGAAGACTGGCCTGGAGCGCACCCATCTTTACCGCAAGCTCAAGCAACTCGGTGTCGACCTTTCCCGCAACAAGCGCGGCGGCATGGCCTGACACCGTGCTATAGTCTCTGGCTTCGTTGGCCTGGTAGCTCAGTTGGTAGAGCAGCGGATTGAAAATCCGCGTGTCGGTGGTTCGATTCCGCCCCAGGCCACCAGAAATTCCCTAAGTGTGACAAGCGCTTAGCAATGACGGCGGCCTCACAGAGGTCGCCGTTTTGCGTTTTAAACGCCCGTTTCTGGCGGTGTTCTGGCAGTCGCGACAGGATTCGCTTGCGCGCGAGCGTCATCGGCTGCGCGGCACTGCGGGTTCCTGCGCCCTGCTACGAACGAGACCGCCGCTCGGGCACGAGACCGCGGTGACCCCGGGGCGTGAATCAAGTCACGCTGGTGCGAGGGGAAGTGCGAGGAAGTGGCCCAAAGGCTAAAAAATCGCGCCCCTGATTCCTAGACGCAACTCCTAGTCATCGGAGTTGTTTCATGAGGTCAGTTGTTTCCCGTCCCGTTCGCCGCGTCCCGCGCCGCCCGTCCGCCGCCATCGTTGCCATCCCGGCCGTGGAGGTGTCCCATGGCTAAGGCCGCCAAACCCTATAAAGAGGGCTCGGGCTGGTCCCTGCGCCGGCGCGTGTTCGGCCAGGACCTGTTCGTGTCGGGCCGCGCCACCGGCGCAGCCGCCAAGAAGGACATGGACAAGCTCGTCGAAAACCTCGCCGCGCGCGGCAAACCCAAGGGCTTCGGCCCCCGCCGTACGACCCTCGGGCAGGCCCTGCAGGACATGGGCCTGGAGCGCCTGCCGTTCATGAAGGGGGCGAAGCAGGAAGCCAACCGGTTCAACCGGTACCTGCGGGCAGCGGGTCTCGCCACGCTCAAGGTCAAGCCTTGGGAACCGGCCGGCGCCGAACAAGCCGGGCCCGCCGGGGTCGACAAGAACGGCAAAGGTCAGTTCTTCGTGGTCGAGCTCGAGGCGCCGGTGGCCAAGCGGGCCATTCCGCGCGGGCTCGCGTCGCACCGCAGCGAGTTGGAAGTCCAGACGGCCCAGGCCGAAGCCCTTCGCGAAGAGTTGGCCCGCATGACGTTCGCCGACGTCCAGCCCTACCACGTGCAGGCGTTCCTGGACGCCACCCGCAAGGCGTCGCGCAAGCCCGCGACGCTTCAGCTCGAGCGGGCAGTCCTTCGAGGACTGTTCAACCACGCCAGAAAGGTCTGGTGCTGGAGCGAACCGTACGGCAACCCCGCGGTGGGCCTGAAGCTTCCTCAGGTGAACAACAACCGCGAGCGCGTCATGTCGGCAGACGAGGAGCGCCGCCTGGATGCGGCCATCCAGGACTGCCACAACCGGCTGGTGGGACCCACTCTGACGCTGCTGACTGAGTCCGCCATGCGCAGCTCCGAGGCTTTGCAGCACGCGCGCTGGGGGGATGTCGATTGGGACGCCAAGGAGCTCCGGCTGCGTGACTCGAAGACCGACAGCCGCGACGTGCCCCTGTCGCCCAAGGCCATTGAGGCCTTGCGAGAGCTCGAGCAACTCAACCCGGGGGGCCCCGATGACCGCATCGTCAGCATGAGCTACGAAGCGCTGAAGGCAGCTTGGATTCGGGCGTGCAAGCGGGCCGGCATCACGGACCTGCATGTCCACGACCTGCGGCACACGTCGGCCACGCGCATGGCCTTGAAGTCCGGTAATGTGTTCATCGTCCAGAAGCTCACAGGGCACAAGACCCTGTCGCAGCTGGAGCGCTACGTTAACGTCAAGGCCAGCGATGTCGTCAAGCTGATGCATGCGCCCGAACCCGCGCCGGTCGCTGCGCAGGCCTCAGTTGAGGCCACGGCAGGACAGGGTGCGCCAGGACCCGTGCAGCCCCAGGCGCTGCAAGCCGTGGATGTCGTCGGCAACCTCGTCCGCGTGAACTTCGGCAAGCGGCGGGTGGCATGAGGCGCCGAGCCTGGTGGAAACGCAGCGGATACTGCAGGGGCCACACCTTGACGGCCGAGGCCCCGTCGGCACATCCGCCAGAAGAACACCAAAAGAACATCAGAAGAACAAATGATTGGATTCGACCCAAACACCGGACTTGCCTACGAGGGCCTGAGCAACCATGGCCACGGGCTCTGGCCGGCACCGCTCGTGATGCGGGCCACCTTCGTGGACGGGCCGGACGATTGGGGCCAGGTGCCCGGCAGTGGTGACCTGCGCGACGCCGCTTGCATCTTCCGGGAAGACTACTTCGACCCGGTAACGCGTGTTCGGCGTGGACGTTTCTACGACATTGCGGGCATCCGGTCGCAACCCGACATGTGGTGGGTGCACAAGCACCCGGTGCTGCCGGAAGACGTCGGCGCGCGCAATCACGCGGGACTGTTCAGCAAGCAGCTGCTGACCTTCACGCCGATGCGCAGTGTGGGTCAGCGCCTCGGTTCTTCGGTGGAACTCGTCGTGGTCTTCGGCGCGCGGCCGGCCGTGACGGTCTGGAGCGTCGTGTCCGTCGAGCGCGCCGGCAGCGACGAAGACGTGGTCACGCTGCGAGCCCGCTTGAATTTTGGGTACCTGCCGGATTTGCGGCCTGACGCCGTTCCGCAGGCCGCGCGCGAGCGCGTCACGGCGGCAGTCGGCAAGGTCGTCGACGCCGCGCACCGGCAAAGCGGGATTGCCTTGGTGGACCTGTGCCGCGATGCGACCACGGTGGTGCTGTCGGAATACCTGGTGGCCGAGGGTCAACCACGAACGCTGCTCGAAAAGGATTTAGGCGCCGTGGTGTCGGCGCTGCCCGAGCAAGCCAGGCTCCAGCGCAGTGCGGCCGACATCATCCGGCTGCTGCACCCCCGCGGAAAGTCCAACGAGCAGGTCCGACTCGGCGTCCGGGGCGTGACCGAAGCCGACGGCATCTTCGCCCTCGAGGCGCTCGGGTTCCTGCTGCGCGACATCGGCTGGGCGCAGTAGCTAGTGCCCCGCCGCCGCTCGTGTCGCGTCAGCGTGGGCGCCAGGCCTCCTGGGTGCCGAACATCCGGGTCATCCACGTCGTGATGGCCGCGTCGCTCCAGTAGACATACTTGCCCATGCGCACCGGTGGCGGAAACGTCCCGGCCTTGACCATTCCTTCGAGGGTTCGCAGGGACATGGACAGTCGTTCGCAGACCTCGGACTTCTTGAACAGGGTGGGAGAGATAGGGGACGCGGGGGACGACATGCGGTGACCTCAAAATGCAGTTGCTGATGCATTCGTCTAAGCGCCGATGTTTAGCCTTCTGCGGCTCCGAGCCGTCGCGGCCCCCGGATGCGGCCCTGGCTGCGGCCGCATGACAAGAAAAGAGGGGCACGGCTGACGCCGCGCCCCTCAGGTGATTGAAGAAGGCTGGTGGTTATGGTCCTGGGTCAGTGAAGCGGCGCCCCGCCTTCGCCTTGCCCGTTGTCGCTGGCGGTGCCAAACGCCGCATCGACTTCCCGCTCCGACGGCGCGCCCGCGAGGATGACCACCACGTCATCGACCGATTGCCCCTCGATGAGACTGGGCCGAAAGCGCGGATTGCACGTCAAGGCCGTCAGCTGCACCGCGGGCGCGAGACCCTCCTGCGAGCGCGTAGCGCCCTCGATGTGCCGCAGCAGCGACTGCGGCTCACTCAGTTCCAGCGGCACGCTCATCACCGCGCATTGCTTTGTGTTCTCGATGGCGAAGAGCAGGGTGAAAAGCCCCTGTTTGACGGCGTCAGACAAGAATGCTTTGACCAAGGGGTCACTCAGTTGCATGACGCATCGCAGCTGCGCATTGGCGCACTGCATCGTGGCGAGCAGCAGTGTGTCCCGACGGTCCAGTGTGGGATAGACCGCGTAGTGGGGCGCCAGCGGCCGGGTGGGGTCGAGCTTCTCGACCAACCAGTTCGGCACCGATGCCTCGACCGCGTAGCTCGCGACCGGCGGGTGTTGCTTCGCGCGCCGGAGTTCGGAGCGCAGCTGGTCGGGTGTGAGGATGCCGCCCAAACGGGCATTGCGAAGAAATTGCGTTGCCTCGTTGGCATCGAAATGCATCTGCATAAAGTCCTTTGAAAATGGCCTCGGGACTTCGTATAGGCAGCTAAAACGACCGCCTGAATTTCTCGGCACACTTGCCAATGTCGGACTCGCGCAATTCGCCGCTGAACCGACGACGAGACTCGACACATGGATGACAAGGCGAAGCCGTCCACTTACATGTACAAGCTCTTCCGGGTGAAGCTGGGAGATGGTCGCGTCACGACCGTCTCTCTCGACCCGAAGCTGCTCACGCGCGCAGAAGCGGCAATGGGTGGCGCGAAGCCGCTGAACGCATGGATACGCCAGACCGCCTTGTCGTACACGCCGGACCAGGGCCAGCGGCCGAGCGCTTTCGTGGCCCAGCGGCTGGAAGCCGAGCTGGACCAGAATTCGACTGTTGCGAGTGATAAGCGGGCTACTCGCGCGAGCCCGACACCGGCCAAGTCAAGGCCGGCCAAGCTCGCGGCGACAGACGACTTCAGCCGGGAGTTCCATCATCTGCTTGGGCGGCTGGCACATGCCCACGCCAGACTTGACTTCAATGTCGGCCTGCAGCTGAGCTGGCTCGGGCCTCATCTCCAAGTGAAGGTTCATCACCTCCTGGACGCCAGGAAGGTGATGTTTGCTAGGCGCCTGGGCATGCTGAAGGACCTGGTATTCGAGCTGTTCGAGAACGCCGGCGAGGCGGCTCTCGACGAGTTCAGGCAGTGGTTCGAAGCGGCCGATGCAATGAAGGCCTTGCGCAACGACTACGTTCATGGCCGATGGGGGGTGCCCGGGAAACTGGTCGAAGGTCAGCCGATGTTGGCTTTCGTGCCGCTGACCTGGGACATGACTCCCGACCAGCCTGACAAGTCCATCTACATGACGCTGAGTGAGTTCGGCAGCCAAGTTGCCAAGATGGAGGCGCTGGCCCACGAGTACTTCCGCTTGGAGCGCAAGCATCTCGCATATGCCAAGCCGGCGAAGGTGACACCGACGGTTGCTCGCCCCTGATGTGGGCTGCACAGCTCGCGCCGCATCAGCTCTTCCCCTTCTTCTTGGTGGACGGGTCGTAGTAGATGCTGTCCAAGAGTGCAGCCCGGTTGTCCCAGATGCGCCCAGTCAGTGCACCTCTCGGTCTCGCCGCCAACCACCACGGGCTGCTCTGCATCGGCACGACGACACGGCTCCAGTAGTTGCCCAGGTTCAGCGTGGTTGGGGCCGTCCCGAAGGCGGCGCAGATGCCGTTGCGATTTGCATCGGTCACTCCGACGAAGAAGTCAGGACGCTTCATTGCCAAGAGGCGGGTTGCCGTTGGCACGCCACCCATGTGCGATTTGCCTTGGAAGGCCCTGCTAAAGGCCATTGCGAAGGCGTTGAACTGTTCCTCGGAAACGTCACCTTCAGCTGGAATATGGTCCAGAGCCTCCGAAAGTCGCGCCGGCGACTCGATGACCAGATTCTTGAAGTCGCCCTGCCCGAACATCGTCCCGAACCAGGGCCACTCCAGGCCATCCAATCGCGGCTCCTTACTGCCGTACGTGCCGGCAACAGCCCTCCGCTCAAACAGTGACATGGCGGCAAAAGAAGCGTGCTCTGAAAACAGGGCGGCCGCTCGTTCGAGGATGGCCAGGCGCCCATCAAGGTTGTGATGGCCATCGCCCTTCACGTGCTCGACAAACTTGGCCCACGACAGCGCCAGCGGTGATGTCTTCGCGCCGGGACGAGGCTTCTTCAGTCGATGGAACTTGTCCAGGGCGCCGCGCCTTGCCTTGTTCAGGCGGTACTGGGCCTCATAGGGGAACAAGAAGTTGTCTTCGTCGATGGCCTCAGCCGAATGCCAGCTTGCCTTGACGAAGCTTGCCAGGCCAGAGAGCACCTCGTCGCCGGCCTCGCCCTCCAGCAGCACGCTGACCTCGATGTTCTTGCCGCCAAACGCGCCGCCGGTCAGGTTGTGGCTCCCGACGACTGCGCTCAAGCCCGTCGGCGATTCGAACAGATAGACCTTCGGATGGAACAGGCGACCGTCAGGGGGCATGCAGCGTGCGCCCTTGTACGGCATGAAGGCCCGCAAGACCGTCGGGTCGGTTTGATACATGTGTGTACCGATGACCACCTTCCCGAGCTTTGGATGGGCCGCCAGCATGGCGTCAACCACCGGGTTGGCTCCCGCCCAAGCCACCGCGACGTCGAACCGGATGCACTCCCGAACAAGGCGGGCGACCGCTCGGGTCGCCTGTCCTTCGGTCAGCACGCTCACTTCCATCGTCGCTCCCTCACATGGCTTTGGCGGCGCCGCTACTGCTCCCGCCGAAAGAAGTCTGTCGACCGAGAAATATAAAGACGCTGACTACACGCAGGGCGAAGTGATTTTTCGCCCGTCCCTTGTAGTTGCGAACCCTGCGATTTGACTACCTGCATCGGCACCTCCCGTGAACCAAAAGGGTGGGGCAATTCGATGAGAAAAAGTGTAGACAAATCAACGTCTTACGAGATTTGCAGGTATTTTCGTCCGTCGCCTATACCTGCTTCGCAGGCGGCGGATTCCAAGGTGCGGGCTCGGAGAAGAGCCATGTCGGCCAAGCCCACCACCTACCAAGACCTCCTCGGCATTCAGGAGCGTCTCGTCCAACAGGGCGCCTTGAAGGCGCAAACCGCGGCCAACCGCGCGTCGACGCTTCGGGCATTCCTGAAGCTCAACAACCTTGACCTCGACGACCCGGTTGGACACGAGTTTCGCGCGTCGTTCAACGCCCACTGCCAAGCCTTCGCCGAACATCTGGCGGAGCAAGGTAAGCAGTCTCGCAACGTCAGCAATTCGCTGTCGACCCTACGCCCATGGCGCGAGTTCGTTGTCGCCCTGGATACCGAGCGGGCCATCGCCGGCGACAACCTGCCGCCGTTCAATCAGGCGTTTCGCTCGGTGCTGAAGGACTACCCCGTCGACAGGCTGGCTCGGCAGCTCACCATCCCTCGAGACATGCTCTATGGATGGCTAAAAGGGAAGAAGCCTCGTCTTAGCAACGCCCGACACATCTTCCGCATCGAGAAGTTCTTTGGCGTCCCGGAGGGCGAACTGGCCGTCTTGGCAGGGTTCTCGGGCACTACCCGCATTCCGAAGACGACCGGTGAATCCGTCACAGTCGGCTACCGAGACAGTCTGGCGGAGCGTACGTCGCAGCACTACTTCTTCAAGCCAGAGCCTGGGTCTGCTCTGCGGAGGCAGTGGCACGACTTCGCCCGCTACAAGACTGACTGGGAGCCAGTACTGAACCGCAGCGACAGTGCCGTTTGGCGAACGGCACCTTTCGAGTTTCGTCGCGAGACCCCGACCGCGTGGGCGCAGTACCTAGACGGTGTTGAGATTCCATCGGCCAAGTTCGCTTGGTCAAAGACTGCGGCCTACCTTGGTTGGTTGAACCTCCCCAAGGACCAAGGTGGGGCCGGGTTACCCGCGGATGAGCTAAACACCATGGCGTGGTTTGCCGTTCGGGAGCATGTCGAAGCCTATGTACGATGGATGGTCAAACGCAATGGCAACAGGTTCAACGGGTCCACGTTTGAGTTTTTTTCGTTGGCAATGTCAGTGCTGCGCGTCGGCACTGGCTACCTACAGCAACAGCCGGAGTTTCTGGAGACGCTGCCGCAGAAGTACGCCGGAGCAGATTGGGACGAAATGTGCCGGGACACATTCGCGCTGCTCAAGGGCCTTTCCACTCGGCACAGAAAGTCTCGCAAGCAGACCCGCGACCCAAAGGAACCGATGCGCCACATTCTCGACTTGGAGAATCCGCTGGACATGGTCGCGGACATGGTTCAGCGGATGCGCGCCGACCGCCCGTTGGGCGGCTCTCCTTGGCGCGAGGCAGTATGGGCGCGCGACCTTGCACTCATCAAAGTGCTGGTGTCAAACCCGCTGCGCCTTCGCAATATCGCGACGCTCACGTGGCGGGCCGACAACAATGGGCAACTCTACCAACGGCCTGACGGGTCTTGGTGGATTCGCATCGACCGGGACCATTTCAAGAATGTTCGCGGCGCAGCCGGCGAGAGCGAGTACGACATGCCGATTCAGGAGATGGCTTGGGGAGACCTTGAGCGGTACCTCAAAGTCTTTCGTCCGCGCTTGCTGGCAGGGGATACGGACTTTGTGTTCACTGCTGCGCGACACGGCTCGTGCCCCCATGACACTACAAAGCCGTGGACGCATTTGTCGGAGCGCGTTGTTCAGCTGACCAAGAAGTACTTGTGGCGTTGCCCTGGCATCGGAACTCATGCGTTCAGACACCTTGTCGCCACAGCCATCATCAAGGCATCGAAGCTCTCAGATTTCAAGACGGCGGCTCTCGTCTTGAACGACCGCATGAGCACCGTCGAGAAGAACTACGCGCACCTGCGCTCGTCTGAAGGGGCGAACCGCATGTCTGAGTTGCTGGGCCCGACTTTCAGGCGCATGTGAGGCACGTGCGGCGGCGCTGAAACGTGCCGCGGCAAAGTGGGGCGCTGTGCGAAACTGCCGAACAGCGCCGGTCAAGCAGGAGGTTCCGGGAGGCTGGCTGCGAAAGAACAAGAAAGCAGACATGCCCGAAGTCATCCACCTACCGCAGCAGCTACCGGCTCCTGGTCAACTCGTCCAGGCGCGTAACCGTCGATTCGTCGTCACGGCGGTCCAGGCCAGCGCCGCCGGTGGCGGCGCACGTCCGCAACACCTGATTTCAATGTCCTCGGTCGAGGACGACGGACTCGGTGAGGAACTGCGGGTTGTCTGGGAGCTGGAGCCGGGCACCGCCGTCCTTGAGCGCGCGTCGATGCCAGAGTTCGGGAGCTTCGACGAACCTGCCCGCCTCGATGCCTTCCTGAACGCAGTCCGCTGGGGCGCCATCTCCCAGACCGATACCAGTTCGCTGCAGGCGCCGTTCCGAAGCGGCATCGAGATTGAGGACTACCAGCTCGACCCGCTCGCCCGCGCTATCCAGATGCCGCGCGTCAACCTGCTCATTGCTGATGACGTCGGTTTGGGCAAGACCATCGAGACGGGTCTTGTCATCCAAGAGCTGACCCTGCGCCATCGCATCCGCACGGCGCTCATCATCTGCCCTTCAGGCCTGCAGATTCAGTGGCGCGAGCAGATGCGGGATAAATTCGGCCTGGACTTCCGCATCATCGACAGCGACGCCATGAAGGACCTCCGGCGTCGCCGTGGACTGCACGTGAACCCGTGGAACCACTACCCGCGGCTCATCACGTCGGTGGACTTCATCAAGCGCGAGCGGCCGCTTCGGCTCATGCGCGAAGTCCTGCCCGCTCCGGGACAACCCACATACCCGCGACGGTTCGACCTGCTCGTCGTGGACGAGGCCCACAACGTCGCGCCGTCGGGTAGCGGGCGCTACGCAACCGACTCCCAGCGCACCCAGGCCATCCGGCTGCTGACACCCCACTTCGAGCACAAGCTGTTCCTTTCGGCAACGCCCCACAACGGCTACCCCGAGAGCTTCTCTGCGCTGCTCGAGTTGTTGGACAACCAGCGGTTCGCCCGCAGCGTTCGCCCGAACCCAGAACAACTGGCTGCCGTCATGGTGCGCCGGATGAAGCGCGAGCTGCCCCCGCGATGGGACGGCACCCCGCGCTATCCGGAGCGGGTCATCGAAGAGCTCGAGGTCGACTACAGTGAAGCGGAGCGCCAGGCGCACCGTGACCTCAAGCGCTACACGGAGCTGCGGAGCGAGGGCGCTCGCACGGACGGCGAACGCTATGCGACCGAGTTCGTCCTGAAGCTCCTGAAGAAGCGGCTGTTCTCGTCGCCTGAGGCCTTCCGCCTCACGCTTGACAGGCACCTCCAGTCGCTCGTGGCTGGACGGCGAGCCGCGGCCGCCGCGCCCGTCACCGGGCTGCTTCGGCGCCAGATAGAGGGCCTGGAGGACGATGTCGAAAGCGATGACCAGTGGGATGCAGCGACCGACGACGCAATCGAAGCTACTGCTCCCTTGCTGCGTCCGCTGGACCCAGAGGAACGGGCACTCGTCGACAGCCTGCGCGCGCACGCGGCCAAGATGTCCGCCCAGGGGGATGCCAAGGTGCGCGCTCTCATCGCGTGGCTCCAGCAGACCGTCATGCCAGAAGGTCACTGGAACAGCGAGCGCGTCATTCTGTTCACGGAGTACCGCGCGACGCAGAAGTGGCTGCTGGAGCGCCTGGTCACTGCCGGCCTCGGCGGTCAGGGCCGGATTCTCATGATGTACGGCGGCATGCCTTCCGACGAGCGTGAGAGCGTGAAGAACGCGTTCCAGGCCTCGCCGTTGAAGTCACACGTTCGCATCCTTCTGGCTACGGACTCCGCCTCCGAGGGCCTGGACCTGCAGAACCACTGCAACCAGCTGGTTCACATCGAGGTGCCTTGGAATCCAAATCGCATGGAGCAGCGCAACGGTCGCATCGACCGTCACGGCCAACGCCAGCCGAAGGTCTTCATCCATCACTTCGTTGGCAAGGGCTACAAGCATCGGGCGCGGGGGGCTGCCGATGCCAACCCCGGGGACCTGGAGGGCGACCTCGAGTTCTTGCTCCGCGCTGCCCGGAAGGTCGAGACCATCCGTGAGGACCTCGGCAAGGTTGGCCCGGTCATCTCTCAACAGGTGACCGAGGCCATGCTCGGTCGCCGGAAGACCCTCGACACCTCACAGGCCGAGCGGCAGGCCGAGCCCGCACGCAACCTGTTGCGCATCCGGCGCGTAGAGAACGAGCTGAACGCGCAGCTTGCCAAGCTCCATGGCCAGCTGTTGGAAACGCGCCGGGCCCTGGACCTGACTCCCGAGACCATCCAGTCGGTCGTGGAGACCGGGTTGGCGCTGGCGGGTCAGCCAGGTCTCATCGAGACCACCCTGACAGGTATCTGGCCAGACCCGACAGGCTTGCGTGGTCGGTGCCCCGTCTTCCGTGTCCCTCAGCTGGCTGGCACCTGGCAGTCGGCACATGAAGGGCTGGCACATCCGCACTCTCACGAGCAGCGCCCCATCGTCTTTGACCATGCGTTGACTCAAGGGCGGGACGATGTGGTCCTGGTGCACTTGAATCATCGACTGGTGCAGATGTGTCTGCAGCTCCTGCGGGCACAGATTTGGGCCGTTGCCGAGAAGCGCCTGAGCCGCATCACGGCACGGCTGCTACCCGCGAACGAGTCCGATGTACCCGTGACGATTGCGCACGCCCGGCTTGTGGTGCTTGGTGCTGACAATCAGCGCCTCCACGAGGAGGTCATCTTTGCCGGAGGCCAGGTCAAGGAGGGCCGCTTCACGCGCATCGACCGCGTGGGCGAACTCGAGCGCCTGGATGCTGCGGGCCTACCCCAGGCCGCGCCGCAGGGCTTTCTCGACCGTCTCGAGGCACTCTGGCCCAGCCACCGCGACAACCTCTTGCGTGCGCTGGAGGCGCGGATGCGCGACCGAACCAAGACCCTGCAGAGCCGACTCGATGAGCGTGCAGACAACGAGGTGACGGCGATGCGCGGCTCGATGCAGGAGCTCATCCAACGTATCCGCGAAGAGCTCACGGCAGTCCAGCCCCAGCTGGAGCTATTCACCACGCCGGAGAAGGAACAGCTCGAACGTGACCGCGGTGCGCTCGAGCGTCGTCTGAGCGAACTGCCGCAAGAGATGGAACGTGAGGAGCAGTTGATTCGAGCCAGATACGCCCAGCCGTCGCCGAAGCTCTTCCCTGTGGCCGTCACCTACCTTGTGCCGCAAGGCCTGTCCGCCTGACCATGTCTGTCGCCCGTCACCACAACGAATGGCTGTCGCTGGTCGACATCTCCGGTCCGTTCCTGTCCCTGCCCGTATTGATGCGGGTGTTCCCCCAGCAACTCGACACTCTGGACGACGGACTGGCGCGAGACGCTCGCCTGGCGTTCTCCGAGTGGGAAGACTCGGAGGGCGAACGCGCCATCCACACCGCGTGGATTGAATTCGTGCTCAAGCGGGTGCTTCGGTACCCCAGCGAAGTGCTGCTGCAAGGGCCGGCCATGCCCGCAGGTCTCGACGTCCTGATTCCAGAGCATGGTGAAACCCTGCGGCCGACCTACGCGGTCAAGCTCGCCGAGAACGACAAGCCCGCTCTGCTCGTCGCAACCTATCCGCCGACCCAGAATCTCGACGCCAGCGTTTCCGATGGTCGCTGGCGAACGGCATCTCCCTCGACGCGGATGATGGCGTTGCTCCAAGGGGCTGGAGTACCGCTGGGCTTGGTGACCAACGGCGCCGACTGGCAGTTGGTTGCCTCCCATCCTGGCGAGGCGACAACCTACGTCACCTGGGATGCCGCTCTGTGGAGCGAGGAGCCGCTGACCCTTCGCGCCTTCTGCTCGCTGCTTGGCGCGCGACGCACCTTCGGTGTCGCCGAAGCCGACCGCTTGTCGGCCATGCTGGCCGAAAGCGCACAGAGCCAGCAGGAAGTCACTGACCAGCTGGGCTACCAGGTGCGCAAGGCGGTCGAGGTGTTGGTGCAGGCCGTGGACCGCATCAATGCCGACAGGCAGGGCCAGCTGCTCACTGGCATCGGTGAGAAGCAGCTCTATGAGGCGGCGCTCACGGTAATGATGCGGCTCGTCTTTGTGTTCTCCGCCGAAGAACGTGGCCTGCTGTTGCTGGGCGACCCGTTGTGGAACCGGCACTACGCCATCTCGACCCTGCGAGACCAGTTGCGCGAGGTGCCCGACGAGAACCTGCTGACCTACCGGCACGACGCCTGGTCGCGACTGCTGGCCACATTCCGGGCCATTTACTCCGGGGTCGAGCACGACCAGCTGCGCCTGCCTGCGTACGGCGGCGCCTTGTTCGACCCCGACCGCTTCCCTTTCCTGGAAGGCCGAGCTGCTGGCACGCGCTGGCACAGCGCGCCAGCCCAGCCCCTGCCCATCAACAACCGCACCGTGCTGCATCTGCTGGAGGCGCTGCAGTTCCTCGAAATGCGTCTCCCCGGAGGTGGCACCGAACCCCGTCGCTTGAGCTTCCGTGCGCTCGACATCGAGCAGATTGGCCATGTCTACGAAGGCCTGCTGGACCACACGGCGCGGCGCGCTGGGTCTACGGTGCTCGGCCTTCGCGGCGGCGGTGGCGACGATGTTGAGGTGGAACTCTCGGTGCTGGAGGCTAAGGCTGCCGAGAGCGAGTCGGCGTTGGTGGACTACGTGAAGGAGCGAACAGGGCGCCAGGCGCCGGCACTGCGGCGTGACTTGAGCCGCGGTGAGCCACTCAATCCGTTGGCGATGCAGGCGGTTTGCGCCGGTCATGATGGGCTGTATGCCCGGCTTGCACCATTCGCACACCTGCTGCGTGAAGACAGTGCCGGCCAGCCTGTGGTCGTTCACACCGGCAGCATCTACGTCACCAAGGGCACCGACCGGCGCAGCACGGGCACGCACTACACGCCTCGGGTGCTGACCGAACAGGTCGTGAAGACCACCCTCGACCCGCTCCTCTACATCGGCGTCAGTGAGGGCATCGAGCCCAGCGCAGAGACGCTCAGGGCACCGGCCGACATCCTGGCTCTGAAGGTCTGCGACCCGGCCTGTGGCTCGGGCGCCTTCCTGGTGCAGGCCTGCCGGTACATGGCCGAGCGCGTGGTCGAGGGCTGGTCGAGCGCCGAGGCGCAGTCACCCGGAGCGGGTCCGCTCGCCATACCGGAGGCCGTCCCCGCCGGGGCCAGCCACAGCCAACAGCTCTTGCCGGCCGACCCTGAGGAGCGGCTCGCGCTGGCGCGACGGTTGGTGGCCGAGCGCTGTTTGTACGGCGTGGACTTCAACCCGATGGCGGTCGAGATGGCCAAGCTGTCGCTGTGGCTCGTCACGCTGCACAAGCATCGGCCGTTTACGTTTCTGGACCATGCCATCAAATGCGGCGACAGCTTGCTGGGCCTGCACGACCCGGCGCAACTTGAGAGCTTTCACCTCGTGCCTGGTCGCTCCCAGACGCGGGTGGTGGACTACTTGCTCGCCGAAGTGCGAAGCCTGCTTGCACACGCCCGCGCACGGCGCGAGGCACTGGAGCGATTCACGGCGCTGGACGTGCGGGATGCCGAGTTGAAGGCCCGGCTGCATCGCGAAGCAGAGGATTCGCTGGTGCGCGTGCGCGTGCTGGCCGACCTCATCGTTGGCGCCGCGCTATCGACTGCCGGCTCCAACGCTGAACGAAGCGGAACCTTGTTGGACCAGCGGCTTGAGGACTTGCTCTTGCAGGCCGGCGCCGCGCTGGTGCCTCAACGCGAGGACCACCGGCTCGTTGCCGAGCCTTCGGACGCAATTGCTCTGCTGCCGCTGCGCCAGCTGGCCGAACGGATGCTTGGTGCCGCTAACGCCAGCGGCCTACCGCGGCGACCCTTCCACTGGTTGGTTGAGTTTCCAGAGGTCTTCACAGCGTCAGACAGGCGCGGATTCGACGCCCTCGCGGGCAACCCGCCCTTCATGGGAGGTCAGAAAATCACCGGGCTTTTCGGCACCGACTACCGCGACCATCTGGTGCTGTACCTCGCTGACGGGCGCCGCGGCAGCGCAGACCTTTGCGCCTACTTCTTCCTGCGCGCAGCTCAGGTGCTGCGGCCAGACGGCACATTCGGCCTGCTGGCGGTGAACACCATCGCCGAGGGCGATACCCGGCAGGTGGGATTGGAGGCCATGCTTCACCGGGGTATCGCGCTCTTCGCGGCTCGGCCAAATTTTGAATGGCCCGGCGCCGCCGCAGTGTTGGCCAGCGCTGTGCACGGAGTGCGCGGCGCCTGGAGCGGCACGCGACGGCTCAACGGAGTCCCGGTGCCGATGATTTCAGCCTTTCTGTCGGCCGAAGACGAATGGAGCCCCAAGCCGTTGCAGGCTAATGCCGGAAGGAGCTTTCAAGGCTCCATCGTGCTCGGCATGGGCTTCACAGTGTCGCCGCAAGTTGCGCAGACTCATATTGCGCGGGATGAGCGGAACTCAGAGGTGCTGTTCCCCTACTTGAGCGGTGAGGACCTGAATACACACCCTTCGCATCAAGCCTCCCGCTGGGTCATCAACTTCTGGGACTGGCCGCTGGACCGCTCGGCGGACGACGGCAGTTGGGCCTCAGGTACCGAGAGACAGCGCGAGCTTTGGATGCGCGAGGGCCACGTGCCGTCGGACTATCCAGGGCATGTCGCGTCGGACTTTCCGGAGCTGATAGAAGTGGTGCGCCAGCTCGTGAAACCGGAGCGGGACCAGAACAATCGTGCCGTCTACCGCGACAAGTGGTGGCACTTCGCCGAGAAGCGCCCAGCGCTGTATCACGCTGCTGGCTGCGGTCATCCCTTCGCTCGCCATCCGGTCGACTGGCATGAGTCTCGTCAGCCGCTCGGTCGCGTACTGGCCTTCACCTTGCACAGCAAGTATTGGTACCTCTCGTTCGTGCAGCCGCGACAGGTCTTCAGCCATGCGCTCGGTGTCATAACGGCTGACTCGGTGGCGACCTTCGCACTCCTCCAATCCAGCGTCCATGATGCTTGGGCTTGGAATTTCTCGTCCTCCCTCGAGACACGCCTTAGGTACACGCCGTCCGACGTGTTTGAAACCTTCCCGTTCCCCACTGAGCTGGCCGAGGAGTTGCGTGCGCTAGGTGAAGAGCTGCATGCCGCACGACACTCGCTCCAGCAGAGGCTGGGTGTTGGCGTCACGCGCCTGATGAACAGTTTCCATGACCCGAACGAAACCGGCGGTGAGTATCAGCGCTTGCGACAACTAATCTCAGACATCGACCACGCAGTCTTGCGAGACTACGGCTGGAGCGATGTCCATCCAGTGCACGGATTCCATACGGTCTCGTACCTGCCTTCGGGTGACAACGTTCGGTTTGGACTCGACGAATCGTCGCGCTTGGAACTGCTCAGAAGGCTTTCGACCCTTAACCGGCGACGTTACCAAGAGGAGCAGGCCGCCGCACACAGCCTCCAAGCCGCCCAGGCTGAACTGTCCACGGCCCGCCGACGGCCGGGCCGACCCACAGCCAAGAAGGCCACTGCGCCGAGCTCGCAAACGCCGTTGTTTGATTGATGTCGCGAGCGATTCACCCCATCAGCCGCGAACGGTTCAATGCTTTCGTTCTGTGGTCTCGCGCGCCCATCGCGTCGGCGGTGAACCGCGAAGTCGAGTGGTACGCCGACAGCAACGAATGGCTCTTGGGTGTAGTGACACTCGACTTGGTTGACTTCGACTGGAGCTACGCCGTCTTGGGAAGAGACGAGGACGGTCGCTTCCGATGGATTGACGGCAACGTGAGCGTTCCGACTCAGAGGGAAGCAAATCACGCCTTGATGGCTGCAATGCAACGCCACGCAGACACCGGCGCGAGCGTCTTTCCGCAGGGTGACGAGACGGGCGGCTTACCGGACCTCTTCACGCCGGCCGTTTCTGAAGATAAGCTGCACCATAGTTTTCGAGCGATGGTGCGATTTCCAGTCTGGACACCAGCCATCAGCATCATCCGCGAAATGATGCGGAACTTCGTCGACATCGACGGGCACTTTGTCCGGGAGTTCCAGACCTACGGTTTCGATGCGCGCATTTGGGAGCTTTACCTCTACGCCTACCTGAACGAAGAGTGCTTACCGCTGGACAGGTCGTTCAGCGCCCCGGACTACGTCATTGCGCTCGGCGACGACCGGATATGCATCGAAGCTGTGACGGTCAATCCGACGGGCGGTGCAACGCTCGGCAGTGAAGTGCCGAACCTGGATGTGATTTCGGACGCGGAAGCCCAGGAGTTGCTGAAGGACTTCGTGCCAATCAAATTCGGTAGTGCGCTGTACTCGAAGCTCAGCAAACAGCCGCCGTACTGGGAGCTCGAGCATGCGACTGGCCATTCGCTCATCTTTGCTGTCGCCGATTTTCATGCGCCCCAGTCGATGCTGTGGACCAGTACTGCGCTGCAGCGCTATTTGTATGGCTACCACCATGAGCACGAGCTCGATGCTCAAGGCCGGCTTGTGATTCGCCCGATGAAGATTGACTTCCATCGGTACGGAGACAAGGAGATTCCTTCTGGCTTCTTCTTTCAACCTGGCGCGGAGAATGTGAGCGCGGTCCTGCACTCGAACAGCGGAACACTGTCGAAGTTCAGTCGCATGGGCCGGTTGGCTGGTTTCGAGGCACCTGGCATCAGTACGTTTCGCGAAGGGCTAGCCTACGACCACCGGCCGAATGCAACAGCACCGAGGCGCTTTGCATTCGAGGTTGCCCCGGGCTTAGTAGGCGAGACTTGGGCTGAGGGATTGAACATGTTCCACAACCCAAACGCGACGCACCCTGTCGCCCCTGAATTGTTCCCTTCCATCGCGCACCATTTTTTTGAGAGTGGCATGGTGCGGAGCATCATTCCCGACTTTCATCCGATGATGTCGCGGACGCTCCATGTGGGCGCCGAAGGGGCCGCAGCTCCCCCAGGGACCGACGAGCTGAAGCCGAAGTGACAGCAGACCAACAGGCGAGGAGCCACCAGCCATGAGTAGTTCAGGGACCCAGCCCGCGGCAGAAGCGGCTCCGACGTTGCCTTTGGCAGCGGCTCTGCCTACGCCTACGGCACTGCGGACCGAGCTCGAAGACTTGGTGGTCAAGGAACTGCTCGGCCCGGCTGGCGGGCCGCTGGAGGAGGTGGACGAGAGCCGGGTCTCCGACCGCTATCTGGTCGGCATCCTCGCCCCACGCCGCACGGTCGTGCGCGCTTCCGAATCGGATTCGCTGGCCTCTGATGGGGCCGGAACCGTCGAGGATGGAAACAACGACGACCTGGCGCTGCCGATGGATTCACTGGCGCCTGCGGCCATCGGACTGACCTGCACGGTCAAGGGCGGCTGCACCGCGCTGTCCGTCACACCCAGTTGGGGTCGCTACGCACGCGAGCGGAGCGACGCGCTCACCACGCCAACTGGCAACCCGAAGATGGTCTGGAAGCGGTACCCGATGGGCGGAAAGCCACTCGCGGTGCCGCTGGTCGCGGGCGACATCGCGGCGATGCCGGCGGACACCGAGCAGCCTGACGTGGTGCTGCGCGGACGGGTACGCAAGCTCGATGGCGATTGGCTGGTGTCGCTCTTCTTGGTGAATGCGCAGCTGACCGCCACTCGCCGCCCGAAGGACGACGAGCTAGTGTTTCAGCCCGAGCTGCAGGTCTTGGCAGCCGATGGCTCTGCGGCCTTTCAGAAGCGGACACGCCGCTCTGCAGCGCCTGACGACGAACAGCTTCGACTCGAGATGCTCTATCGGAGGCACGTCGAATTCGCGGTGGGCCATGGCGTGGCCGTGGATGCCCAGACCGCAGAGGGCGACCCCAGGGCCGCAGTGAGCCTGCTGACCCGGGTGACCCCCACGTACGAGGTGCCGGTGACGACGCCACCGACCGCAGAGGACAACCCGGCACTGGCTGCCGTGGTGCTGGACATGCAGCGGCTTTCTGAGATGCCCGATGGGGAGCTAGTGGCATCCCTGCGGTCACTGACGCAGGCCTACTCGGGTTGGATTGCGAGCAACCGGGCCCGTGTTGATGCAGGCATTGACGGCCTCGATGAGTACGAAGGCACCGCACGCGAGGCCATGGACGCGTGCCTACAAGCGCAGGAGCGCATCGAGGCTGGCATCGCGCTGTTGGAGACGGACGTGAACGCCATGCGCGCCTTCCGCTTTGCCAACCAGGCAATGTGGCAGCAGCGTGTTCATGCATTGCTGTCCGAGCGCAAGCGTGCCGGCATCGCGTCGACTCTCGAGGAGCTCGACCAACCGGCGAACCGAAGCTGGCGCCCGTTCCAGCTCGCGTTCGTCCTGCTCAACCTGCCCGGTGTGACCCAACTGGACCACCCCGACCGTGGCGAATCGGCAGCTGCGGTGGCTGACCTGCTCTGGTTTCCGACGGGCGGCGGGAAGACGGAGGCGTACCTTGGCTTGACGGCGTACACGATGGCCATGCGGCGCTTGCAGGGCGTAGTGGGTGGCCGGCTGGGCCACGCAGGTGTCGCGGTCATCATGAGGTACACGCTGCGGCTGCTGACCCTGCAGCAGTTCCAGCGCGCTGCAGCGCTCGTCTGCGCCTGCGAGGTCATCCGCCGTTCGGACCCTGGTACTTGGGGCGCTGAGCCATTCCGCATCGGGCTGTGGGTGGGCATGCGCACGACGCCCAACACCATCGACGATGCCCACGAGTCCATTCTGCGAGCGCATGGCTCCGGTGGCGGCCGAGGCACGGGGTCCCCGCTGCAGTTGACGAACTGCCCGTGGTGCGGCAGCGAAATCAAGTCCGGCCAGGACGTGACGGTGGAGACCTACAGCCGCGGTCGAGCCCGCGTCTTCACCTTCTGTGGGGACCAATTGGGTCGCTGCGATTTCAGCCGCAGCAAGTCACCGGACGAAGGCATTCCGGTGCTGACGGTGGACGAGGAAATTTATCGGCGTCTGCCTGCGTTGTTGATTGCCACGGTCGACAAGTTTGCCCAGATGCCCTGGAACGGGCGCACCCAGATGCTGTTCGGGCAGGTGGACGGCTACTGTCCCCGGCACGGCTTCACGTCACCCTGTATGGACGATGCGGGGCACCACCCCGCGCGCAACGGGATGTCAGCGGTCCGCCGCGTGGACCATGGGCCTTTGCGGCCACCAGACCTCATCATCCAGGACGAACTGCACCTCATTTCCGGCCCGCTCGGCAGCCTGGTGGGCCTGTACGAATCGGCGGTGGACCAACTCTGCACTTGGACAGTTGACGGCCGAGCAGTTCGGCCGAAGCTCATCGCGTCGACCGCCACCATCAAGCAGGCACGCGAGCAACTGCGCTCACTGTTCCTGCGCGACGTACGCGTGTTCCCGCCTCAGGGGCTGGATGTGGAGGACAACTTCTTCAGCGTTCAACGGGCCCCTGGTGACCGCTACCCGGGCCGACGCTACTTCGGCGTTGCGGCCTTCGGGCGTCGCCTGAAGCTTGCACTCATCCGCGTCTACGTGGCCTACCTGTCAGCTGGCCAGACGCTGTTCGCAAGGTACGGCAAGGCCATCGACCCGTGGATGACGCTGCTCGGCTATTTCAATTCGATGCGCGAGTTGGGCGGGATGCGGCGGCTGGTCGACGATGACGTGCGGTCGCGCTTGCGCGACATGGACCGCCGTGGAATGGCACGTCGTCACTCACCGGCGCTGGAGGAGCTGACCTCGCGCAAGAACTCGCGCGACATCCCGGCATTGCTCGACCGCCTGGAAGTGCAGCACGACCCCGCGCTGCCCCCGCACGCAAAGCGCGTTCCTGGACAGACTTCGCCATACCCGCTGGACGTCGTGCTGGCCACGAACATGGTCTCGGTCGGCGTCGACATCAAACGCCTGGGCCTGATGGTGGTGGCCGGGCAACCCAAGGGCACGTCGGAGTACATCCAGGCAACCAGCCGCGTGGGCCGCAATGCCACCGCGCCCGGCCTGGTGTGCACGGTATACAACTGGGCACGTCCGCGGGACCTGTCCCACTACGAACGCTTCGCGCACTACCACTCGACCTTCTACCAACACGTCGAGGCGCTGTCCGTGACCCCATTTGCGGCCCGCGCCGTTGACCGCGGCCTATCGGCCATCCTGACAGCCTTGGTGCGCTTGCCGGGAGGGACGTACAACGCTAACCAAGCCGCCGGTCAGCTTGACCGTACCGCCGCACTCGTGCAGTCCGCGGTCTTCGCCATTGCAAGACGCGCCGCGGAAATCACACAGTCGGCCGCAGAAGGGCAGAAGGTCCAGAGCCAACTGCAGTCTCGGCTTGACCACTGGTTGCGAGAGGCGGCGCCCAAGCCCGGCGGTGCCCGACTGGGTTACCAGACCGAACGCGACGGCCTGACGCGGCCATTGCTGCAGAAAGCCGGAATCGGAGACTGGGACACCTTCACCTGCCTCGGCTCGCTGCGCGACGTTGAACCCAGCGTGAATCTGCTGCTGGATGACCGGCCGTTGGACGATGGATATGGGCAGGGATATACCCAGCCGGCAGCGGGCGCCGCCGGCGGCACCCTGGCCATTCAGGCCGCGGCTACCGGGACCGCAGGAGGGCAAGGCTGATGGCCGAGCATCGAGTGGGCGATATACGCCCGACGCAGCTGTTGCACACCTACGGTGTGGGTGCCATGGTGGACCTGCCCAACATCGCCGCCATGGTGATGGGCTTGGACGACTGGAAGTTGCAGTACGCCACGCCCGTGGGCGAGGAACGGCTGCTGGCGGCCGTTCGCGGGCAACTGGGTCCCCAGGTCGAACGCCTGATGCTGCCGCCAGTGGATGCGGACGAAGGCAACCGAGACCCGCTCAACGGCCCGCGCATCGGCGTGCCGGTCGCAGCGTTTCCGCAGTGGTACCGCTGCCCATGGTGCGACCTAGTCGCGCCGCTGAGTTCGGGCCTGTTCGAACTGCAGTCCGACCCTTACCGGCCGGACCGCGTGCGCTACCGACACACCGCGTGCAACAAGAGCCCTAATCCGCCCGCGGTGCTGCCGACCCGATTCCAGCTCGCCTGCAGTCACGGGCACATTGATGACTTTCCGTGGCTGCGCTTCACGCACAGCGGCGCGACATCCTGCAATGGCCCCCTGCGGCTACGCAAGTTCGGCGTGGGTGACGAAGCTGCGAACCTCATGGTTCATTGCGACAGCTGTGGCACCACGCGCTCGCTCGTCGAGGCCTTCGGCGACGCGGCACGCGATGACCCGTTGTTCGCCTGTCGCGGGCGCCGGCCCCACCTTCGTGACTTCGAGCCAGGCGGTTGTGGCGAGCAGGCGGAAACGATGCTGCTCGGTGCTTCGAACTCGTGGTTCGGCATCACGCTGTCGGCACTGTCGATTCCTCGGCACGCCGACCGCTTGCCCCAACTGGTCGAAGAGAAGTGGGTGACCCTCCAACACGTCAGTTCGCCCGAGGTGCTGACAGCCTTCCGGGTGGTTGGCAATTTGCGAGGGTTCGAAGAGTACGACGATGCTGCCGTCTGGAAGGCCATCCAGAGCAAGCGCTCGGGCACTGGCACAGAGACGGAGAACGCGGACCTGAAGGAGCCCGAGTGGCAAGTATTCTCCGCGCCGGACCCGACTCGCAATTCGGTGGATTTCGAGCTGACGCCGGTAGCGGCACCAGCTGGGTTCGAAGCCTACTTCGAGAAGGTGGTCCGGGTCGAACGGCTCCGCGAAGTGCGTGCTCTTGTGGGATTCACGCGTATCGACTCGCCGGGGGATTACGCTGACCCGCGAGACATTCCGCCTGAACTTCGTGCGCCGCTTTCACGCGGCGCGCCCACCTGGGTACCGGTGTCCGAGGTACGTGGCGAGGGACTGTTCCTGCAGTTCAAGCGCGACGTGCTCATCGACTGGGCGACGAAGAACGCTGCCCGCGACGCGGAGTTCAGAACAGCGCACGCAGCTTGGAAGGCGGCGCGGGCCATGCCGAATCCCGATGACGGCTACCCAGGGCTCCGGTTCGCCCTCATCCACTCGTTCTCGCACGCCCTGATGCGCCAGCTGGCGCTGCAGTCGGGCTACAGCGCCGCCAGCATCAGAGAGCGCATCTACTGCGACGCTGGCGGCGAGGGCATGCCGATGGCCGGACTGCTGCTATACACAGCCGCCCCGGACAGCGAGGGCACGTTGGGTGGCCTCGTCTCGCAGGGCGAGCCGGAGCGACTCGGCCGATTGGTGAGGCGAGCCCTCGAAGCCATGGAGCTTTGCTCGTCAGACCCGCTGTGCGCCGAGCATCACCCAGGCGGTGACGGCACGGCTTCGCTGCATGGTGCTGCGTGTCACGCTTGTCAGTTCGCGCCGGAGACCTCCTGCGAGCGAGGAAACAAGTTCCTTGACCGCTCGCTTCTTGTTCCCGCGCTGGGCAGCGCCGTCGTTCCGCTCTTCACTTGACGACTATGTCCGCGTCCCTGATATTGCTCGATGCCTGCGTGCGATTCGCGGCCGACGTGTCTCCGGAGGCTGTCGCGCGCGTTGTTGCTGTCCTCGAGTCGGATGGGATGGCGCGCGCTGGGGTCGGTCTCTCTGGCGATGCTGGTCAGCGGTTCGTCGAGCTGAAGGAAGCTTGGGTCCGTTGCTCAGGCCCACCGTCGCCAGCTGATGTCGCCAACCTGCTGCGCGGTGCCGCGCATGCTGTGGCGGCAGAGCGTCGGAACCGACAGGTCGAGCTGGTCTGGTCGGGTCCTACAACGGTTTCGTCAACGCTTCGCAGTACCGGGCCCGCGTTGCTTGAGCTGATTCGGGGAGTCAGGGAGTCGGTTTACTTGGTCACCTTTGCCGCCTACAAGGTACCGGACGTTGTTGAGGCCATCGGTGCCGCCGTTCGCAGGGGCGTCCGAGTGGTCTTCGTTCTCGAGAGCGACAGCGTGAGCGGTGGCAAAGTCGACTTCGACCCCCTGCCGCATCTGCTCGATGGAGCAGCCCAACACGTCGAGGTCTTCGTCTGGCCGATGCATGAGCGGCGCCGTGACGTGCGCGGGCGCCATGGCACTCTCCATGCCAAGTTCGCAGTTGCCGACAGGCACCGATTGCTCATCTCAAGCGCCAATCTGACCGCGGATGCATTCGACCTCAACATCGAACTCGGCGTGTTGCTGACCGGTGGTACGGCGCCTGAGGAAGCCGCCTCCCAAGTTGACGAGCTTATTCGACTTGGGGTTCTGCGGCCACATTCGCCAACATCGACGTCGGCCGGTCCTTAGTCGAACTTGCTACGCGTGGTCGACATCGAATGGTGCGAATGCAATGTCGACGTCCTTGAGGGGTTCGTCGATGTAGAGGTGGGACAAATCCACCCCTTCGAAACTCATACGCGTCATGAATGCTGCGTCCCAATGGGGCATCGCAGCAGACTGCAGGCTCATCTCCCAAATCCGCCGCGACGTGCCCCGGTATACACGGGTCCCAGTAATCAGCTGCACAAGCACCATCGGCATTCCAGAGGCGAAGCAAGCGCGAAGGTAGTTGTAGCGAAGCGCCGCCAGGTTCTGCCGACCTGGTGCTAAGCCCAATGAGCGAGTCAGGCGCGAGAGCCAACGATTCACAGGAGCCTGTGCGGTGCTCCGCCGTTGCCCCTCGGACGCGGTTGAAAACAAATGAACGTGACCATCCAACTTGCGCTTGGCAGCGTAGGCGAGGAGACCGCAGCGAATCAATTCCTCGTGCAGCGGCAACCAGCGCCCCAACTCGAAGCTGTTCATGGCGCGCGGCCGGGTCTCCGGCAACCTCAACATCCAAGTCTTGCCCTGGCGCTGGAGGTCCGAAACGGTGACGTTCATCAGCTCAAAGGCGCGTGCACCAGTCAGCAGAGCGGTCAACGGTAACCAGAAGCGCGCGGCGCGCGCATCTTCCGCGGCGTCACGCGCAGCGGCGAACTGCGGCGCCGTCAGCAGTCGCTGCAAGTCGACTGCCGGCAACGGGCCCACCCGACATTCGCCCGGGGCAGCGCGTCGCCGTAGGGAAGCGGCCATCTCCTTGAACGGATTGACCGTGTGCGCTGGCAGCACGCCGTGCCTGGTGCACAGCGTGACGAGCAAGGACAGGTTGGCGAGGTGCCGCACAAGCGTGGATTCGCGCGTTTCGGCCCCGCGCAAGTAGTAGACAAAGGTGTGCGTGTCATCGACCGTGATGTTCGCGAACTGTTCAGCCCCAAGCGCCTTCTCGAACAATGCGACCGAACGCACCATATCCTCGGCACGAGACGGGCTGGCCATCGCAAAGGAAATGCGGTTGGCCAGTTCTCGAAGAGGCAGGTATCTGGCCTGCATGTAGCTCTCGTGCCTCCGCTCCAACTCTGGTTCCCAACGCCGCCGCTTAGCGGCGTGACTTTGTGAACGGGCGCGCCCACGATGCGACGGAGGCTCGGCTGAGTCGTTGGCGACCGATGCTGCCTCGGGCGTGGCATTCATCGCCACCCAAGACGTGTCTGTGTCAGTGGCTGACGAGAGACCGAGGCCTGGCAGCGGCTTCGGGGTTGTGCAGGAGGTACAGCGGCCGCAGCGGCACTTCAGCTGTTGTTGCGGAGGCGTGTGCGCGTTGTCGTCGGCGTGGGACGGTTCCCCCGCGGGAACGTTCGATTCAAACATGAGATTCCTGTGTTGGCGGTTGAGGGTTGACGTGATGCGCATCACAGGCATCACTGTGCCGACCGCTCGACGCTCCATCAACAACATTCGATTCGAGTTTGTGAGCCCATTCACAACGCCAACAGGAGATTGACTGGAAGTGTGAGCCGGCTCACACCGGGCACCATGGGGGTGCGCCTTTCAAGGACAAGTTTCTACTGCTCAAGGGCCTCGGCCGCTGCTCCCAGGCGGTCCCGCAGTTGATGTCGAACTTGGTCAGCCCGAACTGAGGTCGCTTCAGAGCACGCGTTGCTGACGGTCATGCCCCCGCGAGGCGCGCACGCGTGCGCCCGCCAATCGCTCCAGTGCGCCCAAGCGGCGCGTGCGCAGGAGCGATGCTCCTGCAATTCAGAGGAAGAAAGAACCCTCGGGGAATTCAAGAGTTCTTATCTCAGACGGGAAGGAGCCCCGAGTGCTGAGGGCAAGACTCCCCCTTACCCGCCGAGGCCGGTTTCGAGTCTTGCCACACTCGCGGACCGGTTAGACGTCCGGACACGCGCGGGGAGCGTCCCGCGCCACGTGGGCAGGGTGGCCGCCGCAATGCGCCACCCCTGGTCCAGACTGTTTGCGGATTGCGCCGCACCTGTCGCCCTCTGGACCTCGCTCCCAGGCTGCACCCCGACATCCCGCTTGGTGCTCAAGGTCGGACGCGGGGTATCGAGCCCTCTCCTCCGACTGGGTGTCTAGGTCCGCCTTTTATCCGCAGCCAGAGCGGTCTCGAGGGAGATGTGCGCCCCCGGCGGGCCGCGGCTGGATTGGCGTTTCCAACACGAGTGGCTACAGGGCCCGATTGCGACCCACGAGCCAACTACGCGGCTGGCGGCGTCTCCGCTGAACCAAACCAATTCGGGCATGCCAGGGATGCGATGTGCATCGCTGGCGCTGTCGGGTAGTGCCTGAGCAGCCTTTTGGCTTGTTCACGCACAGTGTCCGGAACATCCTTCATCACCGATGGGTCGACAAGCTCACGCAGAAAATCCAAGTTCTGGAGCACTGCACGTGTGCGCTCAGCGGGCGTCGTCATTTCCGTCGAATCCGTTCAGTCCGCCAGCCACACGCTAGCCACCAAGTGGGGCCAGCGGCGCGACAGCTCGCCGATGTCCAGAACCGGCTGGCAGTCGGCACCGCCTTCGGCTTCTTCCAACGTGACCTGCGGGTAGCGCCACAGCGACTCCTCTTGCATGCAGCGGTCGAACAGCAGCCGCCACCGCCCCTGGAGCGCACCAGGGCAGTTACTGGCAACGTGGGCGAACAACTCAATCGACATCAGCTCGGCGAGCCGGCGCTCGGATTGAGTCACCTCGTCGCTGGCACAGGTCTGGACGACGAGCCCTTCCACCCACTCGCCCAGTCCTCGTCGGTGACGCTGGGCCTGAACCAGCGCTGCGCTGGTCACGGCAGGGCTCAGGTGCAGGACCGTGCGGATGGGTTGGTGGAAGGGTTTGATGAGGGTTTGCATGTCGCGGCTCCAACGTGGTTGTGGTGTGCGAATCCTTCCCGAGCTTGCCCGGCGCCGCCAGCGATTCCGATTACGTAATGCCCGAGGCGCGCCGAGCTTTGCAGGCCGCTTCCGAATCTCGCTAGACGCTGCAGGTACCGCGCGTTGCGGCGCCGTTCAAAGCGAGGACACATACAGATGGGAAGACCCGGCATCACCGATGTCGACGTGGTGCGCGCCTACGTGGCGCTGCTCAAGCAGGGCCGCGTGCCAGGACCGCAGAACTTGCGACTCGAGCTGTCGAGGGGCAGTTTCTCGACGATTGCCAAACACGTGAACCGACTCGCCTTGCGTCACGTCGACTTGCGACCGCCGCAGCAAAGGCGGTCGCGAGAGTCTCAGAGCAACCAAACAGGAGGATGGGACGGCGTCTGACAGCATGCGACTTCGCACGCAGCCAGCGCCCGAGCGTTTGTAAAGCTACACAACTTGTTCAGCGACCCCGGTAGTTGCCGGGGTCGTACTTCAACCTGAACCCTTCGCGCGACACCCCTTGGACAGGCCACGGGGGCGGGCAATCTAGGGCTCGCAGGTGGCCCGTCCTCATGCACGCGGGTGCTGAGCTTGCCTCGTTCGGCGCGCTGACGCGACCTTGTCGATGAGTGGCCGAAGCGCGACACACTCGCATCCTGGGTCGGCACGTGTCAGCACACCAAGAGACGCCTCCGGTCCCTTGAAGATGCTCTCCATCTGAAAGCGTTGGATGAACTCCGCGTCTGGGTGGAGCAGCGCCTTCAGCGCTTGTGCCATCACGAGTGCCGCCGACGCGGTGGCCACGAACGGTACCGAAGGATTGAAATCCTGCGCAATCGTCAGGCCTAGCGACCGCGACTGGGCCTCGCTGATGGTTGCGCAGACCGTCTTGCCCTGCGCCAGCAGTTCGCTTAGCCACGCGCGCTTGGACTCTTCCGCGTCCGAGACGTCCTGCTCGGTCAGCGGCCGGCCGAGGTCCGAGTTAAGCGATGCGATGCTGAGGCCGGTTGCTCTCGCTTGGAGCTCGTGCTCGTCACGAGCTGGTAGTCGGAACGAGCATCGCATGCAGGCACCATGCGCGCGGTCCAGCCGATGTGTGACGACTGCCGCACCGACGGCATTGATGCCTCCGTCGACGAGGACAGAGGGCCATAGCAATTGAGCGTCGTGTCGGGCACCAACGTCGTCCAAGCCGTTGAGCACCAACTCGACGGCCATCGCGCGCACATGCTCCCCAGAGCGCGCGTCCGCCACGAAGGCCTGCTCTCCGGTACAGCGAAGGCCGTCAGGACGGCTTAACCAAGCCGCCAGGCATTCGGCCTTGGGATTCAAGAGCCAGGACAAGTCGTCGAGCACGACGCAGGTACCCAGGTTCTCGCGTCCGTAGTTCTGCATGTCGACGATGTGCAGGCGGCCTTGAAGCGACAGCTGCGAAAGGACCAAGGCGATGCCGTTGCCGATGGCTCCAGCACCCACCAACACGGTGTCCGGCAGCGAGATGGACGCAGGAAGCGGCGGGCCGAGACCCGCTGGCGACGTGCTCAGCTCGAACAACGAAAACTGCGTTGCATCGAGCAGCGGCGCCGTCTCGCGTGGGATTCGATACACGCGCTTGAAAACCTCTGTGACGCCGAGAGAGGCCGCCATTAGCGCCGCCAGCGGATTGCTCTGGTCGCTGTCTGAGGGCAGTGGCGTCGGCCCGGAGGTAACCCGGGCCACCCACCCGTTCGAGTTGATGGAGGTCGAGGGCAGACTCGAATCGACCGACGAACCGATATTCAGAATCGCGACGGCCGACTCCAGCGCGATGGGCACACCATCTGCAACGACGGTCACCGCACCCTTGGTCCAGACACGCGCTGCAAGCTCCCGGACCTCGGCTTCGAAGGTGCCGAGTCCGCTTGGCAGTACGACGGTCAATGGCCCGACGATGCGCGACAGAAGGCGCACGCTGTCGAGCAAACACCAACGCCCGTTTTGCGTGGCAAGTGTCTGGCCGTCTCCGGTCACGATGACTAGCTGCGAGAAGATGACTGCTTCGTCGAGCAGTGCGCTTCCCAGGCCCTCGGCGACGCCCAGGGGTCGACTTGCGGCGATGTCTCGGCTTGAGGTCATGCGGGTACCTCCAACTTGACCAGCTTCACCGACGCAGCATCGCGCTCGATGCGCCGTGCGACTTCCGCAGCACCGAGCCGACGGTAGCTTCCTCCATCGAAGACATGGACGCCGCACTCCTCAAGACCGGCTACCGCGCTCTGCGCGTAGTGAGGGCAGACAACCGAGAGGTAGTCCTGGCATCGGACGCCGTACTTTCGGTCGACCTGGGAGAGGTCCACGAAGCGGCCTGGATGCGAGTGAATCTGTCCGACGAGATAGGCGCCTAGCTCCTCGGCCAGGTCGGTCAGGCGCGACATGGCATTCCAGGACAGCCGCAGTTGCAGTGGCGCCGCGCGGAAGCCCGCGCCATGCACGGCCACCACATGCGTGACGCGCGCCTGCGCGCCTTCCGCGGCTCCGAGCCAAAGCGCGAGCCCTTCATTGCCGATGCGACCATTTGGGCGCATCACTTCGACCGACACATCAAGCAGGTCGGCCGGCAGAGTCCAAGATAGTTCTTGCATCACGGGCCCCTCCCTTCAAATGAGTTGTCCAGCGACGACTGGACGTTGAGCAGCGCGAACTGCACGGGCGCCTCGACCTTTGGAAAGGCGTTGGCCGCGGAGTGCGCCCACTCGCCATGCAGGCCGTGCCCCTCGGCTGTCCACGGTAGGCAGGCGTCTAGGCTGCCGGGCCGGAAACCGAAGCACTTCGGCCACGCCGCAGGGCTGTTGTCGGCGCCAGTCTTCATGTCGATGAACTTCAGCGACGCTGCCTTCAACAGGTCAGTCCATCGCAGCCTGGCCTTGAAAAGCTCCTCGGGCTTGCTCAGCGGGTGCATGACCGCGAAGACCCCGAGCGGGACGGACTTGTCCCGCTCGAGGCTCCAACGACATGCCTCAGGCAACGCGAGGACCTCTTCAAGCTGTTGCTCAAACAGAGCAAGCTCGAAGTCGGTGGCCATGGCGTTACCCCTGGATGAACTGCTCGAGGAGCTTCAGTTCCAGTTCGTGCTTGCCATGCGCCAGAGCGCCGAGGGTCTCGGACAGGTTGCTCTGGATGACGCCGTGGGCGGAAAACGCGTACTCCTTGCGTCCTCCGTCCAC
Source organism: Ideonella sp. sgz306126 (assembly GCF_056032705.1). NCBI lineage: Bacteria > Pseudomonadati > Pseudomonadota > Betaproteobacteria > Burkholderiales > Sphaerotilaceae > Ideonella > Ideonella sp. sgz306126. The sequence continues at coordinate 796,426 of NZ_JBVYWP010000002.1, forward strand.
CGGACCTTCGACCAAGCCGAAGTAGGTCAGCACCACCGGCTTGAGCTCCCCCAGCGTTTCGGTCAGGGGTGCCTTCGGGTCGATGTAGGACCTCGCCGAGGCCAAGTAGCGCACGCGCAGCACGAGCGTGTGCAGATGATGGGCGACGTCGTCGCCCGCAGACTGAATGGGTTGCATATGAACCTCTCAATGATGAAAAAACACAGGGCTGGCTGCCGGGCCAGCACGGGCGTGCCTTGACATCGCAGAGGTCGCTGCAGACAATCGCTCCCGCCTACCAAGCAAGGATGAACTGTCCAGGCAGCGAATCCTCAGCGGTCGAGTGCCCCCGGGTATTCGGCCGCTTCCTACTTCTGGGGCATAGAACTCCTTTCGTGTGAATGCCGACACCGCACCGCACAGACGTGCCAGGTGTTCTTGAGCTTCATGCCAGTTCTTCCTCGAAGTACTGACGCACCGACCCCGCGTCGCTGACCACTCCGGAGAGCAGCCGCCAATTGCCGGTCTCCCAACGCAGGCGACCGGCCACGATGGCGGGGTGAATGCCGGCGTCGCGCGCCAGCTCCAGCGCGTCATCGAGCGCGTAGGTGGTCCTGACCTTGGCCTTCGCCCACAGCTTGGCCGGAATCAACGCCTCCTGAGCGCCGTCGTCCGCTTCGTCTTCCTCGGTCTGCCCCTTGCGGGTGTTGTCTTCGAGGTTGTCGGCGATGAACAGGTGCCCTGCCTTCAGGTGCCGGGCGACGTGCAGAAGCTCGTGCAGAAGCGCGAACCAGTAGTTGTCCAAGCGGCCATGCCGCAGCGTCAGCGCCACGATGGGCTGTTCACCGTCCAGCATCGCGGCGCCATCGAGGTAGGTCTTCTTGAAGTGTTTCTCAAACACGAGGCAGATGCCGTGCTTGCTGAGGTACTCCTTGGCCAGCCGCGGACCGCCGTCGAAGGAAGAAAGCTTGGCCAGGTCGCGCAGCCACGCGCTGGTGATGCTGCCGACCTTGTACGACGCGCGTGGTGGCGACTTCCGGGCCTTGCTGACCACCAATGCCCGCCAGATGAGCAGCGCGTATTCGTCCATTGTGCGAGACCCGCTCTGGTGCAGCGGCGCCCGCAGAAGCGCACGCGATGACGATGCGCCGCAGACCGAGCGAAGCAGCGGCGCCACGAGCTCTTCGGCGTTCTCTCGCAGCTTTGCCAGGCCGTACTGCGCCCCGGGAAAGCAGCCGCGCTCGGCCATCTCCACGAGCGGGAACTTCGTGTAGTCGTAGTCCGGCAAATCATCCCCCCCGTCGTCGTCCAGGTCGCCGTCGCCTATCAACGAGGCCGCCGGTATGCCCAGACCCTTGTGTAAGCGCCGCATCATCGCCACCGTGAGTTGCCGTCGCCCGGCCAGGACGTCGGAAACGCGAGATGGCGACCCGATGTAGGGCACCAAGTCCTTCTTGGTGAGCCCCCGCTGCGCCAGCCGGAAGGTGATGGCTTCGATGGGCTGCACCGGCGTCGGTTTGGCGTGCTTGGACTCGTAGGCGCCGACGACCAGGCGGAGCAGCTCGAACTCGTTCTCCTGCTCCGACCCCTTCTTGAAGTCGACGTCCATCAGGGCAGCGAGACGCGCGAGTGCTGCTCGGTATTCTGCGTCGCTCTTGATGATGCGCACTTGTGATGTCATGGAGTTGCCTTTGGTGGGTCTACTTCTTCGACGTGCGGGTCGCAGCCCTTGCGGGCTGGCCATCGACCCACGCGTCCTCGACGAGGACGATGCCCCTGTCGTAGTTCACTTTCGTGGCCAGCAGGTACACGCCGAGGTGCACGTCGAACATCACGCGCTTGCCGTCCGGGGTGATTTGCGCGGAACGGTAGTGCTCTTGCACCTGCTGCATGCCGTTCCAGGATGCTTCCTTGACCTCCATCATCCAGGCAGCAACCGGGCCTCGGCACACCGGGTGCGCCGAGGTGAGGTTCTGGACGACGATGAGGCCGAGGAGCTGCATGATGGTTCTCTACTAGGGATACTCTACCAGAAAACCAAAATGGAGAATGAACGATTCTCGGTGTGACGCGCAGTCTGGGGAAGTTTGGCCGTCGCATAAGGTCAGCAAGGGACCGGCTTCATGGGCGCCCAGTGCGCCGCGGCTGGAAGGGCGCGCAGCCGACGCGGCCTTAGGCTGGCCGCGAGAGCGTCAGCGCCCTGGACCCCCTGCGCCCAGCGGCCGACCCCGTCATGCCACACGTTCGCGCTACCGTTTGTCGGTCAAGAGCGAGCGCCGACATGAGCACGAGAACCATCGACTTTGAGCGAGCAAGGCTTCACGAACAGGTTTGGGCACAGCCGCTCACCCAACTGGCGCAGCTGTACGGCGTCGCCGCCGCGGATGTGAAGCGAGCTGCACAAACACTCGCCGTACCGCTGCCGCCGTCAGGCCACTGGACCAAGGTCGAGCTTGGTAAGGTTGTGCCGGCGCCGCCGCTGCCTGAGTTTGATGGCGAGACGACGTACCAGCTGACGAAATGGGTGAATGTCGAGGCCGAGGAGGTGTCCCGACGGCTTGAGGCAGCCAAAGCAACCCCACAACCCCCGATGCCGCCTTTGCCAAAGATGCGCACGGCCCTCGCCGATTGCCTGCCCATCATCAAAAGAATGGCTGCAAGGCTGAAGAAGAGCCACGTCGACACGCGCGACTGGCCCGCCATTGGCGGCATGGGCCACTTCGAGGTGAGCGTCGCGCCTCAGAATCAGGAGCGCGCTCTGCTGACGATGGACCGCATCATTCGCCATTGTCAGGCGGCGGGACTGACCTTCACGTCCGATGAGTCTGCGCGCGAGCCCGCAACCTTCGTGGTCAGCGGCGTCGCATTCACGATGCGCATCTTCGAATCCGGCCGCCGCGAGGAGCGGGAGTTGACCGCACGGGAGAAGGCCGAAACCAAGGCGAACCCGAACGGGTATCACTACCGGCCTGACCGTTGGACCTTTCACCCGACCATCGAGCTTCGTCTTGAAGTCCGCAGTCCTGGGTATCGCCGCGTGGAGTTCGTGGTGCAGGACGGCTCAGACGCACCCCTGGCCGACCGCATCGCGGATGTGCCCGCGAGGCTGCGGGAGCATGCGCTGAAGGAAAGACTGCTGCAGGAGGTTCGTGCAGAGGAACGCAGGCGCAATGAAGAGCGCCGCAGCGCACATGCCCGAAAGGTCGATGCGAAGCGGGAGCAACTGGAGCGCTTGAAGCACTTCGAAGAGGCTGCGTCGCGGCTCGAACGTGCGGCACGCCTGCGTTCGCTGGCCCTGGCGATGGAGTCAAGCGGCGAGTTCACAGACGCACAGGGCGCGGAGCAGGTCCATTGGATACGCAACGCGGCGGACTGGCTGGACCCCATCATCAACAAGCATTGGCCGGTCGTCGACGATGTCGACGACCACTGCTACTGAGCATTCGACTGCACCTGGAGACCGCGGAAGACAGGCAGAGACTCATCCGCTAGAACGCGCGCGCTGTTACCTCCGAATGGCTGTCGAATTGCTGCATCTCGAAGGGTGACGGGCAGTCCTTGAGGGGCCGAGTCTTCGTCGTCCACTTCATTTGGATTGATGACACTGGGGTTTGACGCTCGGTGGCTCAGTGGAGGTTTTCGGACGATGAGCGTAGAGTTGCTCCTGAAAGGCGCAACGCGTGCGGCATGTGCCTTCGAAGGGGAGGCCAAGATGCCCAATGGCGTACCGGGTGACTGGACGCGGCTCGCGACGTTCGTCCACGTCTCAGACTTGCACATCGGCGAGGTAGACCCCAACAAGGGAGATGCGCCAGTTAGTGCCGTTGCCGCGCGCGCCTACGCCCTACCATATCCGTTCCCGTTTGATGGGCTTCTTGGCCATCATGCCGTAGCGCTTGAGGCGCTCGAGACTTTCTGTATTGGTCTGAAGGACAGCGGCGAGGAATTCCGTCTGATTGTCACCGGCGACGTGACGCGCAACGGCGCTGTCGTCAATTTCACGAACGCAAGTGACTTTCTCGAGCGCTCGTTGGACCTCAGCCCATCGACACCTGGACTGCGAACTGCCGGTTTGTCGCTAGCCCAGATAGACCTCATCATTCCAGGCAACCATGACCATTGGGCAGGGCAGTACGTCGCTTGGAATGCCGGGCCGACAAACTACGGTGGGTTTGCACATCGAGTGCCGCACATTCACCCGAGCATTCCCTTGGCGAACGGACGTCGCATCCGGTTTGTAGGCATCGACAGCGATGGGGATGTCCCACCGGCATCGTTCGACCGTCAGATGGCCCTGGGGAAGTTTGAAAGCCAGCTCACAGACCCTGCGGCGCGCTTTGGCCCATCCGACCCGCAGGAAATAAGAATGATGCTAGTACACCATTCGTGGCTTCAAGCTGGAGCGTTCTTGTGGATGCGTAGCGGCTCCAAGTCAGAGCTCGGGAGATATCTCGAACGACATGACGTTCAGGCCATACTTACGGGACATTCGCACGAGCCCTGTTTGGACCATTTTCACGCCGGCCTCGGAGGAAGTCTGCGAACGGAACTCCGCGCCGGCAGTGCGACCATCCTCGATGGCATACCGAAGAACTGGTACCGAGTGTTCGGGCTGCAGGCGATACCGACCAAGAGGCTCCCCCCGAACTCGTTGCTTGTCCACCGCGTCTACGATGACCGGGCCGGCGCCACCCATTGGCACGCTCAAGTCTATGAGCGGACTGAAATCGGCGGGTTTGTGAAGTCGTCCCACGCGAGAGACAACATCACATTCCGGGTGTGAGCTACGGGCCTCAGTGCGGTTCAGGGGCGGACCAACGTGCCATCAGGGCGGCCGGCTCAGGGTTCCATATACGCGCGTCCTTGACAAAGCATGCGCGCTTGGAGTCCAGCTGATAGCCTCCCACGAGGTACGGGCGCTGCAAGGCGGCGTCATGCACCCACCGCACCATCGCAGGGGCGTCCTCGCTTTCCAGATGCTTGGTCCCGGCGACCTGCACGTCTAGCGCCAGCTGTGGAATTGGGACGCACCTTGCGTCTGCCAGTTCAAGCGCTAGTCCCGAAGGCGCGTCGCGCAGCGTTTCCCAACGTGCGAGCAGCGTAGGCGTGCGACGCGCCTTGTCAAAGAGCGTCTGAAACGCCCTCGTCGCTCCAAAGAACATCATGGGTGTCAAGCCGAGCCTGGCCAGTGTCGTCCCAACCTCGTCAGCCGCTCTGACGGAATCATCCTGGGAGAGAAAGTCCACCACGTTGGCTGGCGTTCGACGGCGCTCGCCGAAGTAGTGGTCCCAAGCGCTCAGGTGAGGCGAGTCTCGAACAAGTCTGGCAAAAGCCACACCAATTTGCTCGGCCTCACGCGTTCGCAACTCCGCCATCGCTTGCCCAAGCGGGCTCGATGCCTCCTCGGCTCCATCCGCTCCGGCCAAAGCGGCGTACACCTCTGCGACCCAGTTCTCCATTTCCGCCGTCGGCTCTTGCGCCCCCGGAAACGGAAGGTCCTCGTTCGATTGCTTGAGGGCTTCGATGATTTGGGTGGCGTTGGCTCGAACGCGTGCGAGCTGCTCCTGGTCGCCTATCGCAAGCAAGGCCTGCAGAAGGATGGCAAGGTATTCATTCATGACGGTACTCCCTTCAAGTGCGGACCTACTGCGCGTGCGCAAGACGCTCATCAAATGCTCAACGAATTTCGTTTTCGCTGCGTCCACTTCTTCGAGGCTTACCCGAAGATGCTCGGCAGTGCTCCGTCGAGAACGGTTCTCCTGCCACAAGCAGACCGCTACGCGCGCTTCCAGATTGGAAGCCGCTGGCAATTTCCCGAAGCTCACGGCCAAACGGGCCATCGCGTTGCTTAGCGCTTCGCGAGCGGCATAGCGCGTCACTGACAATTGCTGGGCGAGGTGACGCTCACCCGGCTCGTCTGCGCTTACAAATGCCGTCAGCGCTTGGCGTTCAAGCGAGGGCAGCGCGTTCATCGCCCGCTGCAGCATCTCCACAAGTTGCCGATGCTCCGCCAACCCTTCCGGTGCCTGTTCGACGGCAGGAACGTGCGCAGCGACGTCCAAGTCCACCAAGCGGTGCCTCCACCCTTGAAGTGCGACGATGCGCCGCCTGGCGAACTTGTAGAAAGCCGAGCAGACATACGTCTTGAACGGACTCTTCCTTACGTCGTAGCGCTCAAGCAATCCCGACCAAGCGTCGACGTAGAAGTCGTGGATGAGGTCCTGGCCTTCGTCGGGGGGCGCGACATAGCCGTGCCGCGCCAACGCTCCCAGCACACCCCAGAGCATGCGCTGGTGCGTTACAAAGTGGGTGGCTTCGGTCACGTTGGTCGTCCTTGAACATGTCTAGCTGCGAGTGGGCAGGAATTTCCCGCGCGCAGACCTACATTGCACTCTCGACCTCCGAATGGTCGACTGGCCGGGGTAATCCCAGGTCGGCGAGCGGGAATCGTGACATTGTGCGCAGAATCTTCGTGGCCCCCTTTCGGGGTCGACGACCAGCATCCTCGACGCCAGCCGCGCCCCGCCGGTTGCCCCCAGGGGTGCGAAAGCCGGGGTGCCGGGGACCGCCGGCTGGAATCCTGGAGCGCAACTAGAAACGCAGGCGTCCGCTCGCGTCAACGGTTCGAGCTGAGGTGAGATGAGGACCTGAGGAGGCCACACGGCTCGTTCACCGACCGCGGCAATCGCCGGGGTCGTCTTCAGGCCAGGGTTCGCTCAGCGTTGCCGCTTGGCGGCCAACGCCTGCTCCACCTCGTCCATCGCTTCAGGGTGTGGCGCCAGCAGGCTGCGAAGGGACGGCAGGCGCTGACGAGCGGCGTCGAGCACCTCCTTCGGCGCCGCCGCTGCAGTGGCCGCAAGCCCCAGGTTGTCGCGTTCCACCAGCACGGCCAGTAGTGTGGCGGCCTGCCGCAGGTCCTTCTCCGCCTTGGCCGTGTCATTGGCGCGGCGGGTGCTCGAGTACAGCTTGTGCCAGGCCAGGCGCTCGGGCGCCGGCGCGTTGACCGGCACGCAGTGTCCGCCGGCCAGCGTTGCCGCACGGCGCGGTGATGCCAGCAGGTAGTCGAAGTGCGGGATGGCCTGCGCGTGCCAGTCCAGCTCAGGCACTGGAACTACCGTTCCCAGCTCAGCCCCGCAGGTGAGGATGTCGACGCGCAGGCCTTCTTTGCCGGCCCGCTTGACCGAGGTCGACGGCGCGGCCGCGGAGATGCCCGGGATGGCGAAGAAGCCCAGCCTGGTGGCGGCCACGGCCTCCAGGAACGGGGTGGGCGCCGCCAGCTTGAGCTTCTGTCGCCTGGCCAGGTCGATGTCCTGGGTACGGGAGGCGAGCGCCTTCACCCCGAACTCGTTGAGCCAGGACATGAAGGCGAGCGTTCCGACCATCACGAGGCCGGCGGTGAACAGCTCGCGGTTGTGCAGCTCGACCAAGACGCGCGCGGCGTCCTTGTCGGCGACCTGCATGCCAAGCTGGCGAAGGTTGCGCACCTGCTCCTGGCTCCATTCGGCCGCTTCGATGCGCCGGCGCATCGCCTCGTACGTCTCGACGTCGTTTTCCCTGCAGACGAAGTCCTCGACTTGCGGCGTGCCGGGCGCGTCGTAGTGGCGCCGGTACCAGTACGAGCCGAACCCCGGTCGTTCGCGCAACGCCAAGGACCCGGGCGTGCCGGGCAGCAGGTGGCGCTCGGTTCGAGCACGCTCCACCAGCTCGGCGTACAGGGTGCTGACCGGCCCCTCGAAGGGCACATACAGAGGGCGGTCGGCGGCAGCGCGGGGCATGTCGAATTGTACCTTAAGTTGTATTTTTGAGGTACAAGAAGCCGGCACCCAAGAGATGCCGGAGTCAGCTAGCAACCAATGTCCTCAGCCCACGACAGCTCGGCGTTAGAGAGCTTGCACATGGGGCCACTGCGAAGCGGGCTGGAACGCCACCCGAGCGCCACCGGCAGCATGACCCCACCACATCGTTGAGGAGCTGTTGCTACACTTCCTACAGGTGTGAGCGCCGGGTGCCGGAGCGTATAAGAAGTTCTGGCGCTGTTCTGGCAATCGCATCAGGATTCGAGTGCGGACGGCTGCGTTTAACTGCGGTTTGATGCGGACTAAGTGCTTGATTTTGTTGATTGTTGCGTCTGGAATCTGTAACAGCGCGCACGCGGATTTCGATTGAAAATCCGCGTGTCGGTGGTTCGATTCCGCCCCAGGCCACCAATAAAATCAACAACTTAGCCCAACCCGCAAAGTTGGGCTTTGTTGTTTCTGGATCTCATACCTGCGCTGTGCCGCCCGCAGCCCCGTGATTTGCACCTGATCAGCAGCTGCCCACCACTCATGCGGCAGCGCCGACGCGCCTGGCAGGGGCCGGGCCGCTGCGAATTTCGGCAGGGGGCCCCTGGACCGATTCAGAGGGGGACGGCTAGACCCCACACACCCTTGCGCTGCTCGCGTTCTGGCCCGAGGTCTTAACTCAGCACCATTGCGCGCGGTAGCGGAGCGATTTGGGGAAATCGTGAACCCGATTCGGCCCAGCAGGCTAGATCCCCACGCCTTCGGGCATTGCAGCAGCGAACGGGACACCGGCGATTGGCCCTTTGTCTAGCTGTTAGTCCCGGTGGGTGAAGTACATTGTTCCCAATGCTCGCGACAAATGTCACCGAACCTCTCACTATCAGGCTTCCTAAGATCTTTGGGGCCCGGAACCTTGATGGCGTATTCAGTGTGTGCGAGAAGGTTCGACAGGCGCCCCACGCCGTGACACTGGACGGTTCGGAAACCGAGTTTTTCGACCCCTTGGGTATTGCGGTTCTTGGGGCACTGCTGGAGCCAATGGCTGCAACCCGAGGGATCCGGCTGGAATGGCTTTCGACTGACGTCGGTAGCTATCTTGACCGGATGGAGGTCCTCAAGAGGTGTGGCATTCAAGGCGTGGAGTCGACGTGCCTCAATCGCAATGACCTCAGCGACTCATTGGTTGAGCTCACCAGGGTGTCCCATGAGCGCGAGGTCGACGACGCCGCAGCTCGGCTATCGACTGCGGTTGCAGGGAAGCTCACGTTTGAGGATCCGAATGGGGCTATAGACGAGGCTACTGGCCAGAATCGGTTTGAGACCTTCCGACATCCAATTCGCTACGCACTGTCCGAGCTTCTACTCAACGCGCTGAGTCACGCCAAGAGGGAAGGCCGGTCAGATGCTGCCGTATGGGTTGCCGCCCAGTTCTACCAAGGGCGAGGGGAGGTGCAACTTGCCGTAGTTGACAATGGTTGCGGGTTCCTTGCCACTCTGAAGGACTCACCGAAGCTCCAGACGAAGACGCACTTGGCCGCCATCCCGACTGCATTGGAGCCCTTTGTGAGTTGCAACCCTGACAGGGGGCTGCCCGGGGGCACTTCCAACCGTGGGGTGGGCCTAACCACCACCTATCGGATCGCCAAAGCTACGAGAGGTGGGTTGGTTATCGTTTCGGGCAATGCCGCTGCGATAGCTGAGAACTACGTCAGGGCATTTCTTCTCGGGGCGGGGGCCCACTGGGGTGGTGTGGCGATCCTGATGAAGTGCCGTAGGGCTCTTTTGCCCGCAGTGAACATCCCGCAACTGCTGCCACCAATCGATGACGCACCAAAGATCAGCGTGAATTTCGACCCCTAATCCGGGAATCCCCACCATCGCAAGATTGTGCTATCTGATGGTATTCTTTGGACGTAAGCACACTTCAGCGAGTACCAGCCATGTCTACCCAGCTGATCAACCTCATGCAAGAGTCTCCGACGCGGATGATGGGGATGCGCCAAAGCGCCCTTCCCATCCGGGAGCAGATTGAGTCTGCCATCGGAAGAGGAGCGCGAGTCGCCATCGACTTCACTGGGGTCGAGGCTACTCAGTCGTTCGTTGACGAGTTGGTCGGTGTGCTTGTCGAGGCACAGGGCCCCTCCGTACTCGAACACATCACGTTCAAGGGCTGCTCGGACACAGTGAAGGGCATCGTTCAATTTGTGGTGTCTGACCGTGCCGCAGATTTCCTGAAGCGCACCCACTGAGGCCCCGCCCTCTCAACAGAAAGCCCGCACCAGCGGGCTTTTTTGTTTGGTGTCCTTGCACAAGCCGATGCGCCGCCGCCGCGTCTCGCCACAGACCTAGACGAGGTTGCCAGCTCGCGGTAGGCTGGGCCGCTGAGAGGATCGCCTGTCTAGGTAGCCACGTACGCAGTGCGGCTTGATGGCCACGATCAGCATGGCGCCAAATGCCGAGCGAAGGTTGTTCAATTCCTTCAGGTTGTCGCGCTGCGTGCTGGCTGCCTAGCCGGGGATGACCGGAGAAGGCCTGCATAAGGCCCAGGGCTATTTCTACTCCCCGCCGGTGGAGGTGGATGTCATGCAACGCCTGATCGAGTCCGGCCACGTGCCCCAGGCCGCTTGAGCGCGGCGCACGGCGCGTGGCGGACACCCAACGGCCGGCGGCATTCGTGGCGGCGCGCTTCGCCATCGCACACGGTGTGCCTGGCACGGCGTGCCATGATCGCCAGGCCCGGCTCCGTCCTGTGGCGCGCGGGCGCCGATGGTCCCACTTCCGTATGGAGTTCCCGATGAAACGTTCGTCTCTGTCCCTCGTGCTCGTTGCCGGCCTGTTCGCGTCGGCCCTGGCCACCGCTCAGACCCCTGCCGCTGCCCCTGCCGGTTCGACCGGGCTGTGCAAGGACGGCACCTACAGCACCGACGCCGCGAAGAAAGGCGCCTGCCGGGGCCACAAGGGAGTGAAGACCTGGTTTGCCGCCGCGGCCGCCGCGACGCCGGCTCCGGCTGCAGCGCCGACCCCGGCGGCGCCGGCACCCAAGGCCGTGGCGCCGGCCGCCGCGCCCGTGGCCGGCGGCGGCGCGGGCCAGGTCTGGGTCAACACCTCGACCAAGATCTACCACTGCCCCGGCACCAAGTACTATGGCAAGACCAAGCAGGGTGCGTACATGACCGAGTCGGCCGCCAAGGCGGCAGGCGATCGGCCCGACCACGGCAAGGCCTGCGCGTCCTGAGTCCGGCGCGGGTCAGCAGCGCGGGGTCGCCCGTTCGATGAGGGCCGCGCAATCGACGCCGGTCGGCAGCGTGCCGTAATGGCGCTGCCCTTCGGTCGCCAGGCGCGAGCGGCAAAAGGCGTCGGCGACGATGGCCGGCGCGTGCTGCAGCAGCAGGGCCGCCTGCAGCGCCAGCGCCATCCGGTCGACCAGGTCCCGCGCGCGGTACTCGATCGCCGCGGGATCCGCCAGATCCCTTTTCAAGGCCTCGGTCCAGCGATCCAGCGGCCGGCTGCCGCCCCGGGCCCGGGCCACTTCGTCGAAGAAGGCGTCGGCCACCGCGGGTGTCTTGCGCAGCGCGCGCAGCACGTCCAGGCACTGCACGTTGCCGCTGCCTTCCCAGATCGCGTTCACCGGCGACTCGCGAAACAGCCGCGGGAACGGGCCGTCCTCCATCACGCCGCTGCCGCCGATGCATTCCATCGCCTCGTAGGCGTGCTGCGGGGTGCGCTTGCAGATCCAGTACTTGCCGACCGGCGTGGCCAGGCGCGCCAGCAGGTCTTCGTGCGCGTCGTCGCGGTGGTCCAGGGCGCGGGCGACGCGCATCGCCAGCGTCAGCGCCGCTTCGCTCTCCAGCGCCAGATCGGCCAGCACGTTCTGCATCAGCGGCTGGCGGTTCAGCACCTGGCCGAAGGCGGAACGGATCGCGCAGTGGTGCAGGGCCTGTGACACGGCCGCGCGCTGGCCGGCGGACGAGCCGATCATGCAGTCGAAGCGCGTCATCGCCACCATCTCGATGATGGTGCGCACGCCGTGGCCGGGTTCGCCCACCATCCAGGCCAGCGCGCCGCGCAATTCGGTCTCGCTGGACGCGTTCGAGACATTGCCCATCTTGCGCTTGAGCCGCAGCAACTGCAGCGGGTTCTTGGTGCCGTCCGGCCGCCAGCGCGGCAGCAGGAAGCACGACAAACCCGGCGCCGTCTGCGCCAGCACCAGGAAGGCGTCGCACATCGGCGCCGAGACGAAGTACTTGTGGCCGACCAGTTCATAGGCTTCGCCCGGCCCTTCGGCGCCGAGCGGCACGGCGCGGGTGGTGTTGGCCCGCACGTCCGAGCCGCCCTGCTTCTCGGTCATCGCCATGCCGATGGTGAGCCCCTGCTTCGCCGCGTCGGGCAGGTTGCGCGGGTCATAGGTACGGGCCGTGATCTTCGGCTCCCAGAGCGCGGCCAGGGCCGGGGTGGTGCGCAGCGTCGGCATGGCCGCGAACGTCATCGTGATCGGGCAACCATGGCCGGCCTCGACCTGGCTGTGCAGGTAGCAGTGCGCCGCACGGGCCACGTGCGCGCCGGGTCGCGGATCGGTCCAGGGTGAGGCGTGCAGGCCGTGGTCGATCGACGTCTTCATCAGGGCGTGGTAGGCCGGGTGAAAGCGCACCAGGTCGACCCGGTTGCCGAAGCGGTCATGGGTGTCCAGCTCAGGCGGGTATCGGTTGGCCAGCGCTCCCAGTTCGAGATAGTCGGCCCGTCCGATGTGCTCGCCGAAGCGGGCCAATTCGGCGTCGGCCCAGCCGGCGCCTTCGCGACGCACCGCCTGCTGCAGCGCGGCGTCCTGCGTGTAGAGGTTGTAGTCGGCCAATTCACGCGACACGTTCAGCACCTCGTGCGTGTCGGCAAGAACGCGGTCGCCTTGCGATGGGGATGCTGCGGCGCGGGAGGTGGAGTTCATGGGAACAGGCTCCAAGGGGGTGGTGTCGAGCGTAGTCCAGCGCCGCACGGGCGCCGATCCCGACTCACCCTCCCCCGGCGGGGCGGCCGTCGCGTCGCCGATGCAGGCGCCCCCGGCATGCCTTTATTCTGGATTTGCATAGTCCGCCGAGGAGGCGGGGTTACCACGCGGTTACACTGAAATCGAGAGTGCTGGCCCGTTGGGGACAGGAATCGGCGCGGTTTTTACGGAAGTCCGGTGTAACCGGTCGGGGCTTCCGGTCGGGCCGGTTGACGTTCGCGGCATTGGGCGAGCCCCGTGGCAGCGCGGTGTCGTGCTGGTGCGGGGTTCGCCCAATTTCGTCTTTGTTTCGATGATTGGAGTCCCCATGAACCGCCCCGCCTCGGAAGGTGTCCGCGTGAACGCGCCCGCCTATGTCAAAAATGCCCGTTTGATCGAATGGGTCGGCCAGATCGCCGCGCTCACCGAAGCGCGGGATGTCTACTGGTGCGACGGCTCGCAGGCCGAGTACGACCGCCTGTGCCAGCAACTGGTCGAGGCCGGCACCTTCAAGAAGCTCAACCCGGCCAAGCGGCCCGGCAGCTACCTGGCGTGTTCGGATCCGTCGGACGTGGCCCGCGTCGAAGACCGCACCTTCATCTGCAGCGAGAAGAAGGAAGACGCCGGCCCGACCAACAACTGGATGGCGCCGGCCGAGATGCGCACGCTGCTGCAGACCGGCGACCAGGCCTTGTTCAAGGGCTGCATGAAGGGCCGCACGCTGTACGTGGTGCCGTTCTCGATGGGTCCGCTGGGCTCGCCGATCGCCCACATCGGCGTCGAACTGTCCGATTCGGCCTACGTCGCGGTCAACATGCGCATCATGACCCGCATGGGCAAGGCCGTGATCGATCTGCTGGGCAGCGACGGCAGCTTCGTGCCCTGCGTGCACACCGTGGGCGCGCCGCTGCAGCCTGGCCAACAGGACGTGACTTGGCCCTGCAACACCACCAAGTACATCGTGCACTACCCCGAGACCCGCGAGATCTGGTCCTACGGCTCGGGCTACGGCGGCAACGCGCTGCTGGGCAAGAAATGCTTCGCGCTGCGCATCGCCTCCACCATGGGGCGTGACCAGGGCTGGCTGGCCGAACACATGCTGATCCTGGGCGTCACCTCGCCGGCCGGCAAGAAGTACCACGTCGCGGCCGCGTTCCCCAGCGCCTGTGGCAAGACCAATTTCGCGATGCTGATCCCACCCACCGCGCTGAACGGCTGGAAGGTCACCACCATCGGCGACGACATCGCCTGGATCAAGCCGCATGCCGACGGCCGCCTCTACGCGATCAACCCCGAGGCGGGCTACTTCGGCGTCGCCCCGGGCACCAACGAGCAGACCAACCCGAACTGCATGGCCAGCCTGCACAAGGACGTGATCTTCACCAATGTCGCGCTGACCGACGACGGCGACGTCTGGTGGGAAGGCATGGGCCCGGCGCCCGAGCACGCGATCGACTGGCAAGGCAAGGACTGGACGCCGGCGATCGCCAAGGAAACCGGCGCCAAGGCCGCCCACCCGAACTCGCGCTTCACGGTGGCCGCCACCAACAATCCGGCGCTGGATCCGGCCTGGGACGATGCGTCCGGCGTGGCGATCGACGCCTTCATCTTCGGCGGCCGCCGCTCCACCACCGTGCCGCTGGTGACCGAGGCGCGCAACTGGCAGGAAGGCGTCTACATGGCCGCCACCATGGGTTCCGAGACCACGGCGGCGGCGGTCGGCCAGCAAGGCGTGGTGCGGCGCGACCCGTTCGCGATGCTGCCCTTCACCGGCTACAACATGAGCGACTACTTCCAGCACTGGCTGGACATGGAGAAAAAGCTCGAAGCCAGTGGCCGCACGCTGCCCAGGATCTACTGCGTCAACTGGTTCCGCAAGGGTGCCGACGGCAAGTTCGTGTGGCCGGGCTACGGCGACAACATGCGCGTGCTGAAGTGGATGATCGACCGCCTCGAAGGCCAGGCCGGCGGCGAAGAGCACTTCTTCGGCATCAGCCCGCGCTACGAAGACCTGGAGTGGAACGGCCTGGCCTTCGGCCGCGAGCAGTTCGACAGCATCATCGACGCGTCGCCCACGGCCTGGGCCGAGGAGTTGAAGCTGCACGACGCCTTGTTCGCGCAGCTGGCCTACCACCTGCCCGAGCAGCTCAAGGCCACCCGGGCCACCCTCAGCGCACGGGTGGCCGCCTGAGGTCCGCCGCGCGGTGCGTCCCGGTGGACGCGCTGCGCGGCAGGTTCGGCAAAGCGGGGCCGGCGAACGGATAATCCGCGCCGTCACCACTTCCCGCCGAGATTGCCGCCATGACGTCGCCCCGCACCTCCGACCACGCCATTCACCCGATGTTCCTGGAGCGCTGGTCGCCGCGCGCGATGACCGGCGAGGCGATCGCCGAGAGCACCCTGTCGGCCTTCTTCGAGGCGGCGCGCTGGGCGCCTTCGGCGTCGAACATCCAGCCCTGGCGTTTCCTGTACGGCCGTACCGGCACGCCGGCCTTCCAGGCGATCTTCGACGGTCTGGTGCCGTTCAACCAGGGCTGGGCTGCCAAGGCCTCGGCGCTGGTGGTGGTGCTGTCGAAGAAGAGCTCGGTGCCGCCGGGCAAGACCGAGGCCAACCCCAACCCCTGGCATTCCTTCGACGCCGGTGCGGCCTGGATGAGCCTGGCGCTGCAGGTCCACCACGCCGGCTGGTCCGCCCACGGCATGGGCGGCTTCGACGGGGCCAAGCTTCGCGAGCGGCTGAACGTGCCGGCGGACGTCGCGATCGAGGCGGTGGTCGCGATCGGCAAGCGCGGCGACAAGGCCGGCCTGCCCGACGCCCTGCAGGCGCGCGAGATGCCCAGCGAGCGCCTGCCGCTGAGCCAGGTGGTGGCCGAAGGCGCCTGGCGTTTCGACGGCGTTTGAGCGCAGCGCCCGGCCGCGGCGCGCATCTGCGATCATCGACAGGATGCGGATTCAACTCCTGTCCGACCTGCATCTGGAAACCGAGCCCTTTGAGCCGGTGGCCGCGCCCGAGGCCGAGGTGCTGGTGCTGGCCGGCGACATCGACGCCACCTGGGCCGGGCTGGAGCGCTTCGCGCGCTGGCCGGTGCCGGTGCTGATGGTGGCCGGCAACCACGAGTTCGATGGCCGCGACATCGCCGAGGCCTGGGCCGGCCTGCACGCGCGCTGCGCCGCGCTGGGCATCACGTTGCTGGAGCGCTCCGAGGCGCTGCTGCAAGGCGACGATGGCCGCCGGGTGCGCTTTCTCGGCACGGTGCGCTGGAGCGACTTCGACCTGTTCGGCGCTGCCCAGCGCGAGCGCGCGATGCGCGCCGGTGCGTACTTCGTCAACGTGCAGCGCAGCCGCCAGCGCGGGCAGCCGTTCGATGCCGCGGCGGTGCGCGAGGAGGCCCTGGCCTGCCGGGCCTGGCTGGAACAGGCGCTGAGCCAACCGGCGCAGGGCCGCTGGGACGCCTGCGTGGCCGTCACCCACTTCGCGCCCAGCCTGCGCAGCGTCGACCCGCGCTATGGCCAGCAACCGGGGTCGGCCAGTTTCTGCAATGCCGACGACGACCTGTTGCCGCGGGCCGACCTGTGGCTGCACGGCCATCTGCATTGCCGGCACGATTACCGCGTGGCTCGGCCGGGCCGGGCCGACGCGCGGGTGATCTGCCAGGCGCGCGGGCTGGTCAAGAAAGGCGAGGCCGAGGGCTTCGATGCGCTGCGCGTGCTGACCGTCTGAGCCCCCGGTGCGGCGTCTCCGGCGCCACGGCCCCGCATGCGACACTGGCGGCCCGGCCCTTGAGCAGGAGACTCACCATGAAGATTCTCGTCGCCGCTGACGGTAGTGCCTACACCCGTCGCATGCTGGCGTATCTGGCGGCCCATGACGAGTGGCTGGGGCCGCAGCACCAGTACACGGTGGTGTATGCGGTGATGGCGGTGCCCGCACGCGCCGCGGCCATGCTGAGCAAGGAGCAGCTCAAGGCGTTCTACGACGACGAGGCCGAGAAGGTCTTCAAGCCGATCCGCAGCTTCTTCAAGAAGCAGGGGCTGTCGGCGGTGTTCGTCACCAAGGTCGGGCCGGCCGCCGAGGCCATCGCCGCCCAGGCCGCCAAGGACCACCCGGACCTGCTGGTGATGGGCTCGCATGGCCACGGAACGCTGGGCAATCTGGTGATGGGCTCGGTGGTCACCAAGGTGCTCGCCCACTGCCAGACGCCGCTGCTGCTGGTGCGCTGACCGGGTCGAGTCGGGCGTCCCCGACTTCAGTGGCCGCGGCGCCAGCTCAGCCAGGCCGGACGTGCGGCCGGTGCGGCACGGGCCGCTTCGGTGCCGGCCGGTCGCGGCGCAGGCGCTTGGTCCAGCGAGTACTCCAGGCCGATGGCCGTGCCCATGTCGGCGGCGTCGTCGACGCGGCGTCGCGTCGCCGAGGACGTCATCCATCGACGCAGGCGGCTGGCGAGAAGCGGCAAGGGCATGGCGGTCTCCGGTGCGTTGGGCCCGAGTGTCGGCCTCGCGACGGGGCGCCATGCACGGATGAAGGGCGCTTCCCGGCCCCATTTCCACGCCGGCCCGCGAGTCCGGACGGAACGCCGTTTGCTTCGGTCGTCCGGTCGAACACGATTCCGGCGAGGTCCGCATGCGATTCAGTCCCGCGCAATGGGTGCTCTGGCTCATGCTGGCCATGGCGGTGATCAGCGCGCTCAGCCTGGTTTGGTTTTAATATCATGAAAACTAATGATTGGTGATTTCAATTAATTCATCTTCATTGCGAGCTGCCTTTTGTCGAGAATCCGCCCACCGTGCTGCAGCCTCCTGCTGCGGCCGCAGGCGCAAGACGTGAGGCAAGCATGACGAAACGAGTGGTGGTTCTGGGCGGCGGCATCATTGGCATCAGCACCGCCTGGTATCTGGCCGAGCAAGGTCACGAGGTGACGGTGGTGGATCGCCAACCCGACGCGGCGCTGGAGACCAGCTTCGCCAACGGCGCGCAGATCTCGGTCAGCTTCTGCGAGCCCTGGGCCAATGCCGGCGCGCCGTTGAAGGTCGCCAAGTGGCTGCTGCGGGACGACTCGCCGCTGCTGTTCCGCCCGCGGCTCGATCCGTACCAATGGCGCTGGGGCGCCAAGTTCCTGACCCAGTGCAGCGACGCGGCGTTTGCGCGCAACGTCAGGCAGCTGGTGGCGCTGGGCGCCTACAGCCACGCCTCGCTCAAGCAACTGGTGGCCGACACCGGCATCGAATACAACCGCCTGGAGCGCGGCATCCTGCATTTCTTCTCGTCGGCGGCCGACTTCGAGTCCGGTGCCCAGGCCGCCGAACTGATGCGCCAGGTCGGCGTCGATCGCCGGGTGCTGGGCCGCGACGAGGTGCTGAAGGTCGAGCCGGCGCTGGCCGCCTTCGGTCCGCACATCCACGGGGGCACCTTCACGCCCAGCGACGAATCGGGCGACGCCCGCGTCTTCACCCAGCAACTGGCCCGCCGATGTGCTGAACGCGGCGTG
Organism: Ideonella sp. sgz306126; assembly: GCF_056032705.1. Taxonomy (NCBI): domain Bacteria; kingdom Pseudomonadati; phylum Pseudomonadota; class Betaproteobacteria; order Burkholderiales; family Sphaerotilaceae; genus Ideonella; species Ideonella sp. sgz306126. The sequence continues at coordinate 814,653 of NZ_JBVYWP010000002.1, forward strand.
CATTTCCTGTGGGAGCACGACGTCCTCGGTTTCGAGCGGGCCGGCGGCGAACTCAGCTCGGTGCGCTTGCGCGAGCAGCGCAGCGGCCGCGCCGTCGCGCTGCAGGCCGACCAGTACGTGGCCGCGATGGGTTCGTTCACCGCGCCGCTGCTGCGTCCGCTGGGCGTCGATCTGGACATCTATCCGGCCAAGGGCTACTCGGCCACGCTCAAGCTGAAGCGGCCGCAGGACGCCAGCGTCGTCAGCCTGCTGGACGACACGCGCAAGATCGCGATCTCGCGCCTGGGCGACGAGATCCGCATCGCCGGCACCGCCGAGATGGCCGGCTACGACGCCAGCCTCGACGGCGCGACCGCGCAGCGCCGCTGTGCCGCCCTGGTGCGCCGCTATGAGGAGCTGTTCCCCGGCGTCGCCGACACCAGCGAGCCGAACTACTGGAGCGGCCTGCGCCCCAGCACGCCCAACAACGTGCCCTACATCGGCCGCAGCAAGATCGCCAACCTGTGGCTCAACGCCGGCCACGGCACGCTGGGGTGGACCCATGGCGCCGGCTCGGGCCGCGCGCTGGCCGAGCTGATCTCCGGCCAGCAGCCCCAGCTCGACTTCGCGTTCTGCGGCACGGCGCGGCCGGCACGGCCGCCGCAGGTCGTCGTGCCGGCCTGAGCGCGGGTCGAGTCCGCGCCGGCCGCGAGCGCCGGCATCGGGCGTGCGCGGACGTGGCCGCTGGCGTGCCGGCCCGGCGGGTGACGCGTGCCACAATCGCGCCCCTTTCGCTTCTGCGCCGGCGCCGCCGCCGCGCCGCTTCATGCCCGCCGCCCTGCCTTTTTGCGCGATCGATTTCGGCACCTCGAACTCGGCGATCGCCTTGCCCGACGGGCCGGGCCGGGTGCGGCTGGTCGAGGTCGAGCCGGGCCAGCGCACCATGCCCACGTCGGTTTTCTACACGATGGAAGGCCAGGCGCGCCATGCCGCGCCGCGCTGCCTGTATGGCCGTGCCGCGCTGGCGGCCTACGTGGAAGGGCTGGAAGGCCGGCTGATGCGCTCGATGAAGAGCGTGCTCGGCTCCTCGCTGGTCGAGCAGGGCACCGATGTCGGCGGCGGCCACTCGGTGAAGTTTCTCGATGTCATCGCAGGCTATCTGCGCCACCTGAAATCGCTCGCCGAAGCCCAGGCCGGCGCACCGCTGCGCCGCGTGGTGCTGGGGCGGCCGGTGTTCTTCGTCGACGACGACCCCGAGCGCGACGCCCAGGCGCAGGCGGCGCTGGAGGCGGCGGCCCGGCAGGTCGGGTTCGACCAGGTCAGCTTCCAGTACGAGCCGATCGCCGCCGCGCTCGACTATGAGTCCGGCACCGACCACGAACAGCTGGTGCTGGTGGCCGACATCGGCGGCGGCACCTCGGACTTTTCGGTGGTGCGCGTCGGCCCGGCGCGACGCGAGCGGCTGGACCGTGCCGACGACCTGCTGGCCAGCCATGGCGTGCACGTGGCCGGAACCGATTTCGATCGCCACGTCGAGCTGGCGGCCATCCTGCCGCTGGCGGGCTTTCGGGCGCGCGGCCCGGCGCCGGCCGAACGCGAGGTGCCCAGCAAGGTCTATTTCGACCTCGCCACCTGGCACCTGATCAACACCGTCTACACGCCGCAGCGGGTGATGGAATTGCGCGGCATGAAGAGCTTCTACGCCGACCCGCAGTTCCATGCCCGGCTGATGACCATCGTCGACGACCATCTGGGCCACGCGCTGATGGCCGAAGCCGAGGCGGCCAAGATCGCCGTCGCCGAGGGGCGCGAGGCCCACATCGACCTGTACGCCGTCGAGCGCGATCTGGTCGCGCTGCTGGGAGAGGCCCAGGCGATGGACGCGATCGAGGCCGATCTGGAGCGCATCGTTCAGGCCGGTGTCGAGACCGTGCGCCTGGCCGGCGTGGCGCCCGAGCGCATCGAGGCCGTCTACCTCACCGGCGGATCGACCGGGCTGGCACCGTTGGCGACGCGGATCGCTGCACCGTTCCGCCAGGCCCGCACGGTACGCGGCGACCGTCTTGCCAGCGTCGCCCAGGGCCTGGGCCTGCACGCGCAGCGGGTGTTCCGCTGAGCGCTGCGTTGCTGCGGCAGGCGCCGATGTCTCAGCGGCGGGCGCGTGGCGCGCCGGGGCGCCGGCCGCTCCGTGGCTTCGCGGCGGGCCGGGCCGGGCCGGACTGCGGCCGCGTCACGTCGGCCAGCAGCAAGGTGCTGGTGACCAGCCCTTCGACCGCCTCGGCCAGATCGGCGGGTGGCTCGATCTGCTCGATCATCTCCAGCAGGTCATCGGCGTCTTCCAGATCGTCCGGGTCGAAGGCCCGGTAGAGCACGGCCAGCGGCTCCAGCACCTGCTGCGAGTCGTTGCGCATCAACTGCGGGAACAACTCCATCGCGGTGGCGAAACCCGCGACCCAGGGCATCACGGTTTCCAGCGGGTCGGCGTCGTCGTCGAGTTCGAACACCCAGGGGTCGAACCACTGGCGACCATGGATCGCCCGGTTCAGCTCGCCGTGGCGGCGGCGCACCAGGGCTCGCAGCGGCTCGGCGTCGAAGCCCGCCGGCAACTCGCGTCCGTCGACGTCGCTGACGTGGCGCATCCAGCGCGACTCCGGCTGCGGCTCCGGCTGCAGCAGCACGCCGACCAGGAAGCCGTCGAGCATCATCAGGTCCAGCGGTTCCAGAGGCGGTGGCACCGCGTCGAGCCGGCGTTCGAGTTCGGCCATGTCGGCCTCGGTGAGGGGCGTGGCGGGAGGCTTGGCGGCGGCATTCATGCTGCCATTGTCCCGCGGCGGGCGGCGAACCGTTGCGCCACGGCGCCGTCGTCCCCAGTCTGGGGGATGGCGGTGGCCGAGGGGCGCTTCTACAGTCCCGTTCTCGCGTCAGGGCGCAGCGGTTCCCTCCACGGCGTTGAACGCCAGCGGTCCAGCCGCCTTCCCGTCGCCCGTGGCCCGTCCGGCACGGTGACGCCACCGGTCCCAACGACGTCCTCTTGGAGGACTTTGCCCGACCTGGTCCGCAAGGATCAGGTCGTTTTTTTTCGCCGTTCGCCGCCGGCCACCGGGTTGCCGAAGCCGCTCTTCAAGGCCTCGCGCAGGTGATCGACCAGCAGCCGCACGGCGCGTGGCACCTGGGCGGTGTGGGGGCGGATCGCCCACAGATGGGTGCCGAAAGCGCCCACCGGCCGCCACGCCGGCAGCACCATCACCAGATGGCCCGCGGCCAGCGCGGCCTGGGCGCTGAAATCGGGCAGCAGGGCGATGCCCAGTCCGCCCACCGCCGCCTCGCGCAGCGCCTCGCTGTTGTTGGCCGCCAGCGGGCCGCGCACCGGCACGCTCACGCGCGCGCCGCCGGCCAGGGGCTCCAGCGACCACAAGGGCGTGTCGCCCGGGCGGGGGTAGTGCAGGCAATCGTGGGCCGCCAGGTCCGCCGGTTGCTGCGGCGCCGGCCGCTGGTGCAGGTAGGCGGGGCTGGCGGCCAGCACCGAGCGGGTTTCGCACAAGGCCCAGGCGACATGGGTGTCGGGCGGCGTGCTGGTGTGCCGGATCGCCAGATCGAAGCCTTCCTGTGCCAGCGGGCTGAGCCGGTCGGACAAATCCAGCTCCAGCCGCAGTTCGGGATAACGGCGCAAGAAGGTCGGCAGCAGCGGCACGACCTGCTGGCGCGCCAGCGCCACCGGGGCGGTGACGCGCAGCAGGCCACGCGGCGCCGCGGCCAGGTCCTTCACGCCGGCGAAGGCCTGATCGATCGTGGCGAACGCGCCGCGGCTGTGGTCGCTCAACTGCTGGCCGGCCTCGGTCAGCCGCACGCTGCGGGTGGTGCGCCGCACCAGCGGCACGCCGGCGGCCGCTTCCAGTTCGGTCACGCGCTGGCTCATCGCCGCCTTGCTCAAGCCCAGACGCTGCGCGGCGGCGGTGAAGCTGCCGGTGTCGCCGAGCACGGTTAGCGCGTAGACATGGGCCCACGGCGGGGCGCGGTGCGAAGGGGGGGAGCGCATCGATTGATTCCTCATTTTGGAGATGATTGTTCACCATCGTGAACAATGAATCCAGGCCTGTGAGATTGGCAGCGCGTCCGCCGGTGCCTAGACTGGCCGCATTCGCAACCTGCACTGGAGACTCCCATGGGTGCCCCTGAAGCTTTCACGAAGACCACCACCGTGGCGCATTTCATCGGCGGCCAACGCCACCCCGGCAACGGCGATCGCCAGCAGGCGGTCTTCAACCCGGCCACCGGCGCGGTGGCGCGCCAGGTGCAACTGGCCAGTGCGGCCGACGTGAACGCCGCCGTGGCGGCCGCCGCCGCGGCCTTTCCGGCCTGGGCCGACACGCCGCCGATCCGCCGCGCCCGCGTGCTCAACGCCTTCCTGGGCCTGCTGAACCAGCACAAGGACACGCTGGCCGCGATGATCACCGCCGAGCACGGCAAGGTCTTCACCGATGCGCAGGGCGAGGTGACGCGCGGCATCGAGATCGTCGAGTTCGCCTGCGGCGCGCCGCAGCTGCTCAAGAGCGACTTCACCGACCAGGTCGGCACCGGCATCGACAACTGGACGCTGCGCCAGCCGCTGGGCGTGGTGGCCGGCATCACGCCGTTCAACTTCCCGGTGATGGTCCCGATGTGGATGTTCCCGGTGGCGCTGGCCACGGGCAACACCTTCGTGCTCAAGCCCAGCGAGCGGGACCCGTCACCCAGCCTGTTCATCGCCGAGCTGCTGAAGCAGGCCGGCCTGCCCGACGGCGTGTTCAACGTCGTGCAGGGCGACAAGCTGGCGGTGGACACGCTGCTGAACCACCCCGACGTGAAGGCGGTGAGCTTCGTCGGCTCGACGCCGATCGCGCAGTACATCTACGAGACGGGCGCGCGGAACGGCAAACGCGTGCAGGCGCTGGGCGGCGCGAAGAACCACATGGTGGTGATGCCCGACGCCGACGTGGACCAGGCCGTCGACGCGCTGATCGGCGCGGCCTACGGCTCGGCCGGCGAGCGCTGCATGGCGATCAGCGTGGCGGTGCTGGTGGGCGACGTGGCCGACAAGGTCGTGCCCAAGCTGGCCGAGCGCGCCAAGGCGCTGAAGATCAAGAACGGCATGGAGCTCGACGCCGAGATGGGCCCCATCGTCACCGCCCAGGCCAAGGAACGCATCGAGGGCTACATCGCGCTGGGCGTGGACGAAGGCGCGCAGCTGGTGGTCGACGGCCGCGGCCTGAAGGTGGCCGGCCACGAGCAAGGCTTCTTCACCGGTGGCACGCTGTTCGACCACGTCACGCCGCAGATGCGCATCTACAAGGAAGAGATCTTCGGTCCGGTGCTGGCCTGCGTGCGCGTGCCCGATTTCGCCAGCGCGCTGCAGCTGGTGAACGCGCACGAGTTCGGCAACGGCGTGGCCTGCTTCACCAGCGACGGCAACGTGGCGCGCGAGTTCAGCCGCCGGGTGCAGGTGGGCATGGTGGGCATCAATGTGCCGATCCCGGTGCCGATGGCCTGGCACGGCTTCGGCGGCTGGAAGAAGAGCCTGTTCGGCGACATGCACGCGTACGGCGAAGAGGGCGTGCGCTTCTACACCAAGCAGAAGAGCATCATGCAGCGCTGGCCGGCGAGCATCGCCAAGGGCGCCGAGTTCGTGATGCCCACGGCCAAGTAAGGGGGCGGCGGACCGCGTCGGCGGCAGCTACCATCGCCGGTTGATGCCGAGGCCGGAGGGCCCCCCGTCCGGGGCGCCAGGCCCGGCCACCGCCGTCGACTCACCCATGCCGAAATCCAAGTCCGCTCCTGCCCCCGCTCCGGTTCCCGCGGCCCCGGTCCCGGTCCCGGCCGCGTCCACCGGCCGCGCCTCGCGGCTGCAGATGGCCGATATCGCCCGCCTGGCGGGTGTCTCGGTGTCCACCGTGTCGCGGGCGCTGGCCGGCAGCCCGCTGGTCAACGAAGCCACCCGTCGGCGCGTGGCCGAACTGGCCAAGTCGCTGAACTACAGCATCAACGTCGGTGCGCAGAACCTGCGGCTCAAGCAGAACCGCACGATCGCGGTCAACGTGCCGTACGACCCGGCGACGCGCCAGCACCTGTCCGATCCGTTCTTCCTGAGTCTGATCGGCAGCCTGGCCGACGCGCTGACCGACCGGGGCTACGACATGCTGCTGTCGCGCGTCGACGCCGACCGGCTGGACCTGGCGGCGCAGAGCTTCGAGACCGGCCGCGCCGCGGGCATCGTGCTGGTGGGCCAGTGGCATCGCCACGATCAGCTGAACGAGATGGCGGTGCGCGGCGTGCCCTTCGTCGTGTGGGGCGGCCAGCTGCCCGGCCAGCTGTATGCCACGGTGGGCTCGGACAACCTGCAGGGCGGGCGCCTGGCCACCGCCCATCTGCTGGCCCAGGGGGCCCAGCGGGTGGCCTTCTTCGGCGACCCCGGGCTGCCCGAGGTCGAGCTGCGCCATCAAGGCTACCTGCGGGCGCTGAAAGATGCCGGGCGGACACCCGATCCGCGCCTGACCCGCGCCGCGCCCTTCGTGCGCGAAGCGATCGAGCGCGAGGTCGAGCAACTGGTGGCCGACGGCCCACCGTTCGACGCGGTGTTTGCCGCCAGTGACCTGATGGCGATGACGGTGATCAGCACGCTGCGCCGCCTGGGCCGGCGCGTGCCCGACGACGTGCGGGTGGCGGGCTACGACGACATCGAGCTGGCCAGGCACTTCCACCCGCCGCTGACCACCGTGCGACAGCCCATCGCCGAGGCCGGCCAGGCCCTGATCGCGCAGCTGCTGTCGCAGCTCGGCGGCGCCAAGCCCCAGCCGACGCTGCTGCCCACCACGCTCGAAGTGCGCGAGAGCAGCCGAGGCGCCTGAGCGTCAACGGCGGGCGATGCGCGCGGCGCCGGGTGCGCCCGGCGCCGCCACCGACTCGCGCAGCACCAGCGGCCCGTCGATCTTGGTCAGCGTGCGCCGGGTCCGCGCGGGCAGGGCGTCGGGCTGGGTCAGGCGCATCAGGGCCTCCACCGCCGCCTGGCCCATCTCGTAGTTGGGCAGCACCAGCGTGGTCAGCGGCGGATGGGTGTGGCGGGAGATTTCCTGGTCGTCATAGCCCATCACCGACACGTCCTCGGGCACCCGCCGGCCCAGCTGCTTCAGCGCCTCGAGGGCGCCCAGCGCCATCAAGTCGTTGGCGCAGAAGATGGCGGTGGGCGGGCGCTCCAGCTGCATCAGCTGCAGCGTGCCGTCGAAGCCGCTGCCCGACATCCAGTCGCCGTCCTTCACCAGCGCCGGGTCGAAGGGCAGGTCGGCGGTGGCCAACGCTCGGCGGTAGCCCTTGAAGCGGTCCTGCGCGGCCTCCATCCAGGGCTCGCCATTGATGAAGGCGATCCGCGTGTGGCCCTGCAGGATCAGGTATTCGGTCGCGGTGTGGCCCCCCGCCACTTCGCCGGGCACGATGGCCGGCAGCCGGCGGGCGGCGTCGTGGCAGTTCAGCAGCACCGTCGGCACGCCGTTCAGGCTGTCGGGCGGCTGCACCTCGCGGGTGAAGATGGTCGAGTAGATGATGCCCAGCAAGGCCGGATTGGCGCGCAGCGCGGCAATCGCAGCGGCCTCCTGCTCGGCGTTGTTGCGGGTCACCGCGACGTTCAGCAGGCAGCCTTGCTCCCAGGCGGCATCGCGTGCGCCGTCCACGCTCACCACCGGGTGCGGGCTGGTGGAGATCTCGTCGACCAGGTAGCCGATCAGGTTGCGCGGCGCGCCGCCGCCGGACACCGTGGCGGCGGCCAGCGCCGGCAGCAGGTCGCGTCGCGGCATGCGGTAACCCAGGCTCACCGCCATGCCCAGCACCTTGGCGCGGGTCTGGTCCGACAGCCGGGCGCCGCTGACGTTGTTCAGCACCATGGACACGGTGGACTGCGACACGCCTGCCGCCTTGGCCACGTCGGTCATGGTGGGGCGGCGTCGGCCGGGCGGGGGCTTGCGCGTGGCGTTCATGGGCGGGTGGGGTCGAGTTCGGCGCCGATGATAGGGCGCCCAGGGCGAGCGGCCGCGCCTAGCGGCCCGGCGGCGCCAGCAGGCCCGCGCCGTCGGCCGGCCGGCACAGGTAGACGGTGCCCGGCAGGCCGTCCGGCGAGCGGTACTCGCGCTCCACCCGCTCGCGCACCGCGTCGGCCCGCGCGGCAGGCAGCAAGGCGACCACGCAGCCGCCGAACCCGCCCCCGGTCATGCGTGCGCCGCCGGCGTCGCCGATCGCGCTCTGCAGCAACGCCACCAGGCGGTCGATGGCCGGCACGGTGATCTCGAAATCGTCGCGCATCGAAGCGTGCGAGGCTGCCATCAGCCGGCCCATCTCGCCCAGGTCGCCCGCCGCCAGCGCATCGGCCGCGGCCAGCGTGCGCTGGTTCTCGGTGACGACATGGCGGGCGCGGCGCCACGTGAGCGCGTCCATCGCGCCGCCGCAGGCCTGCAGTTGCGCGAGCGTGGCATCGCGCAGCGCGGCCACGCCCAGGTGGCGGGCAGCGGCCTCGCATTGTTCGCGGCGCAGGTTGTATTCGCTGTCCACCAGGCCGCGGCGGACGCGGGAGTGGACGATCATCACCGCGACGTCGTCGGGCAGCGGCACCGGCCGGGTGTCCAGGCTGCGGCAGTCGATCAGCAGGGCGTGGCCGGCCTGGCCGCGGGCGGAGATCAGCGGGTCCATGATGCCGCACTGGCAACCGACGAAGAGGTTCTCGGCGCGCTGCGCCACCAGGGCGAGGTCGTCGGGCGTCAGCGTGTCGAGCCGGTGCAGCGTCTTGAAGGCCTGGGCCACCGCCACTTCCAGCGAGGCCGACGACGACAGTCCGGCGCCGCGCGGCACGTCGCCGGCGATCGCGAGGTTCGCGCCCCGCGCCGGCATGCCGCGCTCGCGCATCATCTGCAACACGCCGCGCACATGGTTGGCCCAGGGTTTTCCGGGCGCCTGGGCGATCGGCGCGTCGAGCCAGACCTCGTCGATCGCGTTGCCTTCGTCGCAGGCGACCACCCGGACCCGGGCGTCGTCGCGCGGCTGGATGGCGACCAGGGTCTGGGCGTCGATCGCGCAGGGCAGCACGAAACCGTCGTTGTAGTCGGTGTGTTCGCCGATCAGGTTGACCCGGCCGGGCGCGCGCACCCACGCAGCGGGCGCGGCATCGAAGGCACCGAAGAAGGCCGCCAGCAGCCGCTCCGTCAGGGGAGGAGTCAACATGGTGGCCTCACAGGCTGCGGTAGTGGCGGGCCGGCACGGTGCGCAGGCGATCGGCGGCCTGTTCGGCCGTCAGGTCGCGTTGCGCCTCGGCCAGCATCTCGAAGCCGACCATGAACTTGCGCACCGCGGCCGAGCGCAGCAGCGGCGGGTAGAAATGGGCGTGCAGCTGCCACGCCGGGTCGGGGGTCGGCCGTCCGGGCTCGAACGGCGCGCCATGCCAGCCCATCGAATAGGGGAACGAGCACTGGAACAGGTTGTCGTAGCGCGCGGTCAGCTCCTGCAGAACGCGGGCCAGGTCGTCGCGCTGGTCGGCGTCGAGCTGGTCCAGGCGCTGCACCGCGAAGCGCGGCAGCAGCAAGGTCTCGAACGGCCAGGTGGCCCAGTACGGCACCACCGCCACCCACTGCGCGCCCTGCACCACCACCCGCTCGCCCGCGCGGCATTCCCGCTCGGCCAGCGCCAGCAGCATCGGCTGGCGGTGGATGCGCAGGTATTCGCGCTGGTGGTGCTGCTCCGCCGAGACCTCGCTGGGCAGGAAATCGCAGGCCCAGACCTGGCCGTGCGGGTGCGGGTTCGAGCAGCCCATCATCGCGCCCTTGTTTTCGAACACCTGCACCCAGCGCCAATCGGCGCCCAGCGTCCCGGTCTGCGCGGCCCAGGTGTCGACCACGCCGCGGATCGCCGGCAGCGCCAGCTCGGGCAGGGTGCGCGAATGGTCGGGCGAGAAGCAGATCACCCGGCTGGTGCCGCGTGCCGCCTGCTGCCGGAACAACGGGTCTGCGTTCGCGGGGGCCTCGGGCGCGTCGTGCATCAGCGCCGCGAAATCGTTGTCGAACACGAAGGTGCCGCGGTAGTCCGGGTTGAGCTCGCCGGTCACGCGGCGGTTGCCGGCGCACAGGTAGCACTGCGGATCGTGGGCGGCGCGAGGCGCGGCGGCGGCCGGCTCCTGCTGGCCCTGCCACGGTCGGCGGGCGCGGTGCGGCGACACCAGGACCCACTGGCCGTTCAGCGGGTTGAAGCGGCGGTGGGAATGCTCGGTCGGATCGAAGGGGGTCATCGCGTCGGTGCGTCAAAGGCGTTGCAGGTGCACGATGAACGCCGTCTCGGCCTGGCTGCGCGGCAGCGGCAGGCCGGCGTGCTTGAGCCAGGCGCCGTCCAGCACCACGCCGTCGGGCGTGCGCAGCGACTCGAAGTAGGGCGCGCTGCCGTGGTACAGCGCACCCGCCGGCAAGGCGTCCGGGGTGACGGCTGTGACGCGGTAGCGTGCCTGTTCGTCGAGCATCGCCAGCGCGATCCGGCCCGGGTAGCGCTGCGAGCTGGGCTGCAGGCGGTAGCTCAGCAGCAGCAGCTCGTCGCTGTCGCCGTGGGCCTGCCAGACGACGTGGTCCAGCGCCTCGCCCAACCACACCCGCCCCCGGTGCAAGCGGCCACGCCATTGCTTGTACAGCGCGATCCAGCCTTTCAGCTCGGCCGCCTGGCGGTCGTCCAGCCGGCGAACGTCCAATTCGACGCCCAGGTGGCCGGGCAGCGCCACGGCGCCGCGAAAGGCCATCGCCTGGCTGCGGCCGGTCGAATGCGCGGGGGCGGTGCCGATGTGCGCGCCCATGATCTCGGGCGGGAAGAACTGCAGGAAGCCGCGCTGGATGGCCACGCGCGACAGCGCGTCGATGCAGTCGCTGGTCCAGACACGGTGGGTGTGGCGCAGCACCGCGAAGTCGATGCGGCCGCCGCCGCCCGAACAGCTTTCGATCTCGACGGCGGGGTGCGCCGCGCGCAGCCGCGCCATCAGCGCGTAGGCCGCCAGCACCTGCGCCCGGTAGCCGGGCAGGCCGTTGCCCAGGCCGGCGGTGGTCAGGTCGCGGTTGTGGTCCCACTTGACGTAGCGGATCGGCAGCGCCGCGAGCAGGGCGTCGATCCGGTCGAACAGGTATTGGCTGGCTTCGGGGCGCGAGAGGTCGAGCACCAGCTGGTTGCGCGCGGTCAGCACCGGGCGGCCGGTGAGCTGCAGCGCCCAGTCGGGATGCGCACGGTACAGCTCGCTGTCGGGGTTGACCATCTCGGGTTCGAACCAGAGGCCGAATTCCATGCCCAGGTCCGTCACGTGCTGTGCCAGCGGGGCCAGGCCGTCGGGGTACTTGCCGGGGTCGGGCCACCAGTCGCCGAGCGCCGCCCGGTCGTGGTGGCGGCCCTGGAACCAGCCGTCGTCCAGCACGAAGCGCTCCACGCCCACCGCGGCGGCGGCGTCGGCCAGTGCCTGGAGGTCCGGCAGGCGATGGTCGAAGTACAGCCCTTCCCAGGTGTTGAGGTGCACCGGCCGCGGCTTCATCGCGCCGCCGTCCCACGGCAGGCGCGAGCGCAGTTCGGCGTGGAAGTTGGCGGCCAGGCCGTTCAGGCCGGCGCAGGACAGCGTCGCCACCAGTTCGGGGGTCCGGAGCGATTGGCCGGGGGCCAGCAGCCCTTCGCCCGGTGCCAGCCATTCGCCCAGCTGCCACTGGTACTGGCCGTCGTGCAGCCAGTCGATGGTCTGCTGGTGGTTGCCCGACCAGGCCAGGTGTGCGCCGTAGACCAGGCCCGCGTCGTCGGTGGCGCCGGGCGTGGTGACGACGGCGCCCGGAAAGCAATCGTGCGAGGTGCGGCCGCGCCGGTTCTCGCGCCGCCACTGGCTGCGCGAGAGCGGGTCCACCTGCAGCAGGAATTCGTGGTTGTGCTGGCCGGCATAGCTGCGCACCGCGTTCGCCCGGCCGGGCAGCGGCAGCGTGCCGGCCGCCAGCCATTGCACGTCCAGCGGCGAATCACCAGTGTTGTGCAGCTCGGTCTGCATCACCAGCACGTCGCTGGCGTCGTCGAGGCGCAGCGCGACGCTCAGGCGGCAGTGGGCCACCTCGTCGTGCAGATGCAGGCGCACTGCGCGGCCGGGCGCCAGCCATTCCACCTCGCAACGGGTGACGGCCTGTGCGAAGTCGTGGCCGGCACGGTGCGCCAGCAAGGCGCTGTGGCCGAACCAGCCGACGCCGAAGGTGGGCGCCAGCGTCAGCGGCTGGTCGAAGTCGAGCATGAAGGAGGGCAGCGGCCGTTCGTCGCGCAGGACCGGCCCCGGCGTGGTGCCCTCGGGCAGGCGCGGGCCCCAGTAGCGCCACAACGGGGCTTCGTCGGCGTGGATCTCCAGCATCAGCGTCGCGCCGCGGCTGTGCAGCGCGAGGAGGTCGGCAGGGGCGTGCGGCAGGGCGGGGGGGCAGGACATGGTGGCGCGTCGTGTCGGAAGAGTCCGGGCGAGGCGGCCCGGCGTGCGGCATTGTGCTGATAATATTTTCAAACCGCAAGCACATGTCCTCCTGGATCGGTCGCTGTATAGAAAAATCAGCTCATGGCTTACCCTGATGCGTGTTGGACTGAGTTGCTAATAACATTAGCAAATGATCCGCTCTGGCAGCTCCTCCACGCCTCACCGCGCGCGGCGCTGGAACCGCGAAGCCCGGACCGCCTGGATGATGATCGCGCCGGCGCTGGTCGGCTTCCTGCTGTTCTACGCCTGGCCGGCGGTGCGCGCGCTGCAGATCAGCTTCACCGATTGGAACCTGCTGCGGCCCGCGCGTCCGGTGGGCTGGGCCAACTACCAGCGCATGTGGGCCGACGATCGCTTCTGGCGCGGCATGGCGCTGTCGCTCGAATACGCGCTGATGAACATCCCGCTGCAGACGGTGTTCGGCCTGGGCCTGGCGGTGGCGATGGACCGGCTGACACGCTCGCTCTTCGTCAAGACGCTGGTGCTGCTGCCGTACCTGCTGTCCAACGTGCTGGTGGCCATGCTCTGGCTGTGGGCGCTGGATCCGACGCTGGGCCTGGTCAACCACCTGATCGTCGCGCTGGGGGGCCCGGCCCAGCCCTTCTTCGCCGGTGCGGACCAGGCGCTGGCCACGGTGGCGGCGGTGAACATCTGGCGCCACATGGGCCTGGTGGCGATGCTGTTCCTGGCCGGCCTGCAGAACATCCCGCGCAGCCTGTACGAGGCGGCCGCGCTCGAGGGGGCCGGCGAGTGGCAGACCTTCCGCCACGTGACGCTGCCGCTGCTGCGGCCGGTGATGGTGTTCGTGCTGGTCACCAGCGTGACCGGCTCGCTGCAGATCTTCGACACCGTCGCCGTCACGACCCAGGGCGGCCCCGAAGGCGCGACCCGCGTGATCGTGCAGTACATCGTGCAGAACGCCTTCGGCTTCCTGAAGATGGGCTACGCCTCGGCGATGTCGGTCGCGCTGTGCGCCGTGATGCTGCTCTACACCGTGCTGCAGATGCGCGTGATGCGCGCCGACCACAGCGACCTGTCCTGAGCCCGCCACGCATCCACCATGAGCCCGACCCGACGCACCCGCATTCCCGGCCTGGGCACCGGCGGCTTCGGCGCGGGCCGCGTGCTGGCCTGGGCGGCGCTGATCGCGATGCTGCTGCTCACCGTCGGCCCGCTGTGGGTGATGCTGAAGACCGCGCTGGAGCAGCCGTCGCAGTTGCTGGAACACGCGGGTGAGGTCTGGCCGCGGCAGCCCACGATGGCGAACTTCAAGCGCGTGCTGGGGCTGCTGTCGCCCGCGCAAAGCCAGGCCCTGGGCGGCTCGGGCGCCGAGGTGAACTTTCTGCAGGCGCTGGGCAACTCGCTGTGTTTCACCGGCCTGGTGGTGCTGCTGCAGACGAGCAACAGCGCGATGGCCGCCTACGCCTTCGCGCGCCTGCGCTTTCCCGGCAGCAAGCTGGTGTTCGCCTTGTTCATCGGCTCGATGATGCTGCCCGGCGTGGTGCTGTTCATCCCGAACTTCATCCTGATCCGCGACCTGGGCTGGCTCAACAGCATGGCCGGCATGGTCGCGCCGTTCGCGCTGCTGTCGGCCTTCTCGATCTTCTTCCTGCGCCAGTTCTTCCTCTCGGTGCCGCGCGACCTGGAAGAGGCGGCGCTGCTCGACGGGGCTTCGCACTGGACCCTCTTCTGGCGCGTCATCGTGCCGTTGAGCCGCACGCCGCTGGCCACGGTGGCGATGCTGTCGGGCATCGGCGCCTGGAATGAGTTCTTCTGGCCCTTCATCGTCTCGCCGGGCGAAGGTCATCAGGTGCTGCCGGTCGCGTTGCAGGCGTTCAAGTCGCAGACGCCCCAGGGCCAGGTGGACTGGACCGGCCTGATGGCGGCCAGCTGCATCACCATGCTGCCCACCCTGCTGCTGTTGCTGGCCTTCGGCCGGCGGGTGGTGGAATCGGTCCAGTACAGCGGAGGCAAATGATGCGAAGGTGGGCCAGGTCGGTGCTGATCGCGGCGGCGATGATCGCGCAGGGCGCCATGGCGCGGGCCGAAATCGTGCTGCGGCACCTGCTGTGGGATGCCGACCAGCGCCCGCTCTACCAGCAGTGCGCCGCGGATTTCGAGCGCAGCCACCCCGGCATCCGCATCCGCATCCAGCAGCAGGGCTGGGACGATTACTGGACCACGCTGGCGACCGGCTTCATCTCGGACACCGCGCCGGACGTCTTCGCCAACCACCTGCAGAAGTTTCCCGAACAGGTCGACAACGGCCTGCTGGTGGACCTGGCGCCGCTGGTGGCGCGCGACCACCTGGACCCGGGCCAGTACCTGCCGGGCCTGTACGCCCACTGGAGCCAGGGCGGCCACCAGTACGCGCTGCCGGCCGATTTCGACACCGTGGCGATGCTGGTGAACCTGGACATGGCGCACCGCGCCGGCATCAGCGACGCGCAGCTCGCGGCGATGACCTGGAATCCCAAGGACGGCGGCAGCTTCGGCCGCATCATCGCGCTGATGACGCGGGACCAGGCCGGCCGCAACGCGCTCGATCCGCGGTTCGACAAGGCCCACGTGGCGGTCTACGGCTACCAGACGCCGTCGGCCGGCGGCATGATGGGCCAGACCGAATGGAGCCACTTCGCCGAGAGCGACGGCTTTCGCTTCCAGGACCGTCCCTGGTCGCCCGTGCTGCACTACGACGATCCGCGCCTGGCCGAGACGCTCACCTGGTTGTCGGACCTGCCCACGCACGGCATCTCGACCACGCCGCGCACGCTGGGCAAGCTGGGGGCCGAGGCGCTGTTCATCACCGGCCGCGTGGCCATGGTGCCCACCGGCTCGTGGATGACGGGCTACCTGCGCAGCCACCTGAGCTTTCCGCATGCCTGGGTGCCGCTGCCGGTCGGGCCCACCGGCCGGCGCACCAGCATGCTCAACGGCCTGGGCCATTCGATCTGGATCGGCAGCAAGCACCGCGAGGCGGCCTGGCAGTGGCTGCGCTACCTGGGCTCGGCGGCCTGCCAGCAGACGGTGGCGCGCGCCGGCGTGGTTTACCCCGCCATCCAGGGCCTGGCCGAGGTGGCCTTGCAGGCGCAGCGCCGGGCGGGCGCGCAGGCCGGTGCGTTCCTGGCGATGGCGCGGGGCAGCACCTTCGCGCCGCCGATCGCGCCGCATGCCGCCGAAGTCAATGACATCATGGATGCCGCGTTGCAGGACATCCTGTTCGCCCACCAGCCCGCCGGGCCGACGCTGAAACGGGCGGAGCAGCAGGTGCGGGCGGCGATGCAACCCTGAGTCCGCGGCGCCCCTCTGCGGGAAATCCTCAATTGCAATCGTTTGCATCGCTGCCTAGAGTCGCGCTCACCCTCGCCTCTGCAGCCCACCATGACCTCTGGCGCCAAGCCGATTCTTTCCCTGTCGCAGATCGTGCAGATGAACGTGGGCTTCCTCGGCCTGCAGTTCAGCTTCGGCCTGCAGCAGAGCAACATGAGCCCGATCTACAGCTACCTCGGGGCCGACCAGGCGGCGCTGCCGCTGTTGTCGCTGGCCGGGCCGATGACGGGTTTGCTGGTCCAGCCCATCATCGGCGCGATGAGCGACCGCACCGTCTCGCGCTGGGGCCGGCGCACGCCGTACTTCCTGATCGGCGCCGTGCTGTGCTCGCTGAGCCTGCTGGCCATGCCCTACAGCAGCGCGCTGTGGATGGCGGCCAGCCTGCTGTGGATCCTCGATGCGGCCAACAACGTCACGATGGAGCCTTACCGGGCCTATGTCAGCGATCGGCTGGACCCGCGCCAGCACCCGTTGGGCTTCCTGACGCAGAGCGCCTTCGCCGGCCTGGCGCAGGCCTTGTCCTACCTGGCGCCGTCGATCCTGGTGTGGATGGGCATGAACAAGGACGCGGTCGACGGCAACCACATCCCGCAGATCACCAAGGTGGCGTTCATCATCGGCGCGGTGCTGTCGCTGAGCACCATCGTGTTCTCGGTGCTGCGCGTCAAGGAGTTGCCGCTCGCGGCCGAGCAGATCGCCGAGATGAAGGCCAAGGCCCGGGGCGCCGGGGCCACGCTCAGCGAGATCTGGCGGGCGGTCGTCGAGATGCCCACGGCGATGCGACAGCTCGCGCTGATGAAGCTGTTCCAGTGGTACGGCATGGTCTGCTACTGGCAGTACATCACCTACTCGCTGGCCCGCACTTTGTTCGACACCACCGACGTCACGGCCGCCGGCTATCGCGACGCCGTGCTGGTGAACGGGCAGATCGGCGGCTTCTACAACGCCGTGGCCTTCGTCGGCGGGCTGGCGCTGGTGCCGTTCGCGCGCCGCTTCGGCTCCAGGACGATGCACGCGGTCTGCCTCACGCTCGCCGGCCTGGGCATGCTGGCCCTGCCCGGCATCCACGACCGGCTGTGGCTGTTCGTGCCGATGATCGGCATCGGCGTGGGCTGGGCCAGCATCATGGGCAATCCGTACGTGATGCTGGCCCACAGCATTCCGCCGGAGCGCACGGGGGTCTACATGGGCATCTTCAACATGTTCATCGTGATCCCGATGCTGATCCAGAGCGTCACGCTGCCTTTGTTCTATCACGCCTGGCTGGGCGGCGACGCGCGCAACGTGATCCTGCTGGCCGGCGCGCTGCTGATCGCCGCAGCGGTGGCCACGCTGTTCGTCAAGCTGCCCCGGCACGCACCCGAGCACGCCTGAGCCGGCATGGCCGGCTCAGGCCGCCCGGCAGTGGCGGTCGATGTAGGCGCGGTGGGGCGGCAGCTCTTGCGCCGCCGCCGCCATCGCAGCGCGCAGTCGCTCCAGGTAGGCCGCGCCGTCCAGCGCGCGGTAGTCGAGCAAGGGGTCGTTGCGCTCGGGCCAGTTGCCCTGGCCGATGTGCACCGCCAGCCAGCTGGCGTTGCCGAACAGGTCCATCTCGCCGGGGATCAGGCGGCCGAAGCGCTTGAAGTGATCGATCTTGTACTGCAGCGTGTCCGGGATGGGCATGTGCGCGCAGTGCCGCCACAGCGGGCTGTCGTCGCGCGTCGTCAGGTGGTAGTGCAGGATGATGAAGTCGCGGATGCGCTCGACCTCGGCGGCCGCCACGCGGTTGAATTCGCGGATGACCAGCGGGTCGAAATCCCGGTCCGGGAAGTAGGCCAGCAATTTCGAGATGCCGGCCTGCACCAGATGCAGGCTGGTCGACTCCAGCGGTTCCAGGAAGCCGCTGGACAGGCCGATGGCGATCACGTTCTTGTTCCAGCACTGCCTGCGCCGGCCGGTGGTGAACTTGATCAGGCGCGGCTCGGCCAGCGCCTTGCCGTCGAGGTGGTTCAGCAGGATCTGCGCGGCCTCGTCGTCGCCCATGTGGGCCGACGAATAGACATGCCCGTTGCCGGTGCGGTGCTGCAGCGGAATGCGCCATTGCCAGCCCGCGGCGTGCGCGGTGGACAAGGTGTAGGGAGGGAAGCTGCCGGTCTCGCACGGCACCGCCAGTGCCCGGTCGCAGGGCAGCCAGTGGGTCCAGTCGTCGTAGCCGGTCTTGAGCGTGCCCTCGATCAGCAGCGCGCGCAGGCCCGAGCAGTCGATGAACAGTTCGCCGGCGATGACGTCGCCGCTCTCCATCGTCAGGCTCTCGATGAAGCCGGTCTCGGGGTGCTGCTGCACCGAGCGGACCTTGCCCTCGATCCGCCGGACGCGGCGCGCCTCGGCATAGTCGCGCAGGTAGCGGGCATACAGGCCGGCATCGAAATGGTAGGCGTGGTCGTAGGTCGACAGCACGTGGCGCGGATCGGCCAGCGGCGGCTGGAAACGGCCGGCCTGGGCAGCCGCCCAGGCCATGCAGTAGTCGTCCAGCGACTGCGCCCGGCCCTGGGCCCGTGCCCGCTGCCAGTGGTGCTGGATCTGCACCAGATCGAACGGCCGGCCGTAGCTGCCGAACGGGTGGAAATAGGCATGGCCCAGGCGACCCCAGTTCGCGAAGCGGATGCCCAGCTTGAACGTGCCCCGAGTGCGGCGCAGGAACTCGTTCTCGTCCAGGCCCAGCATCTGGTTGAACTGCTTGATCGGCGGGATCGTGGCCTCGCCGACGCCGATGGTGCCGATCTCCTCGGACTCGACCAGCGTGATGTCGCAGCCGTGCTCGATCGACTTGGCCAGCGCGGCCGCCGTCATCCAGCCCGACGAGCCCCCGCCGAGGATGACGATGCGGCGAATCTGTCTGTCTGCCATGAGAAGTCCCCTGCACTGGACGTCCGGCCGGCGTGGACGCCCTCAATGGAAAAGACGCGCAAGAAGGCGTCTTCTTGCGCGCCGGGAGAGGCCGTGAAGGCCTGCGGGCCTGCGAGCGGCCTTAGAACGCGTAGTTGAAGTCCAACACTGCCGTACGGCCGTTGACGGCACCCACGGTACCGACGTACTGGCCGTTGATCATGCCGTCGCCTTGCAGTGCGCTGAGGCTGGACTGGTCCAGGTGGCCGTTCGTGTACTGCTTGTTGAACAGGTTGTGCACGTTCAGGCTGACGGTGGCGTTGGGCATGAATTCCCAGGCGAGGTTCAGATGGGTCTGCACTTCCGACGGCGACCAGTACGGCGAACTGCTGTTCAGGTTGGTGGCGCCGCGTCCGACGAACATCAGCCCCCCGTGCACCGAGCCGATCGTGTACGACGGCGCGATCATCCAGACCAGCTTGGGCGTGCCGGAGGGCTCGTTGCCGACGCCGCTGCTGACCAGTGTCTGGGGCGTCGGGCCCTGGGCATTGGCGGTGATGACCGCGTCGGTGTAGGTCAGGTTGGCCACCAGCGACGCCCCGCCATGGCGCAGCGAGCCTTCCAGTTCCAGGCCGGTCGACTTGTACGAACTTTCATAGTAGGTGCCGGCGGGCCCCTGGGTCAGGTCGAAGTTGGAGGCGCCGTAGGTGTTGTGGAACACGGTGGCGTTCAGGCTGTACGCGGTGTTGGCGAAACGACCCCGGTGCTTCAGGCCCAGCTCCTGCTGGTTCACCATGCTGACGGCCTTCTGCGCGCCGGACGAGGTCAGCGAGCCATCGGCGTTCGTGTAGCCCGACAGGATGTTGCGGTCCACGTTGAAGCGGCCGCCGCGGCTGACGCGGGCGAAGGCACTGGTGTTGGAGTCCAGCATGTACAGCCCGCCCAGGGTGTACGAGGTGTAGTGCGCGGTGTAGTCGAGGGCCTCGAAGGTCGACGGATCCAGCGTCGACGACGACACCAGCGAGCCGTTGATCATGCTCGTGGTGGTGGTCGCGTTGCTGGCCGATTCGGCCCAGCCGGTGACCTTCATCTGGTCGTAGCGCAGGCCGGCATCCAACTGCAGCGGGCCCTTTTCCCAATTCATGTTCAGGTACGGAGCGGTGTCGGCCGCGCTGATGTTGTAGGCGCGGTCGACGCTGGCGCCCCAGGCCGTGTTGTAGCCCGACACGCCGTTGAGCGTCAGCAACTGGCCGGTGGTGCTCACCAGGTTCAGCGCAGCGGGGTTCTTGCCGTCCAGCGTCTGGAAATGCGAGTTCGGATGCCAGTCCTGGGCGATGGTCTGGTCCATGTAGAACAAGCCACCGCTGGCCTTGAGCTTGCCGTCGGCCAGTGCGAACGCCTTGCTCAGCGACAGGTCGTTGGCGAGGCTGCCCATGTCGCTCATGTGCGTGTAGATCTGCGTGCCGCCGTTCAGGTAGGTGTCGGTGAAGGCCTGGCCCGCCTTGGGTCCGTTGGCATAGACGATGGAGCCCACGGTCTGGCCGTTGACCGTCGAGCCGATGACGCTGGACGCCTGGGTCAGGCCCATGAACTGGGTCGAGAAGGTGCCGCTCATCTGGGTGTAGCGGAACTTGTCGTCGACCGTCACGCCCTGGCCCGGGGTCAGGTGCAATTGCACGCCATAGGCATTGGCCTTGGGATGCAGGCCGTCCGACGCCACACGGGTCATCTGGCCGCTCTGGCTGTCGAGCACGTTGACGAACTGGTTGTAGACGCCCACCGCCGACCCGGTGCGCGAATCGAATCCCGGGAACGGTGAAATGCTGGAATAGCCGCTGCTGTTGGCCGTCAGCAGCGCCGGGTAGGACGTGTACAGCGGTTCGGCGTCGTCCAGCAGCTTGACGTTGAAGCGGACGTAGCCCAGGCCGCCGTCGAGATCCTTGGTGAGGTTGGCCTTGAGCTGGTAGCCCTTCTGGGCGTTGAAGCCCTGGTCGCGCGCGCCCGCGCCTTCGACCAGATAGCCCTCGGCGTGGTAGCGCAGGCCCTTGGCGATCGGGCCGCCGACATCGAAATAGGCCTTCTTCGAGTTGTTGCCCAGCCCGGTCTCGAAGCCGACTTCGCCGCCCGGGACATCACCGGTGTCGCTGACGTAGTTCAACACCGCGCCCGGCGCACCCGATGCCAGCGTCGAGGCCGATCCGCCGCGCACCGCTTCGATGGTGTTGGAGCGGTCGAACTTGGTCCAGTAGTCGTTGTTGCCGAAATTCATGTCGCCGAACAACACCGTCGGCAGGCCGTCTTCCTGCAACTGGACGAAGGGCGAACCGCCGGTCGTGATCGGCAGGCCCCGCACCGAGATGTTGCTGTTGCCGCCGGGGCCTTCGCCCCCTTGCGCAATCATTCCGGGGATCAGGTTCAGGATTTCCGACTGGGTCTGCGGGTTCATCGCCGTCACCAGATCGGAATCGACCGTGGTGACCGACACCGAGCTTTGCAGCTTGCTCTTGGCGTCGGACGTGGCGGTCACGACGATCCGGTCCAGGCCCAGGGCGTCGCCCGAGTCCTTCGCGCCGGTGGCGGCGCCGCTGGCGGCCGGCGCGGCCGTGCCGTCGGCCTGCGCCTGCATCGGCACGGCCAGCAAGGCCGCGAACGAGGATGTGGCCAGCAGGGCGGCGATCTGGGTCAGGCGAGGCGCCTGGGGTTGCTTCTTCATGGAGTCTCCTCGCGGGGTAAAGCCGTGGTGGGAAAGGGCCGGCACGTCGGCTCGGGTCATGGCCGGAACGGTCGGAAATTTAGTTCTTTTGTTGATTGATCGCAATCGATTGCAACACAGGGAATACCAGCACAGATGGCAGAAATAAGACGATATTTCCAGCGGGCTGGATCGTTGTTGGAATCGATGCTGCAATCGTTCTATACGGCGCCGGTGGCCCGATGGACCCCCTGCGTCACCATGTGGCGGCGCGCGCGCAGGTCCAGGTGCAGCGCGATCCAGTCGGTCTCGGTCTGCCAGCGCAGCGCCAGTTCGTGGGCGGGACTGTCCAGGACCTCGAAGCGGCCCTGGAAGGCCGGGTGGGTGTTGCGCAGGCGGATCAGGTCGATCAAGGCCCGCACCACCGGCCGGGCCAGCGCCTGCTCGACCTCGCCGGCGCCGTAGCGGTGGCGGTTGATGTCGCGCCCCACGCCGCTGCGCGCCAGCAGCTCCATGTCGTTCTCGCCCGCCAGCAAGCCCACGTAGTAGACCTGCGGCACGCCGGGCAGGAAGAACTGCAGCGCGCGCGCCGCGAGGTAGGCGGCGTCGTCTCGGCCCAGCGCGTCGTAGAAGCTGCAGTTGACCTGGTACAGGTCGAGGTTCGACGCCGCCGCGCCGGTGGCCTGGCGGCTCTGGCCGCCGCTGTCGAGGTGGATGCGCTCGACCAGCGCGTCGATCTCGGCGTCGGGCACCAGGCCCGGGTGGGCCGCGCGGTCCTGCGGGTCGGCGCCGATGTCGATCACGCCGATGCCGTCGTGGGTGTCGAGCACGTTCAGCGCGTTGTTCGGGCGGATGGCGATCCAGCGCTTCAGCGCCTCGGCGGTGCCGAAGCTCAAGGCATGCAAGGCCAGCGGCGGCAGCGCGAAGTCATAGACCCAGTCGACCCGTCGGGCGATCTCGATCTGGCGTTGGTGGTACGCATGGATCTCCACCAGCACCTCGATGCCCAGCGCACGCGCCTCGGCGGCGAAGCGGTCGATGAAGGCGAAGGTCTCGGTCATCATGAAGCAGCTGTCGCCGGCCTTCTTGATGGCGTAGCCCACGGCGTCCAGCCGCACCATGCGGATGCCGTTGTCGGACAGGGTGCGCAGGATGCCGCTCAGGTAGGCCTGGCCCTGCGGATGCGTGACGTCGATGTCCACCTGCTGCGGCGTGAAGGTGGTCCACAGGATGCGGCGCTCGCCGTTGTCCAGCACCCGGCAGCTCAGCGGCAGGCCGGGGCGCGGGCGGTAGATCTTGAGCAGATCGGCCTCGGTCGCGCCGTGCGGGAAGACGGCGCCCAGCGTCAGGAACAGACCGTCGTAGGGCGACGCCGCGCCGCGCGCCGAGAAGTCCTTGAACTGCGGCGACGACGACGACATGTGGTTGACGATCACGTCGGCCATCACCTCGGTCTCGGCCGCCAGCGCGCGCACGTCGGCCCAATCGCCCAGCCGCGGGTCGACCAGGGTGTGGTCGATCGGATCGAAGCCGGCGTCGGCGCCGTCGATCGGGAAGAAGAACGGCAGCAGGTGCACGCCGCCGAACACGCCGTTCAGCGGGCCGTTCAGCAAGGCCTGCAGCGCGCGCAAGCCGCCGTCGGCGAGGCGATCGACATAGGTGATCAGTTGGACCTGGTTTTTCATGGCATCGGGGACGGATCGAAGGACAGCGGGAAAGGGCCCGGGCGCGACGGCAGCCCTCGGCAGGCCCGGGCCCGGCGCGACCCGGGCGCCGGCACAGGGCGTGGCATCATCGCGAAACTACAATCGATTGTAATTGCGGGAAAACCCGTGCACATCGCGCAATGGGGCGCGGCGAAACGGCAGTCGTTGCGCATTGCGTCACGCCCCTCAGGGAACCCTCGCAATCGCCGCGGCCGGCGTTCTGTCACCATCTGTATCTGCCCGCCGGGTCGCGCCGCCGGAATGGCCGCCGTCGGCGTTGTCCCGGTGTCGCCAAGGGCCCACCGCACGCCATCCCCTGCCGTTGAAGAATCCCCCCGTGTCCGCCGCCCCCCCGCTCGACGAGTCCGCTTGGTCGGCGCTGATGACCCACGCCCGCGGCCAGCGCGACCAGGGTGCGCTGGCCGCGGCGATGCAGGCCGCGCTGGACGCAGGCGACGCCGCCGCGTCCGACCACGAGCGGCTGCAGGCCTGGCACCTGGCCTGCTTCTGCCAGTTCCGCCTGGGTCAGCTCAAGGCCTTGCTGGAGGTGGCGCAGCGCGCGCTGGCGCTGGACGGGGCTGCCGAGCAGCCCAAGCTCCAGGCGGAACTGCTGCGCTGGCTCACGCTCGGCGCCTGCGAGCTGGGCGAGTTCGAACTGGCGATGAGCACCGCCATCCGCGGCGCCGACCTGGCACAGGCCAGCGGCCAGCCGGGCGAGATCGCAGTCGCGTTGAACGCGATGGCGGCCTGTTTCGAACGCATGGGCGATCCCTGGCAGGCCGAGCGCCTGATGCTGGAGGCGTTGACCCATGCCGAGGCCGACGGCGGCGCCTACCCCCAGATCACGACGCTGAACAACCTCGCCGCGATCACCATCGGCGCTTACTACCTGCTGCGCGACGACGTGGATCCGGACGAGGCCGGCGCCGCGCTGGCGCGGGCGGCCGGCTACGCCCGCCGGGCGCTGTCGCTGTCCCAGGCCGAGGGCCGGGCGGACCCTTTCTTCCAGATCTTTCTCGAAGGCAACCTGGGCGAGGCCCTGCTGCACCAGGGCCAGTCCGAGACGGCGCTGCCGATGCTGAACCGCTCGCTGGCCGAGGCCGAGGCGCGCGGCCACGCGGCGCAAAGCTGGCGCATCCGCTGCACCCTGGCCGAAGGCCACCTGCGCCAGGGCCAGCCCGCCGAGGCTCGCGAAGTGCTCCAGCAACTGCTGGGCGAGGCGGCCGACGACGTCCCCGGCGCCACCCGCATCCGCCTGCACCAGACCTTGTACCGCGCGTGCCGCCAGCTCGGGCGCATCGACGAGGCCCTGGCCCACCACGACCAGGGCGACCGGCTTCAGCGCCACCGCATGGCCCAGCAGCTGCGCGCCCAGTCGCGCCTGCTGGTGACCCGCACCGAGACCGAACACACCCGCCTGCAGGCCGACCGGGCGCGCCAGGAGGCGCAGGCGGAGCGCGCCCGCGCGGTCCAGATGGCCTTGCAGGCCAGCCAGGACGCGCTGACGGGCCTGGGCAACCGCCGCCATCTCGACGAACAGTTGCCCGGTCTGCTGGCGCAGGCCGCCAGCCAGGCCCAGGACCTCGTGCTCGGGCTGATCGATCTCGACCATTTCAAGCAGGTCAACGACCGCCATGGCCACCGGGTGGGCGACCAGGTGCTGGTGCAGATGGCCCAGATCCTGCGCGAGAACACGCGCTCGGACGATGTGCTGGCGCGCATCGGCGGCGAGGAGTTCCTGGTCGTGCTGCCCGGCGCCGGCCTGGCCACCGCGATCGAGGTGTTCGAGCGCCTGCGCGAGGGCGTGGCCCGGCACGACTGGACGGCGCTCGCGCCGGGACTGGCGGTGACCGTCAGCATCGGCCTGGCCCAGACCCCGCCCTGCGACGCCTCGCTGCTGTTCGACCAGGCCGACCGCGCGCTCTACCGCGCCAAGCAGGCCGGCCGCAACCGCGTGCGCGCCGGCTGAGCCCGGGGGCCGCCCGGCGGCGGCCTTGATCGATGGTGTGGACTTCGCCGCGCGAAGAGCGGATGCTGGGGCGGATCGCAAGGTCCACCATGGCCGACACCCACCCCGCCCATCGCCGTGCCGGCGCGCCGCCGGCCGCCGCGTCCGATGCGATCTACCGCCAGCGGGCGGCGCACTACGATCTGGAACTGGCCGTCTTCGAGCCGCTGCGGGAGCGGGCGATCGCACAGCTGGCGCTGGCGCCAGGCCAGACTGTGCTCGACCTGGGCTGCGGCACCGGCCTGAGCCTGGCCGGCCTGAGTCGCCGGGTGCGTCCCGGCGGACAGGTGTGGGGGGTGGAACCCTGCCCGGCGATGCTGAGGCTGGCGCGCCGACGGGCTGCGCAGCTGGCGGGCGCCCGCATCCACCTGCAGCAGGCCACGGCGGACCGCGCGCGCCTTCCGGCAGCGGCCGATGGCGCGCTGTTCCACTTCACGCACGACATCCTGCAGCAGCCCGCGGCACTGGACCATGTGCTCGCCCATCTGCGTCCGGGCGCCCGGGTGGTGGCCTGCGGCCTGTGCTGGGCCGCGCCGTGGAACGGCTTCGGGAACCTGTTCGTGGCCGGCGCCGCCTGGTACTCGATCACCTCGCCGGGCGGGTTGGACGCGCCCTGGCGATCCCTGGCCGCGCGCCTGCCGGACCTGGTGGTGGAGCGGCTGTGGATGGGTACCATCTACCTCGCGTGCGGCACCGTGCCGCCGCCATCCCCCGCCCCCTTCGCCGGAACCGCCCACGATGCCTGACGCCGCGCCCCGTGCCCGCACCCTGCTGATCACCGGCGCCAGCCGCGGCATCGGCGCGGCCACCGCGCTGCAGGCCGCCCGCCAGGGCTGGGACCTGGCGCTGAACTACCGGTGCGATCGCGACGCCGCCGAGGCCGTCGCGGCCCAGGTCCGGTCGCTGGGCCGGCGCGCCATCGCCGTCGCGGCCGACGTCGCCGACGAGACCCAGGTGATGGCGATGTTCGCCGCGGCCGAGGCGCAGCTCGGCCCGCTGGGCGGCCTGGTCAACAACGCCGGCGTGCTCGACGTGGCGGCGCGCGTCGACGAGATGGGCGCCGCCCGGCTGGCGCGGATGTGGGCCGTCAACCTCAGCGGCAGCGTGCTGTGCGCGCGCGAGGCGGTGCGGCGCATGAGCACCCGGCACGGCGGCCGGGGCGGCGCGATCGTCAACCTGTCGTCGGCCGCGGCGCGGGTCGGCTCGCCCGGGCTCTACCTGGACTACTCGATGAGCAAGGCGGCGATCGACCATTTCACGGCCGGCCTGGCACGCGAGGTGGCGGCCGAAGGCGTGCGGGTCAACGCGGTGCGCCCCGGCATCATCGACACCGAGATCCACGCGTCCGGCGGCCATGCCGAGCGGGTGGCCGCCAGCCAGCACCTGATCCCGATGGGCCGGCTGGGCCGGGCCGACGAGGTCGCGCCGGCGATCGTCTGGCTGCTGTCGGACGAGGCCAGCTACACCACCGGCGCGGTGCTCGACGTGGCCGGCGGGCGCTGAGGCAGCCCTTCGCCGGCGGCATTCACGGGGCGGGCTTGAGCCCGCCGCAATCGGCGCTCAGCCAGGTGCCCGACTGGGTCATCTCGACCCGCTCGGGCTGGCCCTTGACCACCGTCTCGACCACCGAGTGGCCGCTGTAGGCCCGCGGGCTGGTGATGGTGTATTCGCCCTCGCCGCTGGACGGCGGGTTGCCCGAACAGGTGAAACGGAATTTGACCGTGCCGCCGCTGCGCTGGACGATCTGCTGCTGGCAGCGGCCGTCGCCCTGCGGGGCCTCGCCGCGCGCGGCGTGCTCCTTGCTCAGGCACACCCGCACGGTGTTCGGCGCGCCACCCAGGCCGACACCGCTGTGGGACATGCGCTCCTCGATCATCTTGCGCTGCTCTGCAGGCATGTTGGCGAGCTGGCTCTGCATCTGCGCCATCGCGCCCTCCATCTGCCCGCTGGCGGTCTTCATCTGCATCCGGTGTTCCCACAGGCCGGGCTGCAGGCCGGCCTGGGCCTGTGCCGGCGACACGGCGCCGACCGCCATGGCCGCGATGGCCACCACCCAGGGCAGGGAAGGGAGTGCTGTGTTCATGTCGATGCCTCGCCAGGGCGCGGGCCGCTTGCCTCGCCCGCGTGAGTGTGCGGCGCGGGTCAAGCGCCGCGCAAGCGCGAACTTGGGGATGCGGGAGGCGCGATCCGTGGGGGCAGGCGCTGCCGCCTCGCGCCGCTACGGCCGCAGCGCGTCGGCGACGCGCTGGCGCTGCGCCGCGTCCAGGTGCAGCCCCAGTTTGCTGCGACGCCACAGCACATCGTCGGCGTCGCGTGCCCACTCCTCGCGTTGCAGGTAGCGCAACTCGGCCTCGAACAGCCCCGGCGCGAGCTCGTCGCCGAGCTCGTGCAGCGACGCGGCCGAGCCGATCACCCGCGACAGCCGGCTGCCGTAGGCCTGCGCCAGCCGGCGCGCCGTGGCGGCCGGCAGCCAGGGATGGCGCTGCGCGACGGCCTGCTGCAGGCGCTCGATGTCCAGGTCGGGTCGTTGCGGCGCGCCGATCCACTCGCGCAGGTCGCCGCCGGGCAGCGCGGCGGTCCCGGTCCAGGGGCGGCGCACCTCGCCCAGCAGCCGGCCGACTTCGCTCGCGGCGTCCTCGGCCAGCTTGCGGAAGGTGGTGATCTTGCCGCCCCAGACGCTCAGCAGCGGCGCGCCGCCGGCGTGGCTTTCGAGCAGGTAGTCGCGGGTCACCGCCGAGGCGTCGCCGGCCTCGTCGTCCAGCAGCGGGCGCACGCCGGCGTAGCGCCACACCACCGTCGACGGCAGCACGGGCCGCGCGAAATAGCGGCTGGCCTGTTCGCACAGGTACGCGACCTCGGCGTCGTTGCACGCGGCCTGGCCGGGTTCGCCGTGGAAGTCCTCGTCGGTGGTGCCGATCAAGGTGAAGCGCTGCTCGTACGGGATCGCGAAGATGATGCGCCGGTCCGGGTTCTGGAACAGGTAGGCGCGGTCGTGCTCGAAGCAGCGCGGCACGACGATGTGGCTGCCCTTGACCAGCCGCAGGTGCCGGCGGGCCAGCGGCTCGCCGTGCTCCGGCCGGGCCACGTCGCGCAGAAAGCGCTCGGTCCACGGGCCGGCGGCATTGACCAGCGCGCGCGCCCGCACCGTCCGCTCGCGCCCGTCGTCGCCCACCAGCGTGGCGCGCCAGCCGGTGGGCTCGCGCCGGGCCTGACTCACGCGGGTGCGGGTCAGCACCGTCGCGCCATGCTCGCGCGCGTCGATCGCCGCCAGCACCACCAGCCGTGCGTCGTCCACCCAGCCATCGGAGTAGGCGAAGCCGCGGGTGAAGCGCGGCTGCAGCGGGGCGCCCGCCACGTCGCGGCGCAGGTCCAGCCCGGTCGAGCCGGGCAGCACCTCGCGGCGGGCCAGATGGTCGTAGAGGAACAGGCCCAGGCGGATCATCCAGGCCGGTCGCATCGCCGGGTCGTGCGGCATCACGAAGCGCAGCGGCCGCATGATGTGCGGTGCGCTGCGCAGCAGCACCTCGCGCTCCTGCAAGGCCTTGCGCACCAGCGCGAATTCGTAATATTCCAGATAGCGCAGGCCGCCGTGGATCAGCTTGGTGCTGGCCGACGAGGTGTGCGAGGCCAGGTCGTGCTGCTCGGCCAGCAGCACCCGCCAGCCGCGGCCGGACAGGTCGCGTGCGATGCCGCAGCCATTGATGCCGCCGCCGACGACGAGGACATCCGTCTCGATCGGATCGGCAGGTGGCAGGGGGGTCGTGGGGCTCAAAGCAAACCAGGGTGGTCAAGTCGCGGACGGGCCGCTATTGTCGGCCCCTGTTCACGACGGCCTGATGACGCCATGACCTACCTGCTCGCCCTGGACCAGGGCACCTCCAGCTCGCGCAGCATCGTGTTCGACGCCCAAGGCCGCATCGTCGCCCGGGCGCAGCGCGAGTTCCGCCAGATCTTTCCGCAGCCCGGCTGGGTCGAGCACGACCCCGAGGAGATCTGGGCCAGCCAGCTGGCCACCGCGCGGCAGGCGCTGGCCGAGGCCGGACTGCAGGCGCGCGACGTGACGGCGATAGGCATCACCAACCAGCGCGAGACCACCGTGCTGTGGAACCGCCGCAGCGGCGCGCCGATCCACAACGCCATCGTCTGGCAGGACCGGCGCACCGAGCCGCTGTGCGCGCAGCTGCGCGAGCAAGGCCATGCGGACCGCATCCGGCAGGCCACCGGGCTGGTGATCGATCCGTATTTCTCGGCCACCAAGATCCGCTGGCTGCTCGACCACGTGCCCGGCGCCCACCTCGCCGCCGCGCAGGGCGAGCTGGCCTTCGGCACCATCGACAGCTGGTTGCTGTGGAAGCTGACCGGCGGGCGGGTCCACGCCACCGATGTCAGCAATGCGTCGCGCACCATGCTGTTCGACATCCACCATCACCGCTGGAGCCCCGAGCTGACCGGCCTGCTGCACGTGCCCGAGAGCCTGCTGCCGCAGGTCTGCGCCAGCAGCCACCGCTACGGCGAGACCGATCCGGCGCTGTTCGGCGCGCCGATCCCGATCGGCGGCATCGCCGGCGACCAGCAAAGCGCGCTGGTCGGCCAGGCCGGCTTTCGGGCCGGCGTCGCCAAGAACACCTACGGCACCGGTTGCTTCATGCTGCTGCACACCGGCGCGCAGGCCCTGGCCAGCGCCAACGGCCTGATCACCACCTGCGCCGCGCAGATGCCCGGCGACCGGGACGGGCCGGTCGGGGCCGCGGCGACCGGCCACGGAGCCCGGCCGGCGGGGACGCCGCAGTACGCGCTCGAAGGCAGCGTCTTCATCGGCGGCGCGGTGGTGCAGTGGCTGCGCGACGGCCTGCACGCGATCCCCGGCAGTGCCCAGGTGCAAGGCCTGGCCGAGAGCGTGCCCGACGCCGGCGGCGTGGTCTTCGTGCCCGCGTTCACCGGGCTGGGGGCGCCGTACTGGAACGCCGACGCGCGCGGTGCCATCGTCGGCCTGACGCGCGGCAGCACCGTGGCCCACATCGCGCGGGCGGCGCTGGAAAGCATCGCGTTCCAGAGTGCCGCCTTGCTGGCTGCGATGAGCCGCGACGCGGTGGCCGCCGGGGCGGGGCCGGTGAGCGAGCTGCGCGTGGACGGCGGCGCCTGCGTCAACGACTTGCTGATGCAGTTCCAGGCCGACCTGCTGGGCATTCCGGTGCTGCGCCCCGCGGTGACCGAGACCACCGCGCTGGGCGCCGCCTACCTGGCCGGCCTGGCCACCGGCGTGTGGCGCAGCACCGATGAATTGGCGCGGCACTGGCGGGCGGAGCGCAGCTTCCACCCGACCTTGCCGCGCGACCAGGCCGAGGAACGCCTGGCCCGCTGGGAACATGCCGTGCGGCAGGTGGTGGCACCGTAGACAGAGCGCCGCTCCTCGGGCGCGGAGGCCTCCCGGCTCAGCCGCCGGCCTTGCGCAAGAGGGCGTAGAGCTGATCCTTGAGATGCAGCTTTTCCTTCTTCAGCATCTCGATCTCGTCATGGCTGCCCGGCGCGACGCCCGACACCATGTTGCTGATCTGCTGGTCCAGCGCGTTGTGCTTGTCGAACAGTTGCGCAAAGTGATGGTCGCTGGTCTTGAGCCGGTGGATCAGCTCGCGGTATTCGGGAAACATCGGTGCTTCTCCTCGGAGGTGGGGTGCCGGACCACTCTACTGCATCCGGCCGCGCGGCGGCCTCAGGCGGGCGCCCAGCGGCCGGCGATGTTCTTCAGCAACTCGTTCACGGCCGCCAGTTGCCGGTTGCGCACCGCCAGCAGCGTGGCCTCGGCGTTCAGGGCGGCGGTCTGCGCGCTGACCACGCCCAGGTAGCTGACCGTGCCGGCGCGGTACTGGTCCAGCGTGATCTCCAGCGCGCGTTGCGCGGCCTGCAGGGCCTGGGACTGGGACTGCGACTCGTCCTGCAGCTGCGTGGCCAGCACCAGGTTGTCCTCCACCTCCTGAAGCGCGGCCAGCACGGTCTGGCGATAGCTGGCGCCTGCCTGGTCCAGCGCCGCCAGGGCCTGGGCGCTGGCGAGCCGGCGCTGGCCGCCGTCGAGCACGGCCTCGGCCAGCGACGGGCCGAGCGACCAGAACAGGTTCGGGGCGCTGACCAGCTGGCTCAGCGAGGTGTGGCGCCAGCCGGCGTCGGCCGACAGACTCAGCGCCGGGAAGAACGCGGCGCGGGCCTGGCCGGCCTGCAGGGCCGCGGCGGCCATGCGGCGTTCGGCCGCGGCGATGTCGGGCCGGCGCTGCAGCAGCGTGGCCGGCAGCAGCTCGGGCACCGCCGGGACCTCGGGCAAGCGCGCGTCGCGGGCCAGCGCGAAGCGCGCCGCCGGCTCGCCGAGCAGCGACGCGATCGCGTGTTCCAGCTGGGCGCGCTGCGCCTTCCAGTCCGCCATCTGGGCCTGCACGCTGTGCAGCTGGGTCTGGGCTTGCAGCACGTCGGTGCGGGCGGCCACGCCGGCGTCGTAGCGCGCCTGGGTCAATTCCAGCGCGCGCTGATCGGCCAGCACGCTGCGTTCGAGCAGCGCCAGTTCGCAGTCGGCCGCGCGCAGCGAGAAATAGGTCTGTACCAGCAGCGCCTGGGCCGACAGGCGGGCCGCGGCGAGGTCGTCGGCGCTGGCCTGCAGGCTGGCACGGGCGCCCTCGCTGGCCTGGGCCAGGCGGCCCCACAGGTCCAGCTCCCAGCCGGCGCTGGCGCTCAGCGAGACGCTGTTGGCCGGATGGGCGCCGCTGCCGGCTGCGCCGCTCGGGCCGGCGCTGCGCGTTCCGGCGAGCCCGATCGACAGGGTCGGCGCCAGCGCGGCCCGGCTGGCCGTGACCACGGCGCGCGCGCTGGCCACCTGGGCCGCGGCGGCCTTCAGGTTCTCGTTGCCGATCACCAGGCGCTGCTCCAGCGCGTCGAGCTGCGGGTCCTGGAACAGCGTCCACCAGCGGTCGGGCACGGCGGCCTCGGGCGCGGCGGCTTGCCACGCGCCGGCTTCCTTGAACTGCGCCGGCGGGGCGACGGGCGGCGGCGGCGCGACGCGGGTCAGCGCGCAGGCGCCCAGCACCAGGCTGGCGCCCAGCGGGGCCAGGCGGCGGGCGCGGAACGGGGAGGAGCGAGGGCGGGCGGGCATGGGGCGGTCCTAGGTCGTCGGCGCAAGCACGGGGGCTGCGCGCGGCTGCGGCGGGCGGCGGCGCAGCCGGTCCATAAGCACGAACACCACCGGCGTGGTGTAGAGGGTGAGCAACTGGCTCAGGATCAGGCCGCCGACGATCGCGATGCCCAGCGGCTGGCGCATCTCGGCGCCGTCGCCGGTGCCCAGCGCCAGCGGCACGGCGCCGAAGATCGCCGCGGCGGTGGTCATCAGGATCGGCCGCAGGCGCAGCCCCGCGGCGCGGAAGATCGCGGCGCCGGCGCTCGTCTGGCCGGCGCGCTGCCGGGCGATCGCGAAGTCGATCATCATGATCGCGTTCTTCTTGACGATGCCGATCAGCAGGATCACGCCGATCAACGCGATGATCGAAAACTGGGTGTTGAACAGCATCAGCGCGAGCAGCGCACCGACGCCGGCCGACGGCAGCGTGGACAGAATCGTGACCGGGTGCACCAGGCTCTCGTACAGCATGCCCAGCACCAGGTAGATCGCGACGATCGCCGCGGCGATCAGCAGGGGCTGAGACGACAGCGACTGCTGGAACGCGTTGGCCGTGCCGGCGAAGCCGCCGCGCACCGACACCGGCACGCCCAGCTGCGCGATCGCCCGGTCGATCGCCGCGGTGGCCTGCGACAGCGAGACGCCCTGCGGCAGGTTGAAGCTGATCGTCGACGAGGGTGTGCCGGCCTGGTGGTTGACGGCCAGCGGCGTGTTGGTGGTTTCCACGCGCGCGAAGGCCGACAGCGGCACCTGTGCGCCGCTGTTGCTGGTGACATAGACCTTGCCCAGCGTGGCCGGGTCCTGGAGGAATTCGGGTGCGAATTCCATCACCACCCGGTACTGGTTGAGCGGGTTGAAGATCACGCCGACCTGGCGCTGGCCGAAGGCATCGTTGAGCGTGGTGTCGATGCTGTTGACGCTGACGCCCAGCCGCGCGGCGGCGTCGCGGTCGATCAGCAGCGAAGTCTGCATGCCGTGGTCCTGCTGGTCGGTGTCGATGTCGGTCAGCTCGGGCAGTTGCGACAGCGCGTTGCGGATCCGCGGCTCCCAGGTCCGCAGATCGGTCAGATCGTCGGCCTGCAAGGTGTACTGGTACTGCGAGTTGGACTGCCGGCCGCCGATGCGGATGTCCTGCACCGGCACCATGAACAGGTTGGCGCCGGGCTCGTGCGCCAGGCGCTTGCGCAGCCGCGCGATCACCGCGTCCACCGGCACCTTGCGTTCGGCCAGCGGTTTGAGGGTGATGTAGAAGTTGGCCGAATTGGTGCGTCCGCCGCCGGTGAAGCCGTTGACGTTGGCCACCGCCGGGTCGGCGCGCAGGATCGCCATGAAGGTGTCCAGGCGCTGGCGCATCATCGCGAACGAGCTGCTCTGGTCGGCCTGCACGCCGCCGAACATCACGCCGGTGTCCTGCTGCGGGAAGAAGGTCTTGGGGATGGTGGCGTACAGCGTCACGTTGAGCACGATCACCGCCAGCAGCGACAGCAGCGCCACCGGCTGGTGCCGCAGCGTCCAGGCCAGCGAGCGGCGGTAGCCGCGAACGACGGCGCGGTTGGCACGGGCCAACGCGGTGCCCAGCCGCCCTGGCGCGCGCCGGGGCGCGGGCGTGCGCAGCAACTGGGCGGCCATCATCGGCGTGGTGGTGAGCGAGACCACCATCGACACCAGGATCGCCGACGACAGCACCACCGCGAACTCGCGGAACAGCCGCCCGACGACGCCGCCCATCAGCAGGATGGGAATGAAGACCGCGATCAGCGACAGGCTGATCGACACCACGGTGAAGCCGATCTCGCGCGCGCCGCGCAAGGCCGCCGCGTGCGGCGCCATGCCTTGCTCGACGTGGCGGGTGATGTTCTCCAGCACGACGATCGCGTCGTCGACGACGAAGCCGGTCGCCACCGTCAGCGCCATCGCCGACAGGTTGTCCAGGCTGTAGCCGCACAGGTACATCACGCCGAAGGTGCCCGCCAGCGAGACCGGCACGGCGACCGCCGGCAGCAGCGTGGCGCGCCAGCTGCGCAGGAACAGCAGCACGACCAGGATCACCAGGCCGATCGCGATCGCCATCGCGCGCTCGACCTCGCGCAGCGACGCGCGGATCGTCGGCGTGCGGTCGCTGACCACGTTGACGGCGATCGCCGGCGAGATCGAGGCCTGCAGCCGCGGCAGCAGCGCGCGCACCCGCTGCACCGTCTCGATGATGTTGGCGCCCGGCTCCTTCAGCACGAACAGCACGACCGACGGCTTGCCGTTGGCCAGGCCGTAGTTGCGCACGTCCTGCACCGAATCGCTGACCTCGGCGACATCGCGCAGGCGCACGGCGGCGCCGTCGCGGTAGCGCAGCACCACCGGGGCGTAGTCGGCCGCGGTGCGGGCCTGGTCGTTGGCGCCGATCTGCCAGTGCCGCCCGCCTTGTTCCACGGCGCCCTTGGGCCGGTTGGCGTTGGTGGCGACCAGCGCGGCGCGCACGCTGTCGAGCGCGATGCCGGCGGCGGCCAGCTTGTCCGGGTTGAGCTCCACGCGCACGGCGGGCAGCGCGCCGCCGCCGACCGTGACCTGGCCCACGCCGTCGACCTGCGACAGGCGCTGCGCCAGCACGGTCGACGCGGCGTCGTACATCTGGCCGCGCGACAGCGTGTCCGAGGTCAGCGCCAGGATCATGATCGGCGCCGCCGCCGGGTTGACCTTGCGGTAGGTCGGGTTGCCGGGCATGCCGGTGGGCAGCAGCGTGCGGGCGGCGTTGATCGCGGCCTGCACGTCGCGCGCGGCGCCGTCGATGTCGCGGTTCAAGTCGAACTGCAAGGTGATGCTGGTCGAGCCGAGCGAGGAGCGCGAGGTGATCTCGTTGACGCCGGCGATGCTGCCCATCGCGCGTTCGAGCGGCGTGGCGACGGTGGCGGCCATGGTGTCCGGGCTGGCGCCGGGCAGCGACGCGCTGACCGAGATGGTCGGGAAGTCGACCTGCGGCAGCGGCGCGATCGGCAGCAGCTGGAAACCCAGCAGGCCGGCCAGCGCCACGCCCAGCGTGATCAGCGTGGTCGCCACCGGCCGAGCGATGAACGGGGCCGAGATGTTCACCGCCCACCCCGTCCGGGCTCGATGGCGGCCCGCGTCATGCGCCACCCGCCCGCGCCAGCCCGGCCTGCACGCGCCGCTCGCGCCAGGCCCTCTGGCGCTGCACCAGGCGCTCGAAGCCGAGGTAGATCACCGGCGTGGTGAACAGCGTCAGCAACTGGCTGACGATCAGCCCGCCGACCATCGTCACCCCCAGCGGCAGGCGCAGCTCGTGGCCGGCGCCGGTGCCCAGCATCAGCGGCAGCGCGCCCAGCAGCGCCGACAAGGTGGTCATCAGGATCGGTCGAAAGCGCAGCAGGCAGGCCTGGTGGATCGCCTGGCGCGGCGTCAATCCCTGTTCGCGCTCGGCGTCGAGCGCGAAGTCGATCATCATGATCGCGTTCTTCTTGACGATGCCGATCAGCAGCACGATGCCGATGATGCCGACCACGCCCAGGTCCTGGTGCGAGACGAGCAGCGCCAGCAGCGCGCCGAGGCCGGCGGAGGGCAGCGTGGACAGGATGGTCAGCGGGTGGATGTAGCTCTCGTAGAGCACGCCCAGCACGATGTACATCGTCACCACGGCGGCCAGGATCAGCAGCAGCGTGCTCGACAGCGAGGCGCGGAAGGCTTCGGCCGCGCCCTGGAAGCTGGTCTCGACGCTGACGGGCAGCGCCAGCTGCGCCTCCTGTGCCTTGATCGCATCCACCGCGGCGCCGAGCGAGACGCCGCTGGCGAGGTTGAACGAAATCGTCGCCGACGGGAACTGCGCCACGTGGTTGATCGCCAGTGCCGCCGGCCGCTCGACGACCTGCGCCACCGAGCCCAGCGGCACCTGGACCGCCGTCGCGACGCCGTTCGCGCCGACCGTGCTGCCGGGCACGTACAGGCCGGCCAGGGCCGCCGGTCCGCGACGGAAGCGGTCGCCGGCCTCCAACACCACGCGGTACTGGCTGGACTGGGTGTAGATGGTCGAGATCAGGCGCTGGCCGAAGGCGTCGTAGAGCGCGTTGTCGATCGCGGCCACGGTCACGCCCAGGCGCCCGGCGGCCTCGCGGTCGATCTGCACATAGGCTTGCAGGCCCTGGGTCTGCAGGTCGTCGGCGACGTCGGCCAGTTCGGGCAAGGTCTTCAGCCGGGTCAGCAACTGGCCGGTGGCCAGCGCCAGGTCGTCCGCGCTGGGCGAGCTGAGCAGGAACTGGTACTGGGTCTTGGAGACCCGGTCCTCGATCGTCAGGTCCTGCACCGGCTGCATGTAGGCGGTGATGCCGGGCACGTGCGAGGTGGCGTCGGCCAGCCGCCGGATCACCGCCGAGGCCGAATCGCTGCGCTGGGCGAAGGGCTTGAGCGAGATCTGCATGCGCCCGGTGTTGAGGGTCGGGTTGGCGCCATCGACGCCGATGAACGACGCCAGGTGGTCCACGTCCGGGTCCTTCAGGATCACCGCGGCCAGCGCCTGCTGGCGCGCCGCCATCGCGCCGAACGAGGTGGTCTGCGTGGCCTCGGTGATGACCTGGATCAGGCCGGTGTCCTGCACCGGGAAGAAGCCCTTGGGCACCACCGCGTACAGCAGGCCGGTCAGCAACAGCGTCAGGCCGAAGACGCCCAGCGTGGCGCGCGGCCGGTCCAGCACCCAGTCCAGCGCGCGGCCGTAGCGGTCGATCAGGCGCTCGAAGGCCTGGCCGAACCAGGCCCCCAGCCGGGTGTGCCGACGCTCGCCCTCGGGCCGCAGCAGGCGCGCGCTCATCATCGGCGTCAGCGTCAGCGAGACGACGGCGGAGATCAGGATGGACACCGCCAGCGTGATCGCGAATTCGTGGAACAGGCGGCCGACCACGTCGCCCATGAACAGCAGCGGGATCAGCACCGCGATCAGCGACACCGTCAGCGAGATGATCGTGAAGCCGATCTGTTCGCTGCCCTTGAGGGCGGCGGCCATGGGTGTGAGGGCCATGTTTTGGCTTCGGCCGGACGCGTTCGCGTCCTTCACGTCGCTTTCAGCGACATGAGCCTGCGCCGACAGCGGAGCTTCCGGCGCCATGTTTTGGCTTCGGCCGGACGCGTTCGCGTCCTTCACGTCGCTTTCAGCGACATGAGCCTGCGCCGACAGCGGAGCTTCCGGCGCCATGTTTTGGCTTCGGCCGGACGCGTTCGCGTCCTTCACGTCGCTTTCAGCGACATGAGCCTGCGCCGAAACATCGCCCGGCACGTCGAGGTGCCGGGCGATGTTTTCAATCATCACGATCGCGTCGTCGACCACGAAGCCGGTCGAGATGGTCAGCGCCATCAGCGTCAGGTTGTTGATCGAGAAGCCGGCGAGGTACATCACGCCGAAGGTGCCGACCAGCGACAGCGGCACGGCGACGCTGGGGATCAGCGTGGCGCTGGCGCTGCGCAGGAACAGGAAGATCACCATCACGACCAGGGCCACCGACAGCAGCAGCTCGAACTGGGTGTCGTCCACCGAGGCGCGGATGGTGGTGGTGCGGTCGGCGATCACCCGCACGTCGATCGAGGCCGGCAGGCTGGCCTGCAGGCGCGGCAGCAAGGCCTTGACGCGGTCGACCGTCTGGATCACGTTGGCGCCGGGCTGGCGCTGCACGTTGAGGATGACGCCGGGCGTGGTGTCCGACCACGCGGCCAGATGCAGGTTCTCGGCATCGTCGACGATGGCCGCCACATCCTTCAGGCGCAGCGCCTTGCCGTTCTTCCAGGCGAGGATCAGGTTCTGGTATTCGGCGGCCGATTTCAGCTGGTCGTTGGCGTCGATCGTCGAGGCGCGCTGGGCGCCGTCGAAACTGCCTTTGGCCTGGTTGACGTTGGCGGCGGCGATCGCGCTGCGCACGTCTTCCAGCGACAGGCCGGCGGCCGCCAGCGCCGCGGGATTGGCCTGGATGCGCACGGCGGGCCGCTGTCCGCCGGCGATGCTGACCAGGCCGACGCCGTCGACCTGCGAGAGCTTGGGCGCGAGCCGGTTCTCGACCAGGTCGTGGACCTTGATCACCGGCAGGGACGGCGAGGTCACGGCGATCGTCAGCACCGGGGCGTCGGCCGGGTTGACCTTGCTGTAGACCGGCGGCATCGGCAGGTCGCCCGGCAGCAGGTTGCCGGCGGCGTTGATCGCGGCCTGCACCTCCTGCTCGGCCACGTCCAGCGACAGGCCGAGCGAGAAGCGCAGCGTGATCACCGAGGCGCCGCCCGAGCTGCTGCTGGTCATCTGCCCCAGGCCCGGCATCTGGCCGAACTGGCGCTCCAGCGGCGCGGTGACGGTGGTGGAGATGACGTCGGGGCTGGCGCCCGGGTAGAGCGTGGTGACGGCGATCGTCGGATAGTCGACCTCCGGCAGGGCCGACAGCGGGAGCATCCGGTAGGCCAGCAGGCCGGCCAGCAGGATGGCCAGCATCAGCAGCGACGTGGCGACCGGGCGCTGGATGAACAGGCGCGACGGGTTCATGGCGCGCGCCGCTCAGTTCGACGCGGCGCTGGCGCGCGAGGCGGCCCTGCCCTGGCCGCGCGGGCGCTGCGGCGCCGGGGCGGCACCGGCGCGCTGGTTCGGGTCGGCGGCGATGACCTCGACCCGGGCCCCTTCGCGCAGCCGGTCGATGCCGTCGACCACGACCCGCTCGCCCGGCTTCAGCGGCCCGGCGACGGCCATCCAGTCGCCATCGACCGCGCCCGGCCGGACCAGCCTGGCGCCCACCGTGTTGTCGGGCTTCACGACGTAGACGTAGAAGCCTTGCGCGCCGCGCTGCACGGCGGCTTGAGGCACGGCCAGCGTCTGCGCCAGCGTGGCCAGTTGCAGCCTGACGCCGACCGCCTGGTTCGGGATCAGCGCGTCGTCGGCGTTCGGAAAGATCGCCTTGACCTTGATCGTGTCGGTGCTCGGGTCGATCGCGTTGTCGATCGTGGCCACCTGGCCCAGCGCGAGGCGCTGCTGGCCCTCGCGGTCCCAGGCCTGCACGGGCAGCGGCTGGCCGTTGCGCAAGGCCTGGGTGATCGCCGGCAGATGGGCCGAGGGCACCGCGAACACCAGCGCGATCGGCCGGGTCTGGGCGATCGTGACCACGCCGGCCGCATCGGACGGGCCGACCACGTTGCCCAGGTCGACCTGTTTCAGGCCGGCGCGGCCGCTGATCGGTGCCCGCACCTGCGTGTAGGCCAGCTGCAGGCGGGCGCTGGCCAGCGTGCCCTGGTCGGCCTTGACGGTGCCTTCCAGCTGTCGCACCAGCGCCTGCTGGGTGTCGAGCTGTTGCTGGGGTGCGGCATCCTTGGCGCGCAGATCGCGGTAGCGGGCCAGGTCCAGCCGCGCGTTGTCGAGCTGGGCCTGGTCGCGCGCCAGCGTGCCGGCGGCCTGGTCGGCCGCCGCCTGGAAGGCGCGCGGATCGATCTCGGCCAGCACCTGGCCGGCACGGACGGGGCCGCCCTCGGTGAAATCGAGCTTCTGCAGCACGCCGCTGACCTGGGCGTGCACGGTGGCGGTGTTCGACGCGACGAGGTTGCCGATCGCGCTGACGCTGACGTGGATGTCACGCCGCGCCGCCAGGCCGACCGACACCGGCTGGCTGCCGCCGAAACCGCCGGCCCGGCCGGCACCGGCCGCCATGCCGGCGGCCCGCCCGCCCGGGCCACCGGCAGCCGGATGGTGCGCCCGCCAGGTCCAGGCCACGGCACCGAGGCCCAGGACCAGCAGCGCGACGAGCAGCCAGGGCCCCACCCGGCCCGATTCGGTCGGGCGACGAGGGGAGCGACGGGAAGGGGGGTGAGGGAGGGCGGTCATGCGGGGCCGATGGGGGCTGGGGTCGTGACAGGGCGAAACGGGGTCAGGCAGGCGCCACGGGTCGGCAGCGGGCATCTGTCCGACCCACGAACGGCGCGAGACAGGCCGCCGGGAGCGCGCCGCGCGGGTTCCGCCGCGCGGCCACGATGCCGGATGACTGTAACCGCGGCGGCGCAGGCCCGGGTGGCGTCGTCGGCCCCGGGCACGGGCACGCTCAGCGCACCGAGTAGCCGCGGCCGTCCATGCAGGCCGCGACAGCGCGCTGGAACACGCTGGCGTCGGCCATCGCCTGGGGCTGCGAGGTGGCCCAGCGGTTGCAAGCCTGGCGGTCGGCTTCGGTCTGTTCGGCGCTTTGCTGGTTGCGCGGGTAGTAAATCGGATCCGGCAGTGCCGGGGGCGCCGGCGGCGCGGCGGGTGCCGGCTGGGCGCCGTCCGCGCCCGGGGGCGGCGCCACCACCGCATAGCCCTGGCCGGCGACGGCCGCGTAGTAGGCGCCGTTGGCGTAGTAGTACGGCGCGCCGCCGATCCAGAGCGTCACGTACGACGGCGGCAGCATCGGCACCACGATGCCGATCGGCGGCACCACCACCGCGAAGCGGCCTGCGTAGGGCCGGAACCAGACGCCGCCGCTGTAGTAGTAATGCCCGCCGCCAAACCCGATGCCAATGCTGCCGCCGGGCAGCACGCCGGTGACGAAACCCACCGAGGGGTAGTAATGGTCGTGGTGGTAGCGGGCGTCGAAGCGCATCGGCCCGCGCATGATCCGCTCGCGGTGGTCGTGGCGGTCCTGCGCCAGGGCGGGGACGGCCAGGCAGGCGAGGGTCGCCAGCAGCGTGCCACGCCGGATGATCGAGAGCTTCATCGTCGGATCCTTTCCGGCCAGCGATTCAGGCCGCCGACCGGAAGGGATCATCGCGCGAACATGTAAGCACCGTATTGCGCTCGCGTATCCCCGCGCGATGCGCCGGCTGCGCCGTACTGCGCAGCCGGCAGCCGGCAGCCGGCGGGCCCCTCAGGCGCCCGGTCGCCGCGGCGCCATGCCTTCGCGCCAGCGCGCCATCAGCGCCTGCCACTGCGGCTGCAGGTCCGCGAGGTGGCGCGCCTTGACATGGCCATAACCGCGCACCTGCTC
This sequence comes from Ideonella sp. sgz306126, assembly GCF_056032705.1. Lineage (NCBI taxonomy): Bacteria > Pseudomonadati > Pseudomonadota > Betaproteobacteria > Burkholderiales > Sphaerotilaceae > Ideonella > Ideonella sp. sgz306126. Next base: position 855,869 of record NZ_JBVYWP010000002.1, read on the forward strand.
GGGCAGGCTGGCGATCTCGACCGCCAGCGCCAGCCGGTCGGTGCTCAGCCCGGCCAGCACCGCGTCCAGGGCCTGCCGGTAGTCGTCGATCAGCGCCCGCTCGGCGCGGCGCTCCGCACTGCGGCCGAAGACATCGAACGCGCTGCCCCGCAGGCCCTTGAGCTTCGCCAGGCCCTTGAACACCGGCCGGATCCACGGGCCGAAGGCCTGCTTGAGCGGCTGGCCCTGCGCGTCGGTGCGGCTCAGCAGCGGCGGCGCGAGGTGGTGCACCAGGGTCACCGGGCCGTCGAACATCGCGTCGATGCGGGCGGTGAAGGCCGGGTCGGTGTGCAGCCGCGCCACTTCGTACTCGTCCTTGTAGGCCATCAGCTTGAACAGGTAGCGCGCCACCGCCTCGGCCAGCCGGGTGCTGCCCAGCGGTGCCTCGGCCGCGCGCACCCGCTCGACGAACTCGCTGTAGCGCGTGGCCCACGCCGCATTCTGGTAGCCGGTCAGGAACTCGACGCGCCGCGCGACGAGTTCGGCCAGCGCGGGCCGGCGCACCACCTGGATTACCTGGCGGGTGGCGAACAAGGCCTCGACTGCGGCCAGATCGTGCGCGCAGCGCCGGCCCCATTCGAAGGCTGCCTGGTTCTTCTCGACCTGCACGCCGTTGAGCGCGATGGCCTGGTGCAGCGCGGCCTGGCCCAGCGGAATGCGGCCCTTTTGCCATGCAAAGCCCAGCAGCAGCGGGTTGGTGTAGATCGAGTCGCCGAGCAGGCGGGTGGCCAGGTGCTCGGCATCGAAGGCCGCGACGTGGCCGGCGCCGACCGCCTGGGCCACCGCGTTCTCGCAGGCGGCCGCCGGGAACTGCCAGTCGGCGTCGCCGATGAAGCTGGCGGTCGGCGTGCGGTGGGTGTTGAGCGCGACGAAGCTGCGCTCGGGATGCAGCACCGCGAGGGTGGTCTTGTGGGCCGTGACGATGGCGTCGCAGCCGATCACCAGATCGGCCTTGGCGGTGTCGACCTTGGTGGTGTAGAGCGCCTCGGGCCGCTCGGCGATCTGCACGTGGCTCCAGGTGGCACCGCCCTTCTGGGCGAGGCCGGCCGCGTCCTGCGTGACGACGCCCTTGCCCTCGAGGTGGGCCGCCATGCCCAGCAACTGGCCGATCGTGATCACGCCGGTGCCGCCGACCCCGGCCACCACGATGCCCCAGGCCTCGCGGGCCACCGGCAGCACCGGCTCGGGCACCGGCGGCAGCGCCGGCGTGGCGGCGGCACTGGGCTTCTTGAGCGTGCCGCCCTGGACCGTGACGAAGCTGGGGCAGAAGCCCTTGACGCAGGAAAAGTCCTTGTTGCAGCTGTTCTGGTTGATCTGGCGCTTGCGGCCGAACTCGGTCTCCAGCGGTTCGACCGAGACGCAGTTGCTCTGCACCGAACAGTCGCCGCAGCCTTCGCAGACCAGCTCGTTGATCACCACGCGCTGGGCCGGGTCGACCAGCGTGCCGCGCTTGCGGCGGCGGCGCTTTTCGGTGGCGCAGGTCTGGTCGTAGATGATCGCGGTGGTGCCGGCGATCTCGCGGAACTGGCGCTGGATCGCATCGAGCTCGTCGCGGTGGTGCACGGTCACGCCGGGCGACAGCGCGACGCCGGCGTACTTCGCCGGCTCGTCGGTCACGATCACCAGTCGCGCCACGCCTTCCGAGACCAGGCTGTGCATGATCTGCAGCACGCTGTGGCCTTCGGGGCGCTCGCCGACGCGCTGGCCGCCGGTCATCGCCACCGCGTCGTTGTAGAGGATCTTGTAGGTGATGTTGACGCCCGCGGCGATGCTCTGGCGGATCGCCAGCAGGCCGGAGTGGAAGTAGGTGCCGTCGCCGAGGTTGGCGAAGATGTGCTGCTCGCCGGTGAACGGCGCCTGGCCGACCCAGGGCACGCCTTCGCCGCCCATCTGGGTGAAGGTCTCGGTGTGGCGACCGGGCATCCAGTTGACCATGTAGTGGCAGCCGATGCCGGCCACTGCGCGCGAGCCTTCGGGCACACGGGTGCTGGTGTTGTGCGGGCAGCCCGAGCAGAACCACGGCGTGCGCTCGGCCGTGCTCACGTCCATCGCGGCGAGCTGCTGCTCCTTGGCGGCGATCACCGCCAGGCGCGCATCCATGTGGGCGGCGATCTCGCGCGGCACGCCCAGCTTTTTCAGGCGCTTGGCGATCGCCTTGGCGATGATCGCCGGCGTCAGGTCGGCCTTGGCGCGCAGCAGCCAGTTCTCGCTCGGGTTCGGCCGGCTCCACTCGCCGCCGGAGAGGTCGCCTTCGTCCTCCTCGAACTTGCCGATCACGTTGGGCCGCACGTCCGCTCGCCAGTTGTAGAGCTCTTCCTTCAGCTGGTATTCGATGACCTGGCGCTTTTCCTCGACCACCAGGATCTCCTGCAGGCCTTGCGCGAATTCGCGGGTGATCGTCGCTTCCAGCGGCCACACCACGTTGACCTTGTGCAGCCGGATGCCCAGCGCGTGGCAGCTCGCGTCGTCCAGCCCGAGGTCGGCCAGCGCCTGGCGGGTGTCGTTGAAGGCCTTGCCGCTGGCGATGATGCCGAAGCGGTCGCGCGGGCTGGCGATCACGTCGTGGTTCAGTCGGTTGGCGCGCACATAGGCCAGCGCGGCGTACCACTTGTAGTCCATCAGCCGCGCTTCCTGTTCCAGTGGCGGATCGGGCCAGCGGATGTGCAGGCCGCCGGGCGGCATCCGGAAGTCTTCGGGCAGCACGATCTTGACCCGGTCGGGCGACACGTCGACGCTGCCGGCCGACTCCACCACCTCCTGGATCGTCTTCATCCCGGTCCACACGCCGGCGAAGCGACTCATCGCGAACGCGTGCAGCCCCATGTCCAGGATGTCCTGCACGCTGGAGGGGAAGAAGGTCGGGAAGCCGCAGGCCTTGAAGACGTGGTCGCTCTGGTGCGGTGCGGTCGAGCTTTTGGCGACGTGGTCGTCGCCGGCGATCGCGATCACGCCGCCGTGCTGCGAGGTGCCGGCCATGTTGGCGTGCTTGAAGACGTCCAGGCAGCGATCCACGCCCGGGCCCTTGCCGTACCAGAGGCCGAACACGCCGTCGAACTTCGCCTTCTGGGGGAACAGGTCCAGTTGCTGCGTGCCCCAGACCGCCGTGGCGCCCAATTCCTCGTTGACGCCGGGCTGGAAGACGATGTGCCGCGCCGCGAGATGCTTCTTGGCGGCCCACAAAGCCTGGTCGTAGGTGCCCAGCGGCGAGCCGCGGTAGCCGCTGATGAAGCCGGCGGTGTTCAGGCCGGCGGCGGCGTCGCGCACCTGCTGCAGCATCGGCAGGCGCACCAGCGCCTGGACGCCGCTCATGAACGCCCGGCCGCTGGGCAGCGCGTACTTGTCGTCCAGGGTGACGGTGGACAACGCCTTCAGGACGGCGTCGGGGAGCGGGGCGTTCATGGCGGGACTCCTTGCGTGCACAGGGTGCGACGAGGCGCGCAGCGAGGCTGGGCTTGTGACCCGGCCCCGCCGCAAACGCCGGTGGCAGTGGATCGAGTGTAGGAGCAAGGTCGCGACAGGTGCTTTCTTTCGATTGCCTCTGGCCGCATGATGAGAAAACAATATTGCGAAAATAGTCAATCGAAGGAAACATTCATGCCAAATTCAGGCGAATCAGTGAAAACCCGAATTTCACCGGCGCCCGGCGGCCCCGCCGCCTTGGACCGCTACGACGTGGCGATCCTGGCGGCGCTGCAGCGCGACGCCCGCCAGTCGAATGCCGATCTGGCCGCGGCCATCGGCCTGTCGCCCGCGCCGACCTGGCGGCGGGTACGGCGGCTCGAGGAGATCGGCGTGATCACCGGCTACCGGGCCGAGATCGACCGCCGCAAGATCGGCCTGGGCGTGCTGGCCTTCGTGCGGGTGGATACCGAGCGCGACAACGCCGACACCACCCGGGCGCTGGAGGCGGCGATCCGCGAATGGCCGGAGGTGATCGCCTGCCACTACATCAGCGGCGCCGGCACGTTCGAGTTGCAGGTGCTGGTGACCGACCTGGACGCCTATTCGCGCTGGACCATGGACACCTTGTTCAAGCTGCCGACCGTGAAGGACCTGCACACCAGCTTCTCGCTGGGCGAGGTCAAGGCCGGCGGCGCGTTGCCGCTGGGGCATCTGCGACCGGGCAGTCCCTGACGCGTGCGGCCGCCGGCCAGGTCGGGCAGGCGGCCCCGGTCGAGCCGGAACAGAGGGGGGCGAGGGGCGTGATTCCACCGACTGGCCGCCAAGCACTGCCGATAAGCTGGAACGATGCGTTCATTCCTTTATTCCGATGCCGCCCCCGCCGGGGCGCGATGTGTTCCACCTCGGCCGAGGTGGCGCGCGGCTGCCTGGGTCGTGACGGCGGCCGTGGCGGCGTGGCTCCCCTGGGGGGCGCGGGCCGAGACGGCGCCAGGGGCCGCCGCGCGCCGGCCCGCAGCGGCGCAGCGCGCCGGACTGCCCCGGGTCGAACTGCAGATCGAATTGCGCGAGGCCACTGCGAGACCCGCCGTCGGCATGACCGGCGGCCAGCCTGATCGCGTGGTCTCCACCCGCTCGCGCAGTGCAGGGGCCGGCGACCAGGTCGTCGGCACGGTGGCTGCGGGGCGACCGTCCGGCGCGTTGCCGGTACTGTGGGTGCGCAACGGCGAGACGGCGCAGATGCAGCTGACCCACTGGCAGCCGCTGCAGGATTTGCACTGGATCTGGACGCCCCGGGGGCAGGGGCTGCGCGGCGGCACCCGGATGGTGGCCCGGCAAACCCGGTTGGTCTTTCAGCCGCGCTGGGGCGGCGGCGCCGCGCCGGTGGACTTGCGCTGGGCGCTGAGCCTGCCGCAGGAGGCCGTGAGCGACGACGTCCCAGCCGACCAGACCGATCTGGCCGGCCAGCTGGACGTGCCTTTGGATCAATGGGTGCCGCTGGCGCAACTGGAGCCGGCCGGCCCCGACGCGGCGACCGACGGCTACAGCGTGTCGACCCGCCCGGCGTCGGCCGATGCCGGACGCGTGGTCGAGGTGCGCATCCGCCGTCGCTGAGCCGGCCCGGGCCGCGCGGCGCTCAGGACTTGGGCCACAGCACCCAGGCGTGCAGCGGCTGCTTCATCCGCCCGGCCTGCGCCTCGGCCTCGTCGCCCCAACCCCAGAAGTAGTCGGCGCGCACGGCGCCGACGATGGCGTTGCCGGTGTCCTGCGCCATCACCAGGCGTTGCAGCGGCCGGGCCGACAGCGGCTCGGTGCTGTCCAGCCAGACCGGCGTGCCGTACGGAATGCTCAGCGGGTCGACCGCGATCGAGCGGCCCGGGGTCAGCGGCACGCCTTGGGCGCCTTTGGGGCCCAGCGTCGGATCGGGCAGCGGTTCCTCGCGGAAAAACACCAGGCGCGGGTTCTGCGCCAGCATCTCGGTCAGGCGCTGCGGATGGCGCCGAGCCCAGTCCTTGATCGCCGGCCAGGACGCTTCGCCGGGTTGCAGCTCGCCCTGATCGATCAGCCAGCGGCCCACCGAACGGTAGGGTTGGTCGTTGCTGCCGGCATAGGCCAGGCGCAGCAGCTGCACCGTGCCGTCCGGTTCGGTCAGTTGCAGCCGGCCCGAGCCCTGCACCTGCAGCATCAAGGCGTCCAGCGGGTCGTCGACCCAGGCAATTTCCCGGCCTCGCAAGGCCGCCTGAGCGGCGGGCTGGGTGTCGAGCTGCTGGCGCGTCCACCAGGGCTTGCGGCGGCCCAGGTCGGCGGGCGGGGCGTAGAGCGGCACGTTGAAGCGCGCGGTGGGGCGGCGGCGTGCGGCCACCAGCGGCTCGAAGTACCCGGTGGCCAGGCCGGTAGCGTCGCCGTCCGGCGATTCCACCCGCAGCACCTGAAGCCGCTGTTCCAGCCACTGGCGGGCGCTGGCGTCGTCGGCAGGCGTGAAGTCGCGTGCCTGGCTGCACAGCCGCGCCCAGCCTTCGGCCGGTCGGGCGCAGCCCAGGCGCAGTGCCGGGAAGAACGCGGCAGCCCGGTCGGCCGACCAGCCCGGCAAATCGGCATAGCGGGCGGGAACCCAGCGGGCGTGGGGTCGCTCGATCGCGCCGGCCGCCGGTTCGCCGGGCGGTACCGGCGCGACCACGGGGCTGCGCGACTCGACCGGCGCCGGCCCCTGCGAGGGCAGCAGGCCGCAGGCGGCGAGGCTCAGCGCCGCCAGCGCCGCGCCGGCCCGGCGCCAGCGCGACAATGCAGCCTTGGTGCCTGGGTGCCTAGAGGACGAATGCATGTGGACCTTGTTTTTTGAAGCCGTCGGCGCGGCCGGCTTGCTGGTGTTCATGGTCTGGTGGACGGTGTCAGGCCGCAGCCCGAACGAGCCCCTCGAAGAGGCCGAGGATGCCACGCGGCCCGAACCCTGAGCCGCCGTGGCGAGCCGTCAATGCAGCGCGTGCGACTGCGAGAGCTCGAAGGCCGGGATCGGCGTCTCGAACCAGCGCGCCTCTTCGGTGATGCAGAAGAACGTGCCCTGCATCCGGCCGCGCGGCGTGGCCAGCCGGGTCCAGCTGGTGTATTCGAACTGCTCGCCCGGCTTGAGCAGCGGCTGGTGGCCGACCACGGCCAGGCCGCGCACTTCGTCGACATGGCCCGCGCTGTCGGTGATCTGCCAGTGCCGCGCCACGAGCTGGGCCGTGACGGCGCCGGTGTTGCGGATGGTGATGGTGTAGGCGAAGGCGTAGACCTTGTCGGCCGCCGACGACTGCTCGGGCAGGTATTGCGTCACCACCGTGCAGGTGAATTGGGGTCCGGTCATGGACCCGATGCTAGCAAGCCTGCCTAGAATTCCGGTCGCTCGCCTTCTTCACCCCTTTCGGTCTGTTGCCCATGCCCGCCTATCGCATCGCCCCCAGCCTCTTGTCCGCCGACTTTGCCCGCCTGGGCGAGGAGGTGAAAGACGTGCTGGCCGCCGGCGCCGACTGGATCCACTTCGACGTGATGGACAACCACTACGTGCCGAACCTGACCTTCGGCCCGATGGTCTGCCAGGCGTTGAAGCCGCATGCGGTCAAGCCCGATGGCACGCCGGCCCCGATCGACGTGCACCTGATGGTGCAACCGGTGGATGCGCTGGCGCAGGCCTTCGCCAAGGCTGGCGCGGACATCATCACCTTCCACCCGGACGCCTCGGCCCACGTGGACCGCACGCTGCAGCTGATCCGGGCCGAGGGGTGCCAGGCCGGCCTGGTGTTCAACCCGGCGATGCCGCTGGACGTGCTGGAGTGGGTGATCGACAAGATCGACGTGGTGCTGCTGATGAGCGTCAACCCGGGCTTCGGCGGCCAGAGCTTCATCGACAGCACGTTGCGCAAGGCCGAGAAGGTGCGCAAGATCATCGACGCCTCGGGGCGCGACATCCGGCTCGAGATCGATGGCGGGGTCAAGACCGACAACATCCGCCGTATCGCCGACGCCGGGGCCGACACCTTCGTTGCGGGCAGTGCGATCTTCGGCCAGCCGGATTACCGTGCGGTGATGGCCGCGATGCGGGCCGAATTGGCGCGCTGAACGGCGTCGGCGGCCGAATGGACGGTTTGCGTGCCGTTGTTTGAGCGCTTGGCGACGGCCCGTCGGCGACACACTGGCGTCTCCCGGGTCGCCGTGGCGGCCGGGGCAGCCAGCGCAACCCAGGAGCGGCCCGCCGTTTCCTGAGCAGCATCACAGAAAGGACGCAAGCCGGTGTCGCAATCCCAGGTCGATGATCCGTCCACGCGCGTCAGCGTTCTGCTGGCATGCCGCAGGGACCCGTACGGCGATGCCCTGGCGGCTTGTCTGGCGGCGTGCGGTGCCGGCGTGACGGCGGTGTTCGATGGCGAGGAAGTGGTCGAGCAGGCGCTGGCCGGGGATCACGGCATGCTGTTGATTGAGCTGCGCCTGCCCGGACTGGACGGCGCGGGTGTGGCGTCGTTGCTGCGCGGGGCCGGCTACCGCGGCACGCTGCTGGCGCTGGCGCCCGAAGAGGAGAGGGTGTCCGAGACCGATCTGGCGGCGCTGGGTTTTGACGGCGGATGGGTGTTGCCGGCGGAGCCGGCTGCGGTGCGGTCGGCGCTGGAGTGCCTGCGCGAACCCGAGGAGGTGCTGGACGCCGCCGCGCAGGTGGCGCTGGACGCGTTGGTCGCGCGCCTGGCATCGAAGTTCTTGCTCGGTTTGCCGGCGATGCTCGCCGAGATCGAGACGGCCCTGCACGACCGCCAATGGCCTGCGCTGCGTGGCGCGTCGCACCGCCTGAAGGGGGCGGCCGGCAGCCTGGGCCAGCCGGCCCTGAGCCGGCTGGCGCGGCCGGTGGAAGTCCTGATCGATGCGGGTCGGTTTGACGAAGCGCAAACCTGTTGCGAGGCGCTGCTGGTGGCCGGCTGGCGCGTGGTGGCGCCAACGGAGCAGGGGGTGCGATGAGCGGGACCGACGACGTGTCGGCGCAGATCGCGGCGGCCGGTGCCAGCGTTGCTGCCGACGAGCCCGATGCCGTCCGTTCCGCCGACGCGGACCGGACCCGACGCACCCATGGCTGCGACGTGCTAATCGCCGACGACACCGGCGCCAGCCGGGAGATCTTGTCGGCGGTGTTGCGCAACTTCGCCGGCGGCCTGCAGATCAGCGAGGCGCGCAACGGCGTGGAGGCGTTGAGCCGTTGGTTCGAGCTCTATCCGCGCGTGACCTTTCTGGACCTGGACATGCCCGGCCTGGACGGATTCGCCGTCTTGCAGCAGATCCGCGAGGCCGATCCGTCGGCCTTCGTCGCCATGGTCACCGGCAAGAGTTCGGCCGACAACGTGCGGCAGGCGCTGGCCATGGGCGCCAGCGGTTTCGTCGTGAAGCCCTACACGCCGCGCCGCGTGCTGGACCTGCTGCGGCGCTATCAGGACCTGACCGGCGCGGTGCTGCTGCGGCGCGACTCGCTGGTGTGACGTGACGGGCCGGGCGCGGCATCGGCCGCCAGGGGCACGCCGCGGTGCCGCTCCACCCTAGGGATAGTCCCTAGAACCTGGGTTGACGCTGGCCGTGCGAAGTTCCCAATGGGGTCCGATCAATTCGGATCGAACTTCACAGGAGACCCGTCATGCAAGGTTTGAAGTCATGGTGTCTCGGCTGGGCCGCGGTGGCCGGCGGATGCCTGATCAGCCTGGGCGTTTTCGCCCAGAGTGCAGCCCCCGGACAGGACGCCGTGCCGACGGTGCCGAGCGTCCAGGCCTGCGCGGGCCCGGCGCCCGCGGGGCATGCACGCTGCCATGCCCGAATCGTGTCGAACGTCAATGGGCAGTTGGTGCCGAACCTGCTGCCTCAAGGCTATGGGCCGGCCGACTTGCGCAGTGCGTACAAGGTGACCGGCACCGGCAGCGCGACCACCGTGATCGCGATCGTTGACGCCTACCACTACAAGACCGCGAACGCCGATCTCAAGGTCTATCGCAAGAAGTTCGGCCTGCCGCCGTGCACCAAGAAGAACGGCTGCTTCAAGCAGGTCGATCAGAACGGCGGCAAGAACTATCCGGCCACCAACCTGGGCTGGAACCAGGAAGAGGCGCTGGACATCGAGATGGCCAGCGCGATCTGCCCGAGCTGCAAGATCGTGCTGGTCGAGGCCAACAGCAACAGCTACGCCAACCTGGCCACGGCGGTCAACACCGCCTCGACGCTGCCCGGCGTACTGGTGATCAGCAACAGCTATGGCGGCGGCGAATCGGGCACCTCCGGCTACGAACCCAGCTACAACCACCCCGGGCAGGCCGTGACGGTGAGTTCGGGTGACGGCGGCTACGGGGTCGAGTTCCCGGCGTCGTCGCCGCATGTGACGGCCGTCGGCGGCACCACGCTGGTCAAGGCGGTGAACGATCGGGGCTGGTCGGAGACGGCTTGGTCCGGTGCGGGCAGTGGCTGCAGCACCGTGTATGCGAAGCCGGCCTGGCAGACGGATGCGGGCTGCGCCAAGCGCACCGTGGCGGATGTCTCGGCGGTGGCGAACCCGTCGACCGGCGTGGCCGTCTACGGCCCGGTCAATTCGACGACGTCCGGCTGGCTGGTGTTCGGTGGCACCAGCGTGGCGGCGCCGGTGATCGGCGGTGTCTATGCCGTCAACGGCGGGCCGGTGAACTACGGCAGCGACCCCTACGCCAACGTGGGCGCCTTGTTCGACGTCACCTCGGGCAGCAATGGGAGTTGCAGCCCGGCCTACCTCTGCACGGCGGGCGTGGGCTATGACGGCCCGACCGGGCTGGGCACACCCAACGGCGTATCGGCGTTCTGAGCGCTTCCGTCGCTGCGGCGATATTGCTGCGGGCGGCCCGGGTGATCCACCCGGGCCGCCCGCTTTGCGTTGTGGTCTCCGCCGTTCGCGGCGTTCGTGTTGGCTATCATGTGAACATCTGTTCACTTATTTGATCAATCGATGGCCCCCGCGAGCGACGGCGACATCATCCAACTCGCCGACATGTTTCGCCTGCTGGGTGATACCACCCGCCTGCGCATCGTGCTGGCCTGCCTGGACGCGCCGATTGCGGTGGGCGACATCGCGGACCAACTCCGCCTGAGCCCCTCGTTGGTCAGCCATCACCTGCGGCTGCTGCGCGCAGCGCGGCTGGTCAAGGCCGATCGGCACGGCAAGCAGGTGTTCTACGCCGCGGCGGACCGCCATGTCTCGGGCGTGCTTGCGGACATGCTCGATCACATTGCAGAACCTGACGGAGACGCCGACTGATGGCTCACGACCACGACCACGACCACGACCACGACCACGACCACGACCACGACTCGACCTGCCGCCATGCGGACGACCACGCCCATGCCGGCCACGATCACGGCCACGGCCATGTCCATGACGACCATGACCATGGCAGCCACCACCATCACCATGGCGACCCGCGCCGGCAGGGCAAGGCTTTCATCGTCGCCATGGTGTTGAACGCCGCGTTCGTGGCGGTGGAGTTCGGGTACGGCCTGGCCGCCCACTCGACCGCCTTGGTAGCGGACGCCGGCCACAACCTGTCGGATGTCCTCGGGCTGGCGCTGGCGTATGCGGCGATGCTGATGCAGCGCCGCACGCCCAGCGAGCGCTTCACGTACGGCTTGCGCGGCAGTTCGATCCTCGCGGCGCTGGCGAATGCCATGTTGTTGCTGATCGCCTGTGGCGCGATCGGCTGGGAAGCGGTGTTGCGCCTGTCCCAGCCGCCGGCGGTGGCCGGGCTGACCGTGATGTGGGTGGCCGGCGCAGGCATCGTCGTCAACGGCGTCTCGGCCTGGATGCTGATGGAGGGGAGCCGGGGGGACCTGAACCTGCGCGGCGCGTATCTGCACATGGCGGCGGACGCCGCGGTGTCGCTCGGCGTGGTGGTGGCCGGTGCGGCGATGCTGTACACCGGCTGGTATCTCCTGGACCCGCTGGTCAGCCTGGTCATCGTCGCCGTGGTGCTGGCGGGGACCTGGGGCCTGCTCCGGGATTCGGTGCAACTGGCGCTGAACGCGGTGCCGCCCGGCGTCGATGCGACCGAGGTGGCGCGCTACCTGCGCGCGCTGCCGGGGGTCAGCGACGTGCACGACCTGCACATCTGGGCGATGAGCACGACCGAGACCGCGCTGACCGTGCACCTGGTGATGCCCGACGGCTATCCCGGGGATGTCGAGGTCGATGTGATCGCCGCAGCCCTGACCGAGCGCTTCTCGGTCCATCACAGCACGCTGCAGGTCGAGCAGGGTACGACCCGCCACAACTGCAGCCTGGCGGCGTGACCTGCGCTGCGGGCCGGCTGGCTCGACCCGGCCGGTGGGGGCGCGCTGTCTTCAGCTGCCGTAAGCGCGGGTCACCGCGCGGTGACCGAGCAGCGCCTGCTTGAGCTGTTCGTCGGCGGGGTGCGGTCCGAGCCAGATGCTCATCAGCGCGGTGAAGAACTCGGGCTCCTTGATCGGCTCCGTTTCGGGATGGCCGTTGACCGACACGACGGTGCCGGTACCCGGCAGCCAGTCGACGTCGAAGGATTCACCGGCGGCCAGCGTGTGCCGGCGCGAGAACAGGTCCGCCAGCCGCAGCGTGCCGTTGATCGAGCGCGCAAAGATCTCGGCCGGGACATTCTTCTCCATGCCCTGGGTGAAGAGCTTGCCGAGCTCGTGGGCGTCGATGGCGCGCAGCATCACGATGTGCAGGTGCCGCGGCCCCGGCGCGTTGTAGACCGCGTCGGGGGTGGTCGCCCGGACGCTGGTGTACAGGCCGGCGGCGTAGACCTTGAAGATCAGCTTGTAGCGGACACCCGCGCCGTTGAGCAGCAGGCGGCTCGATCCGACCTGGGCCGTGGGCTCGTAGGGCACGCCGGCCACGTCTTCGGCGTGGGCCCTTGGCGGTGCGGCCGACAAGCCGCAGGCCAGGGCGAGGGCCAGCCCCGGAACAACAAGACGACGCTTCATGAAACTGCTCCTGCATACAACACCGGTCGGCTCGGTCGTCGACCCGGCGCGGCAGTGTCGCTGGCGTCGCCGGGCCTGTCCAGCGGGATGCACCGGAGGGATGGGCGCTGCTACACTTTGCGCATGTTCATACCGCGCAAATGGATGGCGTCGTCAAACGACCGGGGAGCCTGGCCCTGGCGTCGCTGGCGAGCCTGAGTCCATTTGCCGCGTGTCGGCCGATCGCCCGATCGGCCTGCGCCGGATCTCCGCGGCGGCCCCGAGGCCGCCACCCCATCTCAGCCCGACACCGCGGCGGCCCGATCCCAGGCTGCGCCGTGCTCCGGGCCCCGGAGGAACCGACCTGTGATCACTGAACTCGAATTCAAGAGCCTGGCCGCCGAAGGCTACAACCGCATCGCGCTGATCGCCGAAGCCTTTGCCGACCTCGAAACCCCGCTGTCGCTCTACCTGAAGCTCGCCGGTGGCAGCAAGCACAGCTTCCTGCTGGAGTCGGTGGTGGGGGGCGAGCGTTTCGGCCGCTACTCGTTCATCGGCCTGCCGGCCCGTACGCTGCTGCGGGCCACCGACGGTGTGACCGAAGTCGTCACCGACGGCCGCGTGGTGGAAACCCACGAGGGCAATCCGCTCGACTTCATCGCCGAGTACCAGCAGCGCTTCAAGCCGGCGATCCGGCCCGGTCTGCCGCGCTTCTGCGGCGGACTGGCCGGCTACTTCGGCTACGAGACGGTGCGCTACATGGAAAAGAAGCTGGCCGGCGTCAGAAAGGCCGGCGGCATCGGCACGCCGGACATCCTGCTGCTGCAGACCGAGGAGTTGGCGGTGATCGACAACCTCTCGGGCCGCCTGTACCTGATCGTGTGGGCCGACCCGGCGAAGCCCGAGGCCTACTTCAACGGCAAGAAGCGCCTGGCCGAGCTGGGCGACAAGCTGCGCTACAGCGTGGCCGCGCCGGTGGTGCGGCGCGGCGCCAGCTACGCGGTGGAGCGCGAATTCGACAAGGCGGATTTCGAACGCGCGGTGCTCAAGGCCAAGGAATACATCGCTGCCGGCGACTGCATGCAGATCGTGCTGGGCCAGCGTCTGAAGAAGCGCTACACCGAGTCGCCGCTGTCGCTGTACCGCGCGCTGCGCTCGCTCAACCCTTCGCCCTACATGTACTACTACGACATGGGCGATTTCCAGATCGTCGGTGCCTCGCCCGAGATCCTGGTGCGGCAGGAAACCCGACCCGAAGGCGAGGTGGTGACCATCCGCCCGATCGCCGGCACCCGACCGCGCGGTGCCACGCCGGAGGCCGACCGCCAGCTGGAGCACGAACTGCTGGCCGATGCCAAGGAGCGCGCCGAGCACGTGATGCTGATCGACCTGGCCCGCAACGATGTCGGCCGGGTGGCGCAGACCGGTTCGGTCAAGGTCACCGAAGCCTTCGGCATCGAGCGCTACTCGCACGTGATGCACATCGTCAGCAACGTCGAGGGCCTGCTCAAGCCCGGGCTGACCAGCCTGGACGTGCTGCGCGCCAGCTTCCCGGCGGGCACCCTCAGCGGCGCGCCCAAGATCCACGCGATGGAGATCATCGACGAGCTCGAAATCAGCCAGCGCGGCATCTACGGCGGCGCCTGCGGCTACCTCAGCTTCGCCGGCGACATGGACGTGGCGATCGCCATCCGCACCGGCATCGTCAAGGACAACACGCTCTACGTGCAGGCCGGTGCCGGCGTGGTGGCCGATTCGGTGCCCGAGCTGGAGTGGAAGGAAACCGAGGCCAAGGCGCGGGCCGTGATCCGCGCCGCTGAACTGGTCGAGGAGGGATTTTGATGAGCCCCCACGTTCATTTCATTCACAGCCCCCCGAGGGGGCAGGCCTCCCTTGGGGCGGCACGGCGGGAGTCCTGACCATGCTGCTCATGATCGACAACTACGATTCCTTCACTTTCAACCTGGTGCAGTATTTCGGCGAGCTGGGCGAAGAGGTGCGGGTGGTGCGCAACGACGAGGTCACGCTGGCCGAGATCGGCGCGATGAAGCCGGACCAGCTGGTGCTGTCGCCCGGCCCGTGCTCGCCCGCCGAGGCCGGCATCTGCGTGCCGGCGATCCGGGAATTCGCCGGCCGGCTGCCGATCCTGGGGGTGTGCCTGGGCCACCAAAGCATCGGCGCGGCGCTGGGCGGCCGCATCATTCGCGCCAAGACCCAGATGCACGGCAAGACCAGCGAGATCGCGACCGACGGGCAGGGCGTCTATGCCGGCCTGCCGAGCCGCTTCACGGTGATCCGCTACCACTCGCTGGTGATCGAGGAGGCGACGCTGCCGCCCATGCTGCAGGTGACCGCTCGCTCCGAAGACGGCGAGATCATGGGCGTGCGCCATCGCGAGTTGGCAGGCACCGCGACGCCGCTGGAAGGCGTGCAGTTCCATCCCGAATCCATCCTCAGCGAGCATGGCCACGCCATGCTGCGCAACTTTGTCGCGATGAGTCGCGCGGGAGCCCCGGCATGAACGCGAATCGACCGATCGATCTGCGCAGCGACACCGTCACGCGCCCCACTGCCGCGATGCGCGCGGCCATGGCCGATGCCGAACTGGGTGACGACGTCTTCGGCGACGACCCCACCGTGCTGGCCCTGCAACAACGCCTGGCGGCGCTGCTGGGCAAGGAGGCCGCGCTGTTCGTGCCCAGCGGCACGCAGAGCAATCTCTGCGCCGTGATGGCCCATTGCCAACGCGGCGACGAGGCGCTGGCGGGGCAGTTGGCCCATATCTACCGCTACGAAGGCGGGGGCGCGGCGGTGCTGGGCAGCGTCCAGCCGCAGCCCTTGTCGCAGCAGCCGGATGGCACGCTGGCCTTGGCCGACATCGAGGCCGCGATCAAGCCCGACGACCCGCACTTTGCGCGCACGCGGCTGCTGTGCCTGGAGAACACCTGGAACGGCCACGTGCTGCCGCTGGACTATCTGGCCGAGGCCACGGCGCTGGCGCGCCGGCACGGTCTGGCAACGCACCTGGACGGCGCGCGGCTGTTCAACGCCGCGGTCGCCACGGCCGGGCCGGGCGGCGATGCCTTCGACGCGGCGCGCCGCATCGCGGCCGGGTTCGACAGCGTCTCGGTCTGCCTGAGCAAAGGCCTGGGCGCGCCGATCGGGTCGGTGCTGTGCGGCTCGCGCGAGCTGGTCGCCCGCGCCCATCGCCTGCGCAAGATGCTGGGCGGCGGGATGCGCCAGGTCGGCCTGCTGGCGGCGGCGGGCTTGCATGCGCTGGACCACCATGTGACCCGCCTGGCCGACGACCATGCCCGCGCCGCGGCACTGGCCGAGGGCCTGGCCGGCCTGCCGGGCCTGCGCGTGCGCTCTGCGAACACCAACATCGTGTTCGTCGATGTCGACGACGGGCGCGGCCCGGCGCTGCTGGCGCACCTGCAAGCACGCGGCGTGCTGGCGACCGGACTGATCGGCCTGCGCTTCGTGACGCATCTGGACGTGGACGATGCCGGCATCGCGCAAGCCGTGGCGGCGGTGCGTTCTTTCTTCGACCCTGCCAACGGGCCGGCCACCGCGACGGCCGCCCGCGGCGTGTATTGATCTCGGGACAGCTCATGACCATCACCAACGTCGACGCGCTGACCCGCGTCATCGACCACCGCGAAATCTTCCACGACGAGATGCTGGCACTGATGCGCCGCATCATGAGCGGGGAGATGTCGCCGGTGATGATCGCCGCGATCGCGATCGGCCTGCGGGTGAAAAAGGAGTCGATCGGTGAGATCGCCGCCGCGGCCACCGTGATGCGCGAGTTCGCCACGCCGGTGCCGGTGGCCGACAAGACCGGGCTGGTCGACATCGTGGGCACCGGCGGCGACAACTCGCACACCTTCAACATCTCCACCGCGTCGACCTTCGTGGCCGCGGCTGCGGGCGCGCGCGTCGCCAAGCACGGCGGCCGCAGCGTCTCGTCCACCTCGGGTTCGGCCGACGTGATGGAAGCGCTGGGCGCGCACATCATGCTCACGCCCGAGCAGGTCGCGGCCTGCCTGGAGCAGACCGGCATCGCGTTCATGTTCGCGCCCAGCCACCATGCCTCGATGAAGCATGCGGCGCCGGTGCGCAAGGAACTGGGCGTGCGCACCATTTTCAACATCCTGGGGCCGCTGACCAACCCGGCGGGGGCACCCAACCAGCTGATGGGTGTGTTCCACCCGGATCTGGTGGGCATCCAGGTGCGCGTGCTGCAACGCCTGGGCTCGGAGCACGTGATGGTGGTGCACGGCATGAACGGCATGGACGAAATCTCGCTGTCGGGCGAGACCCTGGTGGGCGAGCTGCTCGACGGCGAGGTCAAGGAATACGTGGTCCACCCCAGCGACTTCGGCCTGCCGGTGTACGACTCGCGCGTGCTGCGCGTCGCCAACCAGGCCGAGTCGGTGCTGTGCATCCAGCGCGCGCTGGCCAACGAAGACGGTCCGGTGCGCGACATCGTGCTGCTCAACGCCGGCGCCGCGCTGTACTGCGGCGGCAACGCGGCTTCGGTCTCCGAGGGGGTGAGGATGGCCCGCGACGCGGTGGCCTCCGGCAAGGCGCAGGCCAAGCTGAGCCAGTTCGTCGCGGCCACCCAGCAGTTCAAGCCGGTGTGACATGAGCGATATCCTGAACCGCATCGTCGCCGTCAAGCGCGAAGAAGTCGCCGCCGCCAAGCTGGCGCGGCCGCTGGCCCTGCTGCGACGCGACGCCGAAGCCCTCGGTGGCCAGCGCGACTTCGTCGGCGCATTGCGCGCCAAGATCGCCGCCGGCCGGGCGGGCGTGATCGCCGAGATCAAGAAGGCCAGCCCGAGCAAGGGCGTGATCCGCGACCCGTTCGTGCCAGCCGATATCGCCGCCAGCTACGCCCGCCACGGCGCGGCCTGTCTGAGTGTGCTGACCGATCGCCCGTTCTTCCAGGGCCATGCCGAGTTCCTGCGCGAGGCCCGCGCCGCCTGCGCCCTGCCGGTGCTGCGCAAGGATTTCATGGTCGACGACTACCAGATCGTCGAGGCCCGCGCGCTGGGCGCCGACTGCGTTCTGCTGATCGCCGCCTGCCTGGACGATGCGCAGATGGCCGATCTGGAGGCGGTCGCGATGGCGCTCGGCATGGCGGTGCTGGTCGAGGTCCACGATGGGGCCGAGCTGGATCGCGCCCTCCGGCTCAAGACGCCGCTGGTGGGCATCAACAACCGCAATTTGCGCACCTTCGATGTGACGCTGGACACCACGCTGGGGCTGCTGCCCCGGGTGCCGGCGGACCGCCTGCTGGTGACCGAATCGGGCATCCTGGCTCGGGCCGACGTGCTGCGCATGCGCGAAGCCAAGGTCAACGCCTTCCTGGTCGGCGAGGCGTTCATGCGCGCGCCCGACCCCGGGGTCGCGCTCGGCGAGTTGTTCGCCTGAAGCCGTTTTCGCGATGACCTTGTTCGACGCTGCGCCGGGCCAGCGGTTGGCCCGCTCGCTGACGGCGGTACTGGACGACGCGCCGCCCGACTGGCGGCCCGTGATCGCGCCCTGGCGCGCCTCGGCGGCCGGCCAGGCCCTGGTCGGCTTCGTCGAGGCGCGCCAACGCGCCGGTGCCGACATCTACCCCGCCGAACCCCTGAAGGCGCTGGCGCTGACGCCGCTGGCGCAGGTTCGCGCGGTGATCCTGGGCCAGGACCCGTACCACGGCAGGGGCCAGGCGGAGGGCCTGGCGTTTTCGGTACCGCCCGGCGTGCCGATACCGCCCAGCCTGCGCAACCTCTTCGTGGAACGCCAGCGGGACCTGGGACTGGCGCCGCCGCGCCACGGGCACTTGGGCGCCTGGGCGCGCCGTGGCGTCCTGCTGCTCAACACCTCGCTGACGGTCGAGGATGGCCAGCCGGGCAGCCATGCCAAGCGCGGCTGGGAGTCGCTGACGGACGCGGTCATCGCGGCGACGGCACGGCAGCCGCGGGCGCTGGTCTACCTGCTGTGGGGCGCGCATGCCCAGGCCAAGGCGCCGTTGATCGAGGCCGAAGGCGAAGGGCGTCACGTCGTGCTCAAGTCCAATCACCCGTCGCCGCTGGCGGCTCGTCGGCCACCGCTGCCCTTCATCGGTTGCGGGCATTTCGGTGCCGCGGCATGTGCCGGCATCGACTGGACGCTGGATTGAACGCCGCGTTGTTTGCATCGACACAAGCTCGTGCTATAGTCTCAGGCTCGCTGCGGAGGGGTGCCCGAGTGGCTAAAGGGGGCAGACTGTAAATCTGTTGGCTTACGCCTACGCTGGTTCGAATCCAGCCTCCTCCACCACAGCGACACAATTTGACGAACTGTCCCGGGCGGGAGTAGTTCAATGGTAGAACCTTAGCCTTCCAAGCTAATGACACGGGTTCGATTCCCGTTTCCCGCTCCAGCGTTGGCCAAGGTTGTGCGAGGTGTTGAGCGGTGTTTTGAAAGAGTCGGCACAGGTCTGGGTGCTGACATGCCGGAAGGCGTGTGTCCAGTCCTGTGTCGATGCCCATGTGGCTCAGTGGTAGAGCACTCCCTTGGTAAGGGAGAGGTCGCGCGTTCGATCCGCGCCATGGGCACCACCTGATTTGTCGATTCCGACGTTTTTGTGAACTCGAACTCCCCAAGGAGCGCAAGATGGCAAAAGGCAAGTTTGAACGGACCAAGCCGCACGTGAACGTGGGCACGATTGGACACGTGGACCACGGCAAGACGACGCTGACGGCGGCGATCACGACGATTTTGTCGGCGAAGTTCGGTGGCGAGGCGAAGGCGTACGACCAGATCGACGCGGCGCCGGAAGAGAAAGCGCGCGGCATCACGATCAACACGGCGCACGTGGAGTACGAGACGGCCAACCGGCACTACGCGCACGTGGACTGCCCGGGGCACGCCGACTACGTGAAGAACATGATCACGGGCGCGGCGCAGATGGACGGCGCGATTCTGGTGTGCTCGGCCGCTGACGGCCCGATGCCGCAGACGCGCGAGCACATCCTGCTGGCGCGCCAGGTGGGCGTGCCGTACATCATCGTGTTCCTGAACAAGTGCGACATGGTGGACGA
>NZ_JBVYWP010000003.1:0-860035 GCF_056032705.1 Ideonella sp. sgz306126
GCCAGCACCTACGGCATCGCGCAGTACGCGCCGATCGCCTGCGCCGGTCCGCTGCTGGCGGCCGAGATCGACGCGATCGGCAAGGCGCTGGCCAACCCGAAGCGCCCGCTGGTGGCCATCGTGGCGGGCTCCAAGGTCAGCACCAAGCTGACCATCCTGAAGGCGCTGGCCGACAAGGTCGACGGGCTGATCGTGGGCGGCGGCATCGCCAACACCTTCATGCTGGCGGCGGGGCTGAAGATCGGCAAGAGCCTGGCCGAGCCGGACCTGGTGGGCGAGGCCAGGGCGGTGATCGAGGCGATGAAGGCGCGCGGCGCGGCGGTGCCCATCCCCGAGGACGTGGTCTGCGCCAAGCGCTTCGCGCCGGATGCCGAGGCCACGGTGAAGGCGGCCGCCGAGGTGGCCGACGACGACCTGATCCTGGACATCGGGCCGAAGACGGCGGCGACGCTGGCGGCGCAACTCATGGCGGCGGGCACCATCGTCTGGAACGGTCCGGTGGGGGTGTTCGAGTTCGAGGCCTTCTCGCACGGCACCGAGGCCATCGCGCGGGCGGTGGCCCAGAGCAGCGCCTTCAGCATCGCAGGCGGCGGCGACACGCTGGCGGCGATCGCCAAGTACGGCATCGACAAGGACGTGGGCTACATCTCCACCGGCGGCGGCGCCTTCCTCGAAGTGCTCGAAGGCAAGACCTTGCCGGCCTTCGAGATCCTCAGCCGGCGCGCGGCATGAAGCACCCGCCGGACGGATGCGCTGGCCGCCAGGGCGCGGCGCGGCGCCGGCCGGCGTCGCATTGATCACTTTCAACCCAGGAGATTTCCATGGCTCTCATTTCCCTGCGCCAGATGCTGGACCACGCGGCCGAGCACCGCTACGGCGTGCCGGCGTTCAACGTCAACAACCTCGAACAGATCCACGCGATCATGCAGGCGGCCCAGGCCACCGACAGCCCGGTGATCCTGCAGGCCAGCGCCGGCGCGCGCAAATACGCCGGTGAAGCGTATCTGCGCCACATGGTGCTGGCGGCGATCGAGAGCCATCCGGACATCCCGGTCTGCCTGCACCAGGACCACGGCGCTTCGCCCGCGGTCTGCATCCAGGCGATCCAGTCGGGCTTTTCCAGCGTGATGATGGATGGCTCGCTGATGGAGGACGCCAAGACGCCGGCCAGCTACGACTACAACGTGAACGTGACCGCCAAGGTCTGCGAGATGGCCCACGCGGCGGGCGTGTCGGTCGAGGGCGAATTGGGTTGCCTGGGATCGCTCGAAACCGGCGACGCGGGCGAGGAGGACGGTGTCGGCGCCGTGGGCAAGCTCAGCCACGACCAGATGCTGACCGACCCGGCCGAGGCCAAGGACTTCGTGGCCCGCACCGGCGTCGACGCGCTGGCCATCGCCATCGGCACCAGCCACGGTGCCTACAAGTTCACCCGTCCGCCCACCGGCGAGGTGCTGGCGATCGACCGGATTGCGCAGATCCACGCGGCCGTGCCAGACACCCATCTGGTGATGCATGGCTCCAGCAGCGTGCCGCAGGAATGGCTGGCCATCATTCGCCAGTACGGTGGCGACCTGAAGGAGACCTACGGCGTGCCGGTGGAGGAGATCGTTCGCGGCATCGCCAGCGGGGTGCGCAAGGTCAACATCGACACCGACATCCGGCTGGCGATGACCGGCGCAATGCGCCAACTCTTCGCCACCAAGCCGGACGAGTTCGACCCGCGCAAGGCGCTGGCCGCCGCGACCAAGGCGGCCCAGGGCATCTGCCAGCTGCGTTTCGAGGCTTTCGGCTGCGCAGGCCAAGCCAGCAAGATCAAGCCCGTGCCGCTGGCCGCGATGGTCAAGCGATACGCCTGAGCCGGGTGGCGCGGACATGCTGAAGGCCTTGCTGTGGGATGTCGACGGTACCGTGGCGGAGACCGAACGCGACGGGCACCGGGTGGCTTTCAATCTGGCCTTTGCCGACGCCGGGCTGGATTGGGGCTGGACCGAATCGGCGTACGGCGATCTGCTGCACGTCACCGGCGGGCGTGAGCGCCTGCTGGCCTTCATGGATCAGCGCCACGACGCGCCGGACAGCGCGGCGGCGCGCCAGGCGCTGGCGCTTCGCCTGCACGAGCGCAAGAACCGCTTCTATGCCGAGTTGGTGGCGCTAGGGCACTTGCCGCCCCGGCCCGGCGTGGTCGGCGTGATGCGGGAGGCGCGGGCCAGCGGTCTGTCGCAGGCGATCGTCACCACCACCAGCCGGTCCAACGTGCAGGCCTTGATGCCCACGCTGCTGGGCGACGATTGGGCAGAGACCTTCGCGGTCGTGCTGTGCGGCGAGGACACCCAGCGCAAGAAGCCCGACCCCGAGGTCTACCTGCTCGCGCTGCAGCGCCTGGGCCTGCCCGCCACGCACTGCCTGGCGATCGAAGACTCGACGCCGGGCGCGCGGGCCGCCCATGGCGCCGGTGTGCCGCTGGTGCTGCGGCCCAGCGTGTACTTTCCGGCCACGACCTTGCCCGAAGCGATCCCGGGGCAACTGTGCACCGACGACGCGACCTTCAGGCTGTCCGATCTGCGACGCTGGCACGAGCGCCAATACGGCGCGGCGCACCCCGCATGAACCGCGAAGCCGCCGGACCTCGCGGTGTTCGGCGTCAGTGCGGCGTGTAGACCGGCGCCGGAGCCGTGGCCGGCGGGGCCGGCATGGCGGCCGGTGCGCGCATCACGCGGACGCGCCCGCCGGACGAGACGACGATCACCGCGTCACCGGGTTGGAGGTTCTCCTCGCCGCGGGCCTGGATGACGTCCCGGCGCTGGCCGTTTTTCATCTGCAACAGCAACTCGACGCCGTTTTCGCGCGTCGCCGAGCGCTCGACCGCGTTGCCGACGACCGCGCCGGCCACGGCGCCCAGCACGCCGGCCACGCCGCTGTCGCGCCAGCCGCCGACCGACGAGCCGGCGATACCGCCCACCACGCCACCCGCGACGGCGCCGCTGCCGGTCTGGGTGCCGTCCAGCACCACCGGGCGCACGCTCAGCACGGTGGCGTCTTCCACCGTCGACATGCGCTGGGAGTAGCCCGGCTGGATCACGTCCGGATTGGCGGTGGTGCAGGCGGCCAGCACGGCCGACAGGGCGAGGGCAAGGGAAAGTCTTTTCATGGTCGTGTCCGTTTGACGATACGGAATCAACGCCTCGCATGCGAGATCTGTTGACCCCGCTGCCGATTGTGGGCCCCGCAACGCGTCAGACGCTGGCGCGCCGGTAAATCAGCGTGTGCGAATGTGAACCCTGCGTCGTCCGGGGCGCAGCCTGTCGGGCTGCCGCCACGACTCAGTTGCGAAGCCGGCTGTTGCGCGGCACGCTGGCCAGCAGGAATTCCATCTGGTCGGCGACGATGCGCCGGCCGCGCAGAATCATGTCCTCGTGCAGGCTGGGCACGTAAGGCAGGTACAGCAGGCTCATGTGGGCTTCCTCGGGGAGCCGGTTGCCCTTGTGCCCATTGCAGCCCCGGCAGGCGGTGATGCAGTTCATCCACGCGTCCTGTCCGCCGCGCGACACCGGCACGATGTGCTCGCGCGTCAGGTCGTCGAAGCCGAAGCGGTGGCCGCAGTAGGCGCAGATGTGCCGGTCGCGGGCGAACAGCTTGGGATTGCTCAGTGCCGGACTCTGCCGCCAGGCGCGCGACGGGACGCTGCCGCGCACCGCGATGATGGGGTGCAGATCGATGCGCGACTGGACGCCGGTGGCGCGCTGGAATCCACCGCGCATCACGTGGAAGGTCTCGCCCAGCGTCCAGGCAATGGCGTCACTGGCATAAAGGATGGCGGCTTCCTTGACCGTCATCCACGCCTGGGGGCGACCCGACACGTCCAACTGCAGCACGTCCATGACCATGATGGCGCGAACTCCTTCAGCGCGGAGCATAGCGCGTCGATGTGTCATTTCCGTGGTCATGGGCGAATCGGCCGCCGTGCCGGCCGCGCGCCATTAGGCCGGCGGCCCTAAAAAAAAGCCGCGCTACCGCGCCGGCGGGGCCGTGGATTCTGCAAAATAGCACGGTCGTTCGATTCGTGCCGTGCCATCTCCTTCGCCCCGTTGCCTGTTGTGACTCTTCCCGCCGCCGCCTCTCGCCGTGCTCATTCGCGCGGTCTGCAAAAAGGCCAGCAGACCCGTGCCGCCATCCTGGAGGCCGCATTGGGTCTGGCGTCTCACATGGGCCTGGAGGGTTTGTCGATCGGTGCGCTGGCCGAGGTCACCGCGATGAGCAAATCCGGCGTCTTCGCGCATTTCGGTTCGCGCGAGGAACTGCAGATTTCGGTGATTCGCGAGTACCACAACCGATTCGAGGAAGAGGTGTTCTTCCCGGCGGTGCGCCAGCCGCGCGGCTTGCCGCGGCTGCAGGCGATGTTCCAGAACTGGGTCAAGCGGGTGTCGGTGGAAATCGATTCCGGCTGCATCTACATCAGCGGCGCCGTCGAGTTCGATGACCGGCCCGGGCCGGTGCGCGATGCGCTCGCCGGCATGGTCCGGGCCTGGCACGCCGCGCTGGAGCGTGCGATCCGCCTGGCCGTCGACGAAGGCCACCTGCGAGCGGATACCGACCCCGCGCAAATGCTGTTCGAGGTCCACGGCCTGATCCTGGCGCTGCACCACGACGCCCGGTTTCTTCGCAACCCCGGTGCCGTCGAGCGCGCGCAGCGCGGTTTCGCGCGCACCATCCACGATTACGCCGCCAGCGGGGCCGACGTCCCGGCTCCGCTGGCCTGTCCCGCGCCAGCGCCGACCACGCGCTGAATTCACCGACCTGCCTCCAGGAGCGACCATGCCCCAGTACACCCCCCCGCTGCGTGACATGCAATTCGTGCTGCACGAGTTGTTCGACGTGGCCGCCACCTTCAAGGCCATGCCGGTCTTCGAGGACATGGATGCCGAGACCATCAATGCCGTGCTGGAGGAAGGCGGCAAGTTTGCCGCCGAGGTGCTGCTGCCGCTGAACTCCAGCGGCGACCGCCAGGGTTGCACGCTGGACCGGAACCGCCACGAGGTCACCGCGCCGGAGGGCTTCAAGCAGGCCTATGCCAAGTACGTCGAGGGCGGCTGGCCGGCCTTGTCGTGCGACCCGCAGTTCGGCGGACAAGGCCTGCCGCACACCGTGAACCAGTGCTTCTACGAGATGCTCAACAGCGCCAACCAGGCCTGGACGATGTATCCGGGCCTGTCTCATGGCGCGTACGAAGCCTTGCAGGCCCATGGCACGCCGGAGCAGAAGGCCACCTACCTGCCGCCGCTGACCCGAGGCGAATGGACCGGCACGATGTGCCTGACCGAGCCGCATTGCGGAACCGACCTGGGCCTGCTGCGGACCAAGGCCGAGCCCCAGGCCGACGGGACCTACAAGATCACCGGCCAGAAGATCTTCATCTCGGCCGGCGAGCATGACCTGGCGGCCAACATCATCCACCTGGTGCTGGCCCGCCTGCCGGACGCGCCGCAGGGCTCCAAGGGCATCTCGCTGTTCGTCGTGCCCAAGTTCCTGGTTCAGGCCGATGGCTCGCTGGGTCCGCGCAACGGCATCTTCTGCGGCGCGCTGGAGCACAAGATGGGTATCCACGGCAACGCGACCTGCCAGATGATGCTGGACGGCGCCGTGGGCACGCTGGTGGGCGAGCCCAACAAGGGCCTGAACGCGATGTTCGTGATGATGAATGCTGCGCGCCTGGGCGTCGGCAACCAGTCGCTGGGCCTGACCGAGGTGGCCTACCAGAACGCCGTGGCCTACGCCAAGGACCGCATCCAGATGCGCGCGCTGTCGGGCCCCAAGGCGCCGGACAAGCCGGCCGACCCCATCATCGTTCACCCCGACGTGCGCAAGATGCTGCTCACCGCGCGGGCGTTCGCCGAAGGCGGCCGGGCGCTGTCGACCTACACGGTGATCCAGCTCGACAAGGAACTGCACCACCCCGACCCGGCAGAGCGTGCCGAGGCGGCCGACGAGGTCGCGCTGCTGACGCCGATCATCAAGGCCTTCATCACCGACAACGGCTGGCTGGCGACCTCGCACTGCATGCAGGTCTTCGGTGGTCACGGCTACATCCACGAGTGGGGCATGGAGCAGTACGTGCGCGACGCCCGCATCAACATGATCTACGAGGGCACGAACACCGTGCAGTCGCTGGATCTGCTCGGTCGCAAGGTGCTGGCCGACAACGGCAAGAAGCTGAAGAAGTTCGGCGCGAAGATCGCCCAGTTCGTCGAAGACGAAGGCGTGCGCGAGGACATGCAGGAGTTCGTCAACCCGCTGGCCGACCTGGGCGACAAGGTCACCAAGCTGACCACCGAACTGGGCATGAAGGCGTTCGGCAATGCCGATGAGGTGGGCGCCGCCGCGGTGGATTACCTGCGCGTGGTGGGCCACCTGAGCTTCGCCTATTTCTTCGCCCGCATGGCCCGGGTGGCATTGGACAAGCAGGCCTCGGGCGACCCGTTCTACACCGCCAAGCTGCACACCGCGCGCTTTTATTTCGCCAAGCTGTTGCCCGAGACGGCCGGCCTGATCCGCAGTTGCCGCGCCGGCCTGGCTCCGCTGATGGCGATGGACGAGGCGCTGTTCTGATTTCCACCCGGTGCCGGCCCGGTGCCGGCGCGATCAAGGAGACAACGAGATGAGCAAGAGCACGTGGGCCGCTTGGTCGCTGGTGTGGATCTGCGGCGCAGCGGCGGCGCAGTCGACCCCGGTCGGCTTGTGGAAGACCATCGACGACGACGGCAGGACCGAGAAGTCGCTGGTGCGCATCGTCGACAACGGCGGGGTGCTGAGCGGCAAGGTCGAAAGGATCTTCGACCCGGCCAAGCAGGCGGACGTCTGCAGCAAATGCAGCGACGAGCGCAAGGACAAGCCGGTGCTGGGCATGACCATCCTGCGCAATCTGCGCCAGAGCGCCGGCGACAAGGATCTCTGGGCCGGCGGCGACGTGCTGGATCCGACCAACGGCAAGGTCTACAAGGCCCGCCTGAAGCCCATCGAGGGTGGCAAGAAGATGGAGCTTCGCGGCTACATCGGCATGCCGCTGCTGGGACGCACCCAGACCTGGGTTCGCGTCGAATAACTTTCTCAGACCCTGGAGCCTGTCCATGAATCGATTCCAAGTCCGCAAGGTCGCCGTGCTCGGCGCCGGCGTGATGGGCGCGCAGATCGCCGCCCACCTGGTCAACGTCAACGTGCCGGTGGTGCTGTTCGACCTGCCGGCCAAGGAGGGGCCGAAGAGCGGCATCGCGCAGAAGGCCATCGAGAACCTCAAGAAGCTCAAGCCCGCGCCGCTGGGCGTGCCGGAATGGGCCGCGCGCATCGAGCCGGCGAACTACGAAGAGCATCTGGAGCTGCTGCGCGGCTGCGACCTCGTCATCGAGGCGATTGCCGAGCGCATGGACTGGAAGCTGGACCTGTACCACAAGATCGCCGATCACATCGCCCCGGGCGCGATCGTGGCCTCCAACACCTCGGGGCTGTCGATCACCCAGCTCAGCGAGGCGCTGCCGGCATCGATCAAGCCGCGCTTCTGCGGCATCCATTTCTTCAACCCGCCGCGCTACATGTACCTGGTGGAGCTGATCAACACGCCCACCACCGAGCCGGACGTGCTCGACCAGCTCGAAGGATTTGTCACCAGCACCGTCGGCAAGGGCGTGGTGCGTGCGAAGGACACGCCCAACTTCGTGGCCAACCGCGTGGGCATCGCCGGCATGCTGGCCACCATCCACGAGGCCGAGAAGTACGGCCTCTCCTATGACGTGGTCGACGACCTGACCGGCAAGAAGCTGGGACGGGCCAGTTCGGGCACCTTCCGCACCGCCGACGTGGTGGGCCTGGACACCATGGCCCACGTCATCAAGACGCTGCAGGACCAGCTGGGACCCGACAAGGGCAACGATCCGTTCTATCCGAGCTATGCCACCCCCAAGGTGCTGGCGGGCCTGATCGAGCAGGGCGCGCTGGGCCAGAAGGCGGGCGCCGGCTTCTACAAGAAGGTGGGCAAGGACATCCTGCGCCTGGACCCGGCCACCGGCGGGTACGCGGCGGCAGGCGCCAAGGCCGATCCGCTGGTCGAGCGCATCCTGAAGAAGCCGGCGGCCGAGCGGCTGAAGCTGCTGCGCGAATCGAGCCATCCGCAAGCCCAGTTCCTGTGGGCCATCCTGCGCGATTCGTTCCACTACGTCGCGGTGCACCTGGCCGACATTGCCGAATCGGCCCGCGAGATCGATTTCGCGATGCGCTGGGGCTTCGGCATGAAGCAGGGCCCGTTCGAGCTCTGGCAGGCGGCCGGCTGGCAGCAGGTGGCGGGCTGGGTCAAGGACGACATCGATGCCGGCAAGGCGCTGTGCAGCGCACCTCTGCCCGCCTGGGTCTTCGACGGACGCACCGGCGTGCACACGCCCGAAGGCTCGTGGTCGGCGGCCCGCGGCAGCTACGTGCCGCGCTCGTCGCTGCCGGTCTACGCGCGCCAGCACTTTCCCGAAGGTCTGGTGGGCAGCGGCGCTGCGGATCCGCTCGCCAGCGGCACCGAGTTGTTCAGGAACGACGAGGTGCGGGTCTGGACGCTGGACGGCGAGGTGGTCATCGCCAGCATCACCGCCAAGCTGCACCTGATCAGCCCGACCGTGACCGAGGGCCTGCTCAAGGCGCTGGAGATCGCCGAGGCGGGTTACCAGGGCCTGGTGGTCTGGTCGCCCGACGACGTGTTCTCGGCGGGCGCCAACCTGGAGGCGCTGATGCCCGTCTTCATGAAGATGGGTGCCAAAGGCATCGCCCCCGAAGAGAAGAAGCTGCAGGACCTGATGCTGCGCTACCGCTACGCCGGCGTGCCCACCGTCGCCGCGCTGCGCGGCATCGCGCTGGGCGGCGGCTGCGAGCTGGCGGTGCATTGCAGCCAGCGCGTGGCCGCGATGGAAAGCTATGTGGGCCTGGTGGAGGTCGGCGTGGGCCTGGTGCCGGGCGGAGGTGGCCTGACCTACCTCGCCCGCCGCGCGGCCGAGAAGGGCGCCGCCGCGCCGACCCTCGATCTGCTGAACTTCCTGAAGGACGGATTCCAGGCCGCGGCCACGGCCGCTGTGGGCACCAGCGCGATCGAGTCCCGCAAGCTGGGTTACCTGCTGGACAGCGACCTGATCGTGCCGAACAAGGACGAGTTGCTGTTCGTCGCCATCCACCAGGCCAAGGCGATGGCGGCGGCGGGATACCGCGCACCGGCCCGGGTGATGTTCCCGGTGGCCGGCCGCAACGCCATCGCGACGATCAAGGCGAGCCTGGTGGGCATGCGCGATGGCGGCTTCATCAGCCAGCACGACTTCCACATCGCCAGCTGCATTGCCGATGTGGTCTGCGGCGGCGAGGTCGACGCCGGCACGCTGGTCACCGAGGAGTATCTGATGGCGCTGGAACGCAAGCACTTCTGCGCGCTGCTGGAACATCCGAAGACGCAGGAGCGGATCATGGGCATGCTGCAGACCGGCAAGCCGGTTCGCAACTGACGGTCGAAGACGGACAAGGAATCAACATGAGCAAGCAAGTGCAAGACGCCTACATCGTCGCCGCCGCCCGCACCCCCATCGGCCGCTCCGGAAGGGGTTATTTCCGCAACACGCGCTCGGACGATCTTCTGATCCGCGCCCTGCAGGCTGCGCTGACCCAGGTGCCCACGCTGGATCCCGCGGCGATCGAGGACGCGATCGTCGGCTGCAGCTTCCCCGAAGGCGAGCAGGGCATGAACATGGCCCGCATCGCGGTGGCGCTCGCCGGCCTGCCCAACTCGGTGGGCGGCGTCACCGTCAACCGTTTCTGCGCCTCGGGCCTGAGCGCCATCCAGATGGCCGCCGACCGCATCCGCGTCGGCGAGGCCGAGGTGATGATCGCCGGCGGGGCCGAGTCGATGAGCCTGGTCCCGATGGGCGGCAACAAGCCCTCGTTCAACCCGGCCGTGTTCGCCAAGGACGAGAACGTGGGCATCGCCTACGGCATGGGCATGACGGCCGAGAAGGTGGCGGCGCAGTGGAAGGTCAGCCGCGAAGACCAGGACGCGTTCGCGCTGACCTCGCACCAGCGCGCGCTGGCGGCGCAGCAGGCCGGCGAGTTCAGCGACGAGATCTGTCCGGTGGACGTGATCGAGCGCCTGCCGAACCTGGAGACGGGCGACGTCACGACCCGGACCCGCACGGTGAGCCTTGACGAAGGTCCGCGTCCCGACACCAGCCTGGAAGGCCTGGCCAGACTGCGGCCGGTGTTCGCCGCGCCGCGCGACACGACCGGCAAGCTCACCGGCATGGGCAGCGTGACGGCGGGCAACAGCTCGCAGACCAGCGACGGCGCGGGTGCGCTGATCCTGGCCAGTGGCGACGCCGTCAAGCGCTTCGGCCTGACGCCGCTGGCCCGTTTCGTCAGCTTCGCCAGCCGCGGCGTGAAGCCCGAGATCATGGGCATCGGCCCGATCGAGGCGATCCCGGCCGCGTTGCGCTATGCGGGGCTGCGCCAGGACGCGCTGGACTGGATCGAGTTGAACGAAGCCTTCGCCGCACAGTCGCTGGCGGTGATTCGCGACCTGGGCCTGGATCCGGCCAAGGTCAACCCGATGGGCGGTGCGATCGCGTTGGGCCACCCGCTTGGCGCCACCGGTGCGATCCGCGCGGCCACCACCATCCATGCACTGCGCCGGCACCAGCTGAAGTACGGCATGGTCACGATGTGCGTGGGCACGGGCCAGGGGGCGGCGGGCATTTTCGAGCGCGTCTGATGCCGCCCGCTAGGGGATGCCCTCCCCCTAATAGCGGGCGGCCAACGCGTTGACCTGACGCAAGACGGCCTCCTAGACTGCGTGCACTGGCAGTGCCGACGGTGGGGCGAATAGGCGCCTCGCACCGGATCGGTGGCAGCCCTGTCGGCACGGCCGACGGCGACCCGCCAATGTGATCCATTGGTGTTTAGGAGGCTTCATGCGTTCATTCCAATTCGCTGCGATCGCGGCAGCAAGTGCCATTCTCGGTTTGGCAGGGGCGACGGCGCAGGCCGCGCTGTTGAAGGGGCAGCAGGCGCCGCAGGCCCAGGTGTCTCCGGGCATGCAGCTGGTGCCCTCGGGCAAGGGCTTCGCCGTGGAGAAGGCCGCGCTGCCGGGCCTCAAGGTGCCGTCGGGCGCCAACGGCATCAACTACCACGGCGGCAAGCTCCTGGTGAATGGTCCGAACGCGTACTACATCTGGTACGGCGACGCCTGGGCCGGCGATACCGCGATGACCATCCTGCCGGCCATGATGAGCGCCACCGGCGGTCAGCCCTACTTCAACATCAACACCAGCTACTTCCAGGGCAAGCTCCTGGCGACCGGCAAGGTCAAGAACCCGAAATACGTCGCCAACGTCGTGACCCTGGCCGGACAGACCACGGTCACCAGTTCGAGCGGCACGCGCTGGCATGGCAACAGCCTGTCCGACGCGATGATCAAGACCATCGTCTCCGAGGCGATCAGCGCCGGTGACCTGCCGTCCGACACCTCGGGCGTGTACTTCGTGCTGACCGACAAGAACGTGCACGAGACCTCGGGCTTCTGCAGCTCCTACTGCGGCTGGCATTACAACGGCACCATCGGCGGGCAGGACATCAAGTACTCGTTCGTCGGCAATGCGATCAGCCAATGCCCCAGCGGCTGCATGGTGCAGTCGAGCAAGAGCCCGAACAACAACCCCGGCGCCGACGGCATGGCCAGCGTGATCATGCATGAGCTGGAAGAGGCCACCACCGATCCGGACGTGGGCGGCGTGGCGGGCCTGCAGTACGGCTGGTATGACAATGCCAGCGGCGGTGAGAATGCCGACAAATGCGCCTGGACCTTCGGCACCACCTACACCACCGGCAACGGTTCGCTGGCCAACGTGAACTGGGGCGGCAGCGATTACCTGATCCAGCAGAACTGGGTCAATGCCAAGGGTGGCTATTGCGCACTGTCGTACTGAGTGCGCGCGTGAGCGGCGGCCTCTTCGCGAAAGAGGCCGCCTTGTCCTGGAGTCCCGCTGCGGCGGGATTTTTGTCTTCTGATGGCGGATCGGCTCATCCCGGCCGCACAGGTGTCACATGAATCATTCATCGATCCGTCGTCCCGGTTCCTTGATCGCGTCGCTGCTGTTGGCGAGCGGCCTCCAGTGCGCGAGCCTGCCTGCGTGCGCTCAGGACGTGCCACAGCGCACCGGCGTGATCACGCCCACGCGCCTGGTGGTGGTGTTCCTGCACATCGAGCACCAGATGCTGGAGGCGCAGCAAAAGGGGGATCGGGCGGCGCTCGACAAACTGCTGAGCGACACCTTCCTGCAGCGCAGCGGCGCGGCGCCGCTGGCACCGCTGCCCCACGACGAATGGCTGGATGCGGCCCAGCCCCAGCAGGTTGCCGGGGCCACGCTCGGCGACATGGCGGTCCATGAACATGGTGAGCTGGCCATCGCCAGCTTCGTGATCCGGACCGCGAGCCGCGCCCGCTTCGTCGTCGATGTTTGGCAGCACCAGGGCGATGGCGATCACTACCAACTGCAGACCCGCTACGTCTCGGACCTGCCCGTGGCCGCGGCGCCGGCGGCGACGAAGAAGGGCACGCGCCCGGCCGGCGGCAGCCAGAAGCCCGACGGCAAGGGCTGAGCCGGGCCAGCGCTGGAGCCGCGCCCCTGCGTGGGCGCCGGCGGTCCGTGTGACTGGAGCGGGCGCTCCAGTCGAGTCCATGCCGGCGCGGGGCTTCAATGCCAGAATCGCAGGCCCCTCAGCCTGCTGGAGACGCCCATGTCCATCCGTACCGCCACGCTCAATGGCGTGGCCACGATCGAAATCGCCCGACCCGAGAAAAAGAATGCGCTGACCCAGGCGATGTACCAGGCCATGGCCGACGCGCTCAACGCGGCCCAGGCGGACGCTGCGGTGCGCGCGGTGCTGCTGGTCGGGCAACCCGGCGTGTTCACCTCGGGCAACGACATCGAGGATTTCACGCGG
The DNA here is from genome assembly GCF_056032705.1 of Ideonella sp. sgz306126. Classification (NCBI taxonomy): domain Bacteria; kingdom Pseudomonadati; phylum Pseudomonadota; class Betaproteobacteria; order Burkholderiales; family Sphaerotilaceae; genus Ideonella; species Ideonella sp. sgz306126. The sequence goes on from NZ_JBVYWP010000003.1 coordinate 13,006, forward strand.
CGGCCGCCGCAGTCCGAGGAGTCGCCGGTGCATCGCTTCATGCAAGCCCTGGAAAGCTGCGAGAAGCCGGTCGTCGCGGCGGTCACGGGCGCGGCGGTCGGCATCGGCACGACGCTGCTGCTGCACTGCGACTTCGTGTTCGTCAGCGACGAGGCCCGCCTGGCGATGCCCTTTGTCAGCCTGGGACTGGTGCCCGAGTTTGCGTCCAGCCTGCTGGTGCCGCGCCTGATGGGCCACGCCAAGGCGGCCGAAAAGCTGCTGCTGGGCGATCCCTTCACCGCGTCGGAGGCGGTGGAGTGCGGCATCGCCAACGCGGTCCTGCCGGCCGGTGAGGTCGCGCGCCACGCCCGTCGCGTGGCCGAGCGCTTCAACAGCCTGCCGCCGAGCGCCGTGCGCGAGACCAAGCGCCTGATGCGCGCCGGTCTGCGCGAACAGGTCCGCCGCACCATGGCCGCCGAGGGCGAGATGTTCGCGCAGCGGCTGCGCAGCCCGGAGGCGCAGGAAGCCTTCCAGGCCTTCTTCCAGAAGCGCAAGCCCGACTTCACCCCATTTGCCTGATCGGCGTCGCGTCCGGCACCGGGGTACCCGGCGCGCCGGCCGAGCGAAGCCCGGCGGGCGTGGGCCCGACCCTCATTGACGCTCCGCGGCGAGCTCTCTAGCATCCAGGCTCACCCTGCGGGGGGAGGTCTTCCGACGGGGGTCCATGTCAACCGAGGAGAAACCATGTCGAACAGGTATGGGCAGGTGATGGGAGTCGGGGTGGCGCTGGCCATGCTGGCAGCGGGGGCGCATGCCACGCTGCCGCGATCGGGTGCAGCGCCTGCGGCGGCGGCCGATCCAAACGGTGCGCAGCCGCTGGAGCCGAGCGGGAAGGGCTGGGGCGCGCTGCCCCGGACGATGCCCCATGCGGGCACCGCCGCGGCGGCCGGCACCGCGATCAGCTACCACGGCGGGCCGGTGATCGCGAATCCGTCCGGCGTCAATGTGTACTTCATCTGGTACGGCAACTGGGCCACCCAGAGCCCGACCGGCAAATCCATCCTGACCGACATGATGGACAACGCCGGCGGCCAGCCCTACTTCAACATCAACACGACCTATTACCAGACCAGCAACACGCCGGCGAATCAGGTCAAGAACCTGATCACGCTGAGCGGCGCGATCGACGACGTGTCCGAGTCCCAGGGCTCCAGGCTGACCGATACCAAGGTCAAGACCATCGTCAAGAACGCGCTCAGTGCGGGCAAGTTGCCGGTCGATCCGAACGCCGTCTACTTCGTGCTGACCACCAAGGACGTCAACGAGACCTCGGGTTTCTGCACCCAGTACTGCGGCTGGCACAACCATGCGTCGCTGCTCGGCGTCGACGTGAAGTACGCGTTCGTCGGCGACGCGTCGCGTTGCCTGAGCGCCTGCGCCGCGCAGTCGACCAGCCCGAACGGCAACCCGGGGGTCGACGGCATGGCCAGCGTGGTGATGCACGAACTGGAAGAAGCGGCATCGGACCCGGACCTGAACGCCTGGTACGACGGCAGCGGGGCCGAGAACGCCGACAAGTGCGCCTGGACCTTCGGCACCACCTTCAACCCCGGCAATGGGTCGATGGCCAACGTGACCTGGGGAACCCGCAGCTACCTGATCCAGCAGAACTGGGTCAATTCCGGCGCCGGCTACTGCTCGCTGCAGTACCCGTGACGCGGGTGGCGGGGGCGGCCGTCCACCCCCGCCCGGCCATACGGCGCTCGTCGTCGCGCAGGCGTCAAGGGTGCGGAACGGGGCGTGGCTTGCCGTCGCGGTCGATGGCCACGTAGGTCACATTGGCCTCGGTGACCTTGACCACGTGCAGGTCCGCCGGATTGCGCTCGGCGTAGACCTCGACATGCACGGTGATGGACGTCGTGCCGATGCGGGTCACCTGGGCGTAGAAGCTCAGCAGGTCACCCACCGACACCGCCTGCTTGAAGACGAACTCGTTGACGGCCACGGTCGCGATGCGGCCGCGTGCCAGGCGCGCCGGCAGCACCGCACCGGCCAGGTCGACCTGGGCCATGATCCAGCCGCCGAAAATATCGCCATTGGCATTGGCGTCGGCCGGCATCGGCATCACCCGCATCACCAGGTCGCGATCGGTCGGCAGATGGGTGCGGGGCGGCTGGGGCACACTGGCGGGGTTGGGGCTGTCGCTCATGGCGGTCCTTGGGATTTGGTTTTCCAGAGTCATTCTTTCACGATGCGCCGCGCCTCACTGCCCTTGCCCGAGCCCGCCGCCGGCTCGTCCCCGGCCCAGCGCCGCTCCGACTGGTCCACGCTGCAGCGCCTGTTGCCCTATTTGTGGCAGTACCGCTGGCGTGTGGCGGCGGCCCTGCTGTTCCTGATCGCCGCCAAGTCGGCCAACCTGGGCGTGCCGCTGTTGCTGAAACGGCTGGTCGATCACCTGGCGCCCGGTGCCATCGACCACCGCGCGCTGCTGGTGGTGCCGGCCGGCCTGCTGGTGGCCTATGCCGCGCTGCGCCTGTCGACCTCGGTGTTCACCGAACTGCGCGAACTGGTGTTCGCCAAGGCCACCCATGGCGCCTCGCGCCAGATCGCGCTGGAGACCTTCCGTCATCTGCATGCGCTGAGCCTGCGCTTTCACCTCGAACGCCAGACCGGCGGCCTCACGCGCGACATCGAGCGCGGCACGCGGGCGCTGCAGTCGCTGATTTCGTATTCGCTCTACACGATCCTGCCGACCGTCGTCGAGCTGGGCATGGCGCTGACCCTGCTGGGCGCGAAGTACGACATGGGCTTCGTCTGGATCACGCTGGTGGCGCTGGTGGTGTACGTGGCGTTCACGATCTCGATCACCGAGTGGCGCACGCAATTCCGGCGCCGCATGAACGAGCTCGACTCCAAGGCCCACTCGCAGGCCATCGACGCGCTGCTGAACTACGAGACGGTCAAGTACTTCAACAACGAGGACTTCGAGGCCCGGCGCTACGACCTGGGGCTGAACGCCTACCGCCGCGCCCAGATCCACGCCCAGACCTCGTTGTCGCTGCTGAACACCGGGCAGCAGCTGATCATCGCGTGTTCGCTGCTGGCGATGCTGTGGCGCGCCACCAGCGGCGTGGTCGCGGGTCATTTGACCCTGGGCGATCTGGTGATGGTCAATGCCTTGCTGATCCAGCTCTACATCCCGATGAACTTCCTGGGCGTGCTGTACCGCGAGGTCCGTCAAAGCCTGGCCGACCTGGACAAGATGTTCCTGCTGCTCGAGCGCGAGCGCGAAGTGGCCGACCTTCCCGGCGCGCCGGCGCTGGTCACCCGCGGCGCGGCGGTGCGCTTCGAGCACGTCGGCTTCGCCTACGACCCGGCACGACCCATCCTGCAGGACCTCAGCTTCGAGATCCCGGCTGGGCAGACCGTGGCGGTGGTCGGCGCCAGCGGTGCCGGCAAGAGCACGCTGGCACGCCTGCTCTACCGCTTCTACGACGTGCAGTCCGGTCGCATCACGATCGACGGCCAGGACCTGCGCGAGGTCACCCAGGACAGCCTGCGCCGCGCGATCGGCATCGTGCCGCAGGACACGGTCCTGTTCAACGACACGGTGGCCTACAACATCGGCTACGGTCGTACCGACGCGACCCGCGAGGACATCGAGGCGGCCGCCCGCGCGGCCCACATCCACGACTTCATCGTGGCCCAGCCCAAGGGTTACGAGACGGTGGTCGGCGAGCGCGGGCTCAAGCTCTCGGGGGGCGAGAAGCAGCGCGTGGCGATCGCCCGCACGCTGCTGAAGAACCCGCCCATCCTGGTGTTCGACGAGGCGACCTCGGCGCTCGATTCGGCCAACGAGCGCGCGATCCAGGGCGAGATGCGCCAGGCCTCGCGCGGTCGCACCACGCTGGTCATCGCCCACCGCCTGTCGACCGTGGTCGATGCTCACGACATCCTGGTGATGGACGCGGGTCGGGTGATCGAGCGCGGAACCCACACGGCCTTGCTGGCCGCGGGAGGCCATTACGCCCGGATGTGGCAGTTGCAGAACACCCGCACCGCCTCCGCCGAGGCACAGCAGGAGGCAGGCCGGCATGGACACCAAGTGGCTTGAGGATTTCGTCAGCCTGGCCGAGACGCGCAGCTTCTCGCGTTCTGCGCAGCTCCGGCACGTGACCCAGCCGGCGTTCTCGCGGCGCATCCAGGCGCTCGAGGCCTGGGCCGGCGTGGACCTGGTGGACCGCTCGTCCTACCCGACCCGCCTGACCCCGGCGGGCGAGACCTTCCATGCCCAGGCGCTGGAGGTGATCGGCGCGCTGCAGACGACCCGCAACATGATGCGCAGCCACCAGTCCAGCGGCCAGGACATGATCGAGTTCGCGGTGCCGCACACGCTGGCGTTCACCTTCTTCCCCCACTGGCTGATGGACCTGCGCCAGCGCTTCGGCGGGCTCAAGAGCCGCCTGTCCGCGCTCAACGTGCACGATGCCGTGATGCGGCTGACCGAAGGCAGCTGCGACCTGCTGATCGCCTACCACCACCCGACCCAGCCGCTGCAGCTGAGCTCCGACCGGTACGACATGCTGAGCCTGGGCCACGAAACCCTCGCGCCCTACGCCAAGGCCGACCGGGACGGCAAGCCGCTGTTCCTGCTGCCGGGCCGCGCGAGCGCCCCGGTGCCCTTCCTCAGCTACGCGCCGGGGGCCTACATGGCGCGCATCGTCGAGCAGATCATCAAGCACGCGCCCACGCCGCTGCACCTGGATGCGATCTACGAGACCGACATGGCCGAAGGCCTGAAGGCGATGGCGCTGGAGGGCCACGGCCTGGCGTTCCTGCCCGCCAGCTCGGTGCGCAAGGAATTGCGCGCCCGGCGTCTGGTGGCCGCCGGGTCGGCCGACTACGAACTGACGATGGAGGTGCGCATCTACCGCGAGCGCCCCGAGGCGGCGCGCCACGTCAAGCCGGCGGCGCAGGAGCTGTGGGCCTTTTTGGACGCAGCGGCCTCGCGCGGATGACCCCGCCGAAGTGGTCTACTGCAGGCCTTGCTTTTGACCGAACTCCCAGGAGTTTTGAATGATTGCCATCAAGAATATTTCCAAGTGGTACGGCAGCTTCCAGGTGCTGACCGACTGCACCACCGCGATCCAGCGGGGCGAGGTGGTGGTGGTGTGCGGACCGTCGGGTTCGGGCAAGTCCACGCTGATCAAGACCGTCAACGCGCTGGAGCCCTTTCAGAAGGGCGACATCGTGGTCGACGGCATCAGCATTTCCGACCCGGCCACCAACCTGCCCAAATTGCGCAGCCGCGTCGGCATGGTGTTCCAGCACTTCGAGCTGTTCCCGCATCTCTCGGTGACCGAGAACCTCACGCTGGCGCAGATCAAGGTCCTGGGGCGCAGTGCCGACGATGCCAAGGTGCGCGGCCTGAAGATGCTGGACCGCGTCGGGCTGATGGCCCACAAGGACAAATATCCGGGCCAGCTGTCCGGCGGCCAGCAGCAGCGCGTCGCGATCGCCCGCGCGCTGTCGATGGACCCGATCGTGATGCTGTTCGACGAACCCACCTCCGCGCTCGATCCGGAAATGGTCGGCGAGGTGCTGGACGTGATGGTCAAGCTCGCGCAGGAAGGCATGACGATGATGGTCGTCACCCACGAGATGGGATTCGCGAAGAAGGTCAGCCACCGCGTGATCTTCATGGACGCCGGCAGGATCATCGAGGACTGCAAGAAGGACGAGTTCTTCGGCAACCCCGATGCCCGCGCGCCGCGCGCCAAGGAATTCCTGTCCAAGATTCTTCAGCACTGAGTCCGACGGGCCAGCCGGCCGGCAGTTTGGGACAATCGGGGCATGAGCGCTTCCACCCTGACGATCACCCGCCCCGACGACTGGCATCTGCACCTGCGCGACGGCGCCGCGATGGCGGCCGTCGTGCCCTATACCGCACGCCAGTTCGGCCGCGCGATCATCATGCCCAACCTCCGGCCGCCGGTGACCACCGCGGCCCAGGCCGTGGCCTACCGCGAGCGCATCCTGGCCGCGGTGCCCGAGGGCCTGGCCTTCGAGCCGCTGATGACGCTGTACCTGACCGACAACACGCCGCCGGACGAAATCCGCCGCGCGAAGGAGGCCGGCGTGGTGGCGCTCAAGCTCTATCCGGCCGGAGCCACCACCAACAGCGACGCCGGGGTCACCGACCTGCGCAAGACCTATGCCACGCTGGAGGCGATGCAGCGGGCGGGTCTGCTGCTGCTGGTGCACGGCGAGGTCACCGATCCGGCGGTGGACCTGTTCGACCGCGAGGCCCGGTTCATCGACCAGGTGATGACGCCGCTGCGGCGCGATTTCCCCGAGCTGAAGGTGGTGTTCGAGCACATCACGACCCGCGAGGCCGCGCAGTACGTCGCCGAAGCCGGCCCGTACACCGCCGCCACTGTCACGGCCCACCACCTGCTCTACAACCGCAACGCGATCTTCCAGGGCGGCCTGCGCCCGCACTATTACTGCCTGCCGGTGCTCAAGCGCGAGGAGCATCGCCAGGCGCTGGTGGCCGCCGCCACCTCGGGCAGCGACCGCTTCTTCCTGGGCACCGACAGCGCGCCGCATGCCTCGGTGATGAAGGAAGCCTCGGTTTGCGGCGCCGGGTGCTTCACCGCTCTGTCGGCGCTGGAGCTCTACGCCGAGGCCTTCGAGGCGGCCGGTGCGCTCGACCGCCTCGAGGCCTTCGCCAGCCAGCACGGCCCGGCGTTCTACGGCCTGCCGCGCAACACCGGCCGCATCACGCTCCAGCGCGAGGCCTGGACTCTGCCGGAGGCGGTGCCGTTCGGTGAGGCGGCGCAGCTCAAGCCGCTGCGCGGCGGCGAAACGCTGGCCTGGCGCGTGCAGCCCTGAGGCGGCAGAGTGGCTCGGCGGGGTGACAATGGCCCGATGAGTCTCTCTACGCACACCGGACCGCGGGAAACCCGCATCGCGCTGCTGATCGACGCCGACAACGCGCCGGCCGCCAAGATCGACCTGATCCTGGCCGAACTGGCCAAGCTGGGTGTGGCCAATATCCGGCGCGCCTACGGCAACTGGAAGAAGAACGAGCTGAAGGGCTGGGAGAAGGTGCTGCACGAATGTGCGATCCGCCCGATCCAGCAGTTCGACGTCAGCAAGGGCAAGAACGCCACCGACATGCTGATCGCGATCGACGCGCTGGACCTGCTGTACACCGACCGGCCCGATGCGTTCGGCATCGTCAGCTCGGATGCCGACTTCACGCCGCTGGTGATGCACCTGCGTGCCAAGGGCGCCACCGTCTACGGCTTCGGCGCGAAGAAGACGCCGGAGCCCTTCGTGGCCGCCTGCTCGCGCTTCCTGTACCTGGAGTCGCTCGGCGAGCCGGTCGACGAACCCGAAGCGGAGGACGCGGGCACCGCGGAGCCGGCCAGCACGGCGAAGAAGCCCCGGGCGGCGGCCGCCAAGAAGCCTGCCGCGCCCGACCTGCGGCGCGATGCCCGGCTGGTCAGCCTGCTGCGCAATGCGGTGGACAGCGCGGCCGGCGACGACGGCTGGTCCAACCTCAGCGCGGTGCGGGCCCAGATCGCCAACCAGGCCTCGTTCGATCCGCGCAACCACGGCTTTCGCAAGTTCAGCGACCTGATCGACGCGATCGGCCTGTTCGAAGTCGAGCGTCGCGGCCAGAACCTGTTCGTGCGCGACAAGCGGCCGCCGCGCGGCGGCCGCGCGGCCTGAGGCGCCCCGGCCTCACTCGGTCGGCAGGAAGCCTTCGGTCGACAGGTAGCGCTCGCCGGTGTCGTAGTTGAAGCCCAGCACCCGGCTGCCCGCCGGCAGCTCGGGCAGCTTCTGCGCGATCGCCGCCAGCGTCGCACCGCTGGAGATGCCCACCAGCAGCCCTTCCTCGCGGGCGCTGCGGCGTGCCATCTCGCGTGCCGCCTCGGCTTCGACCTGGATCACGCCGTCGAGCAATTCGGTTTTCAGGTTCTTCGGGATGAAGCCGGCGCCGATGCCCTGGATCGGGTGCGGGCCGGGCGAGCCGCCCGAGATTACCGGCGACTGCGTCGGCTCGACCGCGAACACCTTCAGGCCGGGCCAGCGCGCCTTGAGCACCGTGGCCACGCCCGACAAGTGGCCGCCGGTGCCGACGCCGGTGATGATCGCGTCCAGCCCCTCCGGAAAATCGCTGGCGATCTCCACCGCGGTCGTGCGCACGTGCACGCCGATGTTGGCCGGGTTGTCGAACTGCTGCGGCATCCAGGCTCCCGGCGTGCCGGCCACCAGTTCCTCCGCCTTGGCGATCGCGCCCTTCATGCCCTGCTCGCGCGGCGTCAGCACGAAGCGGGCGCCGTAGGCCAGCATCAGCCGGCGGCGTTCGACGCTCATGCTGTCGGGCATCACCAGCACCAGACGGTAGCCCTTGACCGCGGCCACCATCGCCAGGCCCACCCCGGTGTTGCCGGACGTCGGCTCGATGACGGTGCCGCCGGCCTGCAGCGCGCCACTGGCCTCGGCCGCCTCGACCATCGCCAGCGCGATCCGGTCCTTGATCGAGCCGCCCGGGTTCGAGCGTTCGGATTTCACCCAGACCTGGTGGCGGTTGCCGAACAGCCGGTTGATGCGGATGTGGGGGGTGTTGCCGATGGTGGCGAGGACGCTGCTGGCTTTCATGGGGTCGCGCTTTCTGACGGACAAGGGTCCGATGATGCCGCAAGCCCCGATGACCATCGCCCCAAGGCATGTAAACGGATGTGATGTCGCCGAATCGACGCACCGATCCGGGCGGCATGGGACAATGCGACGGTGAAGTCGACCAGACCGCCGCTGGTGCGAGAGCCGAAAGGCTGCACTGGAGGAAGGTCCGGACTGCGAAGAGCAGCGTAGCGGGTAACGCCCGTCCACCGCAAGGTGCGGATCAGAGCCACAGAGACGAGTCTTGCCAGGGCGCCTGAACAGGGGTGTTCTATGAGGGATCGGCGCAAGCCGGTCGCCGTCGGGTGTCAACCCGGCGGCTTGGGCGCAGCCCAATCCGAGTAGCCACCCTTGCCAGGGTCAACGCCCCGGCAAGGGTGAAACGCGGCAATCTCTACGCGCAGCAACACCAAATAGGCCAGCATTGAAGCGGCTCGCTGAGCTGGCGGGTAGGTGGCATCGAGCCAGGGTGGCAACACCCCGGCCCAGAGGAATGGCGGTCACGGCGGGGCTCGCAAGAGCTTTCGCCGCACAGAATCCGGCCTATCGGTTGGCTTCACACTTTTATCCTGCACACACTTCGACATGAATCCTGAGGCCTCCCGCGTCTGGCGCGGTCCGCGCTGGATGCTGGCCGCGCTGCTGGCCTGCCTGGGCATGCTCGGGCCGTTCTCGATCGACACCTACCTGCCCGCGTTCGCCGGCATCACCCAGGCGCTGGCCGCCACGCCGGTGCAGATGCAGCAGACGCTGTCGGCCTACCTGCTCGGCTTCGCGCTGATGAACCTGTTCCACGGCGCGCTGGCCGACAGCTTCGGCCGCCGGCCGGTGGTGCTGGTCGGCGTGGCGGTGTTCACGCTGGCCTCGGTGGGGTGTGCGCTGAGCACGTCGGTGGCCACCCTGGTACTGTGGCGGGCGCTGCAAGGCATGTCGGCAGGGGCCGGCATGGTGGTGTCGCGCGCGGTGATCCGCGACCTGTTTCCGGCCGACCAGGCGCAGAAGGTGATGTCGCAGGTCACGATCTACTTCGGCGTGGCGCCAGCGGTGGCCCCCATCATCGGCGGCCTGCTGTTCGTCCACATCGGCTGGCAGGCAATTTTCTGGTTCCTGGTCGGCGTGGGGCTGCTGCTGGGGGCGACGATGGCGCGCCTGCTGCCCGAAACCCTGCACCGCAGCCAGCGCCAGCCTTTCAGCGCCGGCCACCTGTTGCGCGGCTACTGGCGGATGGCGTCCGACCCGGTCTTCGTCGCGCTGGCGCTGGCTTCGGGCGTGCCGTTCAACGGCATGTTCCTGTACGTGCTGTCGGCGCCGGTGTTCCTGGGTCAGCACCTGCATCTGGCACCGACCCAGTTCTTCTGGTTCTTCGTGCTGACCATCAGCGGCATCATGGGCGGCGCCTGGCTGTCCGGGCGGCTGGCCGGACAGATCCGGCCGCAACGCCAGATCCGGCGCGGCTTCGTCATCATGATCACGGTCTCCGTGCTGAACGTCGCGCTGAACCTGGCGCTGCCGGCGCACCCGGCGTGGGCCTTGCCGCTGATCGCCTTGTTCGCCTTCGGCTGGGCGCTGATGGTGCCGGTGGTGACGCTGATGGTGCTCGACCAAGTGCCGGACCGGCGCGGCATGGCCTCGTCGCTGCAGGCCTGCCTGGGCAGCGTCGCCAATGCGCTGGTGGCCGGCGTGCTGGTGCCGCTGGTGATGCATTCCACGCTGGCGCTGGCGCTGGCCTCGCTGGGCCTGATGGGGGTGGGCCTGCTGGCCTGGGCCTGGGTGCGACCGCGCCTGCCGGTCCACTGAGCGCCCGGCACCGCTCCGGCTCAAGCCGGGGGGATGGCCGGTCGATATGACGCAGGAGACCTGTGTCCGCCCGGAGCATCGATGAGCCGCCCCCACCCCATTCTTCCGCTGATCGCGATCGCCTGCGGGGTGCTCGCCTGCGTGGGGGCGCGCGCCGCCGACGTGGCGCCCGGGATCTCGGCCAAGGCCTCCGGCCCGGCCATGGGCGCGACCTCTCCCGCCAAGGTGGAGTCGCCGGCACCGAGCCGGGCCGAGGCGGCTGCCCTGCCGCCGGCCGCCCCGCCCGGTTCGATGGAGGCCCTGCGCCGCAAGCTCGCCGAGCGCCTGGGCGCGTTCAACCCGCCCGACAGCGCTCACCCCAACGAAATGCAGGTGGCCAACCAGGCTGCCGACCCGCCCGGGTCCGCGCCGCGCCATCCACCGCATCGGGCCGTCCACCGCACGGGCCCGCGCGCCGCCGGCACCGGGCCCGCCCCGGCGCTCCGCGGGCATTGGGCCTACGGCGGCGACGACGGCCCGGACGCCTGGGCCCGGCTGAGCCCGGAGTACGCCGCCTGCGCCACCGGTCAGCGCCAGAGCCCGATCGACATCCGCGACGGCATCCAGGTGCAATTGCAGCCGATCGCGTTCGATTACCACCCCGGCGCGTTCTCGGTGATCGACAACGGCCACACGGTGCAGGTCGACGTCGCGCCCGGCAATGCCTTGACGGTAGGCGGGCGGCGCTACGAGCTGGTGCAATTCCATTTCCACCTGCCGTCGGAAGAGCGCATAGCCGGGCGCCAGTTCGACATGGAGGTGCACCTGGTTCACAAGGACGCCGAAGGCCACCTGGCGGTGGTCGCGGTGCTGCTGGAACGCGGCGCCGCGCAGGCGGTGATCCAGGCGGTGTGGAACGCGCTGCCGCTGGAGAAGAACCAGGCCTCGGCCGGCATCGAGGCGATCGACCCCTCGCAACTGCTGCCCGAGGATCGCCGCTACTACACCTACATGGGCTCGCTGACCACGCCGCCCTGCAGCGAAGGCGTGCTGTGGATGGTGATGAAGCAGCCGGTGCCGGTCTCGGCGCAGCAGCTGGGCATCTTTGCGCGGCTGTATCCGATGAACGCGCGGCCGGTGCAGCCGCTGGACGGGCGGCTGATCAAGGAGTCGGAGTAGAGCGTCCCGGCGCCGCGCCGCTAGCGGCTGTGGGTGGTCAGCCGTGCCAGCGACGTCGAGGCGCTGACGCCGGGGGCCACCCGTTGCCGGCCGCGCGCGGGCACGGCGGGATGGGCGGCCTCGCCGTCCTGCACGCCTTCGCGCCGCATCGCCACGCCGACCGCCAGGATGTCGATCACCAGCAGGTGCAGGATGCGGCTGATCATCGGCACGTGGGTCGACACGTCTTCTTCATGGTCGACGATCAGTACCGCGTCGGCCTTGCGCGCCAGCGGCGACTGGCTGGCGGTGATCGCCACCACCGCCGCGCCACGCGCCTTGGCGAGGTCCACCACTTCCAGCAGTTCGGGCACCTTGCCGCTGTTGCTGATCACCACCACCACGTCCCGTGGACGCAGCACGGCCGCCGAGAGCACCTGTAGCCGCGGGTCGGTGCAGGCGGTGCACGAGATGCCGAAGCGCAGGAACTTGTACTGCGCGTCCTGGGCCACCACGCCGTAATGGCCGGTGGCGTGGAACTCGATGTGGTCGGCGTGGTTCAGCAACTCGATCGCCCGTTCGATGCTGTCGCGGTTGATCTGGTCGCGCACCTGCAGGATCGCCGAGGCGGTGTTGCCCAGCACCTTGCTGCCGAGTTCGAGCACCGAATCGGCATGGGTGACCTGAGTGTGGCTGACCGGGATCGTGCCGCTCAGGCCCGAGGCCAGGCGCAGCTTGAAGTCCGACAAGCCCTCGCAACCCAGCGAGCGGCAGAAGCGGATGACCGTGGGCTGGCTGACCTCGGCATTGCGCGCGATTTCGGCGATCGGGTCGTTGAGCGCCGAACGCGGGTGGGACAGCACCTGCTCGGCGACCCGCTTCTCCGCCGGCGACAGGCTGGGCAGGGCGCGCCGGATCTGCTCCAGGATGGCGCTGGCGGGTGAGCTCTGCAGTGATTTGAGCTGCGCCTCGAGGATGGCCGAGGCCCCCATGAAGGTGGCATTCGGCGCGGTGATCACGAAGGTCGGGATGACCTTGACGTAATCGCTGAAGCGGCCTTTGTCCTCGAAGCGCTTGCGGAAGCTGGAGCGGTCGAAGTAATCGCCCAGGCGCGGCACGATGCCGCCGCCGATGTAAATGCCGCCGAACGCGCCCAGCGTCAGCGCGAGGTTGCCGGCGGCCGAGCCGAGCAGGCTGCAGAACGCATCGAGCGTGTCGACGCACATCGGATCGGCGCCGGCCAGCGCGCGCTGGGTGATGTCGGGCGCGGAAAGTGCTTCGACCCGTCTGCCGGCGTGGTCGGCCAAGGCCCGGTAGATCAGTTCGATCCCGGGGCCCGACAACAGGCGCTCGAAGGACACATGGGCAAACTGCTTCCAGGCATGGCGAAGGATGACGATCTCGCGCTCATCGTGCGGCGCGAAGCTCGCGTGGCCGCCTTCGGTGCCCAGCGCCACCCAGCCGTCGGCGGTGGGAATCAGGCCCGACACGCCGAGGCCGCTGCCCGAGCCGAGGATGCCGATCACGCTGGGTTCGCGGGCCGCGCCGCCGCCCACCTGGCGGCGCTGCTCGGCCGACAGCCGGGGCAGGGCCATCGCCAGCGCGGTGAAGTCGTTCACCACCACCAGGGTGTCGAAACCCAGCCGCTCGCGCATCTGCTCGATCGAGAACTGCCAGTGGTAGTTCGTCATCCGCACCAGGTCGCCCTCGACCGGGTTGGCGATCGCGATCGCCGCGTGGTGGATCCGGGTCGACGGCAGGGTCCCCAGATAATGGGTGATCGCCGCATGGAAGTCGGCGTGATCGGCACAACGCAGCGAGGCCGCATGCTCGAACCGGCCCACCGCGGTTTCCACCGCGAAGCGCGCATAGGTGCCGCCGATGTCGGCGATCAGACGAGGGTGCTCGAAGGGGGTCATCCTGACTCGCTGGCGGGCAGTGGCGCAATGCGGCGCCATGGCAGGCCGGACAGGCCCTGGCACCACGGCGGTCAAGCTCTATTGTGACCCAGCGCGCGGCGGCCCTTCGAGACGCCGGATTCGGGTTGTTGATGATGAATTGATGCCGTAATTTGACTACATTAGTGCTCTCGAAGAATCGTTGCTTCGCTAGACATCAGTCGCCATGATCGAGGCCATGAAGAGACTTTTTTTTGTAGTTTTGATAATCCAGAACGACGGGAGCGTGGATGAGGGCTGCTGATGAGGCGTCGCAGGCTGCGGCGGACGCGGACCTGCCCTGGCTGGTGGCCGACATCGGCGGCACCAATGCCCGGATGGGCTGGGTCGATGCGCCCGGGGGCGAGGTCGGCCACGTGCGCACCTTGCCGGTGGCGGCCCACGCCGGCCCGGCCGAGGCGGTGGTTGCCTACCTGGCCGAGGTGGCGGGCCGGGTCGGCCCGGGCTTCCGGCCGCCGCGCCGGGCGGCGCTGGCGGTGGCCACGGCGGTGAGCGACGGCGAGATCGCGTTCACCAACAGCCATTGGCGCTTTTCGGGGCCGACGCTGCAGGCCGCGCTGGGGCTGGAGCGACTGCTGGTGCTCAACGATTTCGAGGCGCTGGCCCTGTCGCTGCCGCGCCTGAAAGCCAGCCAGTTGCGCGCCCATGCGGCCCTGCCGGTGGCCGAGGGCACCTTGGCGGTGATCGGACCGGGGACCGGGCTGGGTGTGGGCGCGGTGGTGAAGACGCGCCAGGGCTGGCTGGCGCTGCCGGGCGAAGGCGGCCACGCGACGCTCGCGCCGCTGGATGATTTCGAGAGCCAGGTGCTGAGCCAGGCGCGGCGGCAGTTCGCCCACGTCTCGGCCGAGCGCCTGCTGTCGGGCATCGGACTGCCGGTGCTGCACACCGCGGTGGCCCAGGTGCTGGGCCGCGATGCGGCCGTGCTGCCGACCGAGGCCATCGTCGAGCGCGGGCTGGCGGGCGGCGATGCGGTGTGCGAGCGCACGCTCGACAGCTTCTGCGCGCTGCTGGGCAGCTTCGCCGGCAACGTCGCACTGACGCTGGGCGCGCGCGGCGGGGTGTACATCGGCGGCGGCATCGTGCCGCGCCTGGGTGAACGCTTCTTCGCGTCGCGGTTCCGCGCGTGCTTCGAGGCCAAGGGCCGCTTCCAGCCTTACCTGGCCGCGATTCCGACGGCGCTGATCACCGACACGCTGGCGGCACTGACCGGCGCGGCCCTGGCCATCGAGCAGGATCTGCGCTGAGATGGCGCGCCCCGAGGCGCAGCCGCCGCGCCTGTGGCCGCTGGCCTGGCCGCTGTATCTCGAACTGTGGCTGGGCATCGCCGTGGGCATGGTCGGCACCGCGCTGGCCGCGCGCCAGTCGGATGCAGCCGGCGCCGGCTTCGCGCTGGGCAACCAGCTCTCGGCCACCTTGTTCGTGGTGTTTCGCATCATCGGTGCGGGTGCCAGCGTGGTCATCACCCAGCGCCTGGGCAGCGGTCAGCGCGAGCGGGCGCACGAGGTGGCGCGCGCCACCCTGGGCGCCAGCACCTGGCTGGGCGGCGGCACCGGCCTGGCCGCGATGCTGCTGGCCCGGCCGCTGCTGCGCCTGCTGAACGCGCCGCCCGAGGTGCTGCCGCTGGCGCTGCCCTTCCTGGTCTGCCTGGGGCCGGCGATGCTGCTGGACGCCTGGAACGCCTCGATGGCCAGCGTGATGCGCTCGCATCTGCGCGGGCGCGACGCGTTGATGGTGATCCTGGCGATGAACGCGCTGCAATTGCTGTTGGTCGGGCCGCTGATGCTGGGTTGGGGCGCCTGGCCCGGCTGGGGGCTGCCGGGATTCGCGCTGGCCCTGGTGTCGAGCCGGGCGCTCGGGGTCGCGCTGCACCTGGCCCTGTGGCGGTGGCGGCTGGACCTGGTGCCGCGGCGCAGCGACGCGTGGCGTCTGCCGCGCGCGGAACTGGCCGCGGTGCTGCACATCGGCCTGCCCGGGGCGGCCGAGAACATCGCCTGGCGGCTGAGTTTCATGGTCAGCGTCGCGGTGGCGGCCGACCTGGGGGCCACCGCGCTGGCCACCCACGCCTACGTGATGCAGATCATGCATGGCTTGCTGCTCTTCGCCGCGGCCACCGGCGTGGCGGTAGAGATCGTCGTCGGCCATCTGATCGGTGCCGGCCGATTGCACGAGGCCGATCGCCTGGTGCGCCGGGCGCTGTTCACAGGCCTCGTGGTCAGCACCGGGCTGGCGTTGATGGTGGCCCTCTGCGGTCCGGTCCTGATGCGGTTGTTCTCGAACGACGCGGCGATCGTGGCCGCCGGCGCGACGCTGCTGTGGTGGACGGTGCTGATCGAATCGGGCCGCACCTTCAACCTGGTGGTGATCAACGCCTTGCGGGCGACCGGCGATGCGCGCTTTCCAGTGCTCGCCGGGATCGGCTCGATGGTGCTGGTGCTGGCGGGGGCCAGTTGGTGGCTGGGGATCCACCTGGGGCTGGGGTTGGTCGGCCTGTGGATCGCCTACGGCACCGACGAGTGGCTGCGCGGCCTGCTGATGTGGCGCCGCTGGGCCAGGCTGCACTGGGTGCCCCACGCCCGGGCCACGCGGCGGCGCTTGCGCGCCAGTGCGCTCCGCGGCTGACGGCGGCGGCCGTCGCCGTCAGCGCGCCGACGGTCCGTGTCGGTCACACGCGGCCCGGCGTCAGGGCAGGGTGATCACCGGCGTGTCGTCCATCACCTTCGGATCGTGCGGATTGCCGCCCCCCAGGGTCCAGGGGCCGGCGGTCATCGCCAAGGGGCGATAGCCGCCGTCGTAGTCCCAGGTGTTCAGGTAGAGCCGCGCGCCGTGCAGCGAGGCGGGCTGGCCCAGCGCGGCTGCCGGCAGGGTCAGCGTGATGGTGCGGCGCGCCGCGTCGGTGTGTACCTCGGCGACAGGGGCGACGGGCCGGCCTTCCGACGTGGCGCTGGCCCCCTCGTCGCTGAACAGCGCGCACGTCCAGCCGTTGACGCGCAGCCGGCGCTGCCAGCGCAGGCCCGGCGGCAGCCTCGCATCTTGCAGCGGCATCACGCGGGCGCCGCCGGCAGCGCCGGGCAGCGCGATGAACAGCGTCAGCGCCAGATGGTCGAAGCCGTTGGGCGGATTCCAGGTCTGGCTGATCGCAGCCATCGTCAGCTCGATCCGCAGGTTGCCGCCGGCGGTCGACACGCGCAGACGGCGCAGGTCCATCGTGTGCTGCGGCGCGTCGCCGGTGTCGGCGGGATAGAGGTAGCGGCCCAGCGGGCCGCGGTCGTCGCCGGCCGGGTCGTCCAGGTCGGCCACCGGCGTCCAGGCCGGCTCGGCATGGAAGGTCCGCGGGGCCGACAAGGCGCCGTCCCGCGCCCGCCAGGCCTCCACCCGGTGGGCTGGCGCGGGGTCGAGCAGGTCGCGGGTGTCGACCTCGGCCTGCCAGCGGCCGTCCGCCTGCGGCGCGATCACCTGGGCCCGGCGCAGGTCGCCATCGAGCACCAGTTGGAACGGCTCGGCGGGGACCGCCCGCCCATGCACCGGCAGCCGCCCCCGCACCGGGGCCGATGGCAGCGCGGCGATGTCCAGCAGCGAGTCCGCCGGGGTCGGCGGCGACGCAGCGACCGCGCGGTGGCGGTTCGCCATCCAGACCCAGCCGGCATGCGGTGGCAGCACCAGGGTCAATTCGCCCCCCGGGCCGACGACCTGGTCGCCCGGCTTTCCGTCCAGGCCGAACGCCGCCTGCAGCCGCGTGCCGGCGGGCAGGCCGGTGGCAAGGCGGCTGAACAGCAGCTCGTGCCCGGCGGTGTTGAACACCACCAGGGCCGAGCGTGACCCCAGGTCGGTGCGCCAGGCCAGTCCGCCCGGGCCGTGCTCATCGGCCTGCAGCACCTGCGGCCGGCCGCGCGAGAACAGGTGGCCGTGGCCGGCGCGCAGGGCCGTGGCGCGGCGGATGAAGCGGTAGAGCGGCGCGTGGGTGTCGAAATGATCGCGCCCGCCCGAGCCGGCGCCGGCGGCGAACATCGAGGCACGCGGCTCGCGCAAGCCCTGTTCGGTGCCGTAGTAGATCACCGGGATGCCCGGCAGCGTCATCATCGCCAGCAGCGCCTGACGCAAGCCGGCGTCGCTGCCGCCGGCCAGGAAGCGGTCCACGTCGTGGTTGTCGACGAAGCTGGGCATCGCGTACGGATCGTGGTCCAGCCGCATCATCGTCGTGATGCGCTCCCCCAGGTCCGCGGTCGGCTGGCCGCGTGCGAACACATCGCCCAGCGCGCCGTAGAGCGGGAAATTCAGCATGCCGCGCAGGCGGCCCGGCTCGGCGTAGGCTTCGATCCGGCGTGTCATCGTGTCCTCGCCCGGACGGTCGATCCCGAAGCCTTCGCCGAAGCTCAGGAAATCGCGCCGTCCGGTCTGCCGCGCCACGCGGTCGATGCCGGGCGCCAGCGGATCGTCGGCATGAAGGAAGTCGGCGAAGAAGTCCTCCGGCACGTAGAACGCGGTGTCGACGCGGAAGCCGTCGACGCCCGCCTCGCGGATCCAGTCGCCATAGGTCTTGCGCAGCGCGCGGCGCACCAGCGGGTTCTCGGTGTTGAGGTCGTCCAGGCCGGACATCTGCCAGTTCAGCACCTGGTCGCGGTTGGCGTAGTCGGCGACATTGGGCGTCCAGTGATAGATGGCGGCGGCCCGGTCGGCAGCGCGGCGCGGGTCATTCAGGCTGAACGGCCACTGGCTGGGCGCGGCCACCGGGGGGGTGTCGGCATTGGCGTGGTAGCCCTGGGCCGGGTCGGCCGGGTTCCAGTGCGTGGCGTCGTACCAGAAGTAGTCGCCGGTGTGGTTGACCACGATGTCCTGCACCAGGTACATGCCGGCGCGGTGCAGGCGGTCGGACAGGTGCCGGTAGTCGGCCAGCGTGCCCAGGTGCTTGTCCACCTGCGCGAAGTTCTCGGCCCAGTAGCCGTGGTAGCCGGCGCTGCCGCCCCCCGGCGCCAGCCACTGGTTGGCCACCGGCGGCGTGATCCAGACCGTGGTCGCGCCCAGGCCGCGGATATAGGCCAGGCGGCGGGCCACGCCGGCCAGGTCGCCGCCCTGGTAGAAGCGGCCGTCGCCGGGCCGGTACTCGCCCGCGCCCTGGTCGTCGTTGGCCGGATTGCCGTCGTCGAAGCGGTCGGTCACGACGAAGTAGATCACCTGGTCGCGCCAGTCGGGCGAGGGCACGTTCAGGCGCAGCCGGGGCGCGGCCGGGGCGCTCAGCGCAGGGGCGGCCAGCAGCGCGAGGGCCAGGGCCAGGCAGCGACGGCGGGGCACCGGGCGGATCAGTGGCAGTCGTCGGTCGGGCCGGGGCCGTTCCTCAGCTGGGCCTGGCAGCGTGCCGAATCGCGTGCCATGTCGCGCCGGACCGCATCCTTGTCGCGGGCAGCGTCCTGCTCACGCTGGGCGGCGACCTTCTTCGCCTGGTCCAGGTCGACCTGCAGGCCCGGCGCACCGTGGGGACGCTCGATCTTGGCCACCCGGTCGGCGCCCAGCGGCAGCTCGGTCCAGAAGGATTCCTTGGCGCCGCTGGGCCACACCGCCGTGACCTCGGGCGTCTGAATCACCGCCGACTTGCCGTTGCCCGGGTAGGTCCGGGTGACCGGCGCGACGCCCAGCGCGTGGCCGCCTTCGAAGATCGTGGCGCCTTCGGGCACCGACTCGTAGGTGAGCATCGCGTCGGTGGGTTGCAGGTCGGCGCAGGCGGCCAGCAACGACCCCAGTGCGATGGCGATGGCCAGACGAGAGATGGATTTCATGGCAGTTCTCCGGTGGAGTCACGACAGGGCGGGCCGGGCCGCCGCACAGTGGTCTGCGATGAACTGGCCATGCGAGGGCATGACGTCGACGCAGGCCTTGATCACCCCCTCGACCTCCGCGAGGTAGGTCTGGATCTCGTCTTCGCTGCGCAGGTCGGTCAGCGGATGGTAGGACGCCGGGTGGATGCGCTGTCCGTGCATGACCTGCAGCCAGCTCAGCTTGGTGAACAGCTCGTTGCCTTCCCGGTAGACCCGGCCGTGGGTCCTGAACAAGTCCATGCGCCGGCGCAGCGAGTCGGGAATCGGCATCTCGCGGCAGTAGTTCCAGAACGGCGTGTCGCTGCGCTCGGTGGCCTTGTAGTGCAGGATGATGAAGTCGCGCACCCACTCGTACTCCTGGCTCATCACCCGGTTGTACTGGTCGCGGTCCTCGGCGTCGAAGCCTTGCGACGGGAAGAAGGTCAGCAGGTGCGCGATGCCCATCTGCACCAGATGGATGCTGGTCGATTCGAGCGGTTCGAGAAAGCCGCTCGCCAGGCCGATCGCGACAACGTTCTTGTTCCAGGTCTTCTTGCGGCGCCCGGCCTGGAAGCGGATCGGGCGGGGCTCGGCCAGCGGCGCACCGTCCAGGTTGCTCATCAGGATGGCGGTGGCCTCGTCTTCGCTCATGAACCGGCTGGAGAAGACGTGGCCGTTGCCGATGCGGTGCTGCAGCGGAATGCGCCATTGCCAGCCGGCCTGGCGGGCGGTGGAGCGGGTGTAGGGGGTCAGTTCCTTGGCGGACGCGCAGGGCACGGCCACCGCGCGGTCGCAGGGCAGCCAGTGCGACCAGTCGTCCCAGCCGGTCTGGAGCGTGTCTTCGATCAGCAGCGCGCGAAAGCCCGAGCAATCGATGAACAGGTCGCCCTCGACCACCTGCCCGGAGGCCAGCGTCAACGATGTGACATGGCCGTCGCCCTCGCGTTGCGCGACGCCGACGATCTTGCCTTCCACCCGCCGGACGCCGCGCGCCTCGCTGAAGCCGCGCAGGAATCGGGCGTACAGCGACGCGTCGAAATGAAAGGCGTAGGCGATCTGCGACAGCGGCGAATTCGGCATGTCCAGCCGCGGTCGCATGAACTTGTTGCTCAGGCAGGCGGCGGTGTTGATCGAGTAGCTTTCCAGCCCCTTGGCCTTGCCGGCCAGGTGCATCCTGAGCCAGTACTGGTGGAAATCGACCGTCGCGTTCTCCTGGCCGACAACGCCGAAGCCGTGGATGTAGCGGTCGCCCAGGCGGGCCCAGTTGACGAACTCGATGCCCAGCTTGAACGAGCCCTGCGTCTGGCGCATGAACTCGTTCTCGTCCAGTTCCAGCAGCCGGTTGAACAGCGAGATCATCGGGATCGTCGCCTCGCCCACGCCGATCGTGCCGATGTCGTCGGATTCGACCAGCGTGATGTCGTACTGTCCCTGCAGCACCTTGGCGAGGGCGGCGGCCGACATCCAGCCGGAGGTGCCGCCGCCGACGACGACGATCCTGAGCTTTTCGTTCATGTGCATGCTTTCCTTCCACTGCGGTCGCGAACGGCTCGCACAGCGTGCGCCGCCCGCGGACCGATTCTGGACCCTCCGAGAGAAAAGGCCCCTTGACGGAACTCAGCCGGCAAGGGGCCTGGTGCGGCCGTGTGAGGCCGCGTCGGCTTACATCTTGTAGGTCAGCTTGAAGATGTAGCTGGCGCCGGTCTTGACCTCGGTGTTGATCGAGCCGTCGTACTTCAGTTCGCGGTAGACCGGCTTGTTCAGGTTGTTGCCCTCGAAGCGCAGGCCCAGGCCCTTCAGGCGGCCTTCCTGGAACTCGTAGCCGACCTGGGCCGAGACCCACGACGAGCCCTGGATGAAGGTCAGCGTCGGGTAGCCGCCCACCGCCGAGTTGGCCACGCTGCCGACATAGGTCGAGCGGTAGTTGTCGGCCACGAAGGCGCTGAAACCGCCGCGCTCGTAGTACAGCATCATCTTGGCGTTGGTCTTGGACAAGCCCGGCAGCGGGATCGTGGCCCCGCCCGCAGGCACCTGCTGGCTCGGGTTCAGGCCGATCAGGTTGGGCATGGTCACGTTGCTGTCGGTGGCCGAGTAGCTGACGCTGCCGCCGAAGCCGTCGAGCTTCTTCGTCACCAGGTTGAACGGCAGCGAGGCGGTCAGCTCGACCCCGCTCAGGTTGCCGCCATGGCCGTTGACCGTGGTGGTGTAGACGCCGATCGGACCGGCCGGCGGGATCGCCAGGCCGAGCTGGTTGGCGTAGGTCGTGAAGTCGAAGTTGGAGTTCGTCGCCGGCGTGATGTAGGTGTCGAGCTGCTTGTAGAAGCCCGCCACGCTGAAGTAGGCCTTGTTGCCGAAGTACTTCTCGAACGACAGGTCCAGCGCCTTGGCCTTGAACGGCTTCAGGTACGGGTTGCCGGCCGAGCCGACGAAGCGGCCATACGAGGCGTCCGCCGCGTTGGTGTCGACCGAGGCCGCGAACGAATTGCGCATGTCGGTCAGCGTCGGCCGCGCGATCTGCTCGCCCAGGCCCAGGCGGATCACCTTGCCCGCGCCCAGGTCGCCGTTCAGGTTCAGGCTGGGCAGCACATCGGTGTAGGTCGTGCCGGCGCTGGTCAGGCTGCTGGCCGGGTTGTTCAGCACGACGCCGGAGCCGACCTCGGCGCGGTAGCCGGCCGACGACTGGTTGGTGTTGACGAGCTGCACGCCGACGTTGCCGTGCACCGGCAGGCGGCCGATCGAGGTGTCGATGTTGGCCTTGGCGTAGGCGGTCGTGACCTTCTCGTCGACCGTCCAGGACTTGGACAGGATGTCGTCGTTGTACTTGTGCAGCAGTGCCGCGCCGGGCCACAGGCCGACCTGCGGGTCGAAGGTCAGCAGGTTCAGGCCGGTGCCGCCCACGTTGCTCTGCACATAGCTGTTGGCCGGGTACGGGATGCGGTCATAGCCGCCGTTGTTCTGCGAGACGATCAGCGCCTCGTCCGAGACCCGGTCCTTGCTGCGCTTGGTGTAGTTGCCGCCGAACTGCACGTCGGTGAACATGCCGCCTTCGGCCAGGCTGTGCTGGAAGTCCAGACGCGCGCCGTCGATCTTGTCGGTGACGGTCGGGCCCTTGTAGTAGCCGGCCTGCGGCACGGTCTGGCCGGCGTACGGGCTGCCGGCCGGATAGGTCACGCCGCTCCAGCCCGACTGGTCGCGGATCGCGATCTGGGTCGGGTCGGTGTAGGCGCTGGGGTTGCCCAGCGTGAACTGCGGCGTGCCGCCGCCGTTGGTGAACGACAAGGTGTCGGCGCCGACGATGCCGCCGTAGACCTCGATGTCTTTCTCGACGCGGGTGGCCTTGTTGTGGTTCAGGTCCAGCGAGCCGGTCCAGGTGTCGGCGAACTTCAGCGTGTTCTTCCAGCCGGCCGATTCGATCGTGTCCTTGTCGAAGATGTTCTCGCTGTAGGCGATCAGCGCGCCCGGGGCCATGTTGAAGGTGCCCGAGGTCACGACACCGTTGGCGACCGTGGCGTTGGTGATCGCGCCACCTCCGGTGCCGGCCTTGGCGGCCATCTTCTTGGTGCCGGTGTCGATCTTGCCGTAGTACAGGTCGAGTTCGCTGTTGAAGGCCTTGTTCGGCTTGAAGTTGAAGATCGCCGCCACGCCGTCGCGGGTATCGGTGACGTGATCGGTTTCGTAGCTCAGGCCGCCGCCGAAGGGCACGTTGATGCCGGTGACCTGGCTGCCGTCGGTCAGCGTGACGGTGGGGCTGTTGCCCCAGCTGCCGTTGGCCAGCGAGTTGCTGCTGCTGTCGCTGTGCACGTAGCCGATGGCGACGCCCAGCTTGCGATCGGCGAACTGGTCGATGTAGCTCAGGCTGTAGCGGTTGCCGTCGCCAGCGGGCGTGGGCAGCCCGACCCCGGTCTTGGTCCGGTCGACGTTGACCGAGAACACGCGGTTCGGGAAAGCCAGCGGGTCGATCAGCCGGTTGTCGATCGTGCCGGCCAGGCCGGCGCCCATCAGCGAGGCATCGCCGGTCTTGTAGACGGTGGCGCCGGAGATCAGCTCGGCCGGGTAGACGCTCAGGTCCACCGCACGGCTGTCGCCGGTGCTGGTCTGTTCGCGGCCGTTCAGCAGATAGCCGTTGAAGTCCGGGCCCAGGCCGCGGATGCTGATGTTGGTCGCGTTGCCGTTGCGGTCGCGCTGCGAGGTCACGCCCGGCAGGCGGGCCAGCGATTCGGCGATCGTCGTGTCGGGCAGCTTGCCGATGTCTTCGGCGCTGATCGCCTCGACCACGCCGTCGGCGTTCTGCTTGACGCTGATGGCGCTCTCGATGCCCTTGCGGATGCCGGTGACCGTGACCTGCTGGACATCGGTCGCGGCCTGGGTGTCCGTCTGTGCGAAAACCCGGCCCGGCGACGCGAAGAGCAGCGCCGCGCCCATCGCGGTGGCGCTGAGTTTCAGGGTGGTGGCGCCGGCGGGTTGCTTTCGGCTGTGTTTGTTCATGGTGTTCACCGGGGTCTCCTCAAAGGGAAGGAATCAACGACGGGTCGACAGGGCCACCGCTTGCGCTCGGCGCACCTGTGGGCTGTATCCAAGCGAATTTGTACCAAAACTAGAACATCTGAGAGGCCTGTGAAAACCCTGATCGTTGGTGAGGATGCAACGATTTCCCCCGTGAAAACCCGCTGGTTGCCGGGCAATTCAGTCGTGAAAGTCGTTTGATGATGTCTTGCGGCTTGGGTGTGATCTTGGATTGTTGTAGCAAAACTACCGTCTTCTCTGCGCGATTTGATCGAGTGTTCCATGGCTTGCTCGTCGCGCAGAGGTCGTGAGCTGCCCGGGCGGCGGGTGGGTTCGGCGATGTGGCGTCGCGTCGGTTGCGAGAGGCGGTGGCGTTGATGGTCGTGCCCGGATGGGTCGCTGGCACCCAGAAAAGTAATCAAACTACTTAAACAGTCAGGCGACTTGTTCGACAGGTGTGTATCAAAACCAAGGGTTTGTATGGGTAATTTGACGCCATTGCGGATTGCAATCGTTGTCATAATGTAGCCAAACTACGTTTATCATGCTGGCATGAACCACTCCCGTCGACAGCTCACCCGCGCCGGCATCGCGCTGGCGGCCGGCGGGGCGGTCGGGTCGTTCGCCCGGGCTGCGGCGCCCGAGCCACTGGTGGTCTGGTACACCGTGGAGGGCGCCAAGGGCATCCGCCAGTTGGCCTCGGCCTTCACCGCCGCCACCGGCGTGCCGGTGGTGGTTGAGACGCCGGATGGCATTCCCGCCAAGTACGCGCAAGCCGCTTCGGCCGGCAAGGGGCCGGACATCTGCACCTACGCGCACGACCAGATCGGTGAATGGGTGGCGGGCGGGCTGATGCATGCCGTCACGCCGGGTCGTCGGGTGCGCGACGACGTCGATCCTCGGGCCTGGGACGCCTTGCGCTGGCGCGGCCGCACCTGGGGCTATCCGTACGCGATCGACGCAGTCACGCTGGTCTACAACAAAGCACTGGTGGACAAACCGCCTGCCAGCTTCGACGAGGTGTTCGCGCTCGATGCGCGGCTCGCCCGGCAGGGCCGGCATGCCATCGTCTGGGACTACACCAACCCTTATTTCACCTGGCCGCTGATGGCGGCGCAGGGCGGCTACGCGTTCAAGCGCCTGGCCGATGGCGGCTATGACCCGGCCGACATCGGCGTGGCCAACGCCGGCGCGCTGGTGGGGGCGGAACTGCTGGACCGGCTGCTGCGCCGCGGCGTGATGGCGTCCGGCATCGGCTACCCCGAGATGGAGGCGGCGATGGCCCAGGGGAGGGCGGCGGCGATGATCAACGGCGCGTGGTCCTGGGTCAACCTGCAGCGGGCCGGCATCGACTTCGGCGTGGCGCCGATTCCCTCGGTGGCGGGCCGGCCGGCCGCACCGTTCGTCGGCATCCGCGGCTTCCTGATCAACCGGGCGACGCGCCAGCGCGAGCTGGCGGTGGAGTTCATCGAGAACTACCTGCTGTCGCCCGAGGGCCTGCGCCTGATCGACCAGGCCGAGCCGCTGGGCGCGCCCGCCAGCCAAAGCTTCTACGCCGAGTTGCGGGCCCGGCCGGGCGTGGGCGACAAGGTGGCGGGCATCCTGGCCAGCGCCCGCGACGGCGTGCTGACGCCGTGCATCCCCGAGATGGGCCGCTTCTGGACGGCGATGAAGTCGTCGCTGACCAATCTGAGCGAAGGCCGGCAAAGCCCGCGCGAGGCGCTGGCGGCAGCGGCCCGCCGCATCCGGGAGGCGGGATGATCGCGGCGTCGCCACCCGCCGGATCGGTGGCGCTGCGCCGGTTGGGCGGCGGGCTCGCCACGCTGGCTTTGCTGTACGGCGTCATGGCGGTCTATGCCAGCGGCAACACGCTGCTGGCCGTGGTGCTGCTGGCGGCGTCGGCGCTGGCCGTGTGGACCTACACCTCCCGCCGCAGCGGCGCGCTGCGCTACCTGCTGCCGGGCGTGGCAGCGGCCCTGGTGTTCGTGGTCTTCCCGATGCTCTACACCTTCGGGCTGAGCTTCACCAACTACAGCGCGCGCAACCTGCAGGACTTCCAGCACGCCCGCCAGCTGCTGATCGACGAGACGCTGCAGGAGCCCGGTTCGGAGCGCGGCTTCAGCCTGCATGCGCAAGGCCGGCGCCTGCGCGTGCAGCTCGACGCCGCGGCGGGCGAGCCGGCGCTGGCCACGCCCGCACTGTCGCTCGACGGGCGGTCGGTGCAGGACGTGACGCTGAGCCCGGTGGCGGGCACCGACGCCGAATTCGGCCCGGCGCTGCCCTTGCGCGAGGTGGTGGCGCACCTGCCGGGCCTGCGCGCGCTGCGCCTGCGCCTGCCGTCGGGCGGGGTGCTGAGCCTGGCCACGCTGCGCGAGTTCGCGCGGATGCAGCCGATCTACCTGCCTCAGCCCGACGGCAGCCTGAGCGACCGGCTCACCGGCATGCGCTACCGGCCCGATCCGGAGCAGGGTTTCTTCACCAGCGCCGGCGGCGAGCAACTGCAGCCGGGCTACCGGGTCAACGTCGGCTGGCATCACTACGCGCGCATCTTCAGCGACCCGCGCTTCCGTGCGCCGTTCGCCAGCGTGTTCGTCTGGACGGTGGTGTTCTCGGCGCTCACCGTGCTGTTCACCGCGGCGCTGGGCCTGTTGCTGGCGGCCCTGCTGAACTGGGACAGCCTGGAGTTCCGGCCGCTCTACCGGCTGGTGCTGTTCCTGCCCTATGCGGTGCCGGGCTTCATCTCGATCCTGATCTTCAAGGGCTTGTTCAACCAGAACCTGGGCGAGATCAACCTGATCCTGCACGGCTTGTTCGGCATCCGGCCGCCTTGGTTCTCGGATCCGTTCCTGGCCAAGACCATGCTGCTGATCGTCAACACCTGGCTGGGCTTCCCGTACATGATGGTGTTGTGCTCGGGCCTGATCCAGGCGATCCCGGCCGATCTGTACGAGGCCTCGGCCATCGCCGGCGCCGGGCCGTGGGCGAACTTCCGGCGCATCACGCTGCCGCTGATCCTCAAGCCGCTGACACCGCTGCTGATCAGCGCCTTCGCGTTCAACTTCAACAACTTCGTGCTGATCAGCCTGCTCACCGGCGGCCTGCCCGACCAGCTCGACACCAGCCTGCCCGCGGGCACCACCGACATCCTGGTGTCCTACACCTGGCGCGTGGCATTCCAGGATTCGGGCCAGCAGTTCGGCCTGGCCTCGGCGATCTCGACCGTGATCTTCCTGATCGTCGCGGCCGTCACCCTGTTGCAGCTGCGCCTGACGCGCGCCGCCGACGAGCCGCGGCGCTGACGCGGCACCGCCAAGGAGTCCCACGACATGGCCCTCGTGCAGTCCAAGTCCCGGCGTTGGCGCAAGCTGGCCGCGCACGCCTTCCTGCTGGTGCTGTGCGCTGCGGTGCTGTTCCCGTTCCTGATCGTGGTGTCGGTCTCGCTGCGCCCCGGCAACTTCGCCACCGGGACCTTGCTGCCCTCGTCCATCAGCTGGGAGCACTGGCGCTACGTGCTGGGCTTCAAGTCGCCAGGCCCGAACGGCCAGATGATCGCGCCGGACCTGCCGGTGCTGCGGTGGCTGTGGAACTCGGTCAAGGTGGCGACGCTGTCGGGCGGCGTGACGCTGCTGCTGTCCACCACCGCGGCCTACGCGCTGGCGCGGCTGCGGTTCCGGGGCCGGCGCCAGCTGATGACCGGGCTGATGCTGATGCAGATGTTCCCGGCGGTGCTGGCGCTGGTGGCGATCTACGCGATCTTCGACCGGCTCGGCGCGGCCTTCCCGGCGATCGGCCTGAACACCCATGCCTCGCTGGTGCTGGCCTATTCGGGCGGCATCGCGATGCACGTCTGGACGCTCAAGGGCTACTACGACACGCTGCCGGTCGAGGTCGAAGAGGCCGCCCGGGTCGACGGCGCCACGCCCTGGCAGACCTTCTACCGCGTGCTGCTGCCGATGGCGCTGCCGATCCTGGCGGTGGTGTTCCTGCTCGCCTTCATCGGCGCCATCATCGAATACCCGGTGGCCTCGGTGCTGCTGACCGAGCAGGACCAGCTCACGCTGGCCGTGGGCGCCAAGCTGTTCGTGTTCGAGCACAATTTCCACTGGGGCGATTTCGCCGCTGCCGCCTTGTTGTCCGGCCTGCCGATCACCGCCGTGTTCCTGCTGGCGCAGCGCTGGCTGATCGCCGGCCTGGCGGCCGGAGGCGTCAAAGGATGACCATGCCCCTCGCCCTGTCCCCGGCCCTGACGCGCCGCCGCGCGCTGGTCTCCGGCCTGGCCTGCGCGGCCGGCATCACCCCGAGCATCACCATGAGCCAAACCGCTCCCCGACGCGACACCTTGCCCGAGTCGCCCGCCGTAACCCACCTGCCGTGGACACGCGGCGCCAACATCTACGAAGTCAACCTGCGCCAGTACACGCCGCAGGGCACGCTGAACGCGTTCGCCGCCCACCTGCCGCGACTGAAGAAGATGGGGGTCGACATCCTCTGGCTGATGCCGTGGCAGCCGATCGGCCAGGTCCATCGCAAGGGCACGCTGGGCAGCTACTACGCGATCCGCGACTACACCGCCGTCAACCCCGAGTTCGGGACGCTGGCCGATGCCCGGCGACTGGTGGCGCAGGCCCATGCCCTGGGCATGCACGTGATCCTGGACTGGGTCGCCAACCACACCGCCTGGGACCACCCCTGGACCACCGAGCACAAGGACTGGTACAAGCTCGACGACCGCGGCGAGATCTACCCGGTGACCTTCACCAACGGCCCCGAGCCCGAGTACTGGACCGACGTGGTCGCGCTGAACTACGCCACGCCGGCGCTGTGGGAGGGCATGACCGACGCGATGGCCTACTGGATCCGCGAGGTCGACATCGACGGTTTCCGCTGCGACGTCGCCGGCCTGGTGCCCACGCCGTTCTGGAACCACGCCCGGGCCGTGCTCGACGCGGTCAAGCCGATGTTCATGCTGGCCGAGTGGAGCGAGCCCGAACTGCATGAGCATGCGTTCGACATGACCTACGGCTGGGACCTGACCGACGTGCTGAAGACGGTGGCCAAGGGCCAGGCCGGCGCCGCCGAGCTGCGGGCCTGGGTGCACCAGCCCAACCCCAAGCCCTATCCCCGCAGCGCCTACCGCATGCGCTTCACCAGCAACCACGACGTCAACTCCTGGCAGGGCAGCGACACCGAGCTCTACGGCGCGGCGTTCAAGGCGATGGCGGTGCTGGCCGCGACGCTGCCGGGCATGCCGCTGATCTACGGCGGCCAGGAAGCCGGGCTGGACGTGCGGCTGGAGTTCTTCGAGAAGCACACGATCGATTGGAAGCACTACCCGCTCGAAAGCTTCTACGCCGACCTGCTGGCGCTGAAGAAGGCCAACCCGGCGCTGTGGAACGGCCAGTACGGCGGCGACGCCGAGCTGCTGGAGGTCGGCAACGAGCAGCTGTTCGCCTTTCGCCGGCAGCACGCGGGCAACACGGTCAGCGTGGTCGTCAACGTCACGCCGCGCGAGCAGATCGGGCGCCTGCCGGGCGCCTCCCGCACGCTGACGCTGGCACCCTGGGGCTGGAAGATCCAGGCCGCCTGAGGCCGGTCCCCGTTCACGATCCGACCATCATGAATTCCCCTGTCGACACCGGTGGCGAACGCTTTCGCCCGCAATGGCACTTCAGCGCCGAGAAGCACTGGATCAACGACCCGAACGGTCTGGTCTGGTTCGACGGCGAGTACCACCTCTTCTACCAGTGCAACCCCTTCGGCGACCAGTGGGGCCACATGAGCTGGGGCCACGCGGCCAGCCCCGACCTGCTGCATTGGCGTGAATTGCCGGTGGCCATTCCGGAGGACGAGCGCGCCTCGATCTTCTCGGGCTCGATCGTGGTCGACGCGCACAACCTCAGCGGCTTCGGCGACGGCAGCGGGCCGGTGCTGGTGGCGATCTACACCGGTTGCCTGCGCCGGCCCGAAGGCGGCCAGGCGCAGGAGCTGGCCTACAGCCTGGACCGCGGCCGCCACTGGACGAAATACGCCCACAACCCGGTGCTGGACCTGGGCCTGAAGGATTTCCGCGACCCCAAGGTCTTCTGGCACGCGCCGACCGGCCGCTGGATCATGGCGGTGGTGCGGCCGGACGACCACCAGGTCTCGTTCTACGCCTCGTCCACCCTGCGCGACTGGCAACACTTGAGCGACTTCGGCCCGGCCGGCGAGACCGGCGGCATCTGGGAATGCCCGGACCTGATCGAGTTCTCGGCCACGCCGGGCGTGCCCGAGCGCAGCCGCTGGCTGCTGAAGGTCGACACCTTCGCCGGCCACCCGGGCGGCACCGGCGCCCAGGTGTTCATCGGCCATTTCGACGGCACCCGCTTCACGCCCGAGGACGCGCCGCGCCAGCACGGCCTGTGGGCCGACCACGGCTCGGACTTCTATGCCGCGCTGTCCTGGTCCCACCTGCCGGCGGCTCACGGCGCGCCGGTGTGGATCGCGTGGATGAACAACCACGGCTATGCCAAGCACACGCCGACCTCGCCGTGGCGCGGCGCGATGAGCACGCCGCGCGAGCTGTTCCTGCGCAGCACGCCGCAGGGCACGCGGCTGGGCCAGCGGCCGCTGCCGGCCTTGGAGGCGTTGCGCGGCCGGCCACGCCACTGGGGTTTCCTGGCCGTGCCCGAAGGCGCGATCGATGTCGACCTGGGGCCGCTGGACGGCCGGCAGGTCGACATCGAATGGACCGTCGCGTCGACCGAGGCGGAGTGCTTCGCGCTCGAGCTTCGCTGCGGCGCGGACGAGTCCACCCGGGTCGGCGTCGACCTGCGGCGCGGTGTGCTGTTCATCGACCGCAGTCGCTCCGGCTTCGCGCCCGCGGCCGCGGGCTGGACGGGCCGCCGCGAGGCACCGCTGGCGATCCACTTCCCGCTGCGGCTGCGTGTGCTGGTCGACCGCTGCTCGGCGGAGGTGTTCGCAGGCGACGGAGAGGCCTGCTTGACCGAACTGGTCTTCCCTTCCGACGGCAGCCGCGGCCTGCGGCTGTGGGCGCAAGGCGGCGCGGTCGGCGCCAGCGCCTTGACCGTCTGGCCGCTGGCCACCACCCGCGGCGCGCCCGCAGCCACGGCGATGTGACCCGATGGCGGATGCTCCGGTGAGGCCATGGTGGCGCCACGCCGCGATCTACCAGATCTACGTGCGCAGCTTCCAGGACTCGAATGGCGACGGCATCGGCGACCTGAAGGGCGTGACGCAGCGGCTGGACCATCTCTCGGACCTGGGCGTGGACGCGATCTGGCTGACGCCGTTCTTCCCGTCGCCCAATGCCGACTTCGGCTACGACGTGTCGGACTACACCGACGTCGCGCCCGAGTACGGCAGTCTGGACGACTGGGACGAGCTGGTGCGCGAAGCGAGGGCGCGCGGCCTGCGGGTGCTGGTGGACTTCGTGCTCAACCACACGTCGGACCGCCACCCGTGGTTCGTCGACGCCTGTTCCTCGCGCCACCACCCGAAGCGCGACTGGTACGTGTGGCGGGACGGCCGGGCCGATGGCACGCCGCCGACCAACTGGCGCTCGGTGTTCGGCGGCCCGGCGTGGACCCGCGACGACGCCAGCGGCCAGTGGTACTACCACGCGTTCCTGCCCCGGCAGCCCGACCTGAATTGGCACCACCCGGACCTGCGACAGGCGATGTACGAGGTCGCCCGCGTCTGGCTGCGCCGCGGCGCCAGCGGCTTTCGCCTCGACGCCACGGCGTTCCTGTTCGAAGACGGCAGCTATCCGCAGGACCCGGCGCTGGAGGCCGACCCCGGCGCCCCGCTGCCCAGTCCGTTGAGACCCTACAACAGCGGCCGCCCCGAGAACCACGAGGTGCTGCGCGAGTTGCGCCAGGTGCTGGCCGAGTTTCCGGACGATCCGGTGCTGCTCGGCGAATCCGCCACCGACACGTTGGAGGAACTGGTGGCCGCGTACGGCCGCCGGGAGGACGAGATCCAGCTGCCGATGAACTTCCTGTTCGGGCGCCACTGGCGGCGCGACGCGTCGGGCTTCAAGCGGCTGATCGACGAAGCGCAGGCGGCATTGCGCGACCGCACGCCGGTGTTCTTCTTCAGCAACCACGACCATCCCCGCCAATGGAGCGCGTTCGGCGACGGCTTGCACAACGATGCGATCGCGAAGGTCACCGCCGCGCTGACGCTGGCGCAGCGTGGCACCGCCTTGATCTACTACGGCGAAGAGATCGGCATGGGCGATCTGCCGGGGGACGAACTGGCGGCCGCGCCTTGCAACGCCAAGCGCCCGCAGCCGGACGATCGCGACCGGGCCCGCACGCCGATGCCATGGAGCGCCGCGCCGCAGGCCGGCTTCAGCACCGGCGAGCCGTGGCTGCCGCTGCCGCGGCAGGTCGGCGACCGTCACGTCGCCGCGCAACGGGCCGACGCCGGTTCGCTGTACCACTGGTACCGCGCCCTGCTGGCGTTGCGGCGCGACGAGCCCGCGTTTCATGAGGGGGCGCACCTGCCCTTGGCCAGCGGCCACACCGAGGTGTTGGCCTTCGGCCGGCGCACCGTCGGTGGCGAAGGCGCGGTGATCGTGCTGAACTTCAGCGCCCAGGCGCAGCGAGTCACGCTCGCCGGCTGGCCGACGGCGCACTGGGCGGTGGGCGAGACGCTCCTGGCCAGCGCGGCCACGGCGTGCAAGCCATCGACGCAGGTGGTCGAGATCGCGCCGTTCGGCGTCTGGATCGGCCGCATTCTGGAGAGATCGACATGAACCTCGCCCCTCTTTTCGCAGCGGTCCGCGGCGGCGCCATGCGCCCCAAGGATGGGTCCTCGCGGCTGGCGGCAGCGGGGCTCGCGCTGGTGGCTGTCACGGCAGCGGCGCAGCCGGTGCCTGACGCCAGCCTCTTCGATCAACGCGAGCGCGACTGGCGCAACGGTGCCGTCGTCTATCAGGTACTGGTCGACCGCTTCGCGCCGTCGGCGCATCTGGCCGCCAAGCGCGACCTCTATCCCCCGCCCAAGCGCTTGCGGGCGTGGACCGACCTGCCGACGCCGGGCGTGGACCTGCCGGCCGAAAAGCTCAACAGCCAGGAACTCGATTTCTGGGGCGGCGATCTGCAGAGCCTGGCCGGCCGGCTGGACTATGTGAAGCAGCTGGGCGCCGACGTGCTGTACCTGAACCCGGTCCATCTCGCTTACACCAACCACAAGTACGACGCACTCGATTTCAAGAAGATCTCGCCCGAGTACGGCACCCGCGCCGACCTGAAGGCGCTGGCCGACGACGTGCATCGCGATGGCATGAAGCTGGTGCTGGACGGCGTGTTCAACCACATGGGCCGCAATGCACCGATCTTCCAGGACGCGTTCAAGAACCCCGGGAGCCCGTGGCGGGACTGGTTCTGCATCGGACCGCAATACGCCGGCGGCGCGCGGGTCTGGACCGGCTTCCAGAACCTGCCCGAGCTGAACCTGGAGAACCCGGCGGTGCGCAGCTACCTTTGGGGTGCGCCCGACTCGGTGGTGCGCAGCTATCTGCGCGATGGCGCCGACGGCTGGCGCCTGGACACCGCCTTCGAGCTGGGGCGGCCCTACCTGCGTGAACTGACCGCGGCCGCGCATCAGGAAAAGCCGGGCTCGCTGGTGGTGGGCGAGATCGTCAACTACCCCGGCCGCTGGTTGCAGTCGCTGGACGGCGTGATGAACTTCAGCCTGCGCCAGATCGTGCTCGGCCTGGCCCAGGGCGAGCTCGCACCGGCCACCGCCACCCGCATGGCCGACCGGCTGATCCGCGACGCCGGCATCGACGCGATGCTCAAGTCGTGGATGGTGATCGACAACCACGACATCCCGCGCATCGCGACCCAGTTCCCCGAGCTCGCCCAGCGCCACCTGGTGCAGGCCCTGCAATTCACGCTGCCGGGCGCGCCCAACATCTACTACGGCGCCGAACTGGGCATGACCGGCGGCCCCGACCCCGAGAACCGCGGCCCGATGCGCTGGGACCTGGCCACCGCCGGCAACCCGGAGCTGGCGTGGATGAAGCAGCTCGTCGCGCTGCGCCGCGAGCACCGCGCGCTGCGCATCGGCAACTTCCGGACGGTCGAGGCCGACCACCTGATGGCGTTCGAACGCACCACCGACAAGGCCCTGGACGCCGTGGTCGTGCTCGCCAATCCGACGCGGGCGGCGGTGCACGAACGCATCATGATCGCCGACGACATGCTGCTCGACGACACGCCGATGGTGAACCTGCTGGCCGCGCCCGATGCGCCGGCGGTGGGCTCGGTCGGCGCGGGCTTCATGACCGTGACCGTGCCGCCCGAAACCGTCTGGGTGCTGGCGCCCAGGTTGCAGCAGCGTGGCGGCTACAACCGCTACAAGCGCGTGCCCTGAACGGCGTCAGGGCGCCGGGTTCATCAGCCCCGCGTCGACATCCATCAGCACGCTGGCCAGCTCCAGCGAGCGCCACAGGTGCGGCGGCATGTCCAGGATCTTCTCGGGGGTGCGGGCATGCATCACCCATGCGGCGATGTCGTGGTGCTGCTCGGGCGTCAACAACTTGAGCGACAGCATCTCGTCCAGGGTCTGCATGGCACCTCCTGAGGCAGCCGGGGCGGCCGGAACGGCCGCCGCTTGCGCTACTGTCGCACAACGGCGTGGCGCGCCGCCCATTGAAACGGCGCCGACCGCGCCCATGTGTTGCCGATCGACTGCCTGCCGCACTGCGGCGCCTGCCTGTGGCCACCTTGTTCTTCGTCGCGCTGATGCCGGTGCTGGTGGCCTGGGTGCTGCGCGAGCCGCTGTTGCTGGCCTGGCGCCGCCGCCAGGTGACGCGCCGGCCGTTCCCGGCCGCGTGGCGGCAGGTGCTGCGCGAGCGCGTGCCCTACGTCGCCCGGTTGCCTGCCGACCTGCAGCAGCAGCTGAAGAAGCGCATGCAGCTCTTCCTGGCCGAGAAGCCGTTCATCGGCTGCGACGGGCTGGAGGTGACCGAGGAGATGCGGGTCACCGTCGCCGCGCAGGCCTGCCTGCTGCTGCTGAACCGGGGCGATGCGCACTTCGAGGACCTGCGCCAGGTGCTGCTCTACCCCAGCGCCTTCGTGGTCGACCGCAGCCGGGTCGACGCGATCGGCGTCCAGCACGAGCAGCGCCAGGTGCTGCAGGGCGAGTCGTGGCAGCTGGGGCAGGTGATCCTGTCCTGGCCCGACGTGCTGGAGGGCGCGCGGGCGGTGGACGACGGCCGCAATGTCGTGATCCACGAGTTCGCGCACCAGCTCGACCAGGAAACCGGCCGCGCCAACGGCGCGCCGGCCCTGTTCGGACGGACCCGGCGCGCGCGCTGGGCGCGGGTCATGAACCGCGAGTACGCCGCGCTGCGCCGCCGCGTGGCGGCCGGCGAGCCCACCCTGCTCGATCCCTACGCCGCCAGCGAGCCGGCCGAGTTCTTCGCGGTGGCCTCGGAAGTGTTCTTCGAGCAGGCGCCGCAACTGGCCGAGCAGCACCCGGCGCTGTACCGGGAGCTGGCCGGCTTCTACCGGGTCGATCCGCTGAGCTGGTGAGGCGCGCGCGGCGCAGCGCTCAGGGGATGCGCTTGTAGGGCGTGTAGCCGCCGCGCGGCGCCACGTCGGGCTGCAGCAGCAGCACGCCGTGGGCGGGCAGGCTCAGCGTCATCAGGCCGGCGATCATCGGCGGCGCGGGCTGTTGCGGGTCCAGCAGATTGCGCAGCGGCGCCATGTTCATCAGCATCGAGTCGGGCACCATCACGGTGTCGGTGACGGCGTGGTCGGCCGGGTTGGCGAAGACCATCACGGCGTCGGCGACCCGGTCGGTGTGGCGCTCGAAGGCGATCAGTCGCTCGCTGCTGATGCGGCGGTAGTCGCCCACGCGCAGCGCGCGGTGGCTGCGGCGCAGCGCGATCAGCCGGCGGGTCCAGGCCAGCTCGGGGTTGGCGGCGGTGGCCAGGTCCCATCGCATCGGTGCGCGCATCTCGGGGTCGGCGCCACCGGTCATGCCCAGTTCGCTGCCGTAGTACAGGTTGGGCGAGCCGGGCAGCGTGAACTGCAGCACCTGGGCCAGGTGGCGCCGGGCCGCATCGGGCAAGGTGGTGGCGAGCCGGGCGGTGTCGTGGTTGTCCAGCATCAGCCAGGACTTGAGCAGGCGGTCGACGCCGGTGTCGGCGACGACGCGCGCGATCATCTCCGATGCCGTGGCCGCGCCGATCTCGCCGCGGGCGCTGCGCAGCAGGATCTCGCGCAGCGTGAAGTTCATGACGCCGTCCAGGCTGGGGAACCAGGCCTGCGGGTAGCTCCAGATCTCGCCCACGGTCAGCGAACCGGGCTTTTCGGCGTGGGCCGCGGCGGTCAGCTCGGCCAGCCAGCGTGGGCCGATGTCGTAGGCCACGTCCAGCCGCCAGCCATCGGCGCCATCGCGCAGGAAGCTGCGCACCACCGAGTCCGGCCCCTGCCACAGGTGATCCCGCACGGCCGGGTTCTCGAGGTTCAACTCGGGCAGGTTCTGCGCGCCGCCCCAGACCCGCGCGCCGCCTGGGTATTGCGGGCCGATCTCGAACCAGCGGCGCCAGCGGCTGTCGGGGTTCCTGAACGCGTCCTGGAAGATCGGCGCGTTGCGGCCCATGTGGTTGAACACGCCGTCCAGCACCAGCTTCATGCCGTCGCGATGCACGTCGTCGGCCAGCGCCTTCAGGTCGGCGCGGGTGCCGTATTCGGGCGAGATCTGCTGGTAGTCCAGCGCGTCGTACTTGTGGTTGGTGTAGGCGAGCTGGATCGGGTTCAGGTACAGCACGTCGGCGCCCAGCTGCTTCACATAGTCCAGCCGGCCGGCCAGGCTGCGCAGGTCACCGCCCCAGAAGTCGATCTCGTGCTGGTAGACCTGGGCCGAGGGCACATAGGCGCCGGCGGTGGGCAACTCGCTCCAGGCGCGCAGTCGCTTGGGTGCGGGGTACAGCGCGCGCTTGGCATCCAGGTCGGCGGCCGGCGCGAAGCGGTCGACCAGCACCTGGTAGACGATGGCGCCATTGCGCCAGTCCTGCTCGCGCAGGTCGTAGGTGCTGGGTGCGGCGGGAGCGGTGCGGGGCGTGTCGGGCATGGCGGCGTGGGCGGGCAGGACCGCGGCGAGCGAGGCGAGGGCCAGCGTGGCGGCGATGGCGCGGCGGCTCATCCCTTGACGCCGCCGTCGGTCAGGCCCGAGACGATCCAGCGCTGCGCGGCCAGGAACACCAGCGTGATCGGCAGGCCCGAGAGCACCGCGGCGGCGGCGAAGTCGCCCCACAGGTAGCGCTGCTCGTAGAGGTAGTACTTCGAGCCCACGGCCAGCGTCAGGTTGGGTTCCTCGCGCAACAGCACCGAGGCCACCGGGTACTCGATGATGGTGCCGATGAAGGCCAGCACGAAGACCACCATCAGGATCGGCACCGCCATCGGCAGCAGCACCCGCCAGAAGGCCTGCCAGGAGGTGGCACCGTCGACCTTGGCGCATTCCTCGATCTCGGTCGGCACGGTGTCGAAGTAGCCCTTGATGGTCCAGATGTGCATGCCGATGCCGCCCAGGTAGGCGACGATCAGCCCGGCGTGGGTCTCGACGCCCAGCCATGGGATGAAGCGGCCGATGCCTTCGAAGATCGCGTAGATCGCCACCAGCGCCACGGCCACCGGGAACATCTGCAGCAGCAGCATGCTGCCCAGGATCGTGCTCTTGAAGCGGAACTTCAGCCGCGCGAAACCATAGGCGGCGGTGGTGGACAGGGCCACGATCAGCAGCGCCGAGATCGTCGCGATCTTGATCGAGTTCCACAGCCACAGCAGCACCGGGAACGGTGGCTGGACCACCGTGCCGTCGGCCTGGGTGACGGCAATGCCCAGCGCCAGCTTCCAGTGCTCCAGGCTGATGTGGCGGGGGATCAGCGAGCCGGTGGCGAAGTTGCCGGGCCGCAGCGAGATCGAGATCACCGCCAGCAGCGGGAACAGCGTGATCGCGATCAGCAGCCACAGCCCCAGGTGCGCGCCGAGGACGCGCCAGCGCTGGCTCTTGCCGGTGACGATGGCCATCTCAGCCTCCCTTGCCGTGGGCCGCGGCCGCGCTGCGTTGGCTGAGCTTGAGGTTCAGCAGCGAGAGCAGCGCGACCAGGAAGAAGATCACCGTCGAGATCGCCGCCGCCAGGCCGAAGTTGGCGCCGGCGTCGGTGAACGCGATGCGGTAGGTGTAGCTGACCAGGATGTCGGTGGTGCCGGCGGGCAGCTTGGTGTTGAGGTAGTCGGGCCGACCGTCGGTGAGCAGGCTGATCAGCACGAAGTTGTTGAAGTTGAACGCGAAGGCGCTGACCAGCAACGGCGTCAGCGGCTTGGCGATCAGCGGCGCGGTGATCTTGAAGAAGTTGGTCAGCGGCTTGGCGCCGGCGATCGCCGAGGCTTCGTACAGGTCCGAGGGGATGGCCTTGATCAGCCCGGTGCACAGCACCAGGAAGTACGGGTAGCCCAGCCAGGTGTTGACGATCAGCAGCATCGCGCGCGCCAGCGTCGGGTCGGCGAACCAGGCCGGCTTGACGCCGAACGCCGCGTTCAGGATCGCGTTGATCTCGCCGAAGTTCTGGTTGAACAAGCCCTTGAAGACCAGGATGGAGATGAAGCCCGGCACCGCGTAGGGCAGGAACAGCAAGGTGCGGTAGAGCGTGCGGTACTTCAACGATTCCCAGTTCAGCACCACGGCCAGCGCCAGCCCCAAGCTGGCGGAGAACAGCACGGTGAGCGCGGCGAAGGCCACGGTCCAGACGAAGATCGAGCCGAACGGCCCGCGCATGTCCGGGTCGCCGAACAGGCGCTGGTAGTTGGCCAGCCCGACGAAGACCTTGAAGCCGGGTTGCAGCGGCGTGCCGTCGGCGCTGGCGAAATAGCCGCGGTCGCGGTCGGGACGGAACACCGCGCCGCTGGCCAGCTGCTTCAGGCTGCCGTCGGGCAAGGCCTGCCACAGCGGTCGCAGCGGGCCGAATTCGCGCAGGCCGGCGTAGGACAGCACCTGCCCATCCGGCCGCCGCAGGCGCAGGCCGATCAGGCCGGGCCGCAGCGCGATCACCTCGCGCATCGTCAACGTCGTGCCGGCGCCGGCCGAGGCGTCCTGCGGCTGCAGGTCCACCGGCTCGGCCGGGGCGGGCCGGCGCAGGTCCAGCGGCGGCGTCTGCAGCGTGGGGCCGGCGCCTTCGGCGGGGCTCAGGATCAGCCGCTCGCGCGGGCCGTCGCGCTGCACCCGGTAGCGCATCAGCAGCGCTTCGTCGACGTCGGCCTGGTCCAGCAGGTAGGCGCGGGCGCGTTCCTCGCTGAGCAGGTGGTTGGACGAGTAGTTGGTGAAGCCGATCTGCAGCGTGTAGAGCAGCGGGAAGGCGATGAAGACGATCATCGCCAACACGCCCGGGAACAGGTAGCGCCAGGCCAGCGAGGTGGACACGGTGTAGACGCCGATGGCCAGCAGGCCCAGCGCCAGCACCAGCACCGCCCAGACCGGGTTGCCGGCCCGGAAGATGCCCAGCACCAGCCACAGCAGCGCGGCCCCGGCGGCCAGCGCCAGCGCCCACGAGGTTTTGGAAAGTCGCGTCATTTCGTCAGGATTCGCGCTGCAGCGCCGTCCAGCGCGGCCTGGGGCGACTGGCGACCCTGGGTGATGGCTTCCAGCGCCGCGTCCATCGCCGGCCAGAAGCGCCCGGTCTCGGGGATGTTGGGCAGCGGTTCGCCGGCGCGGGCGTTGGCCATGGTGGCGCGGATCGCCGGGTCGCTGGCCAGTTCGGCGTAGTAGGCCTTGTTGGCGGGCGTGCCCAGCGGCACGTCGGCCGAAATCGTCTTGAGGCTGTCGACGTCGAGCAGCTTGTGCTCGATGAACTCGCGCGCGATGTCCTTCTGCCGGCTGGGCGCGGAAATCATGCAGCCCAGCACCCCGACGAAGGGCTTGCTCGGGTGGCCGGGAATGACCGCCGGGATCGGCGCCACGCCGAAATCGATGCCGGCCTTGCGGGCGTTGTCCCAGGCCCAGGGGCCGGAGATCATCATCGCGATCTCGCCGCGGGCGAAGCCGGCTTCCATCTCGGCGTAGCGGGCGCCGCGCGGCATGTGGCCCTCGGTGATCAGCCGCGCCAGCATGTTCGCACCGGCCACCGCGCCGGCGTTGTTCACGCCGACCACCGCCGGGTCCAGCTCACCGCTGGCGCTGCGGCCGAACACGAAGCCGCCGGCGCCTGCCAGCATAGGGAAGCTGAAGAAGGTCTTGTTGTAGTCCCACAGCAGCGCGTGCCTGCCCTGCTTCTGGAACGCGTTGTCGAGCGCGATGACCTCGTCGAAGGTGGCGGGCGGCGTCTTGACCAGCGCCTTGTTGTAGATCAGGCCGATGGCCTCGATCGACAGCGGATAGCCCCAGGTCTTGCCCTGGTAGCCGAAGGCCTTCCAGGCCGCGTCGTCGATCGCGGCGCGCACCTCGGGCTCGGGGTGCACCGGCACGATCAGGCCCGAGCGGGCCCATTCGCCGACCCGGTCGTGCGGCCAGCAGAAGATGTCCGGGCCCTTGCCGGCGCCGGCCGCGGCCTGGAACTTGTCGGGCGCACCCTCGGGGTGCTGCACCACCACCGGC
Organism: Ideonella sp. sgz306126; assembly: GCF_056032705.1. Taxonomy (NCBI): domain Bacteria; kingdom Pseudomonadati; phylum Pseudomonadota; class Betaproteobacteria; order Burkholderiales; family Sphaerotilaceae; genus Ideonella; species Ideonella sp. sgz306126. The sequence goes on from NZ_JBVYWP010000003.1 coordinate 53,474, forward strand.
ACGCCGGTCTCGCGGGTGAAGGCATCGCCCACCTTCTGCAGGCCGTTGTAACCCTTGTCGCCGTTGATCCAGACCAGCAGGTGGGGCGGCGGCAGGGGTTCGGCCGCGTGCAGCCACGCAGGCAGCAGGATCGCCGCCAGCGCCAGCCGGCGCGCGGCCTTCGTCAGCCCTCGCGACATCGTTCAGGCCGCGCGGGCTTCGGCCTGTTCGACCGGTGCGGCGTGGCGGCGGAAGGCGCTGCCCGCGGCATCGAACAGATAGGCCGCGGCGGGCGGCACGCCCAGGCGCAGCGTGGCCCCGCTCTTGAGGCGCAGGTGGCCGTCGAGCTCGCAGGTCAGCGTGGTCTCGGTGCCCGGCAGCGTGCCGTAGGCGAAGGTGGCGCTGCCCAGCTGCTCGACGAAGGTCACGCACGCCTGCAGCGTGTTGTCGCTGGCGCCGACCTGGAAATGCTCGGGGCGGATGCCCAGCGTCACCGCGTCCCCGGGTCGGGCCCCCGCGGCGTCGACCTCGCAGCGCAGCGTCTCGCCGGTGGCGAGCTGGACGGTGGCCTCGGCGGCGCTGGCCTGCAGCACCTCGGCGGCGATGAAGTTCATCGCTGGCGAGCCGATGAAGCCGGCGACGAACAGGTTGTCCGGATGTTCGTAGAGCTCCAGCGGCGAGCCTACCTGTTCGATCCTGCCGGCCGACAGCACGACGATGCGGTCGGCCAGCGTCATCGCCTCGACCTGGTCGTGGGTGACGTAGATCATCGTCGTCTTCAGGTCTTCGTGCAGCTTGGCGAACTCGTAGCGCATGCGCACGCGCAGCGCGGTGTCGAGGTTGGACAGCGGCTCGTCGAACAGGAAGACCGCCGGCTTGCGCACGATGGCGCGGCCGATCGCGACCCGCTGGCGCTGGCCGCCCGACAAGTCCTTGGGCTTGCGCTTGAGCAGGTGATCGATGTTCAGGATCTTGGCCGCGGCATGCACCGAGCGGTCGATCTCGTCCTTGGGCACCTTGGCCAGCTTCAGGCCGAAGGCCATGTTCTCGTACAAGTCCATGTGCGGGTACAGCGCATACGACTGGAACACCATCGCCACGCCGCGCTCGGCCGGCGGCACGTCGTTGACGACGCGCCCGCCGATGCTCAGCGTGCCGCCGGTGATGTCTTCCAGGCCGGCGATGCTGCGCAGAAGCGTGGATTTGCCGCAGCCCGACGGACCGACGAAGACCATGAACTCGCCATCGCGCACTTCCAGGTCGATGTCCTTGAGCACCTGGGTCTCGCCAAAGGCCTTCTGTACCTTCACCAGCCGAACGTCTGCCACGGTTGTTCCTTTGTTCCGCCGCCGGGCGGCCCTGCATGCGGGACGGTCATCCAAGCTTCAGTCATCCGCCGAGCCCGCTGTATGTAGACAATATACATCTTTGAAGCAGACCAATGAATGCGCGTTGACCCCAGGTTGACCCTTTGTCTTCCTATGAAAAACAACAATTCAGGTTTCAATGTGGTTTCATGGATGTAGTAGAACTACACAAATAATGAACTTGCCGCCATACTGCGCCCGATGCGATGGCGCCATGGTGGGCGCCGCGCCGATCCTCACCGGAGTGACCGCCATGAGCTCGACCCTTGACACCCTTCGTCCCGCCGCCGCACCGCGCAGCCGCAGCCGCCCGGCCGACGTCCAGGCGGATTTTCGTCGCCTGGTGCAGCGCCAACTGGCCCAGCGCAGCGACGGCGCCAGCGCCGAGGCCTGCCTGGCCGCGGTCGCCAGCGCCTGTCGGACCTTGCTGGCCGACCGCTGGGCAGCCACCCAGGCGGCCGATGCGCGGCGCAAGGGCGTGCGCCGGGTCCATTACCTGTCGATGGAATTCCTGATGGGCCGCGCGCTGGGCAATGCCTTGGCGGCGCTGGGCCTGCACGACGCGGTGGCCGACGCCCTGCCCGAGGGCGCGCCGGCGCTGGGCGAATGGCTGGAGCGCGAGCCCGACGCCGCGCTGGGCAATGGGGGCCTGGGCCGGCTGGCCGCCTGCTTCCTCGATTCGCTGGCGTCGCTGGGCCTGCCGTCGTTCGGCTACGGCCTGCGCTACCGCCACGGCATGTTTGCCCAGGGCATCCAGGACGGCCGCCAGGTCGAGCGTCCGGACGAGTGGCTGCGCCTGGGCAGCGCCTGGGAGCTGCCCCGGCCCGAGCTGCGCTTCGTGGTCGGCTTCGGCGGCGTGGTGCGCAGCGACGGCGGCCAGCGCCGCTGGGTACCGGCCGAAGCGCTGGTCGCGCAGGCGGTGGACTTCATCGTGCCCGGACATGGCACCGAGCGGGTCAGCACCTTGCGCCAGTGGCAGGCCGAGGCGGCCCGGCCGATCGATTTCGAGGCCTTCTGCCGCGGCGAACACGCCGCCGCCGGGGCCCACCTGCAGAGCGCCGAGGCGCTCAACTGGGTGCTCTACCCCGACGACAGCACGCCCGCCGGACGGGCCTTGCGGCTGCGCCAGGAGTTCCTGCTCGTCAGCGCCTCGCTGCAGGACATGGTGGCCCGCCACCTGCGCGAATTCGGCCACCTGCATGCGTTCGGCCGCCTGAACGCGGTGCACCTGAACGACACCCACCCGGCGCTGGCGCCGGCCGAGCTGATGCGCCTGCTGCTCGACGAGCACGGTCTGGGCTGGGACGAGGCCTGGGCGATCACCCGCCAGGCCGTCAGCTACACCAACCACACGTTGATGCCCGAGGCGCTGGAGACCTGGCCGGTGCGGCTGTTCGAGACCCTGCTGCCGCGTCATCTGGAGATCGTCTACGAGATCAACCGCCATGTGCTCGACGAGGTCCGCCGCCGCTTTCCGGGCGACGAGGCGCGCGTCGCCCGCATGTCGCTGATCGACGAAGGCCACGGCCAGCACGCCCAGGGCGGCGAACGCCGGGTGCGCATGGCGGCGCTGGCCATCGTCGCGTCGCATAAGGTCAACGGCGTGTCGGCGCTGCACTCGCAGCTGATGGTCGAGACCATCTTCGCCGACCAGGCCGCGCTGTGGCCCGAGCGCTTCATCAACGTCACCAACGGCGTCACGCCGCGGCGCTGGCTGCAGCAGGCCAATCCGGGCCTGTCGGCCCTGCTCGACAAGACGCTGGGCGAGGGCTGGCGCAGCGACCTGGGCGATCTGGTGCGGCTGGCGCCCAAGGCCTCGCAGAAGCGGCTGGGCCAGGACTTCCTGAAGGTCAAGCGGGCCAACAAGCAGCGCCTGGCCGAGCACATCCGCCGCGAGCTGGGCGTCAACATCGACCCGGACAGCCTGTTCGACGTGCAGATCAAGCGCATCCACGAGTACAAGCGCCAGCTGCTCAACGTCCTGCACGTGGTGGCGCGCTACCAGGCGATCGTCGCAGATCCGGACGCCGCCTGGGTGCCGCGCACCGTGATCTTTGCCGGCAAGGCCGCGTCGGCCTACCACGCGGCCAAGCAGGTGATCCGGCTGATCCACGACGTGGCTCGGGTGGTGAACAGCGATCCGCGGGTGGGCGACAAGCTCAAGCTGGTGTTCCTGCCCAACTACAGCGTCAGCCTGGCCGAGCTGATCCTGCCGGCGGCCGATCTGAGCGAGCAGATCTCCACCGCCGGCACCGAGGCCTCGGGCACCGGCAACATGAAGTTCGCGCTCAACGGCGCGCTGACCATCGGCACCTGGGACGGCGCCAACATCGAGATGGCCCAGGCGATGGACGCGGTCAGCGGCCCGGGCGTCGAGAACCTGTTCGTCTTCGGCCTGCGCACCGACGAGGTGGCGCGCATCAAGGCGCTGGGCTACGACCCGCGGCTGTATGTCGAGGAGAACCGCGCGCTGCAGCAGGTGCTCGACGCGATCGCCCAGGGCCGGTTCTCGCAGGGCGAGCCCGAGCGCTACCGCGCGCTGCTGCAGCCGCTGCTGCAGCACGACCCGTATCTGCTGATGGCCGACTTCGCCGCCTATGTCGACACCCAGCACGCGGTGGACGCGCTGTATGCCCAGCCGGCGGCCTGGGCCGCGCGGGCCCTGCGCAACATCGCCGGCATGGGGGGGTTCAGCACAGACCGTACCATCGCCGAGTATGTGCAGAAGGTCTGGCTCGCGCCGGGCCGGCCTGCCTGACCGGGGCCGGGTTCCGCCGGCTCCGAACGCCTGCCTGAAAGGTTGCCGCTGTGCTGTCTGCCGCCGATGTCGATGCCTTGCTGGGGGCGCGCCATGCCGACCCGTTCGCCGTGCTCGGCTTGCAGGCCGACCCCCAGGGCGGGCTGTGGCTGCGGGCGTTGCTGCCCGGTGCCACGACGGTGGCGGTGCACGAGGCCGCCAGCGGTCGCCGGCTGGCGGTGCTGGCGCAGCGCGATGCGGCGGGGCTGTTCGAAGGCCCGATCCCGCGCCGCAGGAACCGCTTCGCGTACCGGTTGCAGGTCGACTGGGCGCATGGCGCCTCGACCCGCCTGGCCGACCCCTATGCGTTCGGCCCGCTGCTGGGCGACCAGGACCTGCACTTCTTCAGCGAGGGCACCCACCTGCGGCCGTTCGAGATGCTGGGCGCCTTGCCGCTGACGCTGGGCGAGGGCGCGCTGGCGGTGGCCGGCGTGCGCTTCGCCGTCTGGGCGCCGAACGCCCGGCGGGTCAGCGTGGTCGGCGACTTCAATGCCTGGGACGGCCGGCGCCACCCGATGCGCTCGCGCGGGGCCTCGGGCGTGTGGGAGCTGTTCGTGCCGCATGCCGCGGTGGGCGACGCCTACAAGTTCGAGCTGCTCGGTCCGGACGGCCCGCCGCTGCCCTTGAAGGCCGACCCCTACGCCCGCGCGGCCGAGCTGCGGCCCGGCACCGCCAGCCTCGTCGCGCCGCTGCCGCCGCGGCGCCTGCGGGCGCCCGAGCGCTCGCACCCCGACACGCGCGGCGAGCCGGTCGCGATCTATGAGCTGCATCCCGGCTCCTGGCGCCGCCACCCCGACGGCCGCTACCACTCCTGGGACGAGTTGGCCGCCGCGCTGCCGGCCTACGTCGCCGGGCTGGGCTTCACGCACGTCGAGCTGATGCCGGTCAGCGAACACCCGTTCGACGGTTCCTGGGGTTACCAGACGCTGGGCCTGTACGCGCCGACCGCGCGCTTCGGCCCGCCCGAGGCCTTCGACCGTTTCGTCGAGGCCTGCCACAGCCACGGCCTGGGCGTGTTGCTCGACTGGGTGCCCGCGCATTTCCCGGCCGACGCGCACGGCCTGGCGCAGTTCGACGGCACCGCGCTGTACGAGTACGCCGACCCGAAGGAAGGCTTTCACCGCGACTGGAACACGCTGATCTACAACTTCGGCCGCCACGAGGTGCGCAACTTCCTGGTCGGCAGCGCGCTGTACTGGGTCGAGCGCCACGGCGTCGACGGGCTGCGCGTGGACGCCGTGGCCTCGATGCTGTACCGCGACTACAGCCGCCAGGCCGGCGAGTGGATCCCCAACGTCGACGGCGGACGCGAGAACCTGGAGGCGATCGCCCTGCTCAAGCGCTGCAGCGAGGTGCTGGGCGCCGAGACGCCCGGCGCCTTGCTGATCGCCGAGGAATCCACCGCCTTTCCCGGCGTGTCGGCGCCGACCTTCGCGGGCGGCCTGGGCTTTCACTACAAGTGGAACATGGGCTGGATGCACGACACGCTGGCCTACATGGCGCAGGACCCGGTGCATCGCCGCTGGCACCACGACAAGATGAGCTTCGGCCTGGTCTACGCCTACAGCGAGAACTTCGTGCTGCCGCTCTCGCACGACGAGGTGGTGCATGGCAAGGGATCGTTGTGGGCCAAGATGCCCGGCGACGACTGGCAGAAGTTCGCCAACCTGCGGGCCTACTTCGGTTTCATGTGGGGCCACCCCGGCAAGAAGCTGCTGTTCATGGGGCAGGAATTCGCCCAGCCCACCGAGTGGAACCACGACGCCGAGCTGCCCTGGCCCTTGCTGGGCGACGACCGCCACGCCGGCGTGCAGCGTCTGGTGGGCGACCTGAACCGGCTCTACCGCGACCTGCCGGCGCTGCACCGGCTGGACTGCGAGAGCCGCGGCTTCGACTGGATCGCCGCGCACGACACGGACAGCTCGGTGTTCGCCTGGCTGCGCTCGGACGGCGCCGGCGCGCAGGTGCTGGTGGTCAGCAACTTCACGCCGGTGCCGCGCGAGGGCTACCGCATCGGCGTGCCCGAAGGGCCTGGCGCCTGGCGCGAACGGCTCAACACCGACGCGGCGCGGTACGGCGGCGCCAACCTGGGCAATGCCGGTGCGGCGCTGCCGGTGCAGGCGCAGGGTGCGCACGGCCGCAGCCGCTCGATCGCGCTGACCCTGCCGCCGCTGGCGACGCTGTTCCTGGTGCCGGCCTGATGGCTGAATCACTGTCCGCATGACCGCCTCCCACCCGCTGCCCGCCGCGCTCGGCGAAGGCCGCCCCGAACCGATGGGCACGCTGGCCCGCGACGGCGGCGTCAACATCGCCGTCTTTTCTCAGCACGCCCAGGCGATCGAGTTCTGCGTCTTCGATGGCGACGGCACGCGCGAGCTGCGCCGCTACCGGCTGCACGGGCCGCACGACGGCGTGTTCCACGGCTTCCTGCCTGGCGTCGGGCCGGGCCTGGTCTACGGCCTGCGGGCCCACGGGCCGTACCAGCCCGAGCAAGGTCACCGCTTCAACCCGAACAAGCTGCTGCTCGATCCGTGCGCGCGCGAGATCGTCGGCCGCTTCCACTGGGCGCCGGAGCACCACGGCTACGAGCTCGGCCACCCCGAAGGCACGCGGTCCTTCGACGGCCGCGACAACGCCGTCTCGGCGCTGAAGGCCCGAGTCGCGCCGCCGCCCGCCGTGGCGCCGGGCCGCGCCCATCCGCCGCGGGTGGCCGCCGCCGATCTGGTGCTGTACGAGGTGCACGTGCAGGGCTTCAGCCAGGCCCACCCGGGCATCCCGCCCGAGCTGCGCGGCAGCTACGCTGCGCTGGCGCACCCGGCGGCGATCGCTCACTTCAAGGCGCTGGGCGTGACCACGCTGTCCTTGCTGCCGGTGCACTACCACCTCGACGAGCCCGGCCTGGTCGAGCGCGGCCAGGTCAACTACTGGGGCTACAACACGCTGGGCTTCTTCGCCGCCGAGCCGCGGCTGGCGCAGGCGGCGCACCGTGGCGATCCCGGCGCGGTCAACGACGAGTTCCGCCAGATGGTGGCCACGCTGCACCAGCACGGCCTGGAGGTGGTGCTGGACGTGGTCTACAACCACACGCCGGAAGGCAGCGAGGCCGGCGGCACGCTGAGCTGGCGCGGGCTGGACAATGCCAGCTGGTACCGCCTGGTGGCCGACGATCCGGGCCGCAGCGAGAACCTCACCGGCTGCGGCAACACTTTGAATGTCGCGCACCCGAGGGTGACGCAGTTCGTGCTCGATTCGCTGCGCTACTGGGTGCAGGAGATGGGCGTGGACGGCTTCCGCTTCGACCTGGCGCCGGTCCTGGGCCGCACCCGCCACGGCTTCGACCCGCAGGCGGCCTTCTTCACCGCGCTGCGCCAGGACCCGCTGCTGGCCCAGGTGCACCTGATCGCCGAACCCTGGGACGCCGGCTTCGACGGCTACCAGGTGGGCCGCTTCCCCGGCCGCTTCCTGGAGTGGAACGACAAGTTCCGCGACACCGTGCGACGCTACTGGCTGGACCGCAGCGTGCGCCGCGGCGAGCTGGCGCGGCGCTTCACCGCGTCCAGCGACCTGTTCCACCACGGCCAGCGCCGGCCCAGCGCGTCGGTCAACTTCATCGCGGTGCACGACGGGTTCACGCTGGCCGACCTGGTCAGCCACAGCCGCAAGCACAACACGGCCAACGGCGAGGGCAACCGCGACGGCCGCGATGGCGAGCCGTGCGCCAATTTCGGCGTCGAAGGCCCGACCGACGACGAAGCCGTGCGCGCGTTGCGCGGCCGGGTCCAGCGCGCGATGCTCGCCACGCTGCTGTTGGCACAGGGCACGCCGATGCTGGGTGGCGGCGACGAGATCGGCCGCAGCCAGCAGGGCAACAACAACGCCTACTGCAGCGCGGCCGGGGCCGACCCGGCGATCGGCTGGTACGACTGGGCGACGGCCGACACCGCGCTGCTGCGCTTCGTCGGCGACCTGTTGGCGCTGCGCCGCGCCGAGCCTTCGCTGCGCCATGACCACTGGTTCCAGCACCCTCCGGCCCAGCCTGGCGAGCGCAGCCTGATGTGGCTGACGCCGGCCGGCCGCGAGATGCAGATCACCGATTGGCATGATGCGCAAAGCCACGCCTTTGCCTGCCAGATCCTGCCCGGTGGCGTGGATGCGGCGCACCCGGATGCCGGCGGCAGCCCGCGGCTGATCCTGGCCTTCAACCCCGACATCCTGCCCACCCGCTTCAGCCTGCCGGGCGGCCGCTGGCAGCTGGCGCTGGACAGCAGCGGCGAGCTGCAGCGCGGCGGGCTGGCACCCGAGGACCAGCCGCTCCGGGTGCCGGCCCATGCGCTGGTGGTGCTGCGCAGCGTCGGCGCCTGATTCGATGTGACCCCCACCCCTCCCGACACGAGACAAGAGATCGAGCTTTCCATGGACCTTTCCCAACGCGCCTCCGGCGTGCTGCTGCACGTCACCTCGCTGCCCGGCCCGCACGGCATCGGCGACTTCGGTCCCGGCGCCTACCACTTCGTCGACTGGATGGTCTCCGCCGGCCAGCGGATCTGGCAGTGGCTGCCGACCACGCCGATCGGCCCCGGGAATTCGCCCTACATGAGCGTGTCGGCCTTTGCCGGCAGCCCGTTGATGGTGGCGCTGGAGCCGCTGGTCGACCAGGGCTGGCTGACCCTGGGCGCGTTGCCGCCGTTCGATCCGCAGTCGGTCGATTTCGGCCAGGTCGTGCCCTGGCGCATGGCGCGGCTGCGCGAGGCCTTCGCCGGCTTCGAAGCCCTTGCCACGGCTGACCAGCGCGCCGCCCTGGCCGCCTGGAGCCAGGGCCAGGCCCACTGGCTGGACGATTACGCGCTGTTCATGGCGCTGGAAACCGCGCATGGCGGCCAGCCCTGGTGGCTGTGGCCGGCGCCGCTGCGCCGGCGCCAGGCCGTGGCGCTGAAGAAGGCGCGGGACGAGCACGCCGCCGAGATCGCGTTCTGGCAGTTCGTGCAGTGGCAGTTCGACACCCAGGCCGCGGCGCTCAAGTCGCATGCCCATGCCCGCGGCGTCGCGATCATGGGCGACCTGCCGATCTTCATCGCCCACCACAGCGCCGACTGCTGGGCCCGGCCCGACCTCTACTTCCTCGACGACGACAGCCAGCCCACCGTGGTGGCGGGCGTGCCGCCCGACGTGTTCAGCGCCGAGGGCCAGCGCTGGGGCAATCCGCTGTACCGCTGGGACCGCATGGCCAAGGAAGACTTCGCCTGGTGGACGGCGCGCATCCGCCGCGCGATGGACCAGGCCGACGTGTTCCGCATCGACCACTTCCGCGGCTTCGCCGGTTACTACGAGATCCCCGCCCGCTGTCCGACCGCGGTTGAGGGCACCTGGCGGCCCGGCCCCGGCATCGCGCTGTTCCAGGCGATCGAGAAGGCGCTCGGGCCGCTGCCCATCGTCGCCGAGGACCTGGGCCTGGTCACCCCCGATGTCATCGACCTGCTGGAGGCTAGCGGCTTTCCGCGCATGAAGATCGTGCAGTTCGCGTTCGGTGGCGACGGCACGCACGAATTCCTGCCGCACAACTACGAGCGCAACACCGTGGTCTACACCGGCACCCACGACAACGAGACGGTACAGGGCTGGTGGGCCGACAGCGCGACGCCGCGCGAGCGCGAATACGCCTGCAGCTACCTGGCCTGCGGGCCGCAGGACCTGCACTGGGGCATGATCCGCGCCGCGGCGAACTCGGTCGCCAACATGGCCGTGTTCCCGCTGCAAGACGTGCTGGGCCTGGGGGCTGAGCACCGCATGAACCTGCCCGGCTCGCTGGGGGGGCGCAACTGGGCCTGGCGCTTCACCTGGGACCGCGTGGGCAGCGAGCCCGCGCGGGTGCTGGGCCTGATCACCGCCGCCAGCGGGCGCGGGCCGTTCGAGTTGCTGCGTCTTCCAGGCAGCGGCGCCTGAACCCGGCCGCCGCCGGGATGGGTGGGGGCAAAGGGTCATCCCCTCCCTAGCTTCAAGGTCGACCGGGCCACCCCAAACACGGTCGGGCCACCGATACTGAACCGACACACCAGCCTCTGGAGGGCCCATGGCAGTTCGGTTCACCCACAAAGGATTCCTGAGGCTGGGCATCGCGATGCTCTGTGCCATGGCGCCGGCGCTGCAGGCCTGGGCCACGCTGAACGACACGGTGAGCGTCACGCTGTCGGCGCCAGGCGGCATTGACGGCGTGGATTCCACGCCGATCAATGTCACCGATCCGGCGCCCTTGGCCACCGGGATCGCCGTCGGCGACGGCTCGAACATCGGCAGCGGCTACATGCTGGCCGGCGAATCGATCAGCTTCAATGCCGCCACCGATTCGATCGCGCTGCAGATCGCTGCCGGCGCCGTGGATGCCGGTGGCCACTTGATCACCGGCTACCTCGGCAGCGGCGGCAACCCGGCGCAGTACCTGTTCACCGGGCTGGGCGTCAGCGGCGCCCAGATCACCGGCTACAACGCCAGCTTCAGCGGGCTGGACGCGCCGACCCAGGCCAGCTCCTTCATCCACCTGCTGTCGCCCACCAGCCTGGCGGTGCAGCTCGACAACCTGGTGTTCACACCGGTCGCGGGCGGGCAGTCGAATGCCTACGCGCTGGTCAACATCAGCCTGGTCACGGCGCCGGTGCCCGAACCCGCCAGCATGGCCTTGCTGCTGTCCGGGCTGGCGGCGCTGTCGCTGGGGTCGTGGGTCCGCAGGCGCGCCGGGCAGGTCCGCCGCTGACCCTCGCCTTCAACACTCCGGGAGATTCGCATGGACCCGTATCTGGGTGAGATTCGCGCGGTCGGCTTTGCGTTCGCGCCCAAGGGCTGGGCCCTGTGCAACGGCCAGACGCTGGCGATCAATCAGAACCAGGCCTTGTTCGCGATCCTTGGCACGACCTACGGTGGCAACGGGACGACGACGTTCCAACTGCCGAACCTGAATGCCCGCATGCCCATGCATGCCGGCCCGGGCTATGTGCAAGGGCAGCTGGGGGGCGAAGCGGCCCACACACTGACGGTGGCCGAGATGCCGGCGCACGGCCATGCGCTGCATGCCTCGACCGATTTCGCCAACACCAGCCTGCCGTCCAACGCCTTGCCCGGGGCGAAGCCGCGGGGCGGGCAGAACATCTACGGCCCGCCGGGCTCGCCGGTCGGCCTGGCGCCGACGGCGGTGGCCGCCGCTGGCGGCAACCAGCCCCACGACAACATGCCGCCCTATCTGGTGCTGAACTTCATCATCGCCCTGCAGGGGATCTTCCCTTCGCGCAACTGAGCCACGAGGATCACCATGGCACAACCCTTTGTCGGTGAGATCCGCATGTTCGCGGGCAACTTCGCGCCGTATGGCTGGCTGTTCTGCGACGGCTCGCTGCAGAGCATCGCCAACAACGAGACGCTGTTCACGTTGATCGGCACCACCTACGGCGGCGATGGCGTCCAGACCTTTGCGCTGCCCGACCTGCGCGGTCGCGTGCCGGTTCACCAGGGCAACGGCGCGGTGATCGGGCAGATGGCGGGCGAGGAACAGGTGACGCTGGGCCTCTCGCAGCTGCCTTCGCACAGCCACACCCAGGTGGCCAGCGCGGCGCCGGCATCGGCTGCGGCGACGGCGTCGGGCAACCTGCTCGCCGCGTCTTCGGCGATCCAGTTCTACGGCCCGGTTCCGGGCACGGCGATGGCGTCGGGAGCGCTGGACACGGCCGGTGGCGGGCAGCCTCACGACAACATGGCGCCGTTCCTGACCCTCAGCTTCATCATCGCCCAAGTCGGCATTTACCCCTCGCAGAACTGAGGAGCACGACGATGTCGTACCAATACCTGGGCGAGATTCGGATCTTTGCCGGCAACTTCGCGCCGTCTGGATGGGCGCTGTGCAACGGCCAGTTGCTGCCGATCTCGCAGAACACGGCGCTGTTCTCGCTGCTGGGCACCTACTACGGGGGCGATGGCCGGAGCACCTTCGCGTTGCCGAACCTGCAGGCGGCCTTTCCGATGCACCAAGGCCAGGGCCCCGGGCTGTCGCCGCGCGTGATCGGCGAGTCCGGGGGGCAGGCGAGCGTGACCTTGGCCGCCGGCCAGATGCCGGTCCATCGCCACACGTTGCAAAGCGCGTCGTCGGCCACCACTGGCACGCCGGACGGCAGCGTCGCCCTGGCGACGGCCAGCGCGAGTGCGCCGATCTACCGCAGTTCCACCAACACCACGACGATGGCCGCGCAGAGCATCGCGGCGTCCGGCGGCGGTCAGCCGCACAACAACCTGCCGCCGTACCTGACGCTGACCTTCATCATCGCGATGCAGGGCATCTACCCGCCGCGGTCCTGAGGGGGCGGCCCGATGTCCCTGTACCACCCTCTTCGCGAGGCGCTTCCGAGCGATCAGGCCTGGCTGGCGACGCTGTACGCCGAGGTCCGGCACGACGAGGTGGCGTCCTTCGGCTGGGATGCGGCGAGCGCCGGGCGATTCCTGGCGCAGCAGTTCGCGGCCCAGCAGGCCGGCTACCGTGCGGCCTGGCCGCAGTCGCGCTGCCTGATCGTCGAGCAAGGCGACGGCACCGATCCATCGGCCGACCGCCGGATCGGCCGGTTCTGGGTCGACCGCTCGACCGGCGTCCTGCGCGTGCTCGACATCAGCCTGCTGCGGGCCTGGCGGGGGCGGGGCGTCGGCACGCAGGTCCTGCGCTCGTTTGTCGACGAAGCGGACCGCGCTCAGCAGCCGGTGCTGCTTCAGGTGGCCGACGGTAATCCCGCGCGCCGGCTTTATGAACGGTGCGGCTTCGAGGTCGATCAGCGCGTACCGCCCTACCTCGTGATGCACAGGCGCCCCGCCGCGGTTCGGCCCCCTGGTCAAGTGGAGGTGTGTGATGGACAAACGTGAATTCATGGTCGATTGCTGTGCGGGCACGCTGGCTTCGGTCGCTCTCGTCCGTGGGGCCTGGGCCGCCGACGCGATCGTGCCGGCGGCCCAGGGCGCCGATCACTGGCGCAACCAGCTGGGCCGGCATTTCGAGGCGCCCGCGATCGGTCGGCTGCGCCTGCACGAGGTCCGCCCGGCTCCGCCGTCCCGGGGATTGAGCCAGTTCACGCTGGTGTTCGTCGACGACACCGGCGCACACGCCCGGCCCGCCGGTGCAGTGGTGCTGCGCAGCGCCGGCGCCGGCCCGGTGGCGCTGTACCTGGAGCCGATGAGCGCGGACCGCACGACGGGGTGCGCGCGCTACGCCGCCCACTTCAGCCTGCTGGCCTGAACACGCCGCTGCCGACGGCGCTCGGTCGCCGCCTCGGGCGGCCGTCAGCCAACGAGGTCAGTGGGCGGCCTCGGCCGCCGTGCCGCCCATCGCTCGGCCGGTCGCCGGCGTCGGCCGGCGGATCAGCAGCAGCAGCGGCATCGCGGCCAGCGTGATCAGCATCATCACGCGGAAATCGTCGATGTAGGCCATCATCGCCGCCTGGCGCGTCACCTCGGCGTTGATGGCGGCCAGGCCGGCGGTGCTGTGCAGGTCGAAGGCCGGCGGCAGCCACGGCATCATCGGGTTGGTGTTCGAGATGTCGCTGGCCAGTTCGGCGTGGGCGCTGGCCAGGCGCTCGGTGAACAAGGCCTGCACGATCGAGATGCCCACGCTGCTGCCGATGTTGCGCATCAGGCTGTAGATCGGCGTGCCGTCGTTGCGCAACTGCGGGGCCAGCGTCGCGAAGGCGGCGGCACTCAGCGGCACGAAGGTGAAGCCGATGCCCAGGCCTTGCAGGAAGCCCGAGACGATGATCAGGCGGCTGCCCATTTCCAGCGTCATGCCGGTCATCTGGTAGAGCGAGATCGCGGTCAGCGAAAAACCGAAAGCCATGATCACCCGCAGATCGATGCGCTGCACCAGCCGTCCGACGATCAGCATCGCCAGCATCGTGCCGACGCCGCGCGGCGCCATCACCTCGCCGGTGTAGATCACCGGGTAGTTCAGCAAGCCCTGCAGCAGCGTGGGCAGCAGCGCCATCGTGGCGTAGAGGATCATGCCGACGACGAAGCCGAACAGCACACCGGTGACGAAGTTGCGGTCGCGCAGCAGGCCGCGGTTCAGGAACGACTGGCCGGTGGTGGTGGCGGTATGGACGATGAACAGCGCCAGGGCGATCGCGCAGCCGGCGGCTTCGAGGCGGATCTCGGTCGCGTTGAACCAGTCCAGCTGCTCGCCGCGGTCGAGGAACATCTGCAGCAGCCCGACCGCCAGGCTCAGCGTGGCGAAGCCGAACAGGTCCAGGCGCTCGCCCTCGGGCCGACTTTCGGGCAGGTAGCGCGCAATGCCGTACAGCGCCATCACGCCCACCGGCAGGTTGATGAAGAAGACCCAGCGCCAGTTGGCGTTCTCGGTCAGCCAGCCACCCAGCATCGGTCCGAGGATGGGGCCGATCATGATGCCGGCACCCCACAGCGCCATCGCCTGGCCGACCTTTTCCTTCGGGTTGATGTCCAGCAGCACGGCCTGCGACAGCGGCACCAGCGCCGCGCCGAACACGCCTTGCAGCAGCCGCGCGGCCACGATCTGCCACAGGCTGCCGGCCATGCCGCACAGCGCGGACGCGACGGTGAAGCCCACCACCGCGATCATGAACACCTGGCGCCGGCCCCACTGGCTGCAAAGCCAGCCGGTCAGCGGCGTGGCGATCGCGGCGGCGACGATGTACGAGGTCAGCACCCAGCTGATCTGGTCCTGCGAGCTTTGCAGGCTGCCCTGCATGTGCGGCAGCGCGACGTTGGCGATGGTGGTGTCCAGCGCCTGCATGATGGTGGCGAGCATGATGGACACGGTGATCATGCCCCGGTGCGGCACCGGGAAACGCAGGTCGGCACTCATGGCCTGGCGGCCTCGCTGAGGTTGGCATGGGCGCGCTGCAGCAGCGCCAGCAACTGTGCGCGTTCCGCGGCGCTGAGCCCGGCCAGGGCCTGGGTCTGCAGCTTTTCGCCGATCGCCAGCGCGGCGTCCAGCGCGTCCTCGGCCTTGGGTTCCAGCTCGATCGCATTGGCGCGCCGGTCGGTGCTGCTGGGGCGGCGGCGGATCCAGCCGGCCTGCGCCATGCGCTCGCACAGCGTGGCCACGCCCATCGCGGTCAGGTCCAGCCGGTCGGCCAGTTCGGCCTGCGACAGCGGCCGCTCGCCGGGGTGGCTCGCCAGCACCCCCAGCAAGCGGCATTGGGCGCGCGACAGGCCGATCTGTTCACGCGCGAGCTGGTCGAACCGGCGGCCGTAGAGCCGGCCGACCTCGTTGACGAGAAAGCCGAAGCGATGCTGGAAATTACGCACGGTGACCATGCGCAATGATAAGCATGTTTATTAAACCGACGAGAGGCCGGGGCGTTTCCGCAGTTGCGAGATCGACTTCCCGCCGTGCCGTCGTGCCAGCCGGAGCGACGCCCGAAAGCTGCGGCGGCGGACGTCGGATCAGAGCAGGTCGTCGGGGACGTTGCCGCCGTTGGCGGCGATCTTCTGCAGCACGGTCTTGTGCAGCCACAGGTTCATCGACGCCGAGTCGCCCATCGTGGCGGCCGGGCAGCCCAGTTCGGTCGCCAGCTGCTTGCGCGATGCCAGGCTGCTGTCCATGCCCAGCAGCTTGAGCAGGTCGACGATCGAGGTCTTCCAGTTCAGTGGCTCGGCGCTGTTGGCCGCCAGCGCTTCCAGGTTGGCGACCACGTCGACCATGTCCATGGCTTCGGGCGCGGCCGGCGCGGGCGGCGGCGTATCGGCGGCGGCCGGGTCTGCGGCGGCCACGGGCGCTGGCGCCGCTGCGGCGACATCCGGATGGCTGAAACCGAGTTTGTTGAGAATGGTGTTGAACAAGCCCATGGTCGCTCCTTGAATGTGGATGGAAGGAGCTGCAGGCTATCGGCGAAGCGGGCGGATTCGGGTGGCGGCTCGCGCATCGACCTCGGCACAACGGCAATGGCGCACACCGTCATGCCGTGCACGCAACACCCACGGCGCAGGCCGGGTCAGCGCGTGACCACCCGCACCTGCAGCGATTGCGGCGCCAGGGTCAGGACGGCACGTCCGTCGGTGCCGACGGCGATGTCTTCGGCGTCGCTCGGGTAGGCCGCCTGCAGGCGGGCGCCGGCGGGCAGTCCTTGCAGCGTCCAGGTGCGAGGCGTCAGGCCGTAGTTGATCAGGACCTGCACCGTCTGCGTGCCCAGGCGGCGCTGGTAGCCCAGCAGCAGGTCGTCGGCGAAGGCGTTCTCGAAGCGGCCCTGGGCGATCGCCGGCAGCGTGTTGCGCAGCCTCAGCATCGCCCGGTAGAACGCCAGCAGCGAGTTCGGGTCGTGCTGTTCGGCCTGGACGTTGAAACGGTCGGCGTTGGGCGCCAGCGGGCGGAACGGCCGGCCGGTGGTGAAGCCGCCCGGGGCCGTGGCCGGCGCCCAGCTCATCGGCGAGCGGATCGGCAGGTCCCCCTTCAGGCCGGTGACGCTGGCCTGGCCGACCTCCTCGCCGTAGTAGATGAACGGCGTGCCCGGCTGCAGCAGGTAGCCGGCGGCGGCGAGCCGGTAGCGCGCGAGATCGCCATGCACCTGGTCCCACAGGCGCAGGCCGCCGAAGATGTCGTGGTTCGACACGAACGTGTCCATCGTCGCGGGGGCGCTCTGGTAATACGTCGCCAGTTGCTGGACCGAGGCAGCCTGGCCCATCGCCGCACCGACGAAGTGCTGCGTGTAGCCGAACGCGAAGGCGCCGCCGCAGACCGACGCTGCGCCGTAGGCGAGCGGGTTGGCGGTGGCTTCGCAGACCACGAAGCGGTTCGGATAGGCGGTGATCAGCTGCTGCAGTTCGTGGGTCAGCGCGCGGCTTTCGGGCTGGTCGTTCCAGTGCCGGGCGTCGTTCTCGATCAGGTGCGGCACCGCGTCGAGCCGGAAGCCGTCCAGCCCCCGGTTGAGCCAGAAGCGCAGGTTGTCCTCATGCCAGGCGACGACCCGGGGGTTGCGCAGATTGAAGTCGGGCATGTCACCGCCGAAGGTGCCGTAGTAGTGCTGCTGCGCGCCGGCGGGCGGGGCGGGAAATGCCGTCCAGTCGCCGGTGTAGCGCCACGGCTTGGCGCCGGCCCAGTACCACGGGTTCTTGCCCCAGATGTTCCAGCCTTGGGGGGCATCGGCCGACCAGACGTACCAATCGCGGTACGGGTTGCCGGGTCCCTTGCGCGATGCGACGAACAGCGGGTGCGACGCCGCGCTGTGGTTGATCGCGTAGTCCATCACCACGCCGATGCCGCGTGCGTGCGCCTGGCGCAGCAAGTCGTCGAGATCGGCCAGCGAGCCGTAGTCGGGTTCGACCCGCCGGTAATCGGTGGTGGCGTAGCCGTGGTCGTGGTCGGCGCTGGCGGTGATCGGCATCAGCCACAGGCCGCGCACCCCCAGTGCCTGCAGGTAGTCCAGCCGGCGGATCAGGCCCTGGAGATCGCCGATGCCGTCGCCGTTGCTGTCCTGGTAGGCGCGGACGAAGATTTCCATGAAGGCGCCGTGCTGCCAGCCCGGGCTCAGCGCGCTGGGGGCATCCCTCTGAGGCTGAGGCGACAGATCGGCCGGTGCGTCCTGGCCGAGCGCGGTGCCGTGCAAGGTGGCGGCCAGGCCCAGCGCGACGAGCTGGCGGTGGAGGGGGAGTGCGGGCATCGGGACGGTCTCAGGCATGAAGATCGATCAGGCGCAGGCTTTGCGCCGGCACCGTCAGCGGGGCGGTGCCGCTGGCGTCGGCCTGGGCCGTGCCGCCAGCGGCCGGATACAGAGGGCTCATCAGCGTGTTCGCGCCCAGGGCGGTGACGCCGACGTGGGCGTCCGCGGTGCCGGTGTTGATCAGCACCAGCGTGCGTTCGCTGCCCAGCGTGCGTTGCCAGCCCATCACCGTGCCGCTGCTGAACGGGGCCTCATAGCGGCCCCGCGCCAGCGAGGGCCGGCGGTTGCGCCAGCCCAGCAGCTGTTTGTAGAACGCCAGGATCGAGTCGGGGTCGGCCCGCTGCATCTGGACGTTCTGCGTCGCGACGTTGGCGGACAGCGCGCGCCACGGCGTGCCGGTGGTGAAGCCGGCGCGCTGGGGGTCGGGCGTCCAGCTCATCGGCGTGCGCAGGCGGGCGTCGCCGCTCAGCGACGCGGCGCCGGCCAGGCCGATCTCCTCGCCGTAGTAGATGAAGGGCGTGCCCGGCAGCAGGAGGTAGATCGCCGCGGCCAGCTTGTAGTGCGAGACATCGCCGCCCAACTGATCCCACAGCCGCTGGCCGGCGAAGCTGTCGTGGTTCGACAGGAAGGTGGCCATGCCGGCCGGCGCGGTGACGAAATACTGCACCACGGCCGGCAGCGCCGACACGTCGCCTTGCGCGGCGCGAAGGATGTCGGCCGACAGGTCGAAGCTGAACGCGCCGCCGCCGGCGCTGTCGGCGCCGAAGCCCTGGGGGTCGGCCGGCGCCTCGCAGACCAGGTAGCGCTGGTCATAGCCGTCGATCAGGCTCTTGACCTCGCGCATCAGCACGTAGTTCTCGGGCTGGTTCTCCCAGGCGTCAGGGCCGTTTTCCACCAGGTTGCCGACCGCATCGAAGCGGAAACCGTCGACGCCGCGGTTGAGCCAGAAGCGCAGGTTGTCGTGGTGCCAGGCCACGGTGGCGCGGTGGCGCAGGTTGAAATCGGGCATGTTGGCCGAGAAGGCCGTGAAATAGCTGCCCGTGGCCGAGGGCCGCCACGGGTTGCCGCCGTTGATCCGCCAGCCGGTCGGTGCCGGGTCGGCCCAGACGTACCAGTCGCGGTAGGGGTTGTCGACGGCGGCCGAGGCATGGGCGAACAGCGGGTGCAGGGCGGCGCTGTGGTTCATCACGTAGTCCAGCACCACGCCGATGCCGCGGGCATGCGCCTGGGCGAGCAACTCGTCGAGGTCGACCATCGAGCCGTAGCTTGCTTCGACGCTGCGGTAATCGGTGACCGCATAGCCGTGATCATGGTCCTGACTCTGGGCGATCGGCATCAGCCAAAGGCCGCGAATGCCCAGGTCGTGCAGATAGTCCAGCCGCTGGATCAGTCCCCGCAGGTCGCCCTGGCCGTCGCCGTCGCTGTCCTGGTAGCCGCGCACGTAGATTTGCATGAAGGCGCCGTGCTGCCAGCCGGCGGGCAGCGTGCTGCCGGGGTCAGCCTGGGCCACCGGGCTGAGATCGACCGTCGGCAGCGACGCGGCGCCTCCCCCGGAAGGTGCGAAGGGCGGGTTGGGATGGGAATGCACTTTGTAGTTGAAGTACTTAATGAACGAATGATTGGCATCATCAATCAGAGCGATGCGATTTGAATCGGGGAATTCTCCTGTATTAAATAAATGTAGTTTAGGTACATTTCTAACCATTGGAGCGACGCGTAACGCGATCGGATCTTGACCATGATGAGACCGTTGGGCAGGTGGGTGTGGGTCGGTGGGCTGCTGGCGGGCGGGCTGCTGTCGGCGTGGGCGGGGGACGTGGCGGCGCCGCTGCCGGATCGCGTCGACCCGGCGCAAGGGGCCTCGCTGAAGGCTGCCTGCGACGGTCCGGCGTTCCAGACCGTGCTGCGCCGGGTCGAGCCGGCTGCGCCGTCCGTGCAGGCCGAGGCGTACTGGCTGGATCGGCGCCAGCTTCAATGGCCGGGCGTGCAAGCGGGAGGGGGCGAGGGCGGTACGTTCTGGTTGCTGAGCTCCCGCCGGGCCGCGCTGCAGGTGCAGGTGGGATCGGCGCCGCAGGGGGCTGAGCTGGCGTTGCCGCTGCAGGCGGTTCCGGCCGCCGAAGCCGCCGCGCTGCCGCCGGGCTTCGGCTTCATCGGCGCCGGCGTGCGCCTGGTCTTGCGCGCGGCCGACGAGGCGAGTCTGCCCGGCCTGTTGCGCGGCCAGACCGAGCTGGTGAAACTGGATGCGGCGGGGCGGGTGCTGCGTGCCACGGCCGCGCAGACGCCGGGGGCGCTGGACGATCGCTACGCGGCGGCCGAGGACCTGGCGCTGGGCGCGCAGCCCGGTGCCGCCGCCACCACGTTCCGGCTCTGGGCTCCGACCGCCCAGCAGGTGGCCCTGTGCCTTTATCCCGATGCCGAGGGCGCGGCCGACCGGGTTGTTCCCCTGCAGGCCGATGCGGCCACCGGAGCGTGGTCGCTGTCGCTGCCGGGCCAGCTCAGCGGGCGCTACTTCCGCTACCTGGTCGATGTCTTCGTGCCGGGCGTCGGCCTGGTGCGCAACCGCGTCACCGACCCGTATTCGCTGAGCCTGAGCGCCGATTCGCGGCGGAGCTACATCACTGGCCTGGCCGAGCCGGCGGTGACGCCGGCGGGCTGGCGCGAGGATCGCGCCCCCGAGACCGTGAAGGCGGCCACCGACATGGTGGTCTACGAGCTGCACCTGCGCGACTTCTCGGCCAGCGACGCCAGCGTGCCCGCCGCCGAGCGCGGCAAGTACCTGGCCTTCACCCAGGCCGACTCGAACGGCATGCGTGAACTTGCCGCGCTGGCGCGTGCCGGCGTGACCGACGTCCATCTGCTGCCGGTGTTCGATTTCGGCTCGGTGCCCGAGCGCGGCTGCGTCTCACCCGATCCGCGCGGCGCGCCCGATGGCACGACGCAGCAGGCCGCGGTCCGGGCGGCCGCCGGGCGGGACTGCTTCAACTGGGGCTACGACCCGGTGCACTACAGCGCGCCCGAAGGCAGTTATGCCAGCGACGCCGACGACGGCGCGGTGCGGCTGCGCGAGTTCCGGCAAATGGTGATGGCGCTGCACCGCGTCGGCCTGCGGGTGGGCATGGACGTGGTCTACAACCACAGTTTCGCGGCCGGTCAGCAGGAAAAATCGGTGTTCGACCGCATCGTGCCCGGCTATTACCAGCGCCTGGACGCACAGGGCCGCATCGAGCGCTCGACCTGTTGCGACAACACCGCGACCGAACACCGGATGATGGGCAAGCTGCTGGTCGATTCGGTGCTGACCTGGGCGCGGGACCAGCATGTCGACTCGTTCCGCTTCGATCTGATGGGCCACCAGCCCCGGGCCGTGATGGTGCAGTTGCAACAGCGGCTGAAGCAGGCGCTGGGACATGAGGTCTTCCTGATCGGCGAGGGCTGGAACTTCGGCGAGGTGGCCGACGGCCGGCGCTTCGTGCAGGCCTCGCAGGGATCGTTGAACGGCACCGGCATCGGCACTTTCAACGACCGAGGCCGCGACGCGGCACGCGGCGGCGGTGCCGGCGACCAGGGCGAGGCGATGGTCGCCCGCCAGGGCTGGGTCAACGGCCTGGTCTACGACCCGAATGGAGCCGCGCCGACGCCATCGCGCGAGGCCCTGCTGCGCAGCGCCGATCTGTTGCGCGCGACGCTGGCCGGTTCGCTGCGCGACTACCCGCTGACGACCTGGACTGGCCAGGTGAGGCCGCTGTCGGCCATCGACGACGCGGGCCGGCCCGCCGGTTACGCCAGCGAGCCCGCCGAAGTCGTCAACTACGTCGAGAACCACGACAACCAGACGCTGTTCGACACCGATGCGATGAAACTGCCGCGCGGCACCTCGCGCGAGGATCGCGCCCGGGTGCAGATCCTGGCGGCGGCGCTGCCGGCCTTCAGCGAGGGCGTGGCTTATTTCCATGGCGGGGTCGAGCGGCTGCGCAGCAAGTCGCTGGACCGCAACAGCTACGCGTCCGGCGACTGGTTCAACCGGATCGACTGGAGCGGGCAGACCAACCACTTCGGCAGCGGCCTGCCGCCCGAGCCGGACAACGGCGCCGACTGGCCGCTGATGCGGCCGCTGCTGGCCGACCCGTCGATCGCGCCGACACCGGCCACGCTGGCCTGGACCCGGGCCGCGTTCTTCGATCTGCTGCGCATCCGGGCCAGCAGTGCGCTGTTCCACCTGCCCAGCGCCGCCGAGGTGCGGGCCCGCCTGCACTTCTTCAACACCGGTCCGGCGCAGGAGCCGACCGTGCTGGCCGCGCACCTGGACGGTCGGGGTTTGCCCGGGGCGGGCTTTGCGGAACTGGTCTACCTGCTCAACGCGGACACCCGTGCGCACCGGGTCGTCGCGCCGGACCTCGCCGGCCATGCCTTCGTGTTGCACCCGGTGCTTCGCGACGGCCGCGCGGCAGACGCCCGGGCCGCAGCCGCGCGCTTCGACCCGCGGACCGGCGGATTCGAGGTGCCGGCCCGGACGGTGACGGTCTTCGTCGTCGATCGCTGACGGGCACCGCGGGAGAAGGGGGTGCCCGCCACGGGGCTCTCGGTAGAATGGAACCCATGCTCAGTCCTTGAGCGCAGGATCTTGCAGTGCCTGTCTTCCATCGTCGCTCGGCCCTGGCCCTGCTGGGTGCCGTATTTCCATGGTGCGTGATGCTGGCCGGCGGCGCGTGCCAGGCCCAGACTTCGCCGGCCGACCAGGGGGGCGCCCATGCGCAGTCCACCGCCGGCGCCGTGACGAGCGTGCCGGACTTGATCGCCGGGGTGCTGCACTACACCCGCTGGCCCACGGCGCTGGAGGCGGTGAGGCTGTGCGTCGATGCCGATGATCCCGATGCCGACGCGATCGGCCGCCGCTTCCTGGCGCGCGACGCGGCCCGTCCGCGGGTGGTGACCAGCCAGCGCCGGCTTCGTGCCGAGCCGCTGCTCGACTGCCAGGCGGTGTATTTCGGCCATGCCAATCCGAAGGACCTCGCGCCGCTGCTGATGCAATTGGTCAAGCTGCCGATCCTGACGATCGGGCAGGGCGAGGACTTCTGTTCCTATGCCGGTCTGTTCTGCCTGATCGAAACGCCGGTCGGGGTGCGCTTCGGCGCCAATCTCGATGCCATCTCCCGCAGCGGATTGCACATCAACCCGCAGTTGCTCCGGCTCACGGCGCGCGATCCCGGAGGCCGCCTGTGACCCGCCCGACGCGGAGCATCGCCACCCTGGTGCGCCAAGGGCAATGGCAGTCCGCAGGGGTCGCCCTGCTGTGTGTCAGCGCGCTGATGCTGGCGGTGTCGTTCGTCAGCCTGCATGAGTTCGCCGGCCGGGCCACCGACCTGGCGGCGCGCACGCTCGCCTTCGCGGGCGAGCCGGCGCTGCGCTTCAAGGACCGGGACGCGATGCGCGAGATGGCGCAGGAACTGGCCGATGGCCAGCAACTCGCGGAGGTGTCGGTCTTCGACCGCGACGGCCGGCTGTGGATGCGCTACGACAGCCCTTCGCCGGGGCGCCTGAATCAATGGGCCGTGGCCATCGACCGGATGTTGTTTCCGCAGCCGGCCCGCGCGGCGATCGAGTCCGACGGGCAGGTCGAAGGGATGATCGCGCTGCGTTCGAACGGGCAATTCCTGTTGCACTACCTGGCGTGGGCCTTGTCGGCGGTGCTGCTGGGCGTGGCGCTGACCGCGGTGGCCATCCTGGCGGTGTCGAGGCGGCTGTCGCGGGCGATCGTCGAGCCGGTCGATCGCCTGGCGGCGCTGACGCGCAGGGTCGGGACCAGCCGCAGCTTCGAGCACCGCGCCGAGGCGACGTCGGTGCGGGAGATCGACGCGCTGGCCGAGGACTTCAACGGGCTGTTGGCGGAACTGCAGGTGCAGCAGCGCAAGGTCGTGTCTCGCCACAACCACCTGCGCCGCGCCAACGATGTGCTGCGCCATGCCAGTCGCCACGATGGCCTGACCCAGCTGCCGAATCGGATGTACCTGATGGAACACCTGGGCCAGGTCCTGGCCCGCTGCAGCGAACGCCAGCAGCGGGCGGCGGCGCTGTTCATCGACGTCGACAAATTCAAGGCCGTCAACGACAGCCTCGGCCACGAGGCGGGGGACGCGCTGCTGGTCGAGCTGGCCGGCCGCCTGCAAGGCTCGCTGCGCGAGACCGATTTCGTCTCGCGCCTGGGCGGTGACGAGTTCGTGGTCGTGATCTCGCCGGTGACCGAGTTGAGCGAAGTGGACCGCTGCGTCGAGCGTCTGCGCGCGGCGATGGCGCCGCCATGGCAGTTCAAGAACGGGCCGCGCCTGTCACTGGAGGTTACAATTGGTCGCGCCATCTATCCGGATCAGGCGCAATCTGTGGACGAATTGATCCGCTGCGCCGATGCGGCCATGTACGTTGCCAAGACCGATACGGCCGGCTGGCTGGCCCAGCCCTAGCGAGTTCCATGCGTTTACCCCGTCCCTGCGCTGAAGTGAGCCGTCCACACCCGCACCCGCTTCCAGGGCAAACGCCCGCTGGTCAGCCAAGCCGGCGAAGCGTGGTGGGGGCGCTGCTCTTCCTGGCCAGTGCCGGATTCACCGCCTGCAGCACGCCCGGCTCGCTCGCGGCACCGCAGGCGCAGGCTCTGCGGGCCCTGGGATTCAGGCCGACCGACGAGGGCTGGGAGCTGGATCTGTCCGGCCGCCTGACCTTCGCGCTGAACGACGCCTCGTTGTCCAGCGAAGCGCTGCTCACCGTGGCGCGCGTCGCCAAGTCGCTGCTGGCGGTCGGGATCGCGCACGTCACGGTCGACGGCCACACCGACGACCTGGGCACCGAGGCCTATAACCAGGACCTGTCCAAGCGGCGCGCCGATGCGGTCGCGGCCGCGTTCATCGCCCAAGGCTTTGCCTCGGCGAACATCCGGCGGCGCTGGTTCGGCTACCACCGGCCGATCGACGACAACGCGACCGAAGCGGGTCGGCAGCAAAACCGCCGCGTGGCGATCATCGTCGAATCGGCCTAGCGAGCGCGTCGCGCCCGCGGCCGCGTGGGTCGGTGGGCTGGGCGCATGCCGGGCCAGGGTCCGAGGGCGGGTGGCCAAGGTCTTGAGGCTTCACTTTCGAAGCTTGGTGCAAGTCCTTATTTTTGAAGCATATTTTTCCACCTCCTGGATTTCAAATCGGATCTAAGTATCTGATTTGATTGATTTTTTTCCTGAGTTTCGTTGACCCACCCCTGTCCCTGCGTTAAAGTGGGGAAAAGTGCATTTTTGTGGGGTGATGTGTCCGAATTCGTGTTCCAGGGTGAGTCGGCGTTGACGCTGGATGGGAAAGGGCGGGTCACCGTGCCGGCCCGGTTCCGCGACGCGCTGTCGGCCCTGTGCGCCGGGCAGATGACCCTGACCAAACACCCCTCGCGCTGCCTGCTGCTGTTTCCGCGCCCGGCCTGGGTGGCGTTCCGCACCAAGCTGATGGGGTTGCCGATGGATTCCGAGGCCTGGCGTCGGCTGTTTCTGGGCAGTGCGATGGACGTCGACATCGATGCCGGCTCGCGCGTGCTGCTCTCACCCGAGTTGCGCGCCTGGGCGGGCCTGGGCAAGGACCTGATGCTGGTCGGCATGGGGCCGCGGATGGAGATCTGGGATCGCGAGCGCTACCTGGCCGCCGAGGACCTGGCGCTGTCCCAACCGATGCCCGATGGCTTGCGCACGCTGGTGATCTGAGGACGGCGCGGTGACCTTTTCCCACACCACCGTGCTGCTCGAAGAGACCGTCGCGGCGGTGCTCACCGATCCGGACGGCCTGTACATCGACGGCACCTATGGTCGCGGCGGGCATGCGCGACACCTGCTGGCGCGCCTGGGACCGAAGGCGAGGCTGATCGCGTTCGACAAGGACCCGGAGGCGGTGGCCGCAGCCACCGCGGGCGCCGACGCGATCGATGACCCGCGCTTCTCGATCCGCCACGCCAGCTTCGCCGCGATGGCTGCGGTGTTGCAGGCCGAGGCGGCCGGGCAGGCCGCCGGCGTGATGCTGGATCTGGGGGTCAGCTCGCCCCAGATCGACAACCCCGAGCGCGGCTTCAGCTTCCGCTTCGACGGTCCGCTGGACATGCGCATGGACACCACCCGTGGCGAGAGTGCCGCGGACTTCCTGGCTCGCGCCGACGAGCGCCACATTGCACAGGTGATACGCGACTATGGCGAAGAGCGGTTTGCTGTATCGATTTCAAAGGCGATTGCTGCTCGCCGCGCAAGCGGAGTCCCGCTCCGCACCACCCGCGAGCTGGCCGAGCTCGTGGCTGGCGCGGTCAAGACCCGCGAAGCGGGCCAGAACCCTGCGACACGGACCTTTCAGGCTCTTCGGATTCTCGTCAATGCCGAGCTTGAAGAGCTCGAACAAGGGCTGAAGGCGGCGCTGTCGCTGTTGCAGCCCGGCGGGCACCTGGCGGTGATCAGCTTCCACTCGCTCGAAGACCGCATCGTCAAGACCTTCATCGGCCACGAGGCGCGTGCCGAATTCGATCGCCGCGCGCCGTTCGCCGAGCCGACCCGGGCGCTGCGCCTGAAGGCGCTGGGGCGCATCCGCGCGACCGCCGCCGAGGTCGCGGCCAACCCGCGTGCGCGCTCGGCGGTGCTGCGCGTGGCCGAGCGCCTGGCCGACGTCCAGCGGGTGGCGGCATGACGCGCCTGTCGCTGCTGCTGTTGATGGCCCTGGTGGGCAGCGGCCTGTACCTGGTGCGCACCCAGTACGAGGCGCGTCGCCTGTTCGCCGACATCGAGAAGGCCAAGGCCGAGGCGGTTCAGCTGCAATCCGACGCCAAACGCCTGGATGCCGAGCGGCAGGCGCAGGCCACCAACCTGCGGGTCGAACGCGTGGCGCGCGACAAGCTGGGCATGCGTCTGGCCACGCCCGACGTCACCCGCTATGTCGCCGACGCCTATGCGCCGCCGGCGTCGGGAGCCACGCCATGAGCCGGTCGTCGCGCCGCACGAATGCCGCGCTGGGCGCCTCGGTGCGGGGCGTCAATTACTCCACCAGCCCGCTGTTGGCGGAAAAGACGCCGCCCTGGCGCAGCCGCTTCCTGGTGCTGCTGGTGGGCGTGGGCTTCTCGGTGCTGGTCGGGCGCGCGCTGTACGTGCAGGTGATCCAGGCCGACTTCTTCCAGAAGAAGGGCGAGGAGCGCTTCGCGTCGACGCTGGACCTGCCCGCCAGCCGCGGGCGGATCCTGGACCGCAACGGCCAGATCCTGGCGATCAGCGTCAACGCGCCGACGATCACCGTCAACCCGCAACAGTTCAAGGCGACCGACGACCAGAAACGCGAGCTGGCTGCGCTGCTGCACCTGAGCGCACGCGAACTCGATGCCAAGATCGACAAGGACAGTGCCTACGCGGTCCTGCAGCGCCAGGTGGACGACGGCGTCGCGCAGCAGATCCGTGCGATGCGGCTCAAGGGCCTGCGTTTCGAGCCGGGCTACATCCGGCGCTACCCGGAAGGCGAGGCGGCGGCGCATCTGGTGGGCTTCACCGACGTGTCCGATCGCGGCCAGGAAGGGGTCGAGTTCGCCTACCAGCAGCAGTTGCAGGGCACCGACGGCTCGCGCGGCGTGGTCAAGGACCGCATCGGCCGCATCGTCGAGGACCTGGGCGACCCGGTGCGCCCGCACGACGGCCAGGACGTGACGCTGACCATCGATTCGCGCCTGCAGGCCCTGGCCTACCAGCGCATCCGCGACGCGGTCGAGGCCCACAAGGCCAAGGCGGGCAGCATCGTGGCGCTGGACGCGCAGACCGGCGAGGTGCTGGCGCTGGCCAACTACCCCAGCTACGTGCCGGGCGACCGCAAGAACCTCAGCGGCGGCCAGTTGCGCAACCGCGCGATCACCGACGTCTTCGAGCCCGGCTCCACCGTCAAGCCCTTCGTGATCGGCAAGGCGATCGAGGAGGGGCTGGTGCGGCCGGACACAATGATCGACGCGCGCTCGTTCACCGTCGGACCGTTGACCGTGCGCGACGCCGAAGAGCATGCGCCGATGCTCACCGTGGCCCAGGTGGTGCAGATCTCCAGCAACATCGGCACGGTGCGCATCTCGCAAAAGCTCGATGCGCGCACGATGGGCGAGCTGTTCCAGAGCATCGGCTTTGGCCAGAAGCCCCAGATCGGCTTCCCGGGAGCGGCCAACGGCCGCCTGCGGCCGTGGCGGACCTGGCGGCCGGTCGAGAAGGCGACCATGGCCTACGGCTACGGCGAATCGGCCTCGTTGTTGCAGATCGCCCATGCCTACACCGCGCTGACCCGCGACGGCACGATGGCGCCGCTGTCGCTGATCGAGGGCCGCACCACGCTGCCGCCGGTGCGCATCTTCAAGCCCGAGACCGCGCGCACCATGCGCGAGATCATGCGCGGCACCGTGAGCAAGAACGGCACCGCGCCGCTGGCCCAGCCGGTGGGCTATTCGGCCGGCGGCAAGACCGGCACGGCCGCCAAGCTGGAAGGGCGCAGCTACTCCAAGACCAAGTACCGCGCCTGGTTCACCGGCTTCTCGCCGATCGAGCATCCGCGCGTCATCGTCTCGGTGATGGTCGACGAACCCACCGGCATTTACTACGGCGGCATCGTCGCAGCGCCGGTCTTCAAGTCCTTCGTCGAGCAGGCGTTGCGCACGCTCAATGTGCCGCCCGACCTGGACATCAAGACGCAGCCCGGTGGCCGGCCTCAAATCGTCGCTCAGGGGGGAGAGGCGCCTCCGGTGCCGCACTGACATGCCACTGACCCGACTCAAGAATCCCCAGGCCGCGGCCCGCTGGCTCAGCTCGTGGGTGCGCGGCGAGCTGCGCACCGACAGCCGCCAGCTGCAGCCGGGCGATGCGTTCATCGCCTGGCCGGGCTACGCCCGCGATGGACGCGCCTTCGTCAGGGACGCGCTGGCGGCCGGCGCCTCGACCTGCCTGGTCGAGGACGAGGGCGCGGGGGCTTTCCGCTTCGAGGACGCGCGGGTGGCCACGCTGCCGGGCCTGAAGGCCGCCACCGGCCTGATCGCCGACGCGTTCTACCGTCACCCCAGCCAGTCGTTGCGCATCGTGGCCGTCACCGGCACCAACGGCAAGACCTCCAGCAGCTGGTGGGTCGCGCAGGCGCTGACCCGCCTCGGGCTGCGCTGCGGCGTGGTCGGCACGCTGGGCATCGGCGAGCCGCCGCGGCCCGGCCACGACGACGGCCACATCGCGTTCACCGGGCTGACCACGCCCGATCCGGTGCAGCTGCAGGCCGGCTTGCGCAAGATGGTGGACGACGGCTTCTCGGCCTGTGCGCTCGAGGCATCGTCGATCGGCATCGTCGAACAGCGTCTGACGGGCCTGTCGGTCGAGGTGGCGATCTTCACCAACTTCACGCGCGATCACCTCGACTACCACGGCGCCATGGACGCCTACTGGGCCGCCAAGCGTCAACTGTTCGACTGGCCGGGCCTGAAGACGGCCGTGATCAATGTCGACGACGCGCAGGGCGCGGTGCTGGTGGCCGAGCTGGCCGGCCGGGGTCTGGACCTGTGGACGGTGTCGATGGCGGACGATGCCCGGCTGCGCGCGACCGACCTGCAGTACCTCGACAGCGGCCTGGCCTTCACCCTGGTCGAGGGGGGCGACAGCGCCGCCGTGAGCACCGGCCTGATCGGCGACTACAACGTCAGCAACCTGCTCGGGGTCCTCGCCAGCCTGCGCGCGCTGGGCGTGCCGCTGGCCGATGCCGCCGCCGCCGTGTCGGCCGTCACGCCGGTGCCCGGGCGCATGCAGCGCCTGCGGTCGGTGGCGGGGGCGCCCGAAGTGGTGGTGGACTACGCCCACACGCCCGACGCGCTGGAAAAGGCCCTGGTCGCGCTGGCGCCGCTGGCGCGTGCCCGACAGGGCCAGTTGTGGTGCGTGTTCGGCTGCGGCGGGGACCGCGACATCAGCAAGCGTCCGCTGATGGGCGCGATCGCGGCCACCCAGGCCGATCGGGTCGTGGTCACCAGCGACAACCCGCGCAGCGAGCCGCCGATGGGCATCGTCAAGCAGATCGTCGCCGGCATCCCGGGCGGCATGGCCGCGCCGACGCTGCAGGTCGAGTCCGACCGCCGGCTGGCGATCCTCGAAACCCTGGCGGCCGCGGCGCCGCAGGACGTGGTGCTGATCGCCGGCAAGGGCCACGAGGACTACCAGGACATCGCCGGCGTCAAGCACCCGTTCTCGGATGCCGCGGTGGCCGCGGCGGCCCTGGCCGCGAGGAGCGCCGCATGAGCCGGGACCGGCCGCTGATGACGCTGGGCCAGGCCGCGGCCCTGCTGCCCGGTGCGACCCTGAAGGGCGATCCGGCGCTGGTCCTGCGCCGCGTCCACACCGACACCCGCACGCTGGCGCCGGGGGATTTGTTCGTGGCGCTGCAGGGCGAACGCTTCGATGCCCACGACTTCCTGCCCGCGGCCCGCGACGCCGGCGCGGTGGCGGCACTGGCCCAGCGCGGCCTGGACGCCGCGGGCCTGCCGGGATTGCAGGTCGACGACAGCCTGGCCGCGCTGCAGCAGCTGGCCACCGCGTGGCGGGCCACGCAGCAGCTGCCGCTGATCGCCGTGACCGGCAGCAACGGCAAGACCACGGTGACCCAGATGCTCGCCAGCATCCTGCGGGCCGCCTGGGGCGACGAGGCCCTGGCCACCGCCGGCAATCTGAACAACCACATCGGCGTGCCGCTGACGGTGCTGCGCCTGAACGGACACCGCGCGGCGGTGGTCGAACTGGGCATGAACCATCCCGGCGAGATCGCGGCGCTGGCGGCGATCGCCCAACCCACGGTCGGGTTGATCAACAACGCGCAGCGCGAGCACCAGGAATTCATGCACACCGTCGAGGCCGTGGCGCGCGAGAACGCCAGCGTGCTGGCGGCGCTGCCGGCCGACGGCGTCGCGGTCTTCCCCGCCGACGATGCCTTCACCGCCTTGTGGCGCGAGCTGGCCGCAGGCCGCCGCTGCCTGGGGTTCGCGCTTGATGGCGATGCCGACGTGACCGCCGACGCGGCCTGGCAGACCGACCATTGGCAGCTGCGGCTGCGCACGCCCGCCGGCCCGGCCGCGCTGGACCTGCACATCGCCGGCCGGCACAACGTCAAGAACGCGCTGGCCGCCACCGCCGCGGCGCTGGCGGCCGGGGTGCCGCTGCCCGCCGTCGTCCAGGGCCTGGGCGCGTTCCGCCCGGTCTCGGGCCGCTCGCAGGTGCGTCCGTTGCAGCGCGGCGGCCTGGCGCTGACCCTGATCGACGACACCTACAACGCCAACCCCGATTCGGTGCGGGCGGCGATCGACGTGCTGGCCGCGCTGCCCGGGCCGCGCTGGCTGCTGCTGGGCGACATGGGCGAGGTCGGGGACCAGGGCCCGCGCTTTCACGCCGAGGTCGGCAGCCATGCGCAGGCCAGCGGCATCGAGCAGCTGTGGTGCGTCGGTGCGATGGCCCGTGAGGCGGCCGTGGCCTATGGACCCGCGGCCCGCCATTTCGACAGCGTGGCGGCGTTGATCGCGGCCTTGCCCGGGGCGCCGGCATTCCGCTCGGTGCTGGTCAAGGGCTCGCGCTTCATGAAGATGGAACAAGTGGTCGCCGCGCTGCAGGCCGCCGACGGGGAGGTCAAGGCATGCTGTTGAGTCTGGCGCAATGGCTGCAGGGCCTGTACCCCGAGCAACTGGGCTTTCTGCGGGTGTTCCAGTACCTGACCTTCCGGGCCGTGCTCTCGGCGATGACCGCGCTGCTGATCGGCCTGGCCTTCGGCCCGTGGCTGATCCGCCGGCTGACCGAGCTGAAGATCGGCCAGCCAATCCGCGGCTACGCGATGCAGAGCCACCTGGCCAAGAGCGGCACGCCGACGATGGGCGGCGCGCTGATCCTGATCGGCATCGGCGTGGCCACGCTGATGTGGAGCGACTGGAGCAACCGCTTCATCTGGATCGTGATGATCGTCACCTTCGGCTTCGGCGCGATCGGCTGGACCGACGACTGGCGCAAGGTGGTCGACAAGAACCCCGAGGGCATGGCCTCGCGCGAGAAGTTCATGTGGCAGTCGATCATCGGCATCCTGGCGGCGATCTACCTGGCGTTCAGCGTCTCCGAAACCTCCAACCTGCGCGTGCTGGAGCTGTTCCTGCGCTGGGTGCAGAGCGGCTTCTCGAACAGCCTGCCGCCCAAGGCCGACCTGATGCTGCCGTTCTTCAAGACGGTGAGCTACCCGCTGGGCGTGTTCGGCTTCATGGGCCTGACCTATTTCGTCATCGTCGGCGCCAGCAACGCGGTCAACCTGACCGACGGCCTGGACGGCCTGGCCATCATGCCGGTCGTGCTGGTCGCGGGCGCGCTGGCGATCTTCAGCTACGTGGTCGGCAACGCGGTGTATTCGAGGTACCTGCTGTTCCCCTACATCCCCGGGGCCGGCGAGCTGATGATCTTCTGTGCCGCGATCGCCGGCGCGGGCCTGGCCTTCCTGTGGTTCAACGCCCATCCGGCCCAGGTCTTCATGGGCGACGTGGGCGCGTTGTCGCTGGGCGGCGCGCTGGGCACGGTGGCGGTGATCACGCGCCAGGAGATCCTGCTGGGCATCATGGGCGGCGTGTTCGTCGCCGAGGCGCTGTCGGTGATGCTGCAGGTCGGCTGGTTCAAGTACACGAAGAAGAAGTATGGCGAGGGCCGCCGCATCCTCAAGATGGCGCCGCTGCACCACCACTTCGAGAAGTCGGGCTGGAACGAGACCCAGGTCGTGATCCGCTTCTGGATCGTCACCATGCTGCTGTGCCTGGTCGGCCTGGCGAGCCTGAAGCTGCGGTGAACGGGACGCGCGTGAAACACCTGCACGGTCTGCACATCATGATCCTGGGCCTGGGTGCGTCCGGCCTGGCGATGGCGCGCTGGTGCGCGCAGCACGGCGCCGCCTCGCTGCGGGTGTGGGATTCGCGCAGCGCACCGCCCCAGGCCGCGGCGCTGGCTGCCGAGCTGCCGTCGGTGCAACTGTTCAGCGGCGAGCTGACGGCGGCTTCGCTGGGCGACGCGCAACTGGTGTTGAAGAGCCCGGGCCTGGCGCCGGGCGACCCGCGCATCGCGCCGCTGCTGGCCGCGGCCCGCGGTGCCGGCGTTGCCGTGGCCGGCGAACTCGATCTGTTTGCCCGCGCGCTCGCCGACCTCAAGATCGAGCGCCGCTACGCCCCGAAGCTGATCGCGATCACCGGAACCAACGGCAAGACCACCACCACCGCGCTGACGGCGATGCTGGTCGAGCGTGCCGGCCGTCGCGTGGCCGTGGCCGGCAACATCGGCCCGACCCTGCTCGACACGCTGGCCGGCGTCCTGGCGCTGCAGCAGGCGGCGGATGCGGCTGCCCCGGAGGCCGTGGCGCGGGCGTCGACGCCCGAGAGCGAGCCGTCCGGGGACGGCGTCGGGACGGTGCCGGCGATCGGAGATGTCGTCGAGGCACAGGCCCCCGAGGCGCAGGTCGCTGAGGCGGCCGCCGAAGGTGGCGACGCGCCGACCGTGCCGGCCCCGTCGGCCGACGACGAGGCACCGTTGGTGCTGGCGCCGCCGCCCGAGCCCGAGCCGGTGTTCGAGCACCTGCCCGAGGTCTGGGTGCTGGAGCTGTCCAGCTTCCAGCTCGACGGCGTGCAGGGCTTCGAGCCGAGCGCGGCCGTCGTGCTCAACCTCACGCAGGACCACCTGGACTGGCACGGCAGCCTGGCGGCCTATGCCGCGGCGAAGGCGCACGTCTTCGGCGAGCACGCGCTGATGGTGGTCAACCGCGACGACGCCGGCGTCGAGGCGATGGTGCCCGCGCCGGTGATGGTCAAGGGCGGCCGTGGCAAGCCGAGCAAGGCGGTCGGCCGCGCGGTGCGGCGCTTCGGCCTGGAGGCGCCGACGCATCCCGGCGATTTCGGCCTGGTGACCGAGAACGGCATGGCCTGGCTCGTCTATGCACTGCCGGCCGACGAGACCCTCAAGCGGAAAACGCGGCCTCCGGGTCGCCGCAACGCGGCGGCCGTCCCCCAGGGGGAGCACGAAGCCGTGGGGCGGCCCGGCGGCTTCGAGGACGAGGACGAGGAAATCCACCTGCAGCGCATGATGCCGGCCGAGGCGCTGCGCATCCGCGGTCGCCACAACGCCAGCAACGCGCTGGCCGCGCTGGCGCTGGCCACGGGCATCGGTTGTCCGCTGGCGCCGATGCTGCACGGCCTGCGCGAGTACCGCGGCGAGCCGCACCGGGTCGAGCTGATCGGCCAGGTCGGCGGCGTCGAGGCCTTCGACGACAGCAAGGGCACCAACGTCGGTGCCACGGTGGCGGCGTTGAACGGCCTGGGCGATGACCGGCTCAGCGCCAAGCTGGTGGTGATCCTGGGCGGCGACGGCAAGGGCCAGGACTTCGGCCCGCTGGCCGCGCCGGTGGCCCGCCACGTGCGCGCGGTGGCCACGATCGGCCGCGACGCCGAGGCGATCGAACAGGCGCTGGCGGCGACCGGCGTGCCGCTGCAGCGCCACGCGACGCTGCAGGCCGCCGTGGCCTGGTGCTTCGCCCAGGCCCTGGCCGGCGACGCGGTGCTGCTGAGCCCGGCCTGCGCCAGCCTGGACATGTTCCGCGACTACGCCCACCGCGCCGAGGTCTTCGTCGCGGCCGTGCAGGCCCTGGCGGCCGAGCGCGGGGAGGTGCTGGCATGAAGCTCGGCGCGATGACCTGGCGGGCCGACGTGTCGGGCTGGAGCGAGCGCCTGCGCGGCGTCTTCGGCCGCCGCGGCGACGCCGGCGAGGCGCTGCCGATCCGCGACTGGATCAAGGTCGGCGAGAGCCGGCCTTCGCAGGCCTGGGGCTACGACCGGGCGCTGATCTGGGTCACGCTGTGCATGCTGGCGCTGGGGCTGGTGATGGTGTATTCGGCCTCGGTGGCGATGCCCGACAACCCGAAGTTCGCGCGCTACTCGTCGACCTTCTTCCTCAGCCGCCAGGCGATGTTCATCGCGATCTCGTTCGTCGCCGCGCTGGTGACGCTGCAGATCCCGATCGCGGTCTGGGAGAAATGGGCGCCGTGGCTGTTCGCCGCCTCGCTGGCGATGCTGATCCTGGTCCTGGTGCCGTTCATCGGCAAGGGCGTCAACGGTTCGCGCCGCTGGATCCCGCTGGGCATCATGAACTTCCAGCCCAGCGAGCTGGCCAAACTCTCGATCGCGATGTACGCAGCCAGCTACATGGTGCGCAAGATGGACGTCAAGGAGAACTTCATCAAGGCCGTCTGGCCGATGGCGGTGTCGCTGGCGGTGATCGGCACGCTGCTGCTTGCCGAGCCCGACATGGGCGCGTTCATGGTGATCGCCGCGGTGGCGCTGGGCATCCTGTTCCTGGGCGGCGTCAACGGCCGCATGTTCCTGCTCAGCGTGGCGGTGCTGGTGGGGGCGTTCGTGCTGATGATCGTGTTCAGCGAATTCCGGCGCCAGCGCATCTTCGCCTACCTGGATCCCTGGAACCCGGAATACGCCCAGGGCAAGGCCTACCAGCTGACCCACTCGCTGATCGCCTTCGGCCGCGGCGGCCTGTTCGGCCAGGGGCTGGGCGCGTCGATCGAAAAGCTCAACTACCTGCCCGAGGCGCACACCGACTTCCTGCTCGCGGTGATCGGCGAGGAGCTGGGTTTCGTCACCGTGGTGATCGTGATCGGCGCGTTCTTCTGGCTGACCCGGCGCATCTTCGTCATCGGACGCCAGGCGATCGCACTGGACCGTGTGTTCGCCGGCCTGATGGCGCAAGGCATCGGCATCTGCTTCGGCGGCCAGAGCTTCATCAACATGGGCGTCAACCTGGGCGTGCTGCCGACCAAGGGCCTGACCCTGCCGCTGCTGAGCTACGGTGGCTCAGGCGTGCTGCTGAACCTGGTCGCGCTCGCCATCGTGCTTCGCGTCGATCACGAAAACAGGCAGCTCATGCGAGGAGGCCGAGCATGATCGCCGCCGGGCCGCTCCCAAGGCGATCGCTCCCCCTCGGGGGGGCCGGCGCGCAGCGCCGTTGGGGGCCGACATGAGCAAGCACCTCGTGATCATGGCGGCGGGCACCGGCGGGCATGTGATCCCCGGCCTGGCGGTGGCGCGCGAGATGCAGTCGCGTGGCTGGAGCGTCACCTGGCTGGGCACCGCGGGCGGCATGGAGAACCGCCTGGTGCCTCCCACCGGCATCGCGATGGACACGCTGGCGTTTTCGGGCCTGCGCGGCAAAGGGCCGGGCCACGCGCTGGCCGGCGGCTTCAAGCTGCTCAAGGCCTTCTGGGATTCGGCCCGCATCCTGCGCCGCCGCTCGGCCGACGTGGTGCTGGGCATGGGTGGCTACGTGTGCTTTCCCGGCGGCTTGATGGCCTGGCTGCGCCGCACGCCGCTGATGCTGGTCAACGCCGACGCCGCCTTGCTGATGAGCAACAAGGCCTTGCTGCCGATGGCCGCGCGGGTGGCCTTCGGCTTCGACGGCCCGGACGTGGCCGCCGTCCGCCAGGCCCTGGTGACCGGCAATCCGGTGCGTGCCGAGATCGAGGCGCTGCCCGCACCGGACCAGCGCTTCGCCGGCCGCAGCGGTCCGCTGCGGGTGCTGGTGGTGGGTGGCAGCCTGGGTGCGAAGGTGCTCAACGAAACGATGCCGGCAGCGCTGGCCCACCTGCCGGCCGAGGCGCGTCCACAGGTCACGCACCAGACCGGCATGGCCCACCTGGACAGCGTGCGCGCCTGCTACGCCACGCTGAACCTGCACGCCGAGGTGCTGCCCTTCATCGACAACATGGACCAGCGCCTGGCCGAATGCGACCTGATCGTCTGCCGCGCCGGTGCGATCACGGTCAGCGAGCTGTGCGCGGCCGGCGTGGCCAGCGTGCTGGTGCCGCTGGTGGTGTCGACCACCTCGCACCAGCGCGACAACGCTGCCTGGATGGCCGAGCGGGGCGCCGCCATCCACCTGCCGCAGACCGAACTGGGCCCGCAGGCGCTGGCCAACCTGCTGCACAGCCTGACGCGCGAGCGCCTGCTGGCGATGGCCACCGCGGCGCGCGCGCTGGCCCAACCGCGGGCCGCCGCCAAGGTGGCCGATGAACTCGAAAGGCTGGTGAGGCCCTCATGAAACACGCGGTCAAGCACATCCACTTCGTCGGCGTGGGCGGTGCCGGCATGAGCGGCATTGCCGAGATCCTGCACAACCTGGGCTACGCGGTGTCGGGCTCGGACCAGGCCGACAGCGCCACCACGCGCCGCCTGGCCGGGCTGGGCATCCGCATCCACCAAGGGCACGACGCGGCCCACATCGCCGGCGCCGAGGCGGTGGTGACCTCGACCGCGGTCAAGGGCGACAACCCCGAGGTGATCGCCGCGCGCGCCCACCGCGTGCCGGTGGTGCCGCGGGCCGTGATGCTGGCCGAGCTGATGCGGCTGCGCAAGGGCATCGCGATCGCCGGCACCCATGGCAAGACCACCACCACCTCGCTGGTCACCAGCGTGCTGGCCGAGGCCGGGCTGGACCCGACCTTCGTCATCGGCGGCAAGCTCAATTCGGCCGGCGCCAATTCGGCGCTGGGCGCGGGCGAGTTCATCGTCGTCGAGGCCGACGAGTCGGATGCGTCGTTCCTGAACCTGATGCCGGTGCTGAGCGTGGTCACCAACATCGACGCCGACCACATGGACACCTACGGCCACGACTTCGCGCGGCTGAAGGGCGCCTTCGTCGAGTTCCTGCACCGCATGCCGTTCTACGGCGCGGCCATTCTGTGCGGCGACGACCCGGGCGTGAAAAGCGTGATCCCGATGATCTCGCGACCGGTGGTCACCTACGGCCTGGGCGAGGACGTGCAGGTGCGCGCCGTCCAGGTCACCGCGCTCGAGGGCGGACAGATGCGCTTCATCTGCCAGCGCCGCAACGGCGTGGTGATGCCCGACCTGGAGATCACGCTGAACCTGCCGGGCGAGCACAACGTGCGCAACGCGCTGGCGGCGATCGCGGTGGCGACCGAGCTGGAACTGCCCGACGCGCCCATCGTCGCCGCGCTGGCCCAATTCAGCGGCGTCGGCCGACGCTTCCAGCGCTATGGCGATCTTCCCGTCGTCGGAGCGGCAACGCCACCGTCGCAAGGTCGCTCCGAAGGCGGCGGCCGGGGCGCCACGTTCACGCTGATCGACGACTATGGCCACCATCCGGTCGAGATGGCCGCGGTGATCGCAGCGGCGCGCGGTGCCTTTCCGGGGCGGCGTTTGGTGCTGGCCTTCCAGCCGCACCGCTACACCCGCACCCGCGACTGCTTCGAGGATTTCGTCAAGGTGATGGGCCAGGCCGACGCGGTGCTGCTGACCGAGGTCTACGCGGCCGGCGAGGCGCCGATCGTCGCGGCCGACGGCCGTTCGCTGGCGCGGGCCTTGCGGGTCGCCGGCAAGACCGACCCGGTGTTCGTCGACGATGTGGCGCTGCTGCCGCGGCAGATCCTCGATTTCGCCCAGCCGGGCGACGTGGTGATCGCGATGGGCGCGGGCTCGATCGGCGCGGTGGCGGCCAAGGTGGTCGAACTGAGCGGAGGAGGGGCGGCATGAGCGGGGCGATCGACGTGAAGGCGCTGGGCCGCGTGGCGGTGCTGATGGGCGGCTCGTCCGCCGAACGGCCGGTCTCGCTGATGTCGGGCCAGGGCGTGCTGGACGCGCTGCGCAGCCAGGGCGTGGATGCCCATGCCTTCGACCCCGCCGAGCGCGATCTCGAAGCCCTCAAGCGCGATGGCTACGCGCGCTGCTTCATCGCGCTGCACGGCCGCCACGGCGAGGACGGCACGGTCCAGGGTGCGCTGGAGCTGCTGGGCATCCCCTACACCGGCTCCGGCGTGATGGCGTCGGCGATCGCGATGGACAAGGTCATGACCAAGCGGGTCTGGTCGCACGAAGGCCTGCCCACGCCGAAATGGCAGTTGCTGGGCAAGGGCCGGCACGGGCGCGAGCACAGCCGGGAGGTGCCCGACACCTTGGGGCTGCCGCTGATCGTCAAGCCGGCGCGCGAGGGGTCTTCGTTCGGTGTCTCCAAGGTCACGGGGTATTCCGGGATGATGGACGCGGTGACTCTCGCGGCACAATACGACTCCGACGTGCTCTGCGAAGAATTCATCGACGGCGAAGAGGTGACCTGCCCGGTCCTGGGAGACGCCGACGCCGCCGTCGCTTTGCCGGTGATCCGCATCCAGGCGCCTGGCGGCAACTACGACTTCGAGCACAAGTACATCTCCAACGACACCTGCTATCTGTGCCCGAGCGGCCTGCCCGAGGCCGAGGAGCGCGAGATCCAGCGTCTGGTCGTCGAAGCCTACCGCCTGCTGGGCTGCCGTGGCTGGGGTCGCGCCGACCTGATGATCCGCGCCTCGGACCGCAAGCCCTTCCTGCTGGAGATGAACACCTCGCCGGGGATGACCAGCCATTCGCTGGTGCCCAAGTCGGCGGCCTGCGCCGGCATCAGCTACGAGCAGCTGTGCCTGCAACTGCTGGCCGGCGCCACGCTGGATTCGACCGTGAGCCGGGAGGCCTGAACCATGGCTGCCGCCACGTTGCCGCCCGACGTTCGCCTGATGAACGCCACCGCCTCGCTGGCCTTGCTGCTGGCGGCCGGGCTGTTGCTGGCACTGGGGGCCCACTGGCTGGCGCGCCAGCCGATGTTCACGCTGCGCCAGATCCGACTGGAAGGTGATGTCTCGCACAACAACGCGGCCACGGTGCGCGCCAACGTGGCGCCGCGCCTGGCCGGCAATTTCTTCACGCTGGACCTGCAGTCGGCCCGCGAGGCCTTCGAGGCCGTGCCCTGGGTGCGCCACGCGGTGGTGCGCAAGGTCTGGCCGAACCGGTTGGTGGTGCAGCTCGAAGAGCACAAGCCGGTGGCGGTCTGGAAGGGCGACGAGGGCGATGACCGGCTGGTCAACTCCTTCGGCGAGGTGTTCGACGCCAACCTCGGCGACGTCGACGAAGACCAGTTGCCGGACTTCAGCGGCGCCGAATCGGCCGCGCCGCAGATCCTGGCGATGTACCGCCGCCTGGTGCCGGCGTTCAGCCCGTTGGGCGTCGAGCCCACCGCGCTCACCGAGTCGGTGCGTGGTTCGTGGCAGGTGCAGCTGGACGACGGCGCCGAGGTCGAGCTCGGCCGCGGCAGCGACGACGAGGTGCTGGCCCGCACCGCCCGCTTCGTGCGCACCGTGACCCAGGTCACCGGCGGCAATCGCCACCCGTTCGCATACGCCGACCTGCGGCACGCCGACGGCTACGCCGTGCGGCTGCAGGACGGTTCCGGCGCCCCGTCCGCGGCGCCCGCGGCCAAGCATTGAGATCAAGGAAGCAACGTGGCCAAAGACTACAAGGACCTCGTCGTCGGACTCGACATCGGCACCGCCAAGGTGATGGCGGTGGTGGCCGAGGTCGTCGGCGGCGAGCTGCGGGTGGCGGGGCTGGGGGTGTCGTCGTCGCATGGCCTGAAGCGCGGCGTGGTGGTCAACATCGACGCGACGGTGCAAAGCATCCAGCAGGCGCTGAAGGAGGCCGAGATGATGGCCGCCTGCAAGATCACCAGCGTCTACACCGGCATCACCGGCAGCCACATCCGCGGCCAGAACTCGACCGGCATGGTGATCGTGCGCGACAACCGCGAGGTCACGCCGGTGGACGTGGCGCGGGTGATCGAGACCGCCAAGGCGATCAACATTCCGAACGACCAGCGCCTGCTGCTGGTCGAGTCGCAGGAGTTCGTGATCGACGGCCACGAGGTCAAGGAGCCGATCGGCATGAGCGGCAGCCGGCTGGAGGTCAAGGTCCACATCGCCACCGGCGCGCAGAGCGCGGCCGAGAACATCGTCAAGTGTGTGCGCCGCTGCGGGCTGGAAGTCGAGCAGCTGGCGCTGAGCCCGACAGCCTCGGCCGCCGCGGTGCTGACCGACGACGAGAAGGACCTGGGCGTGGCCGTGGTGGACATCGGCGCCGGCACCACCGACGTGTCGATCTTCACCGGCGGCTCGATCCGCCACACCGCGGTGATCCCGATCGCCGGCGACCTGATCACCAGCGACATCGCGATGGCGCTGCGCACGCCCACCAAGGACGCCGAGGAGATCAAGGTCGAGTACGGCGTCGCCAAGCAGATGCTGGCCGACCCGAACGAACAGGTCGAGGTGCCGGGCCTGGGCGACCGCGCGCCGCGCATGCTCAGCCGCCAGGCGCTGGCCGGCGTGATCGAGCCGCGGGTCGAGGAGATCTACTCGCTGGTGCACCAGGTGATCCGCGAATCGGGCTACGAGGAGCTGCTGTCCTCGGGCATCGTGATCACCGGCGGCACGGCGGTGATGCCGGGCATGGTCGAGCTGGGCGAGGACATCTTCCTCAAGCCGGTCCGCAAGGGCCTGCCGACCTATTCCGGTCCGTTGTTCGACATGGTGGCCAACCCGCGTTCGGCCACGGTGATGGGGCTGCTCGAAGAGGCCCGGCTGGCCCACACGCGGGGCCACAAGGCCGCGCAGCAGGCCGGTTCGGTGAAGACGATGTTCGGCAAGGCGCGGGATTGGTTT
Organism: Ideonella sp. sgz306126; assembly: GCF_056032705.1. Classification (NCBI taxonomy): domain Bacteria; kingdom Pseudomonadati; phylum Pseudomonadota; class Betaproteobacteria; order Burkholderiales; family Sphaerotilaceae; genus Ideonella; species Ideonella sp. sgz306126. The sequence goes on from NZ_JBVYWP010000003.1 coordinate 94,848, forward strand.
CTGGGTAATTTCTGATTCAGGCACGACGACAAGGGGCGCACCAAGGCCTCGGGATTTTTGGTTTCAACACACACGGCAACTGCAACTAGCGACGGAGGTTCCACATGGCCATCGAAATGATCGAAGAATTTGACCAGGGCACGCAAATCAAGGTGATCGGCGTGGGCGGCGGCGGCGGCAACGCGGTCGACCACATGATTGCGCAGGGCGTGCAGGGGGTGGAGTTCATCGTCGCCAACACCGACGCCCAGGCGCTCAACCGCAGCGCCGCGGCGCAACTGGTGCAGCTGGGCGCGACCGGCCTGGGCGCGGGCTCCAAGCCCGACGTCGGCAAGTCGGCGGCCGAGGAAGCCGAAGGCCGCATCCGCCAGGCGATCGACGGTGCGCACATGCTGTTCATCACCGCCGGCATGGGCGGCGGCACCGGCACCGGGGCGGCGCCGGTGATCGCCCGCGTGGCCAAGGAAATGGGCATCCTGACCGTCGGCGTCGTGACCAAGCCGTTCGAGTTCGAGGGCAACCGCCGCGGCAAGCAGGCCGACCTGGGCGTGTCGGAGCTGGAAGCGAATGTCGATTCGCTGATCGTGGTGCTGAACGAGAAGCTGCTGGAAGTGCTGGGCGACGACGTCACGCAGGACCAGGCCTTCGCGCACGCCAACGACGTGCTGAAGAACGCGGTCGGCGGCATCAGCGACATCATCCACATCCCCGGCCTGGTCAACGTCGACTTCGAGGACGTCAAGACCGTGATGAGCGAGCCCGGCAAGGCGATGATGGGCACGGCGATCGCCAGCGGCCCGGACCGCGCCACCAAGGCCGCCGACGCGGCCGTGGCCTGCCCGCTGCTGGAGGGCATCGACCTGTCCGGCGCGCGCGGCGTGCTGGTGCTGATCGCCGCGGCGCGCTCGACCTTCAAGCTGGCCGAGAGCAAGAACGCGATGAACACGATCCGGCGCTACGCGGCCGAAGATGCCCATGTGATCTACGGTACCGCCTACGACGACACGCTGGGCGACCAGCTCCGCGTCACCGTGATCGCCACCGGCCTGTCGTCGGCCTCGCGCCGGGTCCAGGCGCCGCTGACCGTGGTGCAGACCACGCCGATGCTGCGCACCGGCACCGACAACCTACCGATGCTGAACACGCCGGTCGGCGCCAGCGCCGCGCCGACGCTGGGCGGCATGGCCCACCAGGCCACCGACTACGGCCAGCTCGCCACGCCCAGCGTCTGGCGCACCGGCCGCACACAGGCGGCGGCCAAGGTCGAGGCGCTGAGCTCGAACGGCATGGACGAGATCGAGATCCCGGCCTTCCTGCGCAAGCAGGCCGACTGATCCCGCACGGGCGGTCCGTCCGCTGCGGACGGACCGCCCGCGGCCGGCGAGGACCGCGGACTTCGCCGACAATCGGCCGTCCATGCTGAAGCAACGCACGATCAAGTCCCTGACCCGCGCCGTCGGCGTGGGGCTGCACAGTGGCCAGCGGGTCGAGATGACCTTGCGCCCGGCGCCGCCCGACACCGGCATCGTGTTCCGCCGGGTCGATCTGCCGGTGCCGGTGGAGATCCCGGTGCGGGTCGATTCGGTCAGCGACACCCGCATGGCCTCGACCATCTCGGCCGGCGGCGACCCGGGCGCGCCCAAGGTCCAGACCATCGAGCACCTGATGTCGGCCTGTGCCGGCCTGGGGTTGGACAACCTGATCATCGACATCACTGCCGACGAGGTGCCCATCCTCGACGGCTCGTCGGCGAGCTTCGTCTTCCTGCTGCAGAGCGCCGGCATCGACTTGCAGGACGCCCCCAAGCGCTTCCTGCGGGTCAGGAAGACCATCGAGCTGCGTGAAGGCGAGGGCGAGCGGCTGATGTGGGCCCGGCTCGAGCCGCACCACGGCTACACGCTGACCTTCGAGATCGACTTCAACCACCCCGCGCTCGACGCCACCGGCCAGCAGGTGAGCTTCGACATGGGGCAGGGCAACTACAAGCAGCAGATCGCGCGGGCGCGGACCTTCGGCTTCACCCGCGACGTCGAGGCGATGCGCTCGCGCGGGCTGACGCTGGGCGGCAGCATGGACAACGCGATCGTGATCGACGACGTGCGGGTGCTCAACAGCGAGGGCCTGCGCTACGACGACGAGTTCGCCAAACACAAGATCCTCGACGCGATCGGCGACCTCTATGTCGCCGGCCACCCCTTGCTGGCGGCCTACACCTCGTTCAAGGGCGGCCACGCGCTGAACAACAAGCTGCTGCGCAAGCTGATGGCCGACCCGAGCGCGTGGGAGCTGGTCAGCTTCGACGACGAGTCGCTCGCGCCGGCCGGCTTCGCCGCGCTGGCGCCGGCCTGGTGAGCGTCGTGGCCGGCGGCACGCTGACCGACCTGGGGGGGTGGCTGCGATGATGCTGTTTCGCCTGATCATCGGCCTGCTGTTGCTGGCCGGCCTGCTGTGCCTGGCGGCCTATGTCGCGACGCGCGACCCGCGCTGGCGCCGGCGCGGCCAGGTGATCATCCGCTGGACGGTGATCGCCAGCCTCGGCTTGCTGGCGGTGCTGCTGCTGGAACGCCTGCCGCTGCTGCTGTGAGCCGGCCGGCCGCCGCCGAGGCGCCGCGCCGGACGGTACCATCGCCGCCATGACACGCGTCTTGGGCATCGACCCCGGCCTGATGTGCACCGGCTTCGGCGTCGTCGAACAGCAGGGCGCCGAGCTGCACTACATCGCCAGCGGCACCATCCGCACCACCTCCGGCGTGGCCCAGGGCGACCTGCCGGGGCGGCTGAAGATCATCTTCGACGGCGTGCGCGAGGTGGCGGAGCGCTACCAGCCCACCGAGGCCTCGTGCGAGATCGTCTTCGTCAACGTCAACCCGCAGAGCACGCTGCTGCTCGGGCAGGCGCGCGGGGCCGCGCTCACCGCCCTGGTGACGGCGGGGCTGAAGGTGTCGGAGTACACCGCGCTGCAGATGAAGAAATCCGTGGTCGGCCATGGTCATGCCAGCAAGGATCAGGTGCAGGCCATGGTGATGCGGCTGCTGTCGCTGCCGGGGCTGCCCGGCAAGGACGCGGCCGACGCGCTGGGCATCGCGATCACCCACGCCCATGCCGGTGGCTCGTTCGCCGCGATGGCCCAGGCCACCCAGCTCAACCGTCGCACGCATGCCCAGTTCAAGGGCGGCCGAACCTACTGAACCCCGGGGCGGCGCACGCGCCGCCCTCCCTTGACCTCGAAGGATCTCGATGATGACGACCCCCGTGCACACCGCTTGGATGTCTCTGGCCGATGGCGACGGCGCGAACGCCTACGACGGTTACCTGGCCTTGCCGCCGGCCGGGCGCGGCCCGGGCCTGCTGCTGCTGCAGGAGATCTTCGGCGTCAACCGCCACATCCGCGCGGTGGCCGAGCAGTACGCGCTGGACGGCTTCGTGGTGCTGGCGCCCGATCTGTTCTGGCGCGACGCGCAGCGCGTCGATCTGGCCTACGACGGGGCCGACCGCGAGCGCGCCTATGGCTTGATGAAGAGCCTGCAGCCGCAGGCCGTCGCGGCCGACGTGCAGGCGGCGGTGGCGGCGTTGCGCCGGCACCCGGCGGTCACCGGCCAGGTCGGCGCGATCGGCTACTGCATGGGCGGCCGGCTGGCTTTCTCGGCCGCCGCGCAGGGCGGGGTCGACGCCGCGGTGGCCTATTACGGCGGCGGCATCCACACCCAGCTGGAACTGGCCTCGCAGATCGCCTGCCCGCTGCAATTGCACTTCGCCGAGCGCGACGATCACATCCCGATGAGCGCAGTCGAGCAGGTGCGCGCCGCGGTCGCCGGCCTGCGCGCCGAGGTGCATGTCTACCCCGGCGCGCTGCACGGCTTCAACTGCTGGGACCGCAGCGCCTACCACGCCGCCAGCGCCGCGCTGGCCCACGGGCGCAGTCTGCAGTTCCTGGCACAGCTGTTCTGATCGTCCCGGGGCGTCAGGCCACCGGCTCCATCAGCATCAGGCCGGAGGCCGTGTTCGAGATCGGGATGTGGTAGTTCTGGTGCAGGCACCTGACCTGGCGGCCCAGCGCCGCCCGGGTGGCCAGCCACATCAGCAGCTCGACCCCCTGGGTGCCGGCCTTTTCCACCAGTTCCAGGCTGCTGAAGCGGGTGGCCCAGGTCGGGTCGTGCAGCAGGCTTTCCATGAACTGCAGGTCGAAGTCCTTGTTGATGAAGCCAGCGCGCTCGCCGTCGAGCTGGTGGCTGAGGCCACCGGTGCCCAGCACGGCGACGCGGGCATCGCTGTCCCACGATGCCACGGCATCGCCGATCGCCTCGCCCAGCGCATAGCAGCGCTTGGCCGAGGGCAGCGGGAACTGCACGGTGTTGATGCAGACCGGCACCACCTTCACCGGCCACTTCTGGTCGGGCCACAGCAGCGCCATCGGCAGCGTGAAGGCGTGATCCACCACCATCTCCTGGCAGGTGGTGATGTCGAACTCGTGCTCGACCAGGTGGTTGATCAGATGCCAGGACAGGTCTTGCTCGCCCTGGAAGGCCGGCACCGTCGGGATGCCCCAGCCCTCGTCGGCGTTCGTGTAACCGGGCGCGGCGCCGACCGAGAAGGTCGGCATCTTGTCGAGGAAGAAGTTCAGGCCGTGGTCGTTGTAGAGCACGACGACGACGTCGGGCTCGTGCTGCGCCAGCCAGCGGTGCACCGGGGCGAAACCGTCGAAGAACGGCTTCCAGTACGGGTCCTGCTGCAGGTTCTTGGCAATCGCGCGGCCGATGGTCGGCACGTGGGAGGTGGTGATGCCACCGATGATCTTGGCCATGTCGTGAGGGTCCTGTGGTTCGGTGCGGGAATCAGCGCGCGTAGGCGGCCAGCTTGGCCTTGAATTCGTCCTTGCTCATGCCGGTCTGCTGGGCGCCGATGTCCTGCATGTCCAGGCCGAAGATGCCGGCGAACTTGGCCAGGTAATAGGCATTGCCGCCGGCGGCGATCAGCTGCAGCACGTTCCTGGCGCGGATGGCCGCGGCCTGCGCTGCGTTCAGGCCGAATTTCTTCATGTAGCCCTCTTCATCGGCCAGGAAGGCTGCGCGGTTGGCAGCCTCGTTGAACGAATAGCACATCTTGTTCAGCGCGTAGCCTTTGATGGCCTGGGTGCCATCGAAGGGCGTGGTGCCGGGAATCTCGGGGGTGCACATGGCGGGTCTCCTGGGCTCGGTGTCGTGGATCGGTGGCGCGCGCCGGTCCGGGGCGCTGCGACGGGGGGCAGTATTGCGAGCCCCACGGCATCGGTAAAGCGGGGCATACTCATCAGATTCATGAGCAATTTCGATCATTTGGATCTCGACGGCCATGGCCTGCAGCTGCTGCTGGCGGTGCACGAGGAGGGGTCGGTCACGCGTGCCGCGCAGCGTCTGGGCGTGACCCAGTCGGCGGTCAGCCACGGGCTGGACAAGCTGCGGGCGATCGTCGGCGACCCGCTGTTCGTCAAGTCGGGCCGCGGCATCGTGGCCACCGCGCAGGCGGGGCTGCTGGCGCGCCGGGCCCGCGGGCTGCTGGACGAGTTGCGCGCCTTCAGCGTCGCGGCGGGGTTCGAGCCGGCGCGGCTCGCCGCCCGCTTCACGATCGCTGCCAACGACTTGCAGCGCGACCTGCTGCTGCCGGCCTTGCTGCGCCGCCTGCGCGAACAGGCCCCCGGCGTCACGCTGCGGGTGATCGCCTCCGGGGCGCCGGAGCCGGCGATGCTGCGCGACGAGGCCTGCCAGCTGATCATCACGCCGCGCCCGCCCGACGGGGCCGACATCCTGCAAAAGCGCTTGTTCGAGGACCATTACCGGGTGTTCTTCGACGCCGGCCAGCGCGCGGCGCCGCGGAGCCGCGCGGCCTATCTGGCTGCCGAGCACGTGACCGTGCTTTACGAACCCCGCCGCGCCCTCGACATCGATCAGTGGCTGGACGGCCAGGGCCTGCAGCGTCGGGTCGTGGCCACGGTGCCAGGCCTGGCCGGCCTCGGCGCGCTGCTTCGAGGCGGGCCCTGGCTGGCGACGGCGCCTTCGCTGCTGGCCGGCGGTGCGCTGCGCGGCCTGGCATCGGCGGCGGTGCCGCTGGCCACGCCGCCGATGCCGATGTACCTGGTTTGGCATCAGCGCCACCACGCCGACCCGGTGCACCGCTGGCTGCGCGGCGAGCTGGAGTCCGTGGTCGCCCCCGCCCTGCGGCAGGCCGGGGGCGTGGTGCGTCCCGATGCCTTGCTTCAGAAACCCGCCTGACCTAAAATTTCCATAGAAACTGTGATCGCCATGTCCGCCGTCCTGCCCCTCGACGCCACGCCGCCACCGGCCGCACCCGCACAGGCCGCGGCGGTGTTGAGCAAGGCCGTCACCCGCGCCGCCGAGCGGCTGGGCCAGCCGCGCGCCTGGCTGGCCCAGGTGCTGGGACTGAGCCCGGCGACGGTCAGCCGCCTGTTCGCAGGTCACTACACGCTGGCGGCCGGCCGCAAGGAGTGGGATTTCGCGTTGCTGTTCGTGCGGGCCTTCCGCTCGCTGGATTCGATCGTCGGGGACGAGGCCACCGCACGGCGCTGGCTGCACAGCCCGAACCTGGCGCTCGGCGGCACGCCGGCCGAGCTGATGACCCGGACCGAGGGCCTGGTGCGTGTCGTCCACTACCTGGACGCCAGCCGCGCTGTCGTCTGAGCGCCGGCCCTGGCGGGCGCGCGCCTGGCGCGTCGTCGAGGCCCAGCACGTGGCCTCGACGATGAAGCTGGTCGACGATCTGGAGGAGCAGGCGTTGCTGGAACGCCTGCTCGACCAGCACAAGCCGCCCCCGCCACCGACGGCCCAGCCCCTGCACTATCTGCTGGCCACGCCGTTTCGTTACCCGCCGCCGCCGGGCGGCTCGCGCTTTCGCGCCGGCACCGACCCGGGGGTCTTCTACGGCGCGCAAACCGTGCGCACGGCCTGTGCCGAGCTGGCGTACTGGCGCTGGAAATTCCTGCACGACGCGGTCGACCTGCAGCGCCTGGAGCCGGTGGCCCACACCGCGTTCGCCGCGGCGCTGGAGGGCCTGGCGATCGATCTGCGCGTGCCGCCGTTGAACCGCGACCAGGCCGCCTGGACCGATCTGCGCGACTACACGGCCACCCAGCGTCTGGCCCGTGTCGCGCGCGAGGCCGGCACCGGCGCGATCGTCTACCGCTCGGTGCGCGATGCGCAGCCGGCCTGGTGCGTGGCCGTGCTGAGCCCCACCGTGTTCGCCCGCAGCGCGCCGGAGCCGGCGATGCAGACCTGGTGGTTGACGGTTCAGCCCGATGCGGTGCTGTGGCGGCGCGACCAGCAAGCGCACCGGGTCGCCGTGCCGCCGGCCTGGCGTCGCTGATGCCCCCTCGGCGGACCTGGCCGCTCAGCGCGCCAGCGCCTGCGCCCGGTAGTCGCGCGGCGACAGGCCGGCGTGGCGCTTGAAGAATCGGCAGAAATAGGCGGGGTCCTCGAAGCCCAGCTCGAAGGCGAGCTTGGACACCGGGGCGGCCACGTGCACCAGCCGCCGGCACGCCTCGCGCGCCAGGCGGGCGTGCAGCAGGGCCTGGGCGGGGAGGCCGGTCTCGGCCCGGACCAGGCGGTTCAGGCGTTCGGTCGACAGGCCCAGGCGCTCGGCGTAGCGCGATACCGGCCAGTGTTCGCGGTAGTGCTGCTCCATCAGCACCACCCAGCGCGTGTACAGCGCCGGCTGGGCGGCGCCGCCGCGCCGTGCCCCGCCTTGCGCTTCGCGCTGCGCGCGCTGGGCCAGCCGCCAGACCAGCGCGCGTGCCAGCCAGCGCGGCACCGGGCCGCCCGCGGGGTCGCCGGCGTCGTCCGCCTGGATGTGCGTCTGCAGGATCTCGAACAGCGCCCGCAGTCGCTGCACCTCGGCGGTGCCGGCGTCCAGCGCCACGCTGCGCGCGCTGGCGAACAGGGTCTGCAGGGCCTCGCCGGCGGCCGCGTCGCCCTCGGCCAGCAAGGCGGCGTTGAGCGTCAGCACATGGCCGTCGCAACCCGGCGAGAAACGGAAGGCGTGCGCGACGCCGGGCGGGATGACCAGCATCGCCGGGCCTTGCGCCACGACGCGAGATTCGTCCAACATCGCATCCACTTCGCCGGCTTGCAGCCACAGCACTTGGTGCAAACCCTGATGCACGTGGGCGTCGATCTCCCAGTCGTACAGGCGGCTGCGCGAATCGATCGATTCGATGTGCAGCAACGAGGCGCCGGGCGCGCCGGCCTCGCCGTAGAGGGCGAACGCGGGCAGGCTGCCGCGGCCTGCGGCGGCGCGGCGGCGGGGCGCGGGGCGGGAGGGGCCGGGCATGTCAGGCAATGTACGTCAAAAGTGCAAGTCAAGTGGGTCCTTTGTCCACTGCGCCGATGGCCCCGCTTGCCCAGAATCCGCTCCCAGGCTGACGCCGGCGCCCCGGCCTGCGAACCGACCCCAGGAGACACGCCATGCCCTTTCATTTCGATCCGTACTCGCCCGCCGTCGACGCCGATCCGTTCCCGTTCTACCAGCGGTTGCGCGACGAGCATCCCTGCTTCTGGAGCGAGGAGGCGCAGATGTGGGTGCTGTCGCGCTACGCCGACATCGTCTCGGCCGGCCAGGACTGGCAGACCTATTCGTCCGCCAGCGGCAACCTGATGACCGAACTGCCGGGGCGCGCCGGAGCGACGCTGGGCAGCTCGGATCCGCCCAAGCACGACCGCCTGCGCGGCCTGATCCAGCATGCCTTCATGAAGCGCAACCTGATGGCGCTGGAAGAGCCGATCCGCGACGTCGCCAGGCAGGTCTTCGGCCCGTTGAAGGGCGTCAAGGCGTTCGATTTCAAGGACGTCTCGTCGCAGTTCACCGTCAAGGTGCTGATGGCCGCGCTGGGCCTGCCGATGGGCGACGAAGCGCTGGTGCCCGAGGCCGAGGTGCGCGAGAACGCGGTGCTGATGGTGCAGAGCGATGCCCGGACCCGGGCCAAGGGCCCCGAGCACATCGCCGCCTACAACTGGATGCAGGCCTACGCCAGCCAGGTCGTCGCGATGCGCCGCGCCGCGCCGCGCAACGACCTGATCAGCAACTTCGCGCTGGCCGAGATCGACGGCGACCGCCTGGACGACCGCGAGGTGCTGCTGACCACCACCACGCTGATCATGGCCGGCGTCGAGTCGCTGGGCGGCTTCATGATGATGTTCGCCTACAACCTCGCGAGCTTCGACGAGGCGCGCCGCGCGGTGGTGGCCCACCCCGAGCTGCTGCCCGACGCGATCGAGGAAAGCCTGCGCTACAACACCTCGGCGCAGCGCTTCCGCCGCCGCCTGATGAAAGATGTCACGCTGCACGGCGAAACCATGAGGGAAGGCGATTTCGTCTGCTTGGCCTACGGCTCGGGCAACCGCGACGAGCGCCAGTATCCCGACCCCGACGTCTACGACATCGCCCGCAAGCCGCGCGGCCACCTCGGCTTCGGCGGCGGCGTGCACGCCTGCCTGGGCACGGCCATCGCCCGTTTGGCGGTGAAGATCGCCTTCGACGAGTTCCACCAGGTGGTGCCCGAGTACCGCCGCGTGGCCGAGCAGCTGCCGTGGATGCCGTCGTCCACCTTCCGCAGTCCGCTGGTGCTGGACCTGGCAGTACAGTGAGCCCCGGCCCGTTCCGCTACTTCTGATCCACCGCTGACTCACCGAATCCCTCATGGCCCACATCACCTACATCGAAGCCCATGGCGCCAGCGTCACCGTCGACGTGCCCGAGGGCTGGAGCCTGATGCAGGCCGCCACCGCCAACGGCGTGGACGGCATCCTCGGCGAATGCGGTGGCTCCTGCGCCTGCGCCACCTGCCATTGCTACGTGGACGACCTGCTGATGGCGGTGCTGCCCGCGCCCCAGGCCGGCGAGCTGGACATGCTGGCCAACGTCGCCGCCGAGCGCCGGCCCAACAGCCGGCTGGCCTGCCAGATCAAGGCCAGCGCGGCGCTGGAAGGCGGCACCGTCCACCTGCCCGAGACGCAGGAATGAGCGCGGCGGCGGCGCAGGTCGTGATCGTCGGTGCCGGCCAGGCCGGCGTGATGACCGCCGAGTCGCTGCGCAGCGGCGGGTTCGACGGCGCCATCACGCTGCTGGGCGACGAGGCGCACGGCCCCTACCACCGCCCGCCGCTGTCCAAGGCCTGGCTGGCTGGCGAGATCTCCGAGCCGCAGCTGGTGATGCGCGCGCCCGAGATGCTGGCCAGGAAGAACATCGACCTGCGCACCGGCGCCCGCGTGGCCGCGATCGACCGCGCGGCCCAGACCCTGACGCTCGCCAGCGGCGAGACCCTGCACTACACCGGCCTGGTGCTGGCCACCGGCGCCTCGCCTCGCACGCTGCCGCTGCCGGGCATGGAGGCGGCCAACGTGCTGCCGCTGCGCTCGCGCGACGACGCCAGCCGCATCGCGGCCGGCCTGGCGCGCTGCGCCGAGCAGGATCTGCCGGTGGTGGTGATCGGCGGCGGCTTCATCGGCCTGGAAGTGGCGGCCACGGCGCGCAAGAAGGGCCTGGCGGTCACCGTGCTGGAAGCCGCGCCGCGCCTGCTCGGGCGCGTGCTGCCGCCGCTGCTCAGCGACTGGTATGCTGAACTGCACCGGGGCCACGGCGTGACCGTGGTGCTGGACGCGCGCATCGCCGCCGTGGAGACGAAAGACGGCCAGGCGCAGGCCCTCCAGATGGCCGATGGCACGCGCCTGCCCTGCGGCCTGGTGGTGCTGGGCGTCGGCGTCGGCGCCAACGACGCGCTGGCGCGCGAGGCCGGCCTGGAATGCGACCGCGGCATCGTCGTCGACGCCTGCGGCCGTACCGCCGATCCGCGGATCGTCGCCGCTGGCGACTGCACCGCGCGCCGCCTGGACGACGGCACGCTGCTGCGGCTGGAGTCGGTCCAGAACGCCACCGAGCAGGCCAAGTCGGCCGCGGCCGCGCTGCTGGGTCAGCCGCGCCCCTTCGTGGCCACGCCCTGGTTCTGGAGCGACCAGTACGACAAGAAGCTGCAGATGGCGGGCCTCTCCGCCGGCGCCGACGCATGGGCCGTTCGTGGTGACATGGGCGGCGACCCGGCCGGCCCGGCGTTCTCGGTCTACCACTTCCGCGCCGGCCGCCTGATCGCCGTGGATTCGGTCAACGCCGCCAAGGACCACCTGCAGGCGCGCAAGCTGCTGGACGCCGGCGTCTCGCCCACGCCGGGGCAGGCGGCCGATCCGGGCTTCGATCTGGCCGCATTGCTGCCGGCGTGACGGCGCCCGCGCCGGCGGGCTCAGAACTCCTCGGTGTCGATCTCGGCCTGGGTGGCGGTGTTGTAGCGCGCGCCATGCACCGTGTGGCGGTTGATCGCCGCGTCCAGCCGCTGCATCTGGGCCGGGCTCAGCATGATGCTCGTGGCGGCGAGGTTGTCTTCCAGGTGGGCGAGGTTCGTGGTGCCGGGGATGGGGATGATGTCGGGCCCGCGCTGCAGCAGCCAGGCCAGCGCGACCTGGGCGACGGTGGCGCCGGCCTCGTCGGCCACGGCCTGCACGGCGGGCAGCAGGGCCAGGTTGGCGGCGTAGTTGGCCGGCGCGAAACGCGGCATGCTGCGGCGGATGTCCTTGGCGTCGAAGCCGCTCACGTCGGTGAGCGTGCCCAGGAAGCCGCGCGCCACCGGGCTGAAGGCGACGAAGGCCACGCCCAGTTCGCGGCAGACGTCGAGCACCGCGATCTCGGGGTTGCGGGTCCACAGCGAGTACTCGGTCTGCAGCGCGGTGATCGGGTGCACCGCGTGGGCGCGGCGCAGCGTGGCGGCCGAGACCTCCGACAGGCCCAGCGTGCGGACCTTGCCTTGCTCCACCAGGCGCGCCATCGCGCCCACCGACTCCTCGATCGGCACCTGCATGTCCAGGCGGTGCAGGTAGTACAGGTCGATCACGTCGGTGCCGAGGTTGCGCAGGCTGTCCTCGCAGTTGCGGCGCAGGGCCTCGGGGCGGCCGTCGATGACGCGCTTCACCCCATCGGGAGACTGCACGCCGGCCATGCCGCCCTTGCTGCACAGCGTGATGTGCCGGCGATGCGGTTTGAGCACCGGGCCCACCAGCCTCTCGTTGGCGCCGAAGCCGTACAGCGCGGCGGTGTCGAACAGCGTGCAGCCCAGATCCAGCGCACGGTGCAGCAGCGCGCGCCCGGCCTCGGGCGACGGCGGCTGGCCATAGGCGTGGCTGAGGTTCATGCAGCCCAGGCCGATGGCGCTGACCTGGAAGGGGCCGAGGGTTCGTGTGAGCATGGGCAAGGTCTCTGAAGGCGCAGCGGCGCCCGCCCGAAGGCGGGCGCCGGCGGGGGGCGATCCGGCGGGCTCAGGCAGCGAGCTGCTGCTCCAGCTGATGCAGCACCTGGTAGCAGGGCAGCACGCTGGCGACGCTGCTGTTGGGCTGGCGGCCTTCGCGGATGGCGGCGAAGAATTCGCGGTCCTGCAACTCGATGCCGTTCATCGACACCGCCACCTGCGAGACGTCGATCTTCTCGTCCTTGCCGGTGTACAAGTCGTCGTAGCGGGCGAGGTAGGTGGCGCTGTCGCCGATGTAGCGGAAGAAGGTGCCCAGCGGGCCGTCGTTGTTGAACGACAGGCTCAGCGTGCAGATCGCGCCGTTGGCGGCCTTGAGCTGGATGCTCATGTCCATCGCGATGCCCAGCGTCGGGTGGATCGGGCCCTGGATCGCGTTGGCCTTGACGATCGGGCTGCTGCATTGGTACGCGAACAGGTCCACCGTGTGCGCGGCGTGGTGCCACAGCAGGTGGTCGGTCCAGCTGCGCGGCTGGCCCAGCGCGTTCATGTTGCTGCGGCGGAAGAAGTAGGTCTGCACATCCATCTGCTGGATGCCGAAGGTGCCGGCCGTGACCTGCTGGTGCACGTACTGGTGGCTGGGGTTGAAGCGGCGGGTGTGGCCGCACATCGCGACCAGGCCGCTGGCCTGCGCCACGCGCGCCACTTCCTCGCCCTCGGCCAGCACGTCGCACAGCGGGATCTCCACCTGCACGTGCTTGCCGGCCTTCAGGCAGGCCAGCGTCTGGCTGGCATGCATCTGCGTCGGGGTGCACAGGATGACCGCGTCCACCTCAGGTCTTGCCAGGCTGTCGGCCAGGTCGGTGGTGACATGGCCGATGCCGTAGCGGGCCGCGACCTCGCGGGTCTTGTCCAGGTCGCGGCTGATCAGCGAGACGACCTCCACGCCCTCGATGTTCCGGATGCCGTCCAGGTGCTTGATGCCGAAGGCGCCGGCGCCGGCCAGCGCGACCTTGATGGGTTTGCTCATGTCAGTGGTTCTCCAGAATCAGATGGCCCACCGCCGTGTTGCTGGCGGGCACATGGTAGAAGCGGTGGCGCACGGTGGGCCTGGGCCCGCCGTTCACGTCGGCCATCGCGCCGCGGGCGATCAGCCACATCACCAGCTCGATGCCTTCGGAGCCGGCCTCGCGCACGTAGTCGATGTGCGGCGTCGCGGCGGCGGCGGCCGGGTCGGCGATCAGCTTGTCCAGCCAGGCGTTGTCCCACTCGCGGTTGATCAGGCCGGCGCGCGCGCCCTGCAGCTGGTGGCTCATGCCGCCGGTGCCCCAGATCTGCACGTTGAGCGGCTGGTCGTAGCTCTCGACGGCCTTGCGGATCGCCTTGCCGAGGTTGAAGCAGCGCTGGCCCGAAGGCACCGGGTACTGCACCACGTTGACCGCGAACGGAATCACCGGGCAGGGCCAGGCCGGGTGCTCGCCGGACGGCTGGCCGCACATCAGCGACAGCGGCACCGTCAGGCCGTGGTCCACGTCCATCTTGTTGACGATGGTGAGATCGAAGTCGTCCTGGATCACGCTTTGCGCGATGTGCGCGGCCAGTTCGGGGTGGCCGACGACCTTGGGCACCGGCCGCGGGCCCCAGCCTTCGTCGGCTGGCGTGAACTCGGCGGCGCAGCCGATCGCGAAGGTCGGGATCATTTCCAGGCTGAACGCGGTGGCGTGGTCGTTGTAGACGAGGAAGATCACGTCGGGCGTGTTCTCCTTCATCCACTGCTTGGAGGGCTCGTAGCCCTTGAACAAGGGTTGCCAGTAGGGCTCGGACGTCTTGCCCAGATCGATGGCCGCGCCGATGGCGGGCACGTGCGAGGTGTAGACGGATGCGGTGATGCGGGCCATGTCAGTCGGGCTTTCGGTGGGCTGCGCCTTGCGGCTGGTTCTGCGGCTGGGCGTCGCCGTTCTCCCCCAGGCGGCGATTGCCCTCGGCGGAGCGGCCGCCGCCCAGCATCATCGCCATGTACTCCTCCTGGGTCATGCCGGTCATGCTGGCGGCCATGTACTGGAAGCTCTTGCCGTCGGTTGCGCCGATCTTGGCCAGGAAGTAGATGTTGCCGCCGGCGGCGATGCAGCGGTTCAGGTCGCGCGCCAGCACCGCCTGCTTCTGCTCTTCGGTCATCGCCCATTCGTCGAGGTAGGCGCGCTCGTCGGCCTTGAAGCGCTCGCGGTTGGCGGCCTTCATCAGGCTCATGCAGAACTGGTTCAGCCAGTAGCCCTTGCGCGACTGCTCGGCGTCGAAGATGGTCGTGCCGGGCACGTCCTGGTAGGGTTTGTCGAGGGCCATGATCGTCCTGTGTCGTCCTGCGAGGGTTCTACGCTTCTTCGGGCCAGTAGAGCTTCATCGGGTTGTCCACCAGCAGCTTGCGCTGCAGTTCCGCGGTGGGTGCGATGTGCGGGATGAAGTCCACCAGCAGGCCGTCGTCGGGCATGTGGTCCTTCAGGTTCGGGTGCGGCCAGTCGGTGCCCCACAGCACGCGGTCGGGGAATTGCTCGACGATGCGGCGCGCGAACGGAACCACGTCGACATAGGCCTGGCGCTCGCCGTTCAATGCCTTGGGCCCGGTCACGCTGAGGCGTTCGGGGCAGCTCACCTTGCTCCACACGTTGGGGTGCTCGCGCATCAAGCGTTCGAACAGGGCGAACTGCGGTCCGTCCAGCGGCAGGCTCACGTCGGGCCGGCCCAAGTGGTCCACCACCACGGTGGTGGGCAGCGCGGTGAAGAAGTCCCACAGCTCGGGCAGGTCCACCGCCTCGAAGTAGATCACCACATGCCAGCCCCACTTCGCGATGCGGCCGGCGATCTCCATCAGCTCGTCCTTGGGCGTGAAGTCGACCAGGCGCTTGACGAAGTTGAAGCGCACGCCGCGCACGCCGGCGTCGTGCATGGCCTGGATCTCGGCGTCGCTGACCGTGCGCCGGACGGTGGCCACGCCGCGCGCCTTGCCGCCGCTGTGGACCAGCGCGTCCACCATCGCCCGGTTGTCGGCGCCGTGGCAGGTGGCCTGCACCACCACGTTGCGGGCGAATCCGAGGTGGTCGCGCAAGGCGTAGAGCTGCTGCTTCGACGCGTCGCAGGGCGTGTACTTGCGCTCGGGCGCATAGGGGAACTCGGCGCCGGGGCCGAAGACGTGGCAGTGCGCGTCGACGGCGCCGGCCGGCAGCGTGAAGCGCGGCTTGGACGGGCCGTCGTACCAGTCCATCCAGCCGGCGGTCTTGGTGAAGTCACCTGTGGTCGGTTTGCTCATGGGGGGCGATCCTCGGGGTTCAGACGGGCCGGCGCATGCCGGTTCAACCGATGTACTTCAGGCCGGCCTTCTCGAGCGGCTCGCGCATCTTGTACATGTCCAGCCCGAGCACGCCCGAGGCCAGCTTGGCGCGCTTCTCGCCCTCGAAGCTCTCGCGCTTGATCGCCGCTTCCAGCGTGGCCACGGCCTTGGCGGCCGGAACGCACACCACGCCGTCGTCGTCGGCGACGATCACGTCGCCCGGCGTCACCCAGGCGCCGGCGCAGACGATGGGGATGTTGACCGAGCCCAGCGTGGCCTTGATCGTGCCCTTGGACGAGATGAACCGGCTCCAGACCGGGAAGTTCATCTCCTTGAGCGTCTTCACGTCGCGCACGCCGGCCTCGATGATCAGGCCGCGCGCCCCGCGGGCCTGGAAGCTGGTGGCCAGCAGGTCGCCGAAGTAGCCGTCGCTGCATTCGGCGGTGACGGTGGCGACCACGATGTCGCCGGGCTGGATCTGCTCGGCGGCCACGTGCATCATCCAGTTGTCGCCCGGCTGCAGCAGCACGGTCACGGCCGTGCCCGACACCTGCACCCCCGTCTGGATGGGCCGCATGTAGGGCTTCATCAGGCCGACGCGGCCCATCGCTTCGTGCACCGTGGCCGAGCCCAGCGCGGCCAGGCCGTCGGCGGCGGCGCGGTCGGCGCGCGGGGTGTTGCGGTAACAGACGCCCAGTTCGTACATGGTTCATGTCTCCTTGAGGGATTACAGGCCCTTGGCCTGGAGGGCCGCGTCCAGACGCGGGAAGACGCGGCGCGCGTTGCCTTCGTAGACCATGAAGCGCTCTTCGTCGCTCAGGTTGGCGGTGGCCGCCACGTAGCGCTTGGTGTCGTCGTAGTAATGGCCGGTCTCGGGGTCGATGCCGCGCACCGCGCCGATCATCTCGCTGGCGAACAGGATGTTCTTCACCGGGATCACCTTGGTCAGCAGGTCGATGCCCGGCTGGTGGTAGACGCAGGTGTCGAAGAAGATGTTGTTCAGCAGATGGTCCTGCAGCAGCGGCTTCTTCAGCTCCTGCGCCAAGCCGCGGAAACGGCCCCAGTGGTAGGGCACCGCGCCGCCGCCGTGCGGGATCAGGAACTTCAGCGTCGGGAAGTCCTTGAACAGGTCGCTGGTCAGGCACTGCATGAAGGCCGTGGTGTCGGCGTTCAGGTAATGCGAGCCGGTGGTGTGGAAGCAGGCGTTGCAGCTGGTGCTGACGTGGATCATCGCCGGGATGTCGTACTCGACCATCTTCTCGTAGATCGGGTACCAGTGCCTGTCGCTGAGCGGCGGCGAGGTCCAGTGGCCGCCCGACGGGTCCGGGTTCAGGTTGATGCCGACATTGCCGTATTGCTCGACGCACTTCACCAGCTCGGGGAGGCAGGTCTTGGGATCGACACCGGGCGATTGCGGCAGCATCGCGGCGGGGATGAAGTGATCCGGGAACAGCTGGCTGACCCGGTAGCACAGCTCGTTGCAGATCGCCGCCCAGGTGCTCGAGGTGTTGAAGTCGCCGATGTGGTGGGCCATGAAGCTGGCACGCGGGCTGAAGATGGTCAGGTCGCTGCCGCGCTCCTTCATCAGTTTCAGCTGGTTCGTCTCGATGGTCTCGCGGATCTCGTCGTCGCTGATCTTCAGCGAGGCGGCGCTGGGCGCCTTGGACGGGTCCTTGAGTCCGGCGATCTGCAGGTCGCGCCAGGCGCCCAGGGCGGCCGGCGCGGTGGTGTAGTGGCCGTGTACGTCGATGATCATCGGGGTCTCCTGAGGAATCGGGGAACGGGACGGGGCGCGGCTCAGGCCGGCTCCATGCCCTGGCGGCGCTTGGCCTCGGCCGTGGCCGGCGAGCGCAGGAAGTCCAGCAGCGCGCGTGCGGCCTCCGGCTGGGTCGTGCCGGCGCACACGCCGGCCGAGAAGGTGGTGGTGATCTGGATCTCCGGCGGCAGCGGGCCGGCGACGGTGATGCCGGGCAGGTCGATCAGCTCGCTGAGCTGCTGCAAGCCCAGCGCCACCTCGCCGCTCGCCACCAGGCTGCCCACCGGCACGCCGGGCGGCGGGGTGACGATGCGGCCCTGCAATTCGCCGGTCAGGCCCCAGCGCTCGAACAGCCGGGCCAGGGCGACGCCGCTGGGACCGGTGGAGTAGCTCAGCTTGCGCGCGCCGCGCACGGCCTGGCGGACGGCTTGTTCCGAGCCCAGGTCCGGCAGCGGATCGCCCGCTCGCACGGCCACCGCCACGCCCGAATGCACCAGGTCCACCTTGCTGCCGGCCAGCACCTGGCCGCTGGCGATCAGCTTGTCGATCGCGTCGGAGGCCAGGATCACCAGGTCGAAGGCCTCGCCGGCCTGGACCCGCCTGGCGGCGTCCACGCCGCCGACCGACTCGATCACGACCTCGACGCCGGTCGCCTGCCGGTAGGCGGCGACCAGCTCGGCCAGCACCTGGCGGGTGGCCATCGATGAAATTCCCTTGATCCCAGTCTTCATATCGGCCCACGAACAGCGTGAGCGGATTCTGGCGAGGCTCCGCCATGCCGACTAGGCAGATGAGCGTCTAGCTGATAGTTCGGATCGGCATCGCCGCGGACGGCCCGCCGCGTTCAGGGCTGCAGCCAGCGCGGCCGGGCGGTGCCGGAAAAACAGGCCCGGCGCTGGCCTTCGCGGCGCAGGTCCAGCCAATCGATGGCCTGCACCCGGGCGGTGACCACGGCGAAGTGCTCGCGGGTGCCCCGCTCCGGCGTCGGGTGCGCGATCTCGGCGCCCGGCGGCAGCGGCGACAGGTAGTCGAAGGTGGCCGGCGTCATCTTCAGCCGGGCCCAGTGCGACGAGACCGCCAGCCCGCTGGTGGCGATCGTCAGGCCGACCGTCAGGCGCAACTGCCAGCCCAGGGCCGGCGACCACATCATCAGCACGCCCTGCGGCCGCAGCGCCATCTGCGCCACCTTGGGCGAGCGCGCGTCGGTGAAGAAGACCAGGTCGCGCTGTTCGACATTCACCTCGCGGATCACGACGCTGCGCGCATCGGCCTCGCCCTCGGCGGTGACGGTGGCCAGCACCGCGGTGCGCCAGGCGTGGCCCTTGTCGCGGGCGGCCTGGGCCAGTTCCTGCCACAGCCGGGCCTCGATCTCCGCCAGCGACGGGGCGGGGTCGGGCGACGGGGTCTGGGCGGCGGCGGAGCTCATCGCGTCACTGTCTCAAACCCCGGGGAACGGCGCCACAGGGCTTGCCCTTCCTCCGGGCTTGTGCCAGGTCATGCCTCGCGGCGCAGCGCCGGGAACAGGATCACGTCGCGGATGCTGGGCGAATCGGTCAGCAGCATCATCAGACGGTCGATGCCGATGCCGCAGCCGCCGGTGGGCGGCATGCCGTATTCCAGCGCGCGGATGAAATCGGCGTCGTAGTACATCGCCTCCTCGTCGCCGGCGTCCTTGTTGGCCACCTGCGAGTGGAAGCGCGCCGCCTGGTCCTCGGCGTCGTTCAGCTCCGAGAAGCCGTTGCCGAACTCGCGCCCGGTGATGAACAGCTCGAAGCGCTCGGTGATCGCCGGGTTGGCGTCCGACGCCCGGGCCAGCGGGCTGACCTCGACCGGATAGTCGATGATGAAGGTGGGCTGCCAAAGCTTTTCCTCCACCACCGCCTCGAACAGGCCGAACTGCAGCTGGGCCAGGCCCCAATGCTTGGGCGGCTCCTCGCCCAGCGCGGTCAGCCGGGCGTGGATGGCGCCGGCGTCGTCGGCCTCGGCCTCGCTCAGGCCCGCGTGCGCGACCAGCGAGTTGCGCACCGACAGGCGGGCGAACGGCTCGTCGAGCAGCACCTCCTTGCCGGCGTAGGTCAGGCGCGCGGTGCCGGTGGCGGCGCGGGCAGCGTGGCGCAGCAGGGCCTCGGTGAAGTCCATCAGGTCGTGATGGTTCCAGTAGGCCGCGTAGAACTCCATCATCGTGAATTCGGGGTTGTGCCGAACCGAGATGCCTTCGTTGCGGAAGTTGCGGTTGATCTCGAACACGCGCTCGAAGCCGCCGACGATCAGGCGCTTCAAGTACAGCTCGGGCGCGATGCGCAGGAACATCTGCTGGTCCAGCGCGTTGTGGTGGGTGATGAAGGGCTTGGCGTTGGCGCCGCCGGGGATGGGGTGCAGCATCGGCGTCTCCACCTCCAGGAAGCCGTGCTCGACCATGAAGTTGCGGATCGACGCCACGCCCTTGCTGCGGGCGACGAAGCGGGTGCGCGCCGCGTCGTCCATCATCAGGTCGACGTAGCGCTGGCGGTACTTCTGCTCCTGGTCGGTCATGCCGTGGAACTTGTCGGGCAGCGGCCGCAGGCTCTTGGTCAGCAGCCGCACCGACGAGGCCTTGACCGACAGCTCGCCGGTCTTGGTGCGGAACAGCAGGCCCTCGCAGGCGACGATGTCGCCCAGGTCCCAGTGCTTGAACGCGGCCAGCACCTCCGGCCCGACCGCGTCCTGCGTGATGTAGAGCTGGATGCGGCCGGTGCCGTCCTGCACCGTGGCGAAGCAGGCCTTGCCCATCACGCGCTTGAGCATCATCCGGCCAGCGACGCTGACGGCCACCGCCTGGGGTTCCAGCTCCTCGTTCGGCAGCTGGCCGTAGGTCGGGTGCAGGTCGGCCGCGCGGTGCTGCGGCTTGAAGTCGTTCGGGAACACCGCCGTCCCGCGCGCGCGGGCCTGCTCGCGCAGCCCGGCCAGTTTCTCGCGGCGCTCGGCGATCAGCTGGTTGTCGTCGTCGGGCGTCAGCGGCTGGGGAGTGTCTTGGTTCATGGGGCAGGGCAGGGGAGGTTCGGGGCTGCGGCGTGGCGGGCAGGGGCCCGGCGCAGGCGTTACCGGCAATTTTAGGGGCGCCGCCCGGGGCAAGACCTAAAATCGCCGCTTTTGTTCGCCGGAGCCGGGACTGCAGGGTTCGAGGTCCGCCTGATTCATGCATCGAAAACTCGCTGTCGTCGGCCTGGGCTACGTCGGCCTGCCCGTGGCCGTGGCGTTCGGGCGCCATGCGCCCATCGTCGGCTTCGACATCAACGCCACCCGCATCGCCGAGCTGCAGCGCGGCCACGACCGCACCGGCGAGGTCCCGGACGCCGACCTGCGCGCCGCCCAGGTGCGCTACACCGACCGCATCGACGACTTGCGCGGCGCCGACTTCTTCATCGTCGCGGTGCCCACGCCGGTCGACGGCGCGAACAAGCCCGACCTGTCGCCGCTGATCGCCGCGTCCCGCACCGTCGGCCAGGCGCTCAAGAAGGGCGACATCGTGGTCTTCGAGTCCACCGTCTATCCCGGCGCCACCGAGGAAGACTGCGTGCCGGTGCTGGAGCAGGTCTCGGGCCTGACGCACCGGGTCGATTTCTTCTGCGGCTACAGCCCCGAGCGCATCAACCCGGGCGACCGCGAGCACACCTTCACGACGATCCGCAAGATCGTCTCGGGCTGCGACGCCGCCACGCTGGACACCGTGGCCGAGGTCTACGCCTCGGTCGTCACCGCCGGCGTGCACCGCGCGTCCAGCCTGCGTGTGGCCGAGGCCGCCAAGGTGATCGAGAACACCCAGCGCGACCTGAACATCGCGCTGATGAACGAGCTGTCGGTGGTCTTCGCCCGCATGGGCATCGACACCGCCGAGGTGCTGGAGGCCGCCGGCTCGAAATGGAACTTCCTGCCGTTCCGGCCCGGCCTGGTCGGCGGCCACTGCATCGGCGTCGATCCGTACTACCTGACCTACAAGGCCGAGCAGCTGGGCTACATCCCGCAGGTGATCCTGGCCGGCCGGCGCATCAACGACAACATGGGCCGCTACGTGGCGCGCAACACCGTCAAGCGGATGCTGAAGAACGGCCTGGACGTGCCGCGCTGCCGGGTCGGCGTGCTGGGCATGACCTTCAAGGAGAACTGCCCCGACATCCGCAACTCCAAGGTGGTCGACCTGATCCACGAGTTGCAGGACCACGGCACGTCGGTGGTGGTGATGGATCCGCACGCCGATGCCGACGAGGTCCGGGCCGAGTGCGGCATCACGCTGGTCGACCCGGCCGCCCAGGCCCCGTTCGACGCCCTGGTGGTGGCTGTGGCGCACCGCGAATACCGCGCCCTGAGCGTCGCGCAGCTGCGTGCGATGGTGCGCGGCGAGCGGCCGGTGCTGGCCGACGTGAAATCGCTTTACCCGCGCGCTGAGCTGGACGCCGCCGGCTTCACCGTGTTCCGCCTTTGAAGATGCCTGCCATGACCGCCGTGCCGCTGCCCATCACCGATCGACGCATCCGCGTGGCCCTGGTCGGCTGCGGCCGCATCAGTGCCAACCATTTTGGAGCGCTGTCGCAGCACGCCGCGCGGGCCGAGCTGGTGGCCGTCTGCGATACCCATACCGGCCGGCTGCAGTCCGCGGTCGAACGCACCGGCGCGCGCGGCTACGGCTCGCTGGCCGCCTTGTTGGCCGAAACCGACCCGACCGTGCAGCCCGATCTGGTGGTGCTGACCACGCCCAGCGGCCTGCACCCGCAGCAGGCCATCCAGGCGGCGGCGGCCGGTCGGCACGTGCTGTCGGAAAAGCCGATGGCGACGAAGTGGGACGAGGGCACGGCGATGGTGCGCGCCTGCCGCGACGCCGGGGTGAAGCTGTTCGTCGTCAAGCAGAACCGGCTCAACGCGACGATGCAGCGGCTCAAGGCGGCGATCACCCAGGGCCGTTTCGGCCGCATCCACCTGGTGACCGTCAACGTGTTCTGGACCCGGCCGCAAAGCTATTACGACGACGCGCCGTGGCGCGGCCGCTGGGACATGGACGGCGGCGCGTTCATGAACCAGGCCAGCCACTACGTGGACATGGTGGACTGGCTGGTCGGACCGGTCGACAACGTGCACGCCTACACCGGAACGCTGGCGCGCGACATCGAGGCCGAGGACACCGGCGTGATGAGCCTGCGCCTGCGCCACGGCGGGCTGGCGTCGATCAACGTGACCATGCTGACCTACCCCAAGAACCTCGAGGGCTCGATCACGATCCTGGGCGAGAAGGGCACGGTGCGCATCGGCGGCGTGGCGGTCAACGAGATCTTGCACTGGCAGTTCGACGAGCCCCGGCCCGAGGACGCCGACATCGCGTCGGCCAGCTACGGAACGGCCTCGGTCTACGGCTTCGGTCACCCGCTGTTCTACGACAACGTGCTGGCCACGCTGCAGGGCCAGGCCCACGCCGAGGTCGACGGCTACGAAGGCCTGCGCTCGCTGGAAGTGATCATCGCCGCCTACCGCTCGGCGCGAGACGGCTGCCGCGTCGGCCTGCCGCTGGTGTTCTGATCATGGCCGCGGCCTGGCATCACCCCAGCGCGATCGTCGACGCGGGCGCCCAGCTCGGCGAGGACACCAAGGTCTGGCACTTCAGCCATGTCTGCGCGGGCGCCCGCATCGGCGCACGCTGCTCGCTGGGGCAGAACGTCTTCGTCGCCAACGACGTGGGCATCGGGCACAACGTCAAGATCCAGAACAACGTCTCGGTCTACGACGCGGTGACGCTGGAAGACGACGTGTTCTGCGGCCCGAGCGTGGTCTTCACCAACGTGCACAACCCGCGCGCGGCGGTGGTGCGCAAGAGCGAATACCGCCGCACCCGCGTGAAGCGCGGCGCCACGCTGGGGGCCAACAGCACACTGGTGTGCGGCGTGACGGTGGGCGAATACGCCTTCATCGGCGCCGGCGCCGTGGTCACCCGCGACGTGCCCGATTTCGCGCTGATGACCGGCGTGCCGGCGCGCCAGGTGGGCTGGATGAGCCGCCACGGCGAGAAGCTCGCGCTGCCGCTGGCGGCGCCCGCCGGCCAGGCGGTCGAGGCGGCCTGCCCCGCCACCGGCGAACGCTACCGGCTGGAGCCGGCCGGCCTGGCCCGAATCTCCTGAGGCTGCGATGCAATTCACCGACCTGAAGACCCAGTACGGCGCCCTGAAGCCGGCGATCGACGCACGCATCCAGCAGGTGCTGGACCATGGCCAGTACATCATGGGCCCGGAGGTCGGCGAGCTCGAAGCCGCGCTGGCCGCGTTCACCGGCACGCGGCACTGCATCACCGTGGCCAGCGGCACCGAGGCGCTGCTGATCGCGCTGATGGCGCTGGGCCTGCAGCCCGGCGACGAGGTCATCACTTCGCCGTTCACCTTCGCAGCCACCGCCGAGGTCATCGCGCTGCTGGGCGCGGTGCCGGTGTTCGTCGACGTGCAGCCCGACACCTGCAACATCGACCCGTCGCAGATCGAGGCGGCCATCACGCCGCGCACCCGCGCCCTGATGCCGGTCAGCCTGTACGGCCAGGTCGCCGACATGGCCGAGATCAACGCCATCGCCGCGCGCCATGGCCTGCCGGTGATCGAGGACGCGGCGCAAAGCTTCGGCGCGACCTACCAGGGCCGGCGCAGTGCCGGCCTGTCGACCTTCGGCGCGACCAGTTTCTTCCCCAGCAAGCCGCTGGGCTGCTATGGCGACGGCGGCGCCTTGTTCACCGACGACGCCGCGCTGGCGCAGGCCGCGCGCGAGATCCGCGTGCATGGACAGAGCGCGCGCTACACCCACACCCGGATCGGCGTCGGCGGGCGCATGGACACGCTGCAATGCGCCATCGTGCTGGCGAAGCTGCCGCGCTTCGAGTGGGAGCTGGCGTGCCGCCACGCACTCGGGGCGCGCTACGGCCAGGCGCTGGCCGGCCTGAACCTCGATCTGCTGAGCGTACGGCCCGATCGCGACTGCGTCTGGGGCCAGTACACCGTGTTCGTCGAGCAGCGCGAGGCGGTCCAGCAGGCGCTCAAGGAGCGCGGCGTGCCCACGGCCGTGCATTACCCCCGGCCGCTGCACCGCCAGCTCGCGTACCAGCGCTTCGCGCCGGCGGGCGGCTGCCCGGTGAGCGACGCGGTGGCGGCGCGCGTGCTGAGCCTGCCGATGAGCGCGGACCTGAGCGAGGCGGACCAGGACCAGGTTGTCGCCGCACTGGCCCAGGCCGTGGGCCGGCGTGGCTGATCCCGCGTCCTCGGCCGACGCCGCGCGTGCCGCGCCATCGGGCGGCAGCCCCCCCTTGCACGGCCTGGTGCGGGCCAGCCTGACCCTGGTGGCGGGCGGGGCCTTGGCCCAGGCCTTGCCGCTGCTGCTGGGGCCGCTGTTGACGCGGCTGTTCACGCCGGCGGCGTTCGGCCACTATCACCTGTTCGCGGCCGTCGCCGCCAACCTGGGCGTGGTGGCCTGCGCCCGCTACGAGTTCGCGCTGCCGATGGCGTCCGACGACGCCGAGGCGGAGGCGCTGCGCCGCCTGGCCTGGCGCATCCTGGTCGGGGTCACGGCCGGCAGCGCGCTGGGCGCGCTGGGCTGGTGGTGGGCCGGCGCGGCGGCCTGGGTGGCCTGGCTGCCGGCGGCCGTCGCGGCGGCCGGTGCCGTCTCGCTGGCCACCTTGTGGGCCACGCGCCGGCAGCAGTTCTCGGCGCTGGCGGCGGCGCGGGTGCTGCAGTACGGCGGGGCCGCCGTGGCCCAGGTGGCGGCGGGTTGGGCCGGCTGGGGCGTGGCGGGCTTGATCGCGGCGCCGGTCGCCGCGGCGGCGCTGGCCACGGTCTGGCTGCGGCTGCCGCTGCGCGCGGCGCCGCGGTCCCCGGCGGCGGACCCGGCCCGTGCCGGCACGTTGCGGGAGGTGGCGCGCAAGTACCGCCAGTTCCCGTTGCTCAACACGCCGCACGCCTTCACCGGCGCCTTGCAGGACACGGTCGCGGTGGCCTTGCTGTCGGCCACGCTGGGGCCGGCGGCGGCGGGCTTCTGGGGCCTGGGGCTGCGCTACCTGAAGGCACCGTCCACGCTGGTGGGCAGTGCGGTGTCGCAGGCGCTGTACCCCAAGCTGGCGCAGGCCGGCTCGCAACCCACCCGCGCCGCGCGCCAGGCGCTGCGGCGGGTGATGGCCACGCTGGCGCTGCTGGCGCTGCCGCTGGTGCTGGGTCTGTGGTGGGGCGGGCCGTGGGCGTTCGCCGCGCTGTTCGGCGCGCCCTGGCGCGCGGCCGGCGAACTGGCGCGGGCGCTGGCGCTTTACATCGGCCTGCACTTCGTCGCCGCGCCGCTGGCGGTGGTGACCATGGCCTGGCAGGCCCAGGCCTGGGCGCTCAAGCTGGCGCTGGTGGGGCAGGTGGCCTTCGTCGCGGCGCTGGCGCTGGGGCTCCACCTGGGCGGCCTGAACGGCGCCGGCTGGGCCGTGTCGGCGGCGATGCTGGGATATTTCGGCTTCTACTTCGTTCGCCTGGCGACCTGGCCGGTGGTGGAAGAATCGGCGCCGTGATGAATCTGCGTCCCTGGCTGAATCGTTGGCGCCGACGCGTGGTGCGGGCCTGGCTCTACCGCGTCGTGTTCGGCGAGCGCTCGGGTGGCCGCTGGCTGGCGCACACCCGCATCTCGCCCGCCGCGTGCATCGAGCACGAGGACCGGCTGGTGCTGGGCGACCATGTCTACATCGGCCCGTTCAACTTCATCGAGGCCAGCGGCGGCATCACGCTGGGCGACGGGGTGCAGGTCACCAGCCACGTCAGCCTGGTGACGCACGCCTCGCACCGCTCGCAGCGCCTGCTCGGCGCGGCCTACGCCGACTGGCCCGGCGCCGAGGCGCCGTCCACGCCGGACTGGGCGGCCGCGCCGGTGCCGCCGCGGCCGGGCTGGATCGCCGGGCCGATCCACATCGGCGCCTACAGCTTCATCGGCCCGCATTCGCTGATCGAGGCCAACACCCGGCTGGGGCGCGGCACGCTGGTGTGTGCCGGCAGTTTCGTGCGTGGCGACTACCCCGACTTCGCGATCCTCGAAGGCCGGCCCGCCCGCATCGTCGGCGACACCCGGCACGGCGACGAGCGGCTGCTGGCGCAGCACCCCGAGCTCAGGCCGCTGTACGAGGCCTGGGCCGCACGCGGCGAGCCATGATCCGGCTGGTGCTGATCGGCGACGGCGAGAGCCCGCACTTGCTGAAATGGGCCCGCGCGCTGGCGCCGCAGGTGGAACTGTGGGCGGCGTCCAGCCGCGGCTTTCTGCCCGGTTTCGACGCGGTGCTGCCGGCCGGGCGGCGGCTCGCGCTGGGCACGCGGCCGCGCTTCGGCGGCGGCAACGTGGGCCTGCTGCGGGCGCTTCCCACCCTGGTGCGCTGGCTGCGCAAGGTGCAGCCGGACTGGCTCGCGCCGCATTACCTCAGCTCGCACGGCACGCTGGCCTGGCTGGCGGTGCGCTGGGGCGGGGTGCACGCGCGCATCGCCGGTTCGGCCTGGGGCTCGGACATCCTGGTGGCGCCCGAGCGCAGCTGGCTGATGCGGGGCCTGACGCGGCGCGTGCTGCAGGCCTGCACGCTGGCGACCAGCGATTCGGCGTACATGGGGCAGCGCATGAAGGCGCTGGGCGCCGGCGAGTTGATGGTGTTTCCGTTCGGCCTCGAAGCCCTGCCGGCCCCGCCGGGGCCCAAGGATGCGGCGCTGTTCTTCGCCAACCGGGGCCTGGAGCCGATCTACGCCCCCGAGCGCGTGCTGGCCGTGTTCGCCTCGCTGGCCCGGGATTGGCCCGAGGCCCGCCTGGTGGTGGCGAACGACGGGTCGCTGCGCCCCGCGCTGGAAGCCCGCGCGGCCGAGCCCGACCTGGCCGGCCGGGTGCGCTTTGTCGGCCGGCTGGACGCCGACACGCAGGCCGGCTGGTATGCCCGCGCCCGCTGGTACCTGAGCCTGCCGCGCAGCGACTCGGTGTCGGTGTCGGTGCTGGAGGCGATGGCGCATGGCGCGATCCCGCTGCTGTCCGACCTGCCCGCCAACCGCGAACTGGTGGACGACGGCCGCAACGGCGTGATCCTGGCGGACGCCGAACGGCCGGGCCGCGAACGCCTGGCACCGCTGGCCGAGCGGGCCGATGCGGTGGCAGCCGAATTGCGCGACTGGGTCGGTCGGCATGCGATGTTTCCCGCCAGCGTGCGCGCCTATGTGGAGCGACTCGAGGCCCTGACGCCGCGGACGATGCGATGAACATCCTGTACCTGAACCACTACGCCGGCTCGCCGCAGCTGGGCATGGAATTCCGCCCCTACTACCTGGCCCGCGAGTGGGTGCGCGCCGGGCACCGGGTGCGCATGGTGGCGGCCGGCTACTCGCATGTGCGCGCGCGCCAGCCCGAGGTGGGCCCGCAAGGCGCATGCGAAGCCATCGACGGCATCGAATACCAGTGGTTCGCCGCGCCGCCCTACCAGGGCAACGGCCTGGGCCGGGTGAAGAACATCTGGGCGTTCCTGCGCCAGGTCTGGGCCGCCGCCGACGCGCTGGTGGCCGAGGTCCGGCCCGACGTGGTGATCGCCTCCAGCACCTACCCGATGGACATCTGGGTCGCGCGGCGTCTGGCTCGCAAGGCCGGCGCGCGGCTGGTGTTCGAGGTGCACGACCTGTGGCCGCTCTCGCCCATCGAGCTGTCGGGCATGTCGCCCTGGCATCCGTTCGCGCTGCTGTGCGGCTGGGCCGAGAGGACCGCCTACCGCGACGCCGACGTGGTGGTCTCGATGCTGCCCAAGGTGGCCGACCACATGGCCTCGCGCGGGCTGGACCTGCGCAAGCTGGCGATCGTGCCCAACGGCATCTCGCCCGACGACTGGGCTGGCGCACCGGCGCCCTTGCGCGACGACGTGGCCGCCGCGATCGCCAGTGCGCGCGCCGCCGGCCGCGCGGTGCTGGGCTACGCCGGTTCGATGGGCGAACCCAATGCGCTGGACATCTTGCTCGACGCCGCCGCGCTGCTGCGCGACGAAGCGGTGGAGATCGTGCTGGTGGGCGACGGCCACGAGCGCGAGCGCCTGCAGCGCCGCATCGCCGACGAAGGCCTGACGCGGGTGCACTGGTTGGCGCCGATCGCCAAGGCGCAGATCCCGGCGTTCCTGGCGGCGATCGACATCGCCTACATCGGCTGGCGGCGGGTGCCGATCTACCGCTTCGGCATTGCGCCCAACAAGCTGATGGACTACATGATGGCGGGCTGCCCGGTGCTGCATTCGGTCGAGGCGGGCAACGACCCGGTGGCCGAAGCCGGCTGCGGGCTGACCGTCGCGCCCGAGTCGGCCCAGGCCGTGGCCGACGGGCTGCGCCGCCTGCTGGCCGTGCCGGCCGACGAGCGCCGCGCGATGGGCCAGCGGGGGCGGGCCTTCGTGCAGGCCCGGCACACCTACCCGGTGCTGGCGGCGCGGTTTCTGCAGGCCTGCGAGTCCGCCCGGCGCTGATCGGCGACGGCGCCCGTGCGGCGCGCGCGGCGGCGGCCCTGCCGCGTCCCCACCCGTAAAATGCCGCGATCCCTCTGCCCGGCGCACGGCCTCCCGCCGCCCGTCACCCTGCATCCACCCATGACTGCCTCTGCCGCCCCCTTCCTGCCCTTCGCGCTGCCCGAGATCGGCGAGGAGGAAATCGCCGAGGTGGTGGACACGCTGCGCTCGGGCTGGGTCACCACCGGCCCCAAGGCCCGGCGTTTCGAGGCCGCGTTCACCGAGTTCCTGGGCGATCCGTCGCTGCAGTCCCTGGCCGTCAACTCGGCCACCGCCGGCCTGCATCTGGCGCTCGAAGCGCTGGGCATCGGCCCCGGCGACGAGGTCATCACCACGACCCACACCTTCACGGCCACCGCCGAGGTGGTGCGCTACCTGGGCGCCGACGTCAAGCTGGTGGACATCGACCCGGCCACGCTGAACATCGCCCCGGCGGCGGTGGAAGCGGCGATCACGCCCCGGACCAAGTGCATCATTCCGGTCCACTACGGCGGCCTGGCGGTGGACATGACCGCCATCCTGGACATCGCGCGCCGCCATGGCCTCAAGGTCGTCGAGGACGCGGCCCACGCCTTGCCCACCACCCACGCCAGGCAATTGATCGGCACGCTGGGCAGCGACGCCACCGTGTTCAGCTTCTACGCCAACAAGACGATGACCACCGGCGAAGGCGGCATGCTGGTCACGCGCGACCCGGCGATCGCCGCGCGCGCCCGCGTGATGCGCTTGCACGGCATCAACCGCGACGCCTTCGACCGCTTCACCGCCAAGGTGCCGAGCTGGTATTACGAGATCGTCGCCCCTGGCTTCAAGTACAACCTGACCGACATCGCTGCCGCGCTGGGCCTGCATCAGCTGGGGCGGGCGCGGGGCTTCCAGCAGCAACGCGCCGCGCTGGCGGCCCAGTACCGCGAGGCCCTGGCGGACTTGCCGCTGCTGCTGCCGCCCGAACCGGCGCCGGGCGAATTGCATTCCTGGCACCTCTACCCGGTGCGCCTGACCGATGCGGCCCCCATCGGCCGGGACGCCTTCATCGAAGCCTTGTTCGCCGACGGCATCGGCTGCAGCGTGCACTACATCCCGCTGCACCAGCATCCGTATTGGCGCGAGTGCTACGGCCTGCGGGCCGAAGACTTCCCGCACAGCCAGCACGCCTACGAGCGCATGGCCAGCTTGCCGCTGTACACCCGCATGACGGCGGCCGACGTGCAGCGCGTGGCGGCGGCGGCGCGGCGCGCGCTGCAGGCCTGAGCCCGCTTCGCGCGCGCCAGGCCATGGCCAAGCGCCTGTTCGATCTGCTGCTGGCCTCGGTGGGCCTGGCGGTGCTGGCGCTGCCCGGCCTGCTGGTGGCGCTGCTGATCAAACTCGATTCGCCCGGGCCGGTCTTCTTCCGACAGGAGCGCGTCGGCCGTGGCGGCCGGCGGTTTCGCATCCACAAGCTGCGCACCATGCGCGCCGACGCCGAGCGCCAGGGCGGCCAGCTGACGGTCGGTGCCGATGCCCGGATCACCCGCATCGGCGCCTGGCTGCGGCGCAGCAAGCTCGACGAGTTGCCGCAGCTGATCGACGTCTGGGTCGGCGACATGAGCCTGGTCGGCCCGCGCCCCGAGGTGCCGCGCTACGTGGCGTTCTATCCGGCCGATCTGCGCGACGTGGTGCTGTCGGTGCGCCCCGGCATCACCGACCCGGCCTCGCTGCGCCTGGCCGACGAAAGCGCGCTGCTGGCCGCGGCGGCCGATCCCGAACGCGAGTACGTGGAGGTGATCTTGCCGGCCAAGCTGCGCGAGGCGGCGGCCTACGCGCAGCAGGCCACCTTGATGAGCGATCTGCGCACGCTGTGGCGCACCGCGCTGTTGCTGGTCGGCCGGCTGGGCCGCTGAGCGCCTCGTGCTCGGGCCGTTGTTCAGCGGCTCACGGCGCCTCGGGCGGCCCCTCGGGCACGGCGCTCTCCACCTCGGCGAACAGCAGCTCGGCGTCCAGGCTCAAGGCCACGCTGGCCAGCGTCACCGTGGCACCGGCATCGAACGGATGCAACACCCACAGGCCATCGCCGCCTTTGCGGTAGACGTCGGTGCGGCGACTGTCCACATCGATGAAGGCCACTTCCTGCAGCGACGGGATCTGGCGGTAGTGGGCGAACTTCTCGCCGCGGTCATAGGCCGCCGTGCCCGGTGACAGCACCTCGGCGATGAACCGCGGTTCGCGCTTGATCATCGGGCTGGCGCGGTCGGCCTCGCTGCAGGTGACCACCACGTCGGGATAGAAGTACGCCTTGCCGTGCGCCGCCTCCACCTTCATGTCGGCGATGAAGGTACGGCAGGGGCCGCCGGACAGGTGCTGGCGCAGGGCCATCGCCAGATTGAGTGAGACCGTGACATGACGATCCTCGGCGCCGGCCATTGCAAACACCTCGCCCGCGACGAAATCGTGGCGTTCGGTCTGCGTGGCTTCCCAGGCCAGGTAGTCGGCGGCAGTCATGGCAAGTCGGGGAGTGGCGAGTCCCATGGGCGTGATCTCCGGCGGAGTGGGGCCAGGAGGAGGGGCGCGATCTACCTCCAGACCTCCATGATGATACGGCCGCGGCTGCGCCGCCTGACCCCGGGGCGTCAGTAGAATCGGCAGCCTGCGTCATGCCCCCAGGCCGGCCCCGGCCGCCGCCGGGGTCGATGCCCACTCCCGGAGCCCCATCTTGCCCACCGTCCTCCTGACCGGCGCCACCGGCTACATCGGCTCGCACACCTGGCTGGCCCTGCAATCGGCGGGTTTCCAGGTGGTGGGGGTGGACGATTTTTCCAACAGCTCGCCGGTGGTGCTGGAGCGCCTGGTGGCGTTGGGGGGGCGGCCTGTGGTGTTCGAGCAGGCCAATGTCTGCGACGCGCAGGCGATGGACGGCGTTTTCGCGCGCCATGCGATCGACGCGGTGGTGCATTTCGCGGCCTTCAAGGCGGTGGGTGAGTCGGCGCAGATGCCGCTGGCCTATTACGCCAACAACATCGGCGGGCTGGTGACGACCTGCGAGGTGATGGCGCGGCACGGCGTGAAGACGCTGGTGTTCAGCTCCAGCGCCACCGTCTACGGCGAGCCGAAATTCCTTCCGTACACCGAGGCCCACCCGCTGTCGGCGATGAACGTCTACGGCCGCACCAAGCTGATGGGCGAGCAGATCCTGCGTGACCTCGAAAGCTCGGACCCGGCATGGAACATCGCCTGGCTGCGCTACTTCAACCCGGTCGGGGCCCACGAAAGCGGCCGCATCGGCGAAGACCCACGCGGCGTGCCGAACAATCTGATGCCCTACGTCACCCAGGTGGCGGTGGGCCGGCGGGAATTCCTGTCGGTCTATGGCGGCGATTACGACACGCCTGACGGCACCGGCGTGCGCGATTACCTGCATGTGATGGATCTGGCCGAAGGCCATGTCGCGGCATTGCGCTACCTGCTCGGTGAACGGAAGTCGGTCACGGTCAACCTGGGCACGGGCGTGGGCTACAGCGTGCTCGATCTGGTCAAGGCCTTCGAGCGGGCCAGCAGCCGCCCCATTCCCTACCAGGTGGTGGACCGCCGGCCCGGCGACTTGCCCAGCTACTACGCCGACGCCTCGCAGGCCAAGGCCTTGCTCGGCTGGCAGGCCCGCCGCGGACTGGACGCGATGTGCGCGGACAGCTGGCGCTGGCAGAGCCAGAACCCCGACGGGTTTGCGCCGGCCTCATGAGCGACGCAGCACCGTCGGTCTGGCACCGGCTGGACCGCTTCCTGGCGCGCTTGCGCCCGCATCGCGAGCCGATCTCGATGGCCGTCGATGCGCTGATGATCGCGCTGGCCTGGAACGCCACCTACCTGTTCCGCCTCGGTTTCGAGCGCTGGCTCAAAGAGCGCCCGCCGTATGACGCCTGGGTGCTGCTGGGCGTGATCGCCACCTATCTGGCCGCCTTCGCGCTGCTGAAGGTGCCGCAGAGCATGTGGCGCTTCTCGGGCTTCGGCGAGGTCAAGCGCCTGACGCTGGGCTGCCTGGGCGCGGGCTTCGTCAGCGCCGCCGGGGTCATGGGGCTGGGTCTGTACGGCGTGCCGCGGGCCGTGCTGGCGATGCATCCGTTTGTCGCGCTGATCGCGGTCTGCGGCGTGCGCGTGTCCTACCGCATGCTGTACGAGCATGCCCGCTCGCGCATCACCGGGGGCGAGCTGGACGTGCGCCGCGCGCTGGTGCTGGGGGCCGGCGAGGCGGCCAAGCGCCTGCTGGCGGGCATCCACCAGCAAGGCTGGGTGGTGCTGGGTCTGCTGGACGACGATCCGCACAAGCAGGGCGCGCGCATCGCCGGCGTGCCGGTGCTGGGGCCGCTGGAGGCCGTCAAGGACAAGGGTGTGCGCGGCGGCGCCACCCACCTCATCATCGCGCTGCCGGCCGCCACGGCCGCACAGCGCCGGCGCGCGGTGGCCCTGGCCGGCGAGGCCGGCCTGCCGGTGCTGACCGTGCCCTCGGCTGAAGAGCTGCGCAGCGGCGGCGAGCGGGTGGACCGGGTGCGCGACATCGAGCCCGAAGACCTGCTGGGCCGCGAGCCGGTGCAACTGGACGAAGCCGGCATCGGCGAGGTGCTGCAGGGCAAGACCGTGCTGATCACCGGCGCCGGCGGCAGCATCGGCAGCGAACTGTGCCGGCAGGTGGCGCGCTTCAAGCCCGCGCGGCTGGTGCTGTACGAACTCTCCGAGTTCAACCTCTACACCATCGAACAGGAACTGACCGAGGCCTTCCCCGGCCTGCCGCTGGTGCGCCTGATCGGCGACGTGAAGGACCTGGCGCATGTGCGCGCCCTCTACGCCCGCTGGCAGCCGCAGGTGGTGTTCCACGCCGCCGCCTACAAGCACGTGCCCTTGATGGAGGAGCACAACGCCTGGGCCGCGCTGCGCAACAACACGCTGGGCACCTACCACGCGGCGCTGGCTGCGGCGGAGCACCGGGCAGAGCGCTTCGTGCTGATCAGCACCGACAAGGCCGTCAACCCCACCAACGTGATGGGCGCCACCAAGCGCGCGGCCGAGATGGTGATCTCGGCGCTGGCCGCGGAGCACCCCGGTACGCGCTTCATGGCCGTGCGCTTCGGCAACGTGCTGGGTTCGTCAGGCAGCGTGATCCCGAAGTTCAAGGAGCAGATCGCCAAGGGCGGCCCGGTGACCGTGACCCACCCGGACATCATCCGCTACTTCATGACCATCCCCGAGGCCGCGCGGCTGGTGCTGCAGGCCGCCGCCATCGGCGAGAGCGGGCAGGTGCTGGTGCTGGACATGGGCGAGCCGGTGAAGATCGTCGACCTGGCCCGGCAACTCATTCGGCTCGCGGGTTTGACCCTGGAGGACGTGCCCATCGTCTTCAGCGGCCTGCGGCCAGGCGAGAAGCTCTACGAAGAACTGCTGGCGGATGGGGATACCACCTTGCCCACGCCGTTCAAACGATTGCGTTTAGCCAAGCTGGACGATGCGGGATCGGGTGGGTTGGTGGCGAAGTGGCTGGTTGAATTGGACTCGAGTGTGTTCAGCGATGCTCGTGATGAGCTGGTGCGCGGCCAATTGCAAGCCTTGGTTCCGGAGTTTCAGCCTGCAATGTGAACTAGGAAAGACTTGGCACGTTGATGAACAGCGCTTCGATCCCGACCTCGTCAGCTTGCTCGCCTTTTCACAGGCTCGCTCGGTTGCCTCGACCACGACGCATCGTTGCGCAGCCACGCCTGTAGCATGAGCACTGTCCATAGTGCACGCTGGTGATTAGCCCGGCCGCACAAGTGTTCCTGCCAGATTGAACGGACCTGCCGGGGTTCCCAGATCGCCGAATGATCCAGGGACACAGGCTCCAGCAGGTCTTCCGCCCATGCCCGAAGGGGTCCCCTCAGCCACTGTGCGAGGGGCAACGTGAAGCCCTGCTTCGGGCGCTCCGTCAAGGCGCGCGGCACGTGCTGCTCAAGTAGTTGCCTCAAGATCCACTTCGTCGTTCCGCCGCGGATCTTGAATTGCATCGGCAGCTTCAGCGCGAGTTCGACCAGTCGATGATCGAGAAACGGGACCCGAGTCTCGAGGCTGCACGACATCGCTGCGCGGTCGACCTTTACCAAAATGTCGTCGGGTAGGTAGGTCTTCATATCCCACCACATCAACTCTTGTGCAAGTGGTGTTTTTTCGCGATTTTTTTCCAGCGCCGGCAGCCTCAGCGGAGCAATCATGTGCTTGACGGGCATGTCGCTGTCTCGTAGCCACTGCGAGACGGTTCGCTGGTACGCCTGCTCCGGCGAGGCAGCGGAAATGAATCCGGCTATGCGGGCGACCTTCTCGCCGATGCCGGGCGGCAGTCGCAGGCCACGTCGCAGGCTCGCGCTGCCTGACGCTGCGTCCCACATGCGGCTCGGCACGGCTTGGAGACATGCGCCGGATGCCGCGCGCAGCCAAACGGGCATCGACGCCAGCATCGGTTCGAGGCGCGATGCTGTCAGGTGCCGGTTGTAGCCGCCGAAGAGCTCATCGCCGGCATCGCCTGACAGCGCCACTGTGACGTGGGCGCGCGTCTTGCGACTCAGCAACACCGTGGGAACCTGGGAAGCGTCGGCGAACGGCTCGTCGTAGATCTGAACCAGGTCAGGGACGACGTCCAGCACGTCCTGGGGCGTCACCATCAGTTCGGTATGGTCGGTGCGCAGATGCCGGGCCACCAGGGTGGCATGTGCGGACTCGTCCTCCACAGAGTCCCGCACTCCCATCGAGAACGTGCGGACGGGCTGGTTGGCGGCGCGCTGCATCATGGCGACGATCAGCGACGAGTCGATCCCGCCAGAGAGGAACGCACCCAGCGGCACGTCCCCCAATAGTTGCTGCCGTACAGCCTGGTCTATGGCATCGCCCACCACCGTGATCCATTGAGACTCCGTGCGTACGGCATTGTCGCCGGTCGGCGATTCGAGATGCCCGGAGGGCTGCGGTAGCGTCCAGTAGACCTGCGTCGTTCCCTCATCTGCTGGCGAGTGGAGCACCAAAATGGTGCCAGGAAGCAGCTTGCGCACGGCTTTGTAGGCGCTGCCGGGTGTGGGAATGTAGCCGTAGCGGGCGTAGTGCTGCAGGGACTCCGGGTCAAGCGAGAGGTCCAAGCCGGGCACGGGGCGCATGGCCTTGAGCTCCGAGGCGAAGGCTAGGGTGTCGCGGCCGCGGCCGACGTACAGGGGCTTCTCCCCCATCCGGTCGCGCGCGAGCGATAACGTACCCCGAGCGCGGTCCCATAACCCGAGCGCGAACATACCCACGCAGGACTTGAGCGCCCGTTCCAGGCCCCATTGATCGATCGCCTCGAGTAGCGTTTCGGTGTCCGAGTGTCCGCGCCACGCGACGTCGCCCAGCTGCTTGCGCAGGTCCAAGTGGTTGTAGATCTCGCCGTTGAACGTGATCAGGAAGCGGCCACTGCGCGAGCGCATCGGCTGCGCGCCTTCGATGGTGAGGTCGATGATGGCGAGCCGGAGGTGGCCCAGGCAGATCCGCCCGTCGGGCGACGTCCATCGGCCGCTCGAATCGGGCCCGCGGTGGACAAGCGCCTCCATCATCGCGGTGACCGACGCTTCCGGGTCGCTCAGCGCCGTACTCCAGATTCCTGCAATGCCGCACATGTTGGTTCGTATGGGTAAGAGTCAGCGTGCCCGCCGGTAGGCCAGGCGCTTGAGGCGCTCGGGCGCGATGCGCGCGAGCAGCAACGCGAACAGCTTGGCCAAGTGAATGGGACGCAGCAGCTGCATCTCGCGGGCATATTCGATCCGCATTCGAACTTCTTTCAGCGCGCGAGTGAGGCCGCTGCGTCGCTGGAAGAATCCGTCGGCCATTCGATACCAGAGCAGGTACTCTGGAACGTTGGAGATCATGAATCCGGCGCGGACGAGTCGCGACCAGAGATCGTAGTCCTGCATCTGCAGCAGCGAAGGTTCGTAACGGAACCCCGCGTCGAAGATCTTTCGACGAAACATCACAGTCGGATGCGCCAGGGGGCTGCGGCACACCATGAAATCGAGCAACTCCGAACGTGTGGACGGCAGGCGTTTGTGGAATTGTGGGATGCCCGCTTCTGCGAATTCGATGCACCAAGTGCCGACCAGATCGACCTCGGGCGTCGACCGCATGAATTCGACTTGGCGCGCAATGCGCTCCGGCATTGACAGGTCGTCGGCGTCCATGCGGGCGAGGAATTCGACGTCGGTGTCCCGCATTGCGCGATCGATCAGTCGGTTGAGCGCGGTCGGCAGCCCGACTGACACCGCGCTGCGTAAGACGGCGTCGCCGGCCTGAGACTGCGTGTAGCGATCCAGCAGCGCCTCATGAGTTTCCGGGAGCTTGCCGTCGCAGAACAGGAACAGGCGCAGCCGCGCATGCGTCTGTGCTCGGAGGCTGGCCAACGACTCAGCCAAATGCTCGGCATCCGCGCCCGCATGGATGGCCATGAGGATAGCGACGGGGGTGTCGTGGCGGGTAGCGATCGGGCTGGAGGAAGGTGCAAGGGTCATACGCTGTTCACCGCGACAGGCGGGCAGCGGCAGCGCCGATGCCGCGGACCCGGCACAGCGCGTCTCGCACGCCCCAGAGCATCCACCGCACACGTTCGATGCCGTGGTCGAGGATGAATGGGTACACCATCATCTTGAGGGGCAGGACGCAAAGCAGCCGTAACTTCGAATACAGCGGAACATAGCGGCGCGGCAACAGCCGGAGGGTGTCGCGGAACTGGAAGTAGTGCCGGTATGGCGCGGGAACGTGGAAGCGGATTCCCATCCAGTGGCGCTCCGCCACGCCCAGCCGGTGGCGCATCTGCACCGACGTGTCGCGCAGGAAACGCCAGCCGCCAGAGCGCAAGCGCCAACACCATTCGAAGTCGGCAAGGTCGAGGAAGAAGTCGTCGGCGAAGCCATCGTCGGGTCCCAGCGACGCGACGTGGACCGTCATGCCGGACGTGGGCAGGCAGGTGACACCCTGGAACCTGTCGAGCGGCGTCGCCCCTCGCCGCCAGCGGCTGGCCTGGACGGTGCCAGTCGCGTCGTCGACATGCGTCGGCCCGACGCCCGTCAGCGGCCCGTGCAGGCGGATCGCCTCGTGCAGGGAATCGACCATGCCGCTCACGAACGTTGCTGACGGTGTGCTGTCCTGGTCGAACAAGATGATGTCGTCGGCGCCGAGTCGACGGGCTTCCGCCACGCCGGCGTTCAACGCCAGGCCCAGGCCGAGGTTGGTCATGTTGCGCAGCACGTGGAAGCCGGGCGGTAGGTCGAACTGCCGATGGCCGCCCGGCGTGTTGTCGACGACGACGACCGCTCCGCAGACTTTGAGCAGCGCCTCGAACCGGGCGCGCAGGCCGTTGTCGGGCTTGTAAGTGGTGATGACTGAAATGATCATGCGGGAGAGAGCGTCGAATTGGACGGCTTGGCAGTGGCTGCCGCATTGGTGGCGCGCCTCGTGCGTCGGCGCCGGCCCCTGCCGATGAAGAGAAGGTGCGTCAGGCCGTAGAACACGGCTAGGTAGGCCAGCACGGAGCCGTTGGCGAACAACTGCTCCTCGAAAATTTGCAGCAGGAGCGAATTGAGCACGATTGGATAGATGAAGGCACCAAAGCCCTGACGGTTGAAAGCGGAGAAATAGATGGCCTCAATCAGGTAGCCGACCGCGAACAGTGCGATCGGGTAGCCCCAGCCGAAGTCCTCCCAGTACGCGCGCAGGAATGTGTACACGTTGGTCGCTACCGGGACGAAGACGAAGTCCAGTTCCCGGACGTCGCAATGTTCGAAGAAGCCGAACTTCTTGGCCAGGTCGACCGGATAGGAAAAGATGTTGCTGCAGACGTTGGTCACTGATTGATGGTGGACGACGATTTCCTGCATCGCGGCCGGCGCGGAGAAAAAATAGACCTTTGCTAAGTTACTGACGGCCTCTAGGGCGTTGCCGTCGCCTAGGCCCTCCTTGCCGAGCGCCAGTGCGACGAGGAAGAACATAGCGATCGACAGCACAAAGAACGAGCCGATGATGCGCCGAGTCGTGTAAAGCCTGAAGCGCAGGCAGTAGACGGCGTAGCAGATGATCACGAGCAGGGGCGCCGTGCGGCCGGTGGTCAGCAGGCCGGCGCAGAAGGTTGCGATTGCGATCAGGTTGACCGGGGCGCGCGATTGCGGCTGCCCGAGCTTCGCGCCGAGCGCATGGTTGAGCGCCGCGTGATAGAGCGTGGCGATGCCCAGCAACGTAAGGTGGGTAGTGTAGATGAACAGCTTGTCGCGTTCGCCGCGCGTCTCCTCGAGGTAGACGTTGCGCATCTGGACCAGTCCCAGTGGATCGAGCGAGGGCACGACCAGCGAGTATTGGTAAATAAAGAACGCGATGGCAACGACGAGGATCACAAGCATGACGGACGACCAGAGACGTCCCCGCGCCCACTGGCGCAGGAGCTGCGGCGATGCAGGGACCGGGCCGGCGCGGCTAAAGCGTCTCATCGTGGTCAGGCGGCGCACGGCCATGCCGGCCATGTGCGCGCCGACGCCGAGGGCCATGAACGCCAGGAATTCGGGTGTTAGGTCGTTAAGATCACCCCAGGTGGCACCGGCCAGGACGAACGTCCACATGGCCAAGGTCACCCAGATCGGGTCAACGAATCTTGTTCGTGAGGCGATGGCGTAGTTCATTCAGGAACCAACGGAATATCCGAAAAATACCCGGTTTGGTGGCCAGCGCGGATCGGGAGAACGTGCGGGCCCGCCAGTGCTGGCCTCGCTTGAGCGAGGCCAGTACCTGCGCGGCATACAGCGCGAAGAGGTTGCGACCTAGTTCCTCGTTGCGCGCCAGGCGTTGGATCACCCGCTTCTGTCCGATGTACTGTCGATAGCGACGCTTCGAGACGTTGCTGTCGTGGCGGCGGTAGGCGCTCACTTGCCCGTCGACGAAGCGGCATCCATCCGGGAAGCGGTCGAACAGGCGGATGTTCAGCGGCCAGTCGTCGATGCCCAGTTGTTCGTCCCAGCCGTCGATGGCGTCCAGCGCCGTGCGCCGGAACAGCGCGCAATGGGTGAACAGCGCTGGCACCGGCTGGAACAGCGACGGCCGCTCGCTCGCCCGCGAAGCCTTAAGCAGCTTGAGCGCGTGCGCATCGTGGATTGGCGTGTCCGATAGCACGCCGGCGGCGTCGCAGACATAGCCGTTCGAATAGGCGAAAGCGGCGGCGGGGTCGGACGAGAGCTTCACCACCTGGGCGCCGAAGCGGCTCGGCAGCAGGTAGTCGTCCCCTGCGATGACGGCAATGAACTCCGCGCGCGTGGCCTCCCGGGCCCGATTCAGCGCCCAGGCGACGCCGGTGCCGCGCGGATTCGATTGCACCGAGGCGTCGATCCCGAGCGCACGGGCGGATTCGCGGAAGGTTATCAATGCCGCGAGAGAGGCGTCAGACGACCCATTGTCGACCAGGACCAGCTCGCGGATGTCGGCGCGGTTGAGGGCGATCGATTCGAATAATTGCGGGAGATAGCGCGCGTGGTTGAACGCGAGCACGAGCAACGCAACGCTGGCCGCCTGCGGCACATCCGGGACCGGCGTGGCGCGGTCCGGGGTCTCGACGGTGAATGTGGTAGAGATGTTCATCGTGCGAGACCGCCTTCTTCGAGTGCCGGATCAACTGCGTCGGCGTGCGTAGGAGCACGCTCGCCTAGCTCGGATACCAAGCGCTCGAACAGGACATACATCGTCATCCAATAGATGACATAGACCCCGATGTAGGCGATGGCTGCTCCCTTGAGCCCGAAGTAGTGGGTCATCACGATGATGCCACCCGCTGTTAGCAACGTGAATACGATCTCGGTTACGACGAATGTTCGCGTGCGCGCATGGCTAACCATCGTGAACGACATAACCCAACTGCACACCTTAAAGACGTCGCCGATCAACTGCAGGCCGAGAACTGGGGCGATTGCGGCGAATTTCGGCGACAACAGCATGCGCACAAGTGGATCCCGAAGCAGGAACAACCCCAGCGCGGAACAGACCACCAGCGGGACCACGAAGCGATAGGCGGACATCACCTCCTTGCGCAACTCGGAGCCGGTACGGATTTCGGACAGCCTCGGCAGGAAGTAGACAGACAGCACCGAGGTCAGGAGCAGCAGGTGCGTCTCGCTGACCTTCCACAGCGCCTGCCAAAGGCCGGCCACCGACCAGCCGAAGTCGGCTGCGATCGAGTTACGAGTGAGCACCTGACCGACCGGTACGACCAGCGCGGTGGTCGCCGCCATCAGGGCGAAGCTCCCCAGGCGCCGCGTCATGGCCGGATCAAATGCCCTCTTGAGGCCGGGCCAGTCGATGTGGCAGACGCGGCGGAAGACCAGCCACGTGGCGCCGCAGGCGCAGGCAGGCCCGACCGTCAGCGCCACAAGTGCGCCCCAGATCCCGAAGCGCAACACGAGCGCGGTGGAGATCGCCGCGCCCAGAAGGCTGCCGGCTACGTTGGCCGCGACCAGATGCCGCACGGCCTTGTAGCCGTTCAGGATCGCGAGGAAGAGTCCGTTCACGCCCGTGAACGCGAGCGTGAGGCCCAGGTATACGATGATGTCGGAGTATTCGGCGCTTCCGAAAATGACTTTCGAGAGCGGGATTCGAAGCAGCACGAGCACGATGCTGGCCACGACGGAGCCCAGCAGGCTCAGTGCCAGTGCGGTCGACCACACGCTTTGCTGGCGCGCCGGATCAGCGGAATACTCGGCTGTGTACTTAGTCACGCCGATCTGCACGGCACCGCCACCAAGGGCTGTGACGACCGACACCAGGCTCTGAAACTGGCCGATCAGCGCAAAGCCCGCAGGGCCAACCAGCACCGCCAGGATTTTATTCAGGTAGATCGAAACGGACAGCCGAGTGAATACTGCCAGCGCGCTCAGCAGACTCGTGCGGAAGAGCGTCATTCAGCCGGCAGCCAATGAGTGCGCGAGGTCAACTACGGTCCGGACGACCGCGTGCACTTGCGCATCCGACAGTCGTGGGCCCATGGGTAGGCTCAGCACCTCATGCTGCAGCGCCTCGGCGATCGGCAGGCTACCGCGCGCCAGGCCCATCGCCCTGTAGGCAGGCTGCATGTGCGGCGCGACTGGGTAGTGGATCAAGGTCCCGACGCCGTTCTGTTGCAGGCCGCGCGCCAGTTCGTCGCGCCGCGCGTGGCGCACCACGAACAGATGCCAGGAGGAGGCTATGCCTTCGGTGGTCGTCGGTAGCGTAAGGCCCGGGGCCTGCATATCGGCGAGATAGATGGCGGCGACCTGATCGCGCCGGGCATTGTCCGCGTCGAGCGTTCGAAGCTTGATGCGCAGCATAGCCGCCTGGATCTCGTCGAGACGCGAGTTGAAGCCCATGACCTCGTGGTGGTACTTCACCGTCGACCCGTAGTTGCGCAGCATGCGCAGGCGTTTGGCGAGAGTGTCGTCATCGGTGGTGATTGCTCCGCCGTCGCCAAGCGCCCCGAGGTTCTTGCCGGGGTAGAAACTCCAGGTCACCGCCTGGCCATGATGGCCGATGCGCTGTCCGCGGTAGCGGGCGCCGTGGGCCTGGGCGGCGTCCTCGACGACGTGGATGCCGCGGCGGACGGCGATGTCAAGCAGCGGCGCGAGGTCGCTGGGGCGCCCATAGAGGTGCACCGGCAGTACGGCACGCGTGCGCGGCGTGATCGCCGCCTCGACGCGACTCGGGTCCAGGTTGTACGTGGTTGGGTCGACCTCCACTGGCACCGGCACGGCGCCGGCATGGCTCACACCGAGCCAACTCGCGACGAAGGTATGAGATGGGACGATGACCTCGTCGCCGGGCTGGATGCCCAGTGCCAGCAGCGAGAGCGTGATCGCGTCGAGCCCGTTCGCCACGCCGATGCAGTGGCGCGCACCGCAATAAGCCGCGAACTCGCTTTCGAAGGCTTCAGTTTCGGCCCCGAGGATGTACCAGCCCGACTCGATGACACGCGCCGCAGCGGCCGTCAACTCTGCATTCATGGACTCGTTGACTTGCTTCAGGTTCAAGAAATCGATCACGTGCGCGGTCTTTCGTTCATGAATTGCTGGTAGTCCCGGTAGTAGTCGCTCTCGTCATAGCGATTCGACGCCAGCACCATGCACACCGACCCGGAAGAGAAATTGTTCAGATCTCGCCAGATCATTGGGCACACGTACAGGCCGAAGTAGGAGCGGTTCAAATGGAAGGTCTTCTTCTCGTCGCCATCGTCCAGAACGACGTCGAAGCTACCCGACATGGCGATGATCAACTGTTGCAGCGCCTTGTGTGCGTGCCCGCCGCGCTCGGAGCCGCCCGGCACGTCGTACAAGTAGTAGACGCGCTGGATATCGAAACCGACGTGGGTGCCGCCTTCGACGAAGGTCAGGTTGCCCCGCGGGTCGTTGATCCGGGGGAGTTCGATGATTCTGCAGTCCGACAGGGGCATGTTGGTTCGAGCGACGCGGTCAGGCGGTGAAGCGGCGAGGCATGTAGCCCGTCAACTCGGTGAGCGCGGGAAGCTTCGCCCGGAACCCGTTTGCTTCGAGCCTGAAATAGATATTGAGATCGTCCTGCGAGGTCTCGATCGCACCGAAGCGCTTGTGGAACGAGATGACTCCGACATTGTCGCGTCGCACGTCGAAATGGCTGGCCTTGTAGCCGAGCACGCCGAACGCGAAGTCGTAGACGAACATGGCCGACTCCACGGCTGCCATACGTGGCTTTGTGTGGTCAAGGATCCAACTGCCCCAGCAGAAGGATTCCGGCTGCAGGTCGTAGAGCCTCACCACGCCGCATGGCTCACCGGTCTGCCGCTTGATGATCACGAAATAGAACTCCGTTCCCGCATCTTCGCGTTCCCGGTAGCCCCTCAGGAACTCACGCTGTGCTTCCACTGACGGCGGCGCGGCGGAAAGGTGCTTGTTGTAGTCCGGATTGATGCGAAGGCCGTAGATGTATTGGGCGTCTTCGAGTCGCGCTAGTCGCATCGAGATGCTGGGGGGCGCATCGAACAACTCGATGTCAATGTGTTGCGGTCGGGCGGTTGACTTCATGCGAGCATCGCTCTGGATTGGTGAACTTCTGTCATGCTTCGTCGGACGCACTGCAAATTGGGGCGCGCAGTTCCTTGCTAAGCGATTCGATTTCTACGCGCAACTGCTCGAATTCGTTCATCTTGCGCTTGAGGAACCGTGTGGTCAGGCTCGCCTTGTGTGCAAGGCCTTTGGGGGTGAGCAGGTAGGCGAAAGCAAGCTTGTTCGAGCTTTGGCGGAAATTTTGGATCTTCACCCAGCCTCTTTCCACTAGAGCACGCAGACAGTAGTTGACGCCACCAAGGCTGATGCCGAGTGCATCCGCGAGTTCCCGCTGGGACATCCGCGGATTGTTTTCCAGCAGTCGCATCACTCGGAATTTGGTGTCTTCCTTCAACTGATCCTGGCGGCTTTGCTTCAAGGGGCGCGAGCTTTGTTCAACCTTGAACATTGTACCTTCGTCGGCCCTGGAAAGATGGCCGGTCCGGCGAGGCGGGTCGACCACCGGTGCTATGTGCGCGAATCTGTGTGCGCAGCACCGATTGGTGCCGGCTCGCGATGCCGCGTCGATCAACAGCGAGGTTCGGCGCTTGGAAGCCGCGCTTAACGCAGGAGGCGTGGCACACCGGAAAGATCCCTGATCCCGGTTGAAAAGAGGCTCTCCCGCCTACCGTCGTTTGCTCAAGGTCGCTGAGGGAAATCAATTACTGTTCCTCGCTCCAATGGATGGGTGAAAACGGGGGCCTCAGCGACATCAATTTCCGCGCCCGTGCTCACCAGCTATCGACCATGGCGATAATCACCAAACGTCATCGCACCGCCTATTTTTCTCACGCCTTACCGTACCATCTCATGACTCTCAAGATCGCCGTTGCCGGCACCGGCTACGTGGGCCTGTCCAACGCCGTGCTGCTGGCCCAGCACAACGAAGTGGTGGCGCTGGACATCGACGCGGCCAAGGTCGCGCTGCTGCAGTCCCGCCGCAGCCCCATCTCCGACCCCGAGATC
Organism: Ideonella sp. sgz306126; assembly: GCF_056032705.1. Lineage (NCBI taxonomy): Bacteria > Pseudomonadati > Pseudomonadota > Betaproteobacteria > Burkholderiales > Sphaerotilaceae > Ideonella > Ideonella sp. sgz306126. The sequence continues at coordinate 139,764 of NZ_JBVYWP010000003.1, forward strand.
GAGCACTACCTGGCCCACCAGCCCCTGCGCCTGCGCTTCACGCTCAGCCAGGCCGAGGCCTACGCCGGCGCCGACTTCGTCGTCATCGCCACCCCCACCGACTACGACCCGGTGACCAACACCTTCGACACTCGCTCGGTCGAGGCCGTGGTGCGCGACGTGATCGCGCTCAATCCCCATGCGGTCATGGTCATCAAGAGCACCGTGCCGGTGGGCTACACCCAGGCCCTGCGCGAGCGCCTGGGTTGCCCCAACATTCTGTTCTCGCCCGAGTTCCTGCGCGAGGGCAAGGCGCTGCACGACAACCTGTATCCCTCTCGCATCGTCGTGGGCGAGCAGAGCGAGCGCGCCCAGGTCTTCGCCGATCTGCTGCGCCAGGGCTCGCTCAAGCCTGACACCCCCATGCTGCTGACCCGCAGCACCGAGGCCGAGGCGATCAAGCTGTTCGCCAACACCTACCTGGCGATGCGCGTGGCCTACTTCAACGAGCTCGACACCTACGCCGCCAGCCACGGCCTGGACACCCGCCAGATCATCGACGGCGTCTGCCTGGACCCGCGCATCGGCCACCACTACAACAACCCCAGCTTCGGCTACGGCGGCTACTGCCTGCCCAAGGACACCAAGCAGCTGCTGGCCAACTACAGCCAGGTGCCTCAGAACCTGATCGAGGCCATCGTCAACGCCAACACCACGCGCAAGGACTTCGTCGCGCAAGACATCCTTCGCCGCAAGCCCAAGGTGGTGGGCATCTACCGCCTGATCATGAAGGCCGACTCCGACAACTTCCGCGCCAGCAGCGTGCAAGGCATCATGAAGCGCATCAAGGCCAAGGGCGTCGAGGTGATCGTCTACGAGCCCGCCCTGGCCGACGAGCACTTCTTCGGCTCGCGCGTCGTGCGCGACCTCGACGCCTTCAAACAGCAGGCCGACGTGATCGTCGCAAATCGGAGCAGTGCCGAACTGGCTGACGTCAAGCAGAAAATATACACGCGCGATCTGTTCGGCGGCGATTGAGCCAATACGAAACCAGCGCAGCGCAAGACAATCCCGTCAAACGCCGTGGTATGAACGATACCAAGCCACGAACCGCGCAATGCCTTCGCCCAACGAGATGTGCGGCTTCACGCTGGTCCAGGCTTCCAGGGCCGACACGTCGGCGTAGGTCGCCACCACGTCACCCGGCTGCATCGGCTGCATGTCCTTGATTGCCTCGCGACCCAGCGCCTTCTCCAGCGCGGCAATGAAGTCCGCCAACTCAATGGGATCGTTGTTACCGATGTTGAATACCCGAAATGGCGCGGTTGACCGAGCGGGGTGGGGCTCGCGCCCATCGAAATTACCATCCGGTGTGGCGGGGCGATCCAGCGCCGCAATCACCCCATCCACGATGTCATCGATGAACGTGAAATCGCGCTTCATCCTGCCCTGGTTAAAGACTTTGATCGGGCGCCCGGCCAAGATGTCTTGTGTGAAGCTGAAATAAGCCATATCCGGTCGGCCCCAGGGACCATAGACCGTGAAGAAACGCAATCCCGTGGTTGGAATGCCGTACAGATGACTGTACGTGTGAGCCATCAACTCGTTCGCCTTTTTGGTAGCCGCGTAGAGACTGACCGGGTGATCGACCGCATCGGCCTCCGAGAACGGCATCTTCAGATTGCCTCCATATACGCTCGAACTGCTGGCGTAGACCAAATGTTTGACCTGTGCATGGCGGCAGGCTTCGAGCATGTTTACGAATCCGGTCAGATTCGATTCGGCATATGCGCGTGGGTTGGTCAGTGAATATCGGACCCCAGCTTGCGCCGCCAAATGCACGACGCGATCTATCGAGTGCCTCGATAACAATGCCTCTACACCTTCATGATCGGCTACGTCCAAGCGCTCAAACGCAAAGTTCGGATTTGGGCTTAATTTGGCCAGACGCGCGCGCTTTAGTGCAGGGTCATAGTAATCGTTGACATTGTCGATGCCGAGAACTTGCTCACCTCTTTGGAGCAGTCGCTCACACACGTGCATGCCGATGAACCCGGCGGCACCGGTCACGAGAATTTTCATCGAATGTTGCATTAATTATTTAGCACTAACAATGTGCCTAAGCATTGAATCTGACAGCCTACTCCAGGACGTCTGGAAGGGAGGTCGGGGCAAGTTGAGAAAATGACTTGGTTAGTCATTGATTTATGGTTACACGAGGCGGACGGAAACCCTGCGCCTTGAAGACTGGACTGTAGATGTGCTTCTTATGGCGTGCTGATTTTTGACCATCAAGAAATTCAACCCACTAGACCTTTCACAGCTCGGTCAAAAAATCTCAGTTTCCACTTGTTCGTTATTCTTCCCTGTGCAGTCGCGTTCGCTGTTCACGATCCGATACCGGGATCTGAAACAGTATGTCGTTGCCGCTGTCTCACAATCAGCCAAACCGACAGCAGTAAAAAGGATGCTATGGCGGTTGCCATCGAGATCAGCGCACGTTTGGGTTTGCTCTTGCGTTCGGCGGGTTGGGCGGGGTCGACCACCTGGATCAGCGCACCTTCGCGGCTCTCGTCGACCCGGGCAATCTCGTATTGCTTGGACATCAGGTCGAACAAGGTTTCCTGGTACTTGAACTCGCGATATTTGTTGACGTAGTCCGGGTCGCTGGCCGACGGGCCGCTGCTGCGCTCCAGTTGGCTGACGCGTTCACGCAGGGCCTGGACGGTGGCCAGTTGCTGATGAACTTCCGGCGCGCCATCCGCCATCGCGCCGCGCAGGGTTTGAAGCCGCACTTCGGCGGCCGTGAGCTCGGCGCTCATGCGGGCGAACTCTTCTGCCGCCGCCTTGGGTTCGGTCTTCAGCGTGGCGGCAGAGATGCCGCTTTGCTGCAGCGCCAGTTGCGCGGCGGCCAGGCGGGTCTTGGTCTCCTGCATCTGCTTTTCGAAGAACACGCGGCGCTGCTGAGCCTCCGATACCGCCAGCACCGAGGTCATCCGGCGCAGCTCATTGACGTACTGGTTCGCGATGTCCGCGGCACGTTGGGGGCTGGTGTCTTCGACGCTGACGCTGATCAATCCGTCCTTCTTGCCGATCTGGATGGACGCGTACTTGCTCAGTGCCTTCCGGGCGTCCTGCCGCAGCTTGACGTCGTAGACCTTCAGCAGCTTGAACTGGTCGATTAGGCGGTCGCTGACTGTCACGCTTTGCATCAGCGCCACGTACTCTTCCGCTGGGCTTTTGACGCCAGCAATGCCACCCGCGATACCCGCCAAGGCACCCAGTGACGCCAGAGCAGACGCGGCGGTGCTCTGCTGCTGCTGTGGCGGGAGAAAGGTGGTGGTGGAAGTAAAAACCGGGGTGATGAGATAACTGCCCGCGGCGCCCAGCGCACCGGCCAGCACCGGCACGGCCAGCATCAGCCTCCAGTGCTGCAGCAGCGGCCGAAGCAACTCGCGCAGATTGATCTCGTCGTCAAAATCTTCGTCGACGGCCATATGGTGCGCGATGGGGGTCTCGTTCTGCGTCATGTCGGCCACCTCACAGCCCCACGGCCTTGATGCCTGCCACGCCCAAGCCGAACTGGTACAGGATCTGTGTCCAGTCCTTGGCGTCCTGCGTGAAGGTGCTCTTGTCCATCTGTTCGGGGACAAAGACCGTGTCGCCAGGCAAGGACCTTGCGGAGGCGAAGGCGCTGCCGGAGCCCCAGAACGAGGCACCCTGGCGTGCGCTGATCACCGAACCGTTGGCGCGGATCACGAACATGCTGCCCTTGTCGGCGCCGCGGGTCGGGCCCCCGGCCAGGTTCAGGAAGTCGGACAGCGTCTTGCCGTTGGCGAACACATAGCTGCCCGGGTTGAACACGCTGCCGAACACGCCCACCGACGTCGCGCGGCTGGGGATGTAGAGCCGGTCGCCGTCTTCCAGCGCCAGATCGGGCAGCTGCGTGGCGTCGGGGGCGAGCTGCAGCACGACGCGGCCGCTGGGCTGTACTTGGCGCAGTCGGTCGATCAGGCGAGAGGTGGCACTGGTGCTGCTGGTCAGGCTGGCGGCGTCTTCGGCCGAGCCGACGTGGCGGCTGGCCTGGTTCTTGGCCATGTCGGTTTCCAGATCGCGCAGTGCGCGCTCGTAGTTCTGCTGTTGGGTCTGGCGCACGCTTTCCCGGTCGAATTCGGTGCCGAACACATAGGCCTGGTTCGTCAGGCCGCCCGCTGCGCGCAGAGCGTCGGCGACGCTGCTGCCCGCGGGCAGCACGTAGTCGCCGGGATGCAGCACCTCGCCTTCCACGCGCACCCGCTTGCGCTGCTTGTCCTGCGGCAGCACGGCGGTGATGGCACTGAAGGCGCGCACCACGTCACCAGTGCCCAGGGGCAGGTCGCCGCCGCCCGGCATGGCCACTTCGGCCACCCGGCCTGTCGTGCGGTCGGCCAGGCGCTCCACCGCCACGCGGCTGCGGTCGGCCACGGCGTCGAAACCGCCGGCCATCGCGATCGCATCGTTCAGCGTCTCGCCGGGCTTCAACTCGAACACCGCCTGCTGGTTCACGCTGCCCAGCACGCCGACCTGGGTGCCGATCGGGCCGATGCGGATCACGTCGTCGGGCTGGATGATCTGGTCGGCCTTGCGGTCGCCCTTGAGCAGCAAGTCGTACAGGTCGAAATGGGAGACGACCTGGCCGCCGCGGATCAGCGCGATGTCGCGGAAGCTGCCGGCGGCCGAGGGCCCGCCCGCCCGCATGATGACATGCAGCACCGAGGACAGGCTGCTGACCGTCAGGCTGCCCGGGCGCTGGGCATAGCCGCTGACGAACACGCGCACCGCCCGCAGCTGGCCGAGCGTGGCGGTGAGCTGGAAGTTCTTGAAGACCTCGGCGACGCGGCGGCTGATGGCCGGGCCCAGATCGGCATTGCGCAGCCCGGCCACCGAGATCGCGCCGACGCGCGGCACCGAGATGCGGCCCGCACGGTCCACGACCAGGCGCAGATCGGCGTCGGCGGTGCCCCAGATCGTCAGCACCACCTCGTCGCCCGGCTTGACGATGTAGTCGGCCGGCACCAGCGGCAGCGGGTCCTGGCGCGAAGACAGGTTGCTGGGATCGGTCACCAGGTTGGCACCGAAGCGGCGAATCGGCGACGTCGTCTGGCCGGCCTGGTCCTGAACGTAGCGTTCGAACTCGCTGGGCACGTAGGGCGCGGGGCGCTCCGTCGGGAGGCGGGTCGTGTCCTCGTCCTGGCGGGTGTCGACGTTCACCGGCGCCTGCTTCAGCGTGACGGTGCCGGGGGCCTGCGCCTGCGCGGCCGGGCCGCTCGTGGACGTCAAGTCGTAAGACTGAGGTGTCAGTTGCTGCGCGCTTACGCTGCCCAGGCCGCCCGCCCAGAGCAGGGCCACGAGGGTGATGCCCATCAGGCGACGGACGGATCGCAGGCGCGTCGAAGTGAAGGAGCGTGTCGGGTGCATGTGGGGCATGGGCAAGGCGGGCCGGTGCGCGCGCCAGAAGAGACCGCCCGATGCAGGCGGCAGGGCGGCCGGCACACCCGAAGGGCGCACGCCAGCCACGGCAATCAGCGCGGATTCTAGCCGTCCACGCTGCGCGGCTTGGAGGCCGGGGTCAGTCCGCCAGCACCTCGGCCACCAGGCGCTTCACGCCCTGCTGCCAGGGTGGCAGCGTGAGGCCGAAGGCGTCGCGAAACCGCTGCGTGGCCAGCCTCGAGTTCAGCGGCCGCGCGGCCGGGGTGGGGTAAGCCGTGGTCGGGATGGGCAGCACGGCGTCCGGCCCCGCTTTGAGGGCTGCGCCCTGTGCGATGGCCAGGTCGATCACCTCGCGGGCATAGCCGTGCCAACTTGTCTCGCCGCGGGCAGCCACGTGGTACAGGCCGGCCAGTTCGGGTTGCGCGTCCAGCCGGCGCAGCGCGTGGGCGCTGACGTCGGCCAAGAGATCGGCGCCGGTGGGCGCACCGACCTGGTCATTGATGACCTTGAGCTGTTCTCGCTCGGTGGCCAGCCGCAGCATGGTCTTGGCAAAGTTGCCGCCGCGTGCCGCATAGACCCAGCTGGTGCGCAGGATCAAGTGGCGGCAGCCGCTGGTCTGGATCTGCTGCTCGCCTTCGAGCTTGGTGCGGCCGTAGACGCTCAAAGGACCGGTGGCCGCGGTCTCATCCCGCGCCTGCGCGCCCGAGCCATCGAAGACGTAGTCGCTGCTGTAGTGCACCAGGGTCGCACCCAGCGCGGCCGCTTCGCGCGCCAGCACGCCGGGAGCCCGCGCGTTGAGGGTGTGCGCGAGTTCGGGTTCGCTCTCGGCCCGGTCCACCGCGGTGTAGGCGGCGGCATTGACGATCCATTGGGGCTGGATGGCGCGCACCGTGGCGGCCAGGGCGTCCAGGTTCGCCAGGTCGCCGCCCTGGCCGCGGCCGCAGGCATGAACCTCGCCCAGCGGCGCCAACGCACGTTGCAATTCCCAGCCCAGTTGGCCATTCGGCCCCAGCAAGAGGATCTTCACGTCAGCGCGCCTGGTAGTTCTGGTCGACCCAGGCCTGGTAGGCGCCGCTCTGCACGTCGGCCACCCAGTCGGCGTGGTCCAGGTACCACTGCACCGTCTTGCGGATGCCGGTGTCGAAGGTCTCGGCGGGGCGCCAGCCCAGTTCCCGCTCGATCTTGCGCGCATCGATGGCGTAGCGGCGGTCATGGCCGGGCCGGTCGGTCACATAGGTGATCAGCCGGCGGTAGGGCCCGGCCGGGTCGGGCCGCAATTCGTCGAGCAAGGCACACACGGTCTTGACGATGTCCAGGTTGGCCTTCTCGTTCCAGCCGCCGATGTTGTAGGTCTCTCCGACGCGGCCTCTGGCCAGCACGGCGCGGATGCCGGCGCAGTGGTCCTTGACGTAGAGCCAGTCGCGGATCTGCTGGCCGTCGCCATATACAGGCAGCGGTTTGCCGGCCAGCGCGTTGACGATCATCAGCGGGATCAGCTTCTCGGGGAAATGGTAGGGGCCGTAGTTGTTCGAGCAGTTGGTGGTCAGCACCGGCAGGCCGTAGGTGTGGTGCCAGGCGCGCACCAGGTGGTCGCTGGCGGCCTTGCTGGCCGAGTAGGGGCTGTTGGGTTCGTAGGGGTTCGTCTCGCTGAACGGCGGATCGGTGGGCTTCAGGCTGCCGTAGACCTCGTCGGTGCTGACATGGTGGAAGCGGAACGCGGCCTTCTCGTCGGCGGGCAGTGCGCTCCAGTGCGCGCGCGCGGCCTCCAGCAGCGTGAAGGTACCGTCGACATTGGTCTTCATGAATGCGCCGGGGCCGTGGATCGAGCGGTCCACGTGGCTTTCGGCCGCGAAGTGCACGATGGCGCGCGGCCGGTGCGTGGCCAGCAGGCGGTCGACCAGCATGCGGTCGCCGATGTCGCCATGCACGAAATGGTGGCGTGGGTCGCCGGACAATGAAGCCAAGTTGGCGCGGTTGCCGGCGTAGGTCAGCGCGTCGAGGTTGACGACGCCTTCGTGGTGGGTGGCCGGGTCGGCCAGCCAGTCGAGCACGAAATTGCTGCCGATGAAGCCGGCGCCGCCGGTGACGAGGATCATGCTGGGAGGTCTCCGGGAGTCGAAGTCGATATCGACGTTAAAACACGCGTTCGCGCAAGATGTGTCGCAGGTACTGGCCGTAGCCGCTCTTGGCCAGCGGGGCAGCGAGGGCTTCGAGTTGCGCATCGTCGATCCAGCCCTGGCGCCAGCAGATCTCCTCGGGGCAGCAGACCTTCAGGCCCTGGCGCTTTTCCAGGGTCTGCACAAAGGCGCTGGCTTCCAGCAGGCTGTCGTGGGTACCGGTGTCCAGCCAGGCGTCGCCGCGGCCGAAGCGTTGCACGTCCAGCGTGCCGGCCTCCAGGTACAAGCGGTTCAGGTCGGTGATTTCCAGCTCGCCGCGTGGGCTGGGTTTCAGCGCCTTGGCGTAATCCACCACCTGCCGGTCGTAGAAATAAAGCCCGGTGACCGCGTGGCGGCTTTTGGGGGCTTGGGGCTTTTCTTCCAGGCTGATCGCCTGGCCGGCGGCATTGAACTCGACCACGCCGTAGCGTTCCGGGTCCGACACCGGGTAGGCGAATACGGTGGCGCCGCTGCTTCGCGCATCGGCCGCTGCGAGCCGATGCCCCAGGTCGTGGCCGAAGAAGATGTTGTCGCCCAGCACCAGCGCGCTGGGGGCTGAGCCGATGAACGATTCGCCGATCAGGAAGGCCTGGGCCAGGCCATCCGGGCTGGGCTGGACGGCGTATTGCAGGTCCAGGCCCCAGCGCGCGCCATCGCCCAGCAGTTGCCGGAAGCGCGGGGTGTCTTGCGGGGTGCTGATGACCAGGATGTCTCTGATGCCCGCCAGCAGCAGCGCGCTCAGCGGGTAGTAGATCATCGGCTTGTCGTAGACCGGGATCAGCTGTTTGCTGATCGCCAGCGTTGCCGGATGCAGCCGGGTGCCCGAGCCACCGGCCAGGATGATGCCTTTGCGCATTGTTCTATAACACTCCGTGATGTGATTTATTTTCGCCGAACCATCCATTGTGGCGTCTGAAATCGAACTATTCGCCAGTACACCGTCAAGTAAGCGCCTGCGAATGCGAGCATCGCCCCAAACATGGACCAGCTGTTATTCCACCAAACCATAGCAGGAATCACCGCAATGGCATGCAGGCACCACAAGTAAGGAGATGTCAGCGAATTGGCCAAGACCTTGGCGTGCGGCGCATCGTTCTGGGCAATCCACCGCATCCTTCGTCGGTAGATCAGCGTGTGCAGGTGAATGCCGTCTGGTTGGCTGACCGCCCTGCCTTTCAGGACCTTGCGCCGGTACATCGTAAACAAGGTCTCGAAGACGGGGTAGGCGACTAAGCAAAGAGGAGCGTAAGGTGAAACGGCGGGGTTGCGCTGGATCAGCATCAGCCCGAGTTCGGCAGACAGGAATCCAAGCAGGTAAGCGCCGCCATCACCGAGAAAAATCAGTCCGCGGGGGTAATTGCAGACGAAGAAACCGGCGCATGCGGCCAAGGTCGTCAGGGCAAGACCCGCCACCAGAGGGTCTCCGACCTGATGCGCAATGAACCAGAGAGCCCCCATGGACATCATGACGGTCATGGAGGCCAGTCCATTCAGGCCGTCGATGATGTTGGTGGCGTTGACAATCCCGGCGACGGCAAACACCGTCAGCAAGACGGCCAGAACGCTTCCTGGCAACCAGGCGTCCAGTGCGCTCCAACCCGTACGAACAAGTTCGGCGTTGACCAGATAAACGCCTAGCAGGGCCGATAGGCTTGCCGCCACCAGGCGTCGACGGGGAGAGACCGATTTGGTGAAATCCTCGATCAGACCGAAAAGGCACGCGGGACTCGCGGCGGTCGCTGTCAACACAGCGAGTTTTCCCAACTCGGGACCTTGGACGAACCAGATGGTCGCGACGCCGACGACCAGTCCCGACACGATCCCGATCCCCCCCACCCGGGGTACCACATGAGCGTGCATCTTTTGAGGACCGGATTGATCATGGTCTGCCGACCAATGTTCATGATGGTCGGCTGTCTTGATCACGGTGAGCGTGACAGCGAACGCCACGAAGGCGGTGAGCACCAGGGTCCAGATCATCAGGATGGGGGTTCTAGTTGGATTTCGAATTATCGTAGCTTTGTATTTCGGTCCCGGGTCGTGTCGGTGCTCCGAGGTCGGTCCAGGAACGGGGCTTTCGCCTCGGGTGATAATCGGGGAACATGAATTCCACCTCCCAGGCCTGCGCGGAGCCTGTCACTGAATCCGCGCCCCCCGCCCGTTTTGACACCCTGCCGCTGGACGCCAAGCTCCTGCGCGCGGTCGACGATCAGGGTTATGCCACGATGACGCCGATCCAGGCCAAGGCGATTCCCATCGTTCTGGCGGGCCGCGACGTGATGGGGGCGGCGCAGACCGGCACCGGCAAGACGGCGGCGTTTTCCATTCCGCTGCTGCAGAAGATGCTGCGCCACGAGAACGCCAGCGCCTCGCCGGCGCGCCACCCGGTGCGTGCGCTGGTGCTGGCACCGACGCGTGAACTGGCCGATCAGGTCGCCAACAACGTCAAGGCCTATGCCAAGCACTGCAACCTGCGGGCGGCGGTGGTCTTCGGCGGGGTCGACATGAAGCCGCAGACGCTGGAGCTGAAGGGCGGCGTCGAGGTGCTGATCGCCACCCCTGGCCGCCTGCTGGACCACATCGAGGCCAAGAACTGCGTGCTCAACCAGGTCGAGTACGTGGTGCTCGACGAAGCCGACCGCATGCTCGACATCGGTTTCCTGCCCGATCTGCAGCGCATCCTCAGCTACCTGCCCAAGCAGCGTCAGACGCTGCTGTTCTCGGCCACCTTCTCGCCCGAGATCAAGCGCCTGGCCAACAGCTATCTGCAAGACCCGGTGCTGGTCGAGGTGGCGCGCCCGAATGCGACCGCCACCAACGTCGAGCAGCGCTTCCTCAGCGTGTCCGACGACGACAAGCGACGCGCCGTGCTCAAGGTGCTGCGCGACCGGGAGATCAAGCAGGCCATCATCTTCGTCAATTCCAAGCTCGGCGCGGCGCGCCTGGCGCGCTCGTTCGAGCGCGACGGCCTGCGCACCTCGGCCCTGCATGGCGACAAGTCGCAGGACGAACGCCTGAAATCTCTGGCCGCCTTCAAGGCCGGCGAAGTCGACATCCTGGTGGCCACCGACGTGGCCGCGCGCGGCCTGGACATCGCCGATCTGCCGGCGGTGTTCAACTTCGACGTGCCGTTCAACGCCGAGGACTACGTGCACCGCATCGGCCGCACCGGCCGCGCTGGCGCGTCGGGCATCGCGATCACGCTGGTCACGCGCGACGATGCGCGCCTGATCGGTGACGTCGAAAAGCTGCTGAAGAAAAAGATCGAGCTGGAGCCCATCGAACTCGACGACGAGCGCCCGCGCCGTCCGCCGCGTTCCCGCGAAGAGGGCGCATACGAGCCGCGTCCGGTGGCCGCTGCGCCCTACGCGGCCGCGCCGCGCCGCGAATCCACTCGCTCCGCATCGCGCGATCCGTTCTTCGACAAGCCCTACGAGGCGTCGACCAGCGATGCGCCGGCCGCCTGGGAGAAGAACGCACCGTCGGCCCCCGCGGCCACGGGCAGCCGCCTGTCGCCCAACATCCGCCCGAAGCGCAAAGTCGCCGCCCTCCTCGGCGGCGTCAAGGCCTGAGCCGGACGAAGACTGTCCCTGCGGACAGGCTTCGCCTGCGAAGGGGCGGGGCCTCAGGCCCCGCGCGGGCTGCAAGCCTGAGCCGGACGAAGACTGTCCCTGCGGACAGGCTTCGCCTGCGAAGGGGCGGGGCCTCAGGCCCCGCGCGGGCTGCAAGCCTGAGCCGGACGAAGACGGTCACTGCGGCCGGTTCTCAACCGGCCAGCCACATGAACACGGCGGGCAGGTCGGCCGGCATGGCGGACAGCGGCTGCGCACCAGGCTGGCGCCACTGCGCCACCGCCATCGTGCGGCACCAGCCGCCGGGGGAGGTCAGACCGCAGGCCACGCTCAGGCGCGTGCTGGGCTGGAGTTGCTGGACCAGGGCGGCGAGCAGCGCGGCATTGCGATAAGGCGTTTCGATCACCAGCTGGGTCTGGCCTTCGCGCAGCGATCGGGCTTCCAGTTCCTTCACACGCTTGTGGCGCTCGTCGGCCTGTTGCGGCAGGTAGCCTTCGAAGGCAAAGCGCTGGCCGTTCAGGCCGCTGGCCGCCAGCGCCAGGGTCAGCGAACTCGGGCCCGGCAAGGGCTCGACGACGATGCCTGCGGCATGGGCGGCAGCCACCAGGGCGGCGCCCGGATCGGCCACTGCGGGCAGGCCGGCGTCTGACAGCAGGCCCAGGTCCTGCCCCGCCAGGGCGGGCGCCAGCAGCGCGGCCCAGTCGCGCGGATCCACGCCGGCATGGGGGCTGCCCTTGCGCGGCTTCGGCAGTTCTTTGAGGTCGAGCGCCTGCAGCGGCTGGGCCAGCGGCACGACCTCCCCGACGCGCTTCAGAAAGGCGCGCGATGCCTTGGCGTTTTCCACCACCCAGTGGCCCAGGCCGGCGGCGCGCTGCAGCACGCCCTGGCTCAGCACCTGCTCGATGGGGGTGGGCTCGGTGCCCAGGTCCAGCGTGCTGGGCACCAGCACCAGGCGGCCTGCCGCTGCGGAGCCGCCCTGGGGGTTGTGGCCCGCTCCCTCCGGGGAGGAATTCGCCCCTTCGGGCGGCCGGGCGGCGCTCATGTCCGCGCGCCCAGCAGTGGATCCAGCCCCGCCGCGCGCAGCATCTGGCAGGTGCGGATCAGCGGCAGCCCGACCAGGGCGGTCGGATCGTCGGACTCGATGGCTTCGAGCAGCGCAATGCCCAGCGTCTCGCACTTGGCGCTGCCGGCGCAGTCGTAGGGCTGCTCCAGCCGCAGGTAATGCTCGATCTCGTCGTCGCTGAGCGTGCGAAAGCGCACCGTCACCGGCGCCAGCGCGACCGCCTCGAACCGGGTGTCGGCCCGCACCACCGCCACGGCGGTCTGGAACACGATGGTGCGTCCGCTCATCATGCGCAGCTGCGCGACCGCCCGCGCATGCGTGCCCGGCTTGCCGATGGCGTGGCCGTCCACGTCGGCCACCTGGTCCGAGCCGATGACGACGGCGCCCGGGAAACGATCGGCCACGGCATGGGCCTTGGCCAACGCGAGCCGGCGCGCCAGCGCGGCCGGCGGCTCGTCGGGCTGCGGCGTTTCATCGACCTGCGGCGAGGCGACCTCGAACGGCAGGCGCAGGCGTTCCAGCAGCTCGCGCCGGTAGCGCGAGGTGGAGCCCAGGATCAGGGCGGGCGTTGAAGCATGTGACATGGGTCGGATTGTCCCTTGCGCGGCGCCAGCCTCTACACTGATCACATGACCCTCAAACCGATCGATGCACTGCGGCTGGACGTGGCCGCACTGGCTGCCCAGGGCGGCGAACTCGCGGGCGCCTGGCCGCTGGACGCGCTGCCGCGCTTGGCCGAGGCCGCGATGGCGGGCGAGACCCCGCGCGCCGAAGTGAACTGGCAGGTGCGGGGCGAACTGCGCCCGGTCACCGGAGGGCAGGCCGAGGTCTGGCTGCACCTGCGGGCCGAGGTGGAGCTGGCCCTGTGTTGTCAGCGCTGCCTGGGGCCGGTGCCGACCGCGGTGGCCGTGGACCGTCCGCTGCGCTTCGTCGCCGATGAGCATCAGGCGGCGGTGCTCGATGCCGAGATGGAAGACGATGTGCTGGCGCTCGAGCGCGAACTCGACCTGCGCGAACTGGTGGAAGACGAGTTGCTGCTGGCCCTCCCGCTGGTGCCTCGGCATGCCGAGTGTCCTGCGCCGCTGCCGATGCCGGAGAACGAGCCGGAGGCGGAGGAGCAGCCTCACCCGTTCGCGGTGTTGGCGGGCCTCAAGCGCGGGCCGGCAGACGGCAAGAGTGGTTGAAAACCGCCCGCATGCTATACTTCTCAGCTTTCCCGGATTTGCCCTGAGCGTTTTCGCGTCGGGGGTCGTGCTGGTGTTGCTGGGTGTTTGTGTCGGGTCCGCGTGTTTCATCGTGCGGCCGGCACCGCGTCAGGCGCCCGGCGGGCACCGGTTCCACCGTTTAGAAGTTGCGGTGCCGCTCCAGCGGGCTCAGAGCCAATGGATATCAGCGTGCACCTTTGATCGCCGGGTCTTTCGGCGTCCCAGGAGAACTCCATGGCCGTTCAGCAAAACAAGAAGTCGCCCTCCAAGCGTGGCATGCACCGTTCGCACAATGCGCTGACCACTCCGGGCACCGCCATTGAGCCGACCACCGGCGAGAATCACCTGCGCCACCACATCAGCCCGACCGGCTTCTACCGGGGCCGCAAGGTCCTGAAGACCAAGGCCGACGCCTGACGTCCTGGCTGCAGCGGGTCGGCCCATGCCTGCCCTGTGCCGCAGCGTCGTTGGTGACGAGGCGCCCTCTGCGGGCTCGGTCTCGTTGCTGCCAGTCCCCTTGTGGCGCTCGACCCTGGGTCGGTGCGTCCTGGGTGTGTCCGCGTGGGCTTCGCCCGACGCCTGCACGGGCCTGAGCCCCGCTTGACACCGTGCCTCATACTGCTTCCGTGACACCGCTGGACCGGGTCCGCATCGCCGTCGACTGCATGGGCGGTGACCACGGTCCGTCGGTGACGCTGCCTGCCTGTCAGGCCTTTCTGGCGTCCCATCCCCGGGCCGAACTGGTGCTGGTCGGCACCGCCGAGGCCTTGGCCCCCACCGTGGGCTGGGCGCGCTGCACGCAGGTGACGGCCGCCGAGATCGTCGCGATGGACGATCCGATCGAGGTCGCGCTGCGGCGCAAGAAAGACTCCTCGATGCGCGTGGCGATCGCGCAGCTCAAGGCCGACGAGGCGGGTGTGCCGGCGGCGGATGCCTGCGTGTCGGCCGGCAATACCGGGGCTCTGATGGCGCTGGCGCGCTACCTGCTGAAGACGCTGGACGGCATCGACCGGCCGGCGATCGCGTCGGTGCTGCCCAACGAGACCGGCGGCTTCACCACCATGCTCGACCTGGGGGCGAACGTCGACTGCACCCCCGAGCACCTGCTCCAGTTCGCGGTGATGGGCAGTGCGCTGGTGGCGGCCGTGGACGGCAAGCCCGACCCGTCGGTGGGCCTGCTGAACATCGGTTCCGAGGTGATCAAGGGCAGCGAGATCATCAAGCGTGCCGGCGACCTGCTCCGTGCCGCAGCCGCCGACGGTCACCTGAACTACTACGGCAACGTCGAAGGCGACGACATCTTCAAGGGCACGACCGACCTGGTGGTCTGCGACGGCTTCGTCGGCAACGTGGCGCTCAAGACCAGCGAGGGCCTGGCCCACGCGCTGGGCCATTTCATCCGCGAAGAATTCACCCGCAACTGGCTGACCAAGCTGGCGGCGCTGGCGGCGATGCCGGTGCTCAAGCGCTTTCGCAGCCGGGTCGATCCGCGGGGCTACAACGGCGCGGCCCTGCTGGGCCTGCGCGGTCTGGTGTTCAAGAGCCACGGCTCGGCCGACGCCTTCGCCTTCGCCAATGCGCTGGCGCGGGCTTATGATGCGGCCCGCAACGGTCTGCTCGCCCAGGTGCACGACCGCATCGTCGAAACGCTGCAGGCCATGCCCGACCATCCGGGCGAGCCGACGGCAGCATGACCTCCAACTCCTCGATCCGCGTGGACGCCCAACGATTTGCCCGCATCACCGGCACCGGCAGCGCACTGCCGGCGCGCCGCGTCACCAATGCCGAGCTGGCCGCCGATCTGGCGACGCGCGGTCACGACACCTCGGACGAGTGGATCGTCGAGCGCACCGGCATCCGGGCGCGCTACTTCGCGGCACCCGACCAGTCGTCCAGCGATCTCGGCGCCGCTGCGGCGCGCCACGCGCTGGAAGCGGCTGGCCGCCGACCCGACGATGTCGACCTGATCATCGTCGCGACCTCGACGCCGGACATGGTCTTCCCGTCCACCGCCACCATCGTCCAGCGCAAGCTGGGCATCGAGGGCTGCCCGGCCTTCGACCTGCAGGCGGTGTGCTCGGGCTTCATCTATGCGTTGACGGTCGCCGAATCGATGATCCGCACCGGCGCGGCGCAGTGCGCGCTGGTGATCGGCGCCGAAGTGTTCTCGCGCATCCTCGATTTCAACGATCGCACCACCTGCGTGCTGTTCGGCGACGGTGCCGGCGCCGTCGTGCTCGAAGCCTCCACCGAACCGGGCATCCTGGCCAGCCGGCTCCATGCCGATGGCCGGCATCGCGAGATCCTGTGCGTGCCGGGCACGGTCTCCGGCGGCCAGGTGCTGGGCGATCCGCTGCTGAAGATGGACGGGCAGGCGGTGTTCAAGCTGGCGGTCGGCGTGCTCGACGAGGTGGCGCGCGAAGTGCTCGAGGCCGCCGGGCGCACGGCGGCCGACGTCGATTGGCTGGTCCCCCACCAGGCCAACATCCGCATCATGCAGAGCACGGCCCGCAAGCTCAAGCTGCCGGCCGAACGCGTGGTGGTGACGGTGCACGAGCATGGCAACACCTCGGCGGCGTCGATCCCTCTGGCGCTGGACCACGCCGTGCGCAGCGGCCAGGTCAAGCCCGGCGAGACCCTGTTGCTCGAAGGCGTCGGCGGCGGCTTCACCTGGGGCGCGGTGCTGCTCGACCTCTGATGCCGGCGGCGCGGTGCCGCCCCCGTTCAGGAAGACCTCATGACTCCCTTTGCATTCATCTTTCCCGGCCAGGGCTCGCAAGCCGTGGGCATGCTGGACGCCTGGGGCGACCACCCTGCGGTGGCCGCCACCCTGGCCGAAGCCTCGGCCGCGCTGGGCGAGGACATCGGCGCGTTGATCCACGCCGGCCCGAAGGATCAACTCGACCTGACCACCCACACCCAGCCCGTCATGTTGACGGCCGGCATCGCCTGCTACCGCGCCTGGCTGGCCGACACCGGCCTCGTGCCGGCGGCCGTGGCGGGTCACTCGCTGGGCGAGTACACCGCGCTGGTGGCCGCGGGCAGCCTGAGCCTGGCCGATGCGCTGCCGCTGGTGCGCCTGCGCGCCCAGGCGATGCAGCAGGCCGTGCCGGTGGGCGTGGGCGCGATGGCGGCCATCCTGGGCCTGGACGCCGACGCGGTGCGTGTGGGCTGCGCCGAGGCGGCCGCAGCCAGCGGCGAGGTCTGCGAAGCGGTGAACTTCAATGACCCGAAACAGACCGTGATCGCCGGTACCAAGGCCGGTGTCGACAAGGGCTGCGAACTGCTCAAGGCCCGCGGGGCCAAGCGCGCACTGGCGTTGCCGGTCTCCGCGCCGTTCCATTCCAGCCTGATGAAGCCGGCGGCCGAGCGCCTGAAGCAGCGCCTGGCGGAGGTGGAGATCGCTGCCCCGACGATTCCGGTGGTCAACAACGTCGACGTCGCGGTGGTGAGCGATCCCGACGCGATCCGGGACGCGCTCTATCGGCAGGCCTTCGGTCCGGTGCGCTGGGTCGAGGTGGTGCAGGCGCTGCGCGCGCGCGGCCTCACCCATATCCTGGAATGTGGTCCGGGCAAGGTGCTGGCCGGCATGGTCAAGCGCATCGACGCCGAGGTGGTGAGCGCCACCGTGTACGACCCGGCCTCGCTGGCCGAAGCCAAGGGACTGCTGGCATGAGCGAGCTTCAAGTTTCGAGCGATCAGGTGGCCCTGGTCACCGGCGCGTCGCGCGGCATCGGCCGTGCGATCGCACTGGCACTGGCGGCCAAGGGCATGAAGGTCATCGGCACCGCCACCAGCGATGCCGGCGCCGCGGCCATCTCGCAGGCGTTGTCGTCCTTTGCCGGGTGCAAGGGCATCACGCTGGATGTCAACGATGCCGCCGGCGTCGACGCGGCGGTCGACGCCATCGTCAAGGAGCAGGGCGCGTTGCAGGTGCTGGTCAACAATGCCGGCATCACGCGCGACACACTGGCGATGCGCATGAAGGACGACGACTGGGACGCGGTGCTCGACACCAATTTGAAGGCGGTGTTCCGCCTGTCACGCGCGGTGATCCGGCCGATGATGAAGCAGCGCTACGGCCGCATCATCAGCATCACCTCGGTGGTCGGGGCTTCGGGCAACCCGGGGCAGGCCAACTATGCGGCGGCCAAGGCGGGCGTCGCGGGCATGACGCGTGCGCTGGCACGCGAACTCGGCAGTCGCAACATCACGGTCAACTGCGTGGCACCCGGCTTCATCGCCACCGACATGACCGAGGCGCTGCCCGAGGCGCAGAAGGCCGCGCTGCTGCAGCAGATCCCGCTGCAGCGCCTGGGGCGGCCGGAAGAAATCGCCCACACGGTCGCCTTTCTGGCCTCGCCCGAGGCCGGCTACATCACAGGAACTGAACTGCACGTCAACGGCGGCATGTTCATGAACTGATCCCCCGCCGGACGACTGGCGCTGCCAAGTTAGAATCCGGCCCGTTTTGCACCAACCTCCTGGAGGAGTCATGAGCGATATCGAAGCACGCGTGAAGAAGATCATTGCCGAGCAACTGGGCGTTCCCGAAGCGGACGTCACGAACGAGAAGGCCTTCGTGGCCGATCTGGGCGCGGATTCGCTGGACACCGTCGAACTGGTGATGGCGCTGGAAGATGAATTCAGCATCGAGATTCCCGACGAAGAAGCCGAGAAGATCACCACCGTCCAGTTGGCGATCGACTACGCCAAGGGCCACGCCAAGGCCTGATCGGCCGCTGGCCATCACCTACCCCTCCTGATCGCATGACTCGTCGACGCGTCGTCATCACCGGCCTGGGGCTGATCAGCCCGGTCGGCAACACGGTGTCCGACGGCTGGGCCAATTTGTTGGCCGGCCGTTCGGGCATTGCCAACATCACCAAGTTCGATGCGTCCGGCATCACCTGCCAGTTTGCCGGCGAGGTCAAGGGCTTCAAGGTCGAGGACTACATCCCCGGCAAGGAAGCCAAGGCGATGGACAGTTTCATCCACTTCGGCATGGCAGCGGCCATCCAAGCCGTGCAGGATGCCGGGCTGCCCACCGGCGACGCGCTGAGCGAGGAGGCGGCCGAGCGCATCGGCTGCATGATCGGCTCCGGCATCGGCGGCCTGCCCGAGATCGAGGCCACCACGCGCACCGTGGTGGAGCGCGGTCCGCGGCGGATCTCGCCGTTCTTCGTGCCGGCGTCGATCATCAACATGATCTCCGGCCATGTCTCGATCCGTTTCGGCTTCACCGGCCCCAACCTGGCCATCGTGACGGCCTGCACCACCGGGCTGCATTGCATCGGCGAAGCCGGGCGGATGATCGAATACGGCGATGTGGACGTGATGGTGGCCGGCGGGTCGGAAGCCACCGTGTCGATGCTGGGCGTGGGCGGCTTTGCCGCCGCGCGCGCGCTGTCGACCCGCAACGACGACCCCACCACGGCCTCGCGTCCCTGGGACCGCGATCGCGATGGTTTCGTGCTTGGCGAGGGCGCCGGCGTGATGGTGCTCGAAGAGTACGAGCATGCCAAGAAGCGCGGCGCCAAGATCTACGCCGAGCTGATCGGCTTCGGCATGGGCGCGGACGCCTATCACATGACCGCGCCGAACGTCGACGGACCCAAGCGCTCGATGAAGGCGGCGCTGCGCAATGCGCGCATCAACGCCGACCAGGTCCAGTACCTGAATGCCCACGGCACCTCGACGCCGCTGGGCGACCTGAACGAGACCAACGCGATCAAGCTCGCGTTCGGCGATCACGCGAAGAAGCTGGTGGTCAACTCCACCAAGTCGATGACCGGCCATCTGCTGGGTGGCGCGGGCGGCATCGAATCGATCTTCACCGTGCTGGCCTTGCATCATCAGGTCTCACCGCCGACGATCAACATCTTCAACCAGGATCCCGCGTGTGACCTGGATTACTGCGCCAACGTGGCGCGCGAGATGAAGATCGACCTGGCCGTGAAGAACAACTTCGGCTTCGGCGGCACCAACGGCACGCTGGTGTTCGGGCGCGTCTGACGCGCTCCGCACCGCGCCCGATGCGCGCCGCGCCTCCGGTCTCCGTTCGGGCTGCCTGGCACGGTGGCTGGTGGGCCGCCGCCGTCGGCCTGTGGCTGGCTTGCGCGGCGAGCGTCATCGGCTGGCTGGTCTGGCATCTGGGCACCGACGGCGTTTCGGTGGGGCTGGGCGCGGCCGCCCTGGGGGCTGTCGGACTGCTGGCCGTTTCGGCGGTGTCGATGCGGCGTGCTCGCCGCCGTCCTGCCTGGCTGACCTGGGATGGCACCCACTGGCGACTGGCGCCCGCGCAGGCGGACACCGATCGACCGTCGCCCGGGCGGGGGGCGGCCGTTGGCGACGTGGACCGGGTCCTGGATCTGGGAAGCGCCGTGCTGCTGCGCTGGCGGCCTGAACCGGAGGGCGCGCGGTCCGCGACGCCGGCGTGGCTGCCGCTGGCGCGCACCGCCCAGCCGGACGCCTGGCACGCACTGCGGGTGGCGCTGAATTTGCCGGGCCGCCCCGCGGCGCCGGCCGAGGGGGCGGCATGACCGCGCTGGGTCCCGATCCGGACGCGATCCTGGTGGATCGCGTCAAGAGGGGCGAGGTCAAGGCCTTCGAGATGCTGGTCGTCAAGTACCAGCGCCGCATCGAACGCCTGATCGGCCGCATGGTGCGCGACGTGGATCTGGTCCAGGACATCGCCCAGGAAACCTTCATCCGCGCCTACCGTGCGCTGCCGCAATTCCGCGGGGAGAGTGCGTTCTACACCTGGCTGTACCGGATCGCGGTCAACACGGCGAAGAAGGCGCTGCTGGAACTCAAGCACGACCCGCTGGTCACCGAGGCCGCGATGGCGCCGGATGACGACGACGAAACTTCCCGGCGCCAATCGGAACCAATCGACATGGCGACCCCGGACGCCCTGCTGGCGAGCAAGGAAATCGCGGGGGTGGTGAATGCGGCGATCGAGGCCTTGTCCGAGGATTTGCGCCAGGCGATCACGCTGCGCGAGATTGAAGGATTGAGCTACGAAGAGATCTCCGAGGCGATGAACTGCCCGATCGGAACGGTGCGTTCGAGGATCTTCCGGGCCCGCGAGGCGATCGCATTGCGTTTGCGTCCGCTGCTCGATACCCAGGAAGGCGAACGCTGGTAGCCCGTGGTGCGGGGCGAAGCGGCATGAAAGGTGTGACATGGACAACGTGAAGTCTGCTGCGGCTGCAGAGCCGTTCCTGGCCCCGAACGAGGGGCTGTCTGCGTTGGCCGACGGCGAGTGCGATGGCGAACTGGCCGGCATGGCCTGCCGGGCCTGGCGCGAGGATCCCGGTGCCCGCGCGGTCTGGCACGCTTACGCCCTGATCGGCGACGTGCTGCGGTCCGAGGATCTGGCGGCGTCGCCGGCCCACGATGCCGCTTTCCTGGACCGGCTGCGCCTGCGTCTGGCCGACGAACCGGTCGTGCTGGCACCCCGCCCGGCGATGTCGCAGGACGGGGCGGTGTCGAATCGGCGGCCCGCTCGCCGATGGGTGGCGGATCACCGTCGCTGGGGCGCGTCGGCGGCGGTGGCTGCCGGAGTGCTGGCCGTCGCAGGTGTCACCACGTTGATGCGCGGCGGGCCGGTCGACGATGGTGCGGCGACCCGGCTGGCTTCGGCCGGGCCGGTCGCGCTGCAAAGCCTGGCCGAGCCGGCGCCGGTCGTGGCCATGCTCGGCGGCGACAGCGCGGGTGACGGGGCCGCTGCGAGCTATGTGCGCGACCCGGACATCGATCGTTATCTGGCGGCGCACCGTCATTACGCATTGAACCCGGTGCTGGCGACGCCGGGAGGGCTGAGGCAGGTCCTGGCCTCGCCCGCCGAGCGCTGAGATCGGGCGCGGATGTCGGCGACCACCGTGAGTCTTCGTGCCGTGGGCCAGCGGGTCTTGTGGGGGACCACGATCGCCCTGGCCTTGTCGACGGCGCAAGCCCAGCCGGCCAAGCCGGCCGCAGCCGATCGCGCGCCGTGGCCGCCGTCGACCGAAGCGGTGCGTGACGCGCGGGCCTGGCTGGTGCGCAGCCACGAGGCCGCGTCGTCCCGCAATTACCAGGGCGTTCTGGTGTCCTCCACCGAGGGACAGTCCAGCAGTTCCCGGGTGGCCCACTATGTCGAAGGCCCGGTCCAGGCCGAGCGCATCGATGCGCTGGACGGCGAGGACCACGACGTGCTGCGGCTCAACGACACCGTCCACACGCTGTGGCCGCGTACCAAGCTGGCGGTGGTCGAGCAACGCGATGTGCGCGCCAATTTCCCGTCGATCTTTTCGGATTCCGAGCGTCAGGTGCTGGATTCCTACGAATTTCAGCCGATCGGCAAAGGGCGGGTGGCCGGGTTCGACGCCGATGTCGTGCTGCTCAAGGCGCGCGACCCCCTGCGTTACAGCGAACGCCTGTGGGCCGAGCGCCAGACCGGCCTGCTGCTGCGCACGGACATCCTGGGTCCGCAAGGCAAGGTGCTGGAGTCGTCCGCCTTCTCGGAGCTTCAGCTCGACGTGGTGCCCCAGATCGACGCGGTGAGGGCCCAACTCGGGCATCTGGCGGGCTACCGGGTGGTGCGTCCGGTGTCGATGCCGGTGTCGCTGGCGGCCGAGGGCTGGCAGATGCCGCATCCACCGGCCGGATTCCGCGAGGTGCAGTGCCATCGGCGCTCGCTCGATCCGCTGGAAGGCTCGCGTTCACCCGTCGTGCTGCAAGCGGTGTTCTCTGACGGGCTGACCTATTTGTCGCTGTTCATCGAGCCCTATCAGCCGGGTCGCCACCAGGGGCCGGCCAGCCACGCCATCGGCGCCACCCACACCTTGATGATGCGGCGCGGACCGGACTGGATCACGGTCATTGGCGACGTGCCGGCGGACACGCTGAAGGCACTCGCCGACGCGCTGGAGCGGCGACACTGAGGGCGGCCGATCCGCGGGCAGGCGGCGACGCGCTGCGGCGGGCGGCTGGGAATCGACGAGGGGAGGGATGAACATGTCTTTGTGGTCTGCAGGCGCCGGCACCGTGACTGGCGTGCGCGGTGGTTTCCCGGGCGCGGTCCGGCTGCTCGGCTGCGCACTGGTGCTGGCCGTGCCGCTGCAAGCGGCTCGGGCCCAGGTCCGCGTGTTGCCCGACTTCACCGACCTGGTCGAGCAGGTCGGCCCATCGGTGGTCAACATCCGCACGGCCGAGAAGGCACCGCCGGCGGCAGCGGGCGGGTCCGGTCAGATGGATCCGTCGTTGCAGGACTTCTTCCGCCGCTTCGGGATTCCGCTGCCGAACGGCGCCAACCCGCATGGCGGCAATGGCCCGGGCGACGATGGCGCGGCACCTCAGCGGCGCGGCGTCGGTTCCGGCTTCATCCTCAGCGCCGATGGGTTCGTGATGACCAATGCCCATGTCGTCGACGGCGCCGACGAACTCACCGTCACCTTGCCGGACAAGAGGGAATTCAAAGCGCGGGTGGTCGGTGCCGATGCCCGCAGCGACGTGGCGGTGGTGAAGATCGACGCCACCGGGCTGCCGGCCGTCAAGATCGGCGATGCCAACCGACTCAAGGTCGGCGAATGGGTGATGGCGATCGGCTCGCCGTTCGGCCTGGCCAACACCGTCACGGCGGGCATCGTCAGCGCCAAGCAGCGCGACACCGGCGACTACCTGCCCTTCATCCAGACCGACGTGGCGATCAACCCCGGCAACTCGGGCGGACCGTTGATCAACATGCGCGGCGAGGTGGTGGGCATCAATTCGCAGATCTACAGCCCGTCGGGCGGATTTGCGGGCATCTCGTTCGCGATCCCGATCGACGAAGCGACGCGCGTGGCCGACCAGCTGCGTGCGACCGGCCGGGTGATCCGTGGTCGCATTGGCGTGCGCATCGCGCCGGTGACGCCGGACGTCGCGGACGCGCTGGGACTGGGCAAGCCGATCGGCGCGCTGGTCCAGGGGGTGGAAGCGGGGACGCCGGCCGACAAGGCAGGCATCGAGGCCGGCGACATCATTCTCATGGTCAACGGCAAGACGGTCGAGAAGTCGGGCGACCTGCCGCGGGTCATCGGCAGCCTGAAGCCGGGAACGCAGGCGACGCTTCAGGTCTTGCGCCGCGGTAGCCGCCGCGACGTGATCGTGACCGTGGCCGAGATTCAAGCGGACGCGGCGACGAAGGTCGTGCCGCAGCCGAGCGCCCCGGCCGCCGCGAATGCGCTGGGCCTGAGCGTGTCCGATCTGAGTCCGGCCCAAAAGCGCGAGCTGCATCTGCAAGGAGGCGTCCGGGTCGATGCCGTGGAGGGGCTCGCCGCCAAGGCCGGCATCCGCGAAGGCGATGTGATCCAGACCCTGGGCAACACCGAGGTCCGCGACGCGCGGCAGTTTGCCGGGCTCGTCGCAGGCTGGGACAAGGCGCGCCCCGTCACGCTGCTGGTCCGTCGCGGCGAGTGGGTGAACTACATCGTCATCCGGCCGCTTCACTGACCCGCCGTCAGCCCATCATCCGACCCTGATGATGGGTCTTTTCATGTCGTGGGAGCTTTGACTCGAAAGCGCTGCCGGAGATCGGCAATGGCCGTGGCATGATGGCGACAAATTGGTGGGTGAGTGCAAACAAACATCCTGAGCGACGACCGATTGACCTGCGAGCTGTCTACAATGAGGCCGCAGATGGGCGCATTTAACGTCGAACGGTGTTGTCGTCAGACGCGCGTTCGACGGAACTCGTTGTGTGCATCCAACCTTGTGCATAAGCTGTGCATAAGATAATTGTTGGCACCCCGCAACGACGACTTCCGGCGCCAACAAGCGGCTTGCGGCGGGGGGCTTTTCGCTACAATGAAAGCCCAACATGCAGTTGCCAAACGTTTTGTTGGAAGGCGCGTCTTCTCTTGGACGTGCCTTTTTTTTGTTCATGGTCCAGCCCGCTGGGCCTTCCCTTCGTCTCGCGATTGAGCGCCTTTGCGGGCGACGCCCAGGTCGCCCCGTCGTGAGGCTTGCGCTCCCAAGTTCATGGACCACATCCGCAACTTTTCCATCATTGCCCACATCGATCATGGCAAGAGCACGCTGGCCGACCGGATCATTCAGCGATGCGGCGGCCTGAGTGATCGCGAGATGGAGGCCCAGGTGCTCGACTCGATGGACATCGAGCGCGAGCGCGGCATCACCATCAAGGCCCAGACGGCGGCGTTGCAGTACAAGGCCCAGGACGGCAAGGTCTACAACCTCAACCTGATCGACACCCCCGGGCATGTCGACTTCTCGTACGAGGTGAGCCGCTCGCTGTCGGCCTGCGAAGGCGCGCTGCTGGTGGTCGATGCCTCGCAGGGCGTCGAGGCGCAGACGGTGGCCAATTGCTACACCGCACTCGATCTGGGCGTCGAAGTGGTGCCGGTGCTGAACAAGATCGACCTGCCGGCCGCCGATCCGGACAACGCGCGGGCCGAGATCGAGGACGTGATCGGCATCGACGCGACCGACGCGATCCCCTGCTCGGCCAAGATGGGGATCGGCATCGACGAGATCCTGGAGGCGGTGATTCATCGCATGCCGCCGCCCAAGGGCAACCCCGAGGGGCCGCCGCGGGCGATGATCATCGACAGCTGGTTCGACAACTACGTCGGCGTGGTGATGCTGGTGCGGGTGGTGGACGGCGAGTTCAAGAAGGCCGAGCGCATCCGCATGATGGCGACCAACACGGTCTACCCGATCGAGCACCTGGGTGTGTTCACGCCCAAGAGCGAGAACCGCGAGGCGCTGAAGGCCGGCGAGGTGGGTTTCGTGATCTGCGGCATCAAGGAGCTGCAGGCGGCCAAGGTCGGCGACACCCTGACGCTGGAAAAGAAGCTGCCCAACAACGCCGGGCCCGCCACCGAACCGCTGCCGGGCTTCAAGGAAATCCAGCCCCAGGTCTTTGCCGGCCTGTACCCGACCGAGGCCAGCGAGTACGACCAGTTGCGCGACGCGCTGGAAAAGCTCAAGCTCAACGACAGCTCGCTGCGCTACGAGCCCGAGGTTTCCCAGGCGCTGGGGTTCGGGTTCCGCTGCGGCTTCCTGGGCCTGCTGCACATGGAGATCGTGCAGGAGCGGCTGGAGCGCGAATTCGACCAGGACCTGATCACCACCGCGCCCAGCGTGATCTACCAGGTCGAATTGAACGACGGCACCGTGTTCGAGGTCGAGAACCCCTCGAAGATGCCCGATCCCGGCCGCATCCGGGAGATCCGCGAACCCATCGTCACCGTGCACCTGTACATGCCGCAGGACTATGTGGGCGTGGTCATGACGCTGGCCAACCAGAAGCGCGGCGTGCAGCTGAACATGGCCTACCACGGTCGCCAGGTCATGCTGACCTACGAGATGCCGCTGGCCGAGATCGTGCTGGACTTCTTCGACAAGTTGAAGAGCGTCTCGCGCGGCTATGCGTCGATGGACTACGAGTTCAAGGAATACCGCGCCTCCGACGTCGTCAAGGTGGACCTGCTGATCAACGGCGACCGCATCGACGCCTTGTCCATCATCGTGCACCGTGCGCAAAGCCAGTACCGCGGCCGCGCGGTGGCGGCCAAGATGCGCGAGCAGATTCCGCGCCAGATGTACGACGTCGCGATCCAGGCGGCGATCGGCGCGAACATCATTGCCCGCGAGAACATCAAGGCACTGCGCAAGAACGTGCTGGCAAAATGCTACGGCGGTGACATCACGCGCAAGAAGAAGCTGCTCGAAAAGCAAAAGGCCGGCAAGAAGCGCATGAAGCAGATCGGATCTGTCGAAGTGCCGCAGGAAGCCTTCCTGGCCATCCTCCAAGTGGACGACTGAAACACATCACATGAGTGCATTGACCGCCGCGCTGTATGGCGCCCTTGTCGTCTATCTGGGCGGCTGGTACCTCGACTATTGGCATGGCGACTTCGCGCTGCTGCTGATGATCCTGACCGTCGTGACCTTCGTCTACTGGCTGGCCGAGCGCTACCGCTTCCAGCCGGCCCGGGTGGCGGCGGCGAAGAACCTTGAGGTGCAGGACGCGCAGCGCCGCGCCGAACTGGCCCGTCTGGGCATCGAGAAGGTCGACGGCGACGTCACGCAGGCGCGCGAGAAGCTGTTGATGCAGCCCTGGTGGCTGGACTGGACGGCCGGCCTGTTCCCGGTGATCGTGCTGGTGTTCGTGATGCGATCGTTCCTGTTCGAGCCGTTCAAGATCCCGTCGGGGTCGATGATCCCGACCCTGCAGGTCGGCGACCTGATCCTGGTGAACAAGTTCCACTACGGCATCCGCCTGCCGGTGTTCGACAAGAAGATCATCGCCAACCACGATCCCGAGCGCGGCGATGTGGTGGTGTTCCGCTACCCGGTCGACCCCAGCGTCGACTACATCAAGCGCGTGGTCGGCTTGCCGGGCGACGAGGTGTCCTACCTCAACGCGCAGCTCAAGATCAATGGCGTACCGGTGAAGACCACGCCGCTGCCCGATGCCTACGACGACGAGACCATGCGCTACATGTCGCGGTATACCGAGACGCTGGGTGCGGTGACGCATCCGATCCAGCGCTTCTCGCAGGTGCTGCCCTTCAATCCGACGGCGACCTTCGATTTCCCCAACAAGAAGCTGTGCACCTACAGCGTCGAGGGCTTCGTCTGCAAGGTGCCGCCCGGCCATTACTTCATGATGGGCGACAACCGCGACAACTCCGAGGATTCGCGCTATTGGGGCTTCGTGCCGGACCGCAACCTGGTCGGCAAGGCTTTCTTCGTATGGATGAACTTCGGTAACCTCGGTCGTATCGGCTCTTTCCAGTGACTCCAACTCAGGACGCCTCTGCCATGCACCCTCCGCTGACCTTGACCGGCCGCGCCCAGCGCGGATTGACCCTGTTCGGCCTGTTGTTCTGGGCGATTGCGATCAGCTTCATCGGGCTGGTCACGGTGAAGGTGCTGCCGACGCTGAACGAATACTTCACGATCCAGCGCGCGATCAAGACCGTGATGGCGGAGAACCCGACCTCGATTCCGGCGATCCGCGTGGCCTTCGAGAAGCAGAAGGCGATCGAGTACGCGATCAGCACGATCGGCGGCAAGGACCTCGACATCCAGCAGGATGGCGATTCGTTCACCGTGCGCTTCGCGTACGACAAGGAAATCGAGCTGATCGACCCGGTCTACCTGCTGATCAAGTACCACGGCGGCAACCGCTGAACCGGCCATGGACCCTCGCCTGGAGCACCTGCAGGATCGGCTGGGCTATCGCTTCGCCCAACCGGGGCTGATGGCGCGCGCGCTGACCCACCGCAGCTTCGGTGCCGAGCACAACGAGCGTCTTGAATTCCTGGGCGATGCGGTGCTGAACCTGGCCGTCTCGCGTCTGCTGTTCGACCGCTTCGGCGGTTCCGACGAAGGCGATCTGACCCGCGTCCGCGCCCACCTGGTGCGCGAGGACAGCCTGCACAAGGCGGCGCTGGTGCTGCGACTCAACGAGGCGCTGCGCCTGTCCGAAGGCGAGGCCCGTGGCGGCGGTGCCCAGCGCGCGTCGATCCTGGCCGATGCGATGGAAGCGGTGATCGGCGCGGTCTACCTCGATGGCGGGTTCGACGCCGCCAGCCGCCTGATCGAACAGCTGTTCGGCGAGGTGATCGCGTCGACCGGCATGGACAACTGGCGCAAGGACGCCAAGACCGAACTGCAGGAATGGCTGCAAGGCCGGCGGCTGCCGGTGCCGGTCTATCGCATCGTCTCCACGCGCGGCCAGGCACATGCCCAGACGTTCGAGGTCGAATGCGCGGTGGCCGCGCTGGACATCGCCGCCACGGGCGAAGGGCGCTCGCGCCGCACCGCCGAACAGGAAGCCGCGAGCAAGGTGCTGGCCCGGGTGCAGGCGGCCCCCCCAGGCGCCTGAGCCGATCGGGGAGCGGCCGGCCCTGGAAGGGCATCGTCTCCCGCATCTTGACCCGCCGCGCGCAGCGCAACTGACCGACAATCCCCCCGTGCCATCCTCATCCCCCGACCTCCCCGGCGACGCCGCCGCCGAACCTTCTTCCGAAGGCGCCGCCGCGCCCCAGCGCTGCGGCCTGCTGGCCATCGTCGGCCGCCCGAACGTGGGCAAGTCCACGCTGCTCAACGCGTTGGTCGGGCAGAAGATCAGCATCACCTCCAAAAAGGCGCAGACCACGCGCCACCGCATCACCGGCATGCGCACCGTCGGCGAGGCGCAGTTCGTGTTCGTCGACACGCCGGGCTTCCAGATGAAGCACGCCACGGCGCTCAACCGCAACCTGAACCGCACTGTCCAGGCGACGTTGAGCGATGTGGACGTGGTGCTGTTCCTGGTCGAGGCAGGCCGCTTCGACAGCGCCGATGCCAAGGTGCTCGCGCTGCTGCCGCAAGGCAAGCCGGTCGTTCTGATCGCCAACAAGCTCGACGAGATCCAGCGCCGCACCGATCTGCTGCCCTGGCTGCAGTCGATGCAGCAGCGCCATGCGTTCGCCGAGTTCGTGCCGATGTCGGCCACCAAGAAGGCCGATGTCGAGCGGCTGTTCGGCATCCTCAAGCCCTACCTGCCCGAGCAGGCCTGGTACTACGAGGAAGACGCGCTGACCGACCGCAGCGAAAAGTTCCTGGCCAGCGAGATCATCCGGGAAAAGCTGTTCCGGCTGACCGGCGACGAACTGCCCTACACCTCCACCGTCGTGATCGACAAGTGGGAGGAGGAAGCCGCCGACCGCCAGGCTTCGGCTTCGCCGTCGCCCCCCCCCGAGGGGGCTGGGGCCGCTTGGGACGGCCCGGCGCTGCCCCGGGCGTCCAGGGTGCGCATCAGCGCCTCGATCGTCGTCGAGCGCGACGCCCACAAGGGCATGATCATCGGTGCCGGCGGCGAGCGCCTCAAGCGCATCGGCAGCGACGCCCGCCAGGAGCTTGAACGGCTGATGCAGGCCCGCGTGTTCCTGGAGCTGTGGGTCAAGGTCCGCTCGGGCTGGGCCGACAGCGAGGAGCACCTGCGCTCCTACGGCTACGAATAAGCCTCGCCCCGGCCGATTCGAGAGACCGACGTGCGGCGCCCGCCCGCCTCCAGCCCCGCCTACGTGCTGCACCGCTACGACTGGAGCGAGACCAGCCTGATCCTGGACCTGTTCACCCGTGACCAGGGCCGGCTCACCGTGGCGGCCAAGGGCGCGAAGCGACCCTATTCGCAGCTGCGCTCGGTGTTGTTGCCGTTCCAGTGCATCCTGGCCGGCATCGGCCGACCGCCGCGCGACGAAGCCGCCGAAGTGTTGACGCTGCGCGGCGCCGAATGGGCCGGCGGCGCGCCGATGCTGGCCGGCGCGGCGCTGTTCACCGGCTTCTATCTGAACGAGCTGCTGATGAAGCTGCTGGCGCGCGGCGACGCCCACCCGGTGCTGTTCGACGCCTATGCCGCCACCTTGCCGGCGCTGGCGGCGGACGACGACACGCTGACCCAGGCGGCGCTGCGTGCGTTCGAGATCGTGTTGCTGCGCGAGATCGGTCTGTTGCCGCAGCTCGATGCCGTCACCGCCACGCAGCAGGCGGTGCAGGCGCAGGCCGACTACCAGCTGCTGGCCGACCAGGGCGTGGTCGCGTATCGCCATGGCGATGCGCCGTTGTCCGGCCCCCTGCTTGCCGCCCTGCAGCGGGCGCTGGACGGCGGCGATCTGCGCGCGCTCCAGGTGGTCTGTGCCCAGGCCTTGCCGCCGCTCAAGAGCACGCTGCGGCTGTGTCTTCACTATCATCTGGGCCATACCCCGCTGCGCACCCGCGATGTGATGCTGGCCGCGCAGCAATTGGTCGACCTGCCGCCGCGGGCGGCCTGAGCCTGGAACCGCTGCCATGAACCCCCTCGTCGCTCCCGAAGCCGGCCGCACCGGCCACCCCGGCACCGCGCTGTCGGTGAACCTGAACAAGGTCGCGCTGCTGCGCAACACGCGCCACCTGGGCCTGCCCAGCGTCACCCGAGCCGCCACGCTGGTGCTGCAGGCCGGCGCCGACGGCATCACCGTCCATCCGCGGCCCGACGAGCGTCACATCCGTCACCAGGACGTGCTGGACCTGGCCGCGCTGCTGCGCCGTGACTGGCCCGGCGTCGAGTTCAACATCGAGGGCAATCCGCTGCACAACCTGATGGACGTGATCCGCGAGGTCCGCCCCGATCAGGCCACGTTCGTGCCCGACAGCGTCGGCCAGTTCACCTCCGACCACGGCTGGGACCTGCCGGCCGACGCGCCCACGCTGCGCCCGCTGATCGACGAATGCCATGCACTGGGCGTGCGGGTGAGCCTGTTCATGGATCCGCTGCCGCAGGCCATGGCGGCCGCGCGCGAGGTCGGTGCCGACCGGGTCGAGCTCTACACCGAAAGTTATGCCGCCGCCCATGGCACGCCGCGCGAGGCCGAGGTGCGTGCGCAGTTCGCCGCCGCGGCCCGCGCGGCCTTGGCCGTCGGTCTGGGTGTCAACGCCGGGCACGATCTGAACCGGGACAACCTGGGCGCGTTCCTGCGGGAGGTCCCCGGCGTCTGCGAAGTCTCGATCGGCCATGCGCTGATCGGCGATGCGCTGGAGCTGGGCTACGACGCGACGATCCGCGACTACCTGCGCTGCATTCGGCGCGCGGCCGACGCGGCCTGAGGCCTCCGGGATGGTCTACGGCATCGGCACCGACGTCTGCGACCTGCGCCGCATCGCCGCCACGCTGGCACGGCGCGGCGACCGGTTTGCCGAGAAGGTCCTGGGTCCGTCCGAGCTTCAGGTTTTCCACGCCCGCCGGGCTCGGGCGCCATCGCGCGGCCTGGCCTATCTGGGCACGCGGTTTTCCGCGAAGGAAAGCTTCTCCAAGGCGATCGGCCTGGGCCTGCACATGCCCATGGCCTGGCGATCGTGCGAGATCCTCAATCACCCCAGCGGCCAGCCCTTCGTCCGCCTGCACGACGGGCTGGCCGACTGGTTCGCGGCGCGCCAGCTCCGCGCCCAGGTGACGCTGAGCGACGAGTCGGACTATGCCGTCAGCTTCGTCGTCGTCGAGACCCACACGCCCTCACCATGACCGTTCAATCGCCCGTCATCATCGACATCGCAGGCCCGCAACTCGATGCCAGCGACCGGCGTCGCCTGCTGCATCCGCTGACCGGGGGGCTGATCCTGTTTGCCCGTCACTGGCAAAGCCGGTTCCAGCTGGAGCAGCTGATCGCGGAGATCAAGTCGCTGCGCAAGGACCTGCTGATCTGCGTCGACCATGAAGGCGGCCGGGTGCAGCGCTTTCGCACCGACGGCTTCACCCACCTGCCGCCGATGCGCCGCCTGGGCGAGCTGTGGATGCGCGACGCGTTGCATGCCACCGATGTCGCCACCGCGGCCGGCTACGTGCTCGCCAGCGAGTTGCGCAGCTGCGGGGTGGACCTGAGCTTCACGCCGGTGCTCGACCTGGACCACGGCCCCAGCGGCGTCATCGGCGATCGTGCCTTTCACCGCGACGCGCGCGTGGTCACCTTGCTCGCCAAGAGCCTGATGCATGGCCTGCTCCAGGCGGGCATGGCGAACTGTGGCAAGCACTTCCCCGGCCACGGCTTCGTCGCCGCCGACAGCCACGTCGACGCACCGGTGGATCGGCGCACGCGCAAGGCCATCCTGTCGGACGATGCCTTGCCCTACGGCTGGCTCAGCAGCTCGCTGGCCAGCGTGATGCCGGCCCACGTGATCTACCCGAAGGTGGACCGACGCCCGGCGGGCTTTTCCAGCCGCTGGCTGCAGGACATCCTGCGCGTGCAGCTGGGTTTTCGCGGCGCGGTGTTCAGCGACGACCTCAGCATGGCCGGTGCTTGCCAGATCGACGGCAAGGCCGTCACGCCGGTGGAGGCCGCGGTGGCGGCCCTGCTGGCGGGCTGCGACATGGTGCTGCTGTGCAACCAGTCCCAGGTGGACGGCGGCCGCGCCGTGGACGACTTGCTGGAGGGCCTGGCCAAGGCCCGCGTGCGCGGCCAATGGGCGATGAACGGGCACAGTGAGCGGCGCCGGCTGGCGCTGTTGCCACAGGTACCTGCGTTGGTCTGGGATGACCTGATGCGCCACCCGCCCTACGTGAGGGCGCGCGATCTGCTGGGCGACTAGCGCGGCCCCACCGGGCAGAAAAAAGCCGCCCGAGGGCGGCTTTTTCGATGGGGCGGCGATGCCGCCTCGGACGCTCAGTTCGACGGGGTCGGGCTGGGCAGGTCGAACGGCAAGGACAAGGTGCTCAGGTCCTTTTTCGTCTCGACCAGCACCAGCGGACCCTCGTCGACGATCACCAGCGGCGGCCGCTCGCGCGGCACGTGCACCGGCCGCGGCTCGGCGGCGATCGCCTGTTGCGCGGCGCGGATCTTGTCGGCATCCGAGTTCACCCAGGTCAGGCCGGCCTGCGTCGCGATGCGGTGCAGTTCGTCCAGCCCCAGCACATAGGGCTGAACGCGGGCCGGTTGGACCGGCGCGGGTTGGACGGGCGCCGGGGCAGCGGCCGCCGGCGGGGCCTGCTGCAGGTCGGCCGCCGGCATGGGGGCCTCGGCGGTGGCTGCCGGTGCCGGCTCCGAGGCCTCGACGGAACCTTCGTCCGCCACGGCTTGCGGGGCGCCGCCCTCGTCGCCAGCGCCGCGGTCGCGCCGACCCCGGCCGCCTCGGCCGCGGCGGCGACCGGCGTCGCGCGCCTCGTCGCCGTCACCCGGCTCGGTGGCGGGTGACGCCTCGCCCGCGATCGTCGCCTCAGTGACCGTCGCGGCGGCCTCGCCGCCCTCGGCTTCGCCGGCGCCGGTGGCCTCGTCGCGGCTTTCCTCGCGGCCCTTGTCACGGCCGCGTCCGCCACGGCGGCGGCGGCGGCCTGCGCGCTCGGCATCACCCGCAGCGGCCTGTTCGGCGTCGACGCCTTCGGCACTTGCCAGGCCCTCGACCAAGGGCTTGACCTCGGCCTCGACCGGCGCCTGCGGCATCAGGTCGAGTTCAGGCTGCTGGCGCGCACGCCGGTTGTCCTGGCGTGCCTCGCCCTGGGCCGCCAGCGCCTGGGTGCGCTCGAATTCCTCCGGGCGGCCCGTGGTCTGGCCCTTGCGGCCGCTGTCGCCGCGCGGCTCGCCGCGCTGGCCGTCACGGCGGCGGTTGTCGTTGCCGCGGCCTTCGGCCCGGGGCGCGTCGCTTCGGCCGCTGCCTTGGCGCGGTGCGTCTCCGGGCTTGCCGCCACGGTTGCCACCACGGTCGTTGCGGTTGCCACCGCGGGCGTTGCCGCGGTTGCCGTCGCGACCGGCGTCGCGGCTCGCGTCACGGCCCTCCGCCGGGCGCGGCGCGGTGCCGACGCCGGCGCTGCGCGAAGGCGCTGCAGGCGGCGTCGCCGCGGGCATGCCGAACAAGGCCTTGAGCCAACCGATGAAGCCACCGCCGCTGGCCGGCTTGGCCACCGGCTGGCGTGGCACGCCCGCCGGGGCTGCCACGGCCACCGGCGCAGGCGCCGGAGCGGGAGCAGGTGCGGGGGCCGCCACCGGGGCCGGCTGGTCGGGCAGCACGCCCTTGATCACCGGCTCCTGCTTGGCCTTGGTCTTCTCGCGGCGCGAGATGGCGACTTCGTCATCCGGCTCCTCGATCATGGTGTAGCTGGCCTGCAGGTTCTCCAGGCGCGGATCGTCGTGGCGCAGGCGCTCGAGCTTGTAGTTCGGTGTCTCGAGATGCTTGTTCGGCACCAGCAGCACGGTGGTGCGCTGCTTCAGCTCGATCTTGGTGATTTCGGTGCGCTTCTCGTTGAGCAGGAAGCTGGTCACTTCCACCGGCACCTGCACGTGCACGGCGGCGGTGTTTTCCTTCAGCGCCTCTTCCTGGATGATGCGCAGGATCTGCAGCGCCGAGGATTCGGTGTCGCGGATGTGGCCGGTGCCGTTGCAGCGCGGGCAGGTGATGTGGCTGCCTTCCGAGAGGGCCGGGCGCAGGCGCTGGCGCGAGAGTTCGAGCAGGCCGAACTTGCTGATCGAGCTGAACTGCACGCGGGCACGGTCGAAGCGCAGCGCGTCGCGCAGGCGCTGTTCGACGTCGCGGCGGTTCTTGCTCTCCTCCATGTCGATGAAGTCGACCACGATCAGGCCGCCCAGGTCGCGCAGCCGGCACTGGCGGGCGATCTCGTCGGCGGCTTCGAGGTTGGTGCGGGTGGCCGTTTCCTCGATGTCGGTGCCGCGCGTCGAGCGGGCCGAGTTCACGTCCACCGCCACCAGGGCTTCGGTGTGGTCGATCACGATGGCCCCGCCCGACGGCAGGTTCACCGTGCGGCTGAAGGCGGTCTCGATCTGGTGCTCGATCTGGAAGCGGCTGAACAGCGGCGCGTCGTCGCGGTAGCGCTTCACGCGCGAGGCCGACTCCGGCATCACGTGGTTCATGAACTGCTGGGCCTGATCGTAGATGTCGTCGGTGTCGATCAGGATCTCGCCCACGTCGGCGGTGAAGTAGTCGCGGATCGCGCGGATCACCAGGCTCGACTCCTGGTAGATCAGGAACGCGCCCTTGCCCGACTTGGCGGCGCCGTCGATGGCCTCCCACAGCTTGAGCATGTAGTTGAGGTCCCACTGCAGCTCGGGCGCCGAGCGGCCGATGCCGGCGGTGCGGGCGATCAGGCTCATGCCCTTGGGGTAGTCGAGCTGGTCGAGGTTTTCCTTCAGCTCCTCGCGCTGCTCGCCCTCGATGCGGCGGCTGACGCCACCGCCGCGCGGGTTGTTGGGCATCAGCACCAGGTAGCGGCCGGCCAGGCTGACGAAGGTGGTCAGCGCCGCCCCCTTGTTGCCGCGCTCTTCCTTCTCGACCTGGACCAGCAGTTCCTGGCCGTTGGAGATCACGTCGGCGATCTTGGCGTCCCGGACCGAGACCCCTTCCTTGAAGTACTGCTTGGAGATTTCCTTGAACGGCAGGAAGCCGTGGCGATCTTCGCCGTAATCGACGAAACAGGCTTCGAGCGAAGGCTCGACGCGGGTCACGACGGCCTTGTAGATGTTGCCCTTGCGCTGTTCGCGGCCTTCGATCTCGGTCTCGAAATCGAGCAGCTTCTGCCCGTCGACGATCGCGAGGCGCCGCTCTTCCGGCTGCGTCGCATTGATCAGCATGCGTTTCATGTGCACTCCTTCCAGGCACGGCCTTGCGGTGCAAGCCGTGCCAGCCCTTTTGAAGGTGCCGGCCGGCCGAAGCCGATCAGCACCCCAACCGACGCACGAGAAACAAGGAACGGCCGGGAAGAAGGAATCGCCCTGGACTGTGGTGGCCGATACCGCTCGTGGCGGTGAAGGGCCTTACAGCGTTGGCGCGTGCGGTGCAGCCTGGACGGTCAGAGGGGGCAGGCTTGTCGCGTGCGGCAACCGGGCGCCGAGCGCCTGAGGTTGCGGCCGGCCGCCTTCAGGCCGAGCCGGCGTACTGCCGGGGCCTCTTGAGGGCGGGTGGGGGGCGCGTTGCGACAACATGCGGGGTTCTGAGCGAAATGCTGGACCGCCGGGACCGTGGCCCTCGCGCCAAGAACAGCGCAGGACCTCGTGCCCGCAATAAACCTTTTGGAAGTCCCTGCAGCGCAGGGCGGCACATCCGATATCTCTCTGCCACCGCTTGCGGCGCCGGCCGGCGGTCACGTGGGGACCCGCCATTCCGGCACCTCAGGCGGTGTTGCATCACCTGATTTGCACGCCGCAGGGGCGCGCATCGCCACGATCATCCCGCAAGTGCCCGGGTAAACTCTGAAAAATCAAGCACTTACGGCTCCATCGTGGCTCAGAAGATTATAAAGGCGAAATCCCGTCCGGCCGCGACCCGGACGGCGCTCGCCGCAAAAGCCGCACCGGCCCCCCGGCGTCCGCCGTCGGGCAGGGGCCTGCCGCCGAGGGGCACGCGGGTGCCCGCACCGCCGGCCGCCGTGGCGGCGCCTGCCGCAGCGGCGCTCGCGCCGGCCGTGCGTCTGGTGACCATCGACGAGGGCTCGGCCGGTCAGCGGCTGGACAATTTCCTGCTGCGCGAGCTCAAAGGCGTGCCCAAGACCCATGTCTACCGCGTCATCCGCGCCGGCGAGGTGCGGGTGAACAAGGGCCGGGCGGCGGCCGACACCCGTCTGGTCCTGGGCGACGTGGTGCGGGTGCCGCCGGTGCGCGTCGCCGCGCCCGCAACGGACGACGCGCTGGCCCGGGTGCCGCCGCGCGAGTTCCCGGTGCTGTTCGAGGACGATCACCTGCTGGTGATCGACAAGCCGGCCGGCGTGGCGGTGCACGGGGGCTCGGGAGTCAGCTTCGGTGTGATCGAGCAGCTGCGCCGGGCCCGTCCCGAGGCCCGCTTCCTGGAGTTGGTGCACCGGCTCGACAAGGAAACCTCCGGCCTGCTGCTGCTGGCCAAGAAGCGCAGCGCGCTCACCGCCCTGCAAGACCAGTTCCGCCAACGCGAGACCGGCAAAACCTACGCCGCGCTGGTGACCGGTGCCTGGCCGGCCGGCAAGAAGGTGGTCGACGTGGCGCTGCACAAGTACCTCAACGCGGAGGGTGAGCGCCGCGTGCGCGCGGTGGCCAACGACGACGGCGACGGCCGCCGTTCGATCTCTCTGGTGCGTATCGTGCAGGCCTTCGCCGGCTTCACGCTGCTGGACGTGACGATCAAGACCGGCCGCACCCACCAGATCCGCGTCCACCTGGCGTCCGAGGGCCACCCGATCGTCGGCGACGACAAATATGGCGACTTCGCGCTGAACAAGGCACTGGCATCGGGGCGTCATCTGGCGGGGGTTCAATTCGGGCGCATGTTCCTGCATGCCCGCCGCCTGGCCTTCGACCATCCTGCCAGCGGGGCCCGCATCGAACTGGCCGCCCCGCTGCCCACGGAATGCGAGACACTGCTCGCCCATTTGCCCCCGCCCTGACATGACGACCCGACTGCGCCGCTTCGACCTGATCGCCTTCGATTGGGACGGCACCCTGTTCGACTCCACCGCGCTGATCGTGCGCTGCATCCAGGCCGCCTGCCGCGATCTGGGGGTGCCGGTGCCCGGCCCCGAGCAGGCCGCCTACGTGATCGGCCTGGGCCTGCACGACGCGCTGCAGCATGCGGTGCCCGGCCTGCCGGCGGAGCGCTACCCCGAGCTGGGCCTGCGCTACCGCCATCACTACTTCGCCAAGCAGCACGAGATCACCTTGTTCGACGGCACGCTGGAGATGCTGCGCGCGCTCAAGACCCGCCACCACTGGCTCGCCGTGGCGACCGGCAAGACCCGCCGAGGCCTGGACGAAGCGCTGGCCAGCACCCAGTTGCACGGCCTGTTCGACGCCAGCCGCACCGCGGACGAAACCTTTTCCAAGCCGCATCCCCGCATGCTGCAGGAGCTGATGGCGACCTTCGGGGTCGATCCCGAGCGCACGCTGATGATCGGCGACACCACCCACGACCTGCAGCTGGCCCGCAATGCCGGCGCGCCATCGGTCGGGGTCAGCTACGGCGCGCACGACGCGGCCTCGTTCGACGCGCTGGAGCCGCTGTTCGTCGCCCACTCGACCGCCGAGTTGCGCGACTGGCTGCTGGCCAATGCCTGAGCGGCGCCCCCGGTGGCGGCGTACCGCAAGCCCTTGCCGCGGGGGCTCGCGACGCGCCAGAGCGGCCGCGGCCCGGTCGGGTCACCGGCAGGGCGACGCATGACGAACGGCGACGACTTGCCGCTGTGCGCCAGCGCCGACCTGGCCGAGCGCGGCCTGGCGGTGCTGTTCGACGTGCGGCTGTGGGGCGAGCCGGCGCGGGCCTTCGCCTTGCGCTTCGACGGCCGGGTCGTGGCCTACCTGAACCGCTGCGCCCACGTGCCCACCGAACTCGACTGGCAGGCCGGCGAGTTCCTCGATGGCGACCGCCGCTGGATCGTCTGTTCGATCCACGGCGCCACCTACGAGCCCGCCAACGGCCGCTGCCTGTGGGGTCCGTGCAAGGGCGCCGGCCTGATCCCGGTGGACGTGACCGAGCGCGACGGACAGGTCTTCTGGCGGCCGCGCGCCGAAGTCCAGTCACCGCTGCCGGCGCAGACTCCGCCGCCGCCAGCGGCCTGAGCCCGCCGCCGGCCGGCCGGCGCATGCCCCTGCGCCGCAGTGGGACATGCGTCAGCCAATGCAGGCAGAATGCGCGCCTTGTTGCAGCGCAACACCTGCCACACTGACGCCCAACCAGGATCGTGACGATGAGTGTCCACCCCGTCGATGCCGCATCACCCGCCCAGCGCCCGGGCCTGAGCCTGCCGCGCCTGCGCGAGATGGCCGCTCGCGGCGAAAAGATCGCCATGCTGACCGCCTACGACGCCACCTTCGCCCGGGTGCTGGACGACGCCGGCGTCGACGTGCTGCTGGTCGGCGACTCGCTGGGCAACGTGGTCCAGGGCGAACGCAGCACGCTGCCGGTGACGCTGGAGCACATGGCCTACCACACCGCCTGCGTCGACCGCGGCCGCCGCAGCGCCTGGCTGATCACCGACCTGCCTTTCGGCGCCTACGAGGCGAGCCCGCAGCTGGCGATGGCGTCCGCCGTGGCGCTGATGCGGGCCGGCGCGCAGATGGTCAAGCTCGAAGGCGGCGGCGTCACGGCCGAGACCGTGCGCTTCCTGACCGAGCGTGGCATTCCGGTCTGCGCCCACCTGGGGCTGACGCCGCAGCGCGTCCATGCGCTGGGCGGCTTTCGGGTCCAGGGGCGCGACGAGGCGGCGGCGGCGCTGCTGCGCGCCGACGCCGCCGCGCTGGCCCAGGCCGGTGCGGCGATGGTGGTGCTCGAACTCGTGCCCTCGGCACTGGCGGCCGAGATCACGCGGGCCCATCCGCAGATGATGACCATCGGCATCGGCGCCGGCGCGGCCACCGCCGGCCAGGTGCTGGTGATGCACGATCTGCTGGGCCTGACGCCGGGCAAGCGCCCGCGCTTCGTGCGCGACTTCACCCGCGTGCCCGGCAGCGGGGCGGCGGCGCCCGGCCTGGGCATCGCGCAGGCGGTGCAGGCCTATGTGCAGGCCGTCAAGGACGGCAGCTTTCCCGACGATGCGGTGCACGGCTACTGATCTCCAGGCGCCAGGGCGCCTTCCCCGGTGTTTGTGAAAGTCCGCGATGCAGATCATCCATACCATTGCCGAGTTGCGGGCCGCGCTGGCCGGCCAGGCCCGCACGGCCTTCGTGCCGACCATGGGCAACCTGCACGAAGGCCACCTCTCGCTGGTGCGCGAGGCCAAACGCCACGGCGGGCCGGTGGTGGCCAGCATCTTCGTCAACCGGCTGCAGTTCCTGCCGCACGAGGATTTCGACCAGTACCCGCGCACGCTGGCGCGCGACGCGGAGATGCTGCGCAGCGTGGGCTGCAACTTCGTGTTCGCGCCCAGCGAAGCCGAGCTCTATCCCGAACGGCAGCACTACAAGGTGGCGCCGCCGGCCGAACTGGCCGACTTGCTGGAAGGCGAATTCCGGCCCGGCTTCTTCACCGGCGTCTGCACCGTGGTGATGAAGCTGTTCCAGTGCGTGCAGCCGGCCGTCGCGGTGTTCGGGCAGAAGGACTACCAGCAGCTCAAGGTCATCAGCGGCATGGCGCGCCAGTTCGCGATGCCGGTGCAGATCGTCGGCGCACCGACGGTGCGTGCCGACGATGGCCTGGCGCTGTCCTCGCGCAACGGCTACCTGGGCGAAGCCGAGCGGCGCGAAGCGGTGGCCCTGCCGCATGCACTGCAGCACCTCGCCGCGGCGGCACGCAAACCCGGCCAGACCCTGGCGCAGATGGAGGCGGCCGCCGCCGACGAATTGCGCCAGCGCGGCTGGGTGCCCGATTACCTGACGCTGCGGCGGCGCAGCGACCTGCTGCCTCCCAGCGACGAACAACGCTGCGGCACCGAACCGCTGGTGGCACTGGGCGCGGCGCGCCTGGGCGCGACGCGGCTGATCGACAACCTCGAACTCTGAAAGCGCGAGTCCCATGACTTCTCCCACCTGCGCCGGCGACGTCCAGCCGCTCACCTTCCACAAGCC
The DNA here is from genome assembly GCF_056032705.1 of Ideonella sp. sgz306126. NCBI lineage: Bacteria > Pseudomonadati > Pseudomonadota > Betaproteobacteria > Burkholderiales > Sphaerotilaceae > Ideonella > Ideonella sp. sgz306126. The sequence continues at coordinate 180,189 of NZ_JBVYWP010000003.1, forward strand.
GGCCAGCACGCCGGCCGCCGGCACCGGCCGCTGGGCCGTGGCCGACATCGAGGCCTTGTTCGACCTGCCGTTCCCCGAGCTGCTGTTCCGCGCCCAGCAGGTGCATCGCGAGCATTTCGACCCGACCGAGGTGGAGCTGGCGACGCTGCTGTCGATCAAGACCGGCGGCTGCCCCGAGGACTGCGGCTACTGCCCGCAGTCGGTGCACTACGACACCGGGGTCGAGGCCGGCAAGCTGATGGATCTGGACGCGGTGCGCGAGGCGGCCGTCGCCGCCAAGGGCGCGGGCGCGACCCGTTTCTGCATGGGCGCCGCCTGGCGCGCGCCCAAGGACCGCGACATCGAGAACGTCGCCACGCTGGTGCGCGAGGTCAAGTCGCTGGGCCTGGAGGCCTGCTGCACCCTGGGCATGCTGAGCCAGGACCAGGCCCGTTCGCTGAAGGACGCCGGGCTCGACTACTACAACCACAACCTCGACACCGCGCCCGAAGCCTATGGCCGCGTCATCACGACGCGCGATTACCAGGACCGGCTGGACACGCTGGCCCACGTGCGCGAGGCCGGCATGTCGGTCTGCTGCGGCGGCATCGTCGGCATGGGCGAGAGCCGCGCCGAGCGCGCCGGCCTGGTCGCGCAGCTGGCCAACCTCGACCCGTACCCGGAATCGGTGCCGATCAACGAGCTGGTCCAGGTCGAAGGCACGCCGCTGGCCGGCACCGAGAAGATCGACCCGTTCGAGTTCGTGCGCACCATCGCCGTGGCCCGCATCACCATGCCCACCGCGCGCGTGCGCCTGTCGGCCGGCCGCCAGCAGATGGACGAGGCCTTGCAGGCGCTGTGCCTGCTGGCCGGTGCCAATTCGATCTTCTATGGCGACAAGCTGCTGACCACCGGCAATCCCGACGCCGATCGCGACCGCGCCTTGCTCGCCCGCCTCGGGCTGAAGCCGCGCCATGTGATGGGCTGACGCCCAGCGCGACGCGGCCGCGCCGCATCATCGCCGTGCCGCCCGTGGGCGGCGTGTCCCTCCGGAGCCGTCCGACCATGTTCCGCACCCTGCTGAAATCCAAGATCCACCGCGCCACCGTCACGCACTGCGAGCTGCACTACGAAGGCTCCTGCGGCATCGACCAGGACTTGCTCGATGCCAGCGACATCCGCGCCAACGAGCAGGTGCACATCTGGAACGTCAACAACGGCGAGCGCTTCATCACCTACGCGATCAGCGCGCCGCGCGGCAGCGGCATCATCTCGCTCAACGGCTCGGCGGCGCGCCGCGCCAGCGTGGGCGACCTGGTGATCATCGCGGCCTTCGGCATGGTGCACGAAGACAAGCTCGACGCCTGCGATCCCAGGCTCGTGTTCCCCGATGCGAACAACCGCATCGTCGAAGTGCGCAGCGAGCCGGCCGGGCCGCAGGCCGGCGACGCGACCACGCCCTCCCGCTGAGATGAGCCGCAACGACGACTGGCGCCGGCGCAGCCTGGCGGCCGTCTGGCACCCCTGCACGCAGATGAAGCTGCACGAGGCCGGCCCGGCCGCACAGCCGCTGATCCCGATCGCGCGCGCCGAAGGCGTCTGGCTGCACGACATGGACGGCCACCGCGTGCTCGACGGCATCAGCTCGTGGTGGGTCAACCTGTTCGGCCACAACCACCCGGTCATCCGCGAGGCGCTGGTCGACCAGTTGCAGCGCCTGGATCACGTGATGCTGGCCGGCTTCACCCATGCGCCGGTGGTCGAGTTGTCGGAGCGGCTGGCCGCACTGACCGGCCTGGGCCATGCGTTCTACGGCAGCGATGGCGCCTCCGCCACCGAGATCGCGCTGAAGATGAGCGCCCACCACTGGCGCAACGCCGGCCGGCCGCGCAAGTGCCGCTTCGTCGGCGTCGCCGGCGGCTACCACGGCGAGACCGTGGGCGCGCTGGCGGTGACCGACATCGCGCTGTTCCGCGAAGCCTATGCGCCCCTGGTGCGGCTGGCCGCCACGGTGCCCAGCCCCGACGTGCGGGGCGCCGCAGCGGGCGAAAGCGCGGCCGAGGTGGCCGAGCGCGCCGCCGCGGCACTGGAGGCCTGGCTGGTCGAGCACCATGAGGACACGGCGGCGCTGATCGTCGAGCCGCTGGTGCAGTGCGCCGCCGGCATGGCGATGCACGACCCGCTCTACCTGCAGCGGGTGCGGGCCTTGTGCGACCGCTTCGAGGTGCACCTGGTGCTCGACGAGATCGCCGTCGGCTTCGGCCGCACCGGCACGCTGTTCGCGCACCAGCAGGCCGGCATCCGGCCCGATCTGCTGTGCCTGTCCAAGGGCTTGACCGGCGGCACGCTGCCGCTGTCGGCGGTGCTGTGCAGCGACGCGGTCTACGCCGCCTTCTACGACGATGCGGTGGCGCGGGGCTTCCTGCATTCGCACAGCTACACCGGCAATCCGCTGGCCTGTCGCGCGGCGCTGGCCACGCTGGACCTGTTCGAGCAGACCGACGCGATTCGCGCCAACCGCGCCACCGCCGAGCGGCTGGCGGCGCAGTTCGAACCGCTGACCCGGCACCCGGCGGTGCGCCATGCGCGCCGGCGCGGCATGATCTTCGCCTGGGACGTGGCCACCGGCCTGCCCGATTTCGCCCGCCGCTACGCCCGCCACGCGCTGGCCGCCGGCGTGCTGCTGCGGCCGATCGGCCACACGCTGTACGCGATGCCACCTTATGTGATCTCGGACGACGAAGGCGCATTTCTCGCCGCCGGTGCGCTGTCCGCGCTGCAGGCCACGCTGGCCGACGATGCCGGCGGTGCCGACCGTGCCGCGGTGGTCCGGCCGGGGGTCATCGATGGCGTCTGAAGCCCTCAGTCTGTTCGTGACCGGCACCGACACCGGGGTCGGCAAGACCCGGGTCAGTGCCGGGTTGCTGCGTGCGCTGGCACGGCACCACGCCCGCGTGGTCGGCATGAAGCCGGTCGCGGCAGGGCTGGTGCAGCAGGGCGGTGCCTGGGTCAGCGAGGACGTGCAGGCGCTGCGGGCTGCGTCCACGCTGGCCGTGCCGCCGACCTGGGACAACCCGGTCGCGCTGCCCGAGCCGCTGTCGCCGCACCTGGCGGCCGCGCGCGCCGGGCGTCCCGTCTCGGTGGCTGAACTGAAGCAGGCGCACGACGCCCTGGCCGCACAGGCCGACGTGGTGGTGGTCGAGGGCGCGGGCGGCTGGCGGGTGCCGATCAACGAGCGCGAGACCCTGGCCGATCTGGCCCGGGCACTGGACGCACCGGTGGTGCTGGTGGTGGGGCTGCGCCTGGGCTGCCTGAACCACGCGCTGCTGAGTGCCGAAGCGGTGCGCGCCGACGGGCTGGTGCTGGCGGGCTGGGTGGCCAACGCGATCGACCCGGCGATGGCGTGCGCGGCCGAGAACCTGGCCTATCTGCGGGCCCACCTGGGCGCGCCGTTGCTGGCCGAATTGCCCTGGGCACCGACGGCGGATGCGCAGCCGACGGCGTTCCAGCTGCCCGAGGAGTGGTTGCGATGAGCTGGCTGGACGATTTCGATACCCGGCTGGCCGAGCTGGACGCCGCGCGCCTGCTGCGCCGGCGCCGCAGCGTGGTGCCCGAGCACGGCGCCCGCTTGAACGTCGACGGCCAGTCGCTGCTGGCGTTCTGCAGCAATGATTACCTGGGCCTCGCCACGGCGCCCGCGCTCAAGTCCGCGGTGCACGAGGCGGTGGATGTCTACGGCGTGGGTTCGGGGGCCTCGCCGATGGTCAGCGGCCACAGCGCCGCCAACGCGGCGCTGGAGCGCGAACTGGCCGAGTTCGTCCAGTTGCCGCGGGCCTTGTACTTCTATGCCGGCTTCGCCACCAACGCCAGCATCGTGCCGGCGCTGGTGGGGCCGGGCGACGCGCTGTTCTCCGATCGCCTCAACCATGCCTGCCTGATCGACGGCGCGCGCCTGTCGAAGGCCCAGATTCACCGCTTCGACCATGCCGACCTGGGCGCGCTGGCCGCGCAGCTGGCGGCCAGCCCGGCGCGGCGCAAGCTGGTGCTGAGCGACGCGGTCTTCAGCATGGACGGCGACGTCGCCGACGTCGCCGCGCTGCGCACGCTGTGCGAGCGCCATGACGCGCTGCTGCTGATCGACGACGCCCATGGCTTCGGCGTGCTCGGGCCGCAGGGCCGAGGCGCGCTGGCGGCCGTCGGCGGCACCGGCGGGGGCGCGTCGCGCCATGTGCTCTACATGGCCACGCTGGGCAAGGCCCTGGGCGTGGCGGGCGCCTTCGTGGCCGGCGACGAGCGGCTGATCGAATGGCTGCTGCAGACCACCCGCAGCTACACCTATGCCACGGCACCGCCGGCGCTGCTGGCCCAGGCGCTGCGCGCCAGCCTGCGCTGTGTCGCCGGCGCCGACGGCGACCGGCGGCGGGCCCATCTGCAGGCGCTGATCGGGCGGCTGCGCACCGGCCTGGCGCCGGGCGCCGATCCCGCCCTCGATGCAGCCGGCTGGCGGCTGCTGCCGTCGCAGACCGCCATCCAGCCGCTGGTGATCGGCGCCAATGCCCAGGCGCTGGCGGTGATGGAGGGCTTGCGCGAGCGCGGCCTGTGGGTGCCGGCGATCCGGCCGCCGACGGTGCCGGCCGGCACCGCCCGGCTGCGCATCGCGTTGTCGGCGGCGCACACCGAGGCCGATGTCGACGCCTTGCTCGGCGCGTTGCGCGTGCTGTGCCGGGTGTCCTGCGCGTGAGCAGGTGATTGATCCGGGCACCGACTTGTGCCAAGGTGGCGCGGCTATCGAAAGGCTGCGATGGACCCCATCCACACCCTGGCGCTCGATCGATGGACGCCCGCGGCGGCGGCCGGGACCGGGCTGGCCGCGGTGATCGAATCCGGCCAGGTACTGTACCTGCCGCAGCTGCGCTTCGCGCTCGCCGATGACGAGGCGCGCTTTCTCGATCCGCGCTGGCAGGACCCCGCCAGCAAGAACATCGCGTGGACCGGGGGGGACGCCGGCTTGCGGGGGGCCCGGGCCGCCGGCCAGGATGCCGATGACCTGCGCGCACTGATGGCACGCTTTCGCAGCCAGGCCTGCGCGCTGGTGGCGCGGCTGTGTCCGGGCTACGTCACGGCGATGCAGCCGGGCAGCACCAGCTACCGGCCGCTGCGCATCGACACCCGCCGCAGCGACTGGCGCAGCGACGACCGGCTGCTGCATCTCGATGCCTTTCCCCGCAGCCCGACCGGCGGGCGCCGCATCCTGCGGGTGTTCAGCAATGTGCACCCGCTGGGCGAGCCGCGCGAGTGGCGCTTGGGCGAACGCTTCGAGACCGTGACTCGCCGGCTGTTGCCCCGGGTGCCGCGGCCCTGGCCCGGCGCCGCGGCGTGGCTGCAGCTGACCCGGCGTACCCGCGGCCGGCGCAGCGAGTACGACCACCTGATGCTGGGCCTGCACGACGCGATGAAGCGCGACCCTGCCGAGCAGCTCGAAGCCCGCATGACCGCGCTGTCCTGCGCGGCCGGCAGCACCTGGATCTGCTTCGCCGATCAGGTGCCGCATGCGGTGCGCAGCGGCCAGTTCATGTTCGAGCAGACGCTGCTGCTGCCGGTCGCGGCCCAGGCCGACCCCGCGACCTCGCCGCTGCGCACTCTGGAGCGGCTCACCGGGCGCCGGCTGGCCTGACCGCGTCCCACGCCCGCCGGGCTTGCTCGGTCCGGCCTGTGCGTTCACACCCCACGCCCGGGCCTGCATGCCCGGGCGCTTCGGCAGGCACTCGCAAGCCCGCAGGGGCTTGCTCGGTCTGGCCTGTGCCTTCGCACCCCACGCCCGGGCTTGCATGCCCGGGCGCTTCGGCAGGCACTCGCAAGCCCGCAGGGGCTTGCTCGGTCCGGCTTGTGCGTTCGCATCCCACGCCCGGGCTTTGCATGCCCGGGCGCTTCGGCAGGCACTCGCAAGCCCGCAGGGGCTTGCTCGGTCCGGCCTCAGCCCACCAGCAAGCCCTGGGTTTCGATGAAGTGGACCACCTCGTCCAGGCCTTGCCGGGTTTTCAGGTTGGTCATCACGAAGGGGCGCACGCCCTGGGCGGTCTGGCGCATGCGGCGGGTGTCGGCCTCCATCACCGACAGGTCGGCGCCCACGTGCGGCGCCAGATCGGTCTTGTTGATCACGAACAGGTCGCTCTTGGTGATGCCGGGGCCGCCCTTGCGCGGGATCTTCTCGCCGGCCGCGACGTCGATCACGTAGATCGTCAGGTCGCTCAGTTCGGGGCTGAAGGTGGCGGCCAGGTTGTCGCCGCCCGATTCGATGAACACGATGTCGGCGTCGGGAAACTTCTCGAGCATCCGGTCCACCGCTTCGAGATTGATCGACGCGTCCTCGCGGATCGCCGTGTGCGGGCAGCCGCCGGTTTCCACGCCCATGATGCGCTCGGGTTCCAGCGCCCCGGCGACGGTCAGCAGGCGCTGGTCTTCCTTGGTGTAGATGTCGTTGGTCACCACCACCAGGTCCCATTGCTCGCGCATGGTCTTGCACAGCATCTCGACCAAGGTGGTCTTGCCCGAGCCCACCGGGCCGCCGACGCCGACGCGCAACGGAGGCAGGGTCTTGGTGCGATGGGCGGGGCGGTCGGTCATGGCGGGTGGAGCAGGGTGAGGGGAGTGGATGCGGGCATGCACGGAGCGTGCCGGCTCAACGTTTGCCGTCTGGCGGCGGGCGGGGCGCGGCCGGCGGGGCGCAATGCAGCGCCTGGCCCAGTCCTTTGAGGTAGGCGCGGCGCACGGTGCCCGCGGCCACGGCGGCGGCCACCGCCTTCGAGTGGCGATCGGCGCCGCTGAGCCGGCGTACCCAGGCGCGGAACGGGATCATGCCCTCGGCCGCGCTCTTGATCGTGTCGATCGCGGCATCGCCGGCTTCCTCGCCACCGCGTTCGAGCAGGCTGGGTTCGCTGGCGGGCTGGTCCAGGTCGGCGCCCAGGGCCAGGTCGATCTGGCCGATTTCGCGCGCCAGTTCGGGGCAGGTTCGGGGGGCGGGCGGGCGGTACGGCTCGCGCCGCGCCTCGGTCAGGACCGGCGGAATGCTGGCCTGCACGAGGTTCAGGTCGGCCAGCGGCGACGCGGCCGCGTCGGCCACCCGGGTCGACGCGTCGCCTTTCGACGGCGTGGTGCTGCAGGCGCCCAGCAAGGCCAGCAGGCCCATCAGTCCGGCCCGGGTGGCATGGGACCGCGTCGGCGGAGACAGGCCGGCACGCGCCATGTCAGGCCTGCACGGGCGGGGCGATCACGGCGCCGCGCTCGGCCAGCAGGGTGCGCAGCACCGCACGGTGGCAGCGGGCCTCGTCGGCGCAGTAGCAGCCGACGGAGAAGTCGGTCCGCGCCGACAGCGCGGCCAGCAGGTCCAGCGAGCGGCTGGCGTCGGGGGCTGCCATCTCGGTCCTGAACTTGCGGACGAATGCCTGCCAGGCGCGGTCGTCGGCGGCCTGCCGGCCCAGCACCATCAACTCGGCGCTGGGGGCGAGGTTGGGATACCAGAGGTCGTACCAGTCGGCCGAGGCGAACTCGGCCTTGGCAACCCCGCGGGGCGGTCGGCGCACGGTGCCGATGCGCAGGCCCTCATGCGCGCCGCGCGGGCTGCCCAGACGAACGATGTGCACCGACATGGTGTGATCCTTCCAGCGAGTTGGACGCCGCGCCAAGCGGCGTGGTGGCGAACCGAGTGGCCGACGGGCCGCGACAGGATTGGCCGTGAGCTGTCGCACCGCCGTCGTACCTCAGGAGCGGAACAGGCGCGAGTACTGCGCCTCGTGCTGGGCGCACAGGATGGCCAGCATCGGGGTGAAGGCCTGTCGCTCGTCGTCGCCCAGGGCCTGGGCGCCGCTGACCGTGGCCGGGATCGCCTCGCACAGCGCGCCCAGGATGCGCTGGCCGGCGCTCTGCCCCAGCGGCACCGCCTTCAACGCGGCCTGCACCATGTTCTCGGCCCAGCCGAACGCGTGGGCCAGCAGCGCCTCGTGCGGCGGCGCGCCGGTGTGCACGGCCGCCAGCGCGAACGACAGCGGCCAGGTCGGCGCCGGGCGCAAGGCCCCCAGCAGGGCGACCCGCGGATCGTCGGGGCGGCGCTGGCGCAGCCAGTCGTGCAGCGAGCGACCCATCTGCTCGGCCTGCTGTCGGCTTTCGCTGCCTTCCCGGGTTTCGCGAACCCAGCGGTTGAGCGCCTCGACGCGCGCCGCGTCGTGCTGCCGCCAGGCTGCCATGGCCTGGGCCACGACGGCCAGATCGGCTCGGCCCAGGCCCAGGCGGAGCTGGTCCAGCAGCCAGACCTTCGCCTCGGCCTCGGACGCGACCGCGCCGGCTTCGACCGCGGCTTCAAGGCCTTCCGAGTAGCTGAAACCGCCCACCGGCAGCGCCGGCGACGCGAGCCACATCAGCTGCAGCAGCGCGGCGCCACCGAGCGGCGCCACGGCGTCCTCAATGACCGTGGCGGTGTCCTGCAGGGTGGGCATGGCCGTGCTCGTCCGTGTGCGCATCGTCGTTCGGGTGGGCGTGGTCGTGGCCACAGCCCGGGCCGTGCACGTGGGGTACCGGTGCCGTGCTGACGCCGATGCCCAGCGGCCTGCCCCGCGATGCCGGCGCGGCGGCAGCGTGGTCGTGGCCGCAGCCCGGGCCGTGAACATGGCCGGCCACCGGCGCCGCGCCGTGGGCGTGGGCGTGGGCGTGGGCGTGGGCCGGCGAACCGGCTGCCGGTGCGTGGGCATAGGCGCCGCCTTCGGGCTCGAACGGGGCCTCGGCCTCGCTGACGATCAGGTGCATCTGCCGCAGCAGATCGGCCAGCACATGGTCGGGTTCCAGCGTCAGCACCTCGGGTGCCAGCGCCAGCGGCACGTGGCGATTGCCCAGGTGATAAGCCGCGCGCAGCAGATCGAACGGGCTGCCGTGCTCGGCGCAGACGCGCACCTGCAGCACCGGCTGGGCGGCCGCCTGGACGCGGATCAGCGAGCCGTCCTCGGCCACCAGCACGTCGCCGCCGCGCACCACGCTGCCGCGCGGCAGGAAGATGCCGAGTCGACGTCCCAGCGAGTCATGGGCCTCGAAGCGGCTTTTCTGGCGCAGGTCCCAGCCCAGTTCGACGCTGGCCGCGCGCTTGAGCAGCACAGTGGCCAGGCCGCGGCCTTGAGGAATGAGTTTGTGGATCGACAGCATGGGCAGGGGGGGCGCAGGCGCGCGAATCGGCGTGTACGGCGATGGTACCCGCCGTCCCCGCAGCGCGGGCGCCGGGGCGTGCGGGACGGCCGCGCGGCGGCACAATCGGGCCTCAGGGCAAAGCAGAGGCCGCACGGCGTTCGTGACGGTCCGAACGCCCGCCCGAGGAGTCCTTCATGTCCGCCATCGACGCTGCGCCCAGCCCTGACACCGATCCCGATCAGGCCGAACGCGACGTGCTGGAGATCAGTCTGGGCGCGGCGCTGGAGTTGTGCCGGCTGGAACTGGCGACGATGGTCGACATCCGGCAGGCCTTCGAGATCGAGATGAAGGGCGCGATGCCGGACACGGTGCACATCCCGCTGTTCGAGGTCAAGCTGCTGCTGGGTCACGCGCTGACCGAGGACGAGCAGGACATCCTCGACGCGGGTGAGCCCACGCCGATCGACGTGCAGGGGTTCTTCACGATGATCAACCAGGTGCACCACGTGCACGACCGCATCGTGCTGTGCGTCTGCAACAGCGGCCGGCGCAGCCTGTACGCGGCGCGCCTGTTGCGCTCGCTGGGCTACGCCAAGGCCTTGTCGGTGGCGGGCGGCTTCCAGGCCTGGAAGAAGCTGATGGCCGCGGCGGCGCCGAAGGCCTGAGGCCCAGGCCGATTCGGAAGGTTTCCGGGGGCTGACCCGGAACGGCCCGTGGCGGCCGTTCCCTTCATCAGGTCCCGAGCCGTGGGCGCGGGCGCAGTCGAGTTCCGCAGGGGAGTCGCTGCGCCCGGCCGGGCTCAGGCGGCGGCCACCTCGCTCGCGGGCCGGGTGGCGTGGCGGTCGGCACCGATGAACAGGTACATCGCCGGCACCACGAACAGCGTGAACAGCGTGCCGATCGACAGGCCGGTGAAGATCACCAGGCCCATCGCCTGGCGCCCGGCGGCGCCCGCGCCGGCGGCAATCACCAGCGGGATCACGCCGAAGACCATCGCGGCGGTGGTCATCAGGATCGGACGCAAGCGGATGCCGGCCGCCTCCTCGATCGCCTCGCGCTTGGACCTGCCCTCGCGCTGCAGGTGGTTGGCCACCTCCACGATCAGGATGCCGTGCTTGCTGATCAGCCCCATCAGCGTCACCAGGCCGACCTCGGTGTAGATGTTGATCGACGCAAAGCCCAGGAAGATGAAGATCATCGCGCCGAACAGCGCCAGCGGCACCGAGATCAGGATCACCACCGGGTCGCGGAAGCTCTCGAACAGCGCCGCCAACGCGAGGAACACGATAACGACCGCGAACAGCATCGTCACCAGGAAGCCGCCGGATTCCTGCACGAACTGGCGCGACTGCCCCGAGTAGTCGGCCGTGTAGCCCACCGGCGCAACCTCCTTGACGATGTCGCGCATCAACTGCAGCGCGTCGCCCTGCGAGATGCCGGCCACGCCGGAGATCGTCACCGAGTTCAGCTGCTGGAAGCGGTTGATCGATTCCGGCACGACCTTGTAGCTCAGGTGGGCCACGGTGCTGGCCGGGACCAGGGCGCCGCCGGGCAGCTTGAGGTTGTAGTCCAGCAGGTTGGCCGGGTTCAGGCGGTCCACCTGCAAGACCTGCGGAATCACCTTGTACGAACGCCCGGCGATCGAGAAGTAGTTGATGTAGCCGCCGCCCAGCGCGGCGCCCAGCGCACCGCCGACGTCCTGCTCGGTCAGGCCCAGCGTCGCCACCTTGTCCTTGTCGACCACCACGGTGGCCTGGGGCTTGTCGAGCTTCAGGTCGGAGTCCAGGAAGTAGAACTTGCCCGAAGCACGGGCCTTGTCCATCACCTGCTGGGCCACCGCGTTCAGGTTCTCGAACGGCTCGGTGGTGGTGATCACGAACTGCACCGGCAGGCCCGACGAGCCGGGCAGCGACGGGAACTGGAAGGCCACCACGCTCGCGCCGGCGATCTTGTTCCACTTCTGCTGCAGCTCGACCTGCACGTCGTGCGCGCTGCGCACCCGGTCGCCCCAGTCCTTCAGCACCAGGCCGCCGAAGCCCTTGTTGACGGTCGGCGTGCCGGTGATCTGGAACATCTGCTTGTATTCGGGCAGATCCTTGCCGATCGTGAAAACCTGGTCCGAGTAGCGCAGCATCTGGTCGGCGCTGGCCGTCGGCGGGCCGGTGACCAGCGAGCCGACGATGCCCTGGTCTTCCTCCGGCGCGAGTTCGGACTTCGACATCTTGAACATCGCCAGCAGCGCCGCGAACAGCAGCACCGCCATCACGATCAGCACCGGCCAGGTCGTCAGCAGGCTGTGCAGCAGCCGCTTGTAGCCGTGGCGCACGCGCTCGAAGACGCGGTCGATCGCCATCACGAAGCGTCCGCTGTCCTGCTCCCGCGTGAAGACGCGCGAGCACATCATCGGCGACAGCGTCAGCGCGACGATGCCCGACACCGTCACCGCGCCGGCCAGCGTGAACGCGAACTCGGTGAACAGCGCGCCGGTCAGGCCGCCCTGGAAGCCGATCGGCACATAGACCGCGATCAGCACCACCGTCATCGCCAGGATGGGGCCACCCAGTTCGCGCGCGGCCATCAGCGCGGCTTCGAACGGCGTCTTGCCGTCCTCGCGCATGTGGCGGTCGACGTTCTCGACCACGATGATCGCGTCGTCCACCACCAGCCCGATCGCCAGCACCAGCGCGAGCAGGGTCAGCAGGTTGATCGAGTAGCCCAGCGCCAGCATCACGAAGAAGGTGCCGACCAGCGACAGCGGCATCGCGATCACCGGCACCAGCACCGCCCGGAAGCTGCCGAGGAACAGGTAGATCACCACGGTGACGATCAGCAAGGCCTCGACCAGCGTTTTGACGACTTCGGTGATCGACGAATTGATGAAATCGGTCGAGTCGTAGACGATCTGCCCGGTCAGCCCGGTCGGCAACTGGCTCTGCACGTCCGGGAAAACCTTGCGCACCCGCTTGGCCACGTCGAGGATGTTGGCCTCGGGGGCGACCTTGATGCCGATGAACACCGAGCGCACGCCGCTGAAGGCGACGTTGAAGTCGTAGTTCTCGCTGCCCAGCGTGACGGTGGCCACGTCGGCCAGCCGCACGACGGTGTCGCCGCTGCGCTTGACGGCCAGCTGCTTGAACTCGTCGACCGAATGCAGGTCGGTGCCGGCGGTCAGCGGCACGGTGACCATCTGGCCCTTGGACGATCCCAGCGCGGCCAGGTAGTTGTTGGCGGCCAGCGCGGCGCTGACGTCGGCGGCCGTCACGCCGTGGGCGGCCATCTTGTCGGCGTCCAGCCAGGCGCGCAGCGCGAACAGCCGCCCGCCCAGGATCTCGGCGGTCTGCACGCCTTCGATCGAATCGAGCTTGGGCTTGACGACCCGGATCAGGAAGTCGGTGACGTTGTTGGTGGGCAGCTGGTCGCTGTAGAAGCCCATGTACATCGCGTCGGTGGTCTGGCCAGTCTGCACCGTCAGCACCGGCTGCTGGGCCTGGGCCGGCAGCTGGTTGCGCACCGAGGCCACCTGGGTGTTGATCTCGGTCAGCGCGCGGTTGGCGTCGTAGTTCAGCCGCAGCGTGGCGGTGATCGTCGAGACGCCGCTGGTGCTGGACGACGACAGGTAGTCGATGCCCTGGGCCTGGGCGATCGCCGATTCCAGCGGCTGGGTGATGAAGCCGGCCACGGTTTGCGCATCGGCGCCGTAATAGGCCGTCGACACCGTGACGACCGCGTTCTGGGTGCGCGGGAACTGGTTGATCGGCAGGCCGAACAGCGAGCGCAGGCCCAGCACGATGATCAGCAGGCTGATCACCGAGGCCAGGACCGGCCGGCGGATGAAGATGTCGGTGAAGTTCATCGTGGCCTCAACGTTCCTGCGGCGTCGGGTTCGCGCTGTTGGCGGGCTGCACCGAGTTGTCCACCAGCACCGGCGTGCCGGTCTTGAGCTTGAGTTGCCCGCTGGTGACGACCTGCTGGCCGGCCTCCAGGCCCTTCAGGATCGCCACCTGGTCGCCCCGGGTGTCGCCGGTGGTGACGAAGACCTGCTGCGCCACCAGGCCGGTCTTGCCGTCGGCGCCCGGCTTGTCGGCGGGCTTGAGCACGAACACGGTCGAGCCGTAGGGGTTGTAGGTGATCGCGGTCTGCGGCAGCGTCAGGTAGCGCTGCGGCGCGCCCACGTTGACGTTGACCTTGGCGAACATGCCCGGCAGCAGCTTGTGGCCGGCGTTGTCCAGCGTGGCCTCGACCTGCACGTTGCGGGTGGCCGGGTCGAGCTTGCTGTTGATCGCGCTGATCTTGCCGACGATGGCCTGGCCCGGCAGCGCGTCGACGCCGACGTCCACCGTCTGCCCGACGGCCAGCTGCGCAATGCGCTGCTGCGGCAGGTTGAAGTCGACGTAGATCGGGTTGACGTTCTGCAGCGTGACGATCTTGTCGCCGGTGTTCAGGTACTGTCCGGGCATCACGGTGCTGATGCCGAGCTGGCCCGCGAACGGTGCGCGGATCGTCTTCTTCTCGACGGTCGCGCGTTGCTGCGCCACCTGGGCCTGCTTGGCCTTCAGGTCGGCGCGGTCGGCGTCGAGCTGGGCCTGGCTGATCGCGTGGATCTCGGCCTGGGCGCTGTCGCGCTTGAGCACCACCGCCGACAGGTCGGCCGCCGCCTCGGCGACCTGCAGCAAGGCCTTGTCGCTGTCGGCATTGAGCTGCACCAGCACCTGGCCGGCCTTGACCGTCTGGCCCGACTTGAATTCGACGCTGCGCACCAGACCGGTGACCTCGGTGCTCAGGTCCACGCCGCGCACCGGCACCAGGGTGCCGATCGAGTTGAGCTGCGGCTGCCATTCGAGCGATTCGACCCGGGTCGTGCTGACGGTCTGCGGCCCGGGCTTGGGCGCGCTGGCGATCAGCTTCTGGATGTGCAGGTAAAAGCCGAAGGCGAGGGCGGCCACCAGCAGCAGCACCGCGCCGAGCATGATCAGCATGCGTTTGGTCATTGTTCTTCTCCGTGCAATTCAGGAATTCTTGGAAGCCAGGGCCGGCGCGTGCCACCAGCCGCCACCGAGCGACTGGAACAGCGCCGCGGTGTCGGCGTAGCGGGCGGCGCGCGCGCCCACCAGGTTGATGCGGGCCTGTTGCTCGCCGCGCTGGGCGTCCAGCAGCGCGAGGTAGCCGACGGCGCCGAGCTGGTACTGCTGGGTGGTCAGCGTCAAGGTCTGGTGCGCCAGCGCTGCCGCGTCCGTCTGAGTCTGCAGCACCTGGGCGTCGAACTCGATCGCGCGCAGGCTGTCGGCCACGTTCTGGAAAGCCTGCAGCACCGTGCCGCGGTACTGCGCCGCGGCGGCGTCCAGGGCGGCCTGAGCGGCGCGCTGCTTCGCGCTCAACGCCCCGCCGTTGAAGATCGGCTGGGTCACGCCGGCCAGCAGGCTCCAGAAGCCCCAGCCGCTGCCGAACAGGTTGCTCTCCTTGAGCGCGGCCGAACCCAGGCTGGCGCTGAGGTTGATCTGCGGGTACAGGTTGGCGGTGGCGACGCCGAGCTGGGCCGCTGCGGCGTGCAACTGGGCCTCGCTGGCGCGGATGTCCGGGCGCTGGCGCACCAGGTTCGAGGCCAGCGAGACCGGCAGGTCCTGCGGCAGGCTCAGCGCATCGAGGCTGAAGGGGCCCTGGCCCGGCTCGCTGGGCAGGCGCCCGGCCAGCACGGCCAGCAGGTGGCGCGTCTGGGCCAGCGATTTCTCCAGCGCCGGCACGCCGGCGCGGGTCGCGGCCACCGCGCCTTGCTGGGCGACCACCGGCAACTGGCCGACGGCGCCCAACTGGAACTGGCGTTGCAGCAAGGCCAACTGCTGCTCCTGCGCGGCCAGCAGCTCGTTCGTCGCCTGCAACTGGGCGCGCAGCGCCGCCTCGCGGATCGCCGCCGTCACCACGTTGGCGCTGAGCGCCAGCCGCGCCGCTTCCAGCTGGTACTGCTGGGTGTCGACCAGGGCCTGCTGGCCCTCCAGCGCGCGGCGATTGGCGCCGAACAGATCGACCGTGTACGAGACGTTGACCGCCGCGTTGTACAGCGTGTATTCGACGCCGCCGGGCGCGCCGCTGGAGACCGCCGAGGCGTGCTGGCGACTGATGCCCAGCTGGCCGGTCACGCTGGGCATCTCCAGCTGTCCCGAGGCGGCGCGATAGCTCTCCTGGGCCTGGCGCAGCGTGGCCTGGGCGGCGGCCAGCGTCGGGCTGTTCTTCAGCGCCTGGTCGATCAGCCGGTTCAGCGCCTCGGAGTGGTACAGCGTCCACCATTGGGCCGGGATGTCCTGGTCGGCGACGAAACGCTGGGCCACGCCGTCGGCGCCCGTCGAGGCCACCGTCTGGTCCGGCAGCGGGCCTTCGGTGTAGTGCGCACCTTGCGCGGCTGCGGGGGGCGCCGGCGCCTTGAAGTCGGGGCCCATGGCGCAACCGCCCAGCGCGGCACACACCAGTAGCCATCCCAGCGGTCGGCGCCGCAGCCGCGCGGGCAGCCTCGCCGTCTTGCACACCGCTCCGGGCGATGCTTCGAGTGTCAACATTTCGTCCTCCAGACGCAGGCGGCGGTCTCCGCGGCGAACCTTTCGCGTGATCGGCCAGCCGGCCACACCCCGAGCAAGGCCCTCGCCGTTGCTGCACCGCATTCTTCGCAGCCGGCGATTCTGGCAGGAGTCGCGCCGCCATGCTGGCGCGAGGTCGGGCTGCGATGTAAAGCCCCCGCAACGCCCGCCCGTTCGCGAGGTCGGCCACCGCGGGCGGCCCGTCAGAACAGGAAGTAGCGCTGCGCCATCGGCAGCACGGTGGCCGGCTCGCAGGACAGCAACTGGCCGTCGGCGCGCACCTGGTAGGTCTGGGCGTCGATCTCCATCACCGGCGTGTAGTGGTTGTGCACCATGTGCTGCTTCTTGACCGTGCGGCACGCCTTCACCGCGGCCAGCCGCTTGTGCAGGCCGTAGCCTTCGGCGGCACCGCTGGCCAGCGCGGCCTGGCTGACGAAGCTTAGCGAGCCGCGCGACAGCGCGCCGCCGAAGCTGCCGAACATCGGCCGGTAGTGCACCGGTTGCGGCGTGGGGATGCTGGCGTTCGGGTCGCCCATCGCGGCCATCGCGATGAAGCCGCCCTTGAGGATCAGGCTGGGCTTCACGCCGAAGAAGGCCGGGCGCCAGAACACCAGGTCGGCCCACTTGCCGACCTCGATGCTGCCGACCTCGTGGGCGATGCCGTGCGACAGCGCCGGGTTGATGGTCAGCTTGGCCAGGTAGCGCTTGACGCGGGCGTTGTCGTGGCGTTCGGTGTCGCCCGGCAACGGCCCGCGCTGCTGCTTCATCTTGTGCGCGGTCTGCCAGCAGCGGATGCTGACCTCGCCGACGCGGCCCATGGCCTGCGAGTCGGAGCTGAACATGCTGATGGCGCCCAGGTCGTGCAGGATGTCCTCGGCGGCGATGGTCTCGCGGCGGATGCGGCTCTCGGCGAAGGCCAGGTCCTCGGCGATGGAGGCATCCAGATGGTGACAGACCATCAGCATGTCCAGGTGCTCGTCCAGCGTGTTCACCGTGTACGGTCGTGTCGGGTTGGTGGAGGAGGGCAGCACGTTGGCCTCGCCCACCACCTTCATGATGTCGGGCGCGTGGCCGCCGCCGGCGCCTTCGGTGTGGAAGCTGTGGATGGTGCGGCCCTTGAACGCGGCGATGGTGTCCTCGACGAAGCCCGATTCGTTCAGCGTGTCGGTGTGGATCGCCACCTGCACGTCGGTCTGCTCGGCCACGCCCAGGCAGCAGTCGATCGCCGCCGGCGTGGTGCCCCAGTCCTCGTGCAGCTTCAGGCCGATCGCGCCGGCCTCGACCTGCTGCTCCAGCGCCGCCGGGCGGCTGGCGTTGCCCTTGCCGAAGAAGCCCAGGTTCATCGCGAAGCCGTCGGCCGCCTGCAGCATGCGGGCGATGTTCTCGGGGCCGGGCGTGCAGGTGGTGGCGAAGGTGCCGGTGGCCGGTCCGGTGCCGCCGCCCAGCATCGTCGTGACGCCGCTGGCCAGCGCCTCTTCGATCTGCTGCGGGCAGATGAAATGGATGTGGGTGTCGACGGCGCCGGCGGTGACGATCAGGCCCTCGGCCGCAATCACCTCGGTGCCCGGGCCGATGACGATGTCGACCCCGGGCTGCACGTCGGGGTTGCCGGCCTTGCCGATGGCCGCGATGCGCTGGCCGCGCAGGCCGATGTCGGCCTTGACGATGCCCCAGTGGTCGAGGATCAGCGCATTGGTGATCACGCAGTCCACCGCCTCGCGCACGCCCGGGCCGTTGGGCACCTGGCTCTGGCCCATGCCGTCGCGGATGGTCTTGCCGCCGCCGAACTTCACCTCTTCGCCGTAGCCGCCGGCGCGCAGGGTGTAGTCGTCCTCGACCTCGATGATCAGGTCGGTGTCGGCCAGCCGCACGCGGTCGCCGAGCGTCGGGCCGAACATCTCGGCGTAGGCACGCTTGCCGATCTGAGCCATCAGAGTTTTCCTTGCACTTGGCCGCGGAAGCCATAGACCGTCCGGCTGCCGGCGTAGTCCACCAGCTCCACGGTGCGCTGCTGGCCGGGCTCGAAACGCACGGCCGTGCCGCTGGCGATGTTCAGCCGCATGCCGAAGGCGGCGTCGCGGTCGAAGCGCAAGCCGGCGTTGGTCTCGGCGAAGTGGTAATGCGAGCCGACCTGGATCGGCCGATCACCGGCGTTTTCCACCACCAGGCTGCGGGTGCGGCGGCCGGGGTTCAGGGGCAGGTCGCCGGGGTCGGTGAGCAATTCGCCAGGGATCATGGGGAGCTCCGTTCAGGGGCGCCGCAGCCCGATGCGGGCGGGGCGCCTCGGGTCATGCGACGGTGGGGTGGGGCGCTCGACACCAGGATGGTGCATCCTCAGTCGATCGGTTGGTGCACGGTCACCAGCTTGGTGCCGTCGGGGAAGGTGGCTTCGATCTGGATCTCGGGCACCATCTCGGCCACGCCGTCCATCACCTGGCGACGGCTGAGCACGGTCTTGCCTTCGCTCATCAGCTGCGCGACCGACTTGCCGTCGCGCGCGCCTTCCATGATGGCGGCGCTGATCAGCGCGATCGCCTCCGGCACGTTCAGCTTCAGCCCGCGCGCCAGGCGGCGCTCGGCCAGCAGGGCGGCGGTGAAGATCAGCAGCTTGTCTTTTTCGCGAGGGGTCAAGTCCATCCAGGTCTCCTGCCGGCGGCGGCCGCGACGACGGCCGTGCGGCGGCACTTGGGTGCGTCGGCAAGTATCCAGCAAGGCCCGGGCCACCGCCAGCTTTCCGGCCGGGCCGGGTCTCGCTTCGGGTTCATCGCGAGGGGCCGCGCCAGAGAGGCGTCCGGTTTCCAGGGCAAGATGGGAGGCCGGCATGAAAAGCGCAAGACAGAATCGCAACATCCCAGCGTTCGTGCTGCCCGGCGCCGGCGGCATCGCGAAGATTCGGAGACAAGCCCATGGACCTCACCCGCAATGCTCGATCGCGCCAACTCGCCCGCCGCACCCTGGCCCTGGTGCTGGCCGGGGGGCGAGGCTCCCGCCTGATGGATTTGACGAACAACCGCGCCAAGCCGGCGGTGCATTTCGGCGGCAAGTTCCGCATCATCGATTTCGCGATGTCGAACTGCCTGAATTCGGGCATGCGCCGGATCGGCGTGATCACCCAGTACAAGTCGCATTCGCTGCTGCGCCATCTGCAGCGCGGCTGGAGCTTCATGCGCAATGAGATGAACGAGTTCGTCGACCTGCTGCCCGCCCAGCAGCGGCTGGACGAGGAGCACTGGTACCGCGGCACCGCCGATGCGATCTGGCAGAACCTGGACATCATCCGCAACTCGACGCCGCCCGACTACGTCGTGGTGCTGGCGGGCGACCATGTCTACAAGATGGATTACTCCATCATGCTGGCCGACCATGTCGACAGCGGCCGCGGCGTCACGGTCGGCTGCATCGAGGTACCGCGCGAGGAGGCCAAGGGCTTCGGCGTGATGGCGATCGACGCCCAGCGCCGCATCACCGAATTCGTCGAAAAGCCCGCCGATCCGCCGGCGATGCCCGGCAACCCCGGCCTGTCGCTGGCCAGCATGGGCATCTACGTGTTCAGCGCCGACTACCTGTTCCGGCTGCTCGAAGAGGACGCTGCCGAGCCGTCGTCCAGCCACGATTTCGGCAAGGACCTGATCCCCAAGGCCGTGCGCGAAGGCCAGGCGCTGGCGCACCCGTTCTCGATGTCGGCGATCGCCAACCCGCCGTTCTCGCGCGCCTACTGGCGCGACGTCGGCACCGTCGATGCGTACTGGGCCGCCAACCTGGATCTGGCCTCGACCACGCCCGAGCTGAACATGTACGACGGCGAATGGCCGATCTGGACCTACCAGGAGCAGCTGCCGCCGGCCAAGTTCGTGCACGACGAGCCCGCCGCCGGCCGGGTCGGCCAGGCCATCGACAGCCTGGTCTCGGGCGGCTGCATCGTCTCCGGCGCCACGGTGCGCGATTCGGTGCTGTTCTCGAACGTGCTGGTGCGCTCCTACAGCCAGATCGACCACACCGTGGTGCTGCCCGACGTGCAGATCAATCGCCACTGCCGGATCAAAAACGCGGTGATCGATCGCCGCTGCAAGCTGCCCGAAGGCCTGGTGATCGGCGAGGATGCCGAGCTCGACGCCAGCCGCTTCTACCGCAGCCCGGGGGGCGTCGTGCTGGTGACGCGCGACATGATCGCCCGCCTGGGCAAGGGGTGACTCCGATGCGCGTGCTGCAGGTTTGCGCCGAGATCTTTCCCCTGCTCAAGACGGGCGGGCTGGCCGACGTGGCCGGGGCGCTGCCGGCCGCGCTGGCGGCGGCCGGTGTCGACGCGCGTGTGCTGCTGCCGGGCTTCGAGGCCATCCTAGCCGGCCTGCACGAGCCGGTCGCCGTGGCCGAGCTGCCCCCGCATGGCCGGGTGCCCGGCGCCCGCCTGCTGTTGGGCGCGCTGCCGGCCTGCGGCTGCCAGGCCTATGTGGTGGACGCGCCGTCGCTGTACCGCCGCGACGGCGGGCCCTACGCCGACGCGCGTCAGCATCCGTTTGCCGACAACCACCTGCGCTTCGCCCGGCTGGGTTGGGCGGCCGCCGAACTGGCGCGCGGCATCGACCCGGCGTGGCGCGCCGAACTCGTGCATGCGCACGACTGGCACGCCGCGCTGGCGCCGGCGTGCATCAAGGCGCTGGGGGCGCCGACGGCCTCGGTCTACACGGTGCACAACCTGGCGTACCAGGGCCACTTCGACGCCCGGCTGTTCCCCGACCTCGGCCTGCCGCCGAGCTATTTCCAGCCCGAGGGGCTGGAGTGCTACGGGCAGCTCAACTTCATGAAGGCCGGGCTGTATTTCGCCGACCGGCTGACCACCGTCAGTCCCACCTATGCCCGCGAGATCCAGCAGCCCGAACAGGGCCAGGGGCTGGACGGCCTGCTGCGGGCGCGGGCTGGCGTGCTGTACGGCATCCTGAACGGGGTCGACGCGGCGGTCTGGCAGCCGGCGTGCGACCCGCTGATCGAATCGACCTACGACGCGGGCGAGATGGCCGGCAAGGCGCGCTGCAAGGCCGCCCTGCAGGCGCGGCTGGGCCTGGCCGGCGACGCCCGCGGGCCGCTGTTCGTCGTCGTCTCGCGGCTGACCGAGCAGAAGGGCCTGCACCTGGTCCAGGAGACGCTGCCCGCGCTGGTCGAGCGCGGCGGGCAGTTCGCCTTGCTGGGCAGCGGCGATGCGGGCATGGAAGCTGCGTTCACCGCGCTGGCCCAGGCCCACCCGCGCGCTGTGGCGGTGCGCATCGGCTACGACGAGCCGTTTGCGCACCAGTTGGTGGCGGGCGGCGACGTGATCATGGTGCCCTCGCGCTTCGAACCCTGCGGATTGACCCAGCTCTACGGCCTGGCCTATGGCTGCCTGCCGCTGGTGCGGCGCGTCGGCGGCCTGGCCGATACCGTCACCGATGCCTCGCTCGAAGCGCTGGACGAAGGCCGCGCCACCGGCTTCGTGTTCGACGAGTTCAGTCCCGCGGGGCTGGACGCGGCGATCCGGCGCGCCTTCGCGCTGTACCGGCGCGAAGGCGACTGGCGGGCGGTGCAGCGCAGCGCGATGGCCCAGCGCCACGACTGGGCCGTCGCGGCCCGGGCCTACGTGCAGGTCTACCGCCAGGCGCTGTCGCATTGACGCGCCGATGGACCGGCCGATTTCATTGACCCCCCAAGCGGATCCCCCGATGGACCTGACCCAGTTCGAGCACCAGTACGACCAACTCGCCGGCGATGTGCCGGCGCTCAAGCGCGCGATCGCCAACAAGCTGATGTACCAGGTCGGCAAGGACCCGATCTCGGCCCGGCCCGAGGACTGGATGCACGCCGCGGCCTACGCGGTGCGCGATCACCTGGTCGAGCGCTGGATGAAGACCACCCGCGCGCAGTACGCGCAGGACGTCAAGCGGGTCTACTACCTGTCGATGGAGTTCCTGATCGGCCGCACCTTCAGCAACGCGGTGCTCGCGCTGGACCTGATGCCGGCGCTCAGGCAGGCCTTGTCGGAGCTGGAGGTCGACATCGACGGCCTGTTCGAGCTCGAACCCGATGCCGCGCTGGGCAACGGCGGTCTGGGCCGGCTGGCGGCCTGCTTTCTCGATTCGATGGCGACGCTGGGCGTGCCGGGTTTCGGCTACGGCATCCGCTACGACTACGGCATGTTCCGCCAGCAGATCGTCGACGGCCGCCAGGTCGAGGCGCCGGACTACTGGCTGACCGGCGGCAACCCCTGGGAGTTCCCGCGGCCCGAGGTCACCTTCCGGGTGCGTTTCGGCGGCCGGCTCGAAGAGCAGGGCAGCGGCGCCGGCACGGTGGTGCGCTGGCTCGACACCGACGACGTGCTGGCGATGGCCTACGACACCATCATCCCCGGCTACGGCACCACCGCCACCAACACGCTGCGCCTGTGGAGCGCCAAGGCCACCGAGGAGATGGACCTCAAGGCCTTCAATCAGGGCAATTACTTCGGCGCGGTCGAGGGCAAGAACCACAGCGAGAACGTCTCGCGCGTGCTCTATCCGGACGACTCGACGCTGTCCGGGCGCGAACTGCGGCTGCGCCAGGAATACTTCTTCGTCAGCGCCAGCGTGCAGGACCTGGTGCGGCGCTACCTGCGCGGCCATGCCGGCTTCGAGCGCCTGGCCGACAAGGTCAGCATCCACCTGAACGACACCCACCCGGTGCTGGCCATCCCCGAGCTGATGCGGGTGCTGCTGGACGAGCACCGCCTGGCCTGGGACCAGGCCTGGGCGCTGTGCCAGAAGGTCTTCAGCTACACCAACCACACGCTGATGCACGAGGCGCTGGAGACCTGGCCGGTGGAGATGTTCGGCCGCGTGCTGCCGCGCCACCTGCGCATCGTCTTCGACATCAATGCCCATTTCCTGACCGAGCTCACGCGCAGCCACGGTGCCGACCCGGAGCTGATGCGCCGCCTGTCTCTGATCGACGAATCGGGCGAGCGCCGCGTGCGCATGGCCTACCTGGCGGTGGTGGCCAGCCACTCGGTCAACGGCGTTTCGGCGCTGCACTCCGAGCTGATGCAGCAAAGCATCTTCGCCGACTTCGCCCGGCTGTGGCCCGAGCGCTTCAACAACAAGACCAACGGCGTCACGCCGCGGCGCTGGCTGGCCCACGCAAATCCGGGCCTGGCGGCGCTGCTGGACGCCCGCATCGGCCATGGCTGGCGGCGCGATCTCGACCAGTTGCAGGGCATCAGGGCGGCGATCGAGCTGCCCGGCTTCCTGGGCGCGTTCCGCCGCGTCAAGCGCCAGAACAAGGAGCGACTGGCCGCGCTGGTGGCCCGGCAGCTCGGCGTGAACCTGAACCCCGACGCCTTGTTCGACGTGCAGGTCAAGCGCATCCACGAGTACAAGCGCCAGTTGCTCAACGTGCTGCACGTGATCACCCGCTACCAGCGCATCCTGGCCGATCCGGACGGCCACGGGGTGCCGCGGGCGGTGGTGTTCGCCGGCAAGGCCGCCTCGGCCTACAAGACGGCCAAGCTGATCATCCAGCTGATCAACGACGTGGGCCGGGTCGTCAACAACGACCCGCGGGTGGGCGACCGGCTCAAGGTCGTCTTCATTCCGAACTACAGCGTCAGCTTGGCCGAGGTCATCATGCCGGCGGCCGACCTGAGCGAGCAGATCTCCACCGCCGGCACCGAGGCCTCCGGCACCGGCAACATGAAGTTCGCACTCAACGGCGCGCTGACCATCGGCACGCTCGACGGCGCCAACGTCGAGATGCGCGATCATGTGGGCGCGGACAACATCTTCATCTTCGGCCACACCACGCCCGAGGTCGCCGAGTTGAAGGCCGGGGGCTACCAGCCGCGCGACTGGGTCGACAAGGACCCTGAACTCGCGGCCGTGCTGGACGCCCTGCGCAGCGGCGTCTTCAGCCCCGGCGAGCCCGGCCGCTACCAGGCCATCGTCGACGCGCTCGTCCACTGGGGCGACCATTACCTGCTGCTGGCCGACTACCGGAGCTACGTCGACACCCAGGACCAGGTGGACATGCTCTACCGCAGCGCCGATGCCTGGACCCGCAAGGCCGTGTTGAACGTCGCCGGCATGGGCTACTTTTCATCCGACCGCACGATCGCCGAATACGCCCACGAGATCTGGCACAGCCCGCCGGTGCAGCTGTAATCCAGCCCGGGCACGCGGCCCGCGCGGCCGCGGCGCCGGCGCCCCGCGGCTAGAATCCGCCGCTTCCTTCTTCCGACGCCCGAGGCACCCCGCCGTGGACCTGAAACTGCCCATCCGAATCATCGACGAGCTGGCCGACAGCGTGGTCGAATCCACCGGCGTGCTCGACCTGGCCAGCGGCGAGATCCGGGATGTCCGGCTGTCGGACGACAACGACCCGCCGTACGACGGCTTCCCGGGCGAGGACGAAGACTACGACTTCACCAGCGGCATCCTCAGCAACGGCAAGAAAGAGGTCGAGTTCCGGGTCGAGGTCGACGTGGTCGGCCGCAAGTACTCGGTCACGCCGAGCGAGTTGCTGGAGCTCAAGGGCCGGGCGGCGCGGCTGTTTTCGGCCGCTCCGGGCCAGCCTCCGGCGGCCGACAGCGGCGGCCGCACGCGACGCTGACCTTCCGCGCTTCATCGTTCCGTCACGCGCCAGCGCGACAATGGCGGGTTGACCGGGGCGCACCACGCACCCCCAGCCGGCCATGACCAACTTCAAGACCTACTTTCCTCGCCAGGTGGTGGACGCTGGCGGCAACCGCTGGGACTGGGCGCTGTTCCCGCTGGTGATGGCGATCCTGGTCGGCCTGGCCTATGGCGCGCGGCAGATGGCCACGCCCTACCAGCTGGGCACCGAGCTGCCGATCTCGCTCGATCCCATCGGCCTGCCTTATTACCTGCTGCGCACCACCTTGCGCATGTTCATGGCGCTGGCGCTGGCGCTGGGCTTCAGCATCGGTTTCGCGGTGTTGGCGGCACGTTACCGGGCGGCCGAAAAGGTGCTGGTGCCGCTGCTCGACATCCTGCAGTCGATCCCCATCCTGGGTTTCCAGGCGATCGCCGTCGCGCCGTTCATCGCGCTGTTCCCGGGCAATCTGTTCGGGGTCGAATGCGCGGCGATCTTCGCGATCTTCACCTCGCAGGCCTGGAACATGGCGTTCAGCCTGTACCAGTCGCTCAAGACCGTGCCGCCCGAGTTGCAGGAGGCCGCGCGGGTGTTCCAGATGTCGGGCTGGCAGCGTTTCTGGCGGCTGGACATGCCGTTCGCGATGCCCGCGCTGCTGTGGAACATGATGATGTCGATGTCGGGCGGGTGGTTCTTCGTGGTCGCGTCGGAGGCGATCTCGGTGTCGAACCAGAGCATCAAGCTGCCGGGCATCGGCTCGTACATCGCGCAGGCGATCGAGGCCAAGAACCTGGGGGCGATCGGCTGGGCGGTGGGCGCGATGCTGGTGGGCGTGCTGCTGTACGACCAGCTGTTCTTCCGCCCGTTGCTGGCCTGGGCCGACCGCTTCCGATTCGAGGAGATCGGTGGCGGCCAGGCACAGGACTCGTGGCTGCTGACCTGGCTGCGCCGTACCGATCGGCTGCAAAGCATGGCCGGCGTCGTCTCGCGCGGGCTGGATCGCTCGATCACGCTGTTTCGCATCTCGCACGACGGCACGTCGATCCGTGCCCGCGCGACACCCACCTCGCCGACCGTGACCCGGGTCTGGGACGCGGTGGTGGCCGCGCTGGTGATGCTGGCGGCGTGGCGGTTGTTCGATTTCATCCATGCCGAGGTCGGCTGGGCCGAAGTCGGCCACGTGGTCCTGCTCGGCTTCTTGACGCTGATCCGGGTGGTGGTGCTGATCGCGTTGGCGGCGCTGTTCTGGGTGCCGGTGGGCATCTGGATCGGCATGAATCCGCGGCTGTCCGAGCGCATGCAGGCGGTGGCGCAGTTTCTGGCGGCGTTTCCGGCGAACCTGATGTTCCCGGTCTTCGTGCTGGTGATCGTGCGTTTCCACCTGAATGCCGACCTGTGGCTGTCGCCGCTGATGATCTTCGGCACCCAGTGGTACCTGCTGTTCAACGTCATCGCCGGCGCGTCGACCATTCCCACCGAGCTGCGCTACGCGGCGCGCAACCTGGGACTCAAGGGGGCGCTGAAGTGGCGTCGCTACCTGCTGCCGGCAGTGTTTCCGAGCTTCGTCACCGGCGCCATCACCGCCAGCGGCGGTTCGTGGAACGCCAGCATCGTGTCCGAGTACGTGACCTGGGGCAGCACCACGGTGCAGGCCCACGGCATCGGCAGCTACATCGCCCAGATGACCGCCGCCGGCGACTTCCCGCGCATCGCGCTGGGCATCGGCGTGATGTGCATCTACGTGATGACGCTGAACCATTTCGTCTGGCGCCGGTTGTACCGGATGACCGAAGATCGACTGAATTTCTGAGCCTTGCAGGCGCACCCGCACCATGAGCCAACCCATCGTTGAACTGAAAGGCGTCGGCAAGTCGTTCAAGGCCGCCGACGGCGCGCCGCGCAACGTGCTCGACGCGGTCGACTTCACGCTGCGCGAGCGCGAGATCGTCGCGCTGTTGGGCCAGTCGGGCTCGGGCAAGTCGACGTTGCTGCGCATCATGGCCGGCCTGATCGAAGCCGACCGCGGCGACGTGCTCTACCGCGGCCAGCCGCTGTACGGTCCGGCCCGCGGCATCAGCATGGTGTTCCAGTCGTTCGCGCTGTTCCCGTGGCTGACGGTGCAGCAGAACGTCGAGATCGGCCTGGAGGCTCGCGGCATGCCGCCCGAGGAACGCGCCCGCCGCGCCGAGGCGGCGATCGAGCTGATCGGCCTCTCGGGTTTCGAGAGCGCGCTGCCGCGCGAACTGTCGGGCGGCATGCGCCAGCGGGTGGGCATCGCCCGAGCGCTGGTGGTCGACCCTGACGTGCTGCTGATGGATGAGGCCTTCTCGGCGCTGGACGTGCTGACCGGCGAGGGCCTGCGCGACGACATCCTGGAACTGTGGGAGGAGCAGCAGATCCCGACCAAGGCCATCCTGGTGGTCTCGCACAACATCGAAGAGGCAGTGATGATGGCCGACCGCGTGCTGATCTTCGCCAGCGACCCCGGCCGCGTGAAGTTCCAGATGGTGGTCAACCTGCCGCGCCCTCGCAATGCCGACAGCGCCGAGGTGCGCGCGCTGGTCGACGAGATCTACGCGGTGATGACGGCCGGCCGCGTGCGCACCGGCCGCGCGGCGGAGGAGCCGGAGCGCATGCGCCTGGACGAGCGCCTGCCCGAGGCCAACATCGGCCGCATGGAGGACTTGCTGGAGCGCCTGCTCGACGAGCCGTTCAAGGGCCGTGCCGACCTGCCGCAACTGGCCGAGGAAACCGAGCTCACCGACGAGGAACTGCTGCCGCTGGTCGAGGCACTGGCGATGCTCGACCTGGCGCAGCTGGCCGGCGGCGACGTCACCGTGACCCCGCTGGGCATCCACTACGTGGAAGCCGAAAACGCCGAGCGCCAGGTCTTGTTCGGCCAGCAGCTGCTGGCCCGGGTGCCGCTGGCCGCGCACATCCGCCACAGCCTGCTCCAGGAGCCTTCGGGCGAACTGCCCGAGGAGCCGTTCCTGCGGCTGCTGCGCGAGAGCCTGGACGCCGAAGAGGCCGAGCGCGTGCTGCGGGTGGCGATCGAATGGGGCCGCCACGGCGAAGCCTACGACTACAACTACAACACCGGCCTGATCCAGCTGCCGGAACCGACCCGGCCCGAGGCGGCCTGAGGCGCCCTGAGGCGCCCTGAGCCACGCGGTCCGCGCCCAGGGCGCCCGCGCGGTTCCGTTCACGCCGGCGGCGCACACGTCACTTCGGCAAAGGAACCTCTTCGGCGAACGGAATGGCGTCCTCCTCGGCCAGTCCGCCGCCGCGGCTGGAGTGCGGCGGCTCGATCATCTCGAACAGCCGGGCCCCCTTGGCGGGCGGTGTCAGCTTGCCGTCCTCGTAGACGAACCGGACGTTGTTCTTCAGCGCAATGACGCTGCGCTTCTTGCCCCACGACGCCCAATGGAATTCGTTGCAGGCGTTCTTGACGCCGAAGGCGATGACCTTGACGGGTTGGCGGGAGAGGTCGATCAGGTAGAGGTTGGTTGAGCAACCGGTCTCCACAGGGAAGTGTCCACTCTTGAAAATCCATACAGATAAGTCATCGCTTCGGTCTTCTCGAAAAAGGGCTTCGTCCTCAACGATCTTGGTCAGACCGACAGATAGGGAAACCTGATATTGCCCTTCCCCAACTTTGCAGGTTGTAGTGAAAAGTCTCCCGAACTGTGTGTCTACTCCTCGGCCCTTCTCGCAGGGCTCAACGCCAGAGCAGACCCCACACAAAGTCATCATCGCAAGGAATATCAATGGCCTCATAGTGAGGAAACCTCCTCTCCGCCAACCGCTACCAAAATGCCTGAAAGATCGTTGGGCAGCGCTGGGCTTGAACAGTGAAACCTCTTGCTCTCCCTGAATCGATCGTCGATGTACTTCGCAAGCCAAGATCTGTAGGCATCCTCAACGTCGTCACCAGATTCCCGCATTGCTTTTTCGACCCCGCTGTTCCCGATCTGCGCCACAAACTTCCGTCTGAGTGCCTGCTTGGCCTTGTCCGTCGGCGCCAGCGTGTTGCTGATGAACGCTGGCCCGGCCCCCTCGCCTTCGTGATGCATCAGGTACATCAGCTTGGCCTTGTCCATGTCGGCCAGTCCGTCGATCTTGAAACCCTTGGCCTTGAGGAGTTGAAGGTTGGCATGGCCATAGTCTGCGGCGGCGTTGATCGACCAGGTGGGGTCCATGCGCATCGACAGACAGGCCTTGACATGGGCATCCGTGCGATGTGACGCAGGCGCGAGGGTGGTCTGGCCATCGGCCAACACGAACACCCAGCGTTGACCGAGTTTGGGGACGTCTTCCAGGCGCACCCAGCCTGCGATTCTGCTTTGATCGTGGATGTAGCGTCCAGGGATGAGCACGTGGCCCAGCCAAGTGCTCGCAAGAAACTGCGTGAGCCCGGCCGCGCCGCTCTGCGCGTTGCCGGAGTCGGCCTTCCAGAGCTCGTGGACCGTTCTCATGCGAGCCTGGCCTGTCCTGTCCCTGAGCGGATTTCCGTCCCGATCTCGCAGCGCGATGTGCTCGGCCACCTTGGCGGCTTCGCAGTCGATGAGCGCGCAGATCGCCTGGGGGATCAGGCCCAGGCGCTGGGCTGCACCCAGGATGGCCTCGCGATAGACGTTGTTCTTGCCCAGCACCAGTTGGTCTTTGTTCGGGCACTCCGGTCCCGCCACCAGCGTCACCGGGTTGCCCGAGGTGGTCAGGCCATGCTGGGCCGCTGGGTTGCGCGCAGCTTGCAAAGTGTGCGCTGCAATGACGGGGGAAAATGCCGTCTCTGCCGCGGCCCGGGCGCCGTTGGCTTGCCACCAGGGCACCGACAGATCCACTTTCCGTGGCCTCGGCTTCGAGGGATGGGGGGGCGGTTCGGGGGCAGCCTGGTCCGCCGTCCGTGGTGCCGGGGGCAGCGTTTGCTGGTGCGCGCGCAGGGGCATGTCCACCACCACCTTGGGACTGCGGATGATCACGGCATGCGTGCATTGCGCCAGGTCGAGCACGCACACCTGTTGGCGCTTGCCGGTGGCATCGAGAACATCGACCGGCGCGTGAGCGGTGCTGTCCACATCAAACGCCATCGTGATGTCACCTGCTGCCGAGGTGACGGCTGCCAGCTCGCCAGCGGGCAGGCCGACGAACACCTGAAGGTTTCTGATGGGTTGATCCAGGGCATCCCGGAACAGCAGCGGAACCAGGTATTCCTCTTCGGCCTGGCTCCCATCCGGGGCGTGGGCAGGGGCGGTTTGCGTTTCTGACATGGCTCTGTCGCGACGGTGGATTCAGGGGACCAGGCCATCATCGACCGCTGCGGGTCGTGGGGCGTCCTGGAGGTAGCTCACTCGCCACGCGCCGGCGGGGCCGACGAGCAAGACGTTGTCTTCTGGACGCTCGCGCAGTCGTCGCGGCGCCATGGCGCCATGGCGGACGCGGGCCTGATCGACCAAGGACTGGTCAGCCACGAGTCGAACGCCCAACGGGGTGCCGTCGGCCTGCAAGGGGTGGTACAGCGCCAGGCGCTCGCTGTGCTGCGCCGCCGGAGCCGACATCAGCGGCATGGCGGCGACAGCCGTCGCCAGCCCACTTGGCAACTCCGCCGCCCCTGCCGCACCGCTCCCGCCCGCACGGAACCCATGCGCGCTGCCTCGGGCTGTCCAGGTGCCCGGGGTGGTGAAGGTGATGTCGGGGCCGTCGAGCGCGATGGCGCTGTCGCCACCGACGAGCTCGATCCTGTCGTGCGCGGTGAGGTGGATCTCGCCATTGACGCTGAGGATCTGGATGTTCTGATCGGCCAGGATCTGCAGGGCGTCGGTGTGGGCGCGCAGGCTGAGGGGACCGCGGGCGGCGATGGCCTGCAGGCCACCGGCGTGGGTGTAGAGGCTGGCGGTGCGGCCGGCCACGGTGCTGTGGGTGTGGGCGGCGGCGTCGTGCTGGTCGCCCTGGCTGGTCAGGCCGAGGACCTGGCCCGCCAGGTGGGTGAGGGCGCCATCACTGGCCCAGGCCAGGGTGCTGGGGGTGTCCATCACGATCAGCGGCTTGGCAAAGGCCTCCACCGGACCGGCCAGGTTCCGGTCGTGGGCCTTGAGCGCATCCTGGCCGTGGACCTGGGCCGGGTGCCTGCCCTCTTGCGTGGGGTCGATGGCCTGGGTGACTTGAGCCAGGGC
Source organism: Ideonella sp. sgz306126 (assembly GCF_056032705.1). Taxonomy (NCBI): domain Bacteria; kingdom Pseudomonadati; phylum Pseudomonadota; class Betaproteobacteria; order Burkholderiales; family Sphaerotilaceae; genus Ideonella; species Ideonella sp. sgz306126. The sequence continues at coordinate 210,679 of NZ_JBVYWP010000003.1, forward strand.
CTGGCCGGCATCGACGCTGTGCAGGGCCTGCGCGGTGCCGGTCTGCGCGGCCTGGCTCAGCGCCTGGGCCAGGCCGCGGGCGGCCTGCAGGTGGCTCAGCGTCTCGGCGGCGTCCATCTGGGTGGCGTCGGCGCCGCCATCGCCGGCGCTGCGCACGTGGGTGCTGAGGATCAGGCCGCGGGCGGCGCGCAGGCTGGTCCAGGCCTGGGTACCGGCTTCGAAGCCCGAGCCGCGCCAGGCTCCGCGCCGGGCCCCCTGGGCCGGCTGGGCGATCAGATGGCCCAGGCCCAGTTCGGCCGCGCTGTAGCTGCACAGCAGGCGCATGCGCAACTGGCCGGTGGCGTCGTCCATCACCCATTGGTTGTAGCCTGCCGAGTCCAGGCTGGGCGTGTGCAGGCCGCTGAGGACGCCGGGGTGGTTCGCACCCGAATCCACGCCCGCCGCAAAGGGGGGCGTGTCCTGGCCGTTGTACAGGGCGGCGACGATGACCGGCCGGTCGATGTCGGCCTCGATGAAATCCACCAGCACTTCGCTGCCGACGCGCGGGGTGAACACCGCGCCCCAGTTGGCGCCGGCACTCGGGCCGGCCACCCGCACCCAGGTGCCCGAGTGCTCGTTGCCGGGGGCGTTGCCTCGGGCGTCGGGGCCGGGGTCATGGGCCAGGCCGCCGGCCAGCGGGCGCGTGCCGCGTTGCCAGGGGAACTGGATCTTGACCCGGTGGTCGCGGTCGGTGGTGAGGGCTTCGCCCGAGAGGCCGACCACGACGGCGGTCTGGCATCCGGGGGCGGTGGGTTTGCGCTGCAGGCGCGGCACCACCGGGGCGGCGGCCGGGCTGGCGAGGAAGTGGTTCTTGTAGCTGCCGCGCTCCAGGTCGGTGGTGCTCAGCAACAGGGCGGCCTGGGCACCGAGGTTGTTGGCCGCGTGGTGTTCGACGGCCAGCAGCGTGAAACGGTTGTCCGGGCGCGGATGGGTGCCGAGCGCGGCCGCCGGGAGGGTGGCGTGGGCGCCGTACAAGGGGTGGTCGATCAGCGCGAACTGGCTGCCAGCCTGGAGGTGTCGGGCGCTGCCCTGGCCCTCGAACTGCTTGACGCCCAACTCCAGCGCCGCCAGTGCCAGTTCGGCCGCGCGCCGGGCATGGGTGGTGTCCTGGTAGCGGTAGGCGCCCGCACCGTCGTAGAACTCCAGCGTGGGCAACTCGCCCAAGGCCAGCACGCTGCCGAGTTCGACGCCGGTGCCGGCCAGTTGGCGGTAGTTCCAGCTGCCCAGGCTCACCGCCGTCGGTTGCAGGCTGCGCCGCGCGGCAAAGGCGGTGACGGCCTCATGCTGGCCGGCAAAGCGCAGGTCGCCCAGGTCGGGGCGCGGTGCCTGGCGGTCGCTGACGACCAGGGTGTGCAGTGCGGCGCTGGCGCGGTCCACCGTGGCATGGGCGTCGTGTTCGAAGTGGTAGGCCAGGCCCTCTTCCGCCAGCAGCCGGGTGACGAAGTCCAGGTCGCTCTCGCGGAACTGGCAGCACAGGCTGCGGGTGCGCAGGGTCTCGGTGACCTCGAGCCGGTAGGCCGCCTGCGGGTAATCGGCAAAGATGTCCTCGATGATCTGGGTGGCCGTCTTGTCCTGGTAGATGAAACTGTCGCGTCGCAGGCCCAGCAACGACAGCCAGGGCCGCATCACCAGACGGTAGCGGGCCAGGCCGCCGTCGGAGCCGAGCTGCGCGGCTTCGAACACGTAGCCGTGCCAGGGCCGGTAGCGGCCATCGGCCTGCAGCAGACCGAGCGACATCTGCTGGCCGATCAGGCGCTTGAGCGGCAGATGGGCGCTGGTCGACAGGCTGTCGACGATCAGTTCGAAAGGCTGGCTGACGGCCTCGCGCATCACCAGCCGCTCGGGAATCAGCGCCAGTTCCGGCAGCGCGGTGTGCATTCGCAGCAGCCGGCCCTGCTGCGCGATGCTGGCGAGGAAATCCAGGCGCGACGCCGCGCCGTGCAGCAGGCTGGTTCCGACGTGATCGGCGACGCCCTCGGGCTGGTGGCCCTGTCCCTCCGGGAGGGCGTTCGCCCCGTCGGGCGGCCGGGCGGTGCTCATGACGGCTCCCTTGTCCGTGATTCGTTATGGCGGGGATTTTGTCGATGAACCGCGGGTTTGGGACGGGACTGGAATCACCCATTGGGGGGGGCGGCGACCGGGGCGTGCGCACAAGAAGGGGCGTCGACGCCCCCACGCCTGACGGTCTGCGGCACCGCGCCGCGATGCAGGTCAGTTCGCTTCGACGCGGTCGCGGCCGGCGGCCTTGGCCCGGTAGAGCGCCGCATCGGCGCGGCCAAGCAGGTCGTCGTCGGTGTCGCCGGGCTGCCAGACCGAGATGCCCCAGCTTGCGCTCGGAATCTGGATGCGATCGGCGGCCGGCCGGGCCAGACGACTGCGCAGGCGCTCGACCCGTTGCATGGCCGCGTCGGTCGTGCGGCCCGGCAGCAGCAGACAGAACTCTTCACCGCCATAGCGAAACGCCTGGTCCGGCGCCTGCAGGCCCGCCTGCAACTGGTGGGCAAAGCGGGTCAGCACCCGGTCGCCGACGTGGTGGCCCAACTGGTCGTTGACCGCCTTGAAGTGATCCAGGTCGACCATCACCACCGCAAACGGACGCTGGCTGCGCTGCGCCGTGCCCAGGCTTAGCGCCAGCGCTTCGCCCAGGGCGCGTCGGTTCGGCAGCCCCGTCAGGCCATCGGTCAGTGCCTGGTGGCGCGCCGCCGCTTCGGCGCGCAGCTTGCACATCAGCAGGTAGCCCAGATTGGTGACGACGATGTAGAGAAACCCGTAGACGTAAAGAGGCTGTTGCCAGCTGTCCGGCAGGTTCAGCGCGCCCGGTGTGCTCAGCGTCAGCCACAGCAGCGCCGCCCGGACCGGCAGGACCACGCCCATCGACAGGCACCACAGTGCGACCACCCGCTGCACGCGGCGCGCGTCGGCCGGTGGCTTGCGCCACAGCAGGCGACCGTTGAGCAGCTCGGTCGCGCCGTAGACGAAGCCGTTGAAGATCGTGCTGACGTGGGGATCGGCGCCGCCGGCCACGGCCACGGCCGTGACGGCCCCGACCATCGCCAGCAGCGCCCGCCACGGCACCGGACGCGCGAAATACTGCCGCAGCGCCGCGAAGATCAGCGCCACGCTGAGGCCGCCCAGCAGGTTTCCCACCGACGTGGCCAGCCAGGCCGGCCAGTGCTGCTGGTGGGCCAGCAGCAGGTAGGCCAATCCCTCGGCGGTCAGGCCCAGGGTCCAGGTGCGCAGGCCGTTGTCGCGGTCGCTCTTGCCCTGGGCGAGCCAGAACATCACCGCCGTGGCCACCAGGGCGCAGGTTTCGGCGATGAACAGGGTGCGTACATCCAAGGGAAGGGGCTCCAGGCGGGAACGGGCGCTCGCGAACGCGCGATGCTAGCCTGTGGTCGGCGCAGCGCGGGCCGCACCGCCCCCGGGGAAGACCGGGCGCCGTGACGATTCCCGGGATTTCGGCACGGACGACGGAATATTCAGCGCCGCTGCGGTGTTCATGCAGGTGTCCCTACCTCTTCACTGGAGACTTCCGATGACCAAGATGCCCTCTCTTTCGTCCCTGACCCTGGCCCTGGCGGCGGTCCTGGCCTCAGGCTGCGCGATGACCGGCGGCGGGCCGGCCCAAGTCAGCGAGGGCGTGCTGGTCAGCCCTGGCGGCCTGTCGCTCTACACCTTCGACATGGATCCGGCGGGCGGCGGCAAGAGCGCCTGCAACGGGCCTTGCGCCACCAACTGGCCGCCGCTGCTGGCGGCGATGGACGCCACGCCGCACGGCGACTGGAGCATCGTCCACCGCGACGACGGCCGTCTGCAGTGGGCTTACAAAGGCAAGCCGGTGTATCGCTGGGCCAAGGACACCAAGCCGGGCGACCGCAGCGGCGACGGCTTCAAGTCCGTCTGGCACCTGGCCCGGCCCTGAGCGCTGACGCCGTCGGCCCGTGGGCGTCGAACAGACCCTCGTTCACCTGTCCGCGTTGCGGCGTTATGCCCGCCTGCTGACGGGCGATGCGAGCCGGGCCGACGACCTGGTGCAGGACACGCTGGAGCGTGCCTGCGTCAAGTGGGCGCTGTGGCAGCCGGGATCGGCCCTGCGCGCTTGGCTGCTCTCGCTGATGCACAACCTCTACCTGAACCAGCGACGCGACTGGCGCCACGACGACGACCATGACGAGCTCGACGACCGCCACGAGCCCGCCCACGAGCCCTCGCTCGGGGCGGGCGAGCGCATGGACCTGGAGCGCGCGCTGGCCCGCCTGCCGGCGCCGATGCGCGAGGTGCTGCTGCTGGTGAGCGTCGAGGAATACACCTACGAGGAAGCGGCGGCGCTGCTGGGCGTGCCGGTGGGCACGGTGATGTCGCGCCTGCACCGGGCCCGCGAGCGGCTGCGGCAGCTGCTGGCCGACGGCGGCGGCGCTGCCGCACCGCGTCCGCTCCCCCTGCATCTGGTGAAGCGATGAATCCGTCCCCCGATCCGATCCGTGACGACGAACTGCACGCCTTCGTCGATGGCCTGCTGGCCCCAGAGCGCGCGCCGGCGGTGCTGGCCTGGCTGAGCGCGCATGCGGGCGACGCTGCGCGGGTGGCCGAATGGCAGGCCCACCGTCTGGCGCTGCGGCAGCTCGCGCGCCAGCTGGAACTGGGCGAGGCCCCCGCCGCGCTGACCGAGCGGGTGCGGCGCGAGGCCGGCGGGACGCCGCCGCGCGGCCTGCGCCGCACCCCGCTCTGGACGCAGGCGGTGGCGGCGCTGCTGCTGCTGGCCGTCGGCGTGGCCGGCGGCTGGGGGTGGGGCCGGCGCGAGGCCGGCGTTGACGCCTTGCTGGCCGCGGGTGCCGCGCCGGCCTTCGTCCACGAGGCCTGGGCGGCGCACGCGGTGTTCGTGCCCGAGACGCGCCACCCGGTGGAGGTGGCCGCCGCCGACCAGGCGCACCTGGTGCAGTGGCTCAGCCGGCGCCTCGGGGCGCCGCTGAAAGTGCCGTCGCTGGCCGCCGAGGGCTACCAGCTGCTGGGCGGCCGGCTGCTGCCCGGCGACGGCGTGCCGCGGGCGCAATTCATGTACCAGGACGCCGGCGGCACCCGCGTGACCCTGTACGTGGCGGTGTTCGCGCCCGGCCAGGGCCCGGCCGAGACCGCGTTCCGCTCGGCGCGCGAGGGCGACGGCGAGACGTTCTACTGGGTCGACGATCGCTTCGGCTACGCCCTCAGCGGCCAGATCCCGGCGGCCCGCCTGCAGCGCCTGGCCCGGGCGGTCTACACCCAGCTCGGCGCCTGATCCGGCACCGCGCGCACCCAGGTAGGCACGGCGGCACGGCCCGGGCGACGGGTCGAGGACAATCCCCGCTTTTGGCGGCGCCCGGCGCACGCTGCGCCAAGCCGGCGCAGCCCCGGCCGACGGCGCCCTGGCCCAGAGGGAATCGCTTGTTCAAGAATCTGATCGTTTATCGCGTCGGGCCGGAATGGTCCGCCTCGCTCAGCCAGGCGGAAGAGGCCCTGGCCAAGGCCCGCTTCACCGAATGCGGGGCGACCCAGCCGCAATCCAGCGGCTGGGTCGAGCCGCGCGGCGTGGCCCACGGGCCGCTGGTCGAATCGGTGGGCGGCCAGTGGCTGATGGCGCTGATGGTCGAGCAGCGCATCCTGCCCGGCTCGGTGGTCAAGCGCCGCGTCGAGGAGATGGCCCGCCAGATCGAGCAAAGCACCGGCCGCAAGCCCGGCCGCAAGGAAAGCAAGGACCTGCGCGAGGAGGCCACCCTGGCGCTGCTGCCGCAGGCCTTCACCAAGCAGGCCCGGATCCGCGTCTGGCTCGATCCGACGGCCCGCCTGCTGATGATCGACGCCGGCAGCGCCAAGCGCGCCGAAGAGGTGGCCACGCAGCTGATCAAGGCCTGGAGCGGCCTGGTGCTGCTGCCGCTGCAGACCACGCTGTCGCCCGCCGTGGCGATGGCCGCCTGGCTGGCCCAGGGCGAGGCGCCGGCGGGCTTCACGGTGGACCGCGAATGCGAGCTGAAGGCCGGCGACGAGACCAAGGCCGTGGTGCGCTACGCGCGGCACCTGCTCGACACCGACGACGTGCGCGGCCACATCGCGCTGGGCAAGCAGCCGACCCGGCTGGCGCTGACCTGGCACGGCCGGGTCTCGTTCGTGCTCACCGAGACCTTGCAGATCAAGAAGGTCGGCTTCGACGACGTGGTCTTCGAGAGCCACAAAGGCTCGCAGAACCACCAGGACGACGGCTTCGACGCCGACGCCGCGATCGCCACCGGCGAGCTGTGCCAGCTGATTCCCGATCTGATCGAGGCGCTCGACGGCGAACTGGTGCCGGGCGCGGCGCCGGCGCTCGCTCCGGTGTCCGCGCCGTCCGCCGCCGCAGCGCAGGGCGCCGAGGCTCCGCCCTGGGATTGAACTGGGCGCAGCGCCGCAGCAGGCGTCACGCGCCAGCCGCCGCAGGCGCCGGCGACCCGGCTGTCCAGCGCCTCAGTGCTGGCCGAGCGTCAACGCCAGGCGGGCCGGGGCCGTGCGGTCGCTCCGGGCCAGCGCCGCCTGCCAATCGTCGCGCGCCACCACGGCCGCGCCGAGCCGGTAGCGATGGGCCCGGCGGGTGAAGGGCAGTTCGACGTCGTTGAGCACGATGCGGCTGACGCCGTGTCCGCGCGGTCCGACCCGGTAGCTCAGCGCCAGGCGCTGGTCGCCCAGGGTCACGTCCAGGGCCAGCCCGTCCATCGAGGCCGGCATGACCGGGTCCAGCACCATCGCGCCGGCCTCGCTGCGCAGGCCCAGCAGATGCCGCATCACCAGCCCGAGACCGATGCCGGCGCCGCTCGAGTAGATCCGCCAGCCGCCCTCCAGGGTCACCGCGCCCTGGCCGATGCGGCCGTAGTGCCGGGCCGCCTCGTAGCGGTCGGCGAAGGCCGCGTCGGAGCTGGAGTAATAGCAGTTGGCTTGGCGACGCGCGCTGCTCGGCGAGCGTTCGTGCAGCCCCACCGGATGGGCCAGGCCCAGAGCCTGCGCAAAGGCCTCGGCCTCCCCCAGATGGGCCAGCGCCTCGGCCCAGCGCAGATGGGCGTGGGTGTACATCAGGCCGATTTCCCGGCCGAAGTAGCTGCTGCTCTCGGCGCGCTGGAACCAGGTCTGCGGACCGCCGCGGTAGTCCATCGGCCGGTCGAACAGCCGCGCGCCGTCCGGGCCGCTGAGGTGGCGCCGGATCAGCGCCACGTGATGGCGCGCCTGCTCGGGGCTCAGCAAGTCGTTGAGCAGGGCATGCATCATCGGCAGCAGGCTGTGGTGGACGCCGGTCGCTCGATCCTGCGGATGCAGCAGCGGCTGCACCGTGCCTTCGGGCTGGAACAGCGCATAGCCGGCGATCTCGCCGTCCACCACCAGCAGCCGGTGGAAATCGTCGTGGACACGTTGCGCCTGTGCGTCCAGCGCATCGGCCGTCGCGACGTCTCGCCCGACCGCGCGCAGCGCCCGCGCCAGCGTGGTCAGCACCTGATGGTGCAGGGTCACGGTCCAGCTGCTGCACAGGCGTTCGCGCAGCGCCGGGTCGGCCGGCTGCAGCGCGTCGTTCCAGTCGCCGTGGCCGTAGGCGGCCAGCGCGGTGCCGGCGATGGTGCGCTCGTCGGCCAGGCACAGCGCGCGCTGGGCGTGCTGCCACAGCGGTTCGGCGGCGCCGGGTTCGAAGTAGGGCAGCGGCTCGTCGAGCAGCGCGCCGTCGCCGGTGGCCAGCAGGTACTGGCCCAGCGCCAGCAGCGGCCAGTAGACGATGTCGCCGTGCGAGTCACCCGCCCGCAGCGTCCGCTCGCGCTCGAAGAACATGAACCATTGCGGCCAGTCGCCGCTGCGGCCTTGTGCAGCGAAGACCCGGCACAGCAGGTCGCGGATCGGCGCCGGCCGGCCCAGCGCCAGCAGCAGCTCGACCGGCCCCTGGCAGACATCGCGCGTGCCCCAGCCTCCGCCCGAGAATTGTTCCAGGCCGCGCGGCGCCAGGTAGTGCACCAGCGCGTTGTGCTGGAACCAGGGCAGGATGCTGGCCAGTTGCCGCAGCTGCGCGGCGGCCTCCGGATCGGCCGGCGGGGTCAGTGCCTGCCAGGGCGATGCGGCGACGGCGGGCGGCATCGCGCCCGGCGGTCGTTCGGGGGCGGCCTCGTCCACCAGCTCGCCGACCACGTCGAGCCGGCCTTCGGTCAAGGGCGCGCTGCGCAGGCACAGCCAGGCCTCGCCGCGCGACCTGCCATCCGGGTAGAGCAGCCCATCGCCGCCCACCTCGTCGAGCTGCAGGCCGGCCGTCGCGTCCAGGCGGAAGGCGCCACGCGGGAAGCGCTGGCCGAGCGTGCTTTCCGGCGCCGGCCTCACCCGCACGGCCTGGCCCTCGCGCTGCCAGCGCGGCGGGCCGGCGTCGAGGCCATCGTCGCCGTCGAGCGCGATCTGCAGGCTGAACAGGCAGCGCAGCGGGGCGCCGCGCCGAACGTGGATCGCCAGTTCCAGGCGGTGCGGATCCGAGCGGGCCAGGGCGCAGACCTCGATCAGCCCGCCGGCATGCGGGTAGTACCAGTGCGCGCGATCCGGTTCCATCGCGAAGGCGGCGGGCTGGTCCAGCAGCTGCCATCGGCCGTCGAGTTCGACGAACACGCGCAGGCCCTGCGAGCGGAACTGGCCCAGGTAGCCCCGCACGGTGCCGAGGAAGCGGTTGATGCCGACATGACCCTGGGTGACCATCGAATGGAAGACGCCGCCCATCCAGCAGGTGGAGGTGAGCGCGGTTTCGTCCGGCGTCAGGTGGGTGCCGGTGCGCAGCAGGTGGCCGTGCGGGCGCAGCACCTGCAATTCCTTGGCGCGCAGCACGACGTGCCGGCTGCCTTGGAAGAAGGACAGCAGTCGGCCATCGATGTCGTGCTCGGGCTGCTCGCGCAGCGGGCCGAACCAGGCCGCCAGATCGGCGTCGTCCAGCGGCGGCACCGACAGGCGGGGCGCGGTCGCGAACAGGCTGGCGGCTTCGCGCGGCCGTGCCGGGGCGTCGTCCGGCACCGGCGGCGGGCAGGTGGCCTCGGGCAGGGCCAGCGCCTGCTCGACCCAGCGCAGGTCGGCCGGGCCGCTGGCCTCGGGATGGTCGGCCACCAGCAAGCCATAGAAGCCCAGTTGCGCATGGGCGCGTGCGGGCAGGGTCAGCGGCTCGTCCTGCAGCGCGGCCAGCGCGTGTTCGTGCTGCAGCCGGCGGCCGGGCAGGCCCAGCGTGGCGGCCTGCAGCGCGGCATCGGCGCGGGTGCCCAGGCCGTGCCACTGCAGGCCGTCGGTGGCCCAGGCCACACAGCGCCGCAGCGAGCCGCTCAGCAGCCAGGGGTGCCGGCCGTCCACCGCCAGGTTCTGCCGCGTCGCCAGCACCGTGCCGTGGCGCGGATGCGCCAGCGGGGTGTGGTCGAGGTAGTGGCTGACGTAGTACTCGTTGGTGCGCAGCGCGGCCCAGGGCGCCAGGGCGAGGTCCTGCGCGTGCAGCAGATCGACCTCGCAGGACTGGTCGCCGTCGTTGTCCAGGTCCAGGTGCCAGAACCAGGCCGGCGCCTGGGCCGACAGCAGCAGCTGCAGCGTGTAGCGCAGCGCACCCCAGCGGCCCTGCGCGACCATGCCCAGCGGCGTGCGCCGGATCTGCGATGGGCTGCGTGGCCCCAGCAGCGGCACCCAGCCCCCGTCGCGGCCCAGGCGGCGCAGCACCAGGGTGTCGATGCCGCCTTCCAGCGTGTTGGCGGCGAACAGGTTGATGTTCAGGCCGTGCCAGGCCAGTTGCCGCAGGCTGCCGTGGCGGGTGAGACGGCAGCGCAGGCCCGAGGGGCTGGTCAGGTGCAGGTCGTCGGACGTGGAAGGGGCGGAGACAGCGGTCATGGCGATGAAGAAAGGGGGCTCGCGGGTCGCGCAGCCCAGGGGATGGCGGATCAGCGGTTGCCTGCGGGCCGGCGCTGCGCCAGCAGCCAGGCGTAGAGCGCGGGGTCGGCGTAGGCGGCCGTCCAGGCGTCGTGGCCGACGCCCGGGTATTCGGTCCAGCGGGGGTGGCCGCCGGCGGCCCGTAGCGTGGCGATGGTGCGGCGGTCCAGCTCAACCGGCACGACGGTGTCGGCGCCGCCGTGGAAGGCCCACACCGGCAGGTCGCGGATGCGCTCGACCCGGTCTTCGTCGCCGATGCCGCAGACCGGCGCGATGGCGGCCAGGTCGTGCGGGTACTCGATGGCCCAGGCCCAGGTGCCGTAGCCACCCATCGACAACCCGGTCGCGACGACGCGGTCCGGGTCCACCGGCAGCGTTTGCTCCAGCGACTGCAACAGCGCATGCAGCAGGTGCGGGTCCCAGGCCCCGCCCAGATCGACCTGGGGCGCGACGACGATGAACGGCAGGTCGGGCTGGGCGTCCAGCCAGTGCCAGGGGCCGTGCGCGCGGACCTGGTCCAGGTCCTTGCCGCGCTCGCCGGAACCGTGCAAGAACACCATCAACGGCCAGCGCCGGTTCGGCTCGGCGGAAGCGGCGCGCGGCATCTGAACCCAGTAGCGCAGCGTGGCCTGCGCGGTGAACGTGAGGGTCTGGCGGTGGGCCGACAGGCCGGCCGGGGGCAGGGAGGCGAGGGTCATGGTGGGGGGTGGGTGGGCGCAACCGGACAGCAGCGCGGGCAGGAGGGCGAGCCACCGGCGGCGGCGCAGGAGGTGAGGCGTGGTGGTCATGGCAGGTGGTGGGGATCGGGAGGGGATGCCGCGTCCGCCGCGGCGCCGGAGGCCGGCGGCGTCGGTGGTGCCGGGTCGATCAGGCGGACGTCGAGCACGCCGGCCGGCAGCACCAGCTCGCGTCCCTGCCAGAGCAGGCGCTGGCCGACCTCGTCGCGGGCGATCGGCTGCGGCAGATCGGCGGGCCAGACCAGACGCAGGCCGCCGGAGGGGAGCCGCAACCCGGGCGCCAGCGTCAAGCGCCAGCCCTCGCCATCCGGGCGCAGCGCATAGCCCAGCGTGCCGTGGCGGGTGTCCAGCCCAGCGATTCCGAACGGCTGGCGCGCACGCAGCCAGCGGCCGCGCAGGCCGGCGCCCAGCACCAGGGTGTGGTCCCGCTCGCGCTCGTAGGCGAACAGGTCGAGCGCGCTGCGCAGGAAGTCGGAGCTGATCCAGGCGTGCGGCATGTCGCCGAGAAAGTGGCGCTCGCGCGGGTCGTGCATCACCACCTCGGCCCATTGATTCCAGCCGGTCGGGCGCTGGTCGCGAAAGAAGAATTCCAGCATCGTCCAGGCGCGCTCGGGGTGGCCCAGGCGCAGCAGCGAGCCGACGGTGCGCAGTTCGTAGGGCGTGTAATCGGTCCAGGCGCGCCGGCCGCTGCGGCGGGCTTCGGCCTGCTGCCAATAGCGCTCGAAGGTGGCCTGCAGCCAGGCGGGGGGCAGGATGTCATCGGCCTGCGCCGGGCTCAGCGCGACGGTGGTCGAGGTGGCGTCGAAATCGCCCAGCTCGGCCGCCCCGGGGACGTAGTCGATCCGGTGCGCTGCCATCGCGGCGGCGATCGACGCCTTCAGCTCCACCTGGAATTCATCGCGCCAGCGCGCGACCTGATCGGCGTCGGCGGCATGGCCGTCGGCGCGGACCAGCTCGGCAGCGTCGCGGTAGCCCCGCAAGGCCCAGAAATCGTCCCAGTACGAGTGCATCGGCCGGGCCGAATAGCCTTCGTGGCTGATCGACGCCGGCATCAGGCCGAAGAAGGCCGCGCGGCCGGGCTGGCGGTTGGCGTCGCTGCGCTCGCTCTGGCGCATCTGCTCCATGTAGCGCACGGCCGCCCATACCTGCGGCTCGCGGCGGGCCAGGGCGGCGCGATCGCCGGTGTGCCGCCACAACAGCGCGACGGCATGGATGAACTCGCCGCTGCTGTCGTTCTCGGGCACCGGGTCGGCGCCGCGGTGGTCGACGCAGCAGGGCACCTTGCCGCTGGCGAACAGATGCGCGCCGTACCAGTCGACGAAGGCGTCGGCGGCATCGACTTCGCCCATCCGCAACAGGCCCTCGACCATCATCGCGCCGTCGCGGATCCAGCTGCGCGCATAGCTGCGCGTGCCGGGCTGCAGCGCGGGACCGTCGCGCGACATCAGGATCTGCGCCAGCGCGCTGCGCAGCGTGTCGGCCACCGGCGGGGCGTCGGCGGGCAGCGTCAGCCGCACGCGGTTGAGCCGGGCCCGCCAGCGCTCGGCCACGGCGTCGAAGACGGCGGCGTCGTCCGCTTCGGGCGCCGCGGCGCCCGGCGCGCGCGCGGCAAGCGCTGCGCCGGCGGCGTTCGACAACGGCAACTCGATGTCGATGCGCCGCGTTCCCCCTGCCGGCAGGTCCAGGCCATACGCGAGCGCGGCCGAGGCCAGAGCTTGCGGATCGTCGACGGTCGCCGGGTGGCGGCCGCCCCCGCCCGAGGCCTGGGCCAGCCCCGCATCAAAGGGGCGCAGGTCGATCTGGTCTGGCGTCTGCTCGCTGCGCAGCGCACGGTGACCGTTGACCTGCAGCAGGGGGTCCTGCCAGGCCAGCCGGTGGATCAGGCTGACGCCGCCCGGCGTGTTGAGGAACTGCTGCGGCGGGTTGACCTGCCAGGGCCGCACGCCCAGCATCAGGCGGCCCCGCAGCGCATGGTCGGCGGGCGCCCGCACGGTGTAGCGCACATGCAGTGTCGGCGCGTCGGGGGGGCCGTCGGCGACGGCGGCGACCTGCAACTGCGCCTGCGGGTGCCGCCATTGCACCGACGGGATCGGCAGATAGCCGTCGCGCAGCGTGTGCTGCACCTGCACGTTGGCCCAGGTCAGCAGCGGGCCACCGGCGATCTGCAGCGAGGGTTCGACGCTGAAGCCGTCGGCGCCGGCCTCGACCGCGCCGTCCTCCGAGATCAGGCCCGAGCGCGCGCCGCCACCGTCGACCCCGACCAGCGTCCAGTAGTTCTGCTGGCCCAGCGCCGAGCGCGGATAGGTGCCGGGCGGCGCGAGCGCCGCCAGCGCCGCGATCAGGTCATTGCGCGTCTTCCAGGCGCCGGGTTCGATGCGGGTGAATTCGGCCAGCGCGGCGCCGTGCGGGCGGCGCGGCAGGCTCAGGCGCAGGTAGCGCGCTTCGCCATCGGGCAGCCACAGCGCGTCGACGTCGCCGGTGGCGCCATGCACGGCGCGCAACCGCCGCCAGTGGCGTGCGTCGTCGGAGGCGTCGACGCGATAGTCGGCGGCACGCCGGCCCGGCAGCCAGCGCAGCATCAGGCCGCTGAATTCGCGCACCGCGCCGTAGTCCACTTGCCACGCGCTCGCCGCCGGGCCGGTGCGCCAGGCGGTGGCCAGGTCGCCATCGAGCGCGAGATCGGCGCCCGACGGGGCCTGCCGCGCCGGTGCGCTCGCCCGCGGCTCGGGCCAGTGCGCGGGAGGGGCTGCGGTTGCACGCCATCGGCCGTCGGCCAGGCAGACTTCGCCCTTGCCGCCGGCCTTGCCGGCCGCGACGGCCACCTCGATCGAGGCGACATGGCGCAGCGCCTGGTCCGGGTTGGGGCCCCAGGCGAACGACAGGTCGCGCTGGCGCAGCGACCAGTCGGTCAAGCGTGCCGGCATCACCTGGTTCGGCCGGAGGAACCACCAGACGTTGTCGCCCGAGGCGTCGATCAGCTTGATCTGGACATCGTTGGGGCCGCCGCTGCCACGCACCCGCAGGTCGAAGCGGTAGTGCGCCGGAAGGTCGATCGACAGCGGCCTGCGCATCGCGGCATAGCCCGAGACCGCGCCGAAGTCGTAGGCCAGGCACAGGCCGCCTTGCGGGCCGCCCGGCCGCAGCCTGGCCCGCACCTGGTCGGACGACGTGACCCGCCAGGCGCCGGGGTGGCGGAAGTCGTTCAGCCGGTGCGAGACGCTGCCGGCCCGGGCCGCCAGCGCCAGCGCGCAACCCAGCATCCCGATGGCGAAGCGGCCACACCGGTTCATTGCTTGACCCCGCCCATCGTCAACCCCTGCATGTAATGGCGTTGCAGCGTCAGGAACAGCAGCAGCACCGGAAGAATCGTCACCACCGCGCCGGCCATCATCAACTCGCTGTCCTGCACGTGCTCGCGCGAGAGGCTGGACAGCACCACGGGCAAGGTCTGCAGGTCGCCGTCGGTCAGCACGATCAACGGCCACATGAAGTCGTTCCAGCTGCCCAGGAAGGCGAACACCGCCAGCGTCACCAGCACCGGCTTGAGCAGCGGCAGCACCACCGCGAAGAAGATGCGGAACTCGCCGGCGCCGTCCATGCGCGCGGCCTCCAGCAACTCGTCCGGGATGCCGCGCGCGTACTGGCGCACCAGGAAGATGCCGAAGATCGAGGCCAGCGACGGCACCAGCACGCCGGCATAGGTGTTGACCAGGCCCATCTGCTTGAGCATCAGGAACAGCGGCAGCATCGCCACCTGGCCGGGGATCACCAGCGCCGCGATCAGCGTGTTGAACAGGCGCTCGCGGCCGACGAAGCGCAATTTGGCGAAGGCGTAGCCTGCGAGCGTGTTGAGCAGGGTCGACATCGCCGTGGCCGCGCAGGCCAGCCCGAGGCTGTTGGCGAACTGGCGCGCGATGCCGCCCTGCGACAGCAGCGTTCGGTAATGCTCCAGCGTCGGCGCGCTGGGCCACAGCGGCGGCGGGTAGGTGCTGGCCTGCCCGGCGGGCATCAGCGACACCGACAGCATCCACAGCAGCGGTGCGGCGGCGATCAGCGCCCCCAGCGCCAGCACGGCGTTGAGGCCCCAGGTGCGCCAGGGGTGCGTCATGCGGCACCTGCCTTGCGCGCCAGCGCCATCAGCACGCGGGTGACGGCGACGATGATCAGGAACAGCAGCACGGCCACGGCCGAGGCCTGGCCCAGGTTCCACCACCGGAAGCCCTCCTCGTACATCATGTAGAGCACGCTCACCGTGCTCTGCAGCGGGCCGCCCTGGGTCATCACATAGGGCTCGGCGAAGAGCTGGAAGTAGCCGGCCACGGTGAGGATGCTGACCATCAGCGTGGTCGGCGCGAGCAGCGGCAGCGTGACGTGGCGGAATTGGGCCCAGGCCCGCGCGCCGTCGAGGCGGGCGGCTTCGTACAGGTCCTCGGGGATGGCCTGCAGGGCGGCGATGAAGATGATCATGTTGCCGCCGAAGTTCTTCCAGGCGGCGAACAGGATGATGGTGGGCATCGACCAGCGCGGGTCGCCCAGCCAGTCGATCGGGCCCAGACCGGCGAAGCCCAGCAGGTGGTTGACCCAGCCGTAGCGCACATGGAACAGGTAGCGCCAGATCACCGCCACCGCCACCAGCGTGGTCACCACCGGCGCGAACAGCGCGGTGCGCCAGAGCGGCTTGAAGCGTGCCAGCCTGGACTGCAGCAGCACCGCGCTCAGCAGCGACAGGCCGATCGACAGCGGCACGCCCAGCACCACGAAATAGGCCGTGTTGCCCAGTGCCCTCCAGAACAGCGGCATCTGCAGCACGTGGACGTAATTGGCCAGGCCGACGAAGCGCAGATTGTGCAGGTCGGCCAGGGCATAGAGGTCGAAGTCGGTCAGGCTCAGCAGCAGGCCGGCCACGACCGGCACGCCGAAGAACAACCCGATCACGCTCACCGCGGGCAGCACGAAGGCCCAGGCGGCCAGGCTGGGGCGGCTCATGCGGAGGCTCCTGAGCGGGCTGCGCGGTCCAGCATCCAGCGCCGCTTGGCCAGGATGTCGTCGACGCGCGCGTCGAGCGCCTGGCCCACCCGCAACGGGTCGGCGTGCTCGTGAACGGCGCGGGCGGCGAACAGCTGCATCTCCTGCGCGATGCGCTCCCACTCGGGCACCGCCGGTGCGGGACGCACGCGTTCGAGCTGCTCGGCGAAGGCGCGCACCTGCGGGTCGCTGCGCAGCGGCTCGAAGGCCCAGGTGGCGCGGCGCGGCGGCAGGTTGCCGGTGAGCTGGAAGAACTTCAGCTGCACCGCCGGCCGGCTCAGGTACTCGATCAGCGCCCAGGCCTCGGGCTTGCGGCGCGAACGGCGGAACATCACCAGGCTGGCGCCGCCGGCGATCGAGGCGCCCGGGCCGGCCGGCCCGGGCAGCGCGGCGGTGGTCCAGCGCGACTGCTGGCCGGGCAGGCGGCTGCGGAACTCACCGATGTTCCAGGGACCGGAGAGGTAGAAGGCGAAGCTGCCGCGGCCGAATTCCTGCCACAGGTTGGCGATCTGGTTGTTGGTGACGTCCGGCGCCAGGCCCTGGTCGAACAAGTCCATGTAGAAGCGCAGCGCGCGCTGGAAGCCGGCGCCGGCGAAGTGGCCCCAGCGCCCGCCGTCGCGCAGCAGCGGCTCGTCCTGCTGCAGCGCAAACGCCAGCAAGGGCTCGTATTCGTTGACCGGCAGCAGCATCGGGTGCGGCACCTCGGTCTGCATCGCGCGCATCGCGGCGGTCCAGCCGACCCAGTTCGTCGGCACCTGGGCAAAGCCGGCGCGGGCCAGCAGGTCTCGGCGATAGAACAGCAGCCGGGTGTCGACGTACCAGGGCAGGCCGCGCATCACATGATCGATGCGGTTGGCCTGCCAGATGCCGGCGAAATGGTCGCCGGCCTGCAGGGCGGGTGTGCGCTCCAACCAGCCGTCCAGCGGCTCCAGCGCTCCCAGCGCCGCCATTTCCGGCAGCCAGGTGTTGCCCATCTGGGCGACGTCGGGCGTGGCGTCGCCGGCAAACGCGGTCAGCAGCTTTTCGTGGGCGGCCGTCCATGGCAACTGCTCGATGTGCAGGTCGATCTCGGGGTGCTCGGCGCGGAAGCCGGCCAGCAGCGCCGGCGCCACCTCGCCCTCGCGGCCCATCGCCCAGAAGCGCAGCCGCCGGTCGCTGGCATGCACGCCGCAGCCGGTCAGCACCGCGGCTCCGGCGAGCGCGGTCGCACCCAGCCAGCGGCGGCGCTCGGCGTCGGGCGCAGGAATGGGCGTTGCCGTCATCGTGCCGGTTCTCAGCCCAACCAGCCGCCGCGGAAGCCGGCCCGCTCGAGGCCGCGCACCAGCGCCGGCTGGCGCTTCATCGTGTTCCAGATCAGTCCGTTGCGATGGTTGGAGATCATCGCGACGATCGGACCCTGGTCGATGCCGATGACATCGGTGTCGACCCAGCCGAAGTCCGGGACGTAACGGCCATTGCCGAGCCGGGCGCCGGCGGCGCGGAAGCTCGGGTTGAAGGCGTCGACGAAGCCATAGCGGCCGTAGATCAGGCCACCGAAGCGCTCGCGCAGCGCGCGCAGCGTGGGCAGCACGATCTCGGGCGCGAACGGCAGCGACGACAGCGCGGCGGTCGGTGCGATGGTGCCGTCGTCGGCGGTGTGGCGCAGGCCGGCGCCGCGGGCGCGGTAGTCCCAGTACTGGCGCGTGCGTCCGAGGTGGTCGGGGCCGGCGATCATGCCCGGTCCGTCGCAGGCGGTCAGGCCCCAGACCGTGGCGCCGTAGTCGTTCCAGCCCATCGGGTTGCGGATCGCGTAGGCCTGCTGGGCCAGCGTGGCGCGGCGGCTGTTCTCGAAATAGTCCAGCCCCTTGGACCGCATGAAGGCGTCCTGGATGCCGCGAAAGTCCACCCACACCTGCGAGTACTGATGAAAGAACAGCGGCGCGCCGCCCAGGTGTTCCTGGCCCATGTAGCGGCCCCAACTGAGGTCGTAGCTGCGGGTGAAGTCGGCCCAGGCCTGAGGATGGGCCGGATGCGTGGGCGATCCCAGCGCCAGCAGCACCATCAGCATCGCCTCGTCGTAGCCGGTGTAGTCGATGAAATCGCGAAAGCCGTGCTCGGGATTCCAGCCCATGCTGATCAGCGCGCCGCGCTGCTGCATCCACGGCCAGTTCACGCGGCCGTGGATCTGGTCGACGCGGTCGCGGATCTCGCGCTCGGCGTGGTCGTCGCCGTCGAAATACGCCTGCGCGCAGAGCAGTCCCGCCAGCAGCAGGGCGGTGTCGATGGTCGACAGTTCCACGCCAGCGTCGAAGCGCTGCCCGGTCTGCCGATCGAGGAAGTGATAGAAGAAACCGTTGTGGCCGGCTACGCCCGTGGCCTGCGGACCTTGCGGCGCGTCGGCGAAGAAGCGGACGGTGGTCAGGACCCGCGTCCGCGCTTCGGCCCGGCCGACCCAGCCGGCGTCGACGCCGGCCACGTAGGCGGTCAGCGCGAAACCGACCGAGGCCACGCTGGCCAGGCGCGGGTGGGCCGGCCAGCGGTCGGGCACCAGGCCGTTGGCCGGGTGGGCGGTGTCCCAGAAGAAGCGGAAGGTGCGTGCCTGCAGGTCGGCCAGCAAGGCCGCGTCGCCGAGTCGGGCGGCCTCGGGGTCGCCGAAGGGCGACGCCGTGTCCGCCGCGGGGGTCGCGCAGGCTCCCAACGCCATCGAGGCGGCCAGGCCGCCCATCGAGGCGAGCCAGCGCCGCCGGGGCAGGTGGGGTGCGGCACGGGGCGCTGAGAGGGGCTGGTCGGGCAAGTTCATGCGAACGGCAGAGGACATCGACGAAAGAGCGCAGGCGCCGGCTCGCAGCGGAACCTGCCTTCAGCTCGGAACAGGAGGTGGCGCGATGGCGCAGCGCCGGTTGCACGCCAGTGTGCCCGCGGGCGGCGTCCGCGCGGACGCCGCCCGCGGCGCGGCTCGGTCAGAAGCTGTAGCCCAGGCCCAGGCGCACGGTACGCGGGTTGCCGCGAATGGCATTCGGCGTATCGAGGTTCGGGTTGTTGCCGCCCAGGCGGTTGGTCGGATCGCCGGCGGCGCGGGGCGAGCCGACCCAGTCGTCGAAGCCGCCGTAGTTGTAGGTGTTGAACAGGTTCAGCACGTCCATGCGCAGCGTCAGCTTGCCCGGGCCGGCCGAGATCGCCTTGCTGAGGCTGATGTCGAATTGCCGGAAGCTCGGCGCCTGTCCCTCGCGGTAGACGCAGTTGTTCCAGCCGGCCGAGCAATCGGTCAGCAGGCGCGGCAGGCCGCTGGCCCAGGTCATCTTCGGCGCCACGGTCATGCCCCAGGGCAGGTCCACCACGCCGGCGGCGACGATGCGGTTCTTGTCGACCAGCTTCGAGGGGTTCCAGCCGGCACGCCCGGGTTTGCCATAGGTCCAGTCGAAGATGTCGTTCGCCCATTCCTTGTTGGTGGTCTGGGCGTCGCTGTAGGTGTAGGCGACGGTCACGCCGTAGCCCGAGGCCTTGGTGTAGGGTTTCTCCAGCTTGCCCAGGACCGAGTTGGTCTTGGTCTCGTCGACGAAGGCGCCCAGCACCAGGCTGCCGTAGCCGTTCGGACCGCCCCACAGCGGGTCGATGATGCTCTGGTTGGCGTAGCCGCCGTTCGGATCGCGGTTGCCGCTGAACCAGGTGAACTGGTTCTTCGCATGGATCTGGCTCAGTGCGATGTCGGCGTTCCATGCGCCGAGGGCCTGGCGCAGGCCGATCGAGAACTGGTCGGCGTACGGCATCTTGAAGTCGTTCTTGATCAGCCAGATCTCGCCGCCGGGCTGGCTGTTCTTCTGCAGTTCGTCCAGCGTGTTGTTGGCCATCTGCCGGTCGTAGGAGCGACCCCAGCCGCCGTAGATCACCGATGACTTGTCGCCCTTCAGGTCATAGGACGCTCCCAGGCGCGGCGCGAAGGCGCCGGTGTAGGGCTTGCGGGAGTGGCCGTCGGCGATGTAGTCGCCGATGTTGACGCCGCCCTTGGCCAGCGACTGTGCGTAGGTCTGGCCGGGCGGCACGACGATGGGCACGCCGTTGTGGTCGGTGAAGCCGGTGCGCGTGTCCAGGCCCGTCAGCGCGGCCACGCGGTCGGCCGGCGTGACATAGCTGTTGTTCAGCATGTTGCTCTCGTAGTCCCAGCGCACGCCCAGGTTCAGCTCGAGCTGCTTGTTCACCGACCAGTCGTCCTGCAGGTACAGGCCGATCTGGTTGTTGTTGAATTTCACCGAGCTGCCCGGAATGGCCTTGCTGATGCTGCACTGGTCGCTGTTCAGCCCGTTGTTGATGATGTTGGTGCCGGTGCACAGGCCGTTGGCGTAGTACGGGTCGCCGGTGGTCGGGTCGATCACGGTGGTGACGGTGTCGACGCTGAACGCGGTGCCCGACAGGCTGTAGCTCATCGCGTTGAACTTGGCGCCGCCCTTGATCACATGGCCTTTGGCGCCGGTCCAGGTCAGGTCTTCGGAGACGAAATTGCTCTTCTGCGCACGGTCCTGCGAATCCGGCGAGCCGCCGACATAGATCACGTCGGCCGCCCCCGTGAGCATGGGCGGGTTGGCGTTCGAATACTGGTACTTGATGAAGGGCGTGGTGGCGCTGGAGTGCGGACTCCACTCGTATTCTTCGTGGCCCAGGCGAGCCTCGCTGAGCAGGTCGCCGCGCGACCATTCGTGCAGCAGGTTGATCGAGGTCTCGTCGTTGGTGCGGCTCTTGTCGTTGCCCGGCGCGCTGAAGGTGCTGTTCTCGGGCAGGTGGTCCTTCTCGCGGCGCAGCTTGGCGCTCAGGGTCAGCTTGTTCTCGTCGTTGATCTGCGCGTCGACCTTGCCGAACAGCAGGTCCTCGTGGAAGGTGCTGATGGTGCTGCCGGCGTCGGCCACCAGGGTCGGCACGATGCCGGCATTGGGCAGGTCGGCCAGGTGCTGCGGACTGACGATGCGCGAGTCGTTGATGTTCTTGCCGTCGTAGGCGAAGAAGAAGTGCACCTGGTCCTTCTTGATCGGGCCGCCGAGGTCGAAGCCGAACTCGTCCTGGGTGGACGGGGGCAGCTTGAGACCGGTGGCCGCCTCGTTCTGCTTCTCGAACGGCGTCAGCGCGCGCCAGTCGGTGCCGGTGCGGTCGAAGTAGGCGTCGCCATGCAACTCGTTGGTGCCCGAGCGCGTGACGGCGGTGATGGCGGCGCTGCTGACCTGGTCGAATTCGGCCTTGTAGTTCTGCGTCAGCACCTTGTACTCGGCGATCGCCGATTGCGGAAACGGATTGCCGCGCGAGCTGTCCTGGCCGACCATGCCGCCGCGCAGGATGTCGTTCTTCTGGCCGACGCCGTCGATGAAGACGTTGACGTGGTCGAAGTTCTGCGCGCCCGACTGGATGGTGGCATTGCCGTTGCCGTCGGTCTGGAAGGCCACGCCCGGCGCCAGGTCGGCCGAGCTCATGAAGTTGTGGGTCGACTGCGGCAAGGTGTCGATCAGCTTGCGCGAGACCGTCGTGCCGACCTGGGAGTCCTTGACGCCCTGGCGGCTGGACGCGCCGATCACGGTGATGGTCTGGGTGCCGCTGTCCGGCAGACGCAGGTCCAGCGACGCGGTCTGGCCGACCTCCAGCGTGATGATCTCGGCGCTCTGGCCGCCGCCGATGCGGATCTCGTAGCGGCCCGGGGCCATGCCGGGCAGCACGTAGCTGCCGTCGGCCAGCGTGTTGGTGCGGTAGGTGTTGCCGTTGTCCTTGTTGACCGCGACCACGCTCAGGCCAGGGCGTGCCGCGATGGTTCCCGCCGTGACCTGCCCGCGCAAGGTGGCGGTGCTGACCTGGGCCTGGGCCGCGCCGGCGGCCCAGGCCAGCACCACGGCGGCGGCGAGGGCGTGCCTGTGAAAACCTTTTCTCATCTGCGTCATGTGAGTCTCCGTTGTGGTTCGTGGCAGGAAAAAGCGGGCTCAGCGGCCGGCCGGCCCGAGGGGCGGATCGGCGCGGGGCGTCAAGGTCGGGGCAGATTCGCCGATGGGGCGCAGGAGGCACGACTGGCGCACGACCAGTTCGGCGCGCAGCGTGTGCTGCCGGGCGCCGGGGTGCCCGGGCATCTCGATCGACGAGGCCAACTCTTCCAGCGCCAGGGCGCCGAGCTCGACGATGGGCACCTTGACGGTGGTCAGCGCCGGGGTGACGTAGCGGGCGATGGGGATGTCGTCGAAGCCGGCCAGCGCGATGTCGGCGGGCACCGACAGGCCGGCCCGCTGCAGCGACGCGAGGCAGCCCAGCGCCATCATGTCGTTGCCGGCGAAGACCGCCGAGGGGCGATCCCGCAACGCGGCCAGCGCGTTGCCGGCGTGCCAGCCGGAGGCTTCGGTGAAGTCGCCCTGCAGCACCCGTTCGTGCGCGCCCGGCAGCCATTCGGCGAGCGCCTCGCGGTAGCCCGCCAGGCGCTGCTGGGCCTCGTAGTTGTGCTCGGGGCCGGCGATGAAGGCGATGCTGCGGTGGCCGCTTGCGACCAGGTGGGCCACCATCGCCCGGGCGCCGCCGCGGTTGTCCACGCCGAAGCAGGCATGGGCGCAGTCCTGCGGATCGGAATTCATCAGCACGGCGGGGAGGTCGGCCGGCAGGTTGCCGCCGAGAAAGCCCGGATCGGCATGGGGGGACATCACCAGCAGGCCGTCAACCCGGCCGTGCATCGCCCGCAGTGCCGCGGCGGCCTCGCTCGCGTTGCCGTGCGAACTCGACAGCAGCAGGTGCAGGCCGCGCGCCCGGGCGGCCAGGTCGATGCCGCGGATGAGCTCGGAAAAATACTCGCCGTGCAGGTCCGGCAGCAGCGCGCCGACGGCGTGGGTGCGCCGGGTGATCAGGCTGCGCGCGGCGCTCGACGGCGTGAAGCGCAGTTCGGCCGCCACCTTCAACACCCGCTCACGGGTCTCCGGGGTGACCCGGGCGTTGCCGTTGAGCGCACGCGAGACCGTCGCCACCGACGCGCCGGCAAGGCGGGCCACATCCTTGATCGTGACGGCCATGGTGCTCAGGCCCCGGCCGCCGGAGCGGGCAAGGCGTTGCGGGCGATCACCTCGGCGTAGGCCCGGGCGCTGGCCTTGAGGGTGCGGCGTTGGGTCTCGAAGTCGACATGGACCAGGCCGAAGCGCTTCGAGTACCCGTGCGCCCATTCGAGGTTGTCCAGCAGCGACCATGCGAAGTAGCCGCGCACGTCGACGCCTTGCCGCAGGGCGGCGTGCAGCGCCCGCAGGTGCTTGTGCAAGGTGGCGACGCGCAGCGGGTCTTGCAGCAGATCGCCTTCGACGCTGGGGGGATCGAAGAACGCCGAGCCGTTCTCGGTGATGTAGAGCGGGATGTCGCCATAGCGTTGGCGCACCCACAGCAGCGTGTCGGTCAGGCCTTGGGGGTAGACCTCCCAGCCGGTCTCGGTGTGCAGTACGGCCCGCTGCGGCACCGGGCTGGCCCGCACCGGCCAGGCCGCCGGATCGTCGCGGTTGACGCTGCGGGTGTAGTAGTTGATGCCGAGAAAATCGATCGGCTGGCGGATCAGGTCCAGGTCGGCCTGAGGCCAGTCCTGCCAGGCCTCGCCGAAGACCTCGCGCAACTCGTCGGGATAGCGGCCGAGGAAGACCGGATCCAGGTACTGCCGGTTCATGTAGGCGTCGGCACGGGCGGTGGCGGCGAGGTCGCGCGGGTCCTGGCTGGCGGGGGTCTTGGGCTCCAGGTTCACCACCAGGCCGATCTGGTGGCGGCCCTGCGCGCGGTAGGCCTGGACCGCACGGGCATGGGCGCGCAGCAGCTGGTGCGACGCGATCGTAGCCTCGAAGGCGCTGCGGTGGCCGGGCGCCAGCGTGCCGCGCAGGTAGCCGCCGTCGCTGACCACCCACGGCTCGTTGAGCGTGGCCCACAGCGGCACCCGGTCGTCGAGCCGGCGGAAGACCGCCTGGGCGTAGTCGGCGAACCACTCGGCGATGTCGGGGTTGAGCCAGCCGCCGCGATCGTTCAGCGCCGCCGGCAAGTCCCAGTGGTAGAGGGTGACATTGGGCTGGATGCCGGCGGCCAGCAGGGCGTCGACCAGACGCTCGTAATGGTCCAGCCCGGCGCCGTTGAGCCGGCCCCGGCCCTCGGGAAAGATGCGCGACCACGAGACGCTGAAGCGGTAGCTCTGCAGGCCCAGGCTGCGCATCAGGGCCACGTCGTCGCGGAAACGGCGGTACTGGTCGCAGGCGACGTCGCCGGTGTCGCCATCGCGCACCATGCCGGGCGTGTGGCTGAACCGGTGCCAGATGCTGGGCCCGGCGCCGTCGGCCAGCGGCGAGCCTTCGACCTGGTAGGCGGCCGTGGCGCAACCCCACAGGAAAGAGGACGGGAAGGCGAGGGCGTCAGACATGGGCGCAGCGTGGAATTGCGGAGGAATGGTGTCGTGTAAACGTTTCCACGGCATGTTAATGCCCCGTGAACGGCCTGGATACAGGGTTCACCCGAGTGGGGCGGCGGCACCAGAATGCGGCAAAGCCGTGCGGCGAAGGGCGATCCGCGATGCACTGCCTTGGTGCCATCGGCGCCGAAATGCGCCGTTGACGGGCCACCGGGCGCCCGACGTGCCCGTGCAGCGCCCCGCCAGGCTGGTGCGCTTCTTGAGTACGGACCGGCATGGGCACCCGGTGGTGCCGCGCCTGCTTGCCGTCTTCTCTCGCTGCCGATGTCTTCCCGCCCCGCTTCTTCAGTCGCTGCACGCTCCGCGCCGGCCGGCCCCGATGCGGCGGTGCAGCGCGTGGTGACGATCCGGCGCGACTACAACGCCTGGGTCGCCAGCGAGTCGCTGGAGGATTACGCGCTGCGCTTCACGCCACGGGCGTTCCGGCGCTGGAGCGAATGGCGGGTGGCCAACACCGCCTTCGGAGCGGCGTCGTTCCTGGTGCTCGAAGCGGTGGGCGCGACGCTGCTGGTCCGGTACGGCTTCGCCAACACGCTGTGGGCGATCCTGGCCACCGGCGCGGTGATCTTCGCGGCGGGCTGGCCGATCAGCGTCTACGCGGCGCGCTACGGGCTGGACATGGACTTGCTGACCCGCGGCGCCGGCTTCGGCTACCTGGGCTCGACCATCACCTCGCTCATCTATGCCAGCTTCACCTTCATCTTCTTCGCGCTCGAAGCGGCGGTGATGGCGTATGCGCTGGACCTGGCCTTCGACATCCCGCCGGCCTGGGGCTATTTGCTGTGCGCGCTGGCGGTGATCCCGCTGGTGACCTGGGGCGTGACGCTGATCAGCCGGCTGCAGGTCTGGACGCAGCCGCTGTGGGTGGCGATGCTGGTGCTGCCCTACGCCGTCGTGCTGCACCGCAACCCGGGCTTGCTGGGCCGCCTGGCGCGCTACGCCGGCGAATCGGGTACGCATGCGGGCTTCCAGTGGGCTGCCTTCGGTGCCGCCACCACGGTGGGCATCGCGCTGATCACGCAGATGGGCGAGCAGGCCGACTACCTGCGCTTCATGCCGGAATGCGCGCCCGGCCATCGCCGTCGCTGGTGGTTCAACGTGCTGGCGGGCGGGCCGGGCTGGGTGCTGCCCGGTGTGCTGAAGATGTTGGGCGGCGCGCTGCTGGCCTTTCTGGCGCTGGGCAACAGCGTGCCATCCGATCGCGCGGTGGACCCGAACCAGATGTACCTGGCAGCCTATGAGCAGGTGTTCGGCCGCGAGGGCTGGGCCGTGGCCGCAACCGCGCTGTTCGTGGTCGTCTCGCAGCTCAAGATCAACGTCACCAATGCCTATGCCGGCTCGCTGGCCTGGAGCAACTTCTTCTCGCGCGTCACCCACAGCCATCCGGGCCGGGTGGTGTGGATGGTGTTCAACACCTTGATCGCGCTGATGCTGATGGAGCTGGGCGTGTTCCAGGCGCTGGCCGCGGTGCTGGGCCTGTTTTCCAACATCGCGATCTCGTGGATCATGGCCGTGGTGGCGGACCTGGTGATCAACAAGCCGATGGGCTGGAGCCCCCGGGGCATCGAATTTCGCCGGGCCTATCTGCACGACATCAACCCGGTGGGCGTGGGCGCGATGGGCCTGGCGTCGGTGCTGTCGGTGGCGGCGCACCTGGGCGCCTTCGGGCCGCTGGCCCAGGCCTTTTCGGCGCTGATTGCGCTGCTCACCGCGCTGGTCGCCTCGCCGCTGATCGCCTGGGCCACCGGCGGGCGCTACTACCTGGCCCGCACGCCGCAGGCGGCGGCCGCGCCGGACGAGGGGGTGCCGCTGGCCGCCGTGCTGCGGCGCTGCGTGATCTGCGAGCGCGACTACGAGGCCGAGGACATGGCGCAGTGCCCCGCCTACGGCGGCACGATCTGCTCTCTGTGCTGCACGCTGGATGCGCGCTGCCACGACCGCTGCAAGCCCCAGCCCCGGCTGGTGGACCGGGTCTGGGCCGGCTGGTCGCACACGCTCGCGCGCCTGTTGCCGCGCCGGCTCGGCCCGCGGATCGACACCGGGCTGGGCCAGTACCTGCTGCTGATGGGCTTGATCGCGCCGTCGCTGGCGGGCCTGTTCGGCCTGCTCTACCACCATGACCGGTTCACGCTGGCCTCGCAGGCCGGCGCGCCGGTGCTGGACGAGGCCTGGCCGGCGCTGCTGGCGGGCACGCTGCGCGCCGGCTACCTCAAGGCCTACGCGGCGCTGCTGCTGGTGGCCGGGGTGGTCGCCTGGTGGCTGGTGCTGGCCCACCAGAGCCGGCAGGTGGCGATGGAGGAGACCACGCGCCAGACCGAGGCCCTGGTGCGCGAGATCGACTCCCACCGCCGCACCGACCTGCAGTTGCAAGAGGCCAAGCGCATCGCCGAGGCCGCGAACCTGGCCAAGACACGCTACATCAGCACCATCAGCCACGAGTTGCGCACACCGCTCAACAGCATCCTGGGCTATGCCCAGTTGCTGGAGGACGACCCGCTGCTGCCGGCCCACCGGCGCCAGGCGGTCAGCGTGATCCGCCGCGGCGGCGACCACCTGCTGAGCCTGATCGAGGGCACGCTGGACGTTGCCCGCATCGAGGGCGGCAAGCTCACGCTCGAGGTGCGGCCGATGCGCTTTCGCGAGGGCATGGTCGAGCTGGCGCGGATGTTCGAGCCGCAGGCCGCCGCCAAGGGCATCGCCTTCCATTTCGAGGGCGGCGACGACCTGCCCGAGGTGGTGCGGGCCGACGAGCGCCGGCTGCGCCAGATCCTGATCAACCTGCTGGGCAACGCGGTGAAGTTCACGTCGCAAGGCCAGGTCACGCTGCGCCTGCTCCACCAGCGCGAGATGGCGCGCATCGACATCATCGACACCGGGCCGGGCATGGGCGAGGCCGAGCTCGAGCGGGTCTTCGAGCCCTTCGTGCGCGGCTCGGCCGCCAGCGCCGGCGGCACTGGCCTGGGCCTGACCATCAGCAAGATGCTGACCGATCTGATGGGGGGCGAGATGACGGTGCGCAGCAGCCCGGGCGAGGGCAGCACCTTCAGCCTGCGCCTGTTCCTTCCCGAGCTGCGCGCCGAGCTGGCCGAGCGCGAATGGCCGCGCGTGCAGCGCCATGGCTATGCCGGCGCGCGCCGCTGCATCCTGGTGGTGGACAACGAAGAGGCCGACCGCCAGTGGCTGCTGGACCTGCTGCAGCCGCTGGGCTTCCAGATCGAGCAGGCCGAGTCGGGCGAAGCCTGCCTGGCGCGGCTGGCGACACTGCAGCCCGATGCAATCTTCATGGACCTGGCGATGCCCGGCATCGACGGCTGGGAGACGATCCGCCGGCTGCGCGAGCAAGGCCTGAGCGACGCGCCGGTGGCGATCGTCTCGGCCAATGCCTTCGACAAGGGGCTGGACAACATCGTCGACCTGCCGGCGGCGGACTTCCTGGTCAAGCCGGTGCGCATCGCCGACCTGCTGGACTGGCTGGGCACGCGCCTGCAGCTGCAGTGGCTGAGCGCGCCGCTCGCCGAGCCGGCGCCAACGCCTGCCGAGGCCGCCGAGGAGCCGACGGTCTATCCGCCGGCCGAGGCGCTGCAGGCCCTGCGCGAGCTGGTGGGGCTGGGCTACCTGCGCGGCATCACCCGTCTGCTCGACCGCATCGAGGCCGAGCATGCGGCGAGCGCCGGCTTCGTCGCGCGGCTGCGCGCCATGGCACGCGAGTTCCAGCTCGACGCGCTGAATCTGACCTTGGAGAGAGCGCTCGATGAACTCCGACGGGCTTGACCTCAACGCCTCCGATCTGGTGCTGATCGTCGACGACGTGCCGGACAACCTGGCCGTGCTGCACGACGCGCTGGACGAGTCCGGCTACACCGTGCTGGTGGCCACCAGCGGCGAGGCGGCGCTCAAAACGGCCGCGCAGAGCCGGCCCGACATCGTGCTGCTGGACGCGCTGATGCCGGGCATGGACGGCTTTGAGGTGGCCCGGCGGCTGAAGGCCGACCCGGCCACCGCCACCATCCCGATCGTGTTCATGACCGGCCTGACCGAGACCGAGCACGTGCTGGCCGCCTTCGGCGCGGGCGGCATCGATTACGTCACCAAGCCGATCCGGCCGCGCGAGGTGCTGGCGCGCATCGCCGCCCATCTGGTCAGCGCGCGCGCGCAGCGCCAGGCGCGCAACGCGCTCGACGCCTTCGGCCACGCGACGATGGTGGTGCTGGAACGCAATGGCCGGCGCGTCTGGCAGACGGCACTCGCACGCCGTCTGATGAAGGAATACTTCGCCGACACGCCCGAGGTGACCACGCCGGCCGAGGTGATGGCCTGGGTCGCCCGCGAATCGCTGCGCCGCCGCGCCGGCGCCGACCCGCTGACGCTGACCATCGCACGCGGCGCCCAGCGTCTGAACTTCACGCTGCACGCGATGAGCGACGAACAGGGCCACGAGGGCGAGTGGCTGCTGGTGCTGCGCGAGGAATCCGAGACCGCGCTGCTCGAGGCGCTGGCCCAGTCCTTCCCGACGCTGACCGCGCGCGAATCGGAGGTGCTGTACTGGGTCATCCAGGGCAAGACCAACCGCGACATCGGCGACATCCTGGGCACCAGCCCGCGCACCGTGCACAAGCACCTGGAGCACGTGTTCGAGAAGCTCGGCGTCGAGACCCGCACCGCCGCGGCCGGCATGGCGCTGACGCGCATCCGCGGCGGCCGCGGCGAGGGCGGCTGAGCGGCGAGCCGGCGGCTGCCGCGCGCCGCCGATCCAGCGGGCGCGGAGTTTCTGCCTATGATGACGCCCCTTGTCCTGCATCGCCGCGGCCCTCCGGCTCGCTGCAGGCTCTCCGGAGAATCACGATGTTCAAGACCGCTCTGTCCACCGCCGCGCTGCTGGCGTTCGCCGCCGGCTCCCAGGCCCAGGCTCCGTCCGCGATGAACCCCGGCGGGATGGACCCGGCCTCGATGGACCACGCCTCGATGGACCACGCGGCCCACATGGCCGCCATGGCCAGCGCGCAGCGCCAGGCCGAGGTGTCTCATCGCGGCAAGGACGTGATGCCGTTCAGCCTGTCGGCGACCACCCATGTCTTCACCAAGAATGCCGAAGGCGGGGTCCAGGCCGTGGTGGTCAAGCAGCCGGACGACGCTGCCCAGGTGGCGCTGATCCGGCGCCACCTGCAGGATATCCGGGCCCAGTTCCTCCAGGGCGACTTCTCCGGACCGTCCCACATCCACGGCCAGGACATGCCGGGCCTGGCCGATCTCCGGTCCGCCCGACCCGGCCAGATCGCGATCGCCTACCGGGAGATCAAGGGCGGTGCCGAGCTGACCTACGCCACGTCGGACGCCAGTCTGGTGGCGGCGCTGCACACCTGGTTCGATGCCCAGCTGTCCGATCATGGCAAGGACGCGATGGCGGGCCATGCCCACCACCCGGGCATGACGATGAACTGAGGGTGCGGGCCGCGCCACCCACTCAGGGCGCGACCAGGGTGCGCTGGACCCATCCGCTGACGTTGGCCGCGTCGACGCGCACGAAGCCGCCCTCGACTTCGCCGGTGGCGACCATCTCGTCCGAGCGCTGCAGGCTGCCCAGCACCCGGGCGTTGCGCGACGGACCGTCGTAGACCTTGACGTTGGCGATCTTGGGCCTGAGCATCGCCCCGGCGGCGATCGGTGCCCCGGCTTTCGTCGAGGCCGCGGCGTTGGCGTCGCCGGCGGCCGAGCTCTGGCGGATCAACTGGGGCTGGTTGCGGATCTGGACGACGATGTTGTTGTAGTTGTCGAGCAGGCTGGCGGCCACCATCTTGCCTTCGGGGGTGCTGGTGTAGCCTCCCAGCGCACCGGCGGCGGCGCCGCCGAACGCCCAGCCGCCGATGCCGAAATCGGTCTTGGTGGCCTTGCCTTCGGCCGCCGCCACCTGGATGCTGGAGCGCACGTCGGACACCAGGATGCTGGTCGAGGCTTCCTTGAACTTCAGGCCGCCCACCAGCGCACCCAGCGCGCCGAACCGGCCCGCCAGGGCCCCGCCCAGGCCGCCGGTGGTCGACGATCCGACCTGCACGTTCGGCGTCATCACGAAGTCGGCGGCCTGCATCTGGCCCTTGCCCAGGTTGGAGTCCTGGCGCAGCTCGCCGCCGGCGGCCAGCGCGCGCTCCTCCTGCAGGTTCTGCATCGCGGCGCCGCGCTCGACCACGTCGAAGCAGCCGGATTGCTGAACCATCATGCGCAGCAGGGCGGCCGGCGAGCCCAGGCCGTACTGCTGCAGGTAGCCCCAGCCGTTCTGCGGCTCGACCACGGCGAGCACGCCCAGCTTGTGCTCGCACCGCTCGACCTGCGAGCTGGTCTCCTGGGCCTGTGCAGACAGGCTGGCCAGCGTGGCCAGGCCGATCCCGGCGATCCAGGTCGCTTGTTGGCGTTCCATGAGCGTCCTCCTGTGAGGCCCGGTGACGGCGCGGGCCGGTCAGCTCGCAGTGTGCGCTTCAATCCGTCCGGTCGAGGTGCGGGCCGGGGCTGCCAATCGAGGGATTGAGGCGCGGCGGGGTGTCTGCGTACGCCATCCTGCGTATGGGTGCGAGCAAGGGGCGAGGGAACACTACGGACATCCGCTGTTTCCCCTCGTCCTTTCTTCACTCAGGAGCCCTTTCATGAAGATGTCCCGCCGTTCTCTCACCGCCCTGGCCGCTGCGGCCTGCGTGCTGGGCCTGCCGTCGCTGGCCAGCGCGGCCGACACCATCAAGGTCGGCATCCTGCACTCGCTGTCCGGCACGATGGCGATCTCGGAGACCGCCCTCAAGGACATGGCCTTGATGACCATCGACGACATCAACGCCCACGGCGGCGTGCTGGGCAAGAAGCTCGAACCGGTGGTGGTCGACCCGGCGTCGAACTGGCCGCTGTTCGCCGAGAAGGCCAAGCAGCTGATCGACCAGGACAAGGTGGCGGTGGTGTTCGGCTGCTGGACCTCGGTCTCGCGCAAGAGCGTGCTGCCGGTGTTCGAGGAGAAGAACTCGCTGCTGTTCTACCCGGTGCAGTACGAGGGCGAGGAGCTGAGCAAGAACGTGTTCTACACCGGCGCCGCGCCGAACCAGCAGGCCATCCCCGCGGTGGAATACCTGATGAGCAAGGACGGCGGCTCGGCCAAGCGCTTCGTGCTGCTCGGCACCGACTACGTCTACCCGCGCACCACCAACAAGATCCTGCGCGCCTTCCTGCATTCCAAGGGCGTGAAGGACGAGGACATCATGGAGGAGTACACGCCCTTCGGCCACTCCGACTACCAAAGCATCATCGCCAAGATCAAGCAGTTCGCCTCGGCTGGCAAGAAGACCGCCGTGGTCTCGACGATCAACGGCGACTCCAACGTGCCGTTCTACAAGGAGCTGGGCAACCAGGGCCTGAAGTCGACCGATGTGCCGGTGGTGGCCTTCTCGGTCGGCGAGGAGGAGCTGCGCGGCGTCGACGCCAAGCCGCTGGTCGGCCACCTGGCGGCATGGAACTACTTCATGTCGATCAAGAACCCGACCAATGCGGCCTTCATCAAGCAGTGGAGCGCCTACGCCAAGGCCAAGAACATTCCGGGCCAGTCCACCAAGCCGCTGACCAACGACCCGATGGAGGCGACCTGGATCGGCATGCACATGTGGGCGCAGGCCGTGGCGAAGGCCAAGTCCACCGACACCGACAAGGTGATCGCGGCGATGGCCGGCCAGACCTTCAAGGCGCCCGACGGCTTCACCGTGGAGATGGACCCGAAGAACCACCACCTGCACAAGCCGGTGTTCATCGGCGAGGTCAAGGCCGACGGCCAGTTCAACGTGGTGTGGAAGACCCCGGGACCGATCAAGGCGCAGCCCTGGAGCCCCTACATCCCCGAGGACAAGGGCAAGAAGGACGAGCCCGCGACCAAGTGAGGGCGGCGGCCGGCGCGAGCCGGCCGATCGCCTGAACGCTCTGCTGCCCGTCTCACCCCGGGCCGGCGCCGGCCGGCCCGCCACTCCCCGGCTGCCCCGATGTTCTTCCTGCGTCGCTTGCCCTTGCTTCTCGCCGGCCTGCTGAGCCTGTGGGCCGTGTCCGCCCAGGCACTGACGGCGGCCCAGGTCCGCGCCATCGCCGACGGCGGCACCGATGCCCGCATCGTCGCGCTGGACCAGGCGGCCGCAGCGGCCGATCCGGGTCTGCAGGCCTTGGTGCAGGCGCTGCTCGACGATGCGGTCAAGCTGACGCCGGCCCAGGTGCTGGTGGTCGACGGCGACAAAGTGCGCGATGCCGTCACCGGCGCCGCGGCGACGCTGCCCGACAGCGCCGAAGACATCGTCAACAACAACCGCATGCGCGGTGCGCTGCAGGCTGTGCTGTCCTCGCTGAAGCTGGCCTCGCCGGACCTCGCCACGCGCCAGGCCGCCGCCGCCGATCTGGCGTCGCAGGACCTGGACGAAAGCCAGCTGCCGCTGATCGACAAGGCCTTGCAGGCCGAGACCGACCCGGCGCTGAAGGAGGCGCTCGGCCGGATGCGGGCGCGCATGCTGATTTCGTCGAGCGACCGCGGCAGGCGCCTCGCCGCAGCGCAGGCGCTGGGGGCCAGCGGTCAGGCCAGCGTGCGCAGCCTGCTCGAGGACCGCCTGGCGGTGGAAACCGACCCCGAGGTGCAGAAGGCGCTGCGCCACTCGCTCGCCGAGGTGTCCGACAAGCTGGCCTGGGGCGAACGCCTGGGCGTGGTCTTCACCGGCCTGAGCCTGGGCTCGATCCTGCTGCTGGTGGCACTGGGCCTGGCCATCACCTACGGCCTGATGGGCGTGATCAACATGGCGCACGGCGAGCTGATGATGATCGGCGCCTACGCCACCTACCTGGTGCAGGTGGGCTTCAAGGCCTGGCTGCCGGGCCTGTTCGACTACTACGTGTGGCTGGCGATCCCGGCCGCGTTCCTGGCCAGCGCGCTGGTGGGCGCCGCGCTGGAGCGCACGGTGCTGCGCTGGCTCTATGGCCGGCCGCTGGAGACGCTGCTGGCCACCTGGGGCATCAGCCTGGTGCTGATGCAGACGGTGCGCACCTTGTTCGGCGCCCAGAACGTTCCGGTGGAGAACCCGGCCTGGCTGTCGGGCGGGGTGGCGGTGATGAGCAACCTGACGCTGCCCTACAACCGCATCGCGATCATCGCCTTCGCCCTGGCCGTGCTGGCGGCGGTGGCGCTGCTGATCGCCAGGACCCGGCTCGGCCTGTTCGTTCGCGGCGTCACGCAGAACCGCCGCATGGCCGCGTGCATGGGCGTCAACACGGCCCGCATCGACACCTACGCGTTCTCGCTCGGCGCCGGCATCGCCGGCCTGGCGGGCTGCGCGCTGAGCCAGGTCGGCAACGTCGGTCCCGATCTGGGCCAGAGCTACATCGTCGACTCGTTCATGGTCGTGGTGCTGGGCGGCGTCGGTCAGTTGGCGGGCACCGTCTATGCGGCGCTGGGGCTGGGCGTGCTGAACAAGCTGCTGGAAGGCTGGACCGGCCCGGTGCTGGCGAAGATCATGGTGCTGGTGTTCATCGTGGTCTTCATCCAGAAGCGGCCGCAGGGCCTGTTCGCGATGAAGGGGAGAGAGGCGTGACACCCACCTTGCAAGCGCCGCGCAGCGGCCTGTTGTTGCCCCCCGCGGGCTGGGCGGCGGTGTTCGCGGCCATGCTGGCGGTGATGCTGCTGGTGCCGCTGGCCAACCTGTGGCTGCCGCCGGCCAGCCCGTTCCACCTGGGCGATTTCTACGTTGCGTTGATCGCCAAGATCATGTGCTACGCGATCTGCGCGCTGGCGATGGACCTGATCTGGGGCTACACCGGCATTCTTTCGCTGGGCCACGGCCTGTTCTTCGCGCTCGGCGGCTACGCGATGGGGATGTACCTGATGCGCCAGATCGGCCGCGACGGCGAGTACCACATGGACATGCCCGACTTCATGGTCTTCCTGAACTGGAAGACCTATCCCTGGAGCTGGGCGGTCAGCGACTCCTTCGTGCTGCAGATGGCGCTGGTGGTGCTGGTGCCGGCGCTGCTGGCCTGGGTCTTCGGCTTCTTTGCGTTCCGCTCGCGCATCAAGGGGGTCTATTTCTCGATCATCACGCAGGCCATGACTTACGCGGCGATGCTGCTGTTCTTCCGCAACGAAACCGGCTTCGGCGGCAACAACGGCTTCACCGATTTCAAGCGCATCCTGAACCTGCCGCTGGCCCAGCCGTCGACCCGCATGGCGCTGTTCGTGATCACCGGGCTGACGCTGATCGGCTTCTTCCTGATGGCGCGGGCGATCGTGGCCAGCAAGTTCGGCCGGGTGCTGCAGGCCATCCGCGATGCCGAGACCCGGGTCATGTTCACGGGCTACGACCCGCTGGCCTACAAGCTCGCGATCTGGACCCTGTCGGCGGCGATGTGCGGCGTCGCCGGGGCGCTGTACGTGCCGCAGGTCGGCATCATCAACCCGAGCGAGATGAGCCCCGCCGCGTCGATCGAGATCGCGATCTGGACCGCGGTGGGCGGCCGCGCGACGCTGATCGGGCCCATCGTCGGCGCGTTCTTCGTCAACGGGGCCAAGAGCTGGTTCACCCAGGTCTTCCCCGAGTTCTGGCTCTTCTTCCTCGGCGGCCTGTTCATCGCCGTGACGCTGTTCCTGCCCGAAGGCCTGGTCGGACTGGTCGGGGCCTTGCGCAGGGCGGGCGGCTGGCGCGGCGTGTGGGCTCGCGTGACGGGTCGGGCCATCCAGGAGCCCGCATGACCCCCGAGTTGCAGGAAGCCGGCGCCCGGGTGCGGCAGCAGCACCAGGAGAAGGCCACGCCAGGGTCGGGCGACCGCGAGGCGTCGTTCGGCCGGCTGCTCAAGCACGGCCAACCCGATTTCGCCCATGGCGTGGCGCTGTACCTGGACGACATCACGGTCAGCTTCGACGGCTTCAAGGCGCTCGACAGCCTGAGCCTGGCGATCCAGGTCGGCGAGCTGCGCTGCATCATCGGGCCCAACGGCGCGGGCAAGACGACGATGATGGACGTGATCACCGGCAAGACCCGGCCCGATGCCGGCACCGCCTCGTTCGGCTCCACCATCGACCTGCTGCGGCTGCGCGAGAACGAGATCGCGCAGATCGGCATCGGCCGCAAGTTCCAGAAGCCCACCGTCTACGAGCCGCTCAGCGTGTTCGAGAACCTGGAGCTGGCGCTCAAGGCCGACCGCCGTGCGCGCGCCAGCCTGTTCGCGCGCCTTGGCGGAGCCCAGCGCGATCGCATCGCCGAGGTGCTGCAGCTGATCCACCTGCTGCCCGAGGCCGGGCGCACCGCCGGCCTGCTCAGCCATGGGCAGAAGCAATGGCTGGAGATCGGCATGCTGCTGATGCAGGAGCCGACGCTGCTGCTGCTGGACGAGCCGGTGGCCGGCATGACCGACGAGGAAACCGAGCGCACCGCCGAGTTGTTCCTGTCGCTCGAAGGTCGGCATTCACTCGTGGTGGTCGAACACGACATGAGCTTCGTGGCCCAGTTGACCCAGGGGCGCAAGACGGTGAC
This sequence comes from Ideonella sp. sgz306126, assembly GCF_056032705.1. Classification (NCBI taxonomy): domain Bacteria; kingdom Pseudomonadati; phylum Pseudomonadota; class Betaproteobacteria; order Burkholderiales; family Sphaerotilaceae; genus Ideonella; species Ideonella sp. sgz306126. Next base: position 246,315 of record NZ_JBVYWP010000003.1, read on the forward strand.
CGTGCTGCACGAGGGCCGCGTGCTGGCCGAGGGGCTGCTGGCGGACGTGCAGGCCAACGAGAAGGTGGTCGAGGTGTACCTGGGGCGCTGACATGCTGAAAGTCGATTCACTCAACCAGTACTACGGCGGCAGCCACATCCTGCGCGGCGTCTCGTTCGAAGCCCGGCTGGGCGAGGTCACCGTGGTGCTGGGGCGCAACGGCGTGGGCAAGACCACGTTGCTGAAGAGCCTGCTGGGCGTGGTGCCGGTGAAGACCGGTACGGTGCAGCTCGACGGACGCGACATCACCCGCGATCCGCCCTACGAGCGGGTGCGCAAGGGCGTGGGCTACGTGCCGCAGGGCCGCGAGATCTTCGGCCGCCTGACGGTCGAGGACAACCTGCGCATGGGGCTGGCCTACCTCCCGGCGCGCACGCCGATCCCGGCCGAGCTGTTCGAGCTGTTCCCGGTGCTCAAGCAGATGCTGCACCGGCGCGGCGGTGACCTGTCGGGCGGCCAGCAGCAGCAGCTCGCGATCGCCCGGGCGCTGGCCGCGGGCCCGAAGCTGCTGGTGCTGGACGAGCCGACCGAGGGCATCCAGCCCAGCATCATCAAGGACATCGCCCGGGTCATTCGCATGCTGGCCGACCGCCGGACCCTGGCCATCGTGCTGGTGGAGCAGTACTACGACTTCGCCGCCGAGCTGGCCGACCAGTACCTCGTGATGGAGCGCGGCGAGATCATCCGCCGCGGCCGCGGCGATCAGATGCAGGCCGACGGCGTGCGCGCGCTGATGTCCATCTGACGGCGGCGGGGTCAGTCCTTCGGGCGCAGTGAAAAGCGCCGAGCCCCGCGGGCACCCAAGTCAGCGCCAGCCGAAGTGGCCGCGCAGCTGCTGTGCCGAGGTGTTGATCGGCTGGTGCAGCACGTTGGGAAAGCGCGCCACGTCACCCAGCTTGGGTTGCAACGGGTGGGCCCCCAGCAGCGCGACCCGGGCGATGTGCCAGCCTGCCGCCTGGAAGGCCGTCAGGTAGTGCTCGGCGTCCGGGTAGCGCTGCGTGTCGAGCGGATTGGCCTCGGGCAGCAGCGCCAGCACCACGTCGCTGCAGCGGCTGTGATAGGCCTCGGCGATGAAGTCCGCCGGCTCGGTGCGCGAGGCCTGCAGGGCCGCGACGCGGGCATATACGCGCACGCTGCCGCCGCGCAGCAGCTCGATGTCGCGCACGCTGCGGTTGAAGCAGCCGGTCAGGCAGCGGATCAGGGTCGACTTGCGGGTATGGGGCCCGCCGATCAGGACGTAGGCGTTCATGGGCATGGGGCGGCGTCCAGCAGGATCGGGGCCGTGGCTGCAGGCGAGGTCGCACCCATGTCGAGGTCACGCAACGGTGCCACCGGGTGGATCGCGGGCAGGACGGCAGTCATCGGGGCGCGGCGGCGAGTTGCACCGCCAGGCGGTTGTGGCGCTCGACCAGCGGCCCCAGGTCGACCGTGGTGAGCTGTCCCTCGCGCACCACCACCCGGCCAGCGACGACGGTGTAGGCCGCGGTGGCCGACGCGCACATCAGCAAGGCGCCGATGGCATCGTGCACCGCGCCGCCGGCGAAGCCCAGCGTGCGGATGTCGAAGAGGGCCAGATCGGCCGCCATGCCCGGCGCCAGGTGGCCGATGTCGTCGCGCCCCAGCACGCGCGCGCCGCCGCGGGTGGCCACCTCCAGCATGTGGCGGGCGGTCATCTCGGCGGGGCCGTGGTCGCAACCGAAGTGATCGAGCGCCCGGCCCACGCGCGCCAGCAGCATCGCCTGGCGGGCCTCGGCCAGCAGGTGGGCGCCATCGTTGCTGGCGCTGCCGTCCACGCCCAGGCCCACCGGCACGCCGGCGTCGAGCATCCTGCGGATCGGCGCGATGCCCGAGGCCAGACGCATGTTGCTGCAGGGGCAATGCGCCACCCCGGTGCCGGTGGCGGCGAAGCGGGCGATGCCCGCGGCGTCGAGCTTGACGCCGTGGGCATGCCAGACGTCGTCGCCCACCCAGCCCAGGCTCTCGGCATACTCAGCCGGGGTCATGCCGAATTTCTCGCGGCTGTACGCGACGTCGTGGTCGTTTTCGGCCAGGTGGGTGTGCATCCGGGTGCGCAGCGAACGCGCGAGCCGGGCCGATTCGCGCATCAGGTCGCGGCTGACGCTGAACGGCGAGCAGGGGGCGGCCACGACGCGCAGCATCGCGTAACGGCCTTCGTCGTGGTGGGTCTCGATCAGCCGCTGGGTGTCCTTCAGGATCGCATCCTCCCGCTCCACCAGCCGGTCGGGCGGCAGGCCTCCGGCACTCTCACCCACGCTCATGCTGCCGCGCGCGGCGTGAAAGCGCATGCCGATCTCGCGCGCGGCGGCGATGCTGTCGTCCAGCCGCACGCCGTTCGGAAAGAGATAGAGATGGTCGGAACTGGTGGTGCAGCCCGACAACAGCAGTTCGGCCATCGCCACCTGGGTCGAGACATGGATCATCTCGGGCGTCAACCCGCCCCAGATCGGGTAGAGCGTGCGCAGCCAGCCGAACAGCTCGGCGTTCTGTGCCGCCGGGATCGCCCGGGTGAGCGACTGGTACATGTGGTGGTGGGTGTTGACCAGGCCTGGAATCACCACATGGCCCTGGGCGTCGATCACCTCGTCGGCGTCGGTGGGCAACTCCGCCGCGACGCCGAGCGCCTCGATCACGCCGCCGCGGATCAACACGCTGGCACCGCTTAGCTCACGTCGCTCGGCGTCCAACGTGGCAATGACATCGGCGTTGCGGATCAGCAGGGTTTTCGGGGTCATGCGGTGGATTCTCCTGCGGACAGCGACGGCTTGGCAGCGCCGAAGTGTTGCACGCCGCCGCAGGCGGTGCCTGCGCACGGCGGCGGGCCGCGCGAAGGCCGCCCCGTTCACCGAGGGCCGGGACCGGCACAGCCTCGGAAATGGGGTGCGAAGACCTTGTTTTTTGTCATGGCGCCGTCACACGGCGCAAGCACAATGGGACCACTGCGACAACAACAACCGACCGCACCACTGGGCGGCAGCCGGAACCCGTCACCGGCGTCACAGAATCCCGCCAGGCTGAAGCCGGGCGGTCGCATGAAGGGCCACGAGAGTGGCCCTTTGTCGTTGGGGAAGCGCCCGGTCCGCTGCGCCGGCATCCGGCCGACGCAGCCCGGCGCCTGGAGGGCGCCCGGGCCAGCGGCATTCAGATCGGGCGGCGCGAATTGCCCAGGTGCCGGAAGGTGATGCGGCCCTTGCTCAGGTCGTACGGCGACAACTCCAGTGACACCGGGTCGCCGGCCAGGATGCGGATGTGGTGCTTGCGCATCTTGCCCGAGGTGTAGGCGACGAGTTGGTGGCCGTTGTCCAGCAGGACGCGGAAACGCGAGTCGGGCAGCACTTCCTGCACCACGCCTTGCATCTCGATCAGTTCTTCCTTGGCCATGATCAGTTTCCTTGGCCGTGCAGGCCGGTTGGTTCGGGATGGTGGGCGCCGCGCACCCAGGCCAGGCCTTGCTCGGTGGCGTAGCGTCCCGCAGACGGTGCGTCGGCGAAGATCGGCAGCAGCCGCAGCACCCTGTCGTGGGTACCTCGGCCGTGACCCGAACGGATGGACACCGACGCGGCGTAGCGGTTCAAACCAAGCTCGCGCGTCAGCGGTGATACCAGGTACTTGCCGACCTGGATGGGAATAAAGGTATCGATGAAAGTCTTCCTGTTCGCCGCGGGCTGCTCGGCATCGTCGCCGGAGGGCGATCGGCCGGGCCCCTCGCGGGGAGGTACCGGCCTGCGGTGCGCGCGGCGAAGGGGCGGGGCCGCGGCCCCGCCGTGGCGTCAGATGACGCGAATGTTCGACGCTTGCAGGCCCTTCTGGCCTTGCGTCACTTCGAACTCGACGCGCTGGTTCTCGACCAGGGTCTTGAAACCCTCGGCCTTGATCTCGCGGAAATGGGCGAACAGGTCCTTGCTGCCGTCGTCGGGAGCGATGAAGCCGTAGCCCTTGGAGTCATTGAACCAGGTCACGCGGCCAGTTTGGGTGGGGTTGCTCATGGAAATTCCTTAATTGAGTCAGTGATGAAGCGCGGTCGTGACGCAAAAACTGCACGACAGCGCGGCGCAGTCACACGCACAAGATCACCGGGGGAATTTCGACCGAGCCCAACCGGGCAGAAGCCGGTGGAATACAGCAGAGACCTTCAGAACGACGGTCCGGAGCGAGGATTACCGACGCATTCTACCCTGAATTGATCGACAAGGGTGAGGGCGCGTGATGCCGCGCTGCGCAACGCCGCGCACGGCGTGCTCGGGTTTGAGGCAGGTCGCGAGGACGCGCGGGTCCCGTCGCGGCGGGGAGCGTGCTTGATCTGGCGCAACACGAGGCCGCTGAGGCTGCGTGACAGTGCCCACCATCAAGCAGGGAAACAAGAGCGCGAGCATCGCATGGATCACCAGAGCATCAGCCCCCGTAAGGACGCCGCCGGCGCGGCCTCGGTGCCGCCAGGCATCCGCGCGCCGCAGGGGGCTCTCGGTGCGCTGGACGAGGGGGGGCTTCCCGAGCGCGCACCGCTGACCCGCCTGCGGGCGTCGGCCCGCCCGCCGGCCGCGCCGGCCCTGGGCGGCTTGCCGGCTTCCTTGCTGCCCGATGTGCGGCAGTGGGGTGCGCTGTTCGGCGGGCTGGCCGTCACCGCGGGCGAGTGCAACGCACTGAATGAAGTGGCGCGGGCCCGCCGCGTGGCCCCTGGCGCGACCTTGTTTGCCCGCCAGGAGCGGGCCCGCTCGTTGATCCTGATCACCGAGGGCGACGTTGCGCTGGGCGTGCGTGCCGACGAGGGCGCCTTCCGGACCGAGCGCCACATGCACGGTCCGGCCTGGTTGGACGTGAGCGCCGGCTGGCTGGGCGAGAACTACGCGCTGGATGCGCGGGCGATGAGCACCACCACGGTGGTGGATCTGCCGCGCGAGGCCTTGCAGTCGGTGCTGGAGCGCAATCCGGGGCTGTCGCGCCGGTTGATCACGTCGCTGGCACGCGAAGTCCGTGAACTGGCGGGCAATACCCACGACCTGATGCACAAGGATGCGCCGGCCCGCCTGGCCGCCTGGCTCAGTGAGCGCTGCCTGCCCGATCCGGCGGCGCCGGGACGCGGTCAGGTGCAGTTGCCGATGCGCAAGCGCGACATCGCGTCTCAGCTCGCGATCACGCCCGAGACCTTGTCGCGTCTGATGCGCAGCTTCTCGAGCCAAGGGGTGATCGCCGTTGCCGGCTACACGGTGCACGTGCTCAACCGGGCCCGCCTGAGCGATCTGGCGGGCACCTGACCCGCGCGGGTCAGCGCATCAGCATCTTCACCGCCACGGCGCTCAGCGTGGTGGCCATCGCATAGCGCACCAGCAGGCCCGGCGCCCGCGCGCTGACCAGGGCGCCGAGGACCACGCCAGGGACGGACCCCAGCAACAGGTTCAGCAGCAGGCTGCCGTTCACGTTGCCCAGGCCCAGGTGGCCCAGGCCGGCGATCAGGGCCAGCGGGATGGCGTGGGCCAGATCGGTGCCGACCAGCTTGCCTGAATTCAGGCGCAGCGGGTACAGGTAGACCAGCATCACGGTGCCCAGCGCGCCGGCGCCGATCGAGGTCAGCGTCACCAGCACGCCCAGCAGCAGCCCGGCGGCGACCGTCAAGGCCGGCTGGGCGAGCTTGAACTGCTGCGCCTGGCTCAGCCGCAGATGGCGGCCCAGCCCATGCAGCCGCTCTTTCAGCAGCATGCCGGTCGCGGTGACCAGCAGCATCACGGCCACCATGTCGATGATCACGCTGTCCTTGACCGGCGAGGTGTGCGAGAGCTTCATCCATGCCAGCGTCAGCGCCGCAGCCGGCAGGCTGCCCCAGGCCAGGCGTCGCACCACCGGCCAGTCCACCGAGCCGTGCCGCTGGTGGACGGCGGTGCCGAACAGCTTCGTGACGGAGGCGAACAGCAGGTCGGTTCCGACGGCGGTCTGCGGCGCGACGCCGAACAGCAGCACCAGGATTGGGGTCATCAGCGAGCCGCCGCCGACGCCGGTCACGCCCACCATCAAGCCCACGATCAGCCCGGCCAGGGCGGTCATGCCATCGATGTTCATCAAAACCTCCTCTGTCAGCGGGCCTGCGGCAGATTGTTGCACCGCGGGAGCGACGTGAGTGGCCTTTGAGCGTCCAACCCCTAAAACATTTTTTGACTGAACTTATGCTGCTGCAGCATTTGGGCCACCACCGAGACGGCGATGACCGCGGGCTCCTTGCCGGCGATCCCGGGCAAACCGATCGGGCAGACCATCCGCTCCAGCGTGGCGGGCGCGATGCCTCGCGCACTCAGCCGGTGGTCGAAGCGGGCGCGCTTGGTCGCCGAGCCGATCATGCCGAACCAACCGACATCGTCACGCCGCAGAATCGCCTCGGCCAGCGCGAGGTCGCGGTCGTGGCGGTGGGTCATCACCAGGTGAAAGGCGCCGGGCGGCGCGGCGGCCACTTCGTCGACGAGCGGCTCGGCGCCGACCGCCTCGATGTGGGCGGGCAGCGCGATGCCCGCGAACGCGTCGTCGCGCTCGTCGACCCAGCGCACCTGGCAGGGCAACTGGGCGAGCAGGCGGACGATCGCCCGGCCGACATGCCCGGCGCCATACAGCTGCAGGGCGAACCGCGGTGCCGGGGCCGGCCACGCGGCCACGCTGGCTGGGTTCAGAACCTCGAATCGCAGCGTCAAGGTGCCGCCGCAACATTGGCCCAGCGAGGGCCCCAGGGCCACCGGCCAGGCCGGGGGGGGGGCTTGGCCGGCGGCCAGGTACTGGCGGGCCCGTGCGATCGCCTGCCATTCGAGATGGCCGCCCCCGATGGTACCGGCCACGAGCTCGTCGCTGACCAGCATGCGGGTGCCGTCGTTGCGGGGCACCGACCCCCGGGTGGCTTCGACCGAGACCACGAGGGCGGCGATGCCGGCGTCCAGCCAGCGCTGCGCCAGCGCGGCATCGGCTTCAGGCTCGCCAACGGCCTCGTCGAAGGCGCCTGGGGCGGCCGACCCCATCACCGGCCACCCGTGGCCTGCACCGCGTGCACCGCACGCAGCAAGGCCTCGGGCGTGGCCGGGGCCGACAGCGGCGGCTGGGCGCCGGCCGGTCCGCAGGCGGCCACCGCATCGCGCAGCGCCAGGAACACCGCGAAGCCCAGCAGCAGCGGGGGCTCGCCCACCGCCTTGCTGCGATGGATGCTGTCGAGCGCGTTGGCGTTGTCGAACAGCCGGGTGTGGAAGGCGGCCGGCACGTCGTTGGCGGTCGGGATCTTGTAGGTCGACGGCGCATGGGTCAGCAGCGCGCCGCTCTGTGGGTGCCAGACCAGTTCCTCGCTGGTGAGCCAGCCCATGCCCTGGACGAAGCCGCCTTCGATCTGGCCGATGTCGATGGCCGGGTTCAGCGACCGGCCCACATCGTGCAGCAGGTCGGCGCGCAGCAGCCGCCATTCGCCGGTCAGCGTGTCCAGCACCACCTCGGCCACCGCCGCCCCGTACGCGAAATAGTAGAACGGGTGGCCGGTGAGGGTCTGGTAGTCCCAGTGCAGGCCGGGCGTGGCGTAGAAGCCGTCGCTCCACAACTGGACCCGGGCGACGTAGGCTTTGCGGACCAGCTCGGAGAAAGGCATCCGGCGGCCGTCGGGCGCGTGGACCGAGCCGCCGGAGAAGCTCAGCGTGTCGGCGGCCAGCGACCATTCGGCCGCCGCGACGGCGGCCAGCCGGTCGCGGATCCGGCGCGCCGCGTCCTGGGCCGCCTTGCCGTTCAGGTCGCTGCCGGTGGACGCCGCCGTGGCCGAAGTGTTGGCGATCTTGGCCGTGTCGGTGGCGCTGCTGCGCACGCGCTCCAGCGGCAGCCCCAGTTCGTGCGCCACCACCTGGGCCACCTTGGTGTTCAGTCCCTGGCCCATCTCGGTGCCGCCATGGTTGACCAGCACCGACCCGTCCAGGTAGACGTGCACCAGGGCGCCGGCCTGGTTGAAGTGGTTGACGTTGAACGAGATGCCGAACTTCACTGGCGTCAGCGCCAGGCCCTTCTTCAGCACCGGGCTGTGGGCGTTGAAGGCGTCGATCTCGCGCCGGCGCGCGATCGGGTCGGCCGTGCGGACCAGTTCATCGACCAGCGGCGCGATCACGTTGTCGCTCACCGTCTGCCCGTACGGCGTGACGTTGCGCTCGCTGCAGCCATACCAGTTGGCGCGGCGCACGGCCAGCGGGTCGAGCCCGAGGTGGCGGGCGATCTGGTCGATCACCAGCTCGATCACCAGCGCGCCCTGCGGCCCGCCGAAGCCGCGGAACGCGGTGTTGCTCTGCGTGTGGGTGCGCGGCAGGTAGCCGTGGATCTCGACCTCGGGCAGCCAGTAGGCGTTGTCCAGGTGGCAGATCGCCCGCGTCAGCACCGGCGCGGAGAGATCGGCCGAGTGGCCGGCCTGGCCCAGCATCGTCACGGCCAGTCCCAGCACCCGGCCGTCGTCGCCGAAGCCGGCCTCCCAGTCGAACTCGAAGCCGTGGCGCCGGCCGGTGATCAGAAAGTCATCGTCGCGGTCGACCCGCAGCTTGACCGGCCGGCGCAGACGGGCGGCCGCCAGCGCGGCCACGCAGGCGAACAGCGCCGATTGCGACTCCTTGCCGCCGAAGCCGCCGCCCATGCGCCTGCAGCTGACCTGCACGCTGTGCAGCGGCAGCGCCAGCGCATGCGCCACGACGGCCTGCATCTCGCTGGGATGCTGGGTCGAGCAATGCACCAGCAGGCCGCCGTCGTCCTGTGGCCAGGCGAATGCGACCTGACCTTCCAGGTAGAACTGCTCCTGTCCGCCCAGGCGAAAGCTGTCGGCGAGCCGGTGCGGCGCGCTGGCGATCGCGCCGGCGACGCCATCGGATCGGGTCGAGCGGGTCAGGTGCATCGGCGGCACCACGTACTGACCGGCGGCATGGGCCTCGCGCAGGTCCAGCACCGGCGGCAGTGGTTCGATCGCCAACACGTGGCGGGCCCGGGCGGCGGCGCGGCGGGCCGCGTCACGGTCGCCGGCGATCACGGCATACACCGGCTGTCCCAGGTAGCTCAGGGTCTGGTCCGCCAGGATCGGATCGTCGTGGACGATCGGCCCGCAGTCGTTCAGGCCCGGCACGTCGGCCGCGGTCAGCACCGCCACCACGCCCGGCATCTCGCGCAGCGCGGCAAGGTCGATCGACAGCAGCCGGCCATGTGCCACCGGCGACAGGCCGAGCGCCGCGTGCAGCGTGCCGGCGGGTTCGGGAAGGTCGTCGGTGTAGGCCGCGCGGCCGGTCACGTGCAGGTGCGCCGATTCGTGCGGCAACGGGCGGCCCACGGCGGATTCGGACGAGGCGGCCGGAGGCCAGGGCGAGGTCATGTCCATCGGTGGCACCTCAATGCGTGCCGGCGAACGCACGCAGCGCGTCGGCCGGCAGCGGGTTCGTGGTCCGGGTTTCCAGCCACAGCCGCTGCAGCAGGCCGCGTGCGGCCAGGCGGCGATAGCCGGCGCTGGCGCGCAGGTCGCTCAGCGGGCTGAAGTCGGTGTCGAGCGCGGTCATCGCGCCGGCCAGCGTGGCCTCGTCCCAGGGCTGCCCCTGCATCGCCGCCTCGGCGGCGGCGGCGCGCTTGACGATGCCGGCCATGCCGCCGAACGCGAGCCGGGCCTCGACCACCGCATCGCCCTGCAGCCGGATCGCCAGCCCGGCGCTGACGGCGGAGATGTCGCAATCGAACCGCTTCGAGATCTTCCAGGCCCTCAGGGTCCAGCCCTCGGCCGATGCCGCCGCGTCGGCCGGTATCCAAACGGCCTCGACGAACTCGCCCGCCTCCAGCGCGTTCTTCATGTAGTCGAGATAGAAGTCCTGCAGCGGCAGCTCGCGGCGCCGCGCGCCCCGGCGCAGGCGCAGGCGGGCCCCCAGCGCGATCAACGCCGGCGCGCTGTCGCCGATCGGCGAGCCGTTGGCCAGGTTGCCCACCAGCGTGCCGGCGTGGCGCACCGGCGGCCCGGCGAAGCGCCGGCCCATCTCGGTCAGCGCTGGCCAGCGCCGGGCCAGCGCGTGCCAGGCGTCCTCCAGTGGCACGGCGGCGCCGATGCTCAGCCCGCCGTCGGCAACGCGCATCTGCCGCAGCTCGGCCACATCGCCCAGCCAGAGAATGTCGCCGAGTGGGCGTAGCTGCTTGGTCACCCACAGGCCCACGTCGGTGGCGCCGGCCACCAGCCGCGCCTCGGGCAGGCGCACGCGCAGCGCCGCGAGGTCGTCCAGGCGGCGGGGCGCGTGGTATCGCCCGGGCCAGTCCAGCGCCGGGGCCGTCTGCAGCGCGCGCAGGGCGTCGGCCAGGCCCTCCAGAGCCAGGCCGTGCTGGGGCTGCTCGCCCATGCGCTCGGCGGCGTCGAGGATGGGTCGGTAGCCGGTGCAGCGGCACAGATTGCCGGCGAGGTCGTCCGCCAGTTCGGCGCGTCCCGGGCGCCGGCCGCTGCAGCGGTGGCGTTCGTGCGAGATCGCCATCGACACGGCGAAGCCCGGGGTGCAGAAGCCGCATTGCGATCCGTGCGTGTCCAGCAAGGCCTGCTGGGCTGGATGCAGCGTCGCGTCGGGACCGCTGCCGGCCAGGTCTTCGACGGTCAGCAAGGCCTTGCCGTCCAGCGTGGGCAGGAAGCGAATGCAGGCGTTGACCGGCCGCAGCGCGACGCCGTCGCGCACGACCGCGCGCGAGTCGCCCTGCACGGCGTCGGCCAGCTCGGCCACGATGACCGTGCAGGCGCCGCAGTCGCCTTCGGCGCAACCTTCCTTGCTGCCGCAGGCCCGGGCGTCCTCGCGCAGCCACTGCAGCACGCTGCGGGTCGGTTCGGCGGCGGGGACTTCCACGGTCTGGCCGCGAAAGACGAAGCGGATCGGGCGGGGCGAATCTTCAAGCATGGCAGGACAGTAGCCCGTGGATACGGGATTTCTATACGATATGACACATGAAGTGGATATGCAAAGACGTATGACCATGCGGCCGGAATTCGCGAACATCGACCTCCATCTTGTCAAGGTCCTCCACACCGTGATCTCGGAACGCAGTGTCTCGCGCGCCGCCCTGCGGCTGGGCAGCACCCAGCCCTTGGTCAGCGCCCAGCTGCGGCGCCTGCGCACGCTGACCGGCGACGCTTTGTTGGTGCGCGGCGGCACCGGCATGGTGCCCACCGACACCGCGCAAGCCTTGCTGGCGCCCGCCGAGCATCTGTTGCAGGAAGCGGACCGGTTGTTCGGGCGAGGCGCTGCCGGGGCCCGGTTCGACCCGAAGCGGGCCACCCACGTCGTGCGGGTGGCCGCCAGCGACTACCTGGATCCGCTCTTTCTGCCGGGCATCGTCCACCGGCTGCAGCGCGAGGCCCCGTTGCTGCAGATCGAGATCGACCCGCTGTCGGCGGATTTCGACTACCGGCGCAAGCTGGCCACCGGCGAGGTCGACCTGGTGATCGGCAACTGGCTGCAGCCGCCGGGCGAGCTGCACCTGGGGCGACTGACCTCGGACGAAGTCGTGTGCCTGGTCGCCGCCGATCATCCCGCGGTGACCAACCCGCGCCAGTGGAACGAGGCCCGCTATCTCGACAGCGACCACGTGGCGCCGACGGCGCTGCACGCGGGCGGGCGCGGCATCATCGACGAGCACCTGGCCCTGCAGGGCAAGCAGCGCCGCATCACGGTCCGCAGCGCCCACTTCAGCCTGGTGCCGACGATGGTTGCTCAGAGCCGGCTGGTGCTGACCACCGGACGCCAGTTCTGCCTGCGTCATCTGGGCCGCCTGCCGGTGCGCATCGTGCGCTGCCCGGTGAGCTTTCCGGCCTTGGCCTACTACCAGCTGTGGCACGAGCGCACGCACGCCTCGGCCGGTGCACGCTGGGTGCGTGAGCAGGTGCGCGAGGTGGCGCGCGGCTTGGCGGCCGACGCCGCCGGCCGCCCGGGCGGCAAGGCGGGCGCCTGATGCCGCACAGCCCGACCCGCCTGGCCTTGTTCGGCGACTTGCTCGACTTCGCCGGCGAGCCGGCGCTGGACGATCCGTCGCCGCACGGGGTCCGCTACCGCGCCGCGCACTGGCTGCTGATCGAGGACGGGCGTATCGCCGGCGTGCAGGCCGAGGCGCCGGACGCGAGCTGGCCGCAGCAGCGCCACGCCGGCCGGCTGATCCTGCCCGGCTTCATCGACACCCATGTGCACAGCGCGCAGATCGACGTGCTGGGTGCCTGGGGCTCGGCCCTGCTGGACTGGCTGGAGACGCACACCTTTCCCGCCGAGGCGCGGATGGCCGATCCGGCCCACGCGGCGGCGATGTCCGGCCTGTTCCTGGACGGCCTGCTGGCCACCGGGACCACGTCGGCGATGGTGTTTCCGACGGTCCACAAGGGCTCGGTCGACGCGCTGTTCGAGGCTGCCCGGTCGCGCGGCATGCGGCTGATCGCCGGCAAGGTGCTGATGGATCGCCATGCCCCCGACGCCTTGCGGGACGACGTGATCCACGCTGAGCGCGATTGCGCCGACCTGATCGCCCGCTGGCATGGCCGCGGCCGGCTGGCCTACGCGGTGACGCCGCGCTTCGCGCCGACCTCGAGCGAGGGCCAGCTGGCGATGGCCGGCGCGCTGATCGCCGCGCACCCGGGCGTCTACCTGCAGACCCACGTGGCCGAGAACCGCGACGAGGTGCGCTGGGTCGCCGAGCTGTTCCCCTGGTCGCGCAGCTACCTGGACGTGTACCGGCATTTCGGGCTGCTCGGCCCGAGGTCGATGCTGGCCCATGGCATCTGGCTCGACGATCGCGACCGCGCGCTGCTGCAGGACAGCGGCGCCGTCCTGGCGTTCTGCCCCTCATCGAACCTGTTCCTGGGCAGCGGCCTGTTCGATTGGCCGGCGGCGCGGGCGCGGGGCGCGGCGGTCACGATGGCCTGCGACGTCGGCGGCGGGACCAGCCTGTCCATGCTGCGCACGCTGGCCGATGCCTACAAGGTGCAGGCGCTGGCCGGCCGGCGGGTCACGGCCTGGGCCTTGCTGCATGCCGCGACCCGCGGCGCGGCCGAGGCGCTGGGCCTGGCCCACGAAATCGGCAGTTTCGACGCCGGTACACTCGCCGACGTCGTCATCTGGGATCGCGCGCGAAGTCCGGTGGAAACACGGAGACAGGCGGTGGCGCGAGACTTGCATGATGCGCTGTTTGCCTGGCTGACGCTGGCCGGTGACGACCATGTGGTCAGCACGCGGGTGGCCGGCGTCGAGTTGTACCGGCGCGCCGATTGAGTTGTTGTTCCGCTGTCCTTTCACCTCCCACCCGCCATCCCCATGCCGCCTCCACCGCCGCGCCTGCAACTGCAAGGCATCACCAAGCAATACCCGGCGGTGAGGGCCAACGACGGCATCGGCCTCACGGTCGCGCCGGGCCAGATCCATGCCGTGCTGGGCGAGAACGGCGCCGGCAAGTCCACGTTGATGAAGATCATCTACGGCGCGGTCAAGCCGGATGCCGGAACGCTGCTGTGGAATGGCCAGCCGGTGCAGGTCCACAGCCCGGCGCAGGCCCGGCAACTGGGCATCAGCATGGTCTACCAGCATTTCTCGCTGTTCGACACGCTGACCGCCGCCGAGAACGTCTGGCTCGGCCTGGACAAGGCGATGAGCCTGGCCGAGGTCACCGCGCGCATCCGCGAGGTGGCGGCCGGCTACGGGCTGGAGGTCGACCCGCTGCGCCCGGTGCACACCCTCAGCGTGGGCGAGCGGCAGCGGGTCGAGATCGTTCGTGCGCTGCTGACCCAGCCGCAGCTGCTGATCCTGGACGAGCCGACCTCGGTGCTGACGCCGCAGGCGGTCGACAAGCTCTTCATCACGCTGCGCAAGCTCAGCGACGAGGGCTGCAGCATCCTCTACATCAGCCACAAGCTCGACGAGATCCGCGCGCTGTGCCACCACTGCACGGTGCTGCGCGGCGGCAAGGTCACCGGCGAGGTCGACCCGACGCTGGAGACCAACGCCAGCCTGTCGCGGCTGATGATCGGGGCCGAGCCGCCGGCGCTGACGCACCGTGCGTCGGCCGCCGGCGACGTGGTGCTGCAGGTGCAGGGGTTGTCGCTGGCGCAGCAGGACCCGTTCGGCATGGCCTTGCGCGACGTCGCCTTGAGCGTGCGCGCCGGCGAGGTGGTCGGCATCGCCGGCGTCTCGGGCAACGGGCAGCAGGAGTTGATGGCCGCGCTGTCGGGCGAGGATCCGCGGGCCCCGCAAGGCTCGGTCACGCTGTTCGGGCAGGACATCTCGGCGACCTCGCCGCGCACCCGCCGCGACCGCGGCCTGCATTTCGTACCCGAGGAGCGGCTGGGGCGCGGCGCCGTGCCCACGCTGTCGCTGGCCCAGAACACCTTGCTGACCCGCACCGAGAACGTCGGCGCCTCGGGCTGGCTGGACCTGAAGGCCACGCGTGCGCTGGCGGCCGAGCTGATCGCGCGCTTCAAGGTCAAGGCCGGCGGGCCGGACGCGGTGGCACGCTCGCTGTCGGGCGGCAACCTGCAGAAGTTCATCGTCGGGCGCGAAATCGACGCACGGCCCAAGCTGTTGATCGTTTCGCAACCCACCTGGGGCGTCGACGTGGGTGCCGCGGCGCAGATCCGCGGCGAGTTGCTGGCCCTGCGCGATGCCGGCTGCGCGGTGCTGGTGGTCAGCGAGGAGCTGGACGAACTGTTCGAGATCTGCGACCGCCTGCAGGTGATCGCCCAGGGGCGCTTGTCGCCCTCGGTCGCCACCCGGGACGCCACGGTGGAAATGATCGGCGAATGGATGTCCGGACTGTGGCAGGGCGCTTCGGCGACCGGAGGCGCGCATGCTGAAGCTTGAAACCCGGCCCCAGCCGTCGCAGTGGATGTCCTTCGCCTCGCCGCTGATCGCGCTGGCGATCACGGTGCTGGTGGGCATCGGATTGTTCGTCTTGCTCGGCAAGAGCCCGCTCGCCGGACTGGAGCTGTTCTTCGTCGAACCGGTGAAGGACGCCTATGCCTGGTCCGAACTGAGCGTGAAGGCCGCGCCGCTCGTGCTGATCGCGCTCGGTCTGGCGGTGTGCTACCGCTCCAACGTCTGGAACATCGGCGCCGAGGGGCAGTTCGTGCTCGGCGCGCTGGCGGGCGGCTGGGTGGCGATGCAGGCCGGCCCCGCCACCGGGCGCTGGATCGTCGCGCTCATCCTGGTGGCCGGGGTGCTGGGCGGCATGCTGTGGGGGGCCATCGTCGCGCTGCTGCGCGACCGCTTCAACGCCAGCGAGATCCTGGTCAGCCTGATGCTGGTCTACGTGGCCAACATGCTGCTGGCCTACCTGGTGTACGGGCCCTGGAAGGACCCGAACGGCTACAACTTCCCGCAGAGCATCACGTTCCTGCCGGTGACCCAGATTCCCCGCCTGTTCGAAGGCCTGCGGGCCAACATCGGCGTCGTGATCGCGCTGGCCGGCGTCGGCGGACTGTGGGCCTTCCTGTTCCGCACCTACCAGGGTTTCGCGCTGCAGGTCGGCGGGCTGGCGCCGGCGGCCGCGCGCTATGCCGGCTTCTCGTCGCGCAAGGCCTTGTGGGTGGCCTTGATGATCTCGGCCGGCGCCGCCGGACTGGCAGGCGCCCTGGAAGTGGCCGGGCCGCTGGGCCAGCTCTCGCCCTATGTGCCGGCGGGCTATGGCTTCGCCGCGATCATCGTGGCCTACGTCGGGCGCCTGCACCCGGTGGGCATCGTGTTCTCGTCGATCCTGATGAGCATGTTCTACATCGGCGGCGAACTGGCGCAATCGCGCCTGGGCCTGCCCAAGGCGCTGACCGGCGTGTTCCAGGGCCTGCTGCTGTTCGCGCTGCTGGCCTGCGACACGCTGATCCACTACCGCATCCGGTTCCGGGGAGTGAAGGCATGAACGAACTGGCACTGCTGATCGCATCGACGCTGAATGCCGGCACGGTGCTGGCCATCGCCGGGCTGGGCCTGCTGATCAACGAACGCTCCGGCGTCATCAACCTGGGGGCCGAGGGCTTGTTGCTGGTGTCGGCGATCGCCGGCTTCGCGACCGCCTTCCACACCGGCTCGGACGTGGCCGGCTTTGCCGCCGGGGCCGTTTCGGGCGCGCTGCTGTCGGCGGTGTTCGGCTGGCTGGTGATCTGGCTCAACACCAACCAGTACGCCACCGGGCTGGCGCTGAGCCTGTTCGGCAGCGGCATCTCGGCCTTTGCCGGCATCAACTACACCCAGGCCCACCTGACCGACCGGGTCAACTACGCGATTCCCGGCCTGTCGCACCTGCCGTTCTTCGGCCCGGCCCTGTTCCGCCAGCACCCCATGGTCTACCTGACCGTGCTGCTGATGTTCGCGGTGACCTGGTTCCTCTACCGCACCCGCGCCGGACTGGTGTTGCGCGCGGTGGGCGAGTCGCCCGAGTCGGCGCACGCGCTGGGCTATCCGGTGCGCCGCATCCGCCTGGCCGCGGTGGTGGCCGGCGGCGCCTTGTGCGGGCTGGCGGGGGCCTACCTGTCGGTGATCTACACGCCGCTGTGGGTCGAGGGCATGGTGGCGGGCAAGGGCTGGATCGCGCTGGCGCTGACCACCTTCGCCACCTGGCGGCCGGCCCGCATCTTGCTCGGTGCCTACCTGTTCGGCGGCGTCACGATGCTGCAGTTCCAGTTGCAGGGTGAAGGCGTGCAGATCGCCAGCCAGTGGCTGACGATGCTGCCTTACCTGGCGACCGTCGTCGTGCTGGTGCTGATCTCGCGCAACCCGACCTGGATCCGCGTCAACATGCCGGCGTCGCTGGGCAAACCCTTCTTCCCGGGCGGCTGAGCGCCCCCTTGTTCCCTGCCGCAGCCCTCGCGTCGCGCGGCTACACTTTTTCACCCACCCACCGGAGAGCCCATGTCCGACATCCCGAAGTTCCAGAAACGTCGCCTGCTGCAACTGGCAGGCTGGTCCACGCTGGCCGCCACCGCGGCGCTGGTGGGTTGCGGCAAGAAGGACGAGGCGCCTGCCGCGCCGGCCGAGCCCGCGGCGGTCGCCTCGGCCCCCGCCGCCGCCGCGTCCACGGCCCCGCTGAAAGTGGCCTTCGCCTACGTCGGCCCGGTCGGGGACGGCGGCTGGACCTTCGCGCACGACAACGCGCGCAAGGCGCTGGAAAAGGAACTCGGCGACAAGATCAAGACCACCTATGTCGAGAACGTGCCGGAGGCGGCTGACGCCGAGCGCGTCTTCCGCGACCTGATCGGCCAGGGCAACACGCTGATCTTCGGCACCACCTTCGGCTACATGGAGCCGATGCTCAAGGTGGCCGCCGACAACCCCAAGGTCATCTTCGAGCATGCCACCGGCTTCAAGACCGCGCCCAACATGGGCACCTACGACACCCGCACCTACGAGGGCGCGTACATGTGCGGCATCATCGCCGGCGGCATGACCAAGACCAACACGCTGGGCGTGGTCGGTTCGATCCCCATCCCCGAGGTGATCCGCAACATCAACGCGTTCACGCTGGGCGCGCAAAGCGTGAACCCGAAGATCAAGACCAAGGTCGTCTGGGTCAACGAGTGGTTCAACCCGCCCAAGGAAACCGAGGCGGCCACCG
The DNA here is from genome assembly GCF_056032705.1 of Ideonella sp. sgz306126. Classification (NCBI taxonomy): domain Bacteria; kingdom Pseudomonadati; phylum Pseudomonadota; class Betaproteobacteria; order Burkholderiales; family Sphaerotilaceae; genus Ideonella; species Ideonella sp. sgz306126. Next base: position 263,932 of record NZ_JBVYWP010000003.1, read on the forward strand.
CGCTGATCAACGGCGGCGCCGACATCCTGATGCAGAACACCGACTCGCCGGCGGTGCTCAAGACCGCCCAGGAGAAAGGCAAGCGCGCGTTCGGCTGGGACTCCGACATGAGCGCCTACGGCCCGAAGGCCCACCTGGCCTCGTCGGCGATCAACTGGGCGCCGTTCTACATCAAGGCTACCCAGGACGTGCTCAACGGCACCTGGAAGTCCAGCCGTGAGTGGTGGGGCGTCAAGGAAGGCGCGATCGACCTGGTGTCGGTGGCGCCCGACGTGCCGGCGGAACTCAAGGACAAGGTCGACAAGGTCAAGGCCGGGCTGAAGGACGGCAGCTTCTCGATCTGGAAAGGGCCGATCGTCGACAACACCGGCAAGGTCGAGATCGCCAAGGACGCGGTGGCGGACGACGCCTTCCTGGGCGGCGTGAAGTTCTTCGTCAAGGGGGTCGAGGGCAAGGTGCCCGGCGGCGACGGCAAGTAAGCCCCCCGTCCCTGCGACAGCAGTCCAGGCCGCCGGCGCACGCCGGCGGCCTTTTTTCGTCGCGCCGGCCCTGCCGTTAACATAGGGCTCATGCCGGCATCCCACGGAGGCGCCGGCTCAACGCGACGGAGGATCCATGCCCGTGATCGCAGTGGCCAACCCCAAGGGAGGGGTTGGCAAGAGCACGCTGGCCACCCAAGTGGCCGGCTGGTTGGCTCGCCAGGGCCACGCGGTGATGCTGGGCGACCTGGACCGCCAGCAGTCGTCCCGCCAGTGGCTGGCCCTGCGCCCGCCCCAGGCGCCCGCGATCCAGGGCTGGGACGTGCGCGAGGGCGGCCAGGCCCTGCGCCCGCCGGCCGGCACCACCCACGCGGTGATCGACACGCCCGCGGGCCTGCACGGCAAGAAGCTCGATGCCTTGCTGAAGGTGGCCGACCGCCTGCTGATTCCGCTGCAGCCCAGCCTGTTCGACATCCAGGCCACCCACGCTTTCCTGAGCGAGTTGCGCGCCCATCCGCGGGCCGGCCGCATCGCGCTGGCCCTGGTGGGCATGCGCGTGAAGGACCACACCTTCGCCCAGGAGCGGCTGCAGCAATACACCGCCACGCTGCCTGCGCCGATGATCGGCTCGCTGCGCGACACGCAGAACTACGTCCATCTGGCGGCCCATGGCCTGACGCTGTGGGACGTGGCACCGGGCCGCGTCGAGCGCGATCTGGCCCAGTGGGCGCCGATCCTGGCCTGGCTGGCCGCGCCCTGATCGACGGACTCCCGACCCGGACTTGCCATGAACCGCTTCGAACACCTCGCCGATCTTCAGTCCCGCGTCGGCCAGACCCTGGGGACCAGCGACTGGCTGACCATCACCCAGGATCGCATCCAGCAGTTCGCCGATGCCACCGGCGACCAGCAATGGATCCACACCGATCCGGTGCGCGCGGCGGCCGGACCGTTCGGGGCGCCGGTCGCGCACGGCTTTCTGACGCTCTCGCTGCTGCCCTGGCTGTTCGAGAGCGGCTTCGACATCGCCGATGTGCGCATGGGCGTCAACTACGGGCTGAACAAGGTGCGGTTTCCAGCTCCGGTGCCGGTGGGCAGCCGCCTGCGCGGCCACTTCCGCCTGCTGTCATTCGAGGCCCTGGCCGGTGGCGCGCAGCTCACCGTCGAGGTGACCGTGGAGCGCGAGGGAAGCGACAAGCCGGTCTGCGTGGCCGAATCGGTGACGCGCCGCTACACCTGAGCCGACCCGCCGCGCCCGTCCATGAAAGTCCTGCTGGTCGACGACCATCCGCTGATCCTCGCCGCGCTGAAGGCGATGGTCGAAAAGCTGCAGCCGGGCGTGCAGGTGACGGCGCTGGCCAGCGCCTCGGCGGTGCGCGAGACGCTGGCGCGCGATGCCGAGCACGATCTGGTGCTGCTGGACCTCCAGCTCGACGACGCCCACGGCTTCGAGCTGTTGAGCGAGCTGCGCAGCCACTGGCCGGCGCTGCCGGTGGTGGTGATTTCGGCGTTCGACCGCTCCAGCGACGTGATCCGGGCGATCGACCTGGGGGCGATGGGCTTCCTGCCCAAGCGCATGTCCACCGAGGCGCTGGTCGACGCGCTCAAGCTGGTCATGGGGGGCGGCATCTTCGTGCCCGCGATGACGGCCGGCGACGCGGCCGAGGCCTCGCCGCCGCCCTTCAAACCGGGCGACTCGTCCAACCTCGCGCCGTCGGTCTATCCGACGCAGGCGGCGATCGACCAGCTGGGCATCACGCCGCGCCAGACCGAGGTCCTGACCTTGCTGCTGCAGGGCAAGCCGAACAAGGACATCGCGCGGCGTCTGGGCCTGTCGGTCGAGACCATCAAGGACCACGTGCAGGCGGTGCTGCGGGCCCTGGGCGTCAGCTCGCGGACCCAGGCGGTGCTGGCGGTGGGGCAGATGACGCGCCAGCGCTGGAGCGGCGGTGCGGCCCGGTCCGACGGCTGAGCGCGCTCGCCGTCGGGCCTGCGCTCAGACGGGCGTGTAGGCCAGGCGCACGTAGATCGGCGCGAAGGCTTCGGCCTGGGTCAGTTCCAGCAGGCGCTCACGGGCCAGTTCCAGCATCGCGATGAAGGTCACCACCATCACCGGTGCGCCGCGGCTCACGTCGAACAAGTCCTGGAATTCGACGAAGCGCTCGCCCTGCAGGCGGCGCAGCACGCTGCTCATGAATTCGCGCACGCTGAGCTGCTCGCGCGAGATGCGGTGGTGCTGGTGCAGCTTGGCGCGCCTGAGGATATCGGCCCAGGCTTCGCGGATGTCGTCGACCGAGACCTCGGGGAAGCGAGGCACCAGCGATTGCTCGATCGTCACCTGCGCGCGCAGCACGTCGCGCCCGAGCTGGGGCAGCGCATCCAGGCGGGCGGCCGCCAGCTTCATCTGCTCGTATTCGAGCAGCCGCCGCACCAGTTCCGCCCGCGGGTCTTCCGGCTCCTGGCCGTCGTCGGTCTTCTTCGGCGGCAGCAGCATGCGCGACTTGATCTCGATCAGCATCGCCGCCATCAGCAGGTAATCGGCCGCCAGTTCCAGGTTGTGCTGCCGGATCTGATCGACATAGCGCAGGTACTGGCGGGTGACATCCGCCATCGGGATGTCGAGGATGTTGAAGTTCTGCTTTCGGATCAGGTAGAGCAGCAGATCCAGCGGGCCCTGGAAGGCTTCGAGGAAGACCTCCAGCGCGTCCGGCGGGATGTAGAGGTCGTTCGGCATCGCGAACAGCGGCTCGCCGTACAGGCGTGCCACGGCCACGCCGTCGATCTCCTGCGGCGTGTCGACTTCCGGCGCCACGGTGGGGGGAAGTTCGGTGGGGGGCGAGGCGTCGGCGGGCACCGGCAGGCGGCCGTCGGCGGCGTCGCGGAACTCAGCCAAGGCAGGCCAGGCGCCGGGCGCGGGACCCGCGCTCAGCGGTTCTTGCCGAAATAGACATAGGCCGGCTGGGCCACCCGGCCGGCGCGAAACTCGGCGTCGTCGTCGGCGGTCGTCGCCTTGTCCCACAGCAACGCGCGGCCGGCGCGCTGCTCGGCTTCCAGCGTCGGCTTGGCGGCCTTCAGCCCGTCGATGAATTGGGTGACGTCGGATTGGTACGGTGTCCAGAACAGCGGCATGGCGGGTCCAGCCCTCGGCAGGGCAGTGAGAGAGCAACAAGGCAGGGTCCAATTCTACGGGTCGGGCAGAATCGGCCGGTACACGGTCGTCGGCGCCGCGCCATGGAGGGGCAGTTGCAGGAAATCGAGCTCAAGTTCCAGGTGCCGCAGGCGGCCCGGGCCGCGGTGCTGAAGGCCGTGCAGACCGCCACCGCGCGCCAGACCCGCCTGCAGGCCCGCTACCTCGACACCGCCGAGCGCCACCTGGCCCTCGCCCGTGCGGCCTTGCGCCTGCGCCGCGAGGGCCGGCGCTGGGTGCAGACCCTCAAGGCGGAAGGCGACAACCCGATGCAGCGCCTGGAGCACGAGGTGGTGCTGCCGGTCGGCCAGGGCGCCCCGGTGCTTGACCTGCGCCGCCACCTTGATACGCCGGCCGCCGCGGCGCTGGCGCGGGCCCTCGGCCTGGATCCGAAGGTCTGTGCCGAGCGCATCCGGGACGGCGACGACCTGGGCCTGGCGGTGCGCTTCGAGACCGACATCCTGCGCACCCATCGCGAACTGCGCGTGGCCGGCGGGCGGGTCGAACTCGCCTTCGATCAGGGCCGCATCCGTGCCGCCGGCCGGACGCTGGCCGTGTGCGAGTTGGAGATGGAGCTCTGCGCCGGCACGCCCGCCGCGCTGGTGGCGCTGGCCCGGCGCTGGGTGCAGCGGCATGGGCTGTGGCTGGACGTGCGCAGCAAGGCCGAGCGGGGCGACCTGCTCGCCCGCGGCGCCTGGGCGTCGCCGCCGGCGCACGCCCGGCCGGTCCTGCTGAGCGCGTCGATGCCGCCGGGCGAGGCCGTGCGCGCGATGCTGCGCAACGGCCTGGTGCAGGTGCTGGCCAACGCTAGCGTGCTGGCCGACGACGCCGTCACGCGGCGACTGCCCCCGGGGGATCGCGAGGAACATCTTCACCAGTGGCGGGTCGGCCTGCGGCGCTTGCGCAGTGCGCTGCAGGTCTTCGGTCCGGCCTTGCCGGCCGAGTCCGAGGGCACGCCGGGCGGGTTCGCGCCTTCGCCGCAATGGGAGCCGGCGCTGTCGCGCTGCTTCGACGCGCTGGGCGCTTCGCGCGATCTCGACGCGATCTCCGCCAGCGTGCTGCCGGCCCTGCGCGAGGCCGGCGCGCCCTGGACCGCGTTGCCCCCGCCCACCCAGGCCGATGCCGCCTCGGCAGGCCGACTCGCGCGCGACCCGGAGTTCACGCTGCTGATGCTGGCGCTGCTCGGCGGCGCCCTGGCCCAGGCCGCGCCGCCTGCGCCCAAGGGGGCGTTGCGCGCCTGGCTGCAGTCCTGCCTGGCGGCGTCGGCGCACGCCGTGCACAAAGGGGGCCAGCGCTTCGAGACCCTGGACGACGCGGCCCGCCATCGCCTGCGCCGCCGCGTCAAACGCCTGCGCTACGGGCTGGAGTTCGGCCAGGCGGTGCTGCCGGCCCGGGCCACCGCGGCCCAGCTGGCGGCGCTCAAGCCGGTCGGCGAGGCCTTGGGGCGCTACCAGGACCTGTGCGTGGCGCGCCAGATGTTCGACGCCTGCCGCGATGCCGAGCCGCGTGCCTACTGGGCCCTGGGCTGGCTGGCCGCGCGGCGCGAGGCCGAGGTGGCCCAATGCGCCCGGGTCTTGCGCCAGGCCGCGCCGCTTTTCAAGCGCTGAGCGGGCATCGACCGACGGCAGGGCGCCACGACCTGCCGGCGTGATCCCACGCCTGTCACATTTGCCTGTCACATTGGCGTGACAAGCTCGGAAGGGCTCAATTGCGGCCGGGTCCAGCCGATATCCCGAGCTGAATTCGTAGGAACCCGATGGTCGACCTTCTTGCACCTTTCCGTCAGCCCCCCGCCAGCGTGACAGGCCTGATCGCGGCCGGCACGCTGCAGCCGAATTTCCAGCCCATCGTCCAGTTGCAGGATGGTGCGGTTCACGCCTACGAGGCCTTGATCCGCACGCCCCCGGATTGCCCGTGGCGCCACCCGGATGCCTTGTTCGCGGCCGCACGTGCGCAAGGCGAGCTCATCAACCTCGAGATCGAATGCGTCAGGCGCTCGCTGCTGGTCTGGTCGAGCGCCGGCGTGCCGGGGCGTCTGTTCCTCAACCTGAGCGCCGAGGCCCTGGTGACGGCGCTGGCGCAGCGCGATCTGGAACTGCTGATGAACCTGTCGCGCGGCTCGTCGCTGGCGCCCGACGGTGTGGTGATCGAGTTGACCGAGCACGAGCACGTGGCGGATTTCGAGGCCCTCGCCGCGGCGGTCGGCCGCCTGCGCCGCCACGGCGTCCAGCTGGCGCTAGACGATTTCGGCGACGGCCGCTCCAGCCTGCGGCTGTGGTCCGAGCTGAAGCCCGAGATCGTCAAGATCGACAAATATTTCATCCACGACCTGCCGCAGCATCCCGAAAAGCTGCAGACCCTGCGGGCGTTGCTCAAGATATCGGAGACGCTGGGGTCGACCTTGGTGGCCGAAGGCATCGAGACCCCGGCCGAGCTGCATCTGGTGCGCGACCTGGGCATCTCGCTGGGCCAGGGCTGGGCGCTGGGGCGGCCGCAGCCGCAGCCCGCCACCGAGGTGCTGGCGCCAGCGCTCGAAGTCATCCGCAGCCGCGATGTCGCGGTCTTTCCGGAGCGCCGCCGCGCGACCCAGCAGCGCGCCAACGCGTGGACCTTCCTGAACGAGGCGCCGGCGGTCAGTCCGTCGGCGACGAACCAGGAACTCTTCGACCGCTTTGACGCCGACGAATCGCTGCTGGCGCTGGCCATCGTTGACGAGGGGCGGCCGGTCGGACTGATCGGCCGCCAGCGTTTCGTCGATCGCTACGCCAAGCCCTTCGTGCGCGAGCTCTACGGCCGCCAATCCTGCACCTTGTTCGCCAACCTCTCGCCGCGCCTGGTCGACATCAATGCGGGCATCGACGACCTGACGGCCGTGTTGACCTCCGACGACCAGCGCTACCTGTCCGACGGCTTCGTGATCACCCAGGGCGGGCTCTACCGGGGCATCGGGCGCGGCGAGGACCTGGTGCGCGCGGTGACCGAGGCGCGCATCGAGGCCGCGCGCCACGCCAACCCCTTGACCCTGCTGCCAGGCAACATTCCGCTGACCCAGCACATCCAGCGCCTGCTCGGGTCCGGGCGCGATTTCGTCGCCTGCTACTGCGACCTGAATCATTTCAAGCCCTTCAACGACTTGTACGGCTATTGGCGCGGCGACGAGATGATCCACCTGGCGGCGCGGGCCATCCTCGGCCAAGCCGACGCGCGGCGCGACTTCGTCGGCCACGTCGGCGGCGACGACTTCGTGATCCTGTTCCAGAGCGACGACTGGGACCGCCGTTGCCAGGCGGTGGTCGACACCTTCAACGCGGACGCGCTGACGCTGTACGACGAGCCGGCGCGCGAGGCCGGCGGCGTGATGGCCGAGGACCGTTACGGCGTGCAGCGCTTCCATCCGCTGACGACGATGAGCATCGGCATCGTCCGCGTGGCCGGGCGAGACGAGTCGGTGCGTCCGGAAGACGTGGCCAATGCCGCCGCGCGGGCCAAGCGGCGGGCCAAGCAAGGCGGCTCCGGCTTGTTCGTGCTCGACTTGAAGACCGCGTCCGCCGGCGTATGAGGCGCGCTGCGGGCCCGTTCCGCAAGACGCCGGTCCGGGCGGGTCGAAGATGACCGCCATGTGACAGGCAAACACCGCGACAGCGCCTCGATGACAGCGCTTTTCATCTGCGCCGCGGGCCGATGAATTCCGATACTCACCAGCCATTGGCACTAGCGTCGCAGTGGCGGCGCGACACGGCATGGAGAACCCTGTGAACACACCTTTTCGATGGCTGTCCGAGGCCAGCCTGCGTTCGCGACTGTCCGCGGTCGCCGTGCTCTGCATGCTGCTGGCGCTGGTGCCCAGCACGCAGCTCTACTTGCGCGACAGCGGCGATCTCGCCTTCGTCCGTTCCGAGCGCAGTGCGCTGCCGGCCGACCGGGCCTGGCAGCAGGCGCTGACGCAGATCCAGCAGCATCGCGAGCTCGCGGCGCTGGCGCTGGCGACGCAGCCCGAGGCCGAGGCGCGCCGCGGCGAGGCCGCCCGGCAGGTCGACCAGCGCCTGGACGCGGTGGCCCAGGCCCTGAAGGCGGCCGGCGCCGACCCGCAGCGCGTGGCCGAACTGGGGCCGATCCGGCAGGCTTTCGACACCATGGCGCGTGCGGTCGGGGCGCACCAGCTCGACGTCCAGCACATGCTGCTGGCCCATCGCGAGGTGATGGACCGTGCGATGGAGGCGATGGCCCAGCTCAACGCCGACAAATCGCTGCTGCTGGACCCCGAGGCCGATGCCTACTTCGCGATCATCGCCGGTCTGCAGGACGGCCCGCGCGTCGCCGATGCGCTGTCCGAACTGAGCGCCGTGGCCAATGCAGCCGCGGTCGACGACGTGGGCACGGTGGCCGCGGCCCAGGCCCGCTACCAGGAAAACGCCGGGCTGCTGCAGCACGACCTGGACCGGGCCCGCCTGGCCAATCCGGCCCATGCGGCGCCACTGGCCCAGGCGCTGGCGCAGCTGGCGCCGCAGCGCCGCATGGTCACCCAGACCATCGATGCCGCCAAGCTGGACGTCAACTACCCGCTGCCGCGCATGGCGGCTGCGTTCACCCAGGCCTCGCACCTGCAGGCCGGGCTGTCGGACACGGTGCTGGGCAACATCGACGAGGTGCTGGCGCGGCGCGACGCCACGCTGACCCGCCAGCGCACCTGGCTGCTGGTGCTGATGCCGCTGCTGCTCGGCGCGGTGGGGCTGACACTGTGGCGCATCATGCGCGGCATCCTCGATCCGGTGATGGTCACCGTTCGCACCACCGAGCGCATCGCCGGCGGCGACCTGTCGGTGCCGGTGGCGCCAGGGCGCGACGACGAGCTGGGCCGCGTGCTGCGCGCGGTCGGGCTGATGCAGGACCGCCTGCGCGAGCTGCTGGCCGACATCCAGCGCGCCGCCGGCACGATGAGCCAGGCCTCGCGCGACATCGCGGCGGGCAACGACGACCTGCAGCGCCAGACCCAGGACACCGCGGCCCACCTGCAGGACGCCGCCGGCCATGTCGAATCGCTGGGCGACACCGTGCGCCACAGCGCCGCCGCGGCCCGCCAGGCCAACGGCCTGGCGGTCGAGGCCGCGAACTCGGCGGCGCGCGGCGGCGACGTGGTCGATCAGGTGGTCGGCACCATCACCGAGATCCACGACGCCTCGGGCCGCATCGCCAGCATCATCGGCGTGATCGACGGCATCGCGTTCCAGACCAACATCCTGGCGCTGAACGCCGCGGTGGAAGCGGCCCGAGCGGGCGAGCAGGGCCGCGGCTTTGCGGTGGTGGCTGCCGAGGTGCGCTCGCTGGCCCAGCGCAGCGCGGCGGCCGCGCGCGAAATCAAGACGCTGATCACCGGGTCGGTGGAACGCGTCGAGCATGGCACCCGCCTGGCACGCGAGGCCGGCCAGTCGATGCGCCAGATCGTCGACAGCGTCGGCCGGGTCTCGGGGATGATTGGCGGCATCGCCGGCGACGCCGAGGCGCAGGCGGCCTCGATGGCGCAGGTGGTGGGCACCGTCGGCAAGATCGACCAGATGACCCGCGGCAACGCGGTGCGGGTGCAGCAGTCCGCGGCGGCATCGCAGGCGGTGCGCGAACAGGCCGAGCAGATGAGCCGCCTGGTCGGCAGCTTCAGGCTGTAGGCGCGGTGCGCGCCGGCCGGGTCAGCGCACCCGCATGCCCGGCTGCGCGCCGGGGAAGGGCTCCAGCACGAAGATGCCCGGATGGGCCTTCTCGTCGGCGTGACTGGCGGCCAGCACCATGCCTTCGCTGAGGCCGAACTTCATCTTGCGCGGGGCCAGGTTGGCCACCATCACCGTCAGCTTGCCTTCCAGGTCCTCGGGGCGGTAGGCGCTCTTGATGCCGCTGAAGACATTGCGCAGCCGTCCCTCGCCCACGTCCAGCGTCAGGCGCAGCAGCTTGTCGGAGCCTTCGACGTGCTCGGCCTTGACGATCTTGGCGATGCGCAGATCGACCTTGGCGAAATCGTCGATCTTGATCTCGGGAGCCAGGTCTTCGCCGCCCGGCAGCGGCCGGGGTGCGGCGGGCGCCTCGAACAAGGCCTCCAGCAGCTTGGCGTCGACCCGCTGCATCAGGTGCTTGTACTCGCCGATGGCGTGGCCGCCGAGCGCGCGCGAGACATCGGCAAAGGCCAGCGGCTCGACCTTCAGGAAGGCCTCGACCTGGGCCACCAGGGCCGGCAGCACCGGCTTGAGGTAGATGCTGAGCAGGCGGAAGGCCTCGATGCAGGTGCTGCACACATCATGCAGGCGCGCGTCCGCGCCCTCCTGCTTGGCCAGCTCCCAGGGCTTGTTGGCATCGACGAATTCGTTGACCTTGTCGGCCAGCGCCATCACCTCGCGCAGCGCCTTGCCGAACTCTCGCTCCTCGTAGAGTTCTTCCACGGTGCTGCGGTGCGCACGCAAGGTGTCGAGCAGGCTGCGGCCTTCCACGCCCAGGTCCGCGCTGAGCATGCCGCCGAAGCGCTTGCTGAGGAAGCCGGCGGCCCGGCTCGCGATGTTGATGTACTTGCCGACCAGGTCCGAGTTGACGCGGGCGATGAAATCGTCGGGGTTGAAGTCGATGTCCTCGACCCGTGCATTGAGCTTGGCGGCGATGTAGTAGCGCAGCCACTCCGGGTGCAGCCCCAGTTCCAGGTACTTCAGCGGCGAGATGCCGGTGCCGCGGCTCTTGCTCATCTTCTCGCCGCCATTGACGGTGATGAAGCCGTGCACGTTGACCTTGTCCGGCGTCTTGCGGCCGCTGAAATGCAGCATCGCCGGCCAGAACAGCGTGTGGAAGTAGGTGATGTCCTTGCCGATGAAATGCACCTGCTCCACCGCCGGGTCGGCAAAAAAGGCGTCGTAGTCCCGGCCGATCTTGCCGAAGTAGTTCTTCAGCGACGCGAGGTAGCCGATCGGCGCGTCCAGCCAGACGTAGAAATACTTGCCCGGCGCATCCGGAATCTGGATGCCGAAGTAGGGCGCGTCGCGCGAGATGTCCCAGTCCCCCAGGCCGCCATTGCCTTCGGCGTCCTTGGTGAACCATTCCTTGATCTTGTTCAGCACCTCGGGCTGCAGCCGGCCGGGCGTGTTCGTCCAGCCTTCGAGGAAGTCGACGCAGCGCGGGTCGGAGAGCTTGAAGAAGTAATGGTCCGAACTCTTCATCACCGGCGTCGCGCCCGACAGCGCCGAGTACGGATGCTTCAGCTCGGTCGGGGCGTAGACCGCGCCGCAGCTCTCGCACGAATCGCCGTACTGATCCTTGGCGCCGCACTTGGGGCATTCGCCCTTGATGAAGCGGTCGGGCAGGAACATGCCCTTCTCGGGATCGAAGAACTGCTCGATCGTCTTCACGCTGATCAGCTCGTTCTTGCGCAGCGCAAGATAGATGTCCTGCGCCAGCTGGTGGTTCTCGGGACCGTCGGTGGAGTGCCAGTTGTCGAAACCGATGTGGAAGCCGTCCAGGTACTGCTTGCGCCCGGCCGCGACTTCGCCGACGAAGGCCTGAGGCGTCTTGCCGGCCTTCTCGGCGGCGATCATGATCGGCGCGCCGTGGGCGTCGTCGGCGCAGACGAAATGCACTTCGGCGCCCTTCATCCGCTGCGCCCGCACCCAGATGTCGGCCTGGATGTACTCCATCATGTGCCCGATGTGGAAGGGCGCATTGGCATAGGGCAGGGCAGTGGTGACGAAGAGTTTGCGGGTCATGGGGCGAGGCCTGGCGCCGCCACGGGCCGGCGGCCCGCGTGCGGGGAAGCCGGCATTTTAGGCGTTGGGGTGCGGCGGCAACGCAAGCGCCCGGCCCCGGGACGCGCGCTCCGGCATGCGGTGGGCCGTGGCAGACTGCACGATCGCATTCAAGGTCGATCATCCATGGTCCGCGCCCCCGCCACGTCCAAGCGCTCGCCGCTGCATCATCTGCGCGCGTCGGACCTGCGCGGCGCGGCGGGCCTTGCGACCGAGGCCGTGGTGGCGGTGTCGCGGGTGGCCGAAGGCGTGCACCGCTCGGTTCACGGCGTGCTGGGACTCAGCGCCGGCGCGCCGCCGGGGCGGACCGGCGGCCTGACCGGCTGGGTCTACCAGAGCGTGCGCGGCATGGCGCAGTGGGTGGGCGGGGGCGCCGAGCGGCTGCTGGGCGCGCTGCAGCCGGCGCTGGAAGCGGCCGAGGCGGCGGCGCCCGAATCGCCCGAACGCGAAGCGGTGCTGGCGGCGCTGAACGGCGTGATGGGCGACCGGCTCGCCGCCAGCGGCAGCCCGTTCGCCACCCCGATGACGCTGCGCTGCGATGGTGCGGTGTGCGTGGCTCCCGAGGGCGTGCGGACGATGCCGCCCGCCGCGCAAGCCCGCGGCCACCTGCTGCTGCTGTTGCATGGCCTGTGCATGAACGACCTGCAATGGCACCCGTTGCGCGGCGGCGCAGCGGTCGATCACGGCCAGGTGCTGGCCGAGGCTCTCGCCGCCACGCGGGTCCACGGGCGCTACAACAGCGGCCTGCACACCTCGCAGAACGGCCACGAGCTGGCCAGGCAGCTGGACCGCCTGGTGGCGGCCTGGCCGGTGCCGGTGGATTCGATCACCGTGCTGGCCCACAGCATGGGCGGGCTGGTGATGCGCAGCGCCTGTCACGCCGCTGCCGAGGCGGGGTTGCCCTGGCTCGGTCGGCTTCGGCACATCGTCTTTCTCGGCACGCCGCACCATGGCGCGCCGCTGGAACGCGCCGGCCACGGGCTGGACCTGCTGCTGGCGGCGACGCCGTGGACGGCGCCCTTTGCACGCCTGGGCCGGCTGCGCAGTGCCGGCATCACCGACCTGCGCTACGGCCACGCCCTGGACGCCGACTGGCAAGGTCACGACCGCTTCCGGCGCAGCCCGGACCGGCGCCAGCCCCTGCCGCTGCCGCCCGGCGTGGCCTGTTTCGCGGTGGCCGCCTGCCTGGCGCCCCGGCGCGGCCCGTTGGCCGAGCGTCTGGTGGGGGACGGTCTGGTGCCGCTGCGCAGCGCGTTGGGCGAACACGACGACCCGCGCCTGCGGCTGGATTTTCCGAAGCCGCGGCAGTGGATCGCCTACCGCATGGGCCACCTGGACCTGCTCAGGCGGCCCGAGGTGACGCAGCAACTGCTGCACTGGCTCGCGCCCGGATCGGCTCCGGCCTGACGCGGGCCGCTGCGGCCGGTCTCAGGTGGCGGGCAGCGTCAGGTCGCGCAGCCGGGGCGGGCCGGCCCGCTGCTCGATCTCGCGGCGCAGGGACTGGCCCCAGCCGAGCGCGAACAAGGCTTCGGCGGTGACGAACTGCGGCCCGACCAGCAGGCCCACCAGATCGTCGACGAAGGCGGGCTTGCGGCCCTCGTAGTAGTGGCCGATGAACTGGATGATCCAGCCGGCGACGAAGCTGCCGACGCCCCAGGCCAGCCAGTGCGCCGTGGCGCCATGCGCCAACGGCGCGCCCAGCGCCAGCAGGACGAAGTTCAAGGCGCTGACCGCCAGGCCCAGCACGAACTGGCCCCGCGTCAGGTACCACAGCGTGGCGGCCAGCCACAACAGCCACGCCGGCGTCAGCGCCAGCCCGGCGGCCAGCGGGTTGCCCAGCGCCGGGCGGGCCAGCAGCACGCCGATGGCGAAGACGATCAGCGGAATGCCGACGAAGTGCGTGACGATGTTGCGCGGATCCCGGTGATAGCGGGCGTACTGGGTCAGCAGGTCGGTGGCGGGGCGAAAGGGCGACGGCATGGGGATCTCCGTGGCGCGTTGAACAGTGGCGTCGATGCTAGCCCCGTTGGCCTTGCCTGCACAGCCGCGAGGGTGGGGGAGCGGTGCTTTTTGGCGGGCGGCGCGAGGGCGGGGTGCGCTCAGAGCCCCAGCGCCTTCTTCAGCGCGGCCGAGCTGGCGCGGACGCCGGGCGGCGGCCAGTGCCCGACCAGCGCAGCGATGCGCTCGTTCAGCGGCGCACTGCCGCCATGGGCCCGGGCCAGCCGCAGCACCGCGCCGCAGATCGCGTCGACCTCGGTCGGCCGGCCCAGCGCCAGGTCGTCGGCCATGCTGGAGCGGGCCTTCTCGTCGATGCGCAGCAGGCGCCGCGCCAGCACGCGGAACAGCGGGTTGGGCAGGCGCAGCAGCATGGGCAGGCGGTGCGGCGGCACGGTCGCCATCTGGGTCGGCGCGATGCCGGCCGCGGCCATCGCCGCCAGGGCCTCGGTCTGCAGCGCGGCGAAGATCTGGCGGTAGCCCCGGTCCAGCAGTTCGGCGCGCAGCGGCAGGCCCGACAGCGCGTTGACCGGGTTGTTCAGGTTCAGCAGCAGCTTGCCCCACTGCACCGGGGCCAGGTCGGCATGCAGCCGCAGCGGCAGGCGGGCGCGCTCGAACAGCGGCAGCAGGCGGCGCAGCACGGGGGCCTCCTGCGCCGCCAGCCGGCCCTGCGTGCCGCGGTGCAGGTGGCCGGGCGCCAGCTCGGCGATGTTGTACGGCACCATGCCGGCCAGCCAGACCAGGTCCGGCGCGACCTGCTCGCCGACCTGGGCATTGCCGATGCCGTTCTGCATCGACAGCACCGGCGTCCCCGGCGGCAGCGCCGCTGCCAGTTCGCGGGCCGCCTCGGCGGTGGCGCCGCATTTCACCGTGAGCAGCACCAGGTCGGGGCGCAGCCCGGCCGGCACCTGCGCGTGCAGCCGGAGCTCGGCGGGCGGGATGCGGGTGTCGCGGCCATCGAGGTCGCTGACGGTCAGGCCGTGCGCCTGCAGCGCCTGCAGCATGCGCGGACGGACCACGCAATGCACCTGTGCGCCGGCGGCCTGCAGCGCGCCGGCCAGGTAGCCGCCGACGCTGCCGGTGCCCATCACCAGCAGCGTCGGGGGGGCGGGCAGGGGGGCGAGGCCCGGGGAGGACGGCAGGGCGGAGGGGGTGGACATGGGCCGCAAGCATAGCGGCTGCCGGCATCGGCTATGCTGGCCGCCGACGGGACTTTGCGCGCCTGCAGCGCGCCGCGACACAGGGTATGAGCAACACGGCATTGATCGGCTGGCATGCGATGTTCATGGGCGTGGCCCTGCTGGCTTCGGCGCGCTCCAAGGACGGCCTGACCCGCAACGGTGCCTGCATCGCGAGCGCCGACCACCGCATCCTGGGCGTCGGCTACAACGGCCTGCCGCGCGGCTGCTCGGACGCCGACCCGGTGTACTGGTCCGACCAGGACGACGATCCGTACCTGTCGCGCCACAGCTATGTCGTGCACGCCGAGATGAACGCGATCCTGAACTGCGTGACCCTGCCGCTGACCGGCAGCCGGATCTACGCCACCCAGTTTCCGTGTCCGCGCTGCACCCAGTCCATCATCCAGGTGGGCATCAAGGAGGTCGTGTGGCTGCGCCGGAAGCCGCACCAGGCCCGCTACAACGAAGCCTCGGCCAAGATGCTGGCCGATGCCGGCGTGGGCATCGTCAGCCTGAACGAAGCCGACGCCAGCGCCGATGCCTGGGTGCTGGCGCTCGACGCGCACCTCGCCGGCACGCCGCCGCAGGCCGGCCGCTGAGCCGCACGGCCGGCCGGGGCGCAACTGGCGACAATGGCGCTCGCGGACCTGCCGGACCTGAGGCGGGCCGCGTTCCAACCACAGGGAGGCAAGCATGCGCTGGGAAGGCAATCGGGAGAGCGACAACGTCGAAGACCGCCGCGACGATGGCGGCAGTGACCTCGGAGGGGGCGGCGGATTCCGCATCGGCGGCGGCCACATCGGCGTGGGCAGCGTGGTCATCGCGCTGCTGGCCGGCTGGATCTTCGGCGTCAATCCGCTGACGGTGCTGGGGTTGCTCAGCGGCGGTGGGGGCGCCCCGGTGGCGACCCAGTCGGCCCCGGCCGCGCACCGACCGATCGCCAACGACACCACGACCCAGTTCGTGCGCACCGTGCTGGCCAGCACCGAAGACGTGTGGGGCGAGATCTTCAGCGCGTCCCAACGGCGCTACACCGCGCCGACGCTGGTGATCTTCCGCAACGCCACGCCCACCGCCTGCGGCACCGGCCAGACCGCGACCGGCCCGTTCTACTGCCCGGAGGACCAGAAGGTCTACATCGACCTGGCCTTCTACGACACGCTGCGGCGCCAGCTCAACTCGCCCGGCGAATTCGCCGAGGCCTACGTGGTGGCGCACGAGGTCGGTCACCACGTGCAGAACCTGCTGGGCATCACCGGCAAGGTCGACGCGATACGCGCGCGCCAGTCCGAGGTGCAGGCCAACGCCACCTCGGTGCGGCTGGAGCTGCAGGCCGACTGCTTCGCCGGCGTCTGGGCCCAGCATTCGAACGCCCAGAAGCACTGGCTGGACGAGAGCGACATCGAGTCGGCGCTGAACGCGGCCTCGCACATCGGCGACGACAGCCTGCAGCAGGCCGCCGGCCGCCAGGTGGTGCCCGACAGCTTCACCCACGGCAGCAGCGCGCAGCGGGTGACCTGGTTCAAGCGCGGCCTGGCCAACGGCCGCGTCCAGGACTGCGACACCTTTGCCGCGGCCCGGCTCTGAGCGCACACTGCACGGCATGCGCTCCACCACCCGCCCCAAGGCCCTGGTCGCGTCCTGGTTCGACTTCCAGCCGGCCGCGGTGCGCAGCGTGGCCGAGGCCTTGCAACAGGCGGTGCGCGAGGCGGCGCCCGACCTGAGCGAGACCGTCAAATGGGGCAACCTGGTGTTCCAGCTGGACGGCCAGGTGCTGCTGGCGATCGCGCCGCACAAGGCGCACGTCAACCTGCAGCTCTTCAACGGCCATCTGTTGCCGGACGAGCTCGGTCCGCTGGACGGCGTGGGCCGCGGCCCGCGCAGCTTGCGCTGCAGGCTGCACCAGGCGATCGACCCGGTGCAGGTGCAGATGCTGGTCTCGGCCAGCGTGGCGCTGGCGCGCCAGCAGGCCGACCCGCGTCCGCCGCGTCCGGCCCCCGGCGATGAGCCGATGGCCTGACGCCGGTGCGCCGCGGGGCGGTCGGGCCGCTCAGACCTGCATGTTCATCACGTCGGTGTAAGCCTGCACCATGCGGTTGCGCACGGTCAGCACCGCCTGGAAGCCGATCTGCGACTTCTGCATCGCGACCATGGTCTGCTCCAGGCTGACGGTCGGGTTGTCCAGCTGCAGGTCGCGCTGCATGCCCTCGGCCTGCAGCTGCGCGCTGCTGACGTCCTTGAGCGCCTGGGTCATCGCGCTCTGAAAGCCGCCCTTCGCCACCGCCGTCGCCGGCGTGGCCGCGCCGACCCGCGACAGCGGGGTGCCGTCGGGGGACATGCCGGCCCGGGCCACCGCCTGGGCGAAGTCGAAGGGTTTGAGTTTCAGGTCCATGGGGCCCCTCCGGAAAAGGGGAGGTGGGATGCTCGCCATCGTACGCAGCCCCGGGCCGGCCGAAGAAGCGAACTGCCGGGCGTTTGCCGGGCTTCTTGCGCCATGGCGGGGTCCGGCTTGGACCAACAATCAGACCCAACCCCAACACCGGGCGTGCCCCCCACGGACCGCCTGCCTGTCTGAACACCCATGGACCAAGCCGTCGTCACCGCTCCCACCCTGGTGCCCGTCCCCAGCGGCACCGGCTTTGCGTCGCGCCTGGGCGCCTTGCCCGCCGGCACCAAGATGAAGCTCGGCGCCGGCCTGGCCGCGCTGCTGGCCACGCTGGTGGCCATCAGCCTGTGGGCCAGCCAGGGCGACTACAAGGTCTTGTACGCCAACCTGCCCGACAAGGAAGCCGGCGCGATCATCGCCCAGCTGGCGCAGATGAACGTGCCCTACCGCTACACCGACGGCGGCGCGGCCATCCTGGTGCCGGCCGACCGGGTCTACGACCTGAAGATGAAGCTGGCGGCGGCCGGCCTGCCCAAGTCCTCGGTCACCGGCAACGAGTTGCTGGACAACGCCCGCTTCGGCCAGACCGACCGCCAGGAGCGCATGAACATGCAGCGCGCGCTCGAAGGCGAGCTGGTGCGCACCATCACCCAGCTCGACGGCGTCTCGGACGCCCGGGTGCACCTGGCGCTGCCGAACCAGAACGGTTTCTTCCGCGAGCAGCAAAAGCCCAGCGCCAGCGTGATGCTGACCCTGGTCGGCGGCCGAACGCTCGACCGCGCCCAGACCGCGGCGATCGTGCACCTCGTGTCGTCCAGCGTGCCGGACCTCAATCCCAAGGCGGTCAGCGTGCTCGACCAGCATGGCGAACTGCTGTCGGGCGGCGGCGACGACGCCGCCGCGACGCTCAACGACGAGCAGTTGCAGTACCGCCAGCAGGTGGAGGCGGGCTACCTCAAGCGGGTCAACGACCTGCTGGTGCCGGTGCTCGGCCGCGACAACATGCGCGCCACCGTCACCGCCGACATCGATTTCACGCAGACCGAGGCCACGTCGGAGCTCTACAGCCCCAACCAGGGCGGCCAGCCGGCGGCGGTGCGCAGCCTGCAGACCTCGGAGTCCGCCGCCCCCGGCAGCGTCACCCCGACGGGCGTGCCCGGTGCGGCCAGCAACCAGCCGCCGCTGCCGGTGAGCGCGCCGGTCAATGGCGCCTCGGCACCGCTGCAGGGCGCGCCCACCGGCGCGATGGCCGGCACCGAGCGGCGCGAGAACGTCACCAACTACGAGGTCGACAAGACGGTGCGCGTCACCCGCAACCCGACCGGCGTCGTCAAGCGCCTGAACGTCGCGGTGGTGGCCAACCTGCGCACCACGGTCGATGCCAAGGGCAAGTCCACCACCACGCCGCTGCCGCAGGAGGAGCTGGACAAGCTGACCGCGCTGGTGCAGGAGGCGGTCGGTTTCAACAAGGACCGGGGCGATTCGGTCAAGGTGATCAACGCGCCGTTCCATGTCGATGCGCCGGCCAAGCCCGACGCCGTGCCCTTGCTGAAGCAGCCCTGGCTGCTGGACCTGCTGCGGGCCGGCGCGGTGCCGGGCGCGCTGGCGGTGGTGGCGCTGGGCCTGATCTTCGGCGTGGTCCGTCCGGCGCTCAAGCAGGCGATGGCGCCGGCCGGCGGCGACGAGGCCGGGCGCGCGCAGCAACTCGACGCGGTGGTCGACGACGTCACCGCCCTGCCGGGCGCCGAGGGCCTGCCCGCGCTGGAGGCGCCCAAGGAGAACTCCCGGCTCGAAGCCGCGCGCCGGCTGGCCCGCGAGAATCCGGCCGCCGTCGCCAACATCATGCGCGAGTGGGTCAACGGCGAAGCCGCCGCCTGAGCATCGCACCATGGTCCACCACGCTTCCATCTTGGTGCCTCGGCCTGAACGCCGGGCTGCCACGGCCCGGCCAGGGAGGGTCTCGTGAGCGACGACGACCGCATCGAGAACGCCGCGATCCTGCTGATGTCGCTGGGCGAGGAGGAAGCGGCGCAGGTGTTCAAGCACCTGGGGCCGAAGGAAGTCCAGAAGCTCGGCGAGACCATCGCCAAGATGAAGATCATCCCGCGCGAGCGGGTCGAGCAGGTGCTGGAGAAATTCACCGACGTGGCGGCCGAGCAGCACATGCTGGTGCCCGACACCGACGAGTACGTGAAGTCGGTGCTGCGCAAGGCCCTGGGCGACGACAAGGCCAACCTGCTGATCGACCGCATCCTGCAAGGCAGCGACATCAGCGGCATCGAGAGCCTGAAGTGGATGGACGCCGGCTCGGTGGCCGAATTGCTGCGCAACGAGCATCCGCAGATCGTCGCGGCGATCCTGGTCCATCTGGATTTCGACCAGTCCTCCTCGGTGCTGAAGAGCTTCGCCGAGCGCCAGCGCAACGAAGTGCTGATCCGGATCGCGACGCTGGACGGCATCCAGCCGGCCGCGCTGAAGGACTTGAACGAGGTGCTGTCCAAGGTGCTGGCCGGTGGCGACCGCCTGAAGAAGGCCTCGCTGGGGGGCGCCAAGGCCGCGGCCGAGATCATCAACCTGATGGGCTCGTCGGTCGAGACCTCGGCGCTGGATTACATCCGCGAGGCCGACGCCGACCTCGCGCAGAAGGTGATGGACAACATGTTCACCTTCGAGGACATGAACAAGCTCGACGACAAGGGCTTCCAGGCCGTGCTCAAGGAAGTGCAGAGCGAATCGCTGGTCATCGCGCTCAAGGGCGCCACGCCCGAGCTGCGCGAACGGGTGTTCAAGAACATGTCCAGCCGTGCCGCCGAGACCTTGCGCGAAGACCTCGAATCGCGCGGCCCGGTGCGGGTCTCGGAGGTCGAGGCCGAGCAGAAGGAAATGCTGAAGACCGTGCGCCGCCTGGTCGACGAAGGCCAGATCGTGCTGGCCTCGGGAGCTGCCGATGACTTCGTCTAAGCCCGGCCCGCGGCCGGTGCCGCCGCCGGTGGGCGCCGCCCCCCGGCCGGCCAACGCCTATTCGCGCTTCATCCCGCGCGAGGAGCTGGCCGATTTCGCCAGCTGGACGCCCGACGCCTTCGCCGCGGCGGCCCACCCCGACGCCACCATCAACCCGGCCTCCGCCGCGCGCGCCGCGGCCGCCGACCGGCGCCAGGGCGACCGGCGCCAGTCGCCGCCGCCGGCGCCGCCGACCCCCACCGAGGCCGAGTGGCTGGCCCGCATCCAGGCCGCGCGCCAGCAGGGCTGGCAGGACGGCCACCGCGACGGCCTGGAGGCGCTGGAGGCCGCCAAGCGCCAGTTCGCCCAGCAGATCACCGCCCAGGTGGGCGCCGTCGTGGCCGCCTTCGACCAGGGTGTGCAAGCCCTCGAGGAGCGCATGGCCCAGGCCGTGATCGACACCGCCGTGACGCTGGCCCGTCAGGTGGTGCGCAGCGAACTCACCCAGCGCCCGGACTGCGTCGCGCTGGTGGCGCAGGAAGCCGTGGGCGCGGTGCTGCTGTCGGCGCGCCACCTGCGCCTGCGCATGAACCCGCAGGACCTGGCGCTGATCGAGGCCGGCGCCGGCGAAGCCTTGCGTGCCCGCGAGGTGGTGCTGCAGGCCGACGCCGCGATCAGCCGCGGCGGTTGCGTGGTCGAATCCGACCTCGGCCAGGTGGACGCCCGCATCGAGCGCCGCTGGGCCCAGGCGGCCGCGGTGTTCGGCGCCGGCCCGGCCTGGGACGAGCCGGCGAGCCCGCCGGCCGCCGGCGACGCCGAGGAAGAGGCAGGCCTCGCATGAGCGACCGCGACCAGCGCTGGGACGGCTTCCTGGCCGATCTGCGCAACTACGCCAGCCTGCCGCAGCCGCTGGAGATGGAAGGCTCGCTGGTGCGGGTGACCGGCCTGGTGCTGGAAGCCGCCGGGGTGCGCGCGCCGGTCGGCGCGGTCTGCTCGGTGGGCATGCCGGGCGATGCGCCGGTGACCGCCGAGGTGGTCGGCTTCAACGGCGACCGCGCCTACCTGATGCCCACCGGCGAGGTGCACGGCCTGGCCAGCGGCGCCCGGGTGGTGCCGTTGCCGGTGCCGCAGATTCCGCCGCGCCTGGGGGTCGAGAACCATCCCTGGCGCCGCACCGAGGACCGCGGCCTGCACCTGCCGATCGGCGACGGGCTGCTGGGCCGCGTCGTCGACGCCCATGGCCAGCCGATGGACCGCGGCGGCCCGCTGGGCGAGGTGCAGAGCGAGCCGATGGTGCGCCGGCCGATCAACGCGATGGACCGCGACCCGATCCGCCAGCCGCTGGACACCGGCGTGCGGGCGATCAACGCGATGCTCACGGTCGGCCGTGGCCAGCGCCTGGGCCTGTTCGCCGGCACCGGCGTCGGCAAATCGGTGCTGCTGGGCATGATGGCGCGCTACACCGCCGCCGACGTGATCGTGGTCGGGCTGATCGGCGAACGCGGCCGCGAAGTCAAGGAATTCATCGAGGACATCCTGGGCGAGGACGGCCGCCAGCGCGCGGTCGTGGTCGCCGCGCCGGCCGACGCGCCGCCGCTGGTGCGCATGCAGGGCGCCAGCTACGCCACCGCGATCGCCGAGCACTTCCGCGACCGCGGCCAGCACGTGCTGCTGCTGATGGACTCGCTGACCCGCTACGCGATGGCGCAGCGCGAGATCGCGCTGGCGATCGGCGAGCCGCCCGCCACCAAGGGCTATCCGCCGAGCTGCTTCGCCAAGCTGCCGCAGCTGGTCGAGCGCTCGGGCAACGGCCTGCACGGCCAGGGCTCGATCACCGCGTTCTACACCGTGCTGACCGAAGGCGACGATCCGCAGGATCCGATTGCCGATGCGGCGCGCGGCATCCTCGACGGCCACATCGTGCTCTCGCGCGAGCTGGCCGAGGCCGGCCACTTCCCGGCGATCGACGTCGAGCGCTCGATCTCGCGCGTGATGACCTCGGTGGCCCCGCGCGAGCACCTCGACGGCGCCCGCCGCGCCCGCCAATGGCTGGCCCGCTACAACAAGGCGCGCGACCTGATCCAGCTCGGCGCCTACACGGCGGGCTCCGACCCCGAGCTCGACGCGGCCGTGCGCGTGCAGCCGCAGATCAACGCGCTGCTGCAGCAGGACATGCACGAATGTGCGCCGCTCGACGCCAGCCGCCGGCAGTTGCTGGCGCTGAACCCTGCCGGATGAACTGAACCTTGCCACCGGAACCACCCATGGATCGCCTGCCACTCCTCGCCACCTTGCTCGATCGGGAAGAACGCCGCCGCGACGCTGCGCTGATCGAGTGGCGCGACGCCACCCGCCTGGCCGAGCAGGCGCGCCAGCAGGCCGACGCGCTGCAGACCTACCGCGACGACTACCGCCAGCGCTGGTCGGCGCAGTTCAAGCAGAGCGCGACGATGGAGATCCTGCGCTGCTACCAGGGCTTCATCGAGCGGCTGGACCAGGCCATCGCCGCCCAGCAGGCCCAGGTGGTGCTGAGCGGGCAGCGCGCCGAGCAAAGCCAGGCGCGGCTGCATCAGCGCGAGACCCGTGTCGCGATGGTGCGCAAGCTGATCGAGCGCCGCCGGCTGGCGCAGCGCCAGCAGAGCGACCGGCGCGACCAGAAGGCCTGCGACGAAGCCGCGCAGCGCCAGGGCTGGGCAGCGCGCCAGGCCCTGGCGACCCATTGAACCCGCAGGACGCCCAACCATGACCGCCACTTCGCCCCTGACCCCGCTCGCGCCCGGCGGCGCCCACGCGCCGGCCCGTGGCGGCGCCCGCCATGCCGTGGCCGCCAGCGCCGCCGATGCCGGCGACCCGTCCGGCGCCACGCCGTTCTCGCGGTGGCTGCGCGACCAGAACCAGGCCCCGTCCCCGCCCGCCACCGCGGCACCCGCCGCACCGACGAGCCATACGGCGGCCAAGACCGGCCATGCCGGCGCGGGCGCCGACGACGCGGCCGGCTCCGGGCCCACCGCCCGACACACCGACACCAAGGCGGCCGACGCCAGGACAAACGGCGACGGCGCCGCCGTGGCCCCGCCGCCGGCGGCCGCGCCGCTGGCCCTGCCGACGCCGGTCGTCGCCGTGCCGGCGGCAGGCGCTCCGGCGACGGCCCAGACCGCCGACGCCGCGACCTCCTCCGACCCGCTGGCCGCGTTGCGCGACGCCCTGGGCCGGGCGCCGGGCGCGGCGATCCGCGACGACGCGGGGGCCGATCCGGCGGCGGCTGGCGCTGGCGCCAGCGCCAGCGCGGCGGCCGGTGCGGCGGGCAGCCGCGCGCTCGCCACCGGCCACGGCGCCGCCGCGTTCGCGGCGGCCCACGACGCGGCCATGGCGGCGCTGGACCCCGCTGCCGCCGACCGCGGAACCCGGCACGCCACCTCGTCGACCGAAGGCGACGGCACGCTGCCCAGCCTGGGCACCGTTGGCGAGGCCCTGCTCGCGTCGACCCCGCCGGCGCCACCGCCGGTCAGCGACGCCCCCGCCGCGGCCCCGCCGCCCCAGGCCCAGGCCAGCCTCTCGGCCGCCCCGGGCACGGCCGCCTTCGTGCCGGCGCTGGGCCTGCAGCTCAGCACCTGGCTGCGCGACGGCGTGCAGCATGCGTCGCTGGAACTGCATCCTCAGGACCTGGGTCCGATCGAGGTGCGCATTGCCGTCCATGGCGGCCACACCCGGATCGACCTGGCCGCCGACGTGGCCGCCACCCGCCAGGCGCTGAGCGACGGCCTGCCGCAGCTGTCGGCCGCGCTGGGCGACGTCGGCCTGAGCTTGTCCGGCGGCGGTGTCTCCGATCAAGGCGCGCAGCGGCAGAACGCCCAGGCCGGAGCGCCCGGCAGCGGCAGTGCCGGATCCGGCCGGAGCGGCGTGACCGGCCCGGCGACCGGCGTGGCCGCGGCGGACGCCCGCGCGACGCCCGCCCGCGTCAGCCGCCACCGCAGCCTGCTCGACCTGTACGCCTGAGCCGCGCCGGCCGCCGGCCCCAGGCTTGCGGGCGGTGGGCAGGTGCGCCGTGCCCTTCCAAGGCCCTCTGCGGATTGCCGCCTTGTTCGGGGTCGGATCAGGTCCGCCGGGTTCTGGGGGACCGGGACGGCGGGATTTCCCCCGCTTTTCATGGCATCGATGCCGAGGGCTGCTCCCAATAATGGCTTGAACCCGGATCTCGGCGCCGCGACCCCCTTTTCCAGGGGCGCTGCGGGGCCGCCGCCACCGAAGGAGCCGACATGTCTGCAGCCGCCGCCCCCGTCAAAGCGGGCGAAGCCGCGCCCAAGAAGGGCAAGAAGAAGCTGATCATCCTCCTCGCCGCCGTGCTGCTGCTGCTCATGGTGGCGGGCGGGGGCGCGGTGTTCTACCTGAAGAAGAAGGCCGCCGACGAGGCCGCCGCCGAGGACGACGGCGGCGATGGCACGGCCCAGGTCGACCGCCACGCCAAGAAGGACAAGAAGAAGGACGAAAAGAAGACCCCGCCGGCCTTCGTGCCGCTGGACCCGTTCGTCGTCAACCTGGCCGACCATGACGTCGATCGCTTCGCGCAGATCGGCATCACGCTGCAGGTCGACGACGAGAAGGCCACCGAGGAAATCAAGACCTACCTGCCGGCGATCCGCAACAACATCCTGCTGCTGCTGTCGCGCAAGACCTCGCAGGACCTGGCGGGCGCCGACGGCAAGGCCTTGCTGGCACGCGAGGTGCTGCGCGCCGCCGTGCTGCCGATGGGCGTCGAGCTGCCCGATCCGGACGCCGCGGCCTCGCAGCCCGCGGGTGACGGCAAGCACAAGAAGCATGGCGACAGCCTGGACGACTCGCCGGTCAAGGCGGTCCAGTTCTCCAGCTTCATCATCCAGTGACCATGGCCCGTCTCCTGGCCCCAGGCGTTCCGCGGCCTGCCGATCGGCGGTCGCCGTGCGGCGCCGCCACCGGTTGCGGGCGTCCCGGCCTGCGCATCGCGAGGGTGACACGATGAACCAGCAGATCCTGTCGCAAGACGAAGTCGACGCGCTGCTGCAAGGCATCACCGGCGAGAGCCAGAAGCTGGAGCAGGAAGAGACGCCGACCGGCGGCATCCACAACTACGACCTGGCCAGCCAGGAGCGCATCGTCCGCGGCCGCATGCCGACGATGGAGATCATCTGCGAACGCTTCGCTCGCAACATCCGCGTCGGCCTGTTCAACCTGATCCGCAAAAGCCCCGAGGTGTCGATCGGCGGCATCAAGGTGCAGAAGTACAGCGCCTTCCTGCGCGAGATCGTGGTGCCGACCAATTTCAACATCGTGCAGGTGCGGCCGCTGCGCGGCTCGGGCCTGATCGTCTGCGATCCGGCGATCGTGTTCTCGGTCATCGACGCGCTGTTCGGCGGCGCCGGCAAGTTCCACACCCGCATCGAGGGCCGCGACTTCTCGGCCACCGAGCAGCGGGTGATCGAGCGCCTGGTCGATTGCATCACCGCCGAGTACAAGCGCGCCTGGGCCGGGATCTACCCGCTGGAGCTCGATTTCCAGCGCTCGGAGATGCAGCCCCAGTTCGCCAACATCGCCACGCCGAGCGAGATCGTGGTGGCCACCAGCTTCACGCTGGAGATCGGCGAGACCTCGGGCCAGGTGCACTTCTGCATTCCGTACTCGACGCTGGAGCCGATCCGCGACGTACTGTATTCGTCGATCCAGGGCGACTCGGTCGAGCCCGATCACCGCTGGGTCAACCTGCTCAAGCAGCAGATCCAGTCCGCCGAGGTAGACATGGTGGTCGAGCTGGGCACGGCACCGGCCACCGTGGAGCAGCTGCTGGCCCTCAAACCGGGCGATTTCGTCGAGCTCGACCTGTCACCGCTGGTGCAGGCCAAGGTCGACGGCGTGCCGGTGTTCGACTGCCACTATGGCACCGCCGACGGCAAGTACGCCGTCAAGATCGATCGTCTGTTGACCGGCTCGCAAGCGGGCTGGCTGGGAGAAAGCAATGTCGGCTGAAGACGCCAAGGGCCAGGATTCGATGGCCGATGAATGGGCGGCGGCGCTGGCGGAAGCCGGCGGTGCCAACGATGTGGCCAGCGAGCTCGCCTCGCCCGCCGAACAGGTGGCGCCGGCGGCGTTCACCAATTTCACGCCGACCGGCACCGCGCCGGGCGCGGGCAACGACATCAACATGATCCTGGACATCCCGGTCCAGCTCACCGTCGAGCTGGGCCGCACCCGGATCCCGATCAAGAACATCCTGCAGCTTGCGCAGGGCTCGGTGGTCGAGCTCGACGCGCTGGCCGGCGAACCGATGGACGTGCTGGTCAACGGCTTCCTGATCGCCCAGGGCGAGGTGGTGGTGGTGAACGACAAGTTCGGCATCCGCCTGACCGACATCGTCACCCCCAGCGAGCGCATGCGCCGCCTGAGCCGGGTCTGAGCGCCGCGGCGCCGGAGAACGCGATGAACGGTTTTTCCCTGATGCCGCTGCTGGCCTTCGCGGTCGTGGTGGCCTTGATCCCGGCCTCGCTGTGGCTGATGCGCCGCGCCGGCCTGGGCGGCGCCGCCCGCAACGACCTGCTGCGCACCGTCTCCAGCCTGTCGCTGTCGCCGTCGCAGAAGGTGGTGGTGGTCGAGCTGATGCAGGGCGCGCAGTCGCGCTGGCTGGTGCTGGGCGTCAGCGGCGACCGCATCTCCCCGCTGACCACGCTGGACGCGCCGGCCGAAACGCCGGTGGCGGTGCGCGAACCGCAGTCGCCCACCGTCAGCCAGCTGATGCAGCGCTTCCGCCAGGGCGGGCCGGGAGAGGCGAATGACTGAGCCCGTTCGCCGCGGCCTGCGCCGGGGGCGTGCGGCCGCGCTGGCGGCCGCGCTGCTGTGGCCGGTGCTGGGCTGGAGCCAGGCGGCGGCCACCGGGCCGGTGCTGCCGCTGCTGATCGGCCAGGGCGCCGGCGGCGCCAGCTATTCGGTGCCGATGCAGACGCTGCTGTTCTTCACCGCGCTGAGCTTCCTGCCGGCGGTGCTGCTGATGATGACCGGCTTCACGCGCATCGTGATCGTGCTGTCGCTGCTGCGCCAGGCGCTGGGCACGCAGGCCGCGCCGCCGAACCAGGTGGTGATCGGGCTGTCGCTGTTCCTGACCTTCTTCGTGATGTCACCGACGATCGACAAGGTCTACACCCAGGCCTGGCAGCCCTACGCGGCGAACCAGATCGGCTTCGACGAGGCGCTGGCCCGCGGCGAGGGGCCGATGCGCGAGTTCATGCTCAAGCAGACCCGCCAGTCGGACGTGGCGCTGTTCGCCCATCTGGCCAAGCTGGACAAGTCGGTCAAGGGCGAGGACGTGCCGTTCAAGGTGCTGGTGCCGGCCTTCGTCACCAGCGAGTTGAAGAGCGCGTTCCAGATCGGCTTCCTGATCTTCATCCCGTTCCTGATCATCGACATGATCGTGGCCAGCGTGCTGATGTCGCTGGGCATGATGATGCTGTCGCCGGTGCTGGTCTCGCTGCCGTTCAAGCTGATGCTGTTCGTGCTGGCCGACGGCTGGAACCTGCTGCTGGGCTCGCTGGCCGCGAGCTTCGCGACCTGACCCCGAGAGGACTTTCGCGATGGATTCGAGCCATGTGTTCACGATCGGCCAGCAAGGCCTGCTGATGCTGCTGACCGTGGCCGCGCCGATGCTGCTGACGGTGCTGGTCGTGGGGGTGCTGGTCAGCATCTTCCAGGCCGCCACGCAGATCAACGAGGCGACGCTGAGTTTCGTGCCCAAGCTGCTGGCGGCGGTGGCGGTGATGGCGGTGGCGGGGCCGTGGATGATCACCACGCTGGTCGACTACCTGCGCCACATGCTGCTGTCCATCGCCGGCGCCGCGACCTGAGCCGCACATGATCTCGTTCACCGAGGCCCAGATCCTCGGCTGGATCACGCCGCTGCTGTGGCCATTCCTGCGCGTGCTGGCCTTGCTGCAGGTGATGCCGGTGCTGGGCCAGAGCCCGGTGCCGGCGCGGGTGCGCATCGGCCTGGCGTTCCTGATCGCGCTGTCGGCGTCCGGCGTGGCCCCGCCCACCGCGCCGGTGGCGCTGGATTCGGCGCTGGCCTTGCTGCTGGTGGTGCAGCAGGTGCTGGTGGGCGTGACGATGGGTTTCGCGGTCAAGCTGCTGTTCACCGCGGTCGAGCTGGCGGGCGAGATCGCCGGGTTGCAGATGGGCATGAACTTCGCCGGCTTCTTCGACCCGATCGCGGCCGGCCAGACCACCGCCACCAGCCGCTTCTTCGGCACGCTGATCTCGTTCGTCTTCATCGTCAGCAACGGTCACCTCAGCGTGATCCAGGCGGTGGTGCAAAGCCTGGTGGTGTTCCCGGTCGGCCCGGAGCCGTTCGCGTTCCTGAAGGCCGTGCAACCCCAGACCTGGGGCGCCGAGGTGTTCCGCATGGGACTGTGGATGGCCACGCCGATGATCGCGATGCTGCTGCTGGTCAACATGGTGCTGGGCGTGATCTCGCGCGTCGCGCCGCAGACCAACATCTTCTCGCTGGGCTTCCCGATCACGATGAGCGTGGGCCTGGTCGGCATGATGTTCATGCTGCCGACGCTGGAGTCACCCTTCATCGCGGCGCTGGATCGCACGCTGGCGCTGTTTCGCTAGCGCACCGGCCGCGGGCCGCAACGACAGCGGCCCGCGCTGGGCGGGCCGTGGGGGGTGGGGATGGGGCGCTCAGGCCAGCGTCGAGCCGGTGCTCTGGGCACGCACGGCATAGCCCTGCGCGCCGTAGGCGGCCGAGGCGCCCAGCTGGGCCTGCGCCGGCAGCAGCACGTCGATCGCCCGGTCGAGCACGGCGGTGGCGCGGGCCACGGCGTCGCGCTGGGCGGCGACCAGGCCGGTGGCCAGTGCCAGGCGGCGGCGCAGCGCCGGCGGCACGCCGCCATGGCTGGCGGTCTCGCCGAAGCGTCGCACCGCCAGCGTCAGCGACCGGTGCAGATCGTTCGCAGCGGCTTCGGTGGCGGCCGGATCGCGGGCCTGCAGCGCCTCGCCCAGGGCCTGCAAGTGGGCCTCGACCGCGCCCAGCGTGGCTTCGAGTTCGCCGAGGTCGCGCACGGCCTGGTGTTCCTGCGGGGAGCTGAGCATGGTGAGGTGCCGGTGATCAGGCCGACCGGTGCGGGTCGGCAAAGGGGAGGGGCTCGACGAGCGGCCCGGCCGGGGCGAGCGCCCGGCCGGACGCTCAGTTCTGGGAGTTCTGGGTGTAGCGCTTGAGCAGGTCCTGCGCGTTCGAGATCAGCTTGTCGGCGATCTTGTTCGCGTCGACCGTGAACTTGCCTTCGCGGATCGCGGTGGCGATCCGGTCGACCTTGGCGGCGTCGAAGGTCGGTTCGCTGGCCGACTGCGCGAGCTGGCTGCCCGCGGCGGAGATGTCCACCGTGGCACTGCTGGGGCTGCCGGCCGCGCCGGACCGGCCGGCCGTCGTGGACGAGGTCTTGCGCTCCGTGCTCGGCGGGGTCGCGGCTGGTGGGGTATCGAGAGGTCCGATTTTCATGGTCTGCTCCAATGGGCCCTGAACAGCGGCGTGGACCCGAACGACATGCATCGTCTTTCGGAGTCCGGTGGCGGAACTTTAGCCCTTTTTGCATTCGGATCGGTACGGCGGTTCACAGGCTGACCTCCATCTCCCGGTCGGCCACCGCGCGGCCCTGCAGGACCCGGCCGCTGTCGGTGCGGACGCGGGCGACCTGGCCCTCCAGCCCCGGCGTGACGGCCTGGCCCTCGGACACGATCCGCCAGCCGGGTCCCGAGGCCACCAGCTTGACGGTGTCGCCGGCGGCGAACCACTGGCGAACCTTCAGGTCGGGCATGCGCAGGGTGCTGCCGGCGCTGAGCGAGCGGGCCAGCGTGCGGCCCACGGCCTGACCCATCTGGCCGATGGCGGCGCCGGGCTCGGCGGCCAGGTCGACCTCGGCCAGGCTGAGGTCGGCAGCGCTCAGCACCGTGCCGGCCGGCAGCGCCGCCGAGACCACCAGCGCCTGGGCGTAGACATGGATGGTGACCGGCAGCGTGACGTTCCAGGCCTTGGGGCCCTGGACGCAGCGCAGGCCGACGCGGGAGCGGCCCCAGGCGGGCACGCCGTTGGGCAGGTAGGGCTCGATCTTCTGGCAGGGCGCGAGCTTCAGCCGCGGATCGAGCTGGCCCACCTCCACCGCGACCCGCACCGGCGTGGCGCCGGGTGCGCGGGCGCCGTCGCGGGCCAGCGCGACGATGCGGTCGGTCAGCGTGCCGATGTCGGGGGGCGGCGCCTCCTGGGCCGAGACCACGGCGGCCCCGGCCAGCAGCGCGGCCAGTGCGGCACGCCGTGCGGCCAGGGCGGTGCCGGGCGGAGTCAGGCGGCGGGTCAGGGTAGGCATGGTGCGATGCTTCGGTGCTTGATCGGCATGGTGGCAGCGTGCGGGGCCGGGCAAGGGCGGGAATTGGCGGGTTCGGGCGCCCTTGTTTGCGGCTTTGGCGCACTACAGCGCTGCGCACAATCGGCCGACGCCCTGACTCCGTGCCGCCGTTGCGGTCCGCCGGCCAGGACATCGCCGACGCGAAGGACACACGCCATGATCAACCGCCTGACCGACTCGCTGGACTTCCAGTCGCAGGCCCTCGCGCTGCGCGCCGAACGCCAGCGCCTGATCGCCAGCAACATCGCCAATGCCGACACGCCGGGCTACATCGCCCGCGACATGGATTTCGCCACCGCGCTGCGCCAGGCCACCGGTCAACTGGCGGTGCCGGGCCAAATGGCCGTCACCGACCCGGGCCACCTGCAGCCCGGCGCCGGCGCGGCGTCGCCGGACGGGCTGGTCTACGCCACCGCCTCGCAGACCAGCCTGGACGGCAATTCGGTCGACATGGACCGCGAGCGCGCCACCTTCGCCGAGAACTCGGTCAAGTACGAGGCCTCGCTGCGCTTCATCAATTACGACGTCTCCAACATCATGAACGCGATGAAGAGCCCGTCGCAGGGCTGAGTCGCCGAAGGAGCCATGACATGAGCCTGTTCAAGGTCTTCGACATCTCCGGCAGCGCGGTCAGCGCGCAGAGCCAGCGCCTCAACGTGGTCGCCTCCAACCTCGCCAACGTCGACACCGTGGCGGGACCCGACGGCAAGGCCTACAAGGCGCGCCAGGTGGTGTTCCAGACGGTGATGATGGGTGCGCAGGGCCAGGCCGGCGCGACCGATCCCGGCGCCACCAGCGCCGGCGTGCGGGTCTCGACCGTGACCGAGGACCAGACGCCCGGGCGCAAGGTGCGCGACCCCAGCAACCCGTCGGCCGATGCCGACGGCTATGTCACCTACAGCAACGTCAACGCGGTCGAGGAGATGGTCAACATGATCTCGGCCTCGCGCTCGTACCAGGACAACATCGAAGTCATGAACACGGCCAAGACGCTGCTCGGCAAGACGCTGCAGATGGGCCAGGGGTAAGGCGCGCCCCCCGCGCGCCACGAGGAGATCGCCATGAGCACGACCGTCAATTCCAGCACCAGCGCCAGCACGGCGACCGGCAGCCCCTCTGCGCTGACGGCGACCTCGGCCGCCGACCTGTCGAGCCAGTTCCTGAAGATGCTGGTGGCCCAGATGCAGAACCAGGATCCGCTGAACCCGACCGACAACTCGCAGATCACCAGCCAGATGGCGCAGATCAGCACCGTCTCGCAGCTGGGCACGATCAACACCTCGATCGGCGGGTTGGGCACCCAGTTCGGCCAGCTGCAGGCGGTCCAGGGGGCCGGCCTGGTCGGGCACAGCGTGTCGGTGCAGGGCAACCAGCTGCGCGTCAACGGCGCGGCCGCCGACGCCGGCTTCCAGCTCGCCAGCGCGGCCGATGCGGTGCAGGTCCAGGTCACCGACCCGGCCGGCAACGTGCTCGACACGATCAACCTGAGCAACGTCAGCGCCGGCACGCACAGCTTCAACTGGACCGTGCCCAGCGCCAACCAGGGCGAGGCGCTGAGCTTCAACGTCAGCGCCACCGCCGGCGGCCAGCCGGTCAGTGCCACGCCGCTGGAGAACCAGACGGTGTCCTCGGTCAGCAGCAGCAACAACAGCCTGGCGATCGAACTGGCCAACGGCCAGCAGGTCGCCTACAGCGACGTGGTCGCGTTCCAGTGACTGCCGTGCATCCCTTCACGCCGGCGCGCCACTTCCACCAGGAGTCATCATGAGTTTTCAGCAAGCCTTGTCGGGTCTCAACGGCGCGTCGAGCAATCTCGACGTGATCGGCAACAACATCGCCAATGCCAACACCTACGGGTCGAAGGAGTCGCGCGCCGAGTTCTCGGACATGTACGCCAACGCGCTGAGCGGCAGTTCGGGCGTCAACATCGGCATCGGCACGCACCTGGCCACGGTGTCGCAGCAGTTCACCCAGGGCAACATCACCACCACCGGCAACGCGATGGACCTGGCGATCAACGGCGGCGGCTTCTTCGAGCTCAGCGACGGCGTGAACCCGACCGTCTACTCGCGCAACGGCCAGTTCAAGGTCGATGCCAACGGCAACGTGGTCAACAACCAGGGCCTGAAGCTGATGGGCTACGCCGCCGACAACACCGGCATGATCCAGCCGGGGCAGGCCGCGGCGCTGCAGCTGCCGACCGCCGGCGTCAGCCCCAACCCGACCGGCAAGATCGACCTGCAGTTCAACCTGGACGCCCGCCTGAACGTGCCGGCCGCGGCGGCCACGCCGACGATCAACTTCGCCGACGCGACCACCTACAACAACGCGACCTCGGTCACCGCCTACGACGCCAAGGGCCAGCCGGTGGCGTTGACCTACTATTTCCAGAAGAGCGCGACCGACCAGTGGAACGTCTACGCGACGGCCAACGGCACGACGGTGGGCGGCACCGCCGCCAGCCCGGCGCCGATCACGACGCTGGCCTTCAACAGCAACGGCACGACGCCGACGCCCAGCACCATGACGCTGAACATCCCCGCGTCGACCAATGCCAGCGGCGCGGCCACGCTGGCGATCCCGAACGTGGCGCTGAACTTCGGCGGTTCGACCGAATTCGGTTCGGGCTTCGGCGTGACCAACCTGTCTCAGGACGGCTTTGCCGCCGGTTCGCTGACCGGCATGGTGGTCGACGCCAAGGGCGTGCTGACCGCCAACTACTCGAACGGCCAGACCAAGCCGGTCGGCCAGCTGGAGATGGCCACCTTCCGCGACCCGCAGGGCCTGCAGGCGGTCGGCGGCAACGGCTGGCATTCGACCTCGGCGTCGGGCAGCCCGATCGTCGGCGCACCCGGCCAGGGCAACCTGGGGGTGATCCAGGCCGGCGCGCTCGAAGAGTCGAACGTGGACCTGACCGCCGAGCTGGTGAACATGATCACCGCCCAGCGCGACTACCAGGCCAATGCGCAGACGATCAAGACCGAGGACCAGGTGATGCAGACCCTGGTCAGCCTGCGCTGATCTGATCCCGCGGCAATGACCTGAACCGGAGCACCGAGCATGGACCGCATGATCTACCTGTCGATGGCGGGCGCCCAGGCGGCCATGCAGCGCCAGGAGGTGCTGGCCAACAACCTGGCCAACGCCAACACCACCGGCTTCCGCGCCGAGATGGCGGCGTTCCGCGCGGTGCCGGTGCAGGGCAGCGGCGCCTCGACCCGGGTCTACGCGCTGGAGACCACGATCGGCTACAAGTCCGATCCCGGCACGATCCAGGGCACCGGCCGCAACCTCGACGTGGCGATGCAGGGCAACGCCTGGCTGGCGGTGCAGTCGTTCGACGGCACCGAGGCCTACACCCGCGCCGGCAGCCTGGACGTCAATGCCGACGGCCTGCTGGTCAACGCCAGCGGGCTGCAGGTGATGGGCGACGGCGGGCCGATCACCGTGCCGCCGAACTCGGCGGTGCAGATTGCCTCCGACGGCACCATCACGGCGACCGCTCCGGGCGTCAAGCCGCAGTCGATCGGCAAGCTGAAGATGGTCACGCCGACCGACCCGCTGACCCGCGGCGAGGATGGGCTGTTTCGCGCCAGCAGCGGCGACCTGGCCGCCGACCCGACGGCGCGCCTGCAGGACGGCGCGCTCGAGGGCTCCAACGTCAGCCCGGTCGAGACCATGGTGGCGATGATCACCGCGGCGCGCCAGTTCGAGCAGCAGATGAAGATGCTGTCCACCTCGCAGAAGCAGGAAGATACCGCGGCCAAGCTGCTGGGCACCGGCTGAGCGCCGGCACGCCGGCAACGTCCCGAAGAGGCGGCCCAATGGCCGCCTTTTCCGCGTCTTGGAGGTCTCAAGTCGGGCGGATCATCCGCACATACCCCTTATCGGGAGACCGCCCATGTTCCGCGCCCTGTGGATTTCGAAGACCGGGATGGAGGCCCAGCAGACCCAGCTGGACCACATCTCGAACAACCTCGCCAACGCCGCCACCACCGGCTACAAGAGTTCGCACGCCGAATTCGAGGACCTGATGTATCAGAACCTGCGCCAGTCCGGCGCGGCGACCTCGGACCAGACCGCCCTGCCCACCGGCCTGCAGGTCGGCCTGGGCACGCGGGCGGTGGCCACGGCACGCGATTTCTCCCAGGGCACGCTGCAGCAGAGCAGCAACCCGATGGACGTCGCGATCAACGGCCAGGGCTTCCTGCAGGTCACACTGCCCGACGGCACCACCGGCTACAGCCGCGACGGCTCCCTCAAGCTCGACGCCCAGGGGCAGATCGTCAACAACGCCGGCTACACCGTGCAGCCCGGCATCACCATTCCGGCCAACGCGCAAAGCGTGACGATCAGCGCCACCGGCCAGGTCAGCGTCGCGCTGCCCGGCCAGGCCACGCCGCAGGTGCTGGGCCAGCTGCAGCTGGCCAGCTTCGTGAATCCGGGCGGCCTGCAGCCGATGGGGCAGAACATCTTCACCGAGACCGCGTCGTCGGGGACCCCCAACACCGGCGCGCCCGGCGCCAACGGCCTGGGCACGCTGCAGCAGGGCTTCCTGGAGACCAGCAACGTCAACATGGTGTCGGAGCTGGTCAACATGATCCAGACCCAGCGCAGCTACGAGCTGAACTCCAAGGCCATCACCACGGCGGACCAGATGCTGCAACGTCTGGGGCAGATGTGATGCGCGCCGCGCTGCTGGGCCTGGCGCTGGCCGGCTTCGGCCTGGCCGGCTGCACCACGCTCTACAAGGTGCCGCAGGTCGACTTCGCCACCGCCACCGCGCCCAGCCTGCCCGCCAGCGGCCCGGCGCCGATCCCCGCCCAGGTGCCGCTGCCGCCGCCCGAGGCGCCCGGCCTGCAGGCCAACGGCGCGATCTTCCAGGCCGCGCGCTACCGGCCGCTCTACGAGGACTACCGCGCGCGCATGGTCGGCGACACGCTGACCGTCAACATCGTCGAGAACATCAACGCCTCGCAGTCGGCCGACAGCACGGTCAACAAGACCGGCAAGGTCGACGCCTCGTTCAGCGCGCTGGGCGGCTTGTCGGCCTCGCTCCTGGGCCGGCTCGGCGCCACCGGCAGCAGCACCAACAGCTTCGAAGGCAAGGGAACGATCACCAACGCCAACCAGTTCTCCGGCACGATCACCGCGCTGGTCACCGGCGTGCTGCCCAACGGCGTGCTGATGATCGCCGGCGAGAAGCAGGTGGGCCTGAACCAGCGGGTGGACGTGCTGCGCTTCACCGGCCAGGTCGATCCGCGCTCCATCCTGCCGGGCAACGTCGTGCCCAGCGCGGCGATCGCCAACGTGCGGATCGAGAACCGCGGCCGCGGCGCGGTCGACGATGCCCAGGGAATAGGCTGGCTGGGGCGCTTCTTCTTGAACATTCTGCCGATCTGAGCCCGGCCAACAATGGCGTCCACCGCTCCTTCTTCCTGGTACCCCACCATGCACACCGACCGCACCGAACGTCTCCTGCGCCTGGCGATGACGCTGGCCTTCGTGCTGGCCAGCGCGGCGCTGTGGTGGCCTTGGCCGGCGCACGCCGCGCCGCGCATCAAGGAGGTGGCCAGCGTGCAGGGCGTGCGGCCGAACCAGCTGATGGGCTACGGCCTGGTGATCGGGCTCGACGGCACCGGCGACCAGACCACCCAGGCGCCGTTCACCACGCAAAGCCTGAATTCGATGCTGCAGCAGATGGGCATCACCGTGGCGCCGGGCACCACGATGCAGCTGAAGAACGTGGCGGCGGTGCTGGTGACGGCGCAGCTGCCGGCCTTCGCGCAGCCGGGCCAGCAGATCGACGTCAGCGTCGCCTCGATCGCCAACGCCAAGAGCTTGCGCGGCGGCTCGCTGGTGGCCACCCCGCTCAAGGGCGCCGACGGCCAGATCTACGCGATGGCCCAGGGCGGCCTGATCGTCGGCGGCGCCGGCGCGTCGGCCAACGGCTCGAAGGTGCAGATCAACCATCTCGCCGGCGGCCGGATTCCCGAAGGCGCCACCGTGGAGCGCGCGGTGCCGACGCCGCTGGACCACGGCGATTTCATCCAGCTGGACCTGGATTCGGAAGACTTCGCCACCGCGCGCGCGGTGGCGCAGGCGATCAACGCCGCCAAGGGCGACGGCACCGCGCAGGCGCTGGACGGCCGGGTGGTGCGGGTGCGCGCCCCGACCGACCGCAACGCGCGGGTGGACTTCCTGGCCGATGTCGAGAACCTGCCGCTCGAACTGGCGCGCCCCGCGGCCAAGGTGGTGCTGAACCCGCGCACCGGCTCGATCGTGCTGAACCAGAGCGTCACGATCGCGCCCTGCGCGGTGGCGCACGGCAGCCTGTCGGTGACCATCAGCACCACGCCGTCGGTGAGCCAGCCGTCGCCGGGGTCGACCGGGGGCCAGACCATGGTCACCCAGAAAAGCGACATCACCGTGTCTCAACAAGGCGGCGTGATCATGAAGCTGCCGGCCAGCGCCGAGCTGGCCGACGTGGTCAAGGCGCTGAACGCGCTGGGCGCGACGCCGCAAGACCTGCTGGCCATCCTGCAGGCGATGAAGTCGGCCGGCGCGCTCAACGCGGAGCTGGAGGTCATCTGACATGGCCGCAGTACCGGTCACCACCACCACAGGGTTCGGCGACGCCCGCGGCCTGTCGGCGCTGAGCCGGCAGGCCGCCACCGACCCGAAGGCCGCGGTGCGTGCGGCGGCCAAGCAGTTCGAGACGCTGTTCATGCAGCAGCTGCTGAAGACCATGCGCGAGTCCTCCAGCCACAGCGGTCTGCTGGAGAACGACGCCAGCAAGCTGGGCACCGAGATGCTGGACACCCAGTGGGCCGGCATGGCCTCGGGCCAGCCCGGCGGCCTGTCCGACCTGATCGCGCGGCAGCTGGAGCGGCAGATGGGCATGAGCCCGGGCCCGATCCCGAAGAACGACAGCGCCAACCAGGCCGCTGCGGCCGCGCCCGCCGCGATCACCGCGCCGCACGCCAGGATCGGCCTGCCGCAACAGGCGGCGGCGAGCTTCGTGCAGCAGCACGAGGTCGCGGCCAAGGCGGCCGAGGCCGCCAGCGGCATCCCGGCCACCTTCATGATCGCGCAGGCGGCGCACGAGACCGGCTGGGGCCGCAAGGACATCCGCGCCCACGACGGCTCACCCACCTACAACCTGTTCGGCATCAAGGCCGGTGCGAACTGGAAGGGGCCGACCGCCGACGTGACCACCACCGAGTACATCGGCGGCGTGGCGCGCAAGGTGGTGCAGAAGTTCCGCGCCTACGGCAGCTTCGCCGAGTCCTTCGCCGACTACGCGAACCTGATCAAGAGCAGCCCGCGCTACGCCGCGGTGATGGCGTCGCGCCACGATGCCAAGGGCTTTGCGATGGGATTGCAGAAGGCCGGCTACGCGACCGACCCGGCCTACGCGGCCAAGCTGACCCAGGTCATCAACACCACGCTGCGCCTGCAGCACAGCCTCAGCGCCTGACGCGCGATACCAGGATAGCGCCATGTCCAGTTCCGGTCTGATGAACATCGGCGTTCGCGCCATGATGGCCGACAACGCGGCGCTGCAGGTCACCAGCAACAACATCGCCAACGCCAACGTGGCGGGCTACACGCGCCAGCAGGCGGTGCTGGCCACCAGCCAGGGGCAGTACACCGGCTCGGGCTACTTCGGCAAGGGCGTGGACGTGGTCGACGTGACCCGCAGCGCGAACGCCTTTCTCACCACCCAGCTGCAGCAGACCCAGTCGGCGTCGGCCATGTACGACGCGCGCTCGACTCAGTTGCAGCAACTGCAGAACGCGTTCCCGACCGGCAGCCAGGACCTCAGCGCGTCGATGGGCAATTTCCTCAGCGCGGTGTCCGACATGGCCAACGCGCCGGCGGACAGCTCGGCCCGCCAGGTCGTGCTGGCCCGCGCGTCGGACGTCGCCGGGCTGTTCTCCAGCACCGCGGCCCAGGTCACCTCGATGCAGGCCGGCGTGGTCAACAGCCTCAAGACCTCGGTCGACAGCGTCAATGGCCTGACGGCGCAGATCGCCAGCCTCAACCAGCAGATTTCCGCGGTCAACGGACTCGGCGCCAAGCCCAATTCGCTGCTCGACCAGCGCGATGCGCTGATCAACCAGCTCAGCAAGTTCGTCCAGGTCTCGACGGTGCCGGCCAGCGACGGTTCGCTGGGCGTCTTCGTCGCTGGCGGCCAGCAGCTGGTGCTGGGTTCGCAGGCCTCTCAGCTGCAGGTGGTGGCCGACGCGCAGGACCCCAGCCGGGCCTCGCTGGCGATCGGCGTCAACGGCCAGATGACGCCGCTGACGCAGAACATGCTCACCGGCGGCTCGATCGCGGGCTTGATGACCTTCCAGAACACCGATCTGGTCGACGCACGCAACATGCTGGGCCAGATGGCCTCGGTCTTCGCCGGCGAGGTCAACGACGCCCAGGCGCGCGGCCTGAACCTGCTCAACCCGCCGACGGCGGGTGCCCCGCTGTTCGCCACCGGCGCACCGCTGGCGATGGCCAATGCCAACAACGCCCGCGACGCCAGCGGGCAGTTCATCGGCCAGGTCAGCCTGAAGGTGACCGACGTCACCCAGCTCAAGGCCAGCGATTACAGCCTGACGCCGGACCCCAGCGGTTCGGGCCAGTACCAGCTGACCCGCCTGTCCGATGGCACGACCCAGACCATCAGCAACGGCGCCACGGTGGACGGCTTCCAGATCAACGTCACCACGCCGCTGAAGCCGGGCGACCACTTCCTGCTGGAGCCAGCCGGCAACGCCGCGACCGGCATGGCCCGCGTGCTCGACGATCCGAACGGGCTGGCGGCGGCGGCGCCGGTGACCGCGACGATGGGCGCTGCCAACACCGGCACCGCGTCGGTGGGCTCGCTGAACGTGGTCAGCGCCGGCGTGGATCCCAACCAGACCGCCAGCATCAGCTTCACCTCGGGCACCGGCGCCTACACCTGGACCTTGACCAACGCCACCACCGGCGTCGTCACCAGCAGCGGCACCGGCACCTGGACGGCCGGCCAGCCGATCGCGCTCAATGGCTTCGAGCTGAACCTGAACGGCGTGCCGGCCAGCGGCGACACCGTGAGCGTGGCACGCACCGCCTTTCCGGCCTCCAACAACGGCAATGCGCTGCAGCTGGCCGGCTTGAGCAGCCAGCCGCTGATCGGGCGCAGCCTGCAGCCCGACGGCACGCTGGGCGGCGGCGCGACCGTCACCGACACCTACGCCAGCACGATCGCCAACATCGGCGTGCGGGTGCAAAGCGCCACCACTGCGTCGCAGATCGCCACCACGGCGGCCACTCAGGCGCAGAACGCGGTCGCGTCGAACTCGGGGGTCAACCTCGACGAGGAGGCGGCCAGCCTGATCCAGTTCCAGCAGAGCTACCAGGCCGCCGCCAAGGTGCTGCAGGTGGCGCAGCAGGTGTTCGCCTCGCTGCTGCAGGCCGCCGGCGCCTGACGCCACCGTCCAAGGATTCCGCCATGTACCGCATCGCCACCTACAACGCCTACGCCGGCGTGATCACCAACCTGCAGCAGCGCCAGCAGGCGCTGACCACGTCGCAGGAACAGCTCACCAGCGGCAAGCGCGTGCAGCAGGCCAGCGACGACCCGACCGCCGCCGCCCAGGCCGAGCGCGCCCGTTCGATGCAGCTGCAGGCCGACACCTCGCAGCGCGCGATCGACGCCAGCAAGACGGCGATGACCCTGACCGAGTCGACGCTGGGCAATGCCGGCGACCTGTTGCAGCAGGCGCGCCAACTGGTCGTGCAGGCCGGCGACGCCAGCTATTCGGACGCGCAGCGGGCCTCGATCGCGCAGCAGCTCCAGGGCATCCGCACCCAGTTGCTGGGGGTGGCCAACACCGGCAACGGCAACGGCGGCTACGTGTTCGCCGGCCAGGGGGCCAGCCAGACGCCATTCCTGGACCAGCCCGGCGGCGTGGCCTACGTCGGCACCGGCGGCCAGGCCCAGGTCGGCACCGGCACCTCGTACCCGGTGACGCTGGACGGCAAGGCGATCTGGATGTCGGCCCCCAGCGGCAACGGCGTGTTCAAGACCGGCCCGGCCCGGCCGCCGCTGCAGGCCAGCAGCGGGGCCTGGATCGATGCCGGCAGCGTCACCGACCCGAGCAAGATCACCGGCGACAACTACACGGTCAGCTTCTCGGTCAGCGGCGGGGCGACCACCTATTCGATCCAGCGCACCGATGCCGCGGGCAACGTCACCACGCCGGTCAGCGGCGCGGCCTACCAGAGCGGAACGGCGATCCAGGTCGACGGCATGTCGTTCGACGTCTCGGGCACGCCCGCCAACGGCGACGCCTTCCAGATCGCGCCCTCGAAGCCGAACCAGACGGTGTTCAACGCGCTCGACCAGGTGATCAACGAGCTGAAGACCCCGTCGCGCAGCCAGGCCCAGATCAGCCAGACGGTGTCCACCGGCCTGCGCGACATCGACGCGGTGGTCGGCAACGTGCTGTCGGCCCGCAGCATGGCCGGCGAAGTGCTCAACAGCCTCGACAATGCCACCACGCGCACGGCCGATCAGAAGCTGGCCGGGCAGACCAACGAATCGAACGCCACCGATCTGGACATGGTGTCGGCGATCGCGAAATTCCAGAATCAGCAGACCGGCTACCAGGCCGCGCTGCAAACCTACGCCAGCGTCCAGAAAATGTCTCTGTTCCAATACCTCAATGCCTGAGACCGTGATGGACACCCCCGTGCTGGAACACCTGCTGCTGGGCTGCAATGCCTTGTTCGATGCCAAGCGCCAGCCGGGCATCTCGCGGCTGAGCATCCATCCGGTGACCGGCGCCACCTTGACCGGCGCCGCTCCCGACGCCGCGGCGCTGCAGCAGGTGCTGGTGGAGGCCTGGCCGCCGGCGCTGGGACCGCTGGCGTTGAACCTGACCAGCGAAGCCTGGCTGCGCGCCTTGCTGGCGCACCTGACCGCCGAGGCGCCGGTGCCGCACTGGCAGGTCGAGGTGCCCGCGTTCATGCTCGCCGACGACGCCCAGGCACAGGCGCTGCAGGCACTGGCCGCGCGCGGCCAGCCGCTGGTGCTCAAGGGCCGGCCGCTGTCGCCCCTCAGCCCCGGGCTGATGGCGAGCTTCCGCTACGCCATCATCGAGATCGGCGAAGACCGCCGCGTCCCCGGTCCGGCGCCGGCGGGCGCACCGCCGCGGGTGCTGCCCTTCGTGCAGGCCGGGGCCGTGAGCCC
The DNA here is from genome assembly GCF_056032705.1 of Ideonella sp. sgz306126. Taxonomy (NCBI): domain Bacteria; kingdom Pseudomonadati; phylum Pseudomonadota; class Betaproteobacteria; order Burkholderiales; family Sphaerotilaceae; genus Ideonella; species Ideonella sp. sgz306126. Next base: position 305,520 of record NZ_JBVYWP010000003.1, read on the forward strand.
GGCCGATGCCTCGGCCAGCTTCCAGCGCGGCGCGCAGTCGGTGCTCGGCTGGCCGCTGGGCGACGCCCCCGACGCGAGCACCGCCCGCAAGGAACTGCCCACCGGCGTCGCCACCGTGATGGACCTGATCCAGCGCCTGGACCGCGAGGAGCCGGTGGCCCAGCTCGACGCCGTGCTGCGCCGCGATCCGACCCTGGCCTACCGCTTGATGCGCTACATCAATTCGCCGGGGATCGGGCTGTCGGTGGAGGTCAACTCCTTCCAGCACGCGATCATGATGCTGGGCTACCAGCGCCTCAAGCGCTGGCTGGCCTTGCTGATGGCCGGAGCGGTCGACAACCCCGACGTCAAGCCGATGATGTTCCTCGCCGTGCGCCGCGGTCTGCTGATGGAAGAGCTGGCCCGCGAGCAGGGCGACGAGGCCTTGCGCAACGAGGCCTTCATCTGCGGCGTGTTTTCGCTGCTTGACCGGATGCTGGGCCAGCCCTTCTCGGCACTGCTGAGCCGCCTGCCGGTGCCCGAGCGCGTGGCGCAGGCGCTGGTCGACGGCATCGGCCCGCACGCGCCGGGCCTGAGCCTGGTGACGGCGATCGAAAGCGGCCTCTCGTTCGACATCCAGTCGGCCACCGAGGCGCTGATGCTGTCGCCCGGCGAGGTCAACCGCGCCACGCTCAAGGCCTTGGCGGCCTCGCGCCAGCTGCAGACCGACTGAGGCGCACCGCGCCGCCACGCGGCGGCCGCGGTGTGGTGCCGCTGCACCAATGGCGTGACCGCGTACACTGAAGAGGCCACTTTCTGCGGGTTCTTCATGTCGTCGACTCTCCAGCCGCCGCGCGCCGAGGCCCCCCGCCCTGGCGCCACCGCCGAAGCGCCGTCCAGCCTCGATGCCGATGATCTCGACCACTGCCTGGCGCTGAGCCCGCAGGGCCTGCTGCTGTTCAACGAGGCCGGGCGCGTGCTGCGTGCCAACACGGTGATGCGCGAGCTGGCCGGCGGCCTGGGCGCCACGGTGGCCAGCCTGCCGCCGCCCCTGAAGGCCTTGCTGGAAGGACCGGGGGGCTTGCCGTCGCCGGGCCGGATCCAGGAGACCCAGGGATGGGTCGAGGGCCGCGGCGGCCGCAAGCGCCGGTTGCAGGTGCGGGTACGCGGCCTGGCGCCCGAGGCGGGCCAGCGTCGCTGGCTGGCGCAGTTCGACGACCGCAGCATCGAGGACGAGCGCGACCTGGCACGGGTCGAGATCGCGGCCCTGATGGGCGATGCCGAGGTCGGCCTGGCCACCTGGGATTCGGCGCAGGGCTGGGTCCCGCCCACGCCGGCACCGCGTGCCGGCGCCGGCCGCCCGCGTGGCGAGAGCGCGGCGCTGAAGTCGATCGGCAGCGGCCTGGTCGAACCCGAATCGCGCGCCGATTACGAGCGGCTGCAGCAGGCCCTGCGTCAGCGCGAGCGCATCGAAGTGCGCTATGCGGTGCGCCACCCCGACACCGGTCTGCGCTGGTTGATGACGCGGGTCGAGCCGGCCCAGCTGGGCGCGGGCCGATCGGTCTTCAGCGTGATGACGCTGGATGTGAGCCAGGAGGAAATCGCCCGCCGCCGCAACGAGCAGTTGCTGCGCGAGCTGACCACGATCCTGGACGTGAGCCCGGCCGGCATCGCCTACCTGCGCGGCACCGAGCTGCTGCGCTGCAATCGTCGCTTCGAGGCCTTGCTGGGGCTGCCCGAGGGCGCGGCCCGCGGGGCGACGCTGGCCGACCTGCTGGTGCGGGGTGGCGTCAGCGCGAACCAGGCCCGCCTGGCGCTGCAGATGCTGGCCGAGCAGGGCCGCAGCGAGACCGAATTCCAGATCGCGCAGGCCGATGCGGGGGCGCCGCCGGTGTGGTGGTCGCTGGCCCTGCGCCGCTCCGACGGCGCCCAGGGCGGCGAGGAGACCGTGGCGGTGCTGAGCGACATCTCGGCCATGCATGCCCAGCGCGCCGAGCTCGAAGGCCTGGCGCGCGAGCGCGAGCTGATGTTCAGCCTGTCCGACGTCGGCATCCTGTACCAGCGGGACGGCCGAATCGCCCGCGCCAACGAGGCGCTGGCCCAGCTCACCGGCTATCCTCAGGCGGCGCTGCAAGGCCTGCCGATGCGCCAGCTTTTCGAGGATGCGGCGGCCTACCGGGACTACGCCGACAGCGAGTTGCGCGATCTCGCCACGCTGGGCCGCTCCAGCGGCGAGCGTCGCCTGCGCCGCCAGGACGGCTCGCCGCTGTGGGTGCTGGCCAGCCAGCGCCTGGTCGACGCGCAAGACCCGCTGGCCGGCAGCATCTGCTCCTTCGTCAGCGTGGACGAGCGGCGCAGTGCGCGCGAGCTGGTGATGGTGCAGGCCGACCGGACCCGCGCGATCCTCGATTCGGTGCTGGTGGGCATCGTCACCGTGGGCGACGGCGGGATCGAGTGGATGAACCGGTCGGCGCGCCGCATGTTCGCGGGCGAGCTGGCCGATTTCGTCGGCCAGGCAATCGGGGAAGTGGCGACCGACGAGGCCGATCACCCGCTGCGCCGCACCGACTGGCTGACCACGCTGGAAGAGGGTCAGGCCGAGACCTTCGAATGCCGGCTCAAGGCACGCGACGGGCGCGAGTTCTGGGTCGTGGGCAACGTGGTGGTCACCGGCAGTGATTCGAGCGCCCGGCAACTGACCTTCGCGCTGCTCGACATCGACGCGCGGCGCCAGGCCGAGGTCCAGATCGCGCAGGCCCGGGCGAGCCTGCAACGCATCATCGAGACCGCACCGCTGGCGATCGCGCTGTTCGACGCGCGCGACCAGCAGGTGCTGCAGCTCAACCAGATGATGGCCGAGTTCGCGCGCCGGCCGATGGACGAGATCCTGCACCGCCACCCGACGCGCTGGCTGCCGGCCGACGAATCGTCGACCCTGCTCACCGACCTGCAGCATGCCACCCGGACCCACGAGGCGGTGCACCGCGAGCTGCGCCGCGAGGCCGAGCCGGGCCGCGCCGCGAGCGACTGGGACATGCGCATCGTTTCGCTGCAGGCCAGCGCCGACGCGCCGGAGCAGTTGCTGCTGGTGGCCAGCGACGTGACCGAGCAGCGCGCCGCCGACCAGGCCCGGCTCGACGCGGCCATCGCGCAGCGCGAGATGCTGGTCAAGGAAGTGCATCACCGCATCAAGAACAACCTGCAGGGCGTGGCCGGCCTGCTGCAGCAGAACGCGCTGCGCAATCCGCAGGCCGCCTCGGCGATCGCCGAAGCGGTAGGCCATGTGCATGCCATCGCCCAGGTGCATGGCCTGCAGGTCGGCATGACCGGGCCGTTGCGGGTGCGCGGCGTGGTCGAGGCGATCGCCGCCTCGGTGCAGCGCATGTTCGGCCGCACGATCGAGGTGAGCGTGCGCGGCACCGCGCCGCACCGCTTCGCGCTCAGCGAGGCCGATTCGATCCCGATCGCGCTGACCGTCAACGAGTTGCTGACCAACGCGATCAAGCACAGCCGCGAGGGCGACATCGGCTGCGGCCTGCAGTTCGGTCAGAACGAGGTCGCGGTGTCGATCTCGAACCTCGGGTCGCTGCCGGCAGGCTTCACGCTGGCCAGCGTGCCGACCGGCATCTCCGGCCTCGGGCTGGTCCGGGCCTTGTTACCGCGCAAGGGCGCCGCGATGGCCATCGAACAGCAGGGCGAGCGTGTGGTGGCGACGCTGCACCTGGAGCCGCCCGGCGTGACGGTGTTGGAGCCACTGTGATCCCCCACGCATCGGCGCCGGCGACTTCGGCGAAAATGAAGCCCATGGCAGACACCGGCGGCGTGGCAAGCAAGGGCAAGATCCTGGTCGTGGACGACGACCGGTTGGTGCTGGCCACCGTGGCCCACGGGCTGGCGCAGGCCGGCTTCGATGTCATCGACGCCGACAACGGCGACGACGCGATCCTGCTGGCGCGCGAGCACCGGCCCGATCTGGCGCTGCTCGACATCCGCATGGACGGCAAGTCCGGCTTCGACGTGGCCGAGTACCTGCGCGAATCGCTGGGCACGCCGTTCATGTTCCTGTCCGCCTTCTCCGATGCCGCGACGGTGGCCCGGGTGCGGGAGCTGGGAGCCGTGGCCTATTTGGTCAAGCCGCTGGACATCGCGCAGATCGTGCCGACGGTGGATGCCGCGGTCGCCAACGTGCGCAAGCGGGCGGCGCCGGTGCTGCGGGCGGGCGCGGGCGCCGCACCGGCGCGGCGCGCCGAGCCGGTGGCCGTGGTGGCGCCGACGGCCGATCCGCTGGCCGACCCGGTGCCGTTGGCCGTCGGCGTGCTGATGCACCGCTACTCGCTGCCGCGGCAGGAAGCGCTGGAGCGGCTGCGTCGCCTTGCGTCGGACGATGGTCGCGCGCTGGGCGTGCAGGCGTCGGCCCTGCTCGACGCGGTCGAACTGCTCTCCAGGCCGGGCAGCTGAGACGACAGGGGCCGAGGCCCTCCGACCTCACCGGCGCCGCGGGGGCCGCGCCGGGTCAGCCGGCGTCGTGGTCCGCGCCCGCGTGCTGCTCGTGGTCCTTGTGCGTGCGGAAGTTCCACCACGGCAGCGCGCGGGTCAGCGACAGCACTTCGCCCGCCCGGGCGATGCTGTAACCCGGCAGTTCGGCCACCAGTTCGGCGAAGGCCGGGCCTTGCAGCACGTCGCAGAGCTTGCGCACCGCGGGGTGGTCCAGCGCGTCCTTGAGGCAGACCAGGAAGTAGTCTTCCTCCATCAGCGGCACGAAGTCGAGGCGGAAGCGCTCGGCCGCGGCGGCGATGCCCACGCCGGCATCTCCGACGCCGCTGGCCACGGCCGCGGCCACCGCCATGTGGCTGTCCTCGGCGGCATCGAAGTAGCGCTCGATGTGAGCCGGGTTCACGCCTTGCTGCGCCAGCAGATGGTCGGTCAGCAGTCGGGTGCCCGAGCCCTCCTGGCGGTTGACGAAACGCGCCGGGCTGGCGGCCAGGTCGGCCAGCGTGTGCAGCTTGAGCGGATTGCCGCGGCTGACCATCAGGCCCTGGCTGCGTCGGGTGCAGCCGATCAGTTTGTGCACGCCGGGTTTGAGCAGTGGCTTGAGCGCCTGCGCAAAGGTGTTGCGGCTGTCGGCCAGCGGCGGGACGTGGAAGCCGGCGACGATGCAACGGCCTTCCGCCAGCGCGCGCAGCGCGTCCATGCTGCCGGCGAACTTCAGCTCGATGTGCAACCGGTGGTGCTGGCTGGCGCGCTCGCGCAGCACCGGCAGGGCCAGGTCCTGGCTGGCGTAGACCGTGAGCACCTGCTGGCTGCCGTCCAGGGCTTCGCTCAGCACCCGCTCCAGCTCGGCGCGCAAGGCCTCGATGTGCGGCGTCATGCGGGTGCGCGCGCGGGCTTCGGCCCACAGCAGGCGATCGGCAAAGGGGGTCAGCCGGGCCGGCTGGCCCTGGGCCCAGGTGACCAGCTTCTCGCCCATCACCGCCTCCCACTGCTTGAGCGCGCCCCAGACGTGCCGGTACGACGCGCCGGTGGCCTTGGCGGCATGCTGGATCGAGCCGTGCTCGCGCACCGCGCTGAGCAGGTCGAACAAGGGGTTGTGCACCTCGGCGCCGCGCTGGCCGTCGGGCTGGAAGCTGTATTGCAGGTGAACGCCGCGCGATTGCATGGTCCGATTGTGCCCGCGCGCGAGGCGCCCGGGCTTCCTGGGGCCGAGCTTGCGGCTATGCTGCCGACCCTGCGTGCCCGCTTCGGGCGCGACGCAGGGCCTGGCGGCGGCGCCGGGCCCGTTCCTGCCGGAGACCCCGATGAGCCCCCCAGACGTCCGCGTCGAACCCCGATTGACCTCGCTTTCGCACGGTGGCGGCTGCGGCTGCAAGATCGCACCCGGCGTGCTGAGCGAGATCCTGCGCAGCGCTGCCGCGATGCCCCTGCCGCCGCAGTTGCTGGTGGGCATCGAGACCTCGGACGACGCGGCCGTCTACCAGCTCAACGACGAGCAGGCGCTGGTGGCCACCACCGATTTCTTCATGCCCATCGTCGACGACGCGTTCGACTTCGGCCGCATCGCCGCCACCAATGCGATCAGCGACGTCTACGCGATGGGAGGCACGCCGATCCTGGCGCTGGCCTTGGTCGGCATGCCGATCAACGTGCTGTCGACCGCCACCATCGCCCGCATCCTGGAAGGCGGCGCCTCGGCCTGCGCGGCGGCAGGCATCCCGGTCGCCGGCGGCCACACCATCGATTCGGTCGAGCCGATCTACGGCCTGGTCGCGCTGGGCCTGGTCCACCCGAAGCGGGTGCGCCGCAACGCCGATGCGCGACCCGGCGATCTGCTGGTGCTGGGCAAGCCGCTGGGCGTCGGGGTGATGTCGGCGGCGTTGAAGAAGAACGCGTTGGACGCCGCTGGCTACGCCAGCATGATCGCCACCACGACGCGGCTCAACACGCCGGGGCCGGACCTCGCGGCGCTGTCCGGCGTTCATGGACTGACCGACGTCACCGGCTTCGGCCTAGCCGGCCACGCGCTGGAGCTGGCGCGCGGCGCGCGCTGCCAGGTGCGCATCGATTGGCCCCGCGTGCCGCTGTTGCCGGGCGTGCGCGCGCTGGCCGAGCAAGGCATGGTCACCGGCGCCTCGGGCCGCAACTGGTCGGGCTACGGCGCGCAGGTGCAGCTGCCGGCCGATTTCTCGGCCACCGACCAGGCCTTGCTGACCGACCCGCAGACCAGCGGCGGTCTGCTGGTCACCTGCGATCCGGCGAGCCTGCCCGAGGTGATGGCGGTGTTTCGCCGCCATGGTTTCGAGGACGCGGCGGTGATCGGCGAGATCGCGGCCGGCGAACACGCGGGCTTGCTGGTGCGGTGAGCGCGCCGGGCCGGACCCTGCGCACCTCGCGTGATTCCGGCCCCCGGCTGCGAGCGGTTTACCCGCCCCCGCGCTGCAGATGCAGATCGAACGAGCGCATGAAGGCGGCACGCTGCGCCGCACCGACGCCCTCGAAGCGGTAGACCACGCGCATGCGTGGCAGGCTGATCAGCGCGATGCGGCGCGGCGGCAACACCTCCCAATGCAAGCACAGTCGGCCGGGTTCGATGGCGACGATCGCCCGTCCGGGCCCCGGCAGGCTCAGCGGGTGCCGGCCACAGGCGCCGGGCAGCGTGCGCAGCCATTCGGCTTCGGTGCCGCCGGTGTCGCGCTCGAAGGCTTCGGGGCAGTCGGTCATCGGCCAGGGAGCGTCCGCGACGGCCGGCCTAGCCCCCGGCGATCGGTGGCCAGATGGCCAGCACGTCGCCCTCAGCCAGGCGGCGGCTGTGGCGCTCGTCGGGCGGCACGTAGTGGCCGTTGATCAGCACCAGGTGCACCAGCTTCATCGGCAACTGGAACGGGTCGATGACCTCGGCGATCGAGGCGTCCGGCGCCACGTCCAGCGTCATCATGTTCGCGGTGCGGCGATCTGCCGGCAAGTACTCGGTGAGGCTGGCGTAGAGTTTGAACGTGATCTGCATGGAGGCCTATGCGAAGAACCGTCCGCACCGAGGCGGCGCGCCTCAGCGCGGCTTGACCAGCGCGTGGGCCTGCTGGCCTTGCGCGCTGGCGAGGTAGGCTTCCATCAGCTGCGTCGGGTCGGCCAGCAGCTTGTCCTTCCATGCGCCGAGCGCCACCTGGCCTTCGACCAGGCCGCGCATCACGCCGACATGCTCGGTCCAGCCGATGGCGTTGCAGCCGATCAGCTTGTCGCCGTCGAATTGCAGGCTCAGGTGGCGGCCGGCGGGCTCGTCGGTCAACTCGACGTGCTGCCCGCCGGGCAGGCCATCCCACTGGCCGAAACTGGCCGAGATCATCCCCAGCGTGTCCAGCACATTGATCTGGGTGACGCCTTTGAGTTCGGTCACCTGCCCGACCATGTTCAGCGCCGCCACCCGCGCCTGTTCGGCGGCGTTGGGCTGGATCGCGCTGACGATGGTCTTGCCGCTGACCTTGTCGAAGGCCTCGGCACAGTCGCCTGCGGCATAGATGCCCGGCACGCGGGTCTGCAGATGTTCGTCGGTCAGCACGCCGACCAAGCAGGTGATGCCCGAGTCCTTCAGGAAGCCGATGTTGGGCCGCACGCCGGTGGCGCTGATGACCAGGTCGGCCTCCAGCGTCTGGCCGGTGGACAGGCGAACCCGCATCGGCTGCGGGCCGGCCAGGGCGGCGGCGGCATCGCCGTTGCCGGTGACCCGGCCGATGGCCGCGGCGATCTTGCCGAACAGGCCGGTGTCAGCCGAGGGGGAGGGCGATGCGGCGGGCGCGCCGCGTTCGATCGCCTCGACCTTGGCGCCGGTGTGCACCCGGATGCCCTTGGCTTCGCACCATTGCTTGATCATGCGGCCCGCGGTGGGGCCCATCATGCGCGGCACCATGCGGTCGCCCATCTCGACCACGCTGAGCTCCACCCCTCGCGCCGCCAGCGCCTCCATGATGATACAGCCGATGAAGCCGGCGCCCAGCTGCAGCACCCGACTGCCGGGCCGGGCCGCCGCCATGATCGCGCGGGCGTCGGCCAGCGTCCAGCAGGTATGGACGCCGGGGCCGTCGATGCCCGGGATCGGCGGCGTGGCCGGCGACGAGCCGGTGGCGATCAGCAGCTTGTCGTAGGACACGACCGTACCGTCTTCCAGCTGCAGCTGGCGGGCGGCGGTGTCCACCGCCTTCGCCCGGCCGTGCTGCAAGCGGATGCCCAGCCGCTCGAAGTGCTTCGCGCCATGGCGCAGGTGCGTGCCCTCCTCGCCGACCTTGCCGATCAGCAGGTAGGGGATCGCCATGCGCGAGTAGGGCGCCTCGGGCTCGTCGCCGATGACGACGATCTCGTCCATCGGCGCGTGCTTGCGTATCGTTTCGGCGGCGATGATGCCGGCCGGGCCGGCGCCCAGGATGACGTGCTTCAAATCACAACCCCAGCCGGCTGCGGGTCTCGGGCTTGAGCTGGCCGTCGGCGTCCCAGCCGCGGACGTCGTAGTAAATCGGCAGCATCTCGCCGAGGTGGTTGACCATGCCCTTGGCCGGACCGGTCTTGGCCGGCTCGTTCAGCAGCCTGGGCGGCAGCGAGTCGTCCTTCGAGGTGAAGCCGGCGCGGTTGTTGAAGTCGCGCTCCATGTTCCAGATGCGCTCGCCGATCAGGCTGAGGTTGTCCAGCGTGAATTCGTCGCCGCAGGCGGCGGCGACCTGAGGCTGCACGTCGGCCAGCGTCCAGGCGAAGCTGGTGAAGATGCAGATGCCGGCCGCGTCGAAGGTGGCGGTGGCGTCCTGGAAGGCCTTGACCAGTTCCGGCTTGCCTTTGGATTCGAGCGGGTCGGTCTTGACCGGGATGCCCAGCACCTCGGAGGCGATGGTGTAGCCGCGCAGATGGCAGGCGCCGCGGTTGCTGGTGGCGTAGGCCAGGCCGATGCCCTGGATGCTGCGGCCGTCGTAGGCCGGGAACTCCTGGCCCTTGACGCTCATGCTCAGCTCGGGGTGGCCGTACTTGGCGGTCAGGCGCTTGGAGCCCTGGCCGATCTCCTTGCCGAAGCCCTCGCCCTTGGCGGTGATCTCGGCAAAGTGGGCCAGGGCGGCGGCCGAGCCGAACGGGGCGTCGACGCCGATCTGCTCCTTCGTCAGCACCCCCATCTCGTACAGCTCCATCACCGCGCCGATGGTGGCGCCGAAGGTGATCGGGTCCATGCCGTGCTCGTTGCACAGCACGTTGGCGTACTGCAGCGTGTCCAGGTCGTTGACGCCGTTGGCGGCGCCCAGGGCCCAGGCGGCCTCGTATTCCAGGCCGCCGGACGCGCCCCAGTATTCGGGCTTGTTCTGCACCGTGAAGTGGTTGTGGTCGATCTTCTGGATCCGGCCGCAGGCGATGGTGCAGCCGAAGCAGGCCTGGTTGGTCACCAGCGGCTTCTTGCCGTCGCTGCCGGGGGCGGTGCGCGGCCGGCCCATGGCTTCGGCACCGATGTCGCCCGCGCCTTCGAACTGCACGTCGCGGTGGTTGCGGGTGGGCAGGGCGCCGACTTCGTTGATCACGCTCATCAGCACCTGGGTGCCGAAGGCCGGCAGGCCCTGGCCGGTGACGCCGTTCTCGGCCAGGATCTTCTTCTTTTCGGCGGTGACCTTCATGAACTCCTTGGGGTTGGCCAGGTTGCCCACCCCCTTGGTGCCGCGCACGACCACCGCCTTCAGGTTCTTGCTGCCCATCACCGCGCCCACGCCGGAGCGGCCGGCGGCGCGGTGCAGGTCGTTGACCACCGCCGCGAACAGCACCAAGTTCTCGCCGGCGCCGCCGATGCTGGACACCCGTGCCAGCGGGTCCTGGTGGCTCTTCTTGATGAGTTCCTCGGTCTGCCAGACGGTCTTGCCCCACAGGTGCGACGCGTCCTTCAGCTCGGCCTGGTCGTTCTCGATCGACAGGTAGACCGGCTTGGGCGACCTGCCTTCGAAGATCACCATGTCCCAGCCGGCCATCTTCAGCTCGGCACCCCAGTAGCCGCCCGAGTTCGAGCAGGCGATGGCGCCGGTCAGCGGGCCCTTGGTGACCACGGTGTAGCGCCCGCCGGTGGAGGCCATGGTGCCGGTCAGCGGCCCGGTGGACCAGATGATCTTGTTGTCCGGCGACAGCGGGTCGACCTGGGGGTCGATCTCCTCGACCAGATACTTGCTGGCCAAGCCGCGCGAGCCCAGGTACGCCCTGGCCCAGTCCATGCGCAGCGGTTCGGAGGTGACGGTGCCCGCGCTCAGGTTGACGCGGAGGATTTTTCCTGCCCAAGACATGGTGCTGCTCCTTATGCTGCGGAAGGCTGGTTGCCCAGCTTGTCGGCCCACGCGGCCATCTTGTTCAGGCCCGTCCAGTTGGCATCGACGTAGGTGATGGCGCCGGTCGGGCAGGCCTCGGCGCAGGCGGGCTCGCCGCCGCACAGGTCGCACTTCTGGACCTTGCCGGTTTCCTGGACGTAGTTGATGGTGCCGAACGGGCAGCTGATGGTGCAGACCTTGCACCCGACGCAGGTGGTCTCGTTGACCACCTTGGCGCCGGTCGCCAGGTCCACCGTGATCGCCTCCACCGGGCAGGCGTGCAGGCACCAGGCTTCGTCGCACTGGGTGCAGGTGTAGGGCACCTTGCGGCCGGTGTCGTGGAAGTCGAACACCTTGATGCGCGACTTGGCCGGTGCGAACACACCGTAGTTCTCGTACGAGCAGGCCATTTCGCACTGCAGGCACCCCGTGCACTTCTCGGGGTTCAGGTGAAGGCTCTTCTGCATGGTGTTCTCCGCAGTCGGTCCAGAGGGGCTGGGTTGCTGTGTCGTGTCGCGCGGGCAGGACGGGCTCACCGGTGCCCCCTTGCGATCGGGCTATGCAATCATCTGCATACCGTTCGACGAACGATACCCCGGCTTAACCCTAGGTTCTTGCGTTGCGGCAAGGGGATTGCTCCAAGCTGACACGCGCGAGGCGCAGGTCGGGACGGCGTCCCGGATGCCGCGCACTTCGGGGCACACTTCGGGCTATGGTTCTCAACCCTCCCCTGACCCCTGCCGCCGAGGTCGATACGGCCTTGATCCGAGATGGCTTCGCGGTGCTCGACGCGGCCGCCTGCGCCCACCTGCTGGGCGCGCCCAGCGCGGCGCTCGATGCCTGGCGGCCCTTTTGGGACCGGCTCCCCGCGGACGCCTATCTGCGCGATGGCGGGCATTACCGCCGCCGTCGCCACGGCTGCTTCGTCGTCGAGGGCGACCGGGTCACCGCCGCGCCGCACCGGCCGCACTGGCAACCGGTCGAATACAACGCGCTGCATGGCGGCATCGAACGCCATTTCGAGCCGATCGATCCGGCGCTGGTCGGCCATCCACTGTGGCCGCGCTGGCTGGCGATGCTGGCGGCGCGGGCCTCGGCCCTCAAAGGAGCGCAGCGCTGGTATGTCGAAGCCCACCCGTTCCGGATCGACACCACCGACGGCATCGGGCGCCCGACGCCCGAAGGAGCGCACCGCGACGGGGTCGACCTGGTGGCGGTCACGCTGGTGTCGCGCGTCGGCCTCAAGGGCGGCGAGACCCGGGTCTTCGCCGCCGAAGGACGCGAAGGCCAGCGCTTCACGCTCACCGAGCCCTGGAGCACGCTGCTGCTGGACGACGAACGGGTGATCCACGAGTCCACGCCGATCCAGCCGCTGGACGCGGCCGCGGGCGGCCATCGCGACACCTTGGTGCTGACCTTTCGCGCCGGCGGCTTCCAGGGCCCCGACGCCTGAACCGGAGATCCCGAATTGAACGCCACTCCGACCCCGGACACCCCCGCCGCCGACCCCGTGACCCTGCAACGCCAGCGCCAGGCGGTCGAGCGCGCGCTTGCCGAGCCGCCCCGGCGCAGTCGAGGCGAGTGGCTGCTGGACGGCCGGGCCCACGCCTACCAGGTCGAGGCCTCGTTCGTGCCGGTGCCCACCGCCGCGCTGGGTGACGAGCACGGTCAGCCGGAGGCGGCGGTGTTCACCACCGCCTACCTGATGGAGGGCGCCGAGGCCGCCCGGCGCGGTGTCTGCTTTGCGTTCAACGGCGGGCCGGGTTCGTCCAGTCTGTTCCTGCACCTGGGCGCGCTGGGCCCGTGCCGGGTGCGGGTGAACGACGACGGCAGCCTGCCGCCACCGCCCTACGCGGTCGAGGACAACCCGCTGAGCTGGCTCGACCATGTCGACCTGGTCTTCATCGACCCGCCGCACACCGGCTACTCGCTCAGCGCGAGCGACGCGGCGCGCAAGCGCCACCTGTCGGTCGATGGCGACGTCGCAGCGCTGTGCGAGGCGATGCGTGAATGGCTGACGCGCCATCAGCGCTGGGGCTCGCCGGTCTACCTGTGCGGTGAGAGCTACGGCACGACCCGGGCCGCCGCCATGGCCGAGCGCCTGTGCGACCAGGGCCTGACGCTGGCCGGCCTGATCCTGGTGTCGTGCGCGATGGACATCCAGGCGTTGGAATTCTCGCCCCGCAACGATCTGCCCTACGCGCTGTACCTGCCGGCTTTCGCGGGCGTCGCCCAGTACCACGGCACGCTCAAAGGACCCCTGGCCGCCGATGGCGCCGCCGCCCGCGCCGCGGCGCTGGAGTTCGTCCACGCCGACTACCTGTCGGCGCTGCACCGGGGCGGCACGCTGACCGGGCGCGGGCGCCGCCGCATCGCGCGCCGGGTCGGCGAACTGTGCGGACTGGCAGCGGACCGGGTCGAGGCGAACAACCTGCGCATCAGCGACAACTGCTTCTTTGCCGAGGCGCTGCGCCCGCGCGGCCAGCTGGTGGGCCGCCTGGATGCGCGCGTCACCGCCCCGATGGGCGCCACCCAGGGCGCGAGTGCGGAGTTCGACCCGGCCATGGATGCACTCAACGGCCCCTACACGATGGCGGCACGCCACTACTTCGGCCAGACGCTGGGCTTCGGCGCGGAGCGCTGCTACCGCGTGTTCTCCGGAGAAGTTCACAAGCAGTGGAACTGGAACCGCGGCGAGGCCCAGGGCAATGGCTACGCCTGTACCAGCCCCGACCTGGCCCGTGCGCTGCGCCGCCTGCCGCATCTGCGCGTCTTCGTCGCCAGCGGCTGGTACGACCTGGCCACGCCGTACAGCGCCAGCGACTGGTCGCTCGACCAGCTCGACATCGCGCCGGCGCAGCGCCAGCGGGTCACGCACCGGCACTACGGCGCCGGCCACATGATGTACACGCGCCAGGCCGATCAGGCCCAGCTCAAGGCCGATCTGGCGGCCTGGCTGGCGGCGCCGGACGGACCGGAGGCCTGACATGCACGTCGGCATCCTCACCGGCGGCGGCGACTGCCCGGGCCTGAACGCGGTGATCCGCGCCGTCACGCTGTCGCTGGTCCATGAGTGTGGGGCGCGCGTCACCGGCATCGAGCGCGGCTTTCTGGGCCTGCTCAATCGCCGCGTGAGGCCGCTGGACGCCACGGCGGTCCAGGGCCTGCTGGCCCAGGGCGGCACGGTGCTGGGCACGCACAACGCCTGTGATCCGTTCCACTACTTCGGCGCCGGCGGGGCCGATGCGTCGGCCGACGCGATGGCCTATGTGCGCGAGCTGGGACTGGACGCGCTGGTCGTGATCGGCGGCGATGGCACGATGGGCATCGCCCACCGTTTCGAGGCCCTGGGTCTGCCGGTGGTGGGCGTGCCCAAGACGATCGACAACGACCTCGAACACACCGACCGGACCTTCGGTTTCGACAGCGCGGTGGCCGTGGTGGCCGAGGCGCTGGACCGGCTCGAGACCACCGCCCGCAGCCATGGCCGGGTGATGATCGCCGAGACCATGGGCCGCTACGCAGGCTGGATCGCGCTCGAAGGCGGCATGGCGGGCGCAGCCGACGTGATCCTGCTGCCCGAGGTGCCGTTCAGCGTCGACACGGTGGCGGCCGTCTGCCGGCAACGCGAGGCCCGCGAAGGCTACACGCTGATCTGCATCGCCGAAGGCGCCCGCGCGATCGGACACGAGCTGACCGTGCGGGCGGTGCGCCCGGACAGCCCGGATCCGATCCGCCTGGGCGGCGTCGGCCAATGGCTGCAGGCCGAACTGCAGCCGCGCATCGCCAGCGAGGTGCGCACCACCTTGCTCGGCCACGTCCAGCGAGGCGGCTCGCCGACGCCCTACGACCGGGTGCTGGCGACGCGCTTCGGCTTCCACGCGGCGCAACTGGTGCGCCGGGGCGAGTTCGGCCGCATGGTCACGCTGGCCGGGGCGACCTGCGACAGCGTGCCGCTGGCGGCGGTGGCCGGCCGCAACCGCTGCGTTCCGCCGCAGCATCCGCTGCTGGCCGCGGCGCGCAGCCTGGGGGTCGCGCTGGGCGACGCAGCCCCTCGAATCTGATGCGCATCAATGGCCGCCGGGGTCAAACCCCCCGGATTTGCCTTGACGCAAACGGACTTGCGCCCGGCGGGCGTCTGATCACGGCATCCAGCCATCCATCGAGGAGAGAGAAATGCATGCCCTGATCGACTTCTTCACCACCGACTACGGCTTGATGAGCGCGGCGGTGCTGGCCTTCATCCTGGGGATGTTCGTGTTCTTCCTGAGCTATTTCCGGCGCCACATCCGGATGGACGAGGCAGCCGAACGCGCGCGCCGCCTGGCCGGAAGCCACTGATCCGGGGCCTGCGGCGTCAGGCCGGGTCGCGCACGTCGGCCACGGCCGCAGCGCCGAAGTCGCTCCGCGCCAGGAAGGCCAGCACCCGCTCGGCCGCCGCGTCCGGGCTCAGCAGCTGGGCCTGCTCCTTGAGGCGGACGAAGTCGCCGCGCGCGGCGAAGCGCGACGGATCCGAGGCGCGCAGCTGCGCCTGCATGTCGGTGTCGATCACACCCGGGGCCAGCGAGACCACCCGGGCGCCGTTGGGTCGATCCGCCTGCTCCAGCGCGACCGCACGGCTGAAATGGTCCATCCCGGCCTTGGCCGCGCAGTACGACGCGCTGCCGGCCATCGCCCGCCGGCCCAGCCCCGACGAGATGTTCAGCACGCGGCGCGGGCCGGTCCAGTCGCGCGTCGCGTCGAGGAAGGCGCCGGTCAGCACCATCGCGGCCTCCAGGCCCACCCGCAGCGCCAGCACGGTGTCGGCCGCGTCGATGTCTTCCAACGGCCGCAGCGGCGCGATCAGGCCGGCGTTGTTGATCAGCGTGACCGGGGCCTGGCGGCGGCCGGCGTCCCGCGCCAGCACGCGCAAGGCCTCGCCCAGTTGGCGCGCCAGCGGCGCCGCATCGGCCAGGTCGGCCCGCCACTGCTGCAGTTGTCCGGCGGCCGCGGCCGCGGCCAGCGCGGCGCTCTCGTGGCGGGCGATGCCGATCACCCGGTGGCCATCGCGCAGGCAGCGCAAGGCCATCGCCTCACCCATGCCACGGGACGATCCGGTGATGAGGGTCAGCGGCGCGGTGATCGGGTTCAAGGCAGGCTCCTCGGGCAGGGGGTGGGCGCAGCGACAATCGCCGCATGGATGAATTGTCTTCTCAACGCCCTGCGGTCGCTCGCCGCGTGTGGTGGCAGCGTCCGGCGGCCCTGTCGCTGGGCTTCGTGGTCCTGGTGCTGGCGGCGACGCTGGGCTGGTCGCTCTGGCACGGCCCGGTGCCCGACGCGGCGCCGGCTGCCGCCGAGGCCAACCTGCCCTGGCGTGTCCGGCTCAAGGGCGACGGCAGCAGCGAGGTCTTCGGCCTGGCGCTCGGCAGCGCGACCTTGGCCGACGTGCAGAAGCGATTTGCCGGCGACCTGCACACCGGCCTGATCGTTCCCAACGGCGGCCGGCCGGCGTTGGAGGTGTACGTCGAAAGCTTCAACGCCGGCTTCGTCACCGGCAAGCTGGTGCTGGCCTTCGAGGCCGATGCCGCCTGGCTGCAGGGCGCGCGGGAGCGGGCGGCCAAGAGCGAGATCGGCGAAGGCGGCTTGAGCCGCCGCTACACGCTGGCCGCCGCGGACCAGGCGACGGCCCGCGCCGCTCCGCTGACGGCGCTGGCCTTCGTGCCTTCGGCGCGGATCGACGAGGCGATCGCCGTGGCCCGGTTCGGTGCTCCGGCCGAGCGGCTCACCGGGCCGACCGGCGAGCTGCAGCTGCTGTACCCGGCGCTGGGCGTGGCGGTGGCCTTGCCGCCGGCCCATGGCGACGCAGCCGACGCGCGGCCGGTGATCCAGTACGTCGCGCCGCGCGATTTCGACGCGCGGCTGCGCGCGCCGTTGCAGGCGGCAGCGGCGTCGAGCGTCGGGCGTTGACCGGCTTGAGGCGGGTCGCTCAGCCGTCGGTGTCCACCGGGTCGCCGATCGCCAGGTAGTGGCCGCCGGCGACGTGGTGCAGCGTGCGCAGCGCATCGTCGGCGGCGTCGAAGTGCCAGCGCCCGCCGTCGAACACGCGGCGGTCGGCCCAGGCGGCGGTGACCCGGCCGATGAACAGGTCGTGGCGCGTTTCGACGCCGTCTTCCGGCAGCCGTTCGCAGTCCAGCCAGGCCACGCAGCCGCCCACCAGCGGCGAGATGGCCGCGGGCTCGTCGAGCAGCGGCACCTGGAAGTCGGCCACCTTGTCCTGGCTGCGGCCGCTGTGGTTGCCCAGCGCGCTCACCAGGCGGGCCTGGGCGCGGCAGGGCACGCTCAGCGCAAAGCGGTTCGAGGCCTCGATCAGTCCGCGGGTGAAGGTCTGGCGGTCGAGCACCAGCGCGACCTTGGGCGGATCGAAGTCCAGCGGCATGACCCAGGCGGCGGCCATCACGTTGGCGCGTCCGCCATGGCGGGCGCTGACCAGCACGGTCGGTCCGTGGTTCAGCAGACGATAGGCCTTGGGCAGGTCGACGGGCATGCGCATCGCGGCTCTCCGGTGTGAGGGGCGGTCAGAAGGGCGGCGGCGATTCGATCACGATCGGCAGGCCGCTGGCCGGATGGGGCACCGCCAGCCGGTGGGCATGCAGCAGCAGCCGCGGTGCCGCGGCCTGGACGGCGGCCGGGGCATACAGCGCATCGCCCAGCAAGGGGTGGCCGATGGCTTGCAGGTGCACGCGCAGCTGGTGCGTCCGGCCGCTCAGCGGCGTCAGCGCCAGCCGGGTGGTGTCGGCGGTCAGATCGCGGGCCAGCACCCGCCAGCGGGTGAGGGACGGCCTGCCGTGCGCGAGATCCACCTGCTGGTGCGGTCGGTGGGGCCAATCGCAGGCCAGCGGCAGGTCGATCTGGCCGTTGTCCTGCGCCAGCAGACCGGCGGCCACCGCCGTGTAGCCCTTGTCGGTCCGCTGCAGCTCGAAGCAGCGCGACAGCGCCCGTTGCGCGGCCGGTCCGCGGGCGAACAACAGCACCCCCGAGGTGGCCATGTCCAGGCGGTGCACCACCAGCGCGTCGACGAAGCGCTCGCGCACCCGGGCCCAGGCGCAATCGGCCTTGTCCGGCCCCCGCCCGGGCACCGACAGCAGCCCCGCGGGCTTGTCGACCGCGACCAGCGTCTCGTCGGCGTGCAGCACGCGCAGCGGCTCGCTCACGTCGCGGTCTCGGGCGGCAGGCGCCAGCGCAGCGCGTGCAGCCGCTCGTAGGCGGGCCGGCAGGCCTCGGCGACGGCGAGCGCGGCGCCCTGCAACGCCGGCGCGCGCGGCCGCCAGGGCTCGAAGCCGGTGGACGCCCACACGGCCGCGTACCAGTACGGCGCCCAGACGCCGTCGCTCGCACGCGGGCCGGCCGGCCAGTGCAGCATGCGCTCGGTGAACGCGATGTCCAGGTGCGCGCACAGCGCCCTCAGATACGCCGCCGGGGCGCGCAGGAAATCGTCGGCATCGATCACCGGCGGCGCGGTGCCCCGATGCTGCGCGATGAGATCGAACAGGCGCTCCTGCTGCAGCAGGCCGATGTCCTCCGGCGCGACCGTGGCACGCGACTTGAGGTAGCTGTCCACCACCTGGGCCGGATCGCGGATCAGGAACACCGAGTCCAGCGCCAGCGTCCAGGCGAGGTCCAGCCCGGGCAGCAGGTGATGGGTCATGTGCTTCTGGTACCAGAGGGGCCGGGCCTGCGGGGCCGGCCCCTGGCTCAAGGCGCGGGCCACGCGGGCGGCGTCGCAGTCGCCCGCGGCGATCACTTCGGCCCGGCCCGGGTGGTCCAGCCCGGTGGCGGCCAGGTAGGCGGCGTAGAGCGGTTCGTCGCTGACTGCGCAGTCGCCGCGGTGCTCCCAGGCCCGCATCATCGCGGTCGAGATGTTGCGCGGCCCGCTCCACATCGCGATGCGCCGTGGCGCGTCGTGCTGGCGCGCCGTCATGCCGGCAGGCCCCGGCGGGCGATCTCGCGCGCCGCCACGTCGCGGCGCACGAGGTCGGCATACAAGGCCTGCAGGCGCTGCACCATCGGTCCGGGCAGCGGCGCCTCGAAGGCGCGGCCGTCGACCGAGCGCACCGGCACCAGACCGGCGAAGGTGCCGGTGCAAAAGGCCTCGTCGGCGCTGTAGACCTGGGTCAGGCTGAAGTTCTTCTCGAACACCGGGATGCCGGCCTCGCGGCAGACGCGGACCACGTTGGCGCGGGTGATGCCACCCAGGCAGTAGTCGCCGCTGCTGGTCCAGACCTCGCCCTGGCGGACGATGAAGAAATGGGTCGAGTTGCACGTGGCGACGAAGCCGTGCGGGTCCAGCATCAGGGCTTCGTCGGTTCCCGCCTCGGTGGCCTGGATGCAGGCGGTGATGCAGTTGAGCTTGCTGTGGCTGTTGAGCTTGGGGTCCAGCACGTCGGGCGCGCCGCGCCGCACATGGACCGTGAACAGGCGCAGGCCGGCGGCCACCGTTTCGGGCTTGGCCTGCTTGAACTCCGGCACGATGACCACCGTGGCCGGCCCGACGGTGGCACGCGGGTCCTGGTAGGGCGTGCGCTTGACGCCGCGGCTGACCATCAGGCGCAGATGCACGCCGTCGCGCATGCCGTTGGCGGCGAGCGTGGCATAGATCGCGTCGGCCAGGGCCGCCTTCGTCAGACCGATGTCCAGCGCGATCGCCCGGGCGCCTTCCCACAGGCGGGCCAGGTGCTCGTCGAGAAACGCCGGGTGGCCGGTGCTCACCCGCAAGCCTTCCCAGACGCCGTCGCCCAGCACGAAGCCGCTATCGAAGACCGACACGGTGGCCTGTTCGCGCGGCAACAGGCGGCCGTTGATCCAGATCCGGATCGTCGCGTTGCGGGGGTCGTCGTGGAAATCGTGGATGCTTTGGGTCATGGGCGGGCGCGGTCCGGAGAAACAGTGCGGTAACCAGTCTATAGCCGGGCAAGCCCGGGCGCGTCGCGGTGGCGGCAGTGGCATGATGCGCGCCGGGTTTGTGTTTCGCGTCGGCCGACGTCGGCCGCGCGGACGCAGGCCGCCCGCTGCGGCCATGGCCGCCCCGGCTGTGTCAGGCCGGTTTTCTCGACGATCCAGAGGACTGTTTGATCATGAAGACTTCTTTGCGCCAAACCCTGGCGCTGGCCGCGCTGACGGTGGCCGGCCTGGGCCTGACCGGCCCCGTGCGTGCCGCCGATGCGCCTGCGTCCAAGTCCCTGGGCGGCGGTGCGGCCACGGGCAAGATGATGCATTACAAGGAACTGGAGGTGTGCCTGAAGCAGCTTGACGAGCAGACCCAGCGCGCCGCCGACCTGAACCAGCGACGCAAGGCGATGAGCGCCGAGCGCGAGCAGATCGAGAAAGACGGCGAGGCGCTCAAGGGCGGCAGCCCCGAGCTGAAGCAACTGGCCGACAAGGTGCAGGACTTCAACCGCCGCATGACCGAGCAGGGCACCAAGGTGAAGGCCTGGCATGCGCGCGCCGATGCGCTCGCCGCCAACGACCACGGCGGTCCGTCGGTCGAGCGCGAGCGCGCGTCGCTGGAGACCGAGCGCAAGGCGCTGCACGACAACGAGCTGGCGCTGATCGACGAAAGCAAGACGCTGGGTGCCGAGCGGGACCGGCTCACCGCCGATTTCAACGCCAAGGCCGCTGCCCAGGCCAAGGCCGCGGGCGACTGGAACGAGCGCAGCCACCAGTTGGACAAGGAGTCGCAGGACTTCGAGGATTCGCGCGCCGACTGGAAGTCGCGCTGCGCCAACCGCCCGTATCGCGAGCGCGACGAGCAGCTGATCCGCACCGGCAAGTGACCGGGCGGGCGAACGCGGGACAATGGCGGGGTGATGCTCAAACCTCCTGAACTCCTCCTGCCCGCCGGTTCGCTGGCCAAGATGCGCGCAGCCTACGACTACGGCGCCGACGCGATCTACGCCGGCCAACCGCGCTACAGCCTGCGGGCGCGCAACAACGAGTTCAAGCTGGAGCAGATCGCCCAAGGCATCGCCGAGGCCCACCAGCGCGGCAGGAAGTTCTTCGTCACCAGCAACCTGCTGCCGCACAACGACAAGGTGCGCACCTACCTGCGCGACATCGAGCCGGTGATCGCGCTGCGGCCCGACGCGCTGATCATGGCCGACCCGGGGCTGATCATGATGGTGCGGGAGCGATGGCCGGACGTGCCCATCCACCTCTCGGTGCAGGCCAACACGGTGAACTGGGCGGCGGTCAAGTTCTGGCAGCGGCTGGGGGTGGCGCGCATCATCCTGTCGCGCGAGCTGAGCCTGGACGAGATCGAGGTGATCCGCAACGAGTGCCCCGACATCGAGCTGGAGGTGTTCGTGCACGGCGCGCTGTGCATCGCCTACTCGGGCCGCTGCCTGCTGAGCGGCTACTTCAACCGGCGCGACCCGAACCAGGGCACCTGCACCAACGCCTGCCGCTGGCAGTACGCGACGCAGGCGGCGGCCGAGGACCCGAACACCGGCGAGGCCATCCCGGTGCCCATGGAGGGCGACTTCGACGTCGCCAGCGCGCAGGCCGAGGCCGAGAGCAGCTTCGCCGCCTGCGGGGGCGGCCCGCGCCATCCCGCGGCCGACCGCGTCTACCTGCTGGAGGAGAAGGATCGGCCCGGCCAGCTGATGCCCATCATGGAAGACGAGCACGGCACCTACATCATGAACAGCAAGGACCTGCGCGCGGTGGAGCACGTGGAGCGGCTGGTCAGGATCGGTGTCGATTCGCTGAAGATCGAGGGCCGCACCAAGAGCCAGTACTACGTCAGCCGCACGGCGCAGGTGTACCGCCGCGCGATCGACGACGCGGTGGCCGGCCGGCCGTTCAACCCGCGGCTGCTCACCGAGCTGGAGGGCCTCTCGAACCGCGGCTACACGGCGGGCTTTCTGGAACGCCGCCCGAGCCAGGATTACCAGAACTACCTCAGCGGCAGCTCCGAAGCGCAGCGCGGACAGTTCGTCGGCGAGGTCAAGTCCCGGCGCGACGATGGCTGGGCCGAGGTCGAGACCAAGAACAGGTTCTCAGTGGGCGACCAACTGGAAATCATCCACCCCAGCGGCAACCGCACGCTGACCCTGGACGAGATGCAGAACGCGGACGGCGAATCCATCGAGGTGGCGGCAGGCAGTCCGATCCGGGTCTGGATTCCGCTTCCGGCGCCTTGCGACGGGGCGTTGATCACCCGGCTGCTGTAGTCTGTCGTCTGTCGCGAACGCCCGGTGCGGGCCGGTGGGCGGACCCGCGGACGAGACCATGAAAAAAGCCCGCCGGTGTGAACCGGCGGGCCTCTGCTTGTCTCCTCGACCTGTCAGCGGTCGCGCTGCGTGACGATCAGGCGGTGACGCCCTTGGCGGTGTCCGCGTACTCTTCGATCTGGTCGAAGTTCATGTACTTGTAGATCTTGCTGCCGTCCTGGTTGATCACGCCCATGTCGGCGTGGTATTCGGCCACGGTGGGGATGCGGCCCAGCTTGGAGCAGATGGCGGCCAGTTCGGCCGAGCCCAGGTACACGTTGGTGTTCTTGCCCAGGCGGTTGGGGAAGTTGCGGGTGCTGGTGGACATGGCCGTGGAGCCTTCCTTGATCTGCGCCTGGTTGCCCATGCACAGGCTGCAGCCCGGCATTTCCATGCGCGCGCCGGCGGCGCCGAAGGTGCCGTAATAGCCTTCCTTGGTCAACTCGGAGGCGTCCATCTTGGTGGGCGGGGCGATCCACAGGCGCACCGGGATGTCCTTCTTGCCTTCGAGCAGCTTGCCGGCGGCACGGAAGTGGCCGATGTTGGTCATGCACGAGCCGATGAAGACTTCGTCGATCTTGGCGCCGGCCACCTCGGACAGGAACTTGGCATCGTCCGGATCGTTCGGGCAGCAGACGATGGGCTCCTTGATGTCGGCCAGGTCGATCTCGATCACCGCCGCGTATTCGGCGTTCGGGTCGGCTTCCAGCAGCTCGGGCCGGGCCAGCCAGGCTTCGACCTTCTCGATGCGGCGGGCGAGCGTGCGGGCGTCCTGATAGCCGTTGGCGATCATGTTCTTCATCAGCACGACGTTGCTGCTGAGGTATTCCTTGATCGGCGCCGGGTTCAGCTTGACGGTGCAGCCTGCGGCCGAGCGTTCGGCCGAGGCGTCGCTGAGTTCGAAGGCCTGTTCCACCTTCAGGTCCGGCAGGCCCTCGATCTCGAGGATGCGGCCCGAGAAGACGTTCTTCTTGCCGGCCTTGGCCACGGTGAGCAGGCCGGCCTTGATCGCGTACAGCGGAATCGCGTGCACCAGGTCGCGCAGCGTGACGCCGGGCTGCATCTGGCCCTTGAAGCGCACCAGCACCGATTCGGGCATGTCCAGCGGCATCACGCCGGTGGCCGCGCCGAAGGCCACCAGGCCGGAGCCCGCCGGGAAGCTGATGCCGATCGGGAAGCGGGTGTGGCTGTCGCCGCCGGTGCCCACGGTGTCGGGCAGCAGCAGGCGGTTGAGCCAGCTGTGGATCACGCCGTCGCCCGGGCGCAGCGAGACGCCGCCGCGGTTGCTGATGAAGGCGGGCAGGTCGTGGTGCATCTTCACGTCCACCGGCTTCGGGTAGGCGGCGGTGTGGCAGAAGCTCTGCATCACCAGATCGGCCGAGAAGCCCAGGCAGGCCAGGTCCTTCAGCTCGTCGCGGGTCATCGGGCCGGTGGTGTCTTGCGAGCCCACCGTCGTCATCCGCGGCTCGCAGTAGGTGCCGGGGCGCACGCCCTGGCCTTCGGGCAGGCCGACGGCGCGCCCCACCATCTTCTGCGCCAGCGTGAAGCCGGCCTGGGTGGCGGCCGGTGCCTTGGGCAGGCGGAACAGCGTGCTGGCCGGCAGGCCCAGGAATTCGCGCGCCTTGGCGGTCAGGCTGCGGCCGATGATCAGGTTGATGCGGCCGCCGGCGCGCACTTCATCGAGCAGCACCTCGCTCTTGAGCCGGAACTCGGCGACCGTCGCGCCGTTCTTGACGATCTTGCCGTCGTACGGCAGCACCTCGATCACGTCGCCCATCTCCAGCTTGGAGACGTCGACCTCGATCGGCAGCGATCCCGAGTCTTCCTGCGTATTGAAGAAGATCGGGGCGATCTTGCCGCCCAGCGTGACGCCGCCGAAGCGCTTGTTGGGCACGAAGGGGATGTCTTGCCCGGTGGCCCAGATCACGCTGTTGGTGGCGCTCTTGCGGCTGGAGCCGGTACCCACCACGTCGCCGACGTAGGCCACCAGGTGGCCCTTCTTCTTCAGGTCCTCGATGAACTGCATCGGGCCGCGCTTGCCGTCTTCCTCGGGCTTGAAGGCCGCATCGGAGCGGGTGTTCTTCAGCATCGCCAGGTAGTGCATCGGGATGTCGGGGCGGGTGGTGGCGTCCGGCGCCGGCGACAGGTCGTCGGTGTTGGTCTCGCCGGGCACCTTGAAGACCGTGACCGTGATGCTCTTGGGCACCTCCGGGCGCGAGGTGAACCACTCGGCGTCGGCCCAGCTCTGCACCACGTCCTTGGCCTTGGCGTTGCCGGCCTTGGCCTTCTCGGCGACGTCGTGGAAGAAGTCGAACATCAGCAGCGTCTTCTTCAGGCCGGCGGCGGCCACGTCGGCGACGTCGGCGCGGTCGAGCAGGTCGATCAGCGGCTTGACGTTGTAGCCGCCCACCATCGTGCCCAGCAATTCGGTGGCCTTGGCCTTGCTGATGAGTTTGACGCTCACATCGCCGTGCGCCACCGCCGACAGGAAGCTGGCCTTGACCTTGGCGGCGTCGTCCACGCCCGGCGGCACGCGGTGCGTCAGCAGATCCAGCAGGAACGCGTCTTCGCCGGCCGGCGGGTTCTTGATCAGCTCGATCAGGTCGGCCACCTGCTTGGCGTCAAGCGCCAGCGGGGGGATGCCGAGGGCGGCACGTTCGGCAACGTGTTGGCGATAGGCTTGCAGCATGGAGGGGCTCCTGAGGGGCGAAGGGGCGCAGCGACGGCTGGCTGCGGATCAGCAGATACGGGTTAGTACCCTATTTTATATCTTATATAAGACTTGCCAAGCCCCCTTGCGAGGAGGCGGCGCCGGGGCAAAGGGCGCGGGCGCCATTTTCGCGCAGGGCCGGCAGGCGCCTGCAGCGAAAGGTGACACGAGGGGCGGGGCAAGCATGGCCCGGGCCGGCGACAGGCGCAAAAAAGCCCGGACAGGCCGGGCTCGGGTGCGGGCAGGGGCGACTCAGCGCGACGCCTGGGGCGACTCCATCAGGTCCAGCGCGTCGGCCGCCTTGGGCTGGTTCTCGGCGGCCTTGACAAAAGCCGCCTGCTGGTCGCTGACGCAATCGTCCACCAGGCGGTGCCCGGCCACGACGTCCATCAGCATCGACTTGTTGGCGATCTGCACCAGCAGCGTGCGGCCCTTGACGTCTTCCAGGCGGATCGCGCCGGTCGACGACAGCACCGGCTTCATCGTGTAGTGCGCCTTGCCGAACGCCAGGTCGACGTAGCCCTGGGCCTTGGGGTCGTGCTGGACGTTGATCGACTGCTTGAATTCGCAGCCATAGGCGCCGTAATAAACCATGCCCGCGGCGGCGGTTTGCGCGTCGGTGGCGGCAGGCAGCGGCGCCTCGACCGGGGCCGGCGGGTGGCGCACGGGGTGGTGCGCCGACTTCTTGGTCGTTGCGGCGGCGGGAAGCGCGAGGGCGGCCAGCAGGGCCAGGGCGAGCACACGGTTCGTCATCAAGAGGTCTCCAGGAAAGAGGGTCGCTGGCGATTGTCCATGCTCTTGCGGGCCGGCGTGGTGACGGTTGGTATCCGTGGCCGCCGCGGCGCTCCGGTCCCGGAGTCGCGTCACGTCGCCGGGAAATAGGCCTGCGCGACTTCGGCAGGCAGTTGCGGGCCGCCCTGGAACGACGTGCGGTGGGCGCGCTGCAACACCTGCCAGAAGTAACGGTAGCTCGCCCGGTCGTGCAACTGCTCGCGGCCGTGGTGGCGGTGGCGGATCGGCGCCCAGTCGGCGGCCTGCGCCGCCTGGATGATCGCGATCGCCTGGTCGACCTCGGCCGCGCTGGGCGCGAAGGCATCGACGATGGTGCGGATCTGATCCGGGTGGATGCTCCACATGCGCGTGTAACCCAGGCGCCGGCAGGCGACCTCGGCCGCGGCCTGGAGGGCGGCCTTGTCCTTGAATTCGGTGACCACGCAGTGCGAGGGCACCTTGGCGTGGGCGTGGCAGGCGGCCGAGATCTCCAGCTTGGCGCGCAACACCAGCGGGTGCTCGAACTGGCCGCCCGCTTGCCCGACGCCCATCGCGGACTGCGGGATCGCGCCGCGGTGGGCCGAGACGAAATCCATCAACCCGAATGACAGCGACTCGATGCGCGGGTGTGCCGCCAGCGCGAACACCTCGCGCAGCGCGCCATGGGTCTCCACCAGCGCGTGCAGCGGCACCTGGCGAGCCAGGCCGGCACGCTGCGCGAGGGCATCGATGCAGGCGACGGCGGCGTTCAGGTCGGCGGCGTCGCGCGGCTTGGGGATCATCAGATAGGCCAGCTTCGCGCCGGCCCGGGGCAGCAGCACCTCCAGCATGGCCTCGAAGGCGGGGTGGCCGTGGGGGACCACGCGCGCGCCCACCCGGCCGTGGGCGTTGAGCGGCGAATTCACCAGTTCGGCGATCAGGTGGGCGTGTTCCACCTCGCCGCCGACCGGGGCGCCATCCTCGCCATCGAGGGTGACGTCGAACACCGGCCCCATCTCGGCCTGCAGCGCCAGGCTCTTGCGCATGCGCGCCTCGACGCCGCAGTAGTGGTCGCAGACCGGCAGGTCGGCGACGCTGTCGCCTTCTTCGAACAAGACCTCGGCGGGGTGGCGCGGCAGGGGCATGGCAGGCGGGGGGCAGATCGGACCAAAGAAAAAGCCGGCGCCGCAGTCGCGGTCGCCGGCTTCGCAGCTTAATGCCTTCCGGCAAGCCTCAGCGCTGGCGCGAGGCCCGGTGCATCACAGCAGGTGCTTGACGCCGTCCTGTTCGCCCTGCAGTTCGGCCAGGGTCTTGTTGATGCATTCCTGCGAGAAGGCGTCGATGGACAGGCCTTCGACGATCTTGTACTCGCCGTTCGCGCAGGTGACCGGGAAGCCGAACATCACGTCCTTGGGAATGCCATATTCGCCGTTGCTGGGGACCCCCATCGTGACCCATTCGCCGTGGGTGCCCAGCGCCCAGTCGCGCATGTGGTCGATCGCTGCGTTGGCGGCCGAGGCCGCCGACGACAGGCCGCGCGCCTCGATGATGGCGGCGCCGCGCTTGCCCACCGTGGGCAGGAACACATCCTTGTTCCAGACCTGATCGTTGATCATGTCCTTGACCGAGGCGCCGTCGATGGTGGCGTAGCGGTAGTCGGCGTACATGGTGGGCGAGTGGTTGCCCCACACGGCCAGCTTCTTGATGCTGGACACCGGCTTGCCGGTCTTGGCAGCGATCTGCGACGCGGCACGGTTGTGGTCCAGGCGCAGCATCGCGGTGAAGTTGCCCGGCTTCAGGTCGGGGGCGCTCTTCATCGCGATGTAGGCGTTGGTGTTGGCGGGGTTGCCGACCACCAGCACCTTGACGTTGCGCGAGGCCACGGCGTTCAGCGCCTTGCCCTGGGCGATGAAGATGGCGCCGTTGATCGACAGCAGCTCGGCGCGCTCCATGCCCGGGCCGCGGGGGCGCGAACCGACCAGCAGCGCGTAGTCGGCGTCCTTGAAGGCGGACATCGGGTCGCTGTGGGCCTGCATGCCGGCGAGCAGCGGGAAGGCGCAGTCCTCGAGTTCCATCATCACGCCCTTGAGCGCCTTCTGGGCCTTCTCGTCGGGGATCTCCAGCAGCTGGAGGATCACGGGCTGGTCCTTGCCCAGCATCTCGCCGGAGGCAATGCGGAACAGCAAGGCGTAGCCAATCTGGCCTGCGGCGCCGGTCACGGCCACGCGAACGGGGGTCTTGCTCATGGTGAGGTCTCCGAGGAAGGAAAGAAAGAGGGGGCGGCAGGCGGGCAGGCGATCGACGAACCGCCCGCGCAAAGCGCAAGTTTAGCCCTTCAGTCTAAGGGTGAACCCGTGGCGTGTCAATATTCTTATGTCTTATATAAGACATTGTTCAGAGAAGCTGGACGGCGACGGGCCGGCTGTGCTGCAATGGCGGCCCATGTCCGCGTCGATGCCCGCCGAATCCCCGCCTGCCGAGAGCCCGTCCGCCTCGCAGACGCCGGCATTCAGTCCGCTCTACCAGCAGATCAAGGCCTTGCTGGTCAGGAGTCTGCAGGGCAGCGAGTGGAAGCCGGGCGAGGCCATCCCCAGCGAGCAGGACCTGGCGGCGCGCTTCCGCGTCAGCCAGGGCACGGTGCGCAAGGCGATCGACGAACTCGCGACCGAGAACCTGCTGGTGCGCCGCCAGGGCAAGGGCACGTTCGTGGCGACGCACGCCGAGGCGAACATCCAGTACCGCTTTCTGCGGCTGACGCCGGACGTCGGGCCGGTCACCGGCATGGAGCGCCGCTTCCTCGACTGCCGCCGCATGCGTGCGCCCGCCGACGTGGCGCGTGCCCTGGACTTGAAGTCGGGCGAAAGCGCGGTGTTGATCCGGCGCACCCTGCAGCGTGAGGCCGCGCCTGTGGTGCTGGACGAGATCTGGTTGCCCGCCGGGCCGTTCAAGGGCCTGACCGCCGAGCGGCTGTCGCAATACGCCGGGCCGATGTACGGCCTGTTCGAGTCGGAATTCGGCGTGCGCATGATCCGCGCCGAAGAGAAGATCCGCGCCGTCGCCGCAGACGCCGGCACGGCCGAGTTGCTGCAGGTGGCAGCCGGCACGCCGCTGCTGAGTGTGGAGCGCCTGTCCCACACCTACGGCGATCGTCCGGTGGAACTGCGGCGAGGGCTTTACAACACGGCGACCCATTACTACCGCAACGAGTTGAACTGAGCCCAGAGACTCTCCGGTGGCGGCTTGCCGGCAAGGCCGCTGAAAGCTTGTTGCGTTGCAATAAACTCCCGGGGTTCCAGGCTCGCGATCTGACGATCTGAATCCGACCGCTACCTCCTCCGACCCCGAGCGATCACAACAAGGACCCTCCCATATGGCTGAAACGCTCAAGAAACGGCCCGAGTTCCGCAACATCAACGCCTTTGCGGACCTGCCTCACTATCGGCTCCCTGTGGCCGGCATCGTCTCCATCCTGCATCGCATCAGCGGCCTGCTGCTGTTCCTGCTGATGCCCTTCATCATCTGGCTGTTCGACACCAGCGTCAGCTCGGAGGTGTCGTTCGGCGTCTTCAGCAATGCCTTCGTGGCCGGCATCGGCTTCGTTCCCGGCGTGCTGGTCAAGCTGGTCGCGCTGGCGCTGATCTGGGCCTATCTGCTGCACTTCTTCGCCGGCCTGCGCCACCTGCGCATGGACATGACCCACCGCGTTTCGAAAGAGCAGGGGCAAAGCTCGGCCATCGTCACGCTGGTGCTGAGCAGCGTGCTCACGCTGGCGCTGGGCGCCAAGCTGTTCGGCCTGTACTGATCACCTGAGGCAAGTTCATCATGGCTGTTAACTACGGATCCAAGCGCCTCGTCGTCGGCGCGCATTACGGCTTTCGCGACTGGCTCGCCCAGCGCGTCACGGCCTTCCTGATGGCGGCGTTCACCTTCGTCGTGCTGGCGCAGGTGCTGCTGACCAAGGGCGAGATCGGCTACGACAAGTGGTCGGGCATCTTCGCCGCGCAGTGGATGAAGGTGCTGACCTTCACCGTCATCGTCGCGCTGCTCTACCACGCCTGGATCGGCGTGCGCGACATCTGGATGGACTACATCAAGCCGGTCGGGATTCGCCTCGCGCTGCAGGTGTTCTCCCTCGTCTGGCTGGTCGGCTGCGCCGGCTGGGCGGTCCAAGTCCTCTGGCGTCTTTGAAGCATCACCATGGCACAGAACAACATCACCAAACGCAAGTTCGACGTCGTCATCGTCGGTGCCGGCGGCTCCGGCATGCGCGCGTCGCTGCAACTCTCGCTCGCCGGCCTGAACGTGGCCGTGCTGTCCAAGGTCTTCCCGACCCGCTCGCACACCGTGGCGGCGCAGGGCGGCATCGGTGCGTCGCTGGGCAACATGTCGGAAGACACCTGGCACTACCATTTCTACGACACCATCAAGGGTTCCGACTGGCTGGGCGATCAGGACGCGATCGAGTTCATGTGCCGCGAGGCGCCCAAGGTGGTCTACGAGCTCGAACACTTCGGCATGCCGTTCGACCGCAACCCCGACGGCACCATCTACCAGCGCCCGTTCGGCGGCCACACCGCCAACTACGGCGAGAAGCCGGTGCAGCGTGCCTGCGCCGCGGCCGACCGCACCGGCCACGCGCTGCTGCACACGCTGTACCAGCAGAACGTCAAGGCCCGCACCAACTTCTTCGTCGAATGGATGGCGCTGGACCTGATCCGCGACCAGGAAGGCGATGTGGTCGGTGTGACCGCGCTGGAGATGGAGACCGGCGACCTGCACATCCTCGAAGCCAAGACCGTGCTGATGGCCACCGGCGGCGCCGGCCGCATCTTCGCCGCCAGCACCAACGCCTTCATCAACACCGGCGACGGCCTGGGCATGGCGGCGCGTGCCGGCCTGCCGCTGGAAGACATGGAGTTCTGGCAGTTCCACCCCACCGGCGTGGCCGGTGCCGGCGTGCTGCTGACCGAGGGCTGCCGCGGTGAGGGCGCGATCCTGCGCAACAGCAACGGCGAACGCTTCATGGAGCGCTACGCCCCGACGCTGAAGGACCTGGCACCGCGCGACTTCGTCTCGCGCTCGATGGACCAGGAGATCAAGGAAGGCCGAGGCTGCGGTCCGAACAAGGACTACGTGCTGCTCGACATGACCCACCTGGGCGCCGAGACCATCATGAAGCGCCTGCCCAGCGTGCTGGAGATCGGGCACAACTTCGCCAACGTCGACATCACCAAGGAGCCGATCCCGGTGGTGCCGACCATCCATTACCAGATGGGTGGCATTCCCACCAATGTCCATGGCCAGGTGGTGATTCCGAAGAACGGCAGGCACAACGACGTGGTGAACGGCCTGTACGCGGTGGGCGAATGCTCCTGCGTGTCGGTGCACGGTGCGAACCGCCTAGGCACCAACTCGCTGCTCGACCTGATCGTCTTCGGCCGGGCCGCGGGCAACCACATCGTCGATGCGGCGCTGAAGACCAAGAACCACAAGCCGCTGCCGGCCGACGCGGCCGACCGGACCCTGGCACGGCTGGCGCGCCTGGATTCTGCCAAGGGCGGCGAGTACGCCCAGGACGTGGCCGGAGACATCCGCGCGACGATGCAAAAGCATGCCGGCGTGTTCCGCACCCAGGCCATGATGGACGAGGGCGTGGCGGCGATCAAGCAGGTGGCCGAGCGGGTCAAGTCCATCGGCCTGAAGGACACGTCCAAGGTGTTCAACACCGCGCGCATCGAGGCGCTGGAGGTCGACAACCTGATCGAGGCGGCCCGCGCCACGATGATCTCGGCCGCGGCCCGCCCGGAAAGCCGCGGCGCCCATGCCCACAACGACCACCCCGAGCGCGACGACGCGAACTGGATGAAGCACACGCTGTGGTATTCCGAAGGCGACCGCCTGGACTACAAGCCGGTGAACCTGCAGCCGATGTCCGTCGAATCGGTGCCGCCGAAGGTCCGGACCTTCTGATCGCCAACGGCACGACATTCAGAGAAAGAAGACCATGAGCGACAAGCGCACCTTCCAGATCTACCGCTACGACCCCGACCAGGACGCCAAGCCCTACATGCAGACCATCGAGATCGAACTCGATGGTCACGAACGCATGCTGCTGGACGCGCTGATCAAGCTCAAGGCGGTCGACCCGAGCCTGAGCTTCCGCCGCTCCTGCCGCGAAGGCGTGTGCGGTTCGGACGCGATGAACATCAACGGCAAGAACGGCCTGGCCTGCCTGACCAACATGCGCACGCTGCCGCAGACCATCGTGCTGCGGCCGCTGCCGGGCCTGCCGGTGATCCGCGACCTGATCGTGGACATGACGCAGTTCTTCAAGCAGTACAACTCGATCAAGCCTTACCTGGTCAACGACGAGCGCCCGCCCGAAAAAGAGCGGCTGCAGTCGCCCGAGGAGCGCGAGGAACTCGACGGCCTGTACGAGTGCATCCTGTGCGCGAGCTGCTCCACGTCCTGCCCGAGCTTCTGGTGGAATCCGGACAAGTTCGTCGGCCCGGCCGGCCTGCTGCAGGCCTACCGCTTCCTGGCCGACAGCCGCGACCAGGACACCTCCGCCCGTCTCGACAACCTCGAAGACCCGTACCGGCTGTTCCGCTGCCACACCATCATGAATTGCGTCGACGTCTGCCCCAAGGGGCTGAACCCGACCAAGGCGATCGGCAAGATCAAGGAATTGATGGTGCGCCGCGCCGTGTGAGCGGCCGCACGGTCAACTTCAAGCAAGCCTGGGCATGGAAACTGCATCCCTGACCGCCACCGACATCAGTCGCCTGAAATGGCGTTGCCGTCGCGGTTTGCTCGAAAACGATCTGTTCATTGAGCGCTTCTTCCGGCGGCACGAGAGTTCTCTCACCGTGGCGCGGGTCGAAGGCCTCCAACAGTTGATGGACCTGGCCGACAACGACCTGCTGGATCTCCTGCTTGCGCGCAAGCAGCCCGCCGGCGAACTCGACCGCCCCTGCGTGCAGGACGTGCTGGCGCTGCTGCGCCAAGCCTGAAGAACGAATTGATTGAAAGGACCCGACGATGACCCCGTCCGACGTGAAAGCCACCCTGTCGTTCTCCGACGGCAGCCCCAGCATGGACCTGCCGATTTACAAGGGCACCGTGGGCCCGGATGTGATCGACATCCGCAAGCTCTACGGCCAGACCGGCAAGTTCACCTACGACCCCGGCTTCCTGTCGACCGCGTCGTGCAATTCGACCATCACCTACATCGACGGCGACAAGGGCGAATTGCTGTACCGCGGCTACCCGATCGAGCAGTTGGCGGTGAACTGCGACTACCTCGACACCTGCCACCTGCTGCTGTACGGAGATCTGCCCAACGCCACCGAGAAGCAGAACTTCACCGCCCGCGTGACCAACCACACCATGGTCAACGAGCAGATGCAGTTCTTCCTGCGCGGCTTCCGCCGCGACGCGCACCCGATGGCGGTCATGACCGGCCTGGTGGGCGCGCTGTCGGCCTTCTATCACGACAGCACCGACATCAACAACCCGGAGCACCGCGACATCGCTGCGATCCGCCTGATCGCCAAGATGCCCACGCTGGTGGCGATGGCGTACAAGTATTCGGCCGGCCAGCCCTACATGTATCCGCGCAATGAGTTGTCGTACGCCGGCAATTTCCTGCGCATGATGTTCGCCACCCCCTGCGCCGACTACAAGGTGAATCCGGTGATCGAGCGCGCGCTCGACCGCATCTTCATCCTGCATGCCGACCACGAGCAGAACGCGTCCACCTCCACCGTGCGGCTGTGCGGCTCGTCGGGCACCAACCCGTTCGCGGCGATCGCGGCCGGCGTGGCCTGCCTGTGGGGCCCGGCGCACGGCGGGGCCAACGAGGCCTGCCTGAACATGCTGGAGGACATCCAGAAGATGGGCGGCGTGGCCAAGGTCGGCGAGTTCATGAACCAGGTGAAGGACAAGAACTCCGGCGTCAAGCTGATGGGCTTCGGTCACCGGGTCTACAAGAACTACGACCCGCGCGCCAAGCTGATGCGCGAGACCTGCCACGAGGTGCTGAGCGAACTGGGCCTGCACAACGACCCGCTGTTCAAGCTGGCGATGGAGCTGGAGAAGATCGCGCTGGAAGACGACTATTTCGTCGCCCGCAAGCTCTATCCGAACGTCGACTTCTACTCCGGCATCGTGCAGCGCGCCATCGGCATCCCGGTGTCGCTGTTCACCGCCATCTTCGCGCTGGCCCGCACCGTGGGCTGGATCGCGCAGCTCAA
Organism: Ideonella sp. sgz306126; assembly: GCF_056032705.1. Taxonomy (NCBI): domain Bacteria; kingdom Pseudomonadati; phylum Pseudomonadota; class Betaproteobacteria; order Burkholderiales; family Sphaerotilaceae; genus Ideonella; species Ideonella sp. sgz306126. Next base: position 339,259 of record NZ_JBVYWP010000003.1, read on the forward strand.
CGAGATGATCGCCGACCCGGAGTACAAGATCGGCCGTCCGCGCCAACTGTTCGTCGGCTCGGTGCCGCGCGACGTCAAGCCGCTGGGGCAGCGCTGATCGCGTCGCGGCAGCCCGCCCGGGCTGTCGTGATCGTGCCGTTCGTCAGGCCGCCTTCGGGCGGCCTTGTTCTTGGTGGCGTCAGGCGGCCGGCCCCGGCGGGGCTTCGCCGTCCTGCGGCGCGGCCTCCAACGAGCAGCTGCGAAAGCCGGTGAACCCGTCGTTGCGGTCTTCGGCGGCAGCGCGGCGCGCGCTCGGCCACGCCAGGCGGGGGCTGCTCCCGTGCGAGTGGCCGCGCAGGCTGACCAGCGGCACCCCGCCCGGGGCCGACCCGCTAGCAGCCTGGCCGGCCCCGGGCGACGGAGCGTCGAAGGCGCTGGCAGTCCATTCGAGAACCTGGCCCCAGGTCAGCGCCGACCCCTCCGTCTCGGCCTGCCGCACGGCTGCCTCCCATTCCCATTCGCTGGGCAGCCGCCGGCCCGCCCAGCGGCACCAGGCCTGCGCCTCGTGGCGACACAGGTGCATGGCCGGCCAGGACGGGTCCAGCGGGACCCATTGGCCGAACTGGGCGAGTTGCCAGTGGCCGTCGTCGCCGCGTCCGAGGTGGCGCGGACGGCCCAGGCTGTGGCGACGCCGCCAGGCCCAGCCTTGCGGGGTCCACCGGGTCGGATCGTCGTAACCGCCGGCTTCCACGAACGGCAAAAAGCGGGCCCAGGTCACGGGGGCGCGGTCGATCCGGAACGCGGCCAACCGCAGGGCGCGGGCGGGGTGTGCCGAGCCGGGCAGGTCGCCTGGCTGGACGGCTCCCAGCATGTGTTGGGTTTCGGGGATCCCGAGTTCGCCGGCCGGGTGCGCGCAGCGGGTGGGCGTGGCCGCGAGCGGGCCGGGCGCGATGCCCAGCGTCTGCGCCATGCACAGCAAGCGCTCGGCCAGCAGGTCTTCGCGCCACAGCGCGTCGCGATAGACCTGCAGCGCCGTGTCGTCGTGGGGCGTGCCGCGCAGCAGCGCCAGCGTGCGTTGCCGGCTGGACTGCAGCAGGGCCAAGGTGTCGCGCAGGCCGGGAACGGGCTGGTGCCAGCGGTCCGCATGTGAGCGCCGCTCGCCGAAGCAGCGGTCGATCTGCGTCATCGGCGCCGGTCCGCGCCCGAAGCCCTCCGACGATGCGGTGCCGTGACGGCGCAGCGGGTTGCGCGAGATCCAACCGTCCTCCAGCCACGCCAGCTCGGCCAGCAGCCACAGCGGCGGGTCCAGTTCGGGCAGGTAACGCAGTTCCAGCTGCGGCCCCAGCCCGGCCACCAAGGCGTCGGTCAGCGCCAGCGTGTGGTGGCGGGCGTCGCGCAGCGCAGCCGCCAGGGCTCGCGCGTCGCCGCGGGCCACCACGGCGGGCAGATCCTGCAGGCCGGGTCGTGGAGCGTCAGGCTCGGGGGACGGGGTGGGCGCGGCGGCGTCGGGGGTCATGGGCGTCGTGGTGGGGCGGAGCGGCGCGAGGGCTCGCGCGCTGGGCCCGGATTATCCCGGCGCCTGCCGCTCAGGCGGTGGCCGCCGTCAGGCCGTTGTCGAAGTGCGCGCGCATCAGGCGGCTGGCCGCAGCCGGGTCGTGCGCCTCGAGGGCCTGCATCAGCGCCCGGTGCTCGGCCAGCGATTCGGCCAGCCGGCCTTGCTTGAACAGCGAGTGATGGCGGTTGAGCTTCATCACCTTGCGCAGGTCGGTGACGATCTGCTGGCGCCAGCGGTTGCCGGCCAAGGCCAGCAGGCGGAAGTGGAACTGCTCGTTGGCGTCGAAGAACGCGTCGCGCTTCCTGACCTGCCTTTCCAGCAGGTCGTGCAGCTTGCGCAATTCGCCGATCTCCTGGTCATTGCCGCGCTCGGCGACCTCGGAGGCCGCATCACTTTCCAGCAGGCCCAGCAGGCGGTAGACCTGCCGCACGTCGTCCGACGACATCTCGGTGACGTAGGCGCCGCGCCGCACCTTCATCGTCACCAGCCCCTCGACGGCCAGCACCTTCAAGGCCTCGCGCAGCGGTGTGCGGCTGATGCCGTAATCGAGGGCCAGCTTCTGCTCGTCGATCCAGCTGCCCGGCTCGAGCGCCCGGCTGAAGATCTGCTCGCGCAGCTTCTCGGCGACCTGCTGGTACAGGGCGCGCGGGGCGAACAAGGTGTCGGCTTCGGCAGGCACGGCGGTGTCAGGTCATCGTCAAATTTGAATTCATAATTATGCATCATGTATGATGGCGGGCAAGCGGGCCGAACCCTCAGGGTACGGCCTTCACCCCGGGACCTGTCACAGGACCGCCAGGAGTTTCCATGTCCAGCAAGAACGAGTTTCAGGCCGCATCTCTTGAGCAATGGGCCAAGGCGGCAGCGAAGTCCGCACCGGGCGGCGACGTGCAGGCGCTGACCTGGCACACGCCAGACGGCATCCGCGTCAAGCCCTTGTACACGGCCGCGGACACGGCGGCGCTGCCCTTCGCCGACACGCTGCCGGGCTTCGAGCCCTTCATCCGCGGTCCGCAGGCCACGATGTACGCGGTGCGGCCCTGGACCATCCGCCAGTACGCCGGCTTTTCCACCGCCGAGGAATCGAACGCGTTCTACCGCAAGGCGCTGGCCGCCGGCGGGCAGGGCGTGTCGGTGGCCTTCGACCTGGCCACGCACCGCGGCTACGACTCCGACCATCCCCGCGTCACCGGCGACGTCGGCAAGGCGGGCGTGGCGATCGATTCGGTCGAGGACATGAAGATCCTGTTCAACGAGATCCCGCTCGACAAGGTCAGCGTCTCGATGACGATGAACGGCGCGGTGCTGCCGGTGCTGGCCGGCTACGTGGTGGCCGCCGAGGAGCAGGGCGTTGCGCAGGACCAGTTGAGCGGCACCATCCAGAACGACATCCTCAAGGAGTTCATGGTCCGCAACACGTACATCTACGGCCCCGAGCCGTCGATGCGGATCATCGGCGACATCATCGAGTACACGGCGCAGAAGATGCCGAAGTTCAACTCGATCTCGATCAGCGGCTATCACATGCAGGAAGCCGGCGCCAACCAGGCACTGGAACTGGCCTTCACGCTGGCCGACGGCAAGGAGTACGTGAAGACGGCGATCGCCAAGGGCATGGACGTGGACGCCTTCGCCGGCCGGCTGAGCTTCTTCTGGGCCATCGGGATGAACTTCTATCTCGAGATCGCCAAGATGCGTGCGGCGCGCCTGCTGTGGTGCCGCATCATGAAGGGCTTCGGCGCCAAGAGCCCCAAGAGTCTGATGCTGCGCACCCATTGCCAGACCTCGGGCTGGAGCCTGACCGAGCAGGACCCGTACAACAACGTGGTGCGCACCACGATCGAGGCGATGGCGGCGGTCTTCGGCGGCACCCAGAGCCTGCACACCAACAGCTTCGACGAGGCCATCGCGCTGCCCACCGAGTTCAGCGCACGCATCGCCCGCAACACCCAGCTGATCATCCAGGAAGAGACCCACATTCCCAGCGTGGTCGACCCCTGGGCCGGCTCCTACATGATGGAGTCGCTGACGCAGGAGATGGCCGACCAGGCCTGGGCGATCATCGAGGAAGTCGAGGCGATGGGCGGCATGACCCGGGCGGTCGATTCGGGCTGGGCCAAGCTGAAGATCGAGGCTGCGGCCGCCGAAAAGCAGGCCCGCATCGATTCTGGCAAGGACGTGATCGTCGGTGTCAACAAGTACAAGCTGGCCAAGCAGGACCCGATCGAGATCCTGGAGGTCGACAACGTCAAGGTGCGCGAAGGCCAGGTCGCGCGACTGAAGGCCATTCGGGCCGGGCGCGACGGCGCCAAGGTGCAGGCCGCGCTGGACGCGCTGACCGACGCCGCGCGCAGCGGCTCGGGTAACCTGCTGGACCTGAGCATCCAGGCGGTGCGCCTGCGCGCCACGGTGGGCGAGGTCAGCGATGCGCTGGAAAAGGTGTTCGGCCGCCACCGCGCGGACATTCAGAAGGTGACCGGTGTGTACGCTGCTGCCTACGACTCCGCCGAAGGCTGGGACAAGCTCAGGGACGAGATCGACCAGTTCGCGCAAAGCCACGGCCGCCGACCGCGGGTGATGATCGCCAAGCTGGGTCAGGACGGCCACGATCGCGGCGCCAAGGTGGTGGCCACGGCCTTTGCCGATCTCGGCTTCGATGTGGACATCGGCCCCTTGTTCCAGACCCCCGAGGAGTGCGCCCGCCAGGCGATCGAGAACGACGTGCACGCCGTGGGCATCAGCACGCTGGCCGCCGGCCACAAGACCCTGGTGCCCGCCATCATTGCCGAGTTGAAGAAGCAGGGCGCCGACGACATCATCGTCTTCGTCGGGGGGGTGATCCCGGCGCAGGATTACGATTATCTGTACGAGGCCGGTGTCAAGGGCATCTACGGTCCCGGCACCCCGATTCCGGCCAGCGCCAAGGACGTGCTGGAGCAGATCCGCGGCGCCCAGGGCGCGGCCTGACACCGATCGATACCCACCGACGCCCGTCATCATGGTGTACCAGGACCGCGGACTGGAAGGTCTCTCGCTGGCGCCCGCCGGCGAGGGCGATTTCGAGGCCTTGCTCGCCTTGCGCATGGCCGCGATGCGCGAAAGCCTGGAGAAGGTCGGCCGCTTCGACCCGCAGCGCGCCCGCGAGCGCCTGTCGCGCGGCTATCTGCCGGCCTACACGCGCCACATCCTGAAAGACGCCGAACTGGTCGGCTTCGTGGTGGTGGTGCCGCGCGAGCACGACTGGCTGCTGGACCATCTCTACATCCATCCCAGCGGCCAGGGGCAGGGCATCGGCAGCTGGGTGCTGGCCAAGGTCCTGCAGGAGGCGGACGCGCAGCACAAGGCCGTCAGCGTCACCGCGCTCAAGCACAGCGATGCCAATCGCTTCTACCTGCGCCACGGCTTCGTGCTGCAGGCCGAAGGCGAGTGGGACCTGTACTACCTGCGTCCGGCCAGATGATCCCCCCCCGTAGCGCCTGCGTCGCTCCCCCCCAGGGGGGCGCAACGAGCGGCCCGGCAAAGCCGGTTCCGCCGTTGCCGCTTGATGGCGCCCATGCACTTTCCGCCACAGATGCACTGCTGCTGCAGCAACTGACGGCGGGCGAGGCCGCGCCGCGACGCCGCGCGATCGCCAAGGCCATCACGCTGCTGGAGTCGACCCGTCCCGATCACCGCGTGCGCGCCGACGCGCTGCTCAACGCCGTGCTGCCGCACAGCGGCCGTTCGTTCCGCCTCGGCATTTCGGGCGTGCCGGGCGTGGGCAAGAGCACCTTCATCGAGGTGCTGGGCCTGCACCTGATCGCGCAGGGCCACCGTGTGGCGGTGCTGGCGGTGGACCCGTCGAGCTCGGTGTCGGGCGGATCGATCCTGGGCGACAAGACCCGCATGGAGCAGCTCAGCGTCCATGACGCCGCCTACATCCGCCCCAGTCCCAGCAGCGGCACGCTGGGTGGCGTGGCCGAGCGCACGCGCGAAAGCATGCTCATCTGCGAGGCCGCCGGTTTCGACGTGGTGATCGTCGAGACCGTCGGCGTGGGCCAGAGCGAGACGGCGGTGCAGGGCATGACGGACATGTTCGTGCTGCTGCAGCTGCCCAACGCCGGCGACGACCTGCAGGCGATCAAGAAGGGCGTGATGGAGCTGGCCGACCTGGTCGTCATCAACAAGGCCGATCTCGACGAGCATGCGGCCGTGCGCGCCCGCGCGCAGATCACCTCGGCCTTGCGGATCTACGGCCAGCAAGGCCATCCGGACCATGCCCATCATGACACCGCGCTCTGGCACCCGACGGTGCTGCAGATGAGCGCGCTGAAGAACCTGGGCATCGAAGCGTTCTGGCAGACCTGCGGCCGCTACCGCGAGCTGCAGATGGCCAGCGGCCGCTTCACCGCGCGGCGCCACGCCCAGGACCAGGCCTGGATGTGGGAACGCATCGAGGCCGGACTGAAGCAGCGCTTCCGCGCCCATCCCCAGGTGCACGAGCAGCTGCCCGCGATCACCGCCGAGGTCCGCGCCGGCCGCATCGCCGCCTCCGTCGCGGCGCGGCGCCTGCTCGACCTGTTTTCCTGACGCAAGAGACATCTGAAACGAGGAGTTCCTCCCATGCATGACATCCAACACATGCTCGAAGAAAAGCGCGCCAAGGCGCGCCTGGGCGGCGGCGAAAAGCGCATCGCCGCACAGCACGCCAAGGGCAAGCTGACCGCGCGCGAGCGCATCGAACTGCTGCTCGACGAAGGCACCTTCGAAGAGTGGGACATGTTCGTCGAACACCGCTGCACCGACTTCGGCATGGACGGCAACAAGATCCCTGGCGATGGCGTGGTCACCGGCTACGGCATGATCAACGGCCGGCTGGTGTTCGTGTTCAGCCAGGACTTCACCGTCTTCGGCGGCGCGCTCAGCGAGACCCACGCCGAGAAGATCTGCAAGGTGATGGACCAGGCGATGAAGGTCGGCGCGCCGGTGATCGGCCTGAACGACTCGGGCGGCGCGCGCATCCAGGAAGGCGTGGCCTCGCTGGGCGGCTACGCCGACGTGTTCCAGAAGAACGTGATGGCCTCGGGCGTGATTCCGCAGATCAGCATGATCATGGGCCCGTGCGCCGGCGGCGCGGTGTACTCGCCGTCGATGACCGACTTCATCTTCATGGTGAAGGACAGCTCCTACATGTTCGTCACCGGCCCCGAGGTGGTCAAGACCGTGACCCACGAGGAGGTGACCGCGGAGGAACTGGGCGGCGCCAGCACCCACACCACCAAGTCCGGCGTGGCGGACCTGGCCTTCGACAACGACGTGGAGGCGCTGCTGATGCTGCGCCGCTTCTTCAACTACCTGCCGCTGAACAACCGCGAGAAGCCGCCGGTGCGACCCAGCGGCGACAGCGCCCAGCGCCTGGACCACTCGCTCGACACGCTGGTGCCGGACAACCCCAACAAGCCCTATGACATCAAGGAATTGATCGTCAAGGTGGTGGACGACGGCGACTTCTTCGAGCTGCAGCCCGACTACGCCGCCAACATCGTCATCGGCATGGCGCGCATGGAAGGTCAGACCGTCGGCATCGTGGCCAACAACCCGCTGGTGCTGGCCGGCTGCCTGGACATCAAGAGCAGCATCAAGGCCGCGCGCTTCGTGCGCTTCTGCGACGCCTTCAACATCCCGGTGATCACCTTCGTCGACGTGCCCGGCTTCATGCCCGGCACCTCGCAGGAGTACGGCGGCATCATCAAGCACGGCGCCAAGCTGCTCTACGCCTACGCCGAGTGCACCGTGCCCAAGGTCACGGTGATCACCCGCAAGGCCTACGGCGGTGCCTACGACGTGATGTCGTCCAAGCACCTGCGTGGCGACGTGAATTTCGCCTGGCCCAACGCCGAGATCGCGGTGATGGGGGCCAAGGGCGCGGTGGAGATCATCTTCCGCGAGGACAAGGGCGATCCGGAGAAGCTGGCCGCGCGCGAAGCCGAGTACAAGGCCCGCTTCGCCAACCCCTTTGTGGCCGGCTCGCGCGGCTTCATCGACGACGTGATCCAGCCGCACGAAACGCGCAAGCGCATCTGCCGCTCGCTGGTGATGCTGCGCGACAAGAAGCTGGAGAACCCGTGGCGCAAGCACGGGAACATCCCTCTTTGAATTCACGCTGCGCGGAGAAAAACACCATGTTCAAGAAGATCCTGATGGCCGATCGCGGCGAAGGCGGTCGCGTGGCGGCCGCTTCGGCCAAGCCCAATTGCACGGCGCGCGCAGGCGATTTGTCCGCGATGGAGACGACCCATGTTTAAAAAGATCCTGATTGCCAATCGCGGAGAAATCGCCTGCCGCGTCATCAAGACCGCCCGGAAGATGGGCATCCAGACCGTGGCGGTCTACTCGGAAGCCGACAAGGACGCCCGCCACGTCGAGCTGGCCGACGAGGCCGTGCTGCTGGGCCCGGCGCCCTCGCGCGAGAGCTACCTGGTGGCCGACAAGATCATCGCCGCCTGCAAGCGCACCGGCGCCGAAGCCGTGCACCCTGGCTACGGCTTCCTGTCCGAGAACGAAGCCTTCGCCAAGCGCTGCGAGGACGAGGGCATCGCCTTCATCGGCCCGCGGCACTTCAGCATCGCGGCGATGGGCGACAAGATCGCGTCGAAGAAGCTGGCGAACGAGGCGAAAGTCAACACCATTCCCGGCTGGAACGATGCGATCGAGACGCCCGAGCGCGCGGTGGAGATCGCCAGGGACATCGGCTATCCGGTGATGATCAAGGCCTCGGCCGGCGGCGGCGGCAAGGGCCTGCGCGTGGCCTTCAACGACAAGGAGGCCTTCGAAGGCTTCTCGTCGTGCCGCAACGAGGCCCGCAACAGCTTCGGCGACGACCGCGTCTTCATCGAGAAGTACGTGCTGGAGCCGCGCCACATCGAGATCCAGGTGCTGGGCGACAGCCACGGCAACGTGGTCTACCTGAACGAGCGCGAGTGCTCGATCCAGCGCCGCCACCAGAAGGTGATCGAGGAGGCGCCGTCGCCCTTCATCAGCGACGCGACCCGCAAGGCCATGGGCGAACAGGCCGTGGCGCTGGCCAAGGCGGTGAAGTACCAGAGCGCCGGCACGGTGGAGTTCGTGGTCGGCAAGGACCAGGATTTCTACTTCCTGGAAATGAACACCCGGCTGCAGGTCGAGCACCCGGTGACCGAGAACATCACCGGCCTGGATCTGGTGGAGCAGATGATCCGCGTGGCGGCCGGCGAGAAGCTGACCTTCACGCAGGCCGACGTGAAGCGCGAGGGCTGGTCCATCGAGTGCCGCATCAACGCCGAAGACCCGTTCCGCAACTTCCTGCCGTCCACCGGCCGCCTGGTGCGCTACCAGCCGCCGGCGCAGCAGCTGGAGCAGTCGCTGCCCACGCTGCAGGGGCCGGCCTACAGCCACGGCCGCTACGGCGGCGTGCGGGTGGACACCGGCGTCTACGAAGGCGGCGAGATCCCGATGTTCTACGACTCGATGATCGCCAAGCTCATCGTGCACGGCCGCGACCGCAACGAGGCCATCGCGATGATGCGCGAGGCGCTCAACGCCTACGTGATCCGCGGCGTCAGCAGCAACATCCCGTTCCAGGCCGCCTTGCTGGCGCACCCGAAGTTCGTCGCCGGCGACTTCAACACCGGCTTCATCGCCGAGCAGTACGGCAAGGGCTTCCGCGCCGAGGACGTGCCGCACGACGATCCGTTGTTCCTGGTCGCGCTGGCCGCTTTCGTGCGGCGCAAGGCGCGCGAGCGCGCGGCCGGCATCAGCGGCCAGTTGCCGGGCCATGGCGTGGCGCATGCGGCGGAGCTGGTGGTGGTGCAGCTGGGAAGCGAAGGCCGCCACGTGCACCATGCTGTGACGCTGGGCGCCTTCGATCCGGTGCTGTGCCAGGCCGAGATCGGCGTGGGCGGCAAGACCTTCGTCATCCAGAGCCACACCAAGCTGGGCGACGTGCTGATGACCGGCAGCTGCAACGGCCAGCCGTTCAGCGCCCAGGTGGAGCGCGGCTCGGCCAAGCAGCCGCTGGCGATGCGCGTCGCCCACAACGGCACGGCCATCGACACGCTGGTGCTGCTGCCGCGCGCTGCCGAGATGTTCAGGCTGATGCCCTACAAGGCGCCGCCGGACCTGAGCAAGTTCCTGCTCTCGCCGATGCCGGGGCTGCTGGTGGACGTGGCCGTCAGCGTCGGCCAGAAGGTCCTAGCGGGCGAGAAGCTGGCGGTCATCGAGGCGATGAAGATGGAGAACATCCTGCTGGCGACCCAGGACGGCGTGGTCAAGGAGATCCGCGCTGCCAAGGGCGAGAGCCTGAGCGTCGACCAGGCCATCATCGCGTTCGAGTGAGCACCGTCATGAGCAAACCGTTCAAGATCCTCGGCATCCAGCAGATCGCCATCGGCGGTGCCAGCAAGGACCGGCTCAGGAGCCTGTGGGTGGACCTGCTGGGCCTGACCGTCAAGAGCCGCTTCGTCAGCGAGCGCGAGAACGTCGACGAGGACATCTGCGCGCTGGGCCACGGCCCCGCCGCGGTCGAGGTCGACCTGATGCAACCACTCGATCCGGACAGGAAGCCGGCGGTCCACACCACGCCGCTGAACCACGTGGGCCTGTGGGTGGACGACCTGCCCCAGGCCGTGGCCTGGATGAGCGCCCACGGCGTGCGCTTTGCGCCCGGCGGCATCCGCAAGGGGGCGGCCGGCCACGACATCTGCTTCATCCACCCCAAGGGCAACGACGAGTTCCCGGTCGGCGGCGAGGGCGTGCTGATCGAGCTGGTGCAGGCGCCGCCGGAGGTGGTGGCCGCGTTGGGCTGAGCCGCTGCTTGCGGCGGCGCAAGGGCCGGCGCCGGCGCGGGCCAGTTTGACAGTACGGCGTCAGCCAGGCGCTGTGCAATCGAGCGCTGACGGCGCGCATCGTGCAGCGCCGGAGCCGATGGCAGGAGACACACAAGATGACGAACTACGCCGAGTTTCACCGCCGCTCCATCGAAGACCGCGACGGCTTCTGGCGCGAGCAGGCCGCGCTGATCGACTGGCACCGGCCCTTCGAGCAGGTCTGCGACTACAGCCGCCCGCCCTTCGCCACCTGGTTTGCCGGCGGCGTCACCAACCTGTGCCACAACGCGGTGGACCGCCACCTCGCGACGCGGCCGGACCAGAACGCGCTGATCTTCGTCTCCACCGAAACCGACACCGAGCACGCCTACAGCTTTCGCGAGCTGCATGCCGAGGTGCAGCGCATGGCCGCCATCCTCAAGGCGCTGGGCGTCGGCAAGGGCGACCGCGTGCTGATCTACATGCCGATGATCGCCGAGGCCTGCTTCGCGATGCTGGCCTGCGCGCGCATCGGCGCGATCCATTCGGTCGTGTTCGGCGGCTTCGCCAGCCATTCGCTGGCCAGCCGGATCGACGATGCCCGCCCCAAGGCCATCGTCAGTGCCGACGCCGGCATGCGCAGCGGCAAGGTGGTCGCCTACAAGCCGCTGCTGGACGAGGCCATCGCGCTGAGCCAGCACCGGCCCGACCGGGTGTTGATGGTCGACCGCGGGTTGGCGCCGTTTGCCCGCGTCGCCGGGCGCGACATGGACTACGCGGCGCTGCGCGAGGCGCACCGGGACACCGTCGTGCCCTGCGAGTGGGTGGCCAGCGACCACCCCAGCTACATCCTCTACACCAGCGGCACCACCGGCAAGCCCAAGGGGGTGCAGCGCGATACCGCCGGCTACGCCGTGGCGCTCGCCGCGTCGATGAAGCACATCTACATGGGCCATCCGGGCGAGACCTACTTCTCGACCTCGGACATCGGCTGGGTGGTGGGCCACAGCTACATCATCTATGGCCCGCTGATCGCCGGCATGGCCACGATCATGTACGAAGGCCTGCCGACCCGGCCGGACGCCGGCATCTGGTGGCGCCTGGTGGAGAAATACCGGGTCAGCGTGATGTTCAGCGCGCCGACGGCGGCGCGGGTGCTGAAGAAGCAGGACCCGGCGTTCCTGACCCGGTACGACCTGTCCAGCCTCAAGGCCTTGTTCCTCGCTGGCGAGCCGCTGGACGAGCCGACCGCCACCTGGATCGCCGATGCGATCCACAAGCCCATCATCGACAACTACTGGCAGACCGAGACCGGCTGGCCGATCATGGCCATCTGCAACGGCGTCGAGCAGGCGCCGACCAAGTTCGGCTCGCCCGGCAAGGCGGTCTACGGCTACGACGTGCGCCTGATCGACGAGACCACCGGCGACGAGATCACCGAGCCGCACAAGAAGGGCGTGATCGCGGTCGAAGGCCCGCTGCCGCCGGGCTGCCTGCAGACCATCTGGGGCGACGACGAACGCTATGTCAAGACCTACTGGTCCAGCATCCACCAGCGGATGATGTACAGCACCTTCGACTGGGGCGTGAAGGACGAGGACGGCTACTTCTTCATCCTCGGCCGCACCGACGACGTGATCAACGTCGCCGGCCACCGCCTGGGCACGCGCGAGATCGAGGAAAGCCTCAGCAGCCACCCCAACGTGGCCGAGGTCGCCGTGGTCGGCGTGGCCGATCAGCTGAAGGGCCAGGTGGCGGTGGCCTTTGTCGTGCTGAAGGATCCCAGCCAGGCCGGCACCGACCTGGACGCGCTGAAGCTGGAGGGCGAGCTGATGAAGGTTGTCGACGGCCAGCTCGGTGCGGTCGCCCGGCCGGCTCGGGTGCGCTTCGTCAGCGTGCTGCCCAAGACCCGCAGCGGCAAGCTGTTGCGCCGCGCGATACAGGCGGTGTGCGAAGGTCGCGACCCAGGTGACCTGACCACGATGGAGGACCCGGCGGCGCTGCAACAGGTGAAGGACACGGTGGCCCGCTGACGCCGCCGCCCCCCTCCCCAGGCCACCCTCGGTGGCCTTTTTCCTGCCCGCGGGCCCCGTCCATCGAAGAAATTTTCAGCCGGAATCGCGCTTGATTTCACATCGTGAGCTGTGAATTCAAAAAAGACGGTCCAGGTCAGACCCTCGAAAGCAAAATCCGGCAACGTCCAGGGGTTGTCACACCAGCGTTGCGATGCTGGTCGCGGCCCCGTACACCTACAGCCGGAGATACGCCATGAGCACCCAGCAGTCCACCATCATCTACACCCTCACCGACGAGGCGCCGGCGCTCGCGACCGCGGCCTTCCTGCCGATCGTGCGCGCGTTCACCCAGCCGGCGGGCGTCCAGGTGGTGACCAGCGACATCTCGGTGGCGGCCCGCATCCTGGGCGAGTTCTCCGATCTGCTGCCCGATGCCCAGAAGCGGCCCAACACGCTGGCCGAGCTGGGCAAGAAGACGCTGGAGCCGGACGCCAACATCATCAAGCTGCCCAACATCAGCGCCTCGCAGAACCAGTTGGTGACGGCGATCCGCGAATTGCAGTCCAAGGGCTACGCGCTGCCGGATTTCCCCGAGAACCCGCAGACCGACGAGGAAAAGGCGATCCGCCTGCGCTACAACAAATGCATGGGCAGCGCGGTCAACCCGGTGCTGCGCGAAGGCAACTCCGACCGCCGTGCGCCCAAGGCGGTCAAGGAGTACGCCCGCAAGCACCCGCACAGCATGGCCGAGTGGAGCCAGGCCTCGCGCTCGCATGTCTCGCACATGCACCGCGGCGACTTCTATCACGGCGAAAAGTCGATGACGCTGGACAGGGCGCGCGACGTGCGGATGGAACTGGTCACCAAGAGCGGCAAGACCATCGTGCTGAAGCCGCTGACCAAGCTGCTGGACCGCGAGGTCATCGACAGCATGTTCATGAGCAAGAAGGAGCTGCTGGACTTCTACGAAAGGGAGATCGAAGACGCGCACAAGACCGGCGTGATGTTCTCGCTGCACGTCAAGGCCACGATGATGAAGGTCTCGCACCCCATCGTGTTCGGCCATTGCGTCAAGATCTTCTACAAGGATGCGTTCGAAAAGCACGCCAAGCTGTTCGACGAACTGGGCGTGAACGTCAACAACGGCATGGCCAACCTGTACGAGAAGATCGCCACGCTGCCGCAGAGCAAGCAGGACGAGATCAAGCGCGACCTGCACGCCTGCCACGAGCACCGCCCCGAGCTGGCGATGGTGGACTCGGCCAAGGGCATCACGAACTTCCACTCGCCTAACGACGTGATCGTGGACGCCTCGATGCCGGCCATGATCCGCAACGGCGGCAAGATGTGGGGCGCCGACGGTCGCTTGAAGGACGTCAAGGCCGTGATGCCCGAATCGACCTTCGCCCGCATCTACCAGGAGATGATCAACTTCTGCAAGTGGCACGGCGCCTTCGACCCCAAGACCATGGGCACGGTGCCCAACGTGGGCCTGATGGCGCAGCAGGCCGAGGAATACGGCTCGCATGACAAGACCTTCGAGATCTCCGAGGATGGCGTCGCCAACATCACCGACATCGCCACCGGCGAGGTGCTGCTGAGCCAGAACGTCGAGGCCGGCGACATCTGGCGCATGTGCCAGTGCAAGGACGCCGCCATCCGCGACTGGGTCAAGCTGGCCGTCAACCGCGCCCGCAACTCGGGCATGCCGGTGGTGTTCTGGCTGGACGCCTACCGTCCCCACGAGGCGCAGCTGATCACCAAGGTCAAGATGTACCTGCACGAGCACGACACCACCGGGCTGGACATCCAGATCATGAGCCAGGTCCGTGCGATGCGCTATACGCTGGAGCGCGTCATCCGCGGCCAGGACACGATCAGCGCCACCGGCAACATCCTGCGCGACTACCTGACCGACCTGTTCCCCATCATGGAGCTGGGCACCAGCGCCAAGATGTTGTCCATCGTGCCGCTGATGGCCGGCGGCGGCATGTACGAGACGGGGGCCGGCGGCTCGGCGCCCAAGCACGTGCAGCAACTGGTGGAGGAAAACCACCTGCGCTGGGACAGTCTGGGCGAATTCCTGGCGCTGGCCGTGAGCCTGGAGGACCTGGGGCTCAAGGCCGGCAACGAGAAGGCCAAGATCGTGGCCAAGGCACTGGACGCCGCCACCGGCAAACTGCTGGACAACAGCAAGGGCCCCAGCGCCAAGACCGGCGAACTCGATAACCGCGGCAGCCAGTTCTATCTGGCCATGTACTGGGCGCAGGAGTTGGCCGCGCAGACCGATGACAAGGCCTTGCAGGCCCATTTTGCGCCGCTGGCTCAGGCCCTGGCCGAGAACGAAGCCACCATCGTGGCCGAGCTCGCGGCGGTGCAAGGCAAGCCGGTCGACATCGGCGGCTACTACCTGGCGGACCCGGCCAAGCTGGACGCGGTGATGCGGCCCAGCCGGACGCTGAATGCGGTGCTGGCGGCGGCCTGATCCCCGGCCTTCGCATCAAGTCGCAACGGCCACCTCCGGGTGGCCGTTGCGTTTTCCGCGCGACGCCGGCGGCTGCGGTCAGCGCGCCCGGCCCGGACGCATCGGGGTCGGGCAGGTCTCCACCAGCGCCTGAATCTCGCTCAACGCGTCCAGCACGCCTTTGGAGGCCCCCTCGTACGGGCCCTTGAGCATGCGCTCGGCGTCGTCCTTCCTGCCGGCCTGGGTCAGCGCCACCACGTTCGATGCGGCATGGTGAAAGGTCTTGTGGTCGGCCACCAGCTTGCGGAACTCGGGCAGGTGGCCCAGCGAGGGCTGGCCGGCACTGTAGATCCACTGGCCGAGCGCGCAGCGATCGTCGAAGCAGATCACCTCGGGGCGCAGGTCTTCGCCGGAGCGGCCGAGCAGGTAGCGCTCCAGCCGAATCTTCCATAGCTCGTGGGCGGCGATCGCGGCGCGCAGGTCCAGGCCCTGGGTGACGGCACGGACCAGGCGCTCATCGCTCTCGGGTTCGGAGGCGGCGATGTCGTCGAAGAAGAGGCGTCTGAAAAGGCCCAGCATGGATGTCCCTGAGGTCGTGAAAGCGCGTGCGGGCCGCAGCATAGCCAGCGCGCCGGGTTTGGGTGCACTGCTCTGGCCGGCGGCGCGGCATCGTGCCCGCAACCGGTGCAGGCTGCGGGGCCTCTACAACAAGCGGGTGTGATGTTGCCGGGGCCGCTACGGCCGCGCCGAGGGGCCGTGCGTGCCGGCGGCGCGGGCGCCGACGTCGGGTTCAGCGTGGCGCGCGGGCCGCGATGTCCTGCGCCAGACGCCACAGTGCCAGCCGGTGCGCACTGACCAAGGTGTCGGTGCGCGGATCGGCCAGCGGCACCTCGATCCGGCTTTGGTGCACTTCCGGTGCGGCGCTGCCGCGCGGGTCGATCAGCATCCAGCGCGCCTGCAGCACCACGGCGTGGCCGTCGGCGTCGGCGTCCAGGCGCTGGAGGTCGACGCGCAGCTGGCGGTCCACCTGGACGCCCGGCGGCAGCGGTGCACGCCAGACTTGCTGTTCGCCGCGCAGGCGGATCAGGTCCTGCAGCAGCAGCCTCGGCACCGCGTCGCGCAGCGGCTCGGCCCAACGCTGGCCGGGCAGGGTGGCGAGCGTGGCCTGGCCGCTGGGACGGACGATGGCATCGCGGTCCAGGTAGTCGGGCAGCTGCACCGGGCCCAGCGACCAGCGGATGGCGGCCGGTGTCGGCGCTGGTGCGCTGGCCGCTGCGCCCGGCGGGTCGGCGCGCAGTTGAAACAGCTGCACCGGGGGCGAACTGCCGCAGGCCGCCAGGGCCAGCGCCAGCGTCGTCAGGCTGGCGGTGACGAAGCCGCAGCGCGGCCTTGTTGCGAGTGGCCGCCGCCGCGCCACCGGGTGCGGCTGGCTGCGGAGGGGGGCGATGCGTTGCGCAGGGGGCTTCATCGGTCGCTCCGGCGTTCAGTGCCGGCCCTTGAGCACGGCTTCGGGTTGCTGGTCCAGCGTGTCGGCCAGTTCGCGCAGCGCCCGGGCGGCGGTGGCGACGTCTTTCAGCGCCTGCTGCAGGTCCTGGTTCAGCGGCGCGTCGTCGGCGGTGGTCCGGCGCAGCGCGGCCGCGGTCTGCGAGAGCTCGTCGGCCGAACGGCGCAGGCTCTGGATCAGCGGGGCGTCGGGCGCGAAGCTGCTGCCCACGCGTTGCGCGGTCTGGCCCACCGTCTGCGCCGAGCCGCTCACCGCACTGGCGGCCGCGCCCATCCGGTCCATCGCCTCGCGGGTCGAGCGCAGCGTCTGCTGGGCCGAATCGGCCAGCGGCCCGGCGCGGCGGTCGAGCTGTGCGGTGAGGTGCCGGAGGTTGGCGGTGATGGCCTGGATGTCCTTCACCGACTGGGCCAGCTCGGGGCCGGTGATGACGCGCCGGGCGGTGCTGGCGATCGCCGCCACGTCGTCGACCAGGCGTTTGATGTCCAGCCCGCCGACCTGGTTCTTGAGCTCCTGGATCGCAGTGGAAATGGTGGGGATCTCGGTCTCGGGGCGGTCCGTGTTGACGCGCCGCAGCGGCTTGTCGGGGTGGAAATCGAGGTCGACGTAGAGCTGTCCGGTGAGCAGGCTTTGCATCGCCAGCTGGGCGCGCAGGCCGCGGGCGACCAGGGCTGGCACGGACGTACCCGGGTCATCGGTCACGCTGGCGCCGCTGACGTTGCGCAGCATGTCGCGTTCGAGTTCCGCCTCGACCGGAATGGTCACGGTGTTGCGGGCCTTGTCGTAGGCCACGCCGATCGAGGTCACGCTGCCCAGCCGCACGCCGCGGAAGACCACCGGCGCACCGATCTGCAGGCCGTAGATCGAGCCGTCGAAGTGCATCACCACCTTCTGCTTGCGGATCAGCAGCGAGCCGCCCGCGACCGTGAACACGGTGACGAACAGGAGCACCAGCGCGCCGACCACGAACAGGCCGAGCAGGGCCGGGTTGCTGCGGTGCCGGCTCACTGGACTCCCCTGGGCGCTGGGCGCTGCGGGATGCGCGCGGGGGAGCGGACCGGCGCGCTCATGGTGCAACCCTCCGCGCTGCGCGCTGAGGGATTCGCGCTCGGGAGCGGCCCGGCGCGCTCATGGCCGCTCGGCGCGGCGCAGAAAGCGGCGCACGGTGTCGGGCCCGCTGTCCAGCAGGGTGCGGGGAGCGTCCAGCGCGGTCATGGTTTTCTCCTGGGCGTCGAGGAACAGGGCGCGGTCGGCCACGGCGAAGATGCTGTCGAGCTCGTGGGTCACCATCACGACCGTGGTGCCCAGATGATCGCGCAGGTTGAGGATCAGCTCGTCGAGCCGGGCCGAAGTCAGCGGGTCCAACCCGGCCGACGGCTCGTCGAGGTAGAGCAGCGGTGGGTCCAGCGCCATCGCACGGGCGATGGCGGCGCGCTTCTTCATGCCGCCGCTGAGCGCAGCGGGCGAGGCGTCGAAGCTGCCATCCAGCCCCACCAGCGCGAGCTTGAAGCGGGCCAGCGCCTCGATCTCGGCATCGGGCAGCTCGGTGAATTCCTGCAGCGGCAGCATCACGTTCTCACCCACGCTCATCGAACTCCACAACGCGCCCGCCTGGAACATCACGCCGAAGCGGCGGCGCAGCGCGTCGAGGGCGGCCTCGTCGGCCTGCGCGAGGTCGATCTCGCCGTAGCGTATGCGTCCGGCCGCGGGCGTGTGAAGACCGATCAGATGGCGCAGCAGCGTGCTCTTGCCGCAGCCGCTGCCGCCCATCAGCACCAGGATCTCGCCGGGCCGGATCTCGAAGCTGAGGTGGCGCTGGATCACGCGCTCGCCCCAGGCCAGCGTGAGATCGTCCACCCGCACCAGCGGGTCTGCATCGTGCGGGGGCCGCGCGCTCATCACCACCCCAGGCGCTGGAACATCATGGTCAGCGCCGACGCGGCCACCACGATCCAGACGATGGACTGGACCACGGCCGCGGTGGTGGCCTCGCCCACCGCCTGGGCGCTGCGGCCGGCGTTCATGCCCTGACGGCAGCCGGCTACCGCCACCAGCACGGCGTAGACCGTGCCCTTGAGCAGGCCGATGCCCACGTGGGCGAAGCTCAACGATTGCAGGCTGCGGACCAGGTACTCGAGCGGCTCGACCTGGAAGATGCCCACCGCCACCAGCAGCCCGGCCAGCATGCCCACCAGCGCGGCATAGGTGGTCAGCAGCGGGGCCATCAGCGCCATCGCCAGCACCCGCGGCAGGACCAGGTGCTCGACCGGGTTCAGGCCCAGGCTGGCCAGGGCGTCCACCTCCTCGTTGGCCTGCATGCTGCCGAGCTGGGCCGCGAAGGCGGCGCCGATGCGGCCGGACAGGATGATGCCGGTCATCAGCGCTGCGATCTCGCGCACCACGCCGATGGTGACCAGGTCGGCCATGTAGATCTGCGCGCCGAAGCGCTGCAGCTGCGCGGCCCCCATGTACGCGATGATCAGCCCGACCAGAAAGCTCACCAGCGAGACGATCGGCAGGCTGGACGGGCCGGTGGCCTGCAACTGCTGCAGCAAGTCCACGCCGCGCATGGCCGACTGACCGCGCAGCCAGCGGCCCACCGCGTGCAGCAACTCGCCGACGAAGCGCAGCGTGACCCGCGCATTCGCGGTGCTGCGCACCAGGCGCAGGCCGACGCGGGCCAGCCAGCCGTGCGGGGCTTCGGGCGCGTCGGACGACGGCGCCGGGGCGACGGCGGCCAGCGCGAGCACCTCGCGCAAGCCGGCGGGCAGGGTGGCGGCGTCCAGCGGCCGACCTTGTGCCGGGCCCAGGGCCCACAGCGCCGCGGCGAGCCGGCTGTCGTAATGGGTCAGGCCGTCGCCATGGATCCGCAGCGAGGCGCCCGGCGGCAGCACCGGTGCCGGGGGGAACGTGCCCTGGCCGCGCCAGTCGCCCGACAGCCGCAGCAGCGGGCCCTGGGCATCGGCTTCCCACAGCGCAATGGCCGGGGCGACGGCGGTGGGCGGCGGCGAGGGCGGCATGCGGTGACGGGAGGTGAAAGTGACAGCCTGACCTTGATCCTAACCGGGGGTGATCTGGCACCGTCCAGTGAACGGCCTGGCGGCGAGTATCCTTCGTGTTTTGCGAAGTCTTCATTGGCGATTGCCGTGAGCTGAGTTTTCTACCTTCGTGCACCATACGGTCCAGCGAGCAAAGGCGGGCCCGAGGTTCACCGGCCTCGCCCCCTCGGGTGCTGCCTGCCTGACCCGGGCGGTGCGGGGCCCGCACCCGCCCGGCTCGCCACCTTTCTCATGCTGCCATGCGCTTCGACCTGCTCACGCTCAACCTGGTGCTCGCGATTGCCGACGCGGGCAACATCACGCGCGCCGCGGAGCAGGAGCACCTGGCGCTTGCCGCCGCGAGCAAGCGCCTGAAGGACCTGGAGACGCGGCTCGGCGTGCAGTTGTTCGAGCGCCGCGCCCGGGGCGTCGAACCGACCGAGGCCGGCCGCGCCCTGGTGCGCCACATCCGCAGCCTCAATGCCTCGCTGCATGCGCTGGAGAGCGAGGTGGTCGAATTCAGCCGCGGCATCAAAGGGCATCTGCGCCTGGTGGCCAATGCATCGGCGATCGCGGAATGCCTGCCGCCGGATTTGGCGACCTTCCTGCGCGAGCATCCGCAGATCCGCGTCAGCCTGGAAGAGCTGACCAGCGCCGAGGTCCAGGCCGCCGTGGCCGAGGGCCGGGCCGACGTCGGCGTCACTGCGCCGCCGCAGGCCGACGCCCGGCTGCGCGCCTGGCCCTACCGCGAGGGTGAACTGGCGGTGGTGCTGCCCAGGGGGCATGTGCTGGCCCAGGCCGGTGCGGGCGGCGCCGATCGCGGCCTGCCGTTCGACGCGCTGCTCGACTTCGACATCGTCGGACTGCACATCGGTGCCTCGGTCCACGAGCTGATGCTGCAGCGCGCGCTCGAACGCGGCCGCACGCTGAAGGCGCGGCTGCAGGTGCACGGCTTCGACGCGATCGCGCAACTGGTCGACGCCGGCCTGGGCGTGGCCGTGCTGCCGGCCGCGGTCGCGCAGCGCTTCGCGAAGCTGTTCGAGATCGAGGTCCGCGCGCTGGCCGAACCCTGGGCGCGCCGCACCTACCTGCTGGTGGCCCGCGACCAAGCCGTGCTGCCCACCGTCGTACAGCGTTTTACAGATACCTTGTCGGCGCTGGCCGCACATCCCCGACAATCTCACCCCTGACCTGGAACTGCCTGACATGACCGCACGCACCCTCTACGACAAGCTGTGGGACGAGCACGTCGTCCATACCGAGGACGACGGCACCGCCACCCTGTACATCGATCGCCATCTGGTGCACGAAGTCACCAGCCCGCAGGCTTTCGAGGGGCTGGAGATCGCCGGGCGCAAGGTCTGGCGCCTGTCGGCCAATCTGGCGGTGAGCGACCACAACGTGCCCACCACCGACCGCTCGCAAGGCATTGCCGATCCGATCAGCCGGCTGCAGGTGGACACGCTGGACGCGAACTGCGACCGCCACGGCATCACCCAGTTCAAGATGAACGACCTGCGCCAGGGCATCGTGCACGTGATCGGCCCCGAGCAGGGCGCGACGCTGCCGGGCATGACCGTGGTCTGCGGCGATTCGCACACCTCGACCCATGGCGCCTTCGGCGCGCTGGCGCACGGGATCGGCACCTCCGAGGTCGAGCACGTGCTGGCCACGCAGACCCTGCTGGCCAAGAAGGCCAGGAACATGCTGGTGCGCGTCGAAGGTGTCGTGGCGCGGGGCGTCGGGGCCAAGGACATCGTGCTGGCCATCATCGGCAAGATTGGCACCGCCGGTGGTACCGGCTACACGATCGAGTTCGGCGGCTCGGCGATCCGGGCGCTGTCGATGGAAGGCCGCATGACGGTTTGCAACATGGCGATCGAGGCCGGGGCGCGCGCCGGCCTGGTGGCGGTGGACGACACCACGATCAGCTATGTGCAGGGCCGGCCGTTCAGCCCCAAGGGCGTCGAGCTCGACCATGCGATCGGCTACTGGCGCAGCTTGCACAGCGATGCTGGCGCGCACTTCGACAAGGTGGTGGAGCTGGACGCGGCGCAGATCCGCCCGCAGGTCACCTGGGGCACCTCGCCCGAGATGGTGTTGTCGATCGAGGACCGGGTGCCCGATCCCGACAAGGAAAAGGACGCGGTCAAGCGCGGCGCGATCGAGCGCGCGCTGACCTACATGGCACTGGAGCCGAACAAGCCGCTGGCCGACATCCGCATCGACAAGGTCTTCATCGGCTCGTGCACCAACAGCCGCATCGAGGACATGCGTGAAGCCGCCGAGGTCGTCCGTCGGGTGGGCGGCCGCATCGCCGCCAACGTGCGCCTGGCGATGGTGGTGCCGGGCTCGGGCCTGGTCAAGGCGCAGGCCGAGGCCGAAGGCCTGGACAAGGTGTTCAAGGCGGCCGGCTTCGAATGGCGCGAGCCGGGCTGCAGCATGTGCCTGGCGATGAACGCCGACCGGCTGGAGCCGGGCGAACGCTGCGCCAGCACCAGCAACCGCAATTTCGAGGGCCGCCAGGGTGCGGGCGGCCGAACCCACCTGGTCAGCCCGGCGATGGCCGCCGCCGCGGCGATGGCCGGGCATTTCGTTGACGTGCGTCGTGTGGCCTGAAGGAAGACATCATCATGAAGAAACTGATCCTGAGCGTGTTCGCGTTGACCCTCGTGCTGCTGATGGGCTGCAACACCGTCCAAGGCATGGGCAAGGACATCCAGAAGGCCGGCGATGCCATCGAAGGCGCCGCCAAGAAGGCCAAGGACTGACGAGCCCGACGCTGCGCGGCACGCCGCGCCGTCGCCGATCGTCGCCAAACGACTGAAAAAGCCATGCAAGCATTCACCCTCCACAAGGGCCTCGTGGCCCCGATGGATCGCGCCAATGTCGACACCGACGCGATCATCCCCAAGCAGTTCCTGAAGTCGATCAAGCGCACCGGCTTCGGCCCGAATCTGTTCGACGAATGGCGCTACCTGGACACGGGCGAGCCCGGCCAGGACCCGGCCAGCCGCAAGCCCAACCCCGATTTCGTGCTGAACCAGCCGCGCTATGCCGGCGCTTCGGTGCTGCTGGCGCGCGACAACTTCGGCTGCGGCTCCAGCCGCGAGCACGCGCCGTGGGCGCTGGCGCAGTACGGCTTTCGGGCCCTCATCGCGCCCAGCTTCGCCGACATCTTCTTCAACAACTGCTTCAAGAATGGCCTGCTGCCCATCGTGCTGCCCGAGAGCCAGGTGGCGCGGTTGTTCGACGAGGTGGCCGCCTTCCCCGGCTACCAGCTGGCCGTCGACCTGCCGCGCCAGGTCGTGATCAAGCCCGACGGCAGCGAACTGCCGTTCGAGGTGCAGGCCTTCCGCAAGTACTGCCTGGTCAACGGCTTCGACGACATCGGCCTGACGCTGCGCCACGCCGACAAGATCAAGGCCTTCGAGGCCGAGCGCCTGGCCCGCATGCCCTGGCTGAACCAGCGCCTGGTGCGCTGAGAAAAATACGACGAGAACCTGACCCATCATGACCATAAAGATTGCAGTGCTGCCGGGCGATGGCATCGGCACCGAGATCGTCGAGCAGGCGGTGCGCGTGCTGAAGGTGCTCGACCTGGACTTCGAGTTGGAAGAGGCCAAGGTCGGCGGCGCCGCGTACGAGGTCCACGGCCATCCGCTGCCCGAGAGCACGCTGAACCTCGCCAGGGCGGCCGACGCCATCCTGTTCGGCGCCGTGGGCGACTGGAAGTACGACAAGCTCGACCGGCCGCTGCGCCCCGAGCAGGCCATCCTGGGCCTGCGCAAGCACCTGGGCCTGTTCGCCAACTTCCGTCCGGCGATCTGCTACGAGCAGCTCACCCACGCCTCCAGCCTGAAGCCTGAACTGGTGGCCGGGCTGGACATCCTGATCATCCGCGAGCTCACCGGTGACATCTACTTCGGCCAGCCGCGTGGCCGCCGCACCGCGGTGGACGGCCACTTCCCCGGTGCCGAGGAAGCCTTCGACACCATGCGCTACAGCCGGCCTGAGATCGAGCGAATCGCCCACGTCGCCTTCCAGGCGGCGCGCAAGCGCGGCCGCAAGGTCACCAGCGTCGACAAGGCCAACGTGCTGGAAACCTTCCAGTTCTGGAAGGACGTGGTCACCGAGGTGCATGCGCAGTACCCCGACGTGGAACTGGAGCACATGTACGTGGACAACGCGGCGATGCAGTTGGTGAAGGCGCCGAAGAAGTTCGACGTGGTGGTCACCGGCAACATGTTCGGCGACATCCTCTCGGACGAGGCCTCGATGCTCACCGGCTCGATCGGCATGCTGCCGTCGGCCTCGCTGAACGCCAGCAACCAGGGCTTGTATGAACCGAGCCACGGCAGCGCGCCCGACATCGCGGGCAAAGGGGTGGCCAACCCGCTGGCTACAATCCTCTCCGCCGCCATGATGCTCCGCTTCTCACTCCAACAGCCCGAGGCCGCCGACCGGATCGAGTCGGCCGTGCGCGCTGTGCTGGCCGCGGGTTACCGCACGCCCGACATCTGGAGCGAAGGCACCCAGAAGGTGGGCACGCGCGAGATGGGCGATGCGGTCGTGGCCGCCGTCACCGGCGCGACCACCGGCAAAACGATTACCAAGCGCTGAGCGCTCGGTCTCGTCACGCCCCAACCCACTGGACCCGGCGCGATGAGCCGGGGCAGAGCAGGGTCTGGTGACTGGCATCAAAGGAAACACTGAAATGGCACTCGTAGGTTTGGTCGGCTGGCGCGGCATGGTCGGCTCGGTCCTGATGGACCGCATGCAGGCGGAGAACGACTTCGCGCACTTCGAACCGCTGTTCTTCTCGACCTCCAACGCCGGCGGCCAGGCCCCGGCGCAGGCCAGGAACGAGACGACGCTGCAGGACGCGTTCGACATCGACGCGCTCAAGCGCTGCGACATCGTCGTCACCGCCCAGGGCGGCGACTACACCTCCGCGGTCTTCCCCAAGCTGCGCGCGGCCGGCTGGACCGGCCACTGGATCGACGCCGCCTCGACGCTGCGCATGGACCGGGACGCCGTGATCGTCCTGGACCCGGTCAACCTGCCGGTGATCAAGTCGGCGCTGACCCAAGGCGGCAAGAACTGGATCGGCGGCAACTGCACCGTCAGCTGCATGCTGATGGGCGTCGGCGCGCTGTACAAGGCGGGTCTGGTGGAGTGGATGAGCACCCAGACCTATCAGGCCGCCTCGGGCGGCGGCGCCCAGCACATGCGCGAGTTGCTGACGCAGTACGGTACGCTGAATGCCTCGGTCAAGGCGCTGCTGGACGACCCCAAGAGCGCGATCCTCGAGATCGATCGCCAGGTCATCGCGACCCAGCGCGCGTTGACGCCGGAGCAGACTGCCAACTTCGGCGTGCCGCTGGGCGGCTCGCTGATCCCCTGGATCGACAAGGATCTGGGCAATGGCCAGTCCAAGGAAGAGTGGAAGGGCATGGCCGAGACCAACAAGATCCTGGGGCAGGGCGAGGGCTTCGGCTCGGCGGCCGTCCCGGTCGATGGCTTTTGCGTGCGCGTCGGGGCGATGCGCTGCCACAGCCAGGCGCTGACCTTCAAGCTCAAGAAGGACGTGCCGGTGGCCGATATCGAGGCCATGATCGCCGCTGACAACGCGTGGGCGAAGGTGGTGCCCAACAACCGCGAAGCGACGATCAAGGACCTGACGCCGGTGGCGGTGACCGGGACGATGACGATTCCGGTCGGCCGCATCCGCAAGCTGGCGATGGGACCGGAGTACGTCGGCGCGTTCACCATCGGCGATCAACTGCTGTGGGGGGCGGCCGAGCCGCTGCGCCGCATGCTGCGCATCCTGCTCGACCAGTGAGCGTGGCGGCCCGGCGAATGCCGGGCCGATGACCCCTCGGCCGCGCCCCTTGTTTCAAACCGTTGCGGTACGTTGCCGCGGGGCAACATGCAAGGGGCTGCGGATGGGTTAAATCGCATGCCGACTGAAATGTCAGGAAATGGATGAGCTTGCCTGCCTATATGCTTGATGCTATGGTGTTTTCTCGCCGATTCCCGCCCGCAGTTGGGCGAGGGGGCGAAAGAACCCTCGTTGGCGACCGGTCGGGCATCCAGACACGCCGGTTTGCGATCCCGGAGACGCTTTGAAGAACACCTCATTCAGGGCCTCGGGCCCGACCATGACCTGGGTGGCTGCGGCTGCCTTGATGCTGGTGCATTCGGGCGCCCTGGCGATGAGCCTGGGTCGGCTGTCGGTGCAGTCCGCGCTGGGCGAACCCTTGCGGGCCGAGATCGACGTCAACGATCTGACCCCCGATGAGGCGGGGTCGCTGAAGGCGGCGCTGGCCTCGCCCGACGCCTTCCGGGCCGCCGGGGTTGATTTCAATGCCGTGCTGTCCCATGCCCAGGCCAAGTTGGTGCGCCGGCCCGACGGACGGATGGTGCTGCGCCTGTCCAGCGAGCGGGCCGTCACCGAACCCTTCCTCGACGTCCTGCTTGATTTTTCGTGGAACAGCGGCCGGCTGCAGCGTTCCTACACCTTGCTGATCGATCCGCCGATCACGGCGTCGACCCCGTCGCCCGTGGCGGTGGCGGCCGCGCCGATCATGTCGGCCACGCCGTCCGGCGCAACGCCGCCTGCGCCGTCTCCGAGCGAGCCGGTGGCCCGTGCGAAGACGCCCAAGCCGGTCGCCGAGAAACCCGCCCCGACCGAGCGAAGCTATCGGGTGCGCGCAGGCGACACCCTGTCGGGCATTGCCGCGGCGCAAGTGCGCCCCGGCGTTTCGCTGGACCAGATGCTGGTGGCGCTCTATCGCAACAACGCCCAGGCGTTCAATGGCGGCAACATGAACCGGCTGAAGGCCGGCGCGGTGCTGAACCTGGGCGAATCGCAGGCCCAGGCGGATGCCGTGCCGCAGGCGGAGGCGCGGCGCATCATCCAGGCACAGAGCGCCGATTTCGCGGCCTTCCGGCAACGGCTGGCCGGTGCTGCGCCCGAGATGCGCGGCAACGGGCCCGCGCACCAGGCCAGCGGCAAGGTCGAGACCCAGGTGCAGGATCGCAAGACCGACAACGGCCAGCCGCCGGACAAGCTCCTGCTGTCCAAGGGGGGCTTGAAGGCCAGCGGGACCGAAGCCAAGATCTCGAAGGAAGCCGAGCGCCAAGCCGCCCAGGCCCGGGTGGCCGAGCTGGCGCGCAACGTCGCCGAACTCAAGGGCTTGTCGGCCAGCGGTCCGGCCGCACCGATCCGCAGCGAGGCGCCGACCCCCGCGGCGTCGCTGCCTGCGGTGCCGGTGGCGGCAACGGTCGCCCCCGTGGTGACCGCCGCGCCTTCGGCCGCGGCATCGGTGGCGGCGGCATCCGCGTCCGTCCCGGCGGTCGCGGCGTCCAGGGCGGCACCCAAGGGGGCCGCTCCGAAGCCGGCACCCGTCCCGCAAACGGGTCTGCTGGATGCGCTCAGCGACAACCCCTTCGTCATGCCGGGTGCCGCCATGTTGGCCGCGCTGCTGGCGGGGCTGGGCTTCATGCGCTGGCGCCGCAAGGGCCAGGACGGTGCCGGTGAGACGTCGTTCATCGAGAGCAAGCTGCAGCCCGATTCGTTCTTCGGCGCCAGCGGTGGGCAGCGGGTCGATACCCGCGATGGCCCGAGCAGCAACGCCTCGTCGTCGCTGAGCTATTCGCTGAGCCAGCTGGATGCCATCGGCGACGTCGATCCGGTCGCCGAGGCCGACGTGTACCTGGCGTACGGCCGCGATCTGCAGGCCGAGGAAATCCTCAAAGAGGCGCTTCGCAGCGATGGCGCCCGTCCGGCGATTCGCGTCAAACTGCTGGAGGTCTACGCCAAGCGTGCCGACGTCAAGGGCTTCGAAGCGCAGGCCCGGCAGTTGCACGAACTGACCGGTGGGGAGGGCGAGGACTGGCAGCGGGCCGCCGACATGGGCCGGCAACTGGATCCATCGAACCCGCTGTATGCGACGAGTGCGGCTCAGGAGCCGGTCGCCGCGACGCTGGTCGATGCCGCTCCGTTGGCGGGCAGCGTGTTGCCCGACAGCCGGTTCATGAGCGACCCGACCCTGCCGCTGGACGTGCCGGCTGCGGCGGCCGACGCGGGTGCGGCCGGAGGGAGCTTCGATATCGACATCGACCTGGATGCGCCGTCCCAGCTCAGCGGCCTGGAGCAGACCCGTCCGCTGGATACCGCCTCCGGCCTGCCCGATCTGGTCGAACCCGAGCCCGAACCCACCTCGCCAGGGGCGCTCGATGGTTTCCGGCAGCACACCACGCCGGGCGAGCTCGATGCGCCCGCGATGCACTCGGCGCCTGCGAAGGCGGCCGACGAGCCGCTTGATTTCACGCTCAACCTGCCTGACGACGTGCCGCCTCACAAAGAGGCCCAGGCGTCGGGGCCGGTGGACTTCGACTTCGGCGATCTGTCGCTGGATCTGGACACGCCGCCGCCCGTCGGTGGGAGCGCCGAGGCCGATCTCGACGCCGGCAGCGCCGACCCGTTGGCGCGCAAGATCGAACTGGCCGATGAGTTCCGCCGCATTGGCGACATCGAGGGCGCGCGTGATCTGTTGGGCGAGGTCGTGAGCAAGGCCGACGGGGCGCTGCGCGTGCGGGCCCAGAGCCTGCTCGATGAGCTCAAGTGACACGGCCCCGCTCGCAAGCCCGGGCGACGGGCAGCTGACCGGACTGCGCCGGCTCGCGCTGGGCGTCGCCTACCGGGGCGGGCGCTATCACGGCTGGCAGAGTCAGCCCGACGGGTGCACGGTGCAGGACCAGGTCGAGAAGGCGCTGGGCCAGTTCGCGGCCATGCCGGTGCACACGATCTGCGCCGGCCGCACCGACACCGGGGTTCACGGCCTGAACCAGGTGGTGCATTTCGACACGCCGCTGGAGCGCGATGTCTTCTCATGGGTCCGGGGCACCAACCGCTACCTGCCCGACGACATCGCCGTGCAATGGTGCCGCGAGGTGCCGGCCGACTTCCATGCTCGCAACCATGCCCGCGCACGTCGCTACCGCTACTTGTTGCTGGAGGCGGCGGTGCGTCCGGCGCTCGAGCAAGGGGCCTGCGGCTGGACCTTCCGGCCGCTGGACGCCGAGGCGATGGTGCAGGGCGCAGCGCACCTGATCGGCGAGCACGATTTCAGCTCGTTCAGATCGTCCGAGTGCCAGGCGCTGTCGCCGGTCAAGCAGATCCACCGCATCGACATCACGCGCCGCGGAGCCTACTGGCGCTTCGATTTCGAGGCGATCGCCTTCCTGCACCACATGGTGCGCAACATCATGGGCTGCCTGGTCGCCATCGGCGCCGGGCGTCAACCGGCCGGCTGGATGGCCGAGGTGCTGGCGGCGCGCTCGCGCGATGCCGCCGCCCCCACCTTCGCGCCCGAGGGGCTTTATTTCGTCGGTCCGGTCTACGATGCGCACCTGCAGATCCCGCAGGCCACCGCGGCGATGGACTGGCTGCCGTAAGCCTTCCGCGCCCGTCGGCCTGCGCCGAGCCGACCCTTGTTTCGCCATGCCCTCTCTTTTTCAGCACCGTACCCGCGTCAAGATCTGCGGCCTGACCCGCGAGGCCGACGTGGACGCGGCGGTGGCGGCCGGGGCCGATGCGATCGGCTTCGTGCTTTATGCCGCCAGTCCGCGCGCGGTCAGCGCGGAGCGCGCCGGTCAGTTGGCGCGGCGGCTGCCGCCCTTCGTCAGCCCGGTGCTGCTGTTCGTCAACGCCGGCCCGGACGAGATCGCGTCGGGCGTGCGGGCGGTGCCCCACGCGCTGCTGCAGTTTCATGGCGACGAACGCCCCGACGATTGCCGGCGGGCCGGGCGGCCGTTCCTGCGCGCCGCCCGGATGACCCCAGGCTTCGATTTGCTAGACTTCGCATCGCGCTACCCGGAGGCCGCCGGCCTTTTGCTCGATGCCCATGTGGAGGGCTACGGGGGGGGCGGAAAGGCGTTCGATTGGTCTCTCATTCCTACAGGCGTGCCCCGTCCGGTCGTTTTGTCTGGTGGGTTGAATCCTGCAAATGTGATCGATGGGGTGATGCACGTCCGGCCCTGGGCCGTTGACGTGTCGTCTGGCGTCGAAATCGGCAAAGGCGTCAAGAGCGCCGATCTGATGCGCCAGTTCTGCGACGCGGTGCGCGAGGCCGATATCCGCCTGGCGGCACCGCTCCCCTGATCTCGAAAGACCTGTTCATGTTCAGCTATCACCAGCCCGATGCGTCGGGCCATTTCGGCCCCTATGGCGGCAGTTTCGTGTCCGAGACCCTGGTCCACGCGTTGGACGAGCTCAAGGCGGCCTACGCCCATTACCGCAACGATCCGGCGTTCATCGCCGAATTCCAGCGCGAACTGAAGCACTTCGTCGGCCGGCCCAGCCCGGTCTACCACGCCGACCGCCTGAGCCGCGAGATCGGTGGCGCGCAGATCTATCTCAAGCGCGAAGACCTGAACCACACCGGCGCGCACAAGATCAACAACACCATCGGCCAGGCGCTGCTGGCCCGCCGCATGGGCAAGCCGCGGGTGATCGCCGAGACGGGCGCGGGACAGCACGGCGTCGCCACCGCCACGATCTGCGCCCGCTACGGCCTGGAATGCGTGGTCTACATGGGCAGCGAGGACGTCAAGCGCCAAAGCCCCAACGTCTATCGCATGCACCTGCTGGGTGCCAGGGTCGTTCCGGTGGAGTCGGGCAGCAAGACGCTCAAGGACGCGCTGAACGAGGCCCTGCGTGATTGGGTCACCAACGTCGAGAACACGTTCTACATCATCGGCACGGTGGCCGGCCCGGCGCCGTACCCGGAGATGGTGCGCGATTTCCAACGGGTGATCGGCGACGAATGCCTGGTCCAGATGCCCGAGATGCTCGGCCACGCCGGCCAGCAGCCGGACGCGGTGATCGCCTGCGTCGGCGGCGGCAGCAATGCGATGGGCATCTTCTATCCGTACATCGAGCACGAGAGCGTGCGCCTGATTGGCGTCGAGGCGGCCGGCCTGGGTTTGGCCACCGGCAAGCACGCCGCCAGCATCCTGGCCGGCTCGCCCGGCGTGCTGCACGGCAACCGCACCTACCTGCTCCAGGACGACAACGGCCAGGTCACCGAGACCCATTCGATCTCGGCCGGCCTGGACTACCCCGGTGTCGGCCCCGAGCACGCCTGGCTGCACGACATCGGCAGGGCCGAATACGTCGGCATCACGGACGACGAAGCGCTGGCGGCGTTCCATCGCCTGTGCCGCACCGAAGGCATCATCCCGGCGCTGGAGTCGAGCCACGCCGTGGCCTACGCGATGAAACTGGCGGCGACGATGCGACCTGACCAGCACCTGCTGGTGAACCTGAGCGGCCGGGGCGACAAGGACATCGGCACCGTGGCCGACCTGTCGGGGGCGGCGTTCTTCTGCCGGCCCTCATGCCAGGGCCAGACGGTCAAGGGCGGTGCCGAGGCCTCGCTGGCCTTTGCCAAGCAGGAAGGCGGTGTGCGATGAGCCGCATTGCCGCCACCTTCGCTGCGCTCAAGGCGTCCAATCGCCGGGCGTTGATCCCCTACGTCTGTGCGGGCGATCCCTTTGCCGACGCCACCACCGAGATCATGCTGGCGCTCGCCGAGGGCGGGGCCGACGTGATCGAACTCGGGGTGCCTTTCTCCGACCCGATGGCCGACGGCCCGGTGATCCAGAAGGCCGCCGAACGTGCGCTGGCCAGCGGCATCGGCATGACGCAGGTGCTCGACGCGGTGCGCCGGTTCCGGCTGACCAATCAAGCCACGCCGGTGGTGCTGATGGGTTATGCCAATCCCGTCGAACGCTACGACCAGAAGCACGGCCGCGACGCCTTCGTGGCCGACGCCGCCGCGGCCGGCGTGGATGGCGTGTTGATCGTCGACTACCCGCCCGAGGAATGCGAGGCGTTTGCCGCGACGCTGAAGGCCCACGGCCTGGACCTGATCTTCCTGCTCGCGCCGACCTCGACCGAGCAGCGCATGCAGCAGGTGGGCCGGATCGCCACCGGCTATGTCTACTACGTCTCGCTCAAGGGCGTGACCGGCGCAGGCCACCTGGACACCGCCGCGGTGGCCGAGGCCGTGCCGCGCATTCGTCGGCATGTGAGCGTGCCGGTGGGCGTGGGATTCGGCATCCGTGACGCGGCGTCGGCCCAGGCGGTCGGCCGGGTCTCGGACGGCGTGGTCATCGGCTCGCGGCTGATCCAGATCCTCGAGACCCAAACGCGCGACAATGCCGCTCCGGCGGCCCGCCAGTTCATGGCGGAGATCCGGGCGGCGCTCGATGCGCTCTGAGCGCCCGTGGCGCTGACGTCCCCCATCGCTGTGAGGAGCATCCGTTCATGAGTTGGCTAGAAAAGCTGCTGCCCCCGAAGATCCAGCACACCGACCCGAGCGAGCGCCGCTCGGTCCCCGAAGGGCTGTGGATCAAATGTCCGTCGTGCGAGTCGGTGCTGTACAAGACCGATCTGGAGCAGAACCTCAACGTCTGCCCCAAGTGCGATCACCACCATCGCATCGGCGCGCGGGCCCGGCTCGACGCCTTCCTCGACGCCGAAGGGCGCTACGAGATCGGGCACGAGGTCCTGCCGGTCGACGCACTGAAGTTCAAGGACAGCAAGAAGTATCCGGAACGGCTCAAGGGCGCACTGGAGTCGACTGGCGAGACCGACGCGCTGATCGTGATCGGCGGCGCGGTGATGAGCGTGCCGGTGGTGGTGGCCTGTTTCGAGTTCGACTTCATGGGCGGTTCGATGGGCTCGGTGGTGGGCGAGCGCTTCGTGCGCGGCGTCGAGACCGCGATCGAGCAGAAGGTGCCTTTCATCAGCTTCACCGCCACCGGCGGCGCGCGAATGCAGGAAGGCCTGTTCAGCCTGTTCCAGATGGCCAAGACCAATGCCGCCTTGACGCGCCTGGCCAAGGCCAAGCTGCCCTTCATCAGCGTGCTGACCGATCCGACCATGGGCGGCGTGTCGGCGTCGTTCGCCTTCGTCGGTGACGTGGTGATCGCCGAGCCCAAGGCGCTGATCGGTTTCGCCGGTCCGCGGGTGATCGAGAACACCGTGCGCGAGAAGCTGCCCGAGGGCTTCCAGCGGTCCGAGTTCCTGATGACCAAGGGCGCTCTCGACATGATCGTCGACCGCCGACAGCTACGCCCGACCATTGCTCATCAGTTGGCGATGCTGCAACGCCAGGGCGCCGACGCGGTGGCCTGAGTTCACCGAGCCCCCGGTCGCGGGGTGCCGCGACCACCCCCCGAGGGGGTGCGCGACCGCCTTGGGGCGGCCCGGCGCCGGTCGCGACTCGCCGATTCACACCTGATTCGTTCGCACTGTGATTCCCTTCGACACCCTGGCTGACTGGCTCGCCCATTGCGAGCGCCTGCACCCGACCGAGATCGAGATGACGCTGGACCGGGTGCGCGCGGTGCGCGACCGCCTGGGCCTGCGTTTTGACTGCCCGGTCATCAGCGTGGCCGGCACCAACGGCAAGGGCTCGACCTGCGCGATGCTGGAGAGCATCGCGCGCGCGGCCGGCTACCGCGTCGGCCTGTTCATCAAACCCCACCTCGTTCACTTCGAGGAGCGATGCCGCGTCGACGGGCAGATGGTCGGCGCTGACAGCCTGGTCGAGCATTTCGCGGCAGTGGAAGCCGCGCGCGGCGACGTCTCGCTGACCTATTTCGAGTTCACGCTGCTCGCGATTGCGCGGCGGCTGGCGGCCGAAGCGCTCGACCTGGTGATCCTCGAAGTGGGCCTGGGCGGCCGCCTCGACGCGGTGAACGTGTTCGACGCCGACTGCGCCGTGATCACCAGCGTGGCCATCGACCATGTCGACTACCTCGGCCCGGACCGCGAGAGCATCGGCCGCGAGAAGGCCGGCATTCTGCGAGCCGGCAGGCCGGCCATCGTGGCCGACCCGGTGCCGCCGGCCAGCGTGCTGGCGGCGGCCGAACGGCTCGGTGCGGACCTGTGGCTGGCCGGGCGCGACTTCACGCAGTCCGGCGATCGCCAGCAGTGGGCCTGGAGCGGCCGCGGCCGCCGCTACCACGCGCTGGCCCATCCGGCGCTGCGCGGGGCCAACCAGCTGCTCAATGCCTCCGGCGCGATCGCGGCCCTGGAAGCGCTGCGCGAGCGGCTGCCGGTGACCGCCCAGGCGATCCGGCTCGGTCTGGCCACCGTCGATCTGCCGGGCCGTTTCCAGATCGTGCCGGGCCAACCGGCTCTGGTGCTGGACGTCGCCCACAACGAGCAGAGCGTGGCCGCGCTGGCGCTCAACCTGGACCAGATGGGCTTCTTTCCGAGCACCCGGGCGGTGTTCGGCGCGATGCACGACAAGGACTTGCATGCGGTGGTGGCGCGGCTGGCGCCACTGGTCGAGGTCTGGCACCTCACCGACCTGCCGCTGCCGCGTGCCGCCTCCGCGCAACAATTGGCCGAGGTGGTGGCCGCGGTGACGGCGGGGCAGGCCCGGGTGCAATGCCATGCCAGCCCCGACGAGGCCCTGGCGGCCGCGGCGGCCGCGGCCGACCCCGCTGATAGAATCGTGGTCTTCGGCTCGTTCTATACCGTGGGCGGCGTGCTGAAGAAGGGCTTGCCACGGCTGTCGGCGCCTCACCAGGCGTGAATTCGGTCGGGCAGGGCGCCATGGCGGCGCCGCGGAGTGCCTGACTCGGCCGGCTGCGGTCACCAGGGCCATGCGGC
The DNA here is from genome assembly GCF_056032705.1 of Ideonella sp. sgz306126. Classification (NCBI taxonomy): domain Bacteria; kingdom Pseudomonadati; phylum Pseudomonadota; class Betaproteobacteria; order Burkholderiales; family Sphaerotilaceae; genus Ideonella; species Ideonella sp. sgz306126. Next base: position 373,334 of record NZ_JBVYWP010000003.1, read on the forward strand.
CCGGCATCTGCAGGGCGGTTTGTGCGAACCTGCCCCGGATGCTCGCTGCCACGCATGGGTCTGCTTTCGAAATTCAAGTTCGGCTCGAAGACGTCCGCCCCCGCGCCCTCCGCGGCCGGCCTGGCCGAGGCGTCGGAAATCGTTCGCGAGGCGCGTGTGAAAGCCCGCCGCCGCCTGATTGGCGCCAGCCTGTTGCTGGGGGCGGGCATCATCGGTTTCCCGCTGGTGTTCGAGAGCCGGCCCCGCCCGATCCCGGTCGACATTCCGATTGAAATCCCTGCCCGTGAAGGCATGACCCCGCTGGCGCCGCCGGTGCCGCGGGTCGCGCCGATCGGCAGCAACGCCCCCGCCGCCGCGTCGGCGACGAGGTCCGAAGGGGACGTGCCGGCATCGTCCGCCTTGGGCGACCATGAAAGCATCGTGCCGCCAGCCGCGGCGGTGGTGGCGCCGTTCGCGGTGGCCGGGGCGTCGCTGGCCCGCCAGGCGGCTTCGGCCCCGGCGGCGGCGTCGGCCGCGCGCAAACGGCTTGCCGGGCAGGTCGTGGCGCCGACGGCCTCGCAGGTCGACGCCAGGCCGACGTCGGCCAAGAGCAGCATGCCAGCCGTGGCCGCCGCGGTGGCGCCATCGGCAGCCCGCCCGGCCAGCGCTGCGCCCAAGGGCCGAAGTGCGGACGGCGCCGTCGATCAAGGACGCTACGTGGTGCAGGTCGGCGCGTTCGCCGAAGTGCCGACGGCCCACGCGGCACGAATGAAGGTCGAGGCCCTGGGGCTGAAGACCTATACCCAGGTGATCGAATCGCCTTCCGGGCGTCGCATTCGCGTGCGCGTCGGCCCGTTCGCGACCAAGGCCGACGCCGCGAAGGCGGCGACCCGGATCAAGAGCAGCGGCCTGCCGGCCGCTGTGCTGACCCTGTGAGTCAGGCCGAGCCGTGAACCTCGGGACGCCCATTTCCCCGCTCGACTGGGGCTTTGCCGCGGTGCTGGGCCTGTCGATGCTGGTCGGGCTGTGGCGCGGGCTGGTGTTCGAGCTGCTCTCGCTGGCCGGCTGGGTCGCGGCCTGGGTCGTGGCCAAGGTCTACGGACCGGCGCTGGCCGCAAGCCTGGCCCTGGGCGAGGCCGGCTCCGCGGGGCAGCGCGCACTGGGTTTCACGCTGGCGTTCGTCGGCACGCTGGTGGCGGCTTCGCTGCTGGCGCGGCTGGCGCGCTGGCTGGTGGCGGCCACGCCGCTGAGCGTTCTCGATCGCCTGCTGGGAGCCGGATTCGGCCTGCTGCGGGGCCTGCTGGTGCTGCTGGCTGTGACCACCTTGGTCAGCCTGACGCCGGCGCGCCATTCGCCGATTTGGCAGGCGTCGCAGGGTGCCGGCTGGCTCGACCGGGTGCTGGAAGCGATGCGCCCCTGGGTGCCCGAGCGTGGGCATTTTCCGGTGGCTTGACATCGGCGACCCGTCCCCCATTTCTTTGTTTTCTTCAGGACAGACACCCCATGTGCGGCATCGTTGGCGTGATTTCCAGGCAGCCGGTCAATCAGCTCATCTATGACGCCTTGCTGCTGCTGCAGCATCGCGGCCAGGATGCGGCCGGCATCGTCACCATGCAAGGGACCAAGTGCTTCATGCACAAGGCGCGGGGCATGGTTCGCGACGTCTTCCGGACCCGCAACATGCGGGCCCTGCCGGGCACCGTGGGACTGGGGCAGGTGCGTTACCCCACGGCGGGCAATGCCTACAGCGAAGAGGAAGCGCAGCCCTTCTACGTCAATGCGCCGTTCGGCGTGGTGCTGGTGCACAACGGCAACCTGACCAACGCGGCGGCGCTGAAGAAGGAGTTGTTCGACATCGACCGGCGCCACATCAACACCGAGAGCGACACCGAGGTGCTGATCAACATCGTCGCGCACGAGATCGGGCGGGCGGCGCGCGATTTGCCGCTGTCGCCCGACGAGGTGTTCAAGGCGGTGGCCGCCGTGCACCGCCGGCTCAAGGGGTCGTATGCCGTGGTGGCGCTGATTGCCGGCTACGGCCTGCTCGCGTTTCGCGACCCGTTCGGCATTCGCCCGCTGTGCTTCGGGACCCGGGACACAGGCGACGGCCAGGAGGTGATGGTGGCCAGCGAGTCGGTGGCGCTGGAGGGCACCGGCCACCAGTTCGTGCGCGACGTGGCGCCGGGCGAGGCGATCTTCATCGATCTGCAGGGCCAGGTTCACAGCCGCCAGTGTGCCGACGCGCCGCTGCTCCATCCCTGCATGTTCGAGTACGTCTACCTGGCGCGTCCGGACTCGGTGATCGACGGTGTCTCGGTCTACCAGGCGCGGCTGAACCTGGGCGAGACGCTCGCCCAGCGCCTGATTTCGACCATGCCGCCCAACGAGATCGACGTGGTGATCCCGATCCCCGAATCCAGCCGCCCGTCGGCGATGCAGTTGGCGCAGAAGATCGGCAAGCCGTATCGCGAAGGCTTCGTGAAGAACCGCTACGTGGGCCGCACCTTCATCATGCCCGGGCAGGGCGTGCGCAAGAAGAGCGTGCGCCAGAAGCTCAATGCCATCGGCATCGAATTCAAGGGCCGCAACGTGCTGCTGGTGGACGACTCGATCGTGCGCGGCACGACCAGCAAGGAGATCGTGCAGATGGCGCGCGAGGCCGGTGCGCGCAAGGTCTACATGGCCTCGGCCGCGCCGCCGGTGCGTTTCCCCAACGTGTACGGCATCGACATGCCGACCAGCGAGGAGCTGATCGCGCACGGCCGCAGCATCGAGGAAATCCGCCAGTTCATCGGCGCCGACGCGCTGATCTACCAGGACGTCGACGCGATGAAGCGCGTGGTCGGCGCGCTGAACCCGGCGATCCATGGCTTCGAGGCGTCGTGCTTCGACGGCCAGTACATCACCGGCGACGTGTCGGTGGAAGACTTTGCCGCGATGAAGGCACAGCGGGCGTCGCAAGGCGACGAAGAAGAAGCGTCGGACCGCAGCCGCCTGGCCTTGCAGAGCGGGCCGGGCGACGACCGCGGCGCCTGATCCACCCTACGATTCCTTCCCCATGAGCTCTGGAAAAAAAATCCGCACCCGCATCGCGCCGTCGCCCACGGGCTTCCTGCACCTGGGCACCGCCCGCACCGCGCTCTATTCGTGGGCCTATGCGCGCCACCACGGTGGCGAGTTCGTGCTGCGCATCGAAGACACCGATGTGGCACGCTCGACCCAGGGCGCGGTCGAGCAGATCCTGCACTCGATGGACTGGCTGGGCCTGAATTACGACGAAGGCCCGATCTACCAGATGCAGCGACTGGACCGCTACCAGGCGGTGATCGATCGCATGCTGGCCGACGGCACGGCCTACCGTTGCTATGCCACGCCCGAAGAACTGGAGGCCTTGCGCGAGGCGCAGAAGGCGCGCGGCGAGAAGACCGGTTACGACGGCCGTTGGCGTCCGGCCCCCGGCAAGTCCTTGCCGCCGGTGCCCGAGGGCGTCAAGCCGGTGATCCGTTTCGCCAACCCGCAGGAGGGCGAGGTGCGCTGGGACGACCTGGTCAAGGGGCCGATCAGCATCGCCAATCGCGAGATCGACGATCTGATCATCGCCCGTGCCGACGGGGTGCCGACCTACAACTTCGCGGTCGTGGTCGACGACTGGGACATGGCCATCACCCACGTCTTCCGGGGCGATGAGCACATCAACAACACCCCGTGGCAGATCAATCTGTACCACGCGCTGGGCGCGCCGTTGCCGCTGTTCGGCCACTTGCCGGTGATCCTCGGGGACGACGGCCTGAAGCTGTCGAAGCGGCGCGGCGCGGTGGCGGTGTCCGCCTACGAAGACGGCGGTTACCTGCCCGAGGCGATGCTGAACTACCTGGCCCGCCTGGGATGGAGCCACGGCGACGACGAGTTGTTCAGCCCGCGGCAGCTGATCGACTGGTTCGACGGCTCGCACCTGTCGAAGAGCCCGGCGCAGTGGGACGCCGCCAAGCTGGCCTGGGTCAACGCGCAGCACCTGAAGCAGGCCGACGACCCGCGCCTGGCCGCGCTGGTGGCGCAGCAGCTGGGCCGGCGCGGCATCGCCGTGGCCGACGTGGCGGCCCTGGAGCCGATGTGCGCGCTGTTCAAGGACCGCTGCGCGACCACCGTCGAACTGGCCGATTGGCTGGCGATGTATTTCGCGCCGGTCAGCCCCAGCGCCGACGACCGGGCTCAGCACCTGGGCGATGCCGTCCGGCCTGCGCTGCAGTCGCTGGCCGCGCGGCTGGCCGAGGTCGCCTGGGACAAGGCCGCGATCAACCAGGCCATCAAGGACACCGTGGCCGAACACAAGCTGAAGATGCCGCAGTTGGCCATCCCGGTGAGGGTGCTGGTGTGCGGCCGTGCGCAGACGCCGTCGGTGGATGCGGTGCTGTCGCTGTTCTCGCGAACAGAAGTGCTCGGCCGCTTGCAAGACGTTTGAAAAACGGTATATACTCTTGGTCTTGCTTGAACGGCACAAACCGATTGAAGCGAAGCGATCTGACCGCTGAAAGGCAGCCAGATCGATGAGCCGAAATGGGGGTATAGCTCAGCTGGGAGAGCGCTTGCATGGCATGCAAGAGGTCAGCGGTTCGATCCCGCTTACCTCCACCAACAAGGTGGCGCCGTTGAAGCAAAAAGGTCCATGCGCCCTTCGTCTAGAGGCCTAGGACACCACCCTTTCACGGTGGCTACAGGGGTTCGAATCCCCTAGGGCGTACCAGGTTTGCTCCGGCAGGCCTGGAACAGGCGGTTGATGCCTGGAGCGGTTCAGCAATGAGCCACTTGAAGTTCAGCACCACGCGGAGTGGTAGTTCAGTTGGTTAGAATACCGGCCTGTCACGCCGGGGGTCGCGGGTTCGAGTCCCGTCCACTCCGCCACCTCTCAAGCGAAGCCGCTGCAAGTCATTGACTTGCAGCGGCTTTTTGCTTTTTCTGTGACCCGTCCGGCCGGACGCAGCGCAGCCGATGGCCTCGCTATGGTTCTTGTCGGTGTGTCACGTCGCCGAGGCGGACGTCATGTGCCACTGACCGGTCGCGGCGGGCAAGGTTGACCGTCAGCCAAGAGGCCGTGCCGGGCTCAGGGCGCTCGCTCATAGCGCACAGGGCCTTGCGTGCCCACGCTCAATTCGACAAGTACGCCTTCGACATCGTCAATGCGTCGGACCAACTGTTCGAGCTCGCGCGCCTGCTCGGGCGTCGAGACGCAGCCCTTCAGCCAGACCAGGCGCCGCTGACCGAGCGCCCAGACGCTCGTGTCGGCGTCGAAGCGTCCCGACGCGCGTACCGCGATCTCGACCCGCGGCATGATCTCCTTGTCGTACAGGTAGCTGTTTGCGAGGCGGCACCGACCATCGAGGTAGCAGCTGACGCCGCGCTGCGACCGACCGTGGGCCTCGGCCTTGGCCTCGTCGCGCGTGAGCAGCGGGCCGGCCGGCACGGGGCAGTCGGGCAGGCCGTGCGTGAGCTGCTGGAAGGGGTCACCGAAGACGTTGCTGCGTTCCTGCGCCGCAGCAGCTTGGGTGAGCACCAGCAGGAGCACGACGATGGACCGTTCCATGGCCCGACAGTATGCTTCGCTGGCGGCTGGTTGGGCTGCCATTCATGACCGACACTCAACGTCCGATCCGTGGACGACATGATCGCAGCAACGCACATGGCCGGAATACAGCGCCAAGGCGCGCGATCGCCAGCCCGCGTGAGCGGTAGGAGGGACGGGCAAGGAAAGAAAAAAAGGGTTGGCGACCCTGATGCCGCCAACCCTTGTTTTGTCTGGTGCCGGTGAAAGGAGTCGAACCCTCGACCTTCGCATTACGAATGCGCTGCTCTACCAACTGAGCTACACCGGCCTGTCTTGCTCCAGGCGCCGTGCCATCGAATGGTTGCGGCCCCCGAAATACAGCCTGCCATTCTAGCAACAATCCTGGTTCATCGCGCTGAAATCTCCCGTCGAACGGCTGACACGCTCGCACGCCGCATGCCCTCATGGGCGACTCGACACCGGCATGAGGTGCGCGGCGGGCTCGAAGTTGTATTTCGACAAATGTTAATATGCCGCGCGCGAACGACCGTCTGTCAAGGTGAGGGCCAGGCAAGTCTGAGCGCGTGTCTTCTCCGTGTCGCCGCCTTCCGGCCTAGCGTTTTTCGCCGATGCAGTTCTTGCCTGATTCGCCGCCCAGCGGCATTCGCGTTCGGGTCGATTCGACCGCGAGCCTGGAGCCGCAGCACCGCAGCCTGGCGGCATGGCTGACGCAGCTTGAGCTGCCGGGGGCGTGGCGCATCCAGCCGATCGCCGGGGACGGTCGTCCGCCGGCGCTGCACCTCCATCTCGATCCCGCGGTCGCCTCGCAGTGGGCACCCGGGCACGACACTTTGGCGCTCGCGGCGCTGCCCGGGGTTGCCCGAGGCGATGCGCAGGCCGACCTGATGCGCGAAATCCTGCTCGCGCTGCTGCTGGGCCCGGTGGAACTGGACTGCCCCAGCCTGGCCGAACTGCAGGCCCAGGTGCGGATGCGCCGGGACATCGCACTGGCGGCACGGGCGACGGCGCTGGCCTTCCACACCGCTCAGGCGTCGCGGCCCATGCAGCTGTGGCAGGGCGATGACGACCAGGGCTACACCGTGCGGCCGGGTGTCTCGCTGATCGACGCCTTGCGCGCCGCCACCCAGCCGGCGGCGGGCGAGTCGCCTTACGCGTTCTCCTGCTACCGCGCCACCGAGTATGTGATGCTGCTGGGCATCGCCCAGGAACTCGAGCGCAGCCATCCGGCCCTGCTCGACCGGCTGCAGCAGCAGTGCGAGTCGCGGGTGATCCGCTCGGCGGCGTTTCATGACGTGTTCCTGCGCGAGATCGGCTCCCTGCAGGCGCCGCTGCCGGCGTGCTACTACGTGCCCGGCGACCGGGTCTGGTTCCGCAATCCAGACGAGGCGTCGGCCGACGTGTCCGGCTTCGAGGGCTCGTGGGTGATCTATCTCGGGGGCGGGCTGTTCGCCAACTTCTGGCGCCGGGACGAGCCCTTCACGCTGCGCGCCAAGTGCCTGGAGGTCTACCACTGGCGCCACGGCACCTATGTCGACGCGCATGGCGAATTGCGCATCGACGAGGCCCGGGTCCTGGCGCGGGTCCGGGCCACCGAGGCCGATCCCGCCGCTGCCGGCGAGGTGCTGGCCAGGATGATGCGCATGCGCGACCCGCGTGGCGTCTACACGCAGGGCGGTTGCATCGATGCCACGCGCGAACATCCGAAGTGGGTCTGCCCCGGCACCGCCGATCTGGAACTGCCGGAACTGCACGCCACACCTGACTGAGCACGCGGATCGACGCTCAGGACCTTGCCGTGGCCGCGGGGCGCGCGGCGAGTTCGGCGTGCAGCAGCTCCAGGGCCGGTTCGTACTGAAACCCGGCGATCAGCCGCAACACCTCGTCGGCCCGAACCGTTCCCACGGCGGTGCGAAGCCGATCCGCGTGAGTGGCGGCCAGCTGGCTTGCGGCCAGTTCCCCGGCGGCGAGCAGCCCGCACAGGCGCGACACCAGGGCCCAATCGGCCTCGCCCGGCGTGGCTCCGGCGCTGGCGGGCGGGGCGGCCGGCGGCGTCTCGCTCGGGGCCTGGAGCAGGCTGTCGCCCAGGACCGTGGCGAGCCCGTCCAGCAGCGCCTGTTGTGCCTCGGCCACCGCGTGCGCGAGCGGCACCAGGGTGTCGAGTTGCGGTGCCTGCACCCGTGCGGCGCCCTCCAGCGCCGCCGCCTGCGCCTGCACGGCATGGGCTCCGAGGGCACCGGCCGAGGCCTTCAGGCTGTGGGCGATGTTGCGCAGTGCCGGCGCGTCGGCGCGCTGCGCGGCGTCGCGCAGACGCTGTGGATCGCCGCCATGGCTGCCCAGAAACACCGCCAGCAGTCGGCGATAACGCTCCGCCTGGCCCTGGACGATCCGCAAGCCCTGAGCCACGTCGAGGCCGGGCAGGGCGGCGGCCTCTTGCAGCCAGGCCGGGCGCTCGGTGCGCGGGGCTTCGGTGGCCGGTTCAGCCGGTGCCTTGGGGGCCGCATCGGTGTCGGCCGGCACGTCGGGCAGCCAGGTCAGCAGCGCCTGGTACAGCCGGTCGGGCTCGACCGGCTTGCCGATGAAGTCGTTCATGCCGGCGGCCAGGCAGGCTTGCCGGTCCTCGTCGAAGGCGTTCGCGGTCAGCGCAAGGATGGGCAGCGCGTCCGGTCCACGGTGCTGCCGCAGGATCCGGGTGGCCGCCAGCCCGTCGAGCTCCGGCATCTGCAGGTCCATCAGCACCAGGTCGTGGCGCGCGGGAGAGAACCGCGCCACGGCCTGCGCGCCGTCCGCCACCGCGTCCACCCGCAGCCCGACGGACTGCAGCAGTTCGACCATCACCTCGCGGTTCACTTCGTCGTCGTCGGCCAGCAGCACCCGCGAGGAGGCGGTGCGTGCGCGCAATTGCGACGCCGCCTCGCCGGCCGCCGAAGCAGGGGCGGCCTCCAGCGTCTGCCGGCCCGGTTCCAGCCAGGCCGTGAACCAGAACGTGCTGCCTTGGCCGGGCACGCTCTGCACCCCCGTCTGGCCGCCCATCATCGACGCGAGCCGTCGGGTGATTGCCAGGCCCAGCCCGGTGCCGCCGTGGCGCCGCGTGGTCGAGGCATCGGCCTGCTCGAAAGCCTGGAACAGGCGGGGTACCTGCTCCGCGCTGATGCCGATGCCGGTGTCGCGCACCTCGAAGCGCAGTTGCACGCGGCCGGCGTCCTCCTTCTCGCAGCGAACGCTCAGCCTGATCGACCCCTTCTCGGTGAACTTCACCGCGTTGCTGGCGTAGTTCAACAAGGCCTGGCGCAGCCGCATCGCGTCGCCATGCAGCACCCGGTCGGGCACCACCGGATCGACCTCCAGCGCCAGCGCGCGCGCCGCGGCCTGGGGCTGGATGAATTGCCGCACCTCGTCCATCAGGTGCGACAGAGAAAAGTCGACCGGCACCAGTTCGAGCCGCCCGGCCTCGATCTTGGACAGGTCCAGCACGTCGTTGAGCACGCTCATCAGGTGTTGCGCCGAGCGCTCGATACGACGCAGCCGGTCGGCCTGGGCAGCGGGGTCGGTGGTGTCGCGCATCAGCCGCACCAGGCCCAGGATCGCGTTCATCGGCGTGCGAATCTCGTGGCTCATGTTGGCCAGGAACGTGCTCTTGGCGCGGCTGGCGCTCTCGGCGCGCTCGCGGGCCTCGGCGAGTTGCGCCGTCCGCTCCGCCACCAGTTCTTCCAGATGCTGGCCGTAGTGTTCCAGCTGATCCAGCATCTGGCGCTGCGCGGTGATGTCGCGCGACAAGCCGTAGGTGCCGATCACCACGCCCTGTTCATCGCGCAGCAAGCCCTTGGTCGCCATGAAGATGCGTTCGCCTTGCGCGGTGCTGAGCCGCTCTTCGTAGGTGATGGTGCGCAGCTCCCGGAGCACGCGCTGCTGGACCTCGATCAGCATGCGGGCCTGCTCGGGGGGGAACAGCGCGTGGTCGTCCTGCCCCAGGACCGCCGCAGCCGGCTTGCCGGTGAACTGTTCGGCGGCGCGGTTGAACACCAGGTAGCGGCCGTCCAGGTCCTTGGCGAAGATGGCGTCCTCGGAACTGTCGGCGACCGCCTTCAGCAATTGCAGCGGCTGCATCTGGGCGGCCTGCCGCTGCTGGACTTCCATCGCACGATCCAGCCAGCGACCTTGCAGGCGCTGGCGGATGAGCGCGGCGGCCAGGCCCATGAGCAGCAGGCCCACCATGCCGAGCCAGACCAGGTCCGACGTCTGGCCAGCCAGGAACTCGCGCCGGTCGAGCTTGGCCAGCACCCGCCAGTCGGTGCCTGCGATCCGCTGCGCCACGCCCATCACCGGGCGGCCGTTCGGGTCGACGCCGGTCAACAACTCGCCGAGGCGCGACGGGGCGGCGAACACCTGCGCCACCAGTCGGTCCGGGGGGACATCGATCGCCGTGAGTCCGATCCGGGCGCTTGACGCGTGCTGCGGCGGATTGAGCCGCAGCACCTGATTCCCGTCGCGCTTGATTACCACCAGTTCGCCGCTGCGCGTCGGCACCGGCCAGTCGCTCAGGTGGGTGCGCATCCACGCGCTCGGGTCCACCTGCAGCCACAGCACCGGGCGGGAATGGCCGGGTGGGGCCGGCAACGAGGTCAGCAAGTCCAGGCGCAGATGGCCGCCGGCATCGAGACGGGGACCGAGGATGACCGGCGACTCGGGGGCCTGCGGGCGGGCTCGCACGGCGGCGGCCAGTTCGGGCGTCAGCGTTTCGGTGGCGGCCGGAGCCTCGACGCGGGTCGAACTGTCGGCGCTCAGGAGCGTCGCCGAACAATAGGTGCCTTGCGCGACGAAGGCCCGCAGGCGCACCGCCAGCCGGTCCCTGGCGCCGGTGTCGTGCCGCTCCGCCCAGGCCAGGTACAGCTCGCTCCAGTTGCTGCTGCTGTGGAGCAGGCGCAGGTCGGCGCGGCGCTCGTCCAGCCAGTCGAACACCTGGTCGGCCTTGAGGGCGGCGATCGCCTGCAGCCGGGCCGCCTCGGTGGCCCGGTGCTGACGCAGCACGACGCCCATCGTGCTGCCCACCAGCGCGGTCACCAGCAAGGCTGCCAATATCATTTGAAGCGCGCCATCGCGCCAACCGATCTTCGGCCGCAACGGCGCACGGCGGGACGCGGCTTGCAGACGCCGCATCAACAGGTACAGCAGCAGGCTGGTCACGCCGACGAACAGCCAGCCCTTGGCCACGGCCACCCACATCAGCATCTGCCGGTCGGTGACCAGCGCCGTCAGCAGCCGATCCGACAGCAGGATCCACAAGCCGGCGAACGCGGCGTAGATCAGCACCGCGCCGGCGACCCGACCGCTGCCGGGCGGGTCGGCCACCGGACGATCGGCGTCGTCGGCGGGGAGGGGGGCGGGTGCCATGGCGGGGTGGGGCTGCGGGCCCGGGGCTCAGGGCAGCGTCAGGCGGCCGGCCGCCGCGTTGTGCTCCACCGCCACCAGCACGAAGGCCTCGTAGCTCGCGATGAAGGCGTCGACGACGTCCGGGTCGAAATGGCTGCCGCGCGCCGACACGATGGTCTGGCGCGCCTGTTCGAAGCTGAAGGCCTGCTTGTAGACCCGCGGCGAGACCAGCGAATCGAACACGTCGGCCACGGCCATCAGCCGCGCCGAGACCGGAATCGCGTCGCCGGCCAGGCCGTCGGGGTAGCCGCTGCCGTCCCAGTGTTCGTGGTGCGAGCGGGCGATCTGCTTGGCCAGCGTCAGAAACGCCAGGGGCCGCTCGATGTCGCGCTCGGCCTGCTCGATCGCGTCGGCGCCGAGCCGGGAATGGGTCTTCATCACCTCCCATTCATCGGCCGTCAACGGGCCGGGCTTGAGCAGGATGTGGTCCGGGATGCCGACCTTGCCGATGTCGTGCAGCGGGGCCGACCGCACCAGCAGGTCGATCGTCGATTCGGTCAGCACCTCGCTGAAGCGGGCGCGGTGCTTGAGCTCCTCGGCCAGCAGGCGCACGTAGGTCTGGGTGCGCAGGATGTGGTTGCCGGTCTCGGGGTCGCGGGTCTCGGCCAGGTGGGCCAGCGCCCGGATCGTGACCCGCTGGATCTGTTCGTTCTCCGAGATGCGTCGGGCGACCTCGGCCTCCAGCGCGGCGTTCTCGTCGCGCAGCCAGTCGCGCAGGCGCTTGGCCTCCACCTGGGCGCGCACCCGGGCCAGCACGATGGGCGGATGGATCGGCTTGGTGATGTAGTCCGCCGCGCCCTGCTGCAGTCCGAACTCCTCGTCGCGCCGATCGTCCAACGCGGTCAGGAACATCACCGGCAGCGCCTCGGTCGCCGGGTCGTCGCGCAGCCGGCGCAGGACCTCGAAGCCGTCCATCACCGGCATCATCACGTCCAGCAGAATCAGGTCCGGCGGTGGGCTGGCACGGGCCAGGCGCAGCGCCGTCGCGCCGCTGTTGGCCACCTTGACCCGGTAGCCGGCGTCCTGCAACAGATCGCCGAGCACGCTCAGGTTCTCGGCGTTGTCGTCAACGATCAGGACGGACGCGGTGGTGGGGTCGAACGAGGTGTCGGACGTGCTCACGGTGGGGTGCGCAGTGCGGCGCACGAGAAACCAGTCTGGCTCGCAGGCTACCCCATTCGCCCCGACCCGGAAGCCCGAAGTGGCGGACTTTCAGGGATCGACAAAACCGAAGGGGTGCGCTGGACCCGCCGCACCCCTTCGAACAGGCCGTGCCGCCGTCAGGGCTGATACTTCCAGGTGCCCTTTTCGATGCGCACCATCACCCGGGCACGCTGGTCCAGGCCCAGGTGGTCGGTGGGCGACATCGTGAAGATGCCGTGCGCGCCGGGCATCTCGTGCACCTGTTCCAGCGCGTCGCGCAGCGCGGCACGGAAGGCCGGCGTGCCGGGCTGGGCCTTCTTCAGTGCTTGCGGCACGGCATGCGTCATCAGCAGACCGGCGTCCCAGGCATGGGCGCCGAAGGTCGAGACGCTGCCCTTGCCATACATGGCTTCGTACTTGGCCACATAGGCGCTGGCGCTCTTCTTGATCGGGTTCGACGCCGGCAGCTGGCTGGCCACCAGCACCGGACCGGCCGGCAGGTAGGTGCCTTCGACGCTCTTGCCGCCGACCCGCAGGAAGTCGTTGTTGGCCACGCCATGGGTCTGGTAGATCTGGCCCTTGTAGCCGCGTTCGGCGAGCTCGACCTGCGGCAGCGCGGCCGGCGTTCCCGAGCCCGCGATCAGCACCGCATCCGGGTGGGCGGCCATCAGCTTGAGCACCTGGGCGGTGACCGAGTTGTCGCTGCGCGCATAGCGCTCGCTGGCCACGATCTGCAAGCCCTTGAGCGCCGCGGCCTTGCTGAATTCCTGCGACCAGCCTTCGCCGTAGGCATCCGCGAAACCGATGAAGCCGACGGTCTTGATCTGGTGATCGGCCATGTGGCTGGCGATCGCCAGCGACATCATGATGTCGTTCTGCGGTGTCTTGAAGACCCAGTGGCGCTTGGCGTCCTGCGGCTCGACGATGTGCGCCGACGCGGCCATCGAGATCATCGGTACCTTGGCCTCGGCCACCACGTCGATCATGGCCAGCGAGTTCGGCGTGATGGTCGAGCCCAGGATCACGTCGACCTTGTCCTCGGTGATCAGGCGCCGGGTGTCGGCCACCGCCTTGCTGGTGTCCGAGGCATCGTCGAGCACGATGTAGTGCACCTTCTGCCCGCCGATCTCGGTGGGCATCAGCGCGATCGTGTTCTTCTCGGGGATGCCCAGCGACGCGGCCGGGCCGGTGGCCGAGACGACCACGCCGACGTTGATGTCGGCCAGCGCCTGGCCGGCGGCCAGCAGCGCCGCGGTGGCGAGCAGGGTCTTGATCAGCTTCATGAAGTTGTCTCCTTTTTGGATCGACGGGGGGAACGGGGGGGCGCCGCGTCGGCGGACGCCCGGGGTCGCGGCGGCAGTTCGGCGGACCGGGCCACGCCGGCCTCGACGGCGCCCAGGCCGCCGAAGAACAGGTCGGCCACCAGGGGCGCCATCTGCTCGTGGGTCAGCGGTTCGCCCGGGCGGAACCAGGTGAACAGCCAGTTGATCATGCCGAACAGCAGCATGGTCAGCGGCTTGTGCAGCTCGGCCTGCCGCAGCGCGGGCCGCACGGCCGCCACGGCCTCGGCAAAGGCCGCGACGACGCCGCGCTGCACGCCCAGCACCCGGTCGCGGCGCTCGGGCTCGAGCAGGCCGACGTCCTCGGTCAGCACGCGGTGCTCGTTGCGCGCGCTGGCGTACTCGCGCACGAAGCGAACGATCAGCTCGCGCAGCTGCGCCTCGGGGGCCAGGGCCTGCGCTCGCACCTCGGCCACGACCTGGGCCAACCGCTGCACGTGGCCTTCGGCCACATGGGCCAGCAACTCGTTCTTGTCGCGCACATAGTGGTAGAGCGCGGCCTTGGACACGCCGCAGGCCGCCGCCACCTGGTTCATCGAGGTGGCGGCGTAGCCTTGCTGCGCGAACAGCGCGGCGGCGTGGGTCAGGATCAGCTCGCGCTGGTCGTCGTAGCCGGAGGAGCGGGGGCGGGCCATGCAGCAGGACTGGAGGCGGTGAGGGCTCAGCGCGGCCGTTGGTCGACCACCCGCCGGGCCTTGCCGACCAGCGTGCGTTCGATCGATTCGGGCGGGCCGACCTGGACCTGGGTCGACACGCCGATCAGGGTCTTGATGCGATGCTGCAAGGTGCGGGCGATCGCCGCACGGTCGGCGTTGCCGGCGGTGGGCAGCAGTTCGCAGTGCACCGTCACCGCATCCAGCGCCCCGTCGCGCGTGACGACCAGCTGGTACTGGCCCGACAGGCCCTCGGTCTGCAGCACCAACTCCTCGATCTGGGTCGGGAACAGGTTGACGCCGCGGATGATCAGCATGTCGTCGGTGCGGCCGACGATCTTGCCCATGCGCCGCATGCTGCGCGAGGTGGGCGGCAGCAGGCGCGTCAGGTCGCGGGTGCGGTAGCGGATGATGGGGAAGGCTTCCTTGGTCAGCGAGGTGAACACCAGTTCGCCTTCCGGGGTGCCCGCGCTGTCGTCATACGGCAGCACCGCGCCGGTGTCGGGGTCGATGATCTCGGGGTAGAAGTGGTCTTCCCAGATCACCGGGCCGTCCTTGCTTTCCACGCATTCGCTGGCCACGCCCGGGCCCATCACCTCCGACAGGCCGTAGATGTCGACCGCGTCGATCGCCGCGTCGCCCTCGATCTGCCGGCGCATCTGCTCGGTCCAGGGTTCGGCGCCGAAGATGCCGATCTTGATCGACATCTCGCGCGGATCCAGGCCCTCACGGCGGAACTCCTCGATGATCACCTGCATGTAGCTGGGCGTGACCATGATGATGTCGGGCTGGAAGTCGCGGATCAACTGCACCTGCTTCTCGGTCTGGCCACCGGACATCGGGATCACCGTGCAACCCAGCTTCTCGGCGCCGTAGTGCGCGCCCAGGCCGCCGGTGAACAGGCCGTAGCCGTAGGCCACATGCACGATGTCGCCGGCACGGCCGCCGGCGGCGCGGATCGAGCGCGCCACCAGATCGGCCCAGCGTTCGATGTCGCCCCGGGTGTAGCCCACCACGGTGGGCTTGCCGGTGGTGCCCGACGAGGCATGCACCCGCGCCACCTGCGGTCGCGGCACCGCGAACATGCCGAACGGGTAGTTGGCGCGCAGGTCGTGTTTGGTGGTGAACGGGAACTTCGCCAGGTCGGCCAGCGTCTTGCAATCCGACGGATGCACGCCCTTCGCGTCGAAGGCCTGGCGGTAATGCGGCACGTGCTCGTAGACCCGCGCCAGCGTGGCCTGCAGGCGCTGCAGCTGCAGCGCCTGGATCTCGTCGCGGCTGGCGCGCTCGATCGGGTCGAGTTCGCCGGGGGCAGGGTGTCGCGCGGGCATGGGGCGGGTCTCCGGTGGCAGGGTCAGGTGGGGTCGGGCAGCGCGGTCACCGGGCGTCCCTTGAGGGTGTGGGAGCGGCCGCGAAAGGCCGCGATGCGCGTGCCTTTCTGGTTGCGCACTTCGATGTCGTAGACGCCGGTGCGGCCGCCGCGGTGGACTTCGTGGGCCTGGGCGCTGAGCACGTCGCCCAGGTGGGCCGGGGCGAACAGCTCGATGCTGAAGCCCGATGCCACGGTGACCTCGTTGTACGCGTTGCAGGCATAGGCGAAGGCCGAATCCGCCAGCGTGGCGATCAGGCCGCCATGGCAGATCTGGTGGCCGTTGAGCATGTCGGTGCGCACCGTCATCTCCAGCGTGGCCGTGCCCGGGCCGACCGCGGTCACCCGCAAGCCCATGGCCTGGCAGGCATGGTCGCCGACCCACATGGCGTCGCGGCAGGCTTCGGCCACGCGCTGGGCCTCGGCCGAAGAGGGGGGAGTCCGAGGTGGGTTCATCGGTCGGTGAAGCTCGGTGGCCGCTTCTGCTGGAACGCCGCCACGCCCTCGGCGAAATCGCGGCCCTGGCCCATCTCGCGCTGCACCGAGGCCTCCAGCGACAAGGCCTGGTCCAGGTCCATGCCGGCGGCCTGGTCGAACGCGTGGCGGGTCGCCGCGAGCGCACGCACCGGCATCGCGGCCAGCCGTCGCGCCATCGCCATCGCGGTGTCCATCAGCTCGGCGTCGTCGACGCACAGCCAGATCAGGCCTTGTGCGGCGGCCTGCTCGGCGCCGAGCTTGTCGCCGGTCAGCGCCAGGCCCAGCGCGCGCGCCCGGCCGAGCAGGCGCGGCAGCAGCCAGGTGCCGCCGCAGTCCGGAATCAGGCCGATCTTGGAGAAGGCCTGGATGAAGCTGGCCGAGCGGGCCGCGATCACGATGTCGCCGTGCAGCGCGAAGTTGGCACCGGCACCGGCGGCCACGCCGTTGACGGCCATCACCACCGGCACCGGCATCGAGGCCAGGCGCAGTGCCAGCGGCTTGTAGTGGGATTCGATCACCGCGCCGATGTCCACGGCCTCGCCGGGGCGGGCGACCATCTCGGGATCGTTCAGGTCCTGCCCGGCACAGAAGCCGCGCCCGGCCCCGGTGACCAGCAGCGCGCGCACGCCGGCATCGCCGGCCGCGGCGTCCAGCGCGGCGCGGAGCTGGCGGTGCATCGCGCCGGTGAAGCTGTTGAGCGAGGCCGGCCGGTTCAGCGTGATCACGCGCACCGCGCCGTCGTCGGCCACCCGTACCTCGGGCTCGGACATGGCGGTCTCCTGTTCTTGTGCCGGCGCTGCGATGAATTACCTAACCAACCGGTCGGCGAATGATAGAAGTCGCTTTGCATTGACGCAAGGCAAAGCGGCGCCGATCGGCTCGGGGGTTTCCCGGGCTGTGCAGCCGGGCAAAGTACGGCTCGTGGGCGAGCGTGCCGCGGCCTGCACCGCACGGGTTTACGTTGGGTGACTCGACACCTTGCGGCGCTCGCGCACATACTGAAGCTTGCCGGGGAGGGCGCTCATCCGACGTTCATGCAACGGTGTGTCGGCCTCGCGGCGAAAGGGCAAAATGAACGCCGGTCCAGACGTTCCCGCGCCGAACCCGCGGCCGTCCGGCCCTCTCCATCAGGAACCGCAGTCCCCATGAACGAGCCCGCCGTGCCGCCGCCTGTAGCCGTCCCGCTGTTGGTGGAACCCGCCAATTACGGCAAGCCCGCAGCCGGTTGGCGCCGACGCCTGTACGCCGTGATCTTCGAGGTCGACACGCCGGCTGCACGCCGGTTCGACATGCTGCTGGTGGCGGTCATCCTGGCCAGCGTGGTCGTGGTCATGATGGACAGCGTGACCTCGCTGCGCCTGGCCTACAGCCGCGAGTTCAGCATCCTGGAGTGGATCTTCACCGGCTTGTTCACCGTCGAATACATCGCGCGCCTGGTGTGCGTCGAACAGCCGTGGAAGTACGCCCGCAGCGGCTACGGCATCATCGACCTGCTGGCCTTGCTGCCGAGCTTCCTGGCGGTGCTGCTGACGCCGCTGCAGGCCTTCATCGACGTGCGAGTGCTGCGGCTGCTGAGGATCTTCCGGATCCTCAAGCTCAGCACCTATTTCGGCGAGTACCGACTGCTGGTGGATGCGCTGAAGGCGTCGCGCCGCAAGATCCTGGTCTTCCTGTCGATCGTGCTGCTGGTGGCGCTGGTGCTGGGCACGGTGATGTACGTCGTCGAAGGCCCGGAGCACGGCTACACCAGCATCCCGGTCAGCATGTACTGGGCGGTGGCCACGATGACCACCGTCGGCTACGGCGACATCGTGCCGACGACCGACCTGGGCCGCTTCGTGGCTTCGGTGATCATGCTGCTGGGCTGGGGCACGCTGGCCGTGCCGACCGGCATCGTCAGCGCCGAATTCACGGCCCAGCGTTTCGAGGAGCGCGATGCCCGCACCCGGGTCTGCCCGGCCTGCCAGGCGCTGGAGCACCACCCCGACGCGCATTTCTGCCACCAGTGCGGCGCCGCGCTGCCCGACCAGCCGGCCTGATCGCGTGCCCGGCAGGGCGATGCTCAGTGGGCCTCGTCCCAGTTCGCGCCCACGCCCACCTCGGCCAGCAGCGGCACGCTCAGCGATGCCACGCCGGCCATCAGGCGCGGCACGGCCTCGCGGATCCAGCCCAGTTCGGCCTCGGGCACCTCGAACACCAGTTCGTCGTGCACCTGCATCACGATGCGCGACGCGTGTCCTTCGTCGTCCAGTGCCCGCTGCACCGCGATCATCGCCAGCTTGATCAGGTCGGCGGCCGTGCCCTGCATCGGCGCGTTGATCGCCTGGCGTTCGGCGCCGGCGCGGCGCGGGCCGTTGCCGCCCTTGATCTCGGGCAGCCACAGGCGGCGGCCGAAGACGGTTTCCACATAGCCCCGTTCGGCCGCCAGCGCCTTGGTCTGGTCCATGAAACGGCGCACGCCGGCAAAGCGTTCGAAGTAGCGATCGATGTAGTTCTTCGCGGCCTTCTGGTCGATGCCCAGGCTCTGCGCCAGGCCGAAGGCCCCCATCCCGTAGATCAGGCCGAAGTTGATCGTCTTGGCGTAGCGGCGCTGTTCGCTGCTGACCGCATCGGGTGCGATGCCGAAGACCTCGGCCGCGGTGGCGCGGTGCACGTCCTGGCCTTCGGCGAAGGCGCGGGTCAGGCCCGGATCGCCGCTGAGGTGGGCCATGATGCGCAACTCGATCTGCGAGTAATCGGCGCTGACGATCACGTGGCCGGGCGGCGCGATGAAGGCCTCGCGCACGCGCCGGCCTTCGGGCGTGCGGATCGGGATGTTCTGCAGGTTGGGCTCGTTGCTCGACAGGCGCCCCGTGACCGCCACCGCCTGCGCGTAGTTGGTGTGCACCCGGCCGGTGGCGGGGTTGACCATCAACGGCAGCTTGTCGGTGTAGGTGCCCTTCAGCTTGGCCAGGCTGCGATGCTCCAGCAGCGTGGCGGGCAACGGGTAGTCGGCGGCCAGTTCCTGCAGCACTTCCTCGTCGGTCGACGGCGCGCCGCTGGCGGTTTTCTTCTTCACCGGCAGGCCCAGCTTGCCGAACAGGATCTCGCCGATCTGCTTCGGGCTGCCCAGGTTGAAGGGCTGGCCCGCGATCTCGAAGGCCTGCGCCTCCAGCGCCAGCATGCGCTCGGCCAGCTGCTGGCTTTGCGCCGCCAGGCGGGCCGCGTCGATCAGCACGCCGGTGCGCTCGATGCGCATCAGCAGCGCGGCGGTCGGCAGCTCGATCTGCTCGTAGACGAAGCTCAGGCCGGGGTCGGCCGCGAGTTGCGGCGCCAGGGCCTGGTGCACCTGCAGGCACATCTCGCTGTCCTCGCCGCTGTAGGTGCTGGCGCGCTCGATGTCGACCTGCGAGAACGGGATCTGGTTCGCCCCCTTGCCGCACAGGTCCTCGTAGCTCAGGCCGCGCCGGCCGAGGTGGCGCTCGGCCAGGCTTTCCAGGCCATGCGGCTTGTGGGCTTCGAGCACGTAGCTCTCCAGCATCGTGTCGTGGCGGTAGCCCTGGACGGCGATGCCGTGGTTGGCGAAGACGTGCAGGTCGTACTTGATGTTCTGGCCGAGCTTGGCGGCGCCGGCGTCTTCCAGCCAGGGCCGCAGGCGCGCCAGCACGTCCTGCAGCGGCAGCTGGTCGGGCGCGCCGGGATAGTCGTGGGCCAGCGGCACGTAGGCCGCCCGGCCGGGCTCGACCGCGAACGACAGGCCGACGATGCGGGCGCGCATCGCGTCCAGCGAATCGGTCTCGGTGTCCAGCGCCGCCAGCGGCGCCGCGCGCAGGCGGGCCAGCCAGTCGTCCAGTTCGGCCAGCGTGCCCACGGTGCGGTAGTCGTTGGGCAGCGCGGCGGACGGCGCCGCCGGCGCGGCGACCACGGGTCCATCCGCCGGGTCGGCGCCCGCCGCCGGATCGATCGGGGTCGCGCCGGGTGCCGACTCCAGCTCGCGCTTCCAGGTCTTGAAGCCGTAGCGGGTGTAGAAATCGAGCAGGCCGGCGCGGTCGGCCGGCTTCAGCGCCACCGACTCCAGGCTGGGCCAGTCGGGCACATGGCCGCTCAGGTCGCAGTCGGTCACCACGGTGATCAGCTTGCGGCCCGTCGGCAGCCAGTCCAGCGCCTTGCGCAGGTTCTCGCCCACGGCGCCCTTGATCTGCCCTGCGGCGGCCACCACGCCGTCCAGCGAGCCGTGTTCGGCCAGCCACTTCACGGCCGTCTTGGGGCCGACCTTCTCGACGCCGGGCACGTTGTCCACGGTGTCGCCGACCAGGGTCAGGTAGTCGATGATGCGGTCGGGCGGCACGCCGAACTTGGCCGTCACGCCGGCCACGTCCAGCCGCTCGGGCGGCTTGGCCATGGTGTTGATCAGCGTCACCCGGTCGGTCACCAGCTGCGCCAGGTCCTTGTCGCCGGTCGAGATGAGCACCTGATGCCCGGTCGCCGCGCCCACCCGGGCCAGCGTGCCGATCGCGTCGTCGGCCTCGATGCCGGGCACCTCCAGCACCGGCCAGCCGAGCAGGCGCACCACCTCGTGGATCGGCTCGATCTGCGTCCGCAGGTCGTCGGGCATCGGCGCACGATGGGCCTTGTAGTCGGGATACCAGGCGTCGCGGAAGGTCGGCCCCTTCGCGTCGAAGACGCAGACCGCGTGCTGCGCGCCGATCTTGTCGCGCAGCCAGTTCATCATCGCCACCATGCCGTGGATCGCGCCGGTGGGCTCGCCGCCGGGGCCGCGCAGGTCGGGCATGGCATGGTAGGCGCGGTACAGGTAGCTGGAGCCATCGACCAGCAGCAGGGTCGGGGCGGAATCGGTGGGCGTCGTCATGGCGCGATTCTCACCCGTGGAAACATGCCCGCCACGGCGACTGCCTACAATCGGCGCATGCTTCGAATCTTCTCCACCTGTTTCGCCGCGCTGGGCCTGGTGACCGCGCTGTCGGTGCGGGCCGAGGCGGCGCCAGCGCTGCCACCGGCCGAGCCGGCCAGCGCAGCGACCGGCGAACCCCAGGTGATCGATCGGGTGACCGAGGACGCCCACGTGCGCATCGAGGAGTTGCGCGTGCGCGGGCAGACGCGCAAGCTGACGGTGCAGCCCAAGATCAAGGGCATGCCGCCGTACGAGATCGTGCCGCCCAAGCCCGGCGAAGATCCGGCCCATGACCCGCAGGCCGGCCAGCGGGTCTGGTTTTCGCGCACCTTCTAACGTCCGGCCGCTGCGGCGGTCGTTCCTTTTCCTTTTCCCGACGCCATGGCGGTTTACACCGAAGTGGGCCCTACTCAGGCCCAAGCCCTGCTGAGCGACCTGGGGCTGGGCGCCTTGCAGGCGCTGACCCCGATCGCCAGCGGGATCGAGAACACCAACTACTTCGTCAGTTCGGAATGCGGTGAATGGGTGCTGACCCTGTTCGAACGCCTGAGCGCCGAGCAGCTGCCGTTCTATCTGCACCTGATGCGCCACCTGGCCCGCCACGGCCTGCCGGTGCCCGAACCGCAGGCCGATGCGCAGGGTACCCTGGTGCACCAGGTGGCCGGCAAGCCCGCCGCGCTGGTGAACCGGCTGGACGGCGAGACGCTGGACGCGCCCGACCTGCACCATTGCGCCCAGGTGGGCGCGACGCTGGCCCGGATGCATCTGGCGGTGGCCGATTTCCCGCTGCACCAGCCGAACCTGCGCGGCGCCGACTGGCGCGAGGCCACCGCCGCCACCGTGCGTCCATGGCTGGACGCCGGCGCTGCGGCGCTGCTGGATGCCGAACTCGCGTTCCAGCAGCAGCTCGGGCGATCGCCTGCGCACGCCGGCCTGCCGCGGGGGGCCGTGCATGCCGACCTGTTCCGCGACAACGCCTTGTTCGCCGGCCTGCCCGGGCGCGAGCGGCTGTCGGGCGTGTTCGATTTCTATTTCGCCGGCATCGACAGCTTTGCCTACGATCTGGCGGTGGTCTTGAACGACTGGTGCATCGACCTCGACCGCGGCACGCTGGTGCCCGAGCGGGCCGAAGCCCTGTGGCACGCCTACCAGGCCGAGCGTCCGGCCAGCGCGGCCGAGCGCCGCCTGCTGGCGGGGCTGCGGCGCACCGCCGCGCTGCGGTTCTGGCTCTCGCGCCTGGCCGACTGGCACCTGCCGCGCGATGCCGCGCTGCTGCAGGCCAAGGACCCGGCCCATTTCGAACGGGTGCTGCGCGACGCGGTCGCCCAGCCCTGGCATCCGCCCGACGACACCGTCGTGGCCTGAGAAAGACCGATGGGATTGAAACTTCACACCGTGCCCGCCGCCCGCGGCCTGCGCTGGGTCCGCCAGGGCTTTGCCGAGTGTTTCCGGCATCCGATGGGCTATGCCGGCCTGTTCGTGCTGTTCATGCTGGCGGCGCTGGTCTTCAGCGCCCTGCCGGCCGTCGGTGGCCTGTTGCTGATGATGATCGTGCCGCTGCTGAGCCTGGCCTTCATGATGGCGGTGGCCGGCGCGCAACGCGGCGAGCCGGTGCGCCCGGGCGTCTACCTGGCCCTGTGGCGCGACGGCGGGGCGGCGCAGCGCCGCACGCTGATCAACCTGTGCCTGGCTTATGCGCTGGCGACGCTGGCCATCCTGGCGCTGTGCAACCTGATCGATGGCGGCCGCTTCGACGACCTGGTCGACGCGATGGCCGGCGGCAAGGCCG
Source organism: Ideonella sp. sgz306126 (assembly GCF_056032705.1). Taxonomy (NCBI): domain Bacteria; kingdom Pseudomonadati; phylum Pseudomonadota; class Betaproteobacteria; order Burkholderiales; family Sphaerotilaceae; genus Ideonella; species Ideonella sp. sgz306126. Next base: position 395,962 of record NZ_JBVYWP010000003.1, read on the forward strand.
GCAGCGCCGAGATCGAGCAGTTGGCGGCGGCGCCCGGCGTGCTGGCGGGGGCGATCGCGCGGGTCGTGCTGTCGGTGCTGTTGAGCCTGCCGTTCTGGCATGCACCGGCGCTGGTGCGATGGGGGCGGCAAGGCCTGCTGCAGGCCTTGTTCACCAGCCTGCTGGCGGTCTGGCGCACGCGCGGCGCCTTCGCCGTGTACGGGCTGACCTGGGCCGCCAGCCTGGTGTTCGCCGGGGCGATCACGGCGCTGGCGCTGACGCTGCTGGGCCTGGGTTCGGTGGCGCCGCTGGTGATGATGCCGATGGCGCTGATCTTTACCACGGCCTTCTACGCGTCACTGTATTTCTGCTTCGTCGACACCTTCGGGGCGGTCGACGACTGAGGTCCCGGCCGCAGCCGATCGGGTCTCCGGCACCCGGCTGTGCTGGTGCAGCGTGACCCGTCCGCTCAGGCGGGCGTCGTCGAACGCGGCCTCGGTCGCCACCAGGGCGGCGTTGTCGGCCGCCGCGAGCGAGACCACGCCGATCGCCCGGTCGCGGCCCATCGATTTGGCGGTGTACAAGGCCATGTCGACCAGGTTCACCGCGCGCTCCCAGCTCATCGGCAGCTGGTGGGCGGGGAGCGGAAAGCGGGCATAGCCCACCGACAGGGTCAAATCCAGCGCCTGGCCATCGGGCAGCCGCAGCGGTTCGTCGCCCACCAGGCCGAGCAGGCGCTCGGCCAGCGCCGCCAGCCCATCGGCCGACAGCGACGGCGAGAACAGCAGAAACTCCTCGCCGCCCCAGCGGCAGAGCAGGTCGTCTTCGCGCACCGCGGCCTGCAGGCGGCGGGCCAATTCGATCAGCACGGCATCGCCGCCCGGGTGGCCGTGGCGGTCGTTGACCTGCTTGAAATGGTCGACGTCCAGCATCATCAAGGCGCCGGTGAAGCCCCGGCCGTCGGCGCGCGCGGCCATCACGTCCTGGAACCGGTGACGGTTGGCCAGACCGGTCAGCACATCGCATTCGCGCTGGCGCTGGAGCAGGGCCTGACCTTCGCGCAGGCGACGGTTGGCGGCCAGCGCGCGCCGCACCAGCAGTCCCAGGAACGACAGCGCCGCCAGCAGCAGCGCGCCGCCCATCAGCCACAGGCGCTGGGTCAACCGCTGGTTGTCCAGCTCAGCCAGGTTGAGCGCCTTGGCGCGCTGCAGTCGGGCCAGCTCCCGCTGCTCGCTCTCGCTGCGGTAGCGCCGGCTCAGCTCGGCCTGCAAGGCCTGGCGGTTGGCTTGGTCCATGCGCGCGCCCAGCGCCTGCTCGCGGTGGTAGAGCGCCAGCGCATCGCCCGGCTCGCCGGCCTGCGCCAGCGCGTCGGCGTATTCGTGCAACGCGGTGCGCACGGTGCCTTCGGCGCCGGCCCGGGTCCAGATCAGCAGCGCCGCATCCAGGTCGGCGCGGCCCTGCCGGACCTGGCCCAGCGCCAGGCGGGCCAGGCCGCCGTTGTGCAGCAGCAGCGGCTCGCGCTCGAGGTCGCCGAAGCGGCGGGCCAGCGGCAGCGCCTGCTCCACCGCCTTCAAGGCCTGGCGCGGATGGCCGCCGTGCACCCAGGCGTCGGCGAGGTTGCCCAGCACCAGGGCTTCGAGCCGCTGCCAGTGCTGCGCACGGGCCAGCGCCAGCGCCTCGTCCAGCGCGTGCCGTGCGACGTCCGGCTCGGCCGAGGCGCTGGCCAGGCGCGAGGCGTTGTTGCGCACCCGGAACCAGGCCAGCCGGCTCTCGTCGTCCTGGGCGATCCGCTCGGCCTGGGCCATTTGCCGCCGCGCCAGCTCTTTGTCGCCAAGGGCGTTGCTGACGTAGGCGAGATCCGACAGCGACCAGGCCCGCAGCGTGTTGTCGCCCAGCCGGTCGGCCAGGTCCAGCGCACGCTGCTGCAGTGCGCGTGCCTCGATCTGCCGGCCCTGGGTGTCGGCTCGCATCGCTTCCTGGTGCAGCACCCGCCACCACGGCCGGGCATCGCATCCGGCCCCGTCGAGCGCCGGACCGCACTGGGCGGCGTAGGCCTGGTCGGCTTGCAGTTCCTCGGCTTCGGCGTCCTTGCTGCGCCATTGCCGCTGATACAGCAGGGACTGCAGCAGGTGCTCGTCGCCCAGCGCACCCAGGTCGCCCTGGCGAGCCAGGCCGGCCAGGACGGCCAGCGCCGCCGCCGCGTCGGCGGCGCGGTCGGATCGGGCCATCACGATGCCTTGCACGCGGGCGCGCATCCGGGTCCATTGGGTCTCGGACAAGGCGGCGGGGACCGGCCCGCCCGTCATGCCCGCCCACGGCAGGGTGGTGCTGTCGTTGCTGTCGTCGATCCAGCGGTCGGCCTGGCGCGACAGCTCGGCCGCCGTCTGCTGCAGCAGATCGTTGGCCCGCGCTGCCTCGGCGATGGTCAGCAGCCCCAGCGCCAGGATGAGCACGGCCGCTGCCAGGCGCTTCGGATGCGCGCTCATGGGGCGGCCCTCCGCGCCACGCGCTGCGGGATTCGCGCTGGGGAGCAGCCTGGCGCGCTCATGCCGGCATCTCCGCGGTCTCCAGGCCCTTCAGCGCGGTGAGGCGGACCTCGCCGCGCCGTTCGGCGGCTTCGAGGTCCAGCAGCGTGGCTGCCGCGGCCTCGTGGGACTGCGCCGTGCACGCGCTGACGCCGCAGGCCCGGTTGCGGCCCTGGGCCTTGGCGACGTACATGGCGGTGTCCACCAGGTTCACGGCCTGCTCCCAGCCCCACTCGAAGCCGCCCGGCCCGAGCGGGAAGGTCGCATAGCCCACCGACGCCGACACCACGATGCGCTCGTCGTCGACCGCCACCGGCAAGGCGGCCAGCGCGTTCAGCAGCCGCTGGGCCAGCGCGTCGACCTGGCCGGGCGAGGGCATCGGCACCACCAGCAGGAACTCCTCGCCGCCCCAGCGCACCAGCAGGTCCTGCGGCCGGATGACCGCCCGCAGGCGGCGCGCCACCTCGACCAGCACGGCGTCGCCACCGGCATGGCCGTAGCGGTCGTTGATGTGCTTGAACTTGTCCAGATCGATCAGGAACAAGGCGCCGGCGGCCCGTCCCGAGGCGCCGCGGTCCGTGTGCTCTGCGGTGCTGAAGCGCGCCTGGAAATGGCGCCGGTTGGCCGCGCCGGTGAGCGGGTCGTGGCGGCTTTCGTCGCTCAGCCGCTGGTTGGTTTCGAACAGCGCGAACTGGGTCCGCTTGACGCGCCGGTACGTCAGCGCCGCCAGCGCCAGCAGCAGCGCCACCGTGCCGACGCCCAGGATCCAGACGCGCTGGCGCAGCGCATGCTGGCGCAGCTGCGCCTGCGCGAGGCGGTTGTCGTCCATCAGCCTGGCGCGCTCGGCGCCGCGCCGGTCGGCCTCGAAGCGAGCCTGCAGCTCGACCACGTCGCGCTCGCGCGTGCGATGCGCCAGTTCCTGATTGACGCGGCGCAGGTCCTGGTCGGTGGTGTAGGCGTCGGCCAGGTAGCCGGCGCGCTCGAGGTAGCGGCCGAGGTCTTCCAGCGATTCGGCGGCGCTGACCAGGCTGTCGGCGCGCAGGTCCCGGTCGATCGACTGGTGCACCAGGCGCATGCCCTCGTCCTTGCGGTGAAGCGAGATCAAGGCCTCGCCGCTGTTGATCAGCGCGACGCCTTCCGCATCCTGGTTGTGGGCCGTCCGGGCCAGCGCCAAGCCCTGCTGGGCGATGTCGTAGGCCTGCTGGTAGCGGCCGCGCTGAAGGTAGAAGTCGCTCAGGTTGGAGCGGCATTGCGCCTCGACATAGAGCGAGCCCGCCTCGCGGGCGAACTTCAGCGCCCCTTCGGCGGCCGCGAGTTCCAGCGCGTCGCGCCCGGGGTCGGCGCCGAAGCTGTCGATCAGGATGTACTGCAGCGTCAGCGCGTGGGACTGGGCCAGCGCGTCGTGCTGATCCTGGGCCAGCTTCAGCGCCTCCCGGTTGATCTGCAGGGCTTGCTCGGTCTGGCCGGCGCGGCGCAGCACGTTGGCGAGCACCGAGCGCAACTCGGCGCGCTGCCAGGCGGGCCCGCGGAGATCGGCCTCGTGAATCGCCAGTTGGTTCAGCCGCACGGCGTCGTCCAGATGGCCCAGGTTCTCCTTGACGACCGCCTGGATCAGCAGGCAGCCGAGCCGCACCCGCTGCGACGATGTCGGCGTCAGCCGGTGCATCGCGTCGTCCAGCAAGGCCTCGGCACGCGCCAGCGGGCCGTCCGCCGCGATCTGGTCGGCGGTCAGGCAGTCGATCGCCGCCAGCGCGTCGTCGCGCCGCCGGACGTCGGCGGTGCGGGTCGACAAGTCGCCCAGGCGGGAGGTCACGGCGGTGACGTTGTCGGCGATGTGCCGGTCGGCCTGGAGCTTGCCGAGCAGGAACAGGCCATCCAGTCGGGTGGATTCGTCGACCCCCGCAGGGGCGAGCAGGCGCTCCAGCCCGGCTTCGGCGGAGTCGGGGTGGGCCCGGCCGATCTGCTCCAGCCGGTCCAGTTCCGCGGTGTCGGCAGTCGACGCCAGCGCCAGCGAATGCAGCATCGCGACGCCGATCCACCAGCCCCGCCATCGCCGCCCGTTCGCGCACGCGCCGCTTCGGGTCGGCGGACCTGAAGCGGAACAGCGGTGCTTGCGCGGGTGGGGCATGGATCGGTCCGAGGCAAAAGGACGATCGTCGCCCACGGTGGCGTGGACCGTGGCGACGCATCGAATTCGTCAACTCCCTGAGACGCCATATCGGGTACGGCGCGCCCGACTTGAGGGTTTTCGCGCTGCCCGCGGCCGCGCCGCTGAAGCCGCCCCCCCGCCGACCTCAGTCCACCGGGGTCAGTTTGGCGACCGACAAAGCCAGCCATTTCGGGCCGTGACGGCCGAAGTTGACCTGCGCACGGGCGTCCTCGCCGCCGCCCTCCAGCGTGACGACGACGCCCTCGCCGAACTTGGTGTGGAACACGCCCTGGCCGACGCGCAGCCCGTGGCCGGCGGCCTTGGCGGCGTTCTCTGCCATGGCCTTGGGCACGGGCGCTGAACTGGGCGCTGAAGGCGGCTGCCAGCCGCTGTGGCGCCCCGCGCCGACGACCGAGCCCAGGCCGCTGCCGCGCTGCCAGGCGGCCTGGTAATCCTGCGCGAAGCCCGAACCGAAGCCCTGGTGGCGCGGCGTGAGCCATTTCAGCGCGCCTTCGGGCAACTCGTCGAAGAAGCGGCTCTTGACGTTGTAGCGCGTCTGGCCGTGCAGCATGCGGGTCTGGCTGAAGCTCAGGTACAGGCGCTGGCGCGCGCGGGTGATGGCCACGTACATCAGGCGGCGTTCTTCTTCCAGCCCGTCGGCGTCGGAAAGCGAGTTCTCGTGCGGGAACAGCCCTTCTTCCAGCCCGGTGATGAACACCGCGTCGAACTCCAGCCCCTTGGCCGAGTGCACCGTCATCAGCTGCACCGCGTCCTGGCCGGCCTGGGCCTGGTTGTCGCCGGCCTCCAGCGCGGCGTGGGTCAGGAAGGCCGCCAGCGGGCTGACGATCTCGCCGGTTTCGGCGTCCGGCGTCAGGTCGACGCCGGCCACCGCCTGCGGCAGGCCGGCGGCGATCCGGCCCGGGCCGTGTTCGTCCACCGGCAGTGCGACGGCGTCCTTGCCGAAGCCTTCCTGGGTGACGAAGGCCTCGGCCGCGTTGACCAGTTCCTCCAGGTTCTCGATCCGGTCGGCGCCTTCCTTCTCGGTGCGGTAAAAGTCGACCAGGCCGGAGCGTTGCAGCATGTGCTCGATGATCTCGCGCAGCGTCAGGCCGTGGGTGTCGTTGCGCATCGCGTCGACCAGCGCGTTGAACGCGATCAGGTTGGCGCCGCCCTTGCCACCGACCGCGCCCACGCTCTGCCACAGGCTGCGGCCGGTCTGGCGCGCGGCGTCCTGCAACTGCTCCAGCGTGCGCGCGCCGATGCCGCGGGTCGGGAAGTTCACGACCCGCAGGTAGCTGGTGTCGTCGTTGCAGTTCTCGATCAGGCGCAGGTAGGCCAGTGCGTGCTTGACCTCGGCGCGCTCGAAGAAGCGCAGTCCGCCATAGACGCGGTACGGAATGCCGGCGTTGAACAGCGCCGATTCGATCACCCGCGACTGTGCGTTGCTGCGGTACAGGATGGCCGCCTCGCGCCGCGGCAGGCCGCTGCGGTTGAGCTGCTGCAGTTCCTCGAGCAGCCACTGCGCCTCGGCGAAGTCGCTGGTGTTTTCCTGCACCCGCACCGGCTCGCCCGGCCCGGCCTCGGTGCGCAGGGTCTTGCCCAGGCGACGGCTGTTGTGGCTGATCAGTTCGTTGGCCGCGTCGAGGATGTTGCCGTAGCTGCGGTAGTTGCGTTCCAGCCGGATCACTTGCTTGACGCGGAACTCGCGTTCGAAGTCCGCCATGTTGCCGACCTGCGCGCCGCGGAAGGCGTAGATGCTCTGGTCGTCGTCGCCCACGGCCAGCACCGCGGCTTCGGGACCGGCGAACATCTTCAGCCACGCGTACTGCAGCCGGTTGGTGTCCTGGAACTCGTCGACCAGGATGTGGCGGAAGCGCCGGCGGTAATGCTCGCGCAGCGCGGCGTCGTCGCGCATCAGCTCGTAGGTGCGCAGCATCAGCTCGGCGAAGTCGACCACGCCCTCGCGTTGGCACTGATCTTCGTAGGCCTGGTAGATCTCGACCAGCGTCTGGGTCTGGCCGTCGTGGATCGCGACGTCCTTGGGCCGCTGGCCGTCTTCCTTGCAGCCGGCGATGAACCAGTTGACCTGCTTGGGCACGAAGCGTTCTTCGTCCAGCTTCATCGCCTTGATCACGCGCTTGACCGCGCTGAGCGTGTCGCCGCTGTCGAGGATCTGGAAACTCTGCGGCAGGCCGGCCGCCTTCCAGTGCGCACGCAGGAAGCGGTTGCACAGGCCGTGGAAGGTGCCGATCCACATGCCGCGCACGTTCACCGGCAGCATGGCGGAGAGCCGCGTCAGCATCTCCTTGGCCGCTTTGTTGGTGAAGGTGACGGCCAGCACGCCGCCGGGCGAGACCTGGCCGGTCTGCAGCAGCCAGGCGATGCGCGTGGTCAGCACCCGGGTCTTGCCCGATCCCGCCCCGGCCAGGATCAGCGCCGGCTCGGCCCCCAGCGTGACCGCCGCCAACTGCTCGGGGTTCAGGCCCCGCAGCAGTCCGCTGGCATCGGGGGGCGGAGGTGCGTGGTCTGAGGGGTCTTGGAAGGGCATCCGGGGATTGTAGGGAGGCGGCCAGCGGACCGTTGCCGACCTCAGGTCTCGGGACGCGCCCCCCTGTCGAGCGAGGCGGAGGCCGTTGCGCGAGCGACTCCGCTCGTGTCCCCCGCCCGCAACCCTGGCGGGCTTCGGGCTCCTCCTTGACCTCGCTGTGCCACTCACCCAACGCCCTCCGCCGTCGACCACCGAGCTCTTCGTCGAGAGCCGCTCGCGGTGATGGATGAGAATGGCGGGGCTCTGTGCAGTGAAGCAAAGGCGGAGGCATCGGCCCGCAGGGTCGATGACGGAGGACATGGGCGGAGCAGAGCGCGCCGGCGTCCTGATCGCGCTCAGACGTGAGGCCGCAACGATCGAAAGTCCGAAACAGGCCGGCTTCAGCCATCGAAATCCCGCACTGCAGGCGACCCGTCCGACCTGCGTAGAATCAGCCACCGGGCCCAAATTCTGGCGTCCGGTTTGCCTGCCTGCACCATTCCGCGCTGAATGGCCTTCGCGGCAGAGCCGGGCCTCCAGGTCAAGCGCTCGCAGCCCATATCGGCGCACTGCGATCAAAGCGCCGAATCACCTCTGGAGCCTGTGAGATGGACATCTTCGATTACGACAACGTGCTCTTGCTGCCGCGCAAGTGCCGCGTGGAAAGCCGCGCCGAGTGCGACACCGGCGTGGACTTCGGCGGCCGCCGCTTCAAGCTGCCGGTGGTGCCGGCCAACATGAAGACCGTGGTGGACGAGAAGATCACCGAATGGCTGGCCGCCAACGGCTACTTCTACGTGATGCACCGCTTCGACCTGGACAACGTGGCCTATGCCCGGCGCATGCGCGAGCTGGGCCTGTTCGTGTCGATCAGCTCGGGCGTCAAGCCGGCCGACCGAGCGGTGATCGACCGTCTCGCGGCGGAGGGGGTGGGGGCCGACTACATCACGATCGACATCGCCCACGGCCACGCCGAGAGCGTGCGGCAGATGATCGACTACATCAAGCACAAGCTGCCGAAGACCTTCGTCATCGCCGGCAACGTCGGCACGCCGGAGGCGGTGATCGATCTGGAGAACTGGGGGGCCGACGCGACCAAGGTCGGCATCGGCCCGGGCAAGGTCTGCATCACGCGGCTCAAGACCGGCTTCGGCACCGGCGGCTGGCAGCTCAGCGCGCTGAAATGGTGTGCCCGGGTGGCGACCAAGCCCATCATCGCCGACGGCGGCATCCGCCACCACGGCGACATCGCCAAGAGCGTGCGCTTCGGCGCGGCGATGGTGATGGTGGGCTCGCTGTTCGCGGGCCACGAGGAATCGCCCGGCGCCACGGTCGAGGTCGACGGCCGGCGCTACAAGGAGTACTACGGCAGCGCGAGCGACTTCAACAAGGGCGAGTACAAGCATGTCGAGGGCAAGCGCATCCTGGAGCCGATCAAGGGCCAGCTGGCCGACACGGTGCGCGAGATGCACGAGGACCTGCAAAGCTCGATCTCCTACTCCGGCGGCACCCAACTGACGGACCTGCGCCGCGTCAACTACGTCATCCTCGGCGGTGAAAACGCGGGCGAACACCTGCTGATGTGAGTCGCCTGCCGGTGAGGCCCGCGTTTCGACGAGGCGCGCGCAACTCGACCCGCGTTCGTTCCTGTCAGCGCAGCAGCATGCCGCCGCGGTCCCCCGGTTCGTTGACGCGCGGACGCTGTGCGGCCGGCCTCCAGCCCAGCAGATGGGCGTGCGTCTGGGCCACGCCGGCGGCAGGGCAACTGCCGCTGTCGGCATGCGCCAGCGCGGTGGCCAGCAGCGGCTCGCTCGTCGTTCCCAGCACGCTGGCGAAGTTCTCGGCCACCGGGCAGGTGGCTGCCAGGCCGTTGAAGTAGCGGCCCGTGCCCTGGGCGTTGGCGGTCTCGAAGTTCACGATGCTCCAGGTGTTGCCGCAACCGTCATCGACCGGCACGAAGCCCACCGGCTTGCCGCAGGTGGTGTCGCCGATCGTGACCACCTCGACGAACGGCGCGAGCGCGTTGATCACCTGCTCGCTGGCCGAGCAGGTGCGCGGGCCGGTCAGCACGTACACCCGCGACAGGCCGGTGGCATTGGCGAGGCCCTGGAAGGCCACGGTGCGGTCGCTGTCGGTGTGGCGGTCGTTGAACAGCAGGTTGGCAAAGACCTGGCCGGTGGTCGTCGGCCCGGCCGGGTACGAGGCCAGCGCGGCGGCGGTGGAGACCAGGCCGCCGCCGTTGTAGCGCAGGTCGATCACCACGTCCTGCACGCCGGCGGCCTTGAACTGCGCGAAGGCGGCATCCATCGGCGCCAGCGCCTGGTTGACCATGTCCTTGACCATCAGGTAGCCGACGCTGCGGCCGCCGGGGCTGGCGAGGACCGCGGTGTCCACCACCGGCGCCAGCGCGTAGACCGCCGCGGTCAGCGTCAACTGGCGCTGGCCGGCGGCGTTCTGCACGCTCAGGCGCACGGTCTGCCCCGGTGCCGTGGGGCTCAGTGCGCTGTAGTCGTTGGCGGCGATCACCTGGGCGGCGGTCTGGTCGTTGATGGCGAGGATCTGGTCGCCGCGGGCCAGCCCGGCCGCCGCGGCCGGCGAGCCCGGTTCGATGTAGCGGACGTAGAGCGGCTGGCCGGGCTGGCCGGCCACCTCCAGCCCGGCCACCATCACGCCGTAGCCCAGGGTCTGACCCTGGACGAAGAAGTTGTCGAAGGCCTCGGTGCTGCTGCGGTAGCTCCAGCGGTCGGCCGGGAAAGCGGGATCGCTGCCGGTGTAGAGCAGGGCCTGGAAGTAGTCGTCCACCGTGGCGTAGCCGGCCGGGTCGGGATTCGGGCTGACGGCGTACCAGAAGTACCAGTCGTTCATGTAGCTGCGCAGGCCGATCTGCTGGTCGACGACCAAGCAACTGGGCCCGGCATCGCCACCGCCGCCGCAGGCGGTCAGCCAGGCGGTGGACGCGACGATCACTCCCCAGGCCAGGCGGCGGACGGCTCGGTTCAGGCGGCTTGCATGCATAGTGTGCTCCACGAGATCCCCAGGGGCGACAAGCTACCACGCCCTACAATCCTTGCAACTCCCCCGGCCCGGTGCGCTGCAGCGGTCGATGACTGCACGCCGCCGTTGCCGTGGCGTTTTCCCACCCTGGTTTCCGAGGCCGCGCGCTTCCGGGAGTCCTCCTCCGTGCTGCCCGTGGCAGCCTGCCGACTAGCCTTGCCGCCATGACCGAACTCGCCAAATCGTTTGAGCCCGCCGCGATCGAAGCCCGCTGGGCGCCGCTGTGGGAGCACTCGGGCGTCTACCAGCCCACGTTGGATGCCGCCAAGCCCAGCTTCTGCATCCAGCTGCCGCCGCCCAACGTCACCGGCACGCTGCACATGGGCCACGCGTTCAACCAGACCATCATGGACTCGTTGACCCGTTATCACCGTATGCGCGGCTTTAACACCCTGTGGGTGCCGGGCACCGACCACGCCGGCATCGCGACCCAGATCGTCGTCGAACGCCAGCTGCAGGAACAGAAGCTCAGCCGCCACGACCTGGGCCGCAAGAACTTCGTCGCCAAGGTGTGGGAGTGGAAGCAGCAGTCGGGCGCCACCATCACCCAGCAGATGCGCCGCATGGGCGACTCGGTGAGCTGGGAGCACGAGTACTTCACGATGGACGACAAGCTCTCGACCGTCGTCACCGAGACCTTCGTGCGCCTCTACGAGGAAGGCCTGATCTACCGCGGCAAGCGCCTGGTGAGCTGGGATCCGGTGCTGAAGTCCGCCGTTTCCGACCTGGAGGTGGAGAGCGAAGAGGAAGACGGCTCGCTGTGGCACATCCGCTACCCGGTGGCAGGCTCCACCGAGTCGCTGGTGGTGGCCACCACCCGGCCCGAGACCCTGCTGGGCGATACCGCGGTGATGGTGCACCCCGAGGACGAGCGCTACACCCACTTGATCGGCAAGCAGGTCAAGCTGCCGATCACCGGCCGTCTGGTGCCGGTGATCGCCGACGACTACGTGGACAAGGCCTTCGGCACCGGCGTGGTCAAGGTCACGCCGGCGCATGATCAAAACGACTACCAGGTGGGCCTGCGGCACAAGCTGCCGATGCTCACCATCTTCGACCTGGAGGCCAAGGTCAGCGCCGCCGAGGCCGTCGACATTCCGGCCCCTTACGTGGGCCTGGACCGCTTCGTCGCGCGCAAGCAGGTCGTCGCCCAGCTCGAGGCCGAGGGCCTGCTGGTCGAGGTGAAGAAGCACAAGCTGATGGTGCCGCGCTGCGCCCGCACCGGCCAGATCATCGAGCCGATGCTCACCGACCAGTGGTTCGTGGCCATGACCAAGGCCGGCACGAACGGCAAGTCCATCGCCGAAGAGGCGATCGAGGCCGTGGAATCGGGCGACGTGAAGTTCGTGCCCGAGAACTGGGTCAACACCTACAACCAGTGGATGAAGAACATCCAGGACTGGTGCATCTCGCGGCAGCTGTGGTGGGGCCACCAGATTCCGGCCTGGTATGGCACGGGCGGCGAGCTGTTCGTGGCCCGCAGCGAGGACGAGGCCCGCGCCAAGGCTACGTCCGCCGGCTACCACGGCACCCTGACCCGCGACGAGGACGTGCTCGACACCTGGTACTCGTCGGCCCTGGTGCCCTTCTCCACGCTGGGCTGGCCGGCCCAGACGATAGAACAAGACCTGTTCCTGCCCAGCAGCGTGCTGGTCACCGGCTACGACATCATCTTCTTCTGGGTCGCCCGGATGATCATGATGACCAAGCACTTCACCGGCCAGGTGCCGTTCCGCCATGTCTACATCCACGGCCTGGTGCTCGACGCCCACGGCAAGAAGATGAGCAAGTCCGAGGGCAACGTGCTGGACCCGGTGGACCTGATCGACGGCATCGCCCTGCCCGAGCTGCTGGACAAGCGCACCACCGGCCTGCGCAAGCCCGAGACCGCGCCCAAGGTGCGCAAGGCCACCGAGAAGGAATTCCCCGAAGGCATCCCCGGCTATGGCGCCGATGCGCTGCGCTTCACCTTCGCGGCCATGGCCACGCTGGGCCGCTCGGTCAACTTCGACTCCAAGCGCTGCGAGGGCTACCGCAACTTCTGCAACAAGCTCTGGAACGCCACCAAGTTCGCGCTGATGAACTGCGAAGGCCAGGACTGCGGGCTGAAGGAGCACACGGCCGCCGAGTGCACCAACGGCGGCGCGCTGGAAGGCTATCTGGTGTTCAGCCCGGCCGATCGCTGGATCACCAGCGAGCTGCAGCGCGTGGAAGCCGCGGTGGCGCAGGGCTTTGCCGAGTACCGGCTGGACAACGTGGCCAACGCGGTCTACCAGTTCGTCTGGGACGAGTTCTGCGACTGGTACCTGGAGATCGCCAAGGTGCAGATCCAGAACGGCAGCGAGGCCCGGCAGCGGGCCACGCGCCGCACGCTGATCCGCACGCTGGAAACCGTGTTGCGGCTGCTGCACCCGGTGGCGCCCTTCATCACCGCCGAGCTGTGGGACACGGTGGCGGTGGTGGCCGGCCGCAAGGCGGCAGGCAGCGCGCAGACGATCGCCACCGCCCCCTATCCCCAGGCTCAGCTGGAGCGTGTGGACCCGGCGGCCGACGCCTGGGTCGGCAAGCTCAAGGACTTCGTCGGTGCCTGCCGCACGCTGCGCGGCGAGATGAACCTCTCGCCTGCGGCGCGGGTGCCGCTGATCACGCTGGGCGACGCCGGCTTCCTCGACGAAGCTGCGCCGCTGCTCAAGGCGCTGGCCAAGCTCAGCGAGGTGCAGCAGCTCGGCGATGCCGGGGCCTTCGCTGCTGCCACCGAGCTGGCGCCGGTGCTGGTGCAGGGCGAAGCCCGCCTGGCGCTGAAGGTCGAGATCGATCTGGCCGCCGAGCACGAGCGCCTGGGCAAGGAAATCCTGCGGCTGGACGGCGAGGTTGGCAAGGCCCGCGCCAAGCTGGACAACGAGAGTTTCGTCGCACGCGCGCCGCAGGCCGTGGTGGCGCAGGAGCGGGCGCGCCTGGCCGATTTCGAGCGCACGCTCGCCAGCCTGCGCGACCAGAAGGCCCGGCTGCCGGCCGCCTGACGCGGCTCGGCCGCCGAGGTGGGCGAGCCGCGGCTTCGTGGGGGGCGGGAGTCATCCGGCCGCGCCGCCTGCATGCCAGAATCGATCATCCTTCTCTCGCTTGACACGTCCATGAAGATCAGCAAGGCCATCTTTCCAGTCGCGGGGCTTGGCACCCGATTCCTGCCGGCGACCAAGGCCCAGCCCAAGGAAATGCTGCCGGTGGTCGACAAGCCGCTGATCCAGTACGCGGTCGAGGAGGCTTATTCGGCCGGCATCCGCCAGATGATCTTCGTCAACGGCCGCAACAAGCGGGCGATCCCGGACCATTTCGACACCGCCTACGAGCTGGAGCACGAACTGGAGGCCGCCGGCAAGCAGGAACTGCTGGACCTGGTGCATCGGGTCAAGCCGGACGACATGGAGTGCATCTACATCCGCCAACCCAAGGCCCTGGGCCTGGGCCATGCGGTGCTGTGTGCGCAGTCGGTGGTGGTCAACGAGCCGTTCGCGGTGCTGCTGGCCGACGACCTGATGGTCGGCCAGCCGTCGATCCTGCAGCAGATGGTGTCGCAGTTCGCCGAATGGCAGGCCTCGATCCTCGCGGTGCAGGAGGTGCCGGCCGAGCACACCCGGCGTTACGGCATCGTCGCCGGCACGGCGGTCACCGACCGGATGATGGACCTGACCCACATCGTCGAGAAGCCGGCCCCGGAAGCCGCGCCGTCGCGCCTGGGCGTGGCGGGCCGCTACATCCTGACGCCCGGCGTGTTCCGCGAGATCGCGAACCTGCCGCGCGGTGTCGGCGGCGAGATCCAGCTGACCGACGGCATCGCGGCGCTGATGCGGCGCGAGAAGGTGTTCGCCTACCGTTACGAAGGCCGACGCTACGACTGCGGCAGCAAGGAAGGTTTTCTGGAGGCCAACGTGGAACTGGCGCTGGCCCATCCGCAACTCGGGCCGGGCTTCCGCGCCTACCTGAAGTCGCTGGCGCTGTAGGCGCCTTTCGTCCGGCGGGCCGGCGTCAGCGCCGGCGCAGCAGGTGAATGAATTCGTCGCCGACGTTCTGCTGTTCGAGCAATTCGTTGCCGGTCTGGCGCGCGAAGGCCTGAAAATCGCGCATCGAGCCCGGGTCGGTCGCCACCACCTTCAGCACCGCACCGCTGGTCATCTCGGCCAGCGCACGCTTGGCCTTCAGGATGGGCAGCGGACAGTTCAGACCGCGGGTGTCGATTTCCTTGTTCGCTTCCATGGGGTGTTCCTTGCTCGGCTCGCGCCCATTCTAGGGCGCGGCGCTCTCGTCGGGGCGGCTGTGCCAGTCGATGAAGCGGGGCTCGTGGCCGCGGCCGCGCAGCCACTGCGCCAGCAGCACGCCGGTGCCCGCCGGCCAGCACAAGACCTCGGCTGGCTCGAACAGCTTGTATTCGGCCAGCTCGGGCGACAGGCAGATCTCGCCGCGCGCCTGCACATGGTAGGCGATGATCACCTGGTTCATGCGCTGGAAGTCGTGGACGCCGATCAGCGCCATCGCCACGGCGTCGAGCGCCGTCTCCTCCTTCAGCTCGCGGGCGATGCCTTGCTCGGGCGTCTCGCCGGCCTCCATGAAGCCGGTGATCAGCGCGAACATCCGGCCCGACCAGGCGGCGTTGCGCGCCAGCAGCAGGCGCCCGCCGCGGTCGACGCATTCGACCACGGCGGCCAGCACCGGCGTCGGGTTGTTCCAGTGCGTGAAGCCGCAGGCCGCGCAGCGCAGCCGCGCCTTCGGGCCGCCGTCTTCGTCGACGGTGAGCAACGCCAGCGGTGTGGCGCACTGGGGGCAATAACGAAACTCAGCGCTCACGGGATGGACCTCCGTGCGGCGCGCTGCGGGATGCGCGCTTGGAAGCGGCCCGGCGCGCTCATGCGCCGGGCTCGCAGGTCGGCGCCGGGCCGCTCCCGGGCTGTCTCACCCTCGCGCTGGGGGCGCGACGGAACGCCGGCACCGGGGGCCCCATCACGCCGGAAACACACCCGTCGACAGGTAGCGATCGCCGCGGTCGCAGACCACGAACACGAGGGTCGCGTTCTCCAGCGTTCGTGCCAGTTGCAGCGCGACCCAGCACGCACCCGCCGCCGAGATGCCGGCGAACAGGCCTTCCTCGGCCGCCAGGCGGCGCGCCATGTCCTCGGCATCGGACTGGCTCACCAGCACCGTCTCGTCGACGGCGCTCGGGTCGTAGATCTTCGGCAGGTAGGCTTCGGGCCAGCGGCGAATGCCGGGGATGCGGGAGCCCTCGGCCGGCTGGGCGCCGACGATGCGCACCGCCGGGTTCCGGCTCTTGAGGTAGCGTGAGACGCCGGTGATCGTGCCGGTGGTGCCCATCGCGCTGACGAAATGGGTCACGCGGCCCTCGGTGTCGGTCCAGATCTCGGGACCGGTGGTCTCGAAGTGCACCGCCGGGTTGTCGGCGTTGGCGAACTGGTCCAGCACCCGGCCCTTGCCATCCTTCTGCATCTGCTCGGCCAGGTCGCGCGCGAGCTCCATGCCCCCCGACTTCGGCGTCAGGATCAGCTGCGCGCCATAGGCCTTCATCGCCTGTGCACGCTCCACCGACAGGTCCTCGGGCATGATCAGCAGCATGCGGTAGCCCTTGATCGCCGCGGCCATCGCCAGCGCGATGCCGGTGTTGCCCGAGGTGGCCTCGATCAAGGTGTCGCCGGGCCGGATCTCGCCGCGCTCCTCGGCCCGGCGGATCATGTTCAGCGCCGGCCGATCCTTGACCGAGCCGGCCGGGTTGTTGCCTTCTAGCTTGCCCAGGATCACGTTGCCGCGGGCTGCGAGGGCGGCGCCGGGCAGTCGTTGCAATCGGACCAGCGGGGTGGCTCCGACGACGTCTTCGAGGGTTTTGTAGGTCGGCATGGGGTGCGGCGTGATGCGGTTCGGTCCATTATGGGCTGTCGCCGGCCGGGCTGCCGACCCCATGCCATAATCCGCGCCCGACGTGTCGTCGGCCTCGCGCCGACCCACGCACGACCTGCCCGCGTGACGAAATCGGTAGACGTAGCGGATTCAAAATCCGCCGCCGCAAGGCGTGCCAGTTCGAGTCTGGCCGCGGGCACCACCGGCAGGCGCCGAGCCTGCTCCTTCCGCAGCGTTTGTTCAGAGGCCTGACCGGCCGCCCCGGAGCCCATGCCGCAGCTTCCTCCGATCACCAAGGCGCTGATGCTGATCTGCACGGCGCTGTTCTGCGTCGACCAGTTCGTGCCGCTGGCGGGAGCGTTCGCGCTGTGGCCCGTGGGCAGCGGCAACTTCATGCCCTGGCAACTGGTCACCTATGCATTCCTGCACGGCGGCTTCCTGCACCTGTTCTTCAACATGCTGGGCCTGTGGATGTTCGGGGCCGAGATCGAGCGCCTGTGGGGTCCGCGGCGCTTCTGGCAGTTCCTGCTGGCCTGCATCCTGTCGGCCGCGCTGAGTCAGCTGGTCGTCACCGCGCTGACGCAATCGGACGTGCCGACGATCGGCATCTCCGGCGGCCTGTACGGTCTGCTGCTGGCCTTCGGCATGCTGTTTCCGAACCGCATCATCATGCCGCTGTTCCCGCCCATTCCGATGAAGGCGCGCACCTTCGTGATGGTCTTCGGCGGCCTGGAGTTCATCCAGGGCTACCTGGACTGGGACGGCGTGGCCCACTTCGCCCACCTGGGCGGCATGCTGGGCGGCTGGTTGATGATCCGCTACTGGCGCGGCCAGTCACCGTTCGCGTCGCGCCGGCGCTGATGCGGCGTCGGCCGCCAGCGCCGCCGACACGTCGGGATAGCGGAGCTGCAGTCGCAGCTCCTTTTTCATGCGGGTGTTGATCAGCCGGCGTGATTCGCCCAGGAAGCTCAACTGCATCGGCGACAGCATCCGGCCCAGTTCGACGCGCGAACGGCGCGGCGGCAGCGGCAGGCCGTAATGGCGGGCGACGGTGTCGAAGTGTTCGCCCATCTTCGATTCGGCGTCGTCGCAGACATGGTAGATGCGCTGCGGTGCACCGCGGAACAGGGCCGCGACGCAGGCCCGCGCCAGGTCGTCGGCGTGGATGTGGTTGGTGTACACGTCCTCGTCGGCCCGCAGCACGGGCGCGCCGCGCGCCACCCGGTCGCGCGGATGACCGCCGTCGCGGTCCATCGCATAGATGCCCGGAATACGCAGGATGCTGACCGCGACGCCCAGGCGCAGGCCCGCGTCGCGCAGCCGCGCCTCGGCGTCGACACGGCGCTGTCCGCGGGGAGTGGCCGGGCCGGTGGGGCGGGTTTCGTCGAAACGCGCGCCGCCGCCATCGCCGTAGACCCCGCTGGTGCTGCCGTAGACCAGCCGCGCCGGACGGCTGCGGCGTGCCAGCGCCTGCAGCAGATGGGCGCTGCGGCGGTCCACCGTCCCCTGCGCCGGCGGCGGCGCGAGGTGCAGCACCCAGTCGGCCAGGCCGGCCAGGCGGGTGAGGGTGGCGGGGTCGTCCAGATCGCCTTGCAGCGGCACCGCACCGGCGGCGCGCAGCGCGGCCCTGCGCTCCGGCGACGAGGTCAGCGCCAGCACCCGCAGCCGGCCGCCCAGCAGCCGCAGCACGCGCAGGCCCACGTCGCCGCAGCCGACGATCAGCAGCACCGGTGCACGGGCGCGCCGGGCAACAGGGCGCTGGAATGGGGTCATCGGGTCATCGGGGACAATCCACGCTGAAGTTTACGTGCCCCCTGCGGCCCCGTGCGACCCCTGATCCCCTCTGCCTCCATGAGCTTTCGCATCACCCTGACGCCGTCCGAGCGCAGCTTCGACGCCTCCCCTGACGAACCGATCCTGGCCGCCGCGATCCGTGCCGGCGTCGGCCTGCCCTATGGCTGCAAGGACGGCGCCTGCGGCTCGTGCAAGAGCCGGCTGATCGAAGGCCGGGTGGTTCACGGCCCGCACCAGGACAAGGCCTTGTCGGCTGCCGAGGAGGCGCAAGGCCTGATCCTGACCTGCTGCGCCCGGCCGGCCGCGGACTGCGTGGTCGAGGCGCGCAGCGTGCCCGGCGCCGGCGAGTTCCCGGTGCTGAAGATGCCGGGGCGCGTGCTGAGCATCGAGCGGCCGGCGGCCGACGTGGCGATCGTGCGGGTGCAGTTGCCGGCCAACCAGTCCTTCCGCTACCACGCCGGCCAGTACGTCGAGTTCATCCTGCGCGACGGCTCGCGGCGCAGCTACTCGATGGCCAATGCGCCGCACCTGCTGGGCACGCCGCCGGCCATCGAGCTGCACATCCGGCACATGCCCGGCGGCTTGTTCACCGACCATGTCTTCGGCGCGATGAAGGAGAAGGACATCGTTCGCATGGAGGGCCCGTTCGGCAGCTTCTTCCTGCGCGAGGACGCGACCCAGCCGATCGTGCTGCTGGCCTCGGGCACCGGGCTGGCGCCGATCAAGGCCTTGATCGAACGCCTGCAGGCGCAGGGTTCGGCCCGTCCCGCCACGCTGTACTGGGGCTGCCGCTCGCGGGCCGACCTGTATCTGAACGACTGGGTCGAGGCCGCGGTCGCGCAGATGCCCGGCCTGCGCTACGTGCCGGTGCTGTCCGAGCCTCGGCCGGAAGACGCGTGGAGCGGCCGTACCGGCCTGGTCCACCAGGCGGTGATGGCCGATCTGCCCGACCTGTCCGGGCACCAGGTCTATGCCTGCGGCGCGCCGGTGATGGTCGAGGCCGCGCAGCGCGACTTCGTCGCGCGCTGCGGCCTGCCCGAGGACGAATTCTTCGCCGACAGCTTCACCTCCGCCGCCGACAAGCAAGCTTGATCAGCGCGCGGCCGGCGCGGCCCGATAGGCGGCGGCCTCGGCCTCCAGCCAGGCCCGGAACGCCGCCAGCGGCGGCAGGTCGGCCTTGTGCAGCGGATACAGCAGGCGGTAGCTGCGGTCGCTCAGGTGCTCGTGCCGGAGCAGCCGCAGCAGCCGGCCGCTGGCCAGTTCGCCTTCGACCAGCACCTGCGGCACCAGCGCCGCCCCCAGGCCTTGGGCGGCGGCTTCGCTGAGCATCGAGAACAGCTCCATGCGCGCGCCGGCCATGTCGTGGTCGACCTTCAGCCCGAGCGACTCGAACCAGTGCCGCCAGGCATAGGGCCGGGTGCTGGCCTGCAGCAGCGGCAGCCGGGCCACGTCGGCCGCGCTGCGGATGCGCTTGCCGCCCAGCAAGGCCGGGCTGGCGACGGCGATCAGGTGCTCGGGCATCAACACGCAGCCCTCGGTGCCCGGCCAGAACGCGTCGCCCGGGTGGATCGCCGCATCGAGCGGCGTGTCGTCGAACAGGAACGGCCGGGTGCGCGGCGTGAAGTGCACCGTGATGCCGGGGTGGGCTTGCTGAAAGCGCGCCAGCCGCGGCATCAGCCATTCGGTGGCAAAGGTCGGCACGACCGCCAGTTCCAGCGAGCCTCCCGCGCCGCCGCGGCCGGCCTGGGCCATCAGGTCCAGCGTGTCGCGCTCGACCGCGTCCAGCCGGGCGGCCACGTTGCGGCTGTAGCGCCGGCCCGCATCGGTCAACGTGACGCCGCGCTGGCCGCGCCGGAACAGCGGCACGCCGACGAAGTCCTCGAGCGCAGCCACCTGGCGGCAGACGGCGCTCTGGGTCACCGACAACTCGGTGGCGGCCTTGGTGAAGCTCTGGTGGCGTGCGGCGGCCTCGAAGGCCGCCAGCGCCGCGGTGGAGGGGATCTTGCGTCTCATGGTCAGGCCGATGTTCCCATATCGCACAGGACGATGCGAATTTTGCGTTTGATTCCCGGGGCCTGCGCGGCATAAGATTCCCAACAGGCACAACAAACCCCATCTTCCATCATGAGCATCCAGCCTTCCCGCGCTTCGTTCCAATGGGCCGATCCCTTGTTGCTGGACAGCCAGCTCAGCAGCGACGAGTGCCAGGTGCGCGACGCCGCCCGCGCCTACTGCCAGGACAAGCTGGCGCCGCGGGTACTCGACGCCTTTCGCCACGAGAAGACCGACGAGGCGATCTTTCGCGAGATGGGCGAGCTGGGCCTGCTCGGGCCGACGATTCCAGACACCTACGGCGGCGCCGGCCTGAACTACGTCTGCTACGGCCTGGTGGCGCGCGAGGTCGAGCGGGTCGACTCGGGCTACCGCTCGATGATGAGCGTGCAGTCCTCGCTGGTGATGGTGCCGATCCACGAATTCGGCAACGAGGCCACGAAGCAGAAGTACCTGCCCAGGCTGGCGACCGGCGAGTGGATCGGCTGCTTCGGCCTGACCGAGCCCAACCACGGCTCCGACCCCGGCAGCATGGTCACCCGCGCGCGCAAGGTGGCCGGTGGCTATGCGCTCAGCGGCGCGAAGATGTGGATCACCAACAGCCCGATCGCCGACGTGTTCGTGGTCTGGGCCAAGGACGACGAAGGCCAGATCCGCGGCTTCGTGCTGGAGAAGGGCTGGAAGGGCCTGTCGGCGCCGGCCATCCACGGCAAGGTCGGCCTGCGTGCCAGCATCACCGGCGAGATCGTGATGGACGAGGTGTTCTGCCCCGAGGAGAACGCCTTCCCCGAGGTGCGCGGCCTCAAAGGGCCTTTCACCTGCCTGAACAGCGCGCGCTACGGCATCGCCTGGGGCGCGCTCGGCGCGGCCGAATTTTGCTGGCACACCGCTCGCCAGTACACGCTGGACCGCCAGCAGTTCGGCAGGCCGCTGGCGGCCAACCAGCTGGTGCAGAAGAAGCTGGCCGACATGCAGACCGAGATCACGCTGGGCCTGCAGGGCTGCCTGCGCCTGGGCCGCATGAAGGACGAAGGCACGGCCACGCCCGAGATCACGTCGATCATGAAGCGCAACAGCTGCGGCAAATCGCTGGACATCGCCCGCGTCGCCCGCGACATGCTGGGCGGCAACGGCATCTCCGACGAGTTCGGCATCGCTCGCCATCTGGTGAACCTGGAGGTCGTGAACACCTACGAGGGCACGCACGACATCCATGCGCTGATCCTCGGCCGGGCGATGACGGGCATCGCGGCGTTCTGAAAAATCACCAAGCCGGGGTTGGAGCGGATCAGAGGGCAGGGAGCCCTCCTCTGCTCAAGTCCCCCGGCCTGCGGCCTCCTCCTTTACTTCGCTGAGAAGAGCTCCCTGCCCTCTGATCAGCCCGCGTCCGCACGCCGCCATCCCCAGGGCACGTTCGCCACGCTGGACGACCCAGGCTGCGGGGGGGCTCGTGAAGCGAAGTAAAGGAGGAGCCGAGGGCCTCCCGGGCCCTCGGCGGGGGACATGAGCGCAACGAGCCACTCCGCAGCCTGGGTCCGCACCCACCTTCATCGGAATCAAGCCCCATGACCACCGCCCTCCACGGCCTCAAGGTTCTCGACCTGTCGCGCGTCCTCGCCGGACCCTGGGCCAGCCAGTTGCTGGGCGATCTGGGCGCCGACGTGGTGAAGGTCGAACGCCCCGGGACCGGCGACGATACCCGCGCCTGGGGCCCGCCCTGGGTGCCGCGTGCCGACGGCGGGGACAGCCGCCAGGCCGCCTACTTTCAGTGCGCCAACCGCAACAAGCGATCGATCGCGGTCGACATGGCCAGCCCGCAGGGCCAGGCCTTGCTGCGCGAACTCGCGGCCGAGGCCGACGTGGTGATCGAGAACTTCAAGGTCGGCGGTCTGGCGGCGTACGGCCTGGACTACGGCTCGCTGAAGGCGATCAATCCGAGCCTGATCTACGCGTCGATCACCGGCTTCGGCCAGACCGGACCGTATGCGCCGCGCGCCGGCTACGATTTCCTGATCCAGGGCATGGGCGGGCTGATGAGCCTGACCGGCCGCGCCGAGGGCGAGGAGGGCGCCGGACCGCAGAAAGTGGGGGTGGCGCTGGTGGACGTGATGACCGGCCTGTACGCCACCGTCGCGGTGCTGGCGGCGCTGAACCACCGCGAGCGCAGCGGCGAGGGCCAGTTCATCGACCTGGCCCTGCTCGACGTGCAGGTGGCCGCGTTGGCCAACCAGGCCGCCAGCTACCTGACGACCGGCACGGCGCCGCGCCGCATGGGCAATGCCCATCCCACCATCGTGCCGTACCAGGACTTTCCGAGCGCCGACGGCGACGTCATCCTGGCGATCGGCAACGACGCGCAATTTGCAAAGTTTTGTAGTGTTGCCGGTCGTTCCGAGTGGAGCCGGGACGAGCGTTTCGCCACCAATCCGGCGCGGGTCGCCCACCGCGCCGAGTTGATCCCGCTGATGCGCCAGACCACGGTGATGAAGACCACCGCCGAGTGGGTGCGCCTGCTGGAAGCGGCCGGCGTGCCCTGCGGGCCGATCAACCGCCTGCCCGAAGTCTTCGCCGACCCGCAGGTGCAGGCGCGCGGCATGCGGATCACGCTGGATCACCCGGTCTTCGGCGCGGTGCCGATGGTGGCCAATCCGATCCGCCTTTCGCGCACGCCGGTGCAGTACCGCCAGGCGCCAGCGACGCTGGGCGAGCACACGGCGGCGGTGCTGCACGACTGGCTCGGCGCGCGGGGCCAGCCCGTTTGAGTCCGGTCGCGGGCGCGTCGCGTGGCCCCAACACCGGCCTGAAGGCGTCGGATCGCTCAGGCAGAATCGCCGCCGTTCCGCATCTTGAATGCGACCCGAACCGCGACGAAGAAAATGTTGTCAACCGGATTCGAACGGCCTGCGTTGAGCACGGGACATTTGTCACCCCCAACTGGAGATCTCCCCATGAACAAGCTGATTGCTGCCCTGATTGCTTCCGTGTTCGCTGTTGGCGCCTTCGCCGCTGATGCCGCTCCGGCCGCTCCGGCTGCTCCCGAAGCCGCCGCTGCCACCAAGGCCCCGGCCAAGAAGGCCCACAAGAAGCATCACAAGGCCAAGAAGGCTGCCAAGGCTGCCGCTGCCGCTTCTGAAGCCAAGTAATCCGGATCGCATCGGAACCCAGGGCTCCTTCGGGAGCCCTTTTTCATGGTGTCTACCAAAATGCCGCGGCGCGCGGCCTCGACGAATTGACGCATCCCAAGCGGAAGGGGTTTGGCGTTGCGCGACAATCAGCGGTTTCGCCCGCCGAGGCGAGCCTCAGATCGAACCCGACCCGCAGGATTGCTAGCATGAGTGCCTTCAACGACGAGCGCGTGCTGAGCGTGCATCACTGGACCGACCGCCTGTTCAGTTTCACGACCACCCGCGACACCTCGCTGCGTTTTTCCAATGGCCATTTCACGATGATCGGCTTGCGCGTCAACGGCAAGCCGCTGTTGCGCGCCTATTCCATCGTCAGCCCGAACTACGAGGAATCGCTGGAGTTCCTGAGCATCAAGGTGCAGGACGGTCCGCTGACCTCGCGCCTGCAGCACATCCAGGTCGGCGACACGGTGATCGTCGGCAAAAAGCCCACCGGCACGCTGCTGATCGACTACCTGCTGCCGGGCAAGCGGCTGTACCTGCTGTCCACCGGCACCGGCATGGCGCCGTTCCTGAGCATCATCCGCGACCCGGACACCTACGAGAAGTTCGAGCAGGTGATCCTGGTGCATGGCACGCGCGAGGTCAAAGAGCTCGCCTACCACGACTACCTGATCAACGAATTGCCCAAGCACGAGTTCCTCGGCGAGATGGTGACCCGGCAGTTCCTGTACTACCCGACGGTCACGCGCGAGGCCTTCGAGCACCAGGGCCGCGTCACCACCGTGATCGAGAACGGCCAGTTGGCCAGGGACCTGGGCCTGCCGGCGCTCAACGCCGCCGAAGACCGCGTGATGATCTGCGGCAGCCCCGAGATGCTGCGCGACCTGAAGACGATGATGGAGGTGCGCGGCCTGAAGGAAGGCAACACCACCACGCCCGGCGACTTCGTGATCGAACGCGCGTTCGTCAGCCAGTGATCGCAAGCCGGCGCGCGTGACGGCCGCCGAGCCGGCGGCGGCCAAGCGGATCAGGCCGACGGTCGGGTCGTCACCCCTTGCAGCCAGGCGCCGGCGAGGATGCCGCCCACCGCCCACAGCAGGTCGACGTTGCCGCCGCCCAGGCCGGCCAGCGCCGGGCCAGGACACACGCCGCACAGGCCCCAGCCGATGCCGAACAGCGTCGCGCCGATCACGGTGTCGCGTTCCAGCACGGCGACGTGGCGGCCGAAGGTCTCGCTCAGCATCGGCTTGCCCAGCCATGACGGCAGGAACTGATAGGCCACCAGCGTCACCGCGATCGCCCCCACCATCACCAGCAGCAGGCCCATGTCGCGGCCCTGCAGAAAGCTCAGCACGACTTCGGGCGTGGTCATCGTCGAGTAGGACAGGCCGAAGCCGAACAGCGCGCCGGCCATCAGCACCGCCACCATGCGTGCATGGCTCATGTCAGGCTCCCTTGACCGCGAGCACGAGGCGCGCGGTCGCGATGGCCGCGGCCATGAAGGTCAACACCGCCACCAGCGAAGCCGGGTTCAGCGAACTCAATCCGCACACGCCGTGGCCCGAGGTGCAGCCGTTGGCCCGGCGCGCCCCGTAGCCCACCAGCACGCCACCGACCAGCAATTGCCAGGCCGGCACGGCCGTGTGCATCGCATGGGACGGGCCGAACAGCAGCCACCAGAGCGCACCGCCCAGCACCAGGCCGGCCGCGTAGACCAGGCGCCACACCCGGCTGTCGAGCAGCCGGCGCTGCTGGAAAAAGGCCGCTCGCGACACATAGGACCAGGTCGACGAAAAGACCGTGCTCATGCCGCCGACCAAGCCGGTGGTCACGAAGAGGAAGGTCAGGCCCGAGCCGATCAGCAACCCGCCTGCCAGGTAGTGCGCCCAGCCCGTCGGAAACAGAGACATCATGGGCTGCGAGTATACCGGTGGGGGCATATTCCTCATCGGGATGACTACGGATAGGGGGACCCCGCGCGGCGTGGAGCCGGCCGGTCCCATCGCCTTGACGGCCGATCCTGGAAAACCGTTCCCGTCGAGCGCGCGTCTTCGGTCAGCACCGTGCCGGCAGCACCGTGCCGCTGCAGGTGCCGAAGCCGATCGACACCGCGCCGGGTGCGTCGCAGCGGGCCGTGAAGCTCACCTCATCGCCATCCTGCAAGAAGGTCCGCGTCTGGCCGTCGGACAGTGTGAGCGGTTGTTTGCCGCCGCGCGACAGCTCCAGCAGCGAGCCTCCCTGGCCCGGCGTCGGACCGCTCTGGGTGCCGCTGCCCAGCAGGTCGCCGGGCTGCAGGTTGCAGCCGTTGCTCGCGTGGTGCGCCAGCATCTGGGCCACCGTCCAATAGGCGTCGGCGTAGTTGCTCTGGCTCAGGCGCTGCGGCGGCAGGCCGGCCTCGCGCATCGCGGCGGTGTGCAGCCAGA
This sequence comes from Ideonella sp. sgz306126, assembly GCF_056032705.1. Lineage (NCBI taxonomy): Bacteria > Pseudomonadati > Pseudomonadota > Betaproteobacteria > Burkholderiales > Sphaerotilaceae > Ideonella > Ideonella sp. sgz306126. The sequence continues at coordinate 421,491 of NZ_JBVYWP010000003.1, forward strand.
CCGCCAGCGCCACCGCCACCTGGCCCTGGCGGCGGTTCAGCGCCGAATCCAGGTAGGGCAGCGGCGCCGGGTCGCCGGCGGGCCGGCGGAAGGGCGCGCGGAACGGCGCCAGCGCCTCCTGGGTCACGACCCAGGGCGAGATCGTGGTGGCGAAGTTCTTGGCCAGGAACGGACCCAGGGGCTGGTATTCCCAGGCCTGCAGGTCGCGTGCCGACCAGTCGTTGAGCAGCACCATGCCGAACCAGTCGGCCTCGGCCTGCTCCATGCTCAGCGGCTCGCCGAGCGCGTTGCCGGCGCCGACGAACACGCCCAGTTCCAGCTCGTAGTCGAGCCGGCGGCTGGGGCCGAACGTCGGCGCCGGGTCGACCGGGGTCGCCTTGAACTGGCCCTGCGGACGGCGCACCGGCTGCCCGCTGACGACGATCGACGAGGCACGGCCGTGATAGCCGATCGGCACCCACTTGTAGTTGGGCAGCAGCGGCTCGTCGGGCCGGAACAGCGCGCCCACTGCGGTGGCGTGGTGGATGCCGGTGTAGAAATCGGTGTAGTCGCCGATGCGGCAGGGCAAGGCCATCTCGGCGGCCGCCTGGGGCAGCAGGCAGCCCGCCAGCGCCGCTTGCTGCGCGCTGCCTTCACGCAGCGCGGCGCTCAGGGTCGCGCGCAGGCCGCGCCGTGCCGCCGGGCCCATCGCCATGAAGGCATTCAAGTCGCCCTCGGCGAGGGGCGCCAACCAGCCGCGGGCGGCATCGGACCAGCCGCCAGCCGCCAGCGCCAGGCGCAGGTCCAGCACCTGGTCGCCGATCGCCACGCCGACGCGCAGCGCCTCGGCGCTGCCGCTGCGCCGAAAGCGCCCGAAGGGCAGGTTCTGGATCGGGAAGTCGCAGCCCGCTGCCTGGGCCGAGGCGACCCAGCTGCGCAGCGCCGGGTCAAGGGTCGGATCGGTCGACGGGCTCATGCCTTGAACTCGCGCGCGTGCAGGAAATCGGCGTGGCGCGGGGCCTTCTTGGTTCGATCCCATTCGTCCAGCATCGCCCACTTCACTGCGTCGAGCTTGCGGTGCATCTCGGCCTCGTCCGGGTCCGGGCAGGCCAGCTCGACGCGGTGGCCGTTCGGATCGAAGAAGTAGATCGAATGGAACGCGCCGTGGTCGGTGACGCCGAGGACGTCGACGCCCTGGGCTTCGAGGTGGGCCTTGAAGCGCAGCAGTTCCTCGCGGTCCTTGACCTTGAACGCGATGTGCTGGACCCACTCCGGGGTGTTCGGGTCGCGGCCCATCGGCGGCTGCGTCGGCAATTCGAAGAAGGCCAGCACGTTGCCGCCGCCGGCGTCGAGGAAAACATGCATGTACGGGTCCGGCGCCTTGGTCGACGGCACGCGGTCTTCGGCGATCGCCAGCACGAAGTCCATGTTGAGCATCTTGCCGTACCACTCGACGGTCTGCTTGGCGTCCTTGCAGCGGTAAGCCACGTGGTGGATGCGATCGATCTTCATAGTCAGGCCCCTTTCAGGTCGGTTGCCGCGTCGACACCGCGGCGGGCCGCGGCCAGCGCCTCGCGCAACACGCGCAGGTCGCCGATGTGATTGGCCAGCAGCAGCACCAGGCGGGCGTTGACGAGCTGGCTTTGTTCGTCGCTGAGGTCGCGGTGGGTGGCGATCAGCGCATCGTAGAAGTCGTCGCCCGGCGTGAAGGCGCGCACGAAGCGCTGGCCGGGGATGCCGAAGTTGGCTCGGGTGTTCAGGTGGTCCATGGTGGGGTCTCGCGTCAGCTCAGGCACAGGGCGCGGGCCATCGCGGCGCGCACCGCGCCGGCGTCGAACCCGCGCCAGCGGGCGGCCACGTGCTGGTCCGGGCGGATCAGGTAGACCGTGCCGGGCCGGCCGTCGTAGCGCCGCGTCACCAGGCCGTCGCTGTCGATCAGCTCGCCCGCCAGCACGACCGATCCGGGCGCCTTGATGCGCAGCACGCGCAGCGGCAGCGGCGTGACGGGCAGCGCGATCTCGGCGTCGCCGAAGACCATCAGCGTGAACCCGCCGCCGACGCGCCGCAGCAGCCAGTCGGCCTGGCCGTTGCGCACGACCGGGGCATCGTCCATCGGCGCGCCGGGCAGCATCCAGCCATCGAAGGCCTCGGCGTCCGGCGTGTTCAGTCGCGATTCGGTGAGGAAGGCCGGCACCGACAGCCGCCCCGAGTTGACCAGTCCCCGCGCGAAGGCATGCTCGCGCGCCAGGCCCAGCACGGCGTTGCGGAACAGCCGCGAGGTGGCGCTCTTGGGCGTGATGAAGTCGGTCGAGCGGGTGGAGTTCAGCAGGTTCTCGTCGGCGGCGAAGCCGCGCTCGTCGCTGTAGCTGTCCAGCAAGGCCTCGGGGGCCACGCCGTCCATCACCGCCTTGAGCTTCCAGCCCAGGTTGTCCACGTCCTGGATGCCGGAGTTGGCGCCGCGTGCACCGAACGGCGAGACCTGGTGGGCAGCGTCGCCCGCGAACAGCACCCGGCCGTGGCGGAACCGCGGCATGCGCCGGCACTGGAAGGTGTAGACGCTGACCCACTCCAGGTCGAATTCGGGCGGCGACGCCAGGCGGCCTTGCTGCGCCAGCATCGCCTGGATGCGGGGGATGACCCGCTCGGGCTTCTTCTCTTCTTCGGGGTCGGCATCCCAGCCGAGCTGGAAATCGATCCGCCAGACGTTGTCGGCCTCGCGGTGCAGGAGCACGCTGCTGGGTTGCGACGCCTGGCCCTCGGGCCCGCGCCGGCCGCGGTGGAAGGGCGGGTCGAACCAGAACCAGCGCTCGGCGGGGAAGTCGGCCTTCATCACCACGTCGGCGATCAGAAAGCGGTCCTGGAAGACCTTGCCTTCGATCTCCAGGCCCAGCATGCGGCGGATCGGGCTGCGCGCGCCATCGGCCACCACCAGCCAGTCGGCCTCCAGCGTGAACACGCCGTCGGGCGTCTCGACCTGCAGCGTCGCGCCCTGGTCGCGCGGCGCGATGCCGACGACCCGGTGCTGCCAGCGCAGCGCGATGCCGGGCAGCTCGCCGGCCCGCCGCACCAGATACTCCTCGAGGTAGTACTGCTGCAGGTTGACCATGCCCGGCCGTTCGTGGCCGGCCTCGGGCAGCAGATCGAAGTTGAAGACCTCCTCGGTGTCGAAGAAGGTGCGGCCGACGTTCCAGGTGACGCCCTTGTCGACCACCGCCTGGCCGACCCCCAGGCGGTCCAGCACCTCCAGCGCGCGCTTGGCGTAGCACAGGCCGCGCGAGCCGACGCTGACGGTCTGGTCCTCGTCCAGCAGCAGCACCGGCAGGCCTTGCTGGGCCAGGTCGATCGCAGCGGCGAGGCCCACCGGCCCCGCGCCGACCACCACCACCGGGTGGCGCCGCGGCGTCGTCTCGTCGAGTTCCGCAGCGCGCGGGCTGGCGTAGCGGGGGTAGGTGTAGGTGGAGAGCATGGCGTGGCGGGCCGCGTGGGTGACGAGCGCTGCGAGCGGCTTCAGCCCTCGAGCGACTTCCACATCTCGATGTCGCGCTCGGCGGTCCAGATGCGCGGATCGGGATACTGCGTGGCCTCGTCGTAGGCGCGGGTCACGTCGAAGGGCATGCAGTGGTTGAAGATCACCCACTGGCCATAGCGCGGCGCCAGCGCCCGCATCGTGTCTTCGTAGACCGCGCGCAAGGCCTTGCCCTGGGCGGCGCCGGCCTTCACCGCGGCGAACAGTTCGCTGACGAAGGCGCGCGTGCCGTCCAGGCCGGCCTTCACCGCCGCGGGGTCGGTCAGCGCCGCGCCGCGGCCGGGCACCAGCTTCTCGGGCTGGAGCGCGGCGATGTTGTCCAGCGTGCCGGGCCAGTCCTGGAAGTAGGCGTCGCCGGCGTAGGGCGTGGCACCGAATTCGACCAGGTCGCCCGAGAACAGCACCTTGTCCTGCGGCAGCCAGACGACCGTGTCGCCCTGGGTGTGGCCGCGGCCCAGCTGCAGGATCTGCACCTCCAGCGAGCCCATCCACAGCGTCATCTTGCCGCGGAAGGTCAGCGTCGGCCAGGTCAGGCCGGGCGGCACGCTTTCGACCGCCTGGAACAGCCGCGGGAAGCGGCCGATCTCGCTGGCCTTGTCCTGCTCGCCACGCTGCACGATCAGGTCGTAGGTGTCCTGGCTGGCGATGATCTGCTCGGGCCGGTAGGCCGAGGCACCGAGCACCCGCACCGCGTGGTAATGGCTCAGCGTGACGTACTTGATCGGCTTGTCGGTCACCTCGCGGATGCGGCGGATCACGTCCTGCGCCATCACCGGCGTGGCCTGGGTGTCGATCACCATCACCGCGTCGTCGCCGATGACGATGCCGGTGTTCGGGTCGCCCTCGGCGGTGTAGGCCCAGGCATGGGCGGACAGCTGGACGAAGCTGACTTTCTTCTCGTCCAGATCGGCTTGCGAAGCGAAGGTCTTGGGGGCGGTCATTGGCGGCTTTCGGGCATCGGGGCGTCGTCGTCGACAAGAGCCTTGATCTTAGTCTTGTGATTTGTTAATGTCTAACGCATTCGCTTTAGTGGAAACCCCAGCATGAGCTTGCCGATCGACGACGCGCCGGACGCGCCCACCGCAGACCGTGGCCCGCGCGGTATCCAGAGCATCGAGGTGGGCGGCCAGCTGCTGCTCGCGCTGGCCCACCACGGCCGTCCGCTGGCGCTGAAGGACCTGGCGCGCGAGGCCGGCATGAGTCCGGCCAAGGCGCACCCCTATCTGGTGAGCTTCCAGAAGATCGGCCTGGTCGAGCAGGACGGCGGCAGTGGCCGCTACGGCCTGGGGCCGCTGGCCTTGCAGATGGGCTTGATCAGCCTGCAGCAATACGACCCGGTGCGCCTGGCCACGCCGGTGATCGAACAGCTGGCGGTGCAGACCGGGCTGACGGTGGCGATCGCCGTCTGGGGCAATCGCGGGCCGACCGTGGTGCGGATCGCCGAGGCGCCCAACCCGGTGCACGTCTCGATGCGCCACGGCACCGTGATGAGCCTGCGCGACACCGCGTCGGGCCGCTTGTTCGCCGCCTGGCTGCCGCCGGAGCGGGTCGACGAGGTGCTGGGCCGCGAGGCGACCGCGCTGCGCGCCGACAAGGCCTTTCAGGGCTCGCTCGCGGCGATCCGCAAGGGTGCGCTGGCCCGGGTGTCGGGCGACGCCGTGCCGGGCATCAGCGCGCTGGCCGCGCCGGTGTTCGACGGCCACCGCCACCTGGTGCTGGGGCTGACCGCGATCGGGCCCAGCGCCACCTTCGATCCGTCGGACGACGGCGCCGTCGCGGCGGCGCTGCGCCAGGAGGCGCAGGCCTTGTCGACGCGGCTGGGCTGGCGCGCCTGAGCGGCGCGGCCGGTGGCGCTCAGGCCAGCGCCGGCGCCGGCTGGGCCTGGCCGGTCAGCGCCATGCGCCGCTCCAGCAGCGCGCGCATGTTGGTCATCGACACCTGGTGGGTCAGCAGCACGCTGAGCAGGCCGCCGCGCTGCAGCTCGACGATCTCGGCATCGGTCAGCGTGCTCAGGCGCTTCTCGTCGACCGCCAGGAAGCCATCCACCGTGATCGGCGTGCCGTCGGGCATCTTGGCCTCGAAGCGCTTGTCCTGCAGCAGGTTCAGCTCCAGCAGGCGTTCGCCCGCCGCGCGGGTGCGCTCAACCTCGGTTTCCAGCTGCTCGACGAAGCCGCGCATCTCGTTCAGGTACGGCGTCGGCTCGCCCTGGGCGTCGAACAAGGCGCGGCCCTGCTCGGTGGACCATCCGCCCCAGGCGCGGTCGATGCACACGACCCATTGCGACTTGTCGACCTGGGCCATCGTGAACGGGTAGGCCCGCAGCATCGCCGGCATGTAGTGCGCGCGCCAGGCCATCGTGCCGCCTTCGAAGGTCTCGACGAACAGGTTCTCGCCCGGGCCCAGGCCCATCACCGCGACCGGCGCCACCTGCGGCTTGCCTGCGGCGTTGGTGCCGGCGTGCAGGAACAGGATCGGGAATTCCTTGCACGCGTCGCCGAACTCTGCCGCGGTCAGGAACACCGAGTTCATCGCGGTCGCCGCGAGCAGGATGTTGACGTCCTCGCGCAGGCGCAGCGAGCGGTGTTCGACGCGGTCAAGCGCCACGGGCTGCTTGTGCAGTTCTGAGTTGATCATTCCTTGTCTTCCTCTGGGTTGTGCAGCCGGCTGGCCAGCACCTTGTCCACCCGCTTGCCGTCCAGGTCGACCACTTCGAAACGCCAGCCGCCCCATTCCACCGCGTCGGCGGTGCTTGGCAGGCGTCCGAGCAGCAGCATGATCATGCCGGCCAGCGTGTTGTAGCGCCCGCGGTCTTCCTCGGGCAATTCCTTGAGCCGCAGCCGGTCCTTCAGCTCGGGCACGGGGATCAGCCCGTCCACCAGCCAGCTGCCGTCCTCGCGCTGCACCGCCCAGGCGTCTTCGTCGGTGGGCGTGCCGAATTCGCCGGTGATGGCTTCCAGCACGTCGCGCACCGTGATCACGCCCTGCACCGCGCCGTACTCGTCGACCACGAACACCAGCTCGGCGCCCGAGGTGCGGAAATGCTCCAGCAACTCCATGCCCGACAAGGTCTCGGGCACGAACACTGGCGGGTCGAGGTGGTCGGCCAGCGAGGCCATGCGGTTCTCGGACAGCGGCCGCAGCAGGCTGTGCGCCGCCACCACGCCGATCACGTCGTCCAGCCCGCCGCGGCAGACCGGGTAGCGCGAGTGCTCTTCGGAGGACACCGCCTCCAGCACCTCGGCGATCGAGGCGTTGGCGTCGATCCAGCGGATCTCGGCGCGCGGGATCATCATCGAGCCGATCTGCCGGTCGTCGAGGCGGAACACGTTGCGCACCATTTGGTGTTCCTGGGCCTCGATCACGCCGGCGTCCAGGCCTTCCTCCAGGCTGGCGGCGATCTCTTCCTCGGTCACGCTGCGTGCCGCGCCAGTCCGCACGCCCAGCAGGCGAAGAATGCCTTCGGTGCAGGCGCCCAGCAGGAACACCACCGGCCTCGCCGCGGTGGACAGCCACTCCATCGGACGCGCCGCGAGCCGCGCCACGGTCTCGGGAAACATCAGGCCGATGCGCTTGGGCACCAACTCGCCGAAGATGATGCTCAGCACGGTGATGATCATCACCACCATCGCGGTGGCGCTGACATGCGCGGCGCGCTCCGACAGCGGCAGCGCGCCCGCCAGCCAGGTGGCCAGCGGCCCGGAGAACGCCGCATCGCCGACGATGCCGTTGAGCACGCTGATCGAGGTGATGCCGATCTGCACCGTCGACAGGAACTTGGTCGGATTGTCGTGCAGGTCGATCGCCGCCTGCGCACCGCTTTCGCCGGCTTCCAGCATCACCTGCAGGCGCGCCTTGCGGCTGGCCGACAAGGCCATCTCCGACATCGCGAACAGGGCGTTGAGCAGGATCAGGAAAGCGAGAAGGGCAACGTCCATGCGAAGCGGCCGGCCAGACCCGACCGCCAGAGAAGAAACGGGGTCAGAGCGTAGCAGAATCGGGCCATGCATTACCTGATCGGCGACCTGCAAGGCTGCTGCGGCGCCCTCGACAGGCTGCTCGCCAAACTCGACTTTTCTCCCTCGCGCGACCATCTCCACGTGCTGGGCGACCTGGTCAACCGCGGCCCCTCGTCGCTGGCCGTGCTGCAGCGCCTGCGCGGCTTCGGTGCGTCGGCCACCTGCCTGCTGGGCAACCATGACCTGCACCTGCTGGCCGTGGCCGCCGGCGTGCGCAAGCCGCACCGCAAGGACACGCTGGACGCCATCCTGGCCGACCGCGAGCGCCCGGCCTGGCTGGCCTGGCTGCGCCAGGGCAAGCTGGCCGACCTGGCCTGCGGCTGGCTCACCGTGCACGCCGGCGTGGTGCCGCAGTGGACCGCCGAGCGCACGCTGGCGCTCGCCGCCGAAGTGCAGCAGCTGATCCGCGGCCCCGGACTGGTCGATTTTCTCCAGGTGATGTACGGCAACCAGCCGGCCCGCTGGGACGACGCGCTGGGCGGCAGCGAGCGCTGGCGCTTCATCGTCAACGTGCTGACCCGCATCCGCTTCTGCAGCGCCGACGGCACGCTCGAATTCGACACCAAGGACAGCGCCGACGCCGCGCCGCCCGGCTTCGCCCCGTGGTTCGAACAGCCCGGCCGGCTCAGCGCCGGCCAGCCCATCGCCTTCGGCCACTGGTCCACGCTGGGCCTGATCAACCGGCCCGACCTGCTGGCGCTGGACACCGGCTGCGTCTGGGGCTGCGCGCTCACCGCCGTGCGCGTGGACGGGGGCCGCCGCGAGGTGATCCAGGTGGCCTGCGACCAGGCCCAGGCACCCGGCTGAGCCATAATTGCCGCCGCGCCGCCACCGCTGCGGCGCACCAGGAGGCTTGGGGGAGCGGTTTAACCCAACAGTCTTGAAAACTGTCGACGGGCAACCGTCCGTGAGTTCGAATCTCACAGCCTCCGCCACGGCTCCACCAACAGCGTCTCGCGGGGCGCTCCTTCCTGTTTCTCGGTGCCCTCGCTCCTGCCGGAGACCGGCGGTCCGGCGACCCGAGTTGGGGGGGATGACCTCGCCAAAAGTTACCTTTCGCCCGCCGTCGCTGCGGGATTGAGCATCGTCAAGGCCGATGGTCACCGGGGTGGCATCCTGACCCGGGGAGGTAGACCAAAAGCAGGAGAGTCGCCATGAAGAACTGGGTTGTCGTCGCCAATGCGGCAAGAGCGCGTGTGCTGGAAGCGTCCGATCCCTCCGGCGCGTATGTCGACGTGGTCGACCTGACGCACCCGCAGAGCCGGCAGAAGGGCACGGACTTGGCCGGTGATCGTCCCGGCCATGTGCCCGGGACCCGGGACCACGGCGCGGGCAGTTCCGCGTTCGATCCCAAGACCGCGCCGCGCGAGCGCGAGCACGATCAGTTCGCGCGCGAGGTGGCCGCCACGCTGAACGAGGGGATCGCGGCCGGGCGCTGCGCCGGCCTGATCCTGGTGGCGTCCAACCCGTTCCTCGGGCTCCTGAAGGGGCACCTGGGCGAGCAGGCGCACAAGCTGTTGCTGCGCACCGTGGCGGCCGACTACACGACCCTGGACGGGCTCGAACTGGCACGGCGCCTGAGGTCGATGGCTGGCGAGGCCTGAGGTCTGCGCGTCAAGGCGCGCGCCGATGCGCGAAGTGCCTGACGGCCAGCGGTGCCAAGAACACGACCAGCAGGACGAGCGGCCAGAGATTGCCGTCTTCGAAGCGGTAGGCGGCCAGCAAGTCAGGCCAGGTGCGGTGTTGAATCAGGCCCCCGAATCCGAATTCGAAGGCCAGCGTCATCAGCAGCCAGAGGGCACCGATGGCCAGCGCCTGTGGCGTCGTGAGGGCGCCCAACCGAGGCAGTGTCAGAAAGGCGATGGCAAGGATGAGCGCCGCCAGGAGAAGGCCGCTGAGCGTCAGCGCAACGGGCAGGCCCATCGCAGGAATGAGGATCAGCTCGCGAAGCGCCCCGTTCAGAAATGCGAGGACGAGGATCAGCAACCAAATGGGCAGTGATTTGAGAACGCGATTCATGAGCGCTGGCGTCCGGATGTGAGGACCGTTCTTGGCGTCGTCTCGATCGGAAAAGCGATCGATGGGCGACCCGGTCTCGATTGTTGCGCAGTGCGCCCGGTTCCGGTCGGGCCTGGCCCAGCCCCGTCGCTTCCGGCGCGCGTCGTCACTCCGCCAGGTGGTGCAGATCGGCGGTCGCGACGCTCAGCGTGATGGCTTCTCCCACGTCCGGCAGCGCCTCGCCGTGCGGGCACCACAGCACCAGCGCGTCGCCGGCATCGCTGCGCGCTTCGACGGTGATGCGCTGCTGGCCGACGTAGCGGGCCAGCACCCGCGCCTGCAGCTGCCAGGCGGCGTCGGAGGCCGGCGCGGTGCTGCGCCGCAGCGCGGCGATCGGGGCCATCCAGTGGCCGCTGTCGCGGCGCCAGCCGGACGGCGCGTGGCGGGCGTCGAAGGCATTGAAGGCACCCAGGAAATCAGCCACCTGGCGGCTGGCCGGGCGGTGCCACAGATCCGTCGGGGCGCTGCACTGGGCGATCCGGCCGTCGAACATCACGGCCACCTGGTCGGCGAGTTCGAACGCCTCTTCGCGGTCGTGCGTGACGAGCAGGCAGGTCTGCCCCAGCTCGCGCTGCAGGCGCCGGAAGGCGCGGCGCAGCGGCACGCGGAAGGATTCGTCCAGCGCCGAGAAGGGCTCGTCCATCAGCAGCAGGCTGGGCCGGCGGGCCAGTGCGCGCGCCAGCGCCACGCGCTGGCGCTGGCCGCCCGAGAGCTGGGCCGGTCGCTTGTCGCGGTGGCTTTCCAGCTCGACCAGGCTCAACAAGTCCTGTGCCCGCGCGGTGGCCTCGGCCTGGCCCAGGCCATCGGCCAGCACGCCGAACTTGACGTTCTCGATCACCGACAGGTTGGGGAACAAGGCGTAATGCTGGAACACCACGCCGATGCCGCGCTGCTGCGCGCTGAGGTGGGTGATGCTGCGGCCGGCCAGCACGATGTCGCCGCCTGACAGCGGGGTCAGTCCGGCGATCGCGCGCAGCAGCGTGGTCTTGCCGCAGCCCGAGGCGCCGAGCAGCGCCAGCACCTGGCCCTTGGGCAGCGCGAGGTCGATGCCGCCCAGCACCGGGCGCCCGCCCAGGTGGGCGCTGGCCTGACGGACTACGAGTTCTTCGAGGTGTTCCATGCCATCAAACTTTGGACGAGCAGGCCCGACGCCGTCACCACGGCCAGGCTCAGCACGATCAGCGCAGCGGCCTGGTGGCCGTTGACGCCGCGCAGGCTGTTCATCAGCGGCTGCAGCATCTCCACTTCGCCGCCGAGCAACAGGTTGGCGATGGCGAACTCCATCGCCGCGGTGATCCAGCACAGCAGCAGCGTGGCCGCCAGCGCCGGGGCGAGCAGGGGCAGCAGCACCCGGCGCAAGGTGGTGCCGTCGTCGGCGCCCAGCGTGCGGCCGGCCTCCAGCAACGGCGCGGCGTCGATCTGGTGCAGCGCCGTGACCAGGGTCTTGTGCACCAGCGGAAACAGCAGCGGCGAGGCGACGATCACGTAGACCGCGCGCAGATCCAGCCAGCCGCCCCAGCGGCCGACGAACAGCTCCAGCGCGCCGATCGCCACCACCACCGGCGGGATCGCGTAGGGCAGCAGCGCCAGCGCATCCAGCCACGCCCGCATGCGGGAGCGGGTCAGGTGGGCGGCGACGCTGGCGGCCCCGCCCAGGCCCACGGCCAGCAGCGCGCTGGCCAGCGACAGGCCGACGGTGTTGCCGACGGCCGCCCGCACGCGCGCGTCCCGCGCGACGGCCCCCAGCCAGTGCAGCGTGGCGCCTTCGGGCAGCAGGCTGCGGTCCCAGCGCTGGGACAGCGCGTACAAGGCCACGGCCAGCGGCGGCAGCAGGGTCAGCGCCAGCATCAGCAGCAGCGCCAGACGCGACGGGCGCAAGCCGTTCCGGAGCGCGCTCACCAACGCCCCCTCAGCCGCGAGGCCAGCCGGCGGGCGGCGACGATCACCAGCACCAGCATCGCGAACATGATCAGCGCCAGCAACGACGAGAGCTCGGGCTGCGCGAAGATGTCGCCGCTGACCAGCGACGCGATGCGCACCGCCAGCACATTGGCCCCGGTGCCCGACAGCGCGAAGGGCGTGGCATACGCTGCGGCCGCGTTGGCGAACAGCAGGCTGCCGGTCTCGACCAGGCTGGGGGCCAGCAGCGGCAGGCCGACACGGCGCCAGAACCGCAGCGGCCCGGCACCGAGCGTGGCGGCGGCTTCGATCAGGCCGGCTTCCAGCATCTGCACCGGCGCCATCAACAGCAGACAGGCCAGCGGCACCTGGAAGCAGATGTAGGCCACCAGCAGGCCGGAATCGCGGTACAGATCGAACGGCAGCGCGAGGCCCAGCGGCGCCAGGCCCAGCGTGACCACGCCTTCGGCGCCGAACAGCAGGGTCATCGCCGCGGCCAGCGGCACGCCGGAGAAATTGCTGCCCAGGCCGGCCAGCACGCTGACGGCGCCACGCCAGCGCGGCATCTGAGCCAGCGCCACCGCCGCCCCCAGGCCGACCGCCAGGCCGACCCCGGTCGAGACGGCGGACAGCCACACCGTGCTCCACAGAGCGCGCAGGTACGAGGGGTCGTCCAGCAGGTCCTGCACCGCGCAGTCCGCGCCGTGCAGGCAGGGACCGACCAGGCCGGCGCTGCGCCAGGCGAAGGGCAGCACCACGCCGACGGCGGCCAGCACCAGCACCGGCAGGCCGGCCCACAGGGCATTGCGCCGGGTCAGCTGCATGCGCGCGGACCCAGCACCTGGGCTTCGATGAAGGCGGCCAGGCCGGGTTGGTGGTCCGGGCAGGCCGGGCCGTCGGCCAGGCGGCCGGCGTCGTGCGGCGCCCACACCAGCGGCACGTCGCGCTCGGCGGGCGGCACGCCGCCGTGCATGCGCGCGGCGTCCATGCCGTGGTCGCTGGTCAGCAGCAGGTCGTAGCCGGCGGCATGCCAGCGCGGCAGCATCAGCGCCAGCATCATGTCCAGCTTGCGCGCAGCGTAGGCATAGGCGGGCGACTCGCCGCCGTGCTGGTGGCCGGCGTGGTCGGGGCCCATCGGATGGATCAGCAGCAGGTCCGGCGCGTGCGCCAGGCGCAGATGCTCGGCATCGGCCAGCAGGTGCGAGTCGGGGTAGTCGTCTTCGAAGTACCAGTGGCCGCCCACCACGCCGCGGCCGGGCACGGCGGCGTGGCGGTGTCGCAGCGGATCGAACACTTCGCCGGCCAGCAGTTCGTAGAACCAGTGGTAGGCCGCCACGGCCGAGCACCGGCCGGCCGCCGCCAGGCGGTCGAACACGGTGGCGCCGCAGCGCTGGCCGGCCTGCAGGTTGCTCAGGATGCCGTGCTGCAGCGGCGCCTGGCCGGTGACGACGGTGGCGTACAGCGGGCGCGACAGGCTGGGCAGCTCGCAGCGCAGCGAGGTCCAGTGCGCCCGGCCCGCGTCGGTCAGGGCCTGGACGTAGCCCAGCGTGTCGCGGGCGGTGTCGGCGCGCAGGCCGTCGGCCAGCAGCAGGATCAGCTTGCGCCCGGATGCGTTCTCCGGGCTCACAGGCCGGCGTCCACCACGTCGCGCTGCCAGGCCCGCGGCAGCTGCTTGACGGCCTCGGTCCAGATGGCCGGGCGCACGGCGCGGGCGCTGCGGTACTGGGCGTTGTCGATCAGCTTGTGGCGCAGGTCGACGGGCAGGCTCAGGCTCTCGGCGCGGATCGGTCGGGCGTTGCCGCGTGCCAGGTTGATCTGGCCGGCGTCGCTGAAGATGTATTCGCGCGCCAGCATCGCCGCGTTCGGATGCGGCGCGTTCTTGTTGAGGATCGTGGTGTAGCCGCTGGTGATGGAGCCGTCGGACGGGATCAGCACCTCGTAGTCGGCGGCGTTCGGAATCTTGTCGCGGTACGACAGCGCGTTGAAGTCCCACAGCACGAACACGTCGGCCTCGGCACGCTCCATCAGGGCGGGCAAGGGCTCGGCGGTGATCAGGCGGTGTTGGCGGGCCACCTGCGCCAATTGGGCCAGCGCAGGCTGCAGGTGGGTCTCGTCGCCGCCCAGCGCCACCGCGGCGGCGAGCACGCCGGCATTGGCCTGCGCCTCGCGGCCCACCTGGCCGATCAGCACGCGGTGCGAGCCCTGGAACAAGGCCTTCCAGCTGCGCGGCACCGCGGTGACCTTGCGGGTGTTGACCGCGAAGGCGATGGTGCCGGTGTAGGCCAGCGCCCAGTGGCCGTCGACGTCCTTGGCCCAGTCGGGCACCTGGGCCCAGGTGCTGGGCTTGTAGGCGCGGGTCAGGCCGCGGGCCTTGGCGATCGCGCCGAACTCGAAGCCCACGTCGCCCAGGTCGACGCTGGCGTGGTTGCGTTCGGCTTCGATCTTGGCGATCTCCTCGGCGCTGCTCATGTCGCTGTCGACATGCTCCAGGCCATAGAGGCGCTTCAGGTCGGCCCAGGTGGCGCGCCAGTCGGCCCAGCCGTCGGGCATGCCGACGCTGGCCAGCCGGCCTTCGGCGCGGGCGGCGTGGATCAATGCCGGCAGGTCGGGGTTCGAAGCGGCGGGGGAGGCGATGGCCGAGGCGGCGCGGGCACCGAGGCCGGCGGCCAGCAGGCTCAGGAAGGGGCGACGTTGCATGGGGATCTTCGCGGGCCCGAGGGCCCTTTCGCGGGATGGAAGCGGGATCGCCGCGCCGAGGCGCGGCGATCCCCGGGCACGGCGTTACAGCTTGGCCGAGAAGGTCACGAAGACCTGGCGCGGGGCGCCCGCCAGCAGGGTCTGGGCGGTGCCGTTCGGGTCGCTGTTGACGAAGCCGTTGCTGCCGACGGTGGAGACGTAGCGCAGGTTGGCGAGGTTGTCCACGCCGACCTGGATGCTGGCATCGCGCACGAAGCCGAGCGTCTTCATGCGGTAGCCGCCGCTGACGTTGACCAGCGTGCGCGCCGGCACCGACGCGTCGTTCAGGTAGCTGTAGTAGCGCTGGGACATGTAGTCCACGCCCAGGTTGCCGAACAGCGTGCCGTTGTCGTAGCCCAGGATGGACTTGAGCATGGTGTCCGGCGCGTCCACCACGTGCTTGCCGGCGGTGGCCACGGTGACGCCGTTGCTCACCACGTCGTTGCGGTAGGTGCTGTTGCTCTGGCTCAGGCTGTTGTACCAGCTCACGCCGGGCATCAGGCGCAGCGACAGGGCGGCTTCGATGCCGGTCGAGCGTACGCTGCCGACGTTCGACAGCACGACCGGGTTGCCGACGATGCCGGCGCCGCTCTGCACCGCCAGCAGCCGGTTGTGGAAGTTCACCATGTAGGCGGTCAGCGTGCCTTCATAGAAGTGCCCGTGGGTGCGCCAGCCGGCTTCCAGGTTGTTGGAGGTCTCGGGCTTGAGGGTGTTCTTGATCGCGTCGAAGCCCGCCGCCGTGGTGGCGAACGGCGTCGTGCCGGTGGCCGAGCCCTGGAACGCGCGCATGTTGCGGGCCGCCGAGGCGAACACCTCGTCGGTCTTGGACAGGCGGTAGTTCAGGCCCAGCTGCGGCAGGAAGCCGTTGCTGGCCGTGATGCTGCCGGACGGCAGGCCGCTGCCCACCAGCAGCGCGGCGTCGGTCGTGACCTTGAGCGACTTGAAGCCCACGCCCAGGCTCAGGTCCCGCGCCAGCTTGACCGTGTCGGCCAGCGAGAACTGATCGGTGTTGGTCTTGAAGTGGTACTGCCACTGGGTACGGAACGGGTTGCTCGGGAAATCGTACGGCGAGGGCACGGCGTTCACCGGGGTCGCGTAGAAGCGGCGGGCCTGGTCGAAGTCATTGCCTTCGTGCCACACGCCGGCCTTGATCAGGTGCGACGCCATCTCGTATTCCAGGCTGGCGACCACGCCGCTGCGGTGGATGCCGTATTCGGTGGTGCGCAGCGAGACCGGCGTGCCGTCGGGCGACGGCACATAGGGCGTGAACCAGAGACCGGCGCCCTTGTCGTTGTGGGTATAGCCGGTGGCCTTCAGGCGCAGGTTGGCGCTCAGGTTGCCGTCGAAGCTCAGGCCGGCCAACGTGTCGTTGCGCAGGCCCGAGCCGGCGTAATAGGCGTCGTCGCACTGCGAGACGTAGGTGCTGCCGCCGTTGCCGCACAAGGTGTTGGAGGCGTTCACCGCCGCCGTGAAGTCGGGATAGAAGTTGTCCCAGTTCCAGCCCAGGCGATGGATCATCTCCAGCGACATGTCCTGGTAGTCGATCTCGCGGCGCTGCGAGGCGTTGACGAAGGCCGAGACCCGGTTGTCACCGAAGTTGCGGACGTACTTCAGGTTCAGCTGGTCCTGGCGCTGCTGGCCGTGGCCCTTCCACTTGTCGGCCGCCTGGTGGGTGGCGCTGACGTAGAACTGGCCCAGCGCCGTCGCGCCGCTGTCCAGGCGCACGTAGGTGCGCTGTTCGTTGCTGCTGCCGAAGGTCTGGTGGGCCTCGACGCCGAACGTCTCCTTCGGATCGCTGGAGACGAATTGCAGCGTGCCGCCCAGGTTGCTCGACGAGGCCGTCTCGAGCGAGCCGGTGCCTTGCGACAGGAAGGCCTGGACGACGTTCTCGCTGGAGATCGCGCGGCTGATGTGCAGGCCGTTGAAGTTGCCGTACGACATGTCGCCCAGCGGCACGTCGTCCAGCGTGAAGCCGAGCTGGTTCTGCGAGAAGGAGCGCACCGTGATGCGCGTCGACCATTCGTAGTTGCCCAGCGGGTCGGCGGACTGGAAGTTCACGCCCGGCAGGCGCGACACCGTCACCAGCGGGCTGGTGCCGGCCGGCACCGAGGCGAAGTCGGCCTTGCCCAGGCCTTGCACCGAGCGCAGCTGGCCCAGGCCGGTGGAGATGACGATGCGCTGGGTGTCGGCGCTGTCGGGGGTGGCGGCGCCGGTGGTGTCGGCGCTTTGTGCGTGTGCCGAGGCCATCGCCACCAGGGCCAGCGCCAGGGCGGTCGCCAGGGTGTTCAACGGATGCGTGGGTTTCATGGAGATCCTTGTGGGAAAGCTTGAAATAGGCTGCGAGCGCTGCCTCGCGGCAGCGGTGACGGCACTGTTTCAAAACTCCATGACAGCGGCGCGAAATCGGTCGTGTCCGGCCGGTTCTGCGTCGTCGCCGCCACATCACGAAATTGCCGCGAAACAGTCATCGGTGTGACATGGCGGCTTTGCAGCGTCCCTGCCGCGCCGCGAAGCCAGGCTGTCGCATCGGTGAACGCTGGCCGGCGCGGGGGCTGCGATGATGGCGGCCCCAGCGTCCCTCCGTCAGCGCCTCGCACATGCTTTCCTCACACCCCGAACGGGCCGCGCCGATCTGGCCCGGCCTGCTGCTGGCCGCGGCGGGCTCGATCGCCTTTTCCGGCAAGGCCATCCTGGCCAAGCTGATGTACCGGTACGGCGTGGACGCGGTGACGGCGGTGATGTACCGCATGCTGTTCGCGCTGCCGATGTTCCTGGCCCTGGCCTGGTGGGCCGGGCGCGGCAAGCCGGCGCTGACGCGGCGCGACCGCTTGGTGGTGCTGGGCCTGGGCTTCTCGGGCTACTACGCCGCCAGCATGCTCGACTTCATGGGCCTGATGTACATCACGGCCAGCCTGGAACGGCTGATCCTGTACCTCGGCCCCACCGTCGTGATGCTGCTGTCGGTGTTCTGGTTCAAGCGCCCGGTGCAGGCGCGCCAGTGGTTGGCCGCGGCGCTCAGCTACGCCGGCACGGTGGTGGTGTTCGGCCACGAGATGAAGCTGCAGGGCAGTGGCGTCGCGACCGGCGCGGCGCTGGTCTTCGGCAGTGCGGTGAGCTATGCCGTCTACCTGGTGGCCAGCGGCGAGGTGGTGCGCCGGCTGGGCTCGCTGCGCCTGACCGGCCTGGCCACCAGCGCCGCCTGCGGCTTCTGCCTGCTGCACTTCCTGCTGTTCCGGCCGCTGTCGGCGGCGATCGTGCCGCAGCCGGTGCTGTGGCTGTCGCTGCTGAATGCCGTCGCCTGCACCTTCGCGCCGGTGCTGATGGTGATGATGGCGATCGAACGCATCGGCTCGGCGCTGACCGCGCAGATCGGCATGATCGGCCCGCTGTCCACCATCACCATGGGCGTGCTGCTGCTGGGCGAACCCTTCACGCCGCTGTTGCTGGTCGGCACGGTGCTGGTGCTGTCGGGCGTGTGGCTGCTGGCGCGCTGGCGCTGAACCCGTCGGGGCCGCGGGGCGCGGTTCAGTGCCGCGACGAGACCACGATGCCGGCGACGATCAGCGCGAAGGCGACCGCATGGAACGGCTGCGGCGACTCGCCCAGCAGCGCGGCCGACAGCAGCGCCGCGAACACCGGCGTGAGGTTGCCGAAGAAGGCGGCCACCGCCGGCCCCACCGTGGCCACGCCCAGCCCCCAGCAGCGGTAGGCCAGCAGCGACGGTCCCAGCGCCACGTACAGCAGCATCACCGGCAGCCAGGGCGTCCAGTGCCAGCGGCCGTCGCCGACCACCGCCTCGACGCCGCTGGCCAGGCCGCACCAGCCCAGGCCGAACACGGTCTGTGCCAGCAGGAACGCCGCCCAGTCCCATTCCGGCCGCGCCGCGCCCTGCATCGAGGCGGGCGGACGCGCCAGCAGCCAGCTGTACAGGGCCCAGGTGACGATGGCCAGCAGCATCAGCAGGTCGCCGACGGCCACGTGCAGCTCGCGCAGCCGGTGCAGATCGCCACGGGTGATCACCCACACCACGCCCAGCAGCGACAGCAGCGCGCCCAGCACGTCCTGCCGGCGCGGCCGCACGCCGTGCCGCAGCGCGCCGATCGCCAGCATCCAGACCGGCGAGCTGGCGGCGATCAGGGTCACGTTGAGCGGGCTGGAGCTGTGCAGCGCCAGGTACTGCAGCGCGTTGTAGCTGCCCATGCCCAGCAGGCCCAGCGCCGACAGGTAATGCCGGCGTTGCCACAGCGCGGCGCGGTCGGCCAGCGCCCGCCGGCCCAGCGGCCACAGCACCACGAACGCCAGCAGCCAGCGTGCGAAGTTCAGCGCCACCGGCGGGGCCGAGCCCACCGCCAGCTTGCCGGCCACCGCATTGCCGGCCCACAGCAGCGGCGGCAGGGTCAGCAGCAGGGCGATGCGCGGGGTCAGGCGGTGGTTCATGAAAGAGGCGGGTCCGGGCCGGGTTGGCCCCGGACCGGCGGGGACGGAAGAATGCTGGCACGATAGCCGACCTTACCGATTCCCCGACCGGAGACGCCCGATGACCTTGACCAGCCGAGCCATTCAG
The DNA here is from genome assembly GCF_056032705.1 of Ideonella sp. sgz306126. NCBI lineage: Bacteria > Pseudomonadati > Pseudomonadota > Betaproteobacteria > Burkholderiales > Sphaerotilaceae > Ideonella > Ideonella sp. sgz306126. The sequence continues at coordinate 440,269 of NZ_JBVYWP010000003.1, forward strand.
ATCGCTGCCTTTGGCGGCCCCGAGATGTTGCAGATGGTGGAACTGCCCGTGGGCGAGCCCGGACCGGGCGAGATCCGCATCCGCCACCACGCGGTCGGGCTGAACTTCATCGATGTCTACCAGCGCACCGGCCTGTACCCCAACGCGCTGCCGCTGAACCTCGGCATGGAGGGGGCCGGCGTGGTCGAGGCGGTCGGGGCCGGCGTGACCCATCTGGCGGTGGGCGACCGCGCCGCCTACGCCAGCCACCCGCCGGGCAGCTACTGCGAGCGCCGGGTGATGCCGGCCAAGTGCGTGGTGCGGCTGCCGGAGGCGATCAGCTTCGAGCAAGGCGCGGCGATGATGCTCAAGGGCTTGACGGCGCAATACCTGCTGCGCCGCACGCTGCCGCAGGAAGGCTTGCGCGCCGGCGACTTCGTGCTGTTCCACGCGGCGGCCGGCGGCGTCGGCCTGATCGCCTGCCAGTGGGCAAGGGCGCTGGGCCTGCGGCTGATCGGCACCGCCGGCAGCGACGAGAAGTGCGCGCTGGCGGCGGCGCATGGCGCCGAGTTCACGATCAACTACCGGCGCGAGGATTTCGCCGCCCGGGTCCGGGAGATCACCGGCGGTGCCGGCGTCAAGGTGGTCTACGACTCGATCGGCCAGGACACCTTCGACAAGTCGCTCGACTGCCTGTCGCCGTTCGGCCTGCTGGCCAGCTACGGCAGTGCGTCGGGCCCGGTCTCGGCCTTCAACCTCGGCGTGCTGGGGGCCAAGGGCTCGCTGTACGTGACCCGGCCGACGCTGTTCACCCACATCGCGACGCGCGAACGCACCCAGGCGATGGCGGACGACCTGTTCGCGATGGTCACCTCGGGCCAGGTGCGCATCCCGATCGAGCAGCGCTACCCGCTGGCCGAGGTGGCGCAGGCCCACCGCGACCTGGAGGCGCGCAAGACCACCGGCTGCAGCGTGCTGCTGCCCTGATGGCCGACGCCAGCGCGCGATCGGCCCCGCCGCGGCGCTGCGGGTGGCGGGGGCGCGGCGCGGCCGCCATGCTGGTCATGGCCACGGCCGCCGTGCAGGCCGATCTCCCGCCCGTCGACGAGGTGGCCGATGCGCAGGTGCAGGTCCAGCGCAGCGGCGCCGTCTTCACGGTCGATCTGCAGGTGCGCGCGCCGGTGCCGCCGGCACAGGCCTGGGCCGTGCTGACCGATTTCGAGCACATGCCGCAGTTCGTGCCCAACCTCCAGTCCAGCCAGGTGCAGGTCGAGGCGGACGGGCGCCTGCGGGTGACGCAGCACGGCATCGCGCGGCTGGGCCCGCTGAGCGTCGACGTCGGCTCGGTGCGCGAGGTCGAGCTGTGGCCGGAGCACGAGATCGTGGCGCACGCCGTGAGCGGCGACGTCAAGCGCAGCGACAGCGTGATGGACCTCGCGCCGGACGGCGACGGCACGCGGCTGCACTATCACGCGGTGCTGGAGTCGGGCCGCTGGTACGGCGTGCTGATCTCGGTGGCGCGCGTGCAGCACCAGACGGCGCAGCAGTTCAGCGCGCTGCTGCAGGAGATGCGGCGGCGGCGCTGACGCGGGCCGGCCTCAGGGCGGCCGATGGCCGGCCACGGCCGCCGCCGCCAGGCCCGCGACTTCGTGCATCAGCAGCTGCCAGTTGCGCGCGCCGCGCGTGATCGAGAACGCGTACCACGGCGTGCTGGCGCCGGTGCGGAAGTCGACCGGGTAGGGCGTGACCTGCCAGCCCGCGGCACGGAATTCGGCCATCGCGCGCGGCAGGTGCCAGGCCGAGCTCATCAGCAGCCAGGGTCGGTGTCGGTCGATGCCGGGCAGCGCGGCGCCCAGGCGTGCGTTCTCGGCAGTGGTGCGCGAGGCGCGCTCGAAGCGCAGCCGCTCGCGCGGCAGCCCTTGCTGCAGGAAGAAGCGTTCGGCCAGGTCGGCCTCGGGCACGCCGGCGTGGTCCAGGCTGGCGTCGCCGCCCAGGTACACCAGCGTCAGCTGAGGCGCCTGGCGCATCAACGCCACCGCCATCGTCAGGCGTTCGGCGGCATCGTTCAGCGCGACCTGCGGCCGGCCGCGCTGGACCTCGGCCCGTTCGGTGCTGCCGCCCAGCACCAGCACGCCGGCAAAGCCCGGCAGCGCGGCGTCGGGGGGCACCGGGTAGCGATTCTCCAGCGGTCGCAGCAAGGCGTCCGAAGCCGGCAGCCAGCCGGTCAGCAGCGCCAGCGCGAGCGCTGCGGCCAGCGCCCGGCGGGCCCGGCGCGGCTGGGCCGGCAGGTGCCACCAGGCCGCCAGCACCAGCGCGCCCGCCCAGGCGAGCGGCTGCAGCACCGACGAGACCAGCCAGGAGATCAGCAGCATGGCCGCAGGCCCGGGCAGGGCGCGATGCGGGCCGCCGGTCTGCGGGGGGACCTCATCGCGCGAGCAGGTCCAGCGTGTCGGGATGGCGGCGCATGTAGACCGCCACGTAGCTGCAGCTGGGCTCGACCTTCAGCCCCTGCTGGCGCGCCCAGGCGAGCGCCGTGGCCACCAGGCGGGCGGCGATGCCGCGGCCTTCGAGCGCGTGCGGCACGCCGGTGTGGGTCATCCACATCACGCCGTCCGCCAGCCGGTAGTCGGCGACGCAGTCCAGGCCGTCGACGTGCGCGACGAAGCGCTGCCGGGCGGGTTCGTGTTCGACGAGGAGCTTGTCCATCACGCGGTCCTCAGCGGTCGAGCTGCTGGTGCAGGAAGGCCAGCTCCAGCGCGGTGCGGTCGGCGATGCTGGCGTTGTTGGCGCCGGCGCTGTGGCCGCCCTCGATGTCCTCGTAGTACAGCACCTGGTGGCCTTGCTCGATCATGCGCGCGGCCATCTTGCGGGCGTGGCCCGGGTGGACCCGGTCGTCGCGCGTCGAGGTGTCGAAGAAGACCGGGGGGTAGTGCACGTCGGCCCGGACGTTCTGGTACGGGCTGTACTTCGAGATGTAGGCCCAGTCGGCGGGGGTGTCCGGGTTGCCGTACTCGGCCATCCAGCTCGCGCCGGCCAGCAGGTGGCTGAAGCGGCGCATGTCCAGCAGCGGCACCTGGCAGACCACGGCGTTGAACAGGTCCGGCCGCTCGACCATCACCGCGCCCACCAGCAGGCCGCCGTTGCTGCCGCCTTCGATGCCGAGGTGGCGCGGCGAGGTGACCTTGCGGGCGATCAGGTCCTGCGCCACGGCGATGAAGTCGTCGAAGCTGTGCTGCTTGTTTTCCTTGACCGCGCCTTGGTGCCAGGCCGGCCCGAACTCGCCGCCGCCGCGGATGTTGGCCACCACCAGCACGCCGCCGCGTCGGTACCAGCCGATGCCCAGCCCGCCCGAGTACCAGGGTTGCAGCGAGACCTCGAAGCCGCCGTAGCCATAGAGCAGCGTGGGGTTGCTGCCGTCGGCCGTCGCGCCCTGGGGCCAGACGATGAAGTAGGGCACGCGCGTGCCGTCTTTCGAGGTGGCGAAGCGCTGCTCGACGTGCATGCCGCTGGCGTCGAAGAACGCCGGCCGTGCTTTGAGCGCTTCCAGCGGGCCACCGGCGGTGCTGCCGAGGTAGAGCGTGTCGGGGGTCAGGAAATCGGTGTAGCTGGCGGTGAAGGCCTCGGCCAGCGGGTCGTCGGCCACCTGGGGGTCGTGCAAGCCGTGGACCTCCAGCGTGCCCGGGAAGGGCGCGGCGATGTCGTGCCGGGTCCAGTGGCCGTCGGCCGCCTGCGACCAGGCCTCGGCGCGCCCGGCGACATCGTCCAGCACGTTCAGCAGCACCGCGCTCGCGGTGAACGAATGGCTGGCCAGCGAGCGTGTGGCGGTGGGCGTGAACAGGGCGTCGAAGCGGCGCTCGCCGCGCAGGTAGTCCGCGGCCGGCGCCACCAGCAGCGAGCCGCGCGGCCAGGTGCGGCCGGCGACCGTCCAGTCGCTGCGCAGTTCGATCAGGACCTTGTCGCGCCAGAATTCGAACTGGGCGTCGGCGGGCTTGTCGATGGGCTGCAGGTGGCCGTCCTGCCACAGCGCGCTTTCGGTCGTGTAGAAATCGGGCGAGCGACCGAGCACGACGCGCTCGAAGCCCGGCGTGTGGTCCACCGTGGCGAAGGCCGAGACATCGGTCTTGCGGCCCTCGAACACGGTCTGGGCCGCGGCCAGCGGCTGGCCGCGCCGCCACAGCTTGATGATGCGCGGGTAGCCCGCGTCGGTCATCGAGCCGGCGCCGAAGTCGGTGCCGACGAAGAGGCGGTTCTCGTCCAGCCAGTCGACCTCGGACTTGGCCTCGGGCAGCGTGAAGCCGCCGGCCACGAAGGCCCGCGTGGCCAGGTCGAACTCGCGCACCACCACCGCATCGGCGCCGCCGTGCGAGAGCGAGATCAGGCAGCGGGTCGAGGCGCCGCCCAGGCAGACGGCGCCTTTCCAGACCCAGTTGGTGTGCTCGGCGGCGGCCAGCGCGTCCAGGTCGAGCAGGGTCTGCCAGGCGGGCTCGGGCTTGCGGTATTCGGCCAGCGTGGCGCGCCGCCACAGGCCGCGCGGATGCGCCTGGTCGCGCCAGAAGTTGTAGAAGCCGTCGCCACGCCGCGTGGCGTAGGGAATGCGATCCTTCGAGTCGAGCACCTGCAGGATGCGTTCGCGGTCGCTCTGGAAGTCGGGCTGGGCCTCCAGCCGCTGGCGCGTGGCCTGGTTGCGCTCGCGGACCCAGCTCAGGGCCCGTTCGCCCAGCACGTCTTCGAGCCACCGGTAGGGGTCGGCGGGCTGATCGGCCACCGCGGAGGCGGCAGCGGCGGGCGGGGGCGAGGGCAGGGTCTGGGCCATGGCGGAAAGGGCGGTCGCCAGCAGGCAGGCGGCCCACAGCGAGATCCGTGCAAGGGCGCGCCTTGCGGCGGCGGGGTGGGACAGGCGTTGCATCGTCGGGGCGCGGGTGACGCGGGTTGCGAAAGGTGCTGGGCGTCGCCCGGGTGAGGCGTCGCCGGCCAAGGCCGTCGATGATAGGCGGGTCGGGCGCGCGTGGCCCGAGGGACAGCCCGGGGTCAGCGCGCCGCCGGACCGCCGCTGGCGGCCTTGAGCAAACGTGGCTCGATGGCCACCGAGCGGCTGGCGTTGCCGACCCAGATCTGTCCTTCCTGCACGGTGACCTGCAGCTGCATGCTGCGTTCGGCCAGCCGCGCCAGCTCCTGGCTGGCTTCGGCCGGGATCTGCCAGACGCTCAGGTTGGCCAGGCGCGCGACCTTGTTCTCCAGGCCTCGCCACCAGATCGGGGTGGCGGCGTTGAACGACCAGACCGCGACCGACTCGGCGCGACCGCAGGCCTTGGCCAGGCGACGCTCGTCGGGCTGGCCCACCTCGATCCACTGCAGCAGGTCGCCGGTCAGATCCTTCTGCCACAGGTCCGGCGCTTCGGTGTCGGACAGGCCGGCGGTGAATTCGAGCCGGCCGCGGTGGTCGTCGGCCGGCACGCTGAGCGCGAAGGCCAGCAGGCGGATCATCATGCGCTCGTCGTTTTCGGACGGATGGCGGGCCAGGGTCAGCACATGATCGGCATAGAGTGCGCGGTCCATGTCGGCGATCTGCAACTGGGCCTTGAAGATGGTGGATTTGAGAGCCATGGGCGGGAGCGGTCGGGCCGCCGCGGCGCGACGGGTGGGGCAGTGTAGTGGGGCGGGCGGTGACCGCTTCCGGCGCGGTCGTCCATACCCCGATCGGGGGGCTTCAGTTCCTGCCGTGGCGGCCGACATCAGACGTGCAGCGGCATACTTGGGAGTTGCCACGGCCATCCGCTGCGCAGGCCGCCGGTCTGAAATCTCCTGACACCATGGTTGTCGTCTACACGTTCATGTCAGCATGCCAGATCGATCCCGGCTCCGCACCATGACGAGGCCATCGCGGCCGGCCGGCGGCGGAGCCATTGGGCGGCGCGAATGGCTGCTGCTGGCGGCCGGGCTGATCGCGCTGGGCCTGCTGGTCGCGTGGGGTCGTTACGCCAGCCACCGCGAGATCGAGACCGAGCAGCGTGCGCTGCTGGCCTCGCAGGCGCTGGCGATGGATGAAAGCCTGACCGAGCAACTCGCGGGCATTGCGGCCGCGACGCGCAGCGTGCGGGCCTCTTTGCCCGCCTGGCGAGCCGATGATCTCGGCCGGCACGCCTCGACGCGACTCCAGGCGCTGTGCGGGGTGGCGCCCGCGTTGGCGGAGATGCGACTGGTCGATCGCAGCGGGCAGGTCGTGGCGGCCAGCGTGCCCGGCGTCGTCGGCCGCCACGAGGCCGATCGCGCCTATTTCCGCCAGGCCCGCGCGCAGCCGGACCCCGGGCGGGTCTTCCTTGCCCCTCCGGAGGTCGATGCCCGCGGCGCCGCCGCGATGACGCTCTCGGTCGTCGTGCTCGACCGGGCGGGCGCCTTCGACGGCGTGGTCAGCGCGACGCTCGCGCCCGACTTCCTGCGCAGGCTGGCCGGGTCGCTGCGCTACGCGCCCGACGTCCGGGTGTTGGTGGCCCACGGCAACGGCACGGTCATGCTGGTCGAGCCCCCCGTGGCCCAGGCGACCGGCCTGCACCTGGACCTGCCGGGGACGGCGTTCTGGCGTCACGTCCGGTCGGGCCAGGTCCTGACCCTGTCCGCGGCGACCAGCGTGGTCAATGGCGAGAAGCGCCTGTTCGCGGTCCGCACCGTTCGCCCGCCCGGGCTGGAGCCGCCGATCGTGGTGTCGGTCAGCCGCAGTGTCGACGCGATGTTCGCCCGCTGGCGCCGGCAGACCGCGCTGGATGCCTTGCTCTACCTGCTGTTCGCCGCCGCCACCTCGATCGGCCTGGTCACGCTGCAGCGCCGCCAGCGCGCGCTCGACGCGCTGGTGGCACAGCAGTTGGCGTCCGAGCGCGAGGCGGCGGCGATCGTCGAGTTCAGCGACGACGCGATCATCCGCAAGTCGCTCCAGGGCGTGATCAGCAGCTGGAACCGAGGCGCCGAGCGGATCTTCGGCTACCGTGCGGACGAAGCGATCGGCCAGTCGCTGACGATGCTGTTCCCGCCCGACCGCCTGGCCGAAGAGGAAGGCATTCTGGCGCGGGTCGCCCGCGGCGAGACGGTCGACCACCTGGAAACCGTCCGCCGCCACAAGGACGGCCGCGACATCGACGTGTCGCTGACCATCTCGCCGATCCGGGACGATGCCGGCCAGGTGATCGCGGTGTCCAAGATCGCGCGCGACATCACAGCCCGCAAGCGCACCGAAGCCGCCTTGCAGGAGGCCCAGCGCAGCGCGCTCGAGCAGGCCCACCGCGAGCGCGACGAGCAGCGCCGCCAGTTGCGCACGCTGCGGCTGCACGAGGCCATCACCGAGAACTCGGCCGACGCCATCTACGCCAAGGACCTGGAAGGACGCTACATCTTCTACAACCGGGCCGGTGCCGCGCAGGACGGCCTGGCGCGCGAGCAGGTGCTGGGGCACACCGATCTGGCCTTGTTCAGCCCGGAGGTGGCGGCCCGGCTGATGGCCAACGATCGTGCGGTGATCGAGTCCGGCAGCGTTCAGGTCTTCGAGGAGCGCTTCCCAATGCCGGACGGCGAGCGCATCAGCGTCAGCGCGAAGGGCCCGCTGTTCGACGAGGACGGCCGCGCCTTCGGCGTCTTCGGCGTCTCGCGCGACGTCACGCAGGCGCGGCGCGCCGAGGAGCGCCTGCACCGCGCCAACCGCGCGCTGCGGGTGCTCAGCAGCAGCAATCTCGCGCTGGTCAAGTCGGCCGACGAAGCCCGGCTGGTGCGCGAGGTCTGCCGCGTGATGGTCGACGACGGCGGGTACCTGATGGCCTGGATCGGCTATGCCGAGAACGACGTCCATAAGTCGGTGCACCCGGTCGCCTCGGCGGGCGCCGACGACGGCTATCTCGACAAGATCCGGATCTCGTGGGACGGCGCCAGCGCCCTCGGCCAGGGGCCGACCGGCACCGCGATCCGGACCCGGTGCGCGCAGGTCAACCAGGACTGGACCCGCAATCCGGCGATGGCGCCCTGGCGGACGGCCGCGTTGGAGCGGGGCTACCAGGCGAGCGTCGCGCTGCCGCTGGTCAGCGCCGACCGCACGCTGGGTGCGCTCACCATTTATTCGGCGGAAGCGGATGCCTTCGATCCCGAGGAGGTCGAGTCGCTGAAGGAGCTGGCCCGCAACCTGACCTTCGGCATCGAGGCCCTTCGGACCCGCGCCGACCGCGACGCCGCCGAAGGCGCCAACCGGGCCAAGAGTGCCTTCCTGGCCAACATGAGCCACGAGATCCGCACGCCGCTGAACGCAATCCTCGGGCTCAGCCACCTGCTGCGCAGCGGCGGCATCACGCCCTTGCAGGCGGCGCGCCTGGACAAGCTCGACGAGGCCGGGCAGCACCTGCTGTCGGTCATCAGCGACGTGCTCGACCTGTCCAAGATCGAGGCCGGCCAGGTGTCGCTCGACGAGGGCGACTTTCTGCTGTCGACCGTGCTCGACAACGTGCAGTCGATGATCGGCGACGCGGCCCGCGCCAAGGGGATCGCGATCGAGGTCGATGCCGGGGACGTTCCGCCCTGGCTGTGGGGCGACGCGACGCGCCTGCGCCAGGCGCTGCTCAACTTCGCCGCCAACGCCGTCAAGTTCACCGAACGCGGGCGGATCGCGCTGCGCGCCCGGGTTGACGAAGCGCGCGAGCGCGACCTGGTGGTCCGCTTCTCGGTCGAGGACACCGGCATCGGCCTGTCGGCCGAACAGCGTGCGCGGCTGTTCAAGGCTTTCGAGCAGGCCGACAACTCGACCACGCGCCGCTATGGCGGGACCGGCTTGGGCCTGGCGATCACCAAGCGGCTCGCGCAGCTGATGGGGGGCGAATGCGGCGTCGACAGCGAGCCGGGTGCGGGCAGCACGTTCTGGTTCACCGCCACCTTGCGCCGCGGCCACGCGCTGGCCACGCTGCCTTCGGACGCCGCTGCGGGATCGTTCGAGGACAGGCTGCGCCAGCGCCACCCGGGCGCGCGCATCCTGCTCGCCGAGGACAACGCGATCAACCAGGAGGTGGCCCAGGCCATCCTGGAGCGGGTCGGCCTGCAGGTGGACACCGCGTCCGACGGGCGCCAGGCGGTGGCGCTGGCGCGGCGCCGGGTCTACGACCTGGTGCTGATGGACATGCAGATGCCCGAGATGGGCGGGATCGAGGCGACGCAGCTCATCCGGGCGTTGCCCGGCTGGCAGGCGCGCCCCATCCTGGCGCTGACCGCGAACGCGTTCGACGAGGATAGGCAGGCCTGCCGGGCCGCGGGGATGAACGATTTCATCACCAAGCCGGTGGACCCGGCGTCGCTCTATGCGGTGCTGCTCAAGTGGCTGGAGCGCGACCGGCCGGGTTCCGGCGCGGACACGCCAACCCCGGCGCCGTGAGCCGGGCCGGGCCGCGGGCCGATGGCTGGTGGCTGGAAGCGCGTGCGGTGGCGCGCCGGGCAAAAAAAAGGGCTCAGCGATGGCTGAGCCCCAGGCAGACGAAGGGGGCGACGCGGTCGCCTCCCGAACGCCTTACACGTCCTTGCGCTGGCGCTTGCCGAAGCTCGGGCCGCTGCTGGCAAAGCGCGACTTGCCGGCCGCGGGCTTGCCGGCGGGGTGGAACCCGCCTTCGTGGCGCGGCTTGAAACCGCCTTCGTGCGGCGGCTTGAACCCGCCGTCATGGGCCGGACGGAAGCCGCCGGCAGCACCCCGCGGCGCCTGGCCCGGCGCGCCTTCCGGGCGGCGCTCGAACGGGCCGCGGTCGGCGCGCTCGGTGAAACGCGGCCGCTCGCCATAGCCGTTGCCGGCACCGGCCTTGCGGTCGAAGTAGCCGCCGCCGGCGTTGCCGCCGCGGTCGGCGAAGGCCGGACGCTGCGGACGGTCGAAGCCGTTGCCGCGATCGCCGAACGGGGGCCGATCGCCCTGGGCGCGTTCGCCGAAGCCGCCGCGGTCGTTGCCACGCTCGAACGGCGCACGCTCACCGCCGAAGCCTTCGCGGCGCGGGAACGGGCCGGCGTCGCGCGGGCCGCTGCGGAAGTTGTTCGGGCGGTTGCCCTGGTAGCCACCGCCGTAGCCGCCCTTGCCACGCGGGGCGCCATCGCGCACGGCGCGGCCCAGGGTGTCGGGCGCGGCGCGCTGCGGTTCCAGGCCGGCCACGGTCGCCACCGGGATCGGCTGCGTGGTGTAGTGCTGGATGCGGCGGATCATCGGCAGGTCGCGCCGGTCGGCCAGCGTCACGGCACGGCCCGAGCGGCCGGCACGGCCGGTGCGGCCGATGCGGTGCACGTAGTCCTCGGCCTTCAGCGGCAGGCCGTAGTTGATGACGTGGGTGATGGTCGGCACGTCGATGCCGCGGGCGGCCACGTCGGTCGCCACCAGGATGCGCAGCTGGCGCGAACGCAGGCCTTGCAGCACGCGGTTGCGGCGGCCTTGCGGCATGCCGCCGTGCAGCGCGGCGACCGAGTGGCCCATCTCGTTCAGGCGGTCGGCCAGGCGGTCGGCGTCGATCTGGGTGCTGGTGAAGACCACCGCCTGGTCGACGTCGCGTTCGGTCAGCAGGTGGTCGAGCAGGGCGTGCTTGTGGTCCAGGTCGTCGGCCCACATCAGCTGCTGGGTGATGCTTTCGTGCTTGTCGGTGTGGCCGGTGATCTCGATGCGCTCGACCTCTTCGTTCTGCAGGCGCTGGGCCAGGCGGCCGACTTCACCGGCGAAGGTGGCGCTGGCCATCAGGGTCTGGCGCTTGGCCGGCAGGCGGGCGGCGATGTGCTCGATGTCTTCGATGAAGCCCATGTCCAGCATGCGGTCGGCTTCGTCGAGCACCAGCATTTCGACGTTCTCGAGCACGCAGCGTCCGCTCTCGATGTGATCGATCAGGCGGCCCGGGGTGGCGATCAGCAGGTCCAGCGGGCTGCGCAAGGCCTTGAGCTGAGCCGGGTAGGGCACGCCACCGACCACGCTGGCCACCTGCAGGAAGGGCACGTTGCGGCCGTAGTTCGAGGCCGCCTTGGCGACTTGCAGCGCCAGTTCGCGGGTCGGCACCAGCACCAGGATGCGCGGGCCGCGGATCTCGCCCTTCTTGGGCTTCTGCGCCGGGTCCTGACGGGCCGCCAGCACCTTCATCAGCGCGGGCAGCACGAAGGCCGCGGTCTTGCCGCTGCCGGTGTTCGAGCACACGCGCAGGTCGCGCCCGGCCAGCGCGGCGGGAATGGCGCGCGCTTGCACGTCGGTGGGGTGTTCGTAGCCAGCGGTGGTCAACGCGCGGACCAGGGCCTCATCGAGGCCGAGAGATTCAAAGCTCATGGTTTTTTCCAAAGGCGCCTTTCGCCATGACTGCGCAGGGCGACGGGGACGCACGGTAGGGGCAAACATCGCCGCCGACCGTGCCTGTCAGCGCGCACGAGATGCGCCTGGTCAGGCCTTCAAGGGCTCACACCGAACGGGTTCGGTGCGGCCATCAAACCGGAGAGGTCAGAGGGGATGGACGAATCAGCAGCGAGGAAAGCGCTGATCGGGGAAGTTCACCGCGTGGCTCCCAAGCTGAACTTGGGTACGGCGACATGTTTCCGACAGGACTTTTTCAATGCAGCCCGCGATTCTAGCGTAAACCCTGAAAAAAGGCGAGACCCCTTTTCGAGCCCGCTTCAGGCACCGGCCCGCACCAGGATGCGCACGTCGCCGAAGCCCACCTGCTGGCCTGCGCGGATCTTGCAGGTCTTGCGCAGTTCGGTCTGACCGTCGACCCGCACCTGGCCCTCGCTGATCAGCACCCGGGCGCTGCCGCCGCTGGGGGCCAGGCCGGTGGCCTTGAGCAAGGCGTCGAGGGCGATGTGTTCGCCGCGCAATTCGAAATCGAGTTCATCCATCGGGCGATTGTCGCCGCGGCCCTCGGCCGACACCGCGGCCCGCGAACAAGGGGGAAGGGATTGCCAGCCGCGGGGCCGCGTGACACCGTTCGGGCCTCCTGGGCTCAGCCCATCACCGACGAACCGGAGGTTCTCCATGTCTTGCTTGTTGCGCAAAGGGATTCTTTGTGTCCTGGCCGTGATGGCCTGGGGCCTGATGACGACGGCGCGGGCCGAGCGCGTCGGCGCGTATCACATCTTTCCGACACCCGACTATCTCGCGCGGACCGGACGCATGCCGCAGGCGGCCAGCGGCGCGATGGAGTACTTCGGCGGCTCGGTGCTGGCCAGCGCCAAGGTGGTCTCGGTGATGTGGGGACCGGACGTCAACCCGACGACGGTGGCGGGCATTCCCGGCTTCTCGGCGGCGATCGTCAACAGCACCTACGTCGATCCGATGTCGCAATACGACACCTTCCTGCGGGCCGTCGACGGCCGGCGCGGCACCAAGCAGCACATCACGCGCGGCCAGTTCCTCGGCCAGGTGCAGATCACGCCGCGCAACGGTTCGTTCACGCTGACCAACGACGACATCTGGAAGGAGATCCGCTACCAGATCAAGGCCGGCGTGCTGCCGCCGCACGACCTGGACACGCTGTACATGATTTACTTCCCGGCCAGCATCACCATCACGCTGGACGGCCTGACCTCGTGCGTGGACTTCGGCGCCTACCACTTCGCGTCCAACGACCTGAAGATGACGCGGGGCAACATCTTCTACGCCGTGGAGCCCGACTGCAACGCCGGGTTCAACTTCATCACCTTCGCCGCGTCGCATGAGTTCGCCGAAGCCACCACCGACAACATCCCGACGCCGGGCTCCAGTCCGGCCTATCCGCAGGCCTGGAACACGGCCGACGGCTACGAGATCGGCGACCTGTGCGGCAGCAGCGGCAAGCTGGTCGCCGGCACCAGCAGCTACGTGGTGTCGCAGTACTACCTCAACACCACGGGCGCCTGCAGCACCGGCAACTACACCAGCCCCTGACCGCGCCGCCCCGGCCGCCGGCCGGGGCCTGAACCGGGCGTCCGGCGCTCAGGGGGACGCCGGCTTCGGGTGGGCGGCGGCCCACTGCTGTACCGCCTTCATCGCGGCGCCGACATGGCCGTCGGGGTTCATGCTGGCATAGCTCGCCAGCACCTTGCCCTGAGGGCTGATCACGTACGAGATGCGGTCGGCGACCGGCAACATCATCAGCCGGGCGTCGTACTGCGTCATCACCTTGCCGCCCGCATCGGCGCCGACCGGGAACTTGCCGCGGCAGGCTTCGGTCGAGAACCGCACCTGGGTGGGCAGGTCGTCGTTGGACAGCCCGATCACGCTGGCCCCCAGCGCGGCGAAGCGCGCGGTCGCGTCGGAGAAATCGTGGGCCTCGACCGTGCAGCCTGCGGTGAAGGACTTCGGATAGAAGTACAGCACCACCGGTCCCTTGACCAGCGCCTGCGACAGCGTGAAGCGGAAGGTCTTGCCGCCGACCGCCGCGTCGACGCTGAAGTCCGGCGCCGCTGCGCCCACCGCCAGCGCGGCGTGCGCAGGCACCGCCACCCACGGCGCCAGGGCCACCATGCCCAGGCGCAGCAGGCGATGCAGGGGGGCGGTCGAACGCGGCGGCAGGCAGGTGGTCATCGGGCGGAGCATAGCCAAACGGCGGCCGGCGCCGGCGCGGCAGGTGGCGAATCCCCTGCGCGCGTCAGGGGCCGGCGGGGTCGGCGAGCGAGCCGGGCGGGCCACCGCGTGTCGGACAAATGCGGACACCGCGTCGCGTGCCGCGCCGACCCGCGGTCGCGGCGGGCGCCGGCTGTCAACGGCCGGGGTTCGGCGCACATTGACCTCTCTGTCGCACCGTGGGGTGTGCCGTCACCGGGAGCCTGCCGTGGCCGCTCTTCTTTGTCTCCGCCCGCAAGCCGATACCGGCTTCGAGCTGCGCTTTCAGTCGCTGTTCCACCAGGGGCGGGCGATGGCCTTTCCCTGCGATGCCGGCGGTCACGTGGATCTGGACGCCTTGAGCGAACACGCACGCGAGAACTATCTCTACGCGCGGGCCGTGATCGGCCGCGAGTACGCCGTGCCGGCGGTGTTGCCCGCGGCGTGACGCGCGCGCCCCGAGCGGTGCCTCAGGTGGCCAGCGCCGGCCGCCGCAGGCCCCACAGCGCTTCGAGGCTGTACAGCGTCAGCGCCACCCAGATCAGCACGAAACCCAGCAGCCGAGAAGGCTGCAGCGGCTCGTGGTACAGCCACACCCCCAGGCCGAACTGGATCGACGGGCTCAGGTACTGCAGCAAGCCCAGCGTGGCCATCGTGACGCGCCGCGCGCCATGGGCGAACAGCAACAGCGGCACGGCGGTCATCGGGCCGGCGGCCATCAGCCACAGCCACAGCGACGGTTCGGCGTGGCTCAGCGTGCCGCCATGCCACGACACCCAGGCCAGCGCCGGCACGGCCAGCGGCGCCAGCCACAGCGTCTCGAGCGCGAAGCCTTCGAGCGCGCCCAGCGGCGCCGTCTTGCGTAGCAGACCGTAGAAGCCGAAGCTGAATGCCAGGCCGAGCGAGATCCACGGCGGCGTGCCGGCACTCCAGGCCAGCCACAGCACGCCGGCTGCGGCCAGCGCGACGGCGGCCCACTGCAAGGGCCGGGGCCGCTCGTGCAGCACCCCCACCCCCAGCAGGACATTGACCAGCGGGTTGATGAAATAGCCCAGGCTGGCTTCGAGCACGTGGCCATGCTGGACCGCCCAGACGTACAGCAGCCAGTTGGTCGACAGCATCGCGGTGCTGGCGCCGAACACCGCGAGCGAGCGGGGCCGGCGCAGGATCTCGCCCAACCATCGCCAGCGCCGCTGCCAGGTCAGCACGCCCAGCACGAAGACCAGCGACCAGACGCTGCGATGCAGCACCATTTCCAGCGTCGGCACCTGGGCCAGGTGGTGGAAATACAAGGGGAACGCGCCCCAGATCACATAGGCCAGGGCGGCCGAGGCAAAGCCAGATTGCATGAGCGCGCCGCAGGGCGGATCGGAAGGGGCGCCGATTGTCGCAGGCGGCTTGCTCAGCCGGGCTGCGGCGGCCAGGGCTGAGGCCACTCCTGCCAGGCGCCTTGCCGGGCCAGCACCTGCCATTCCGGGCCGGGCGGCGCGGCCAGGGTCAGCGTCACGCCGCTGCGCGGGTGAGCCAACTGCAGGCTCAAGGCATGCAGCCACAGGCGGTCCAGCCCCAGGGCCGCGGCCAGCGCGCGGTTGTGCGGGCCCTTGCCGTGGGTGGCGTCACCCAGCAGCGGGTGGCTGACGTGCTTGAGGTGGCGGCGGATCTGGTGCCGGCGGCCCTGCTCGGGCTGCGCCAGCACCAGCGCATGGCGCGTGCGGTCGTGCCGGCTGTCCACCGCCCAGGGCCATTCGACCCGCGCCAGTCGCGTGAGCTCGGTGCTGGCGGGGCGGTGCGGCTGGCCTTGGCTGGGCTGCTCCGGATCGCGCGCCAACGGGTGGTCGATGCGTTGATGCGCCAGCGGCCAGCCCCGCACCAGGCCCAGGTAGCGCTTGTCGACCTGGTTCTGCGCGAAGGCAGCGCCGAGCTGGCGCGCCGCGTCGGCGTGGACGGCGAACACCAGCACGCCCGAGGTGCCGCGGTCCAGCCGGTGCGTCGGCGCGAGGAAGCGCGGCCCGCCGGGACCCAGCTGGCGGCGCAGGCGGGCGAGCGCGGTGTCGCTGTTGTGGGCGTCGAGTGCGCTGGGATGCACCAGCAGGCCGGCGGGTTTATCCACCACCAGCAAGTCGTCGTCGCGGTAGAGAAGGGGCAGCGGGGTGTCGGGGTCCATCGGGTGTGGCGTCGCGGCAGCGTTCTGGCGGGCTGAAAAATCCCTGTCATGTGATCGGCTCAGCATCTGCGCCGGGGCCCGATCCAGGCCCGACGCGCAGGGGGTTTCGATGCCGCAGACGGTTTACCTCGGATTCCGATCCACGTCGGTCACGGTCGTGGCCTGGGCCTTCATTGTGCTGGGCGCGCTGGCGATCCTGCATCCGTTCGCCAGCGGATGGCAGCCCTGGATCGACGCGGCCGGCCGGGTGGCGGCGCTGGGCGTGCTGGCGGTGGCGATCGGACTGTTGCGCCGCCACGAATGGGCGCGGCGCGCCGTCATCGTGCTGGCGGGCCTGGCCATTGCGGCCAGCCTGGGCGGGTTGTGGCTGCAGCCGGCCGTGGTGCACTCGCTGGTGCTGGCCCCGTTGCAGGCCAGCGCCTTGCCGGCGCCGGTCGCGGGGGCGCTGGACGGCGTCGTCACGCTGGTGCGGGTGATGGGCGGCCTGGTGACGCTGCTGCTGTGCGGGTTGCTGGCCGTCTTCATCCACCGCCTGACGTCGCCCCCGGTGCGACAGGAGTTCAGCGCGTGAACAGCTCGCCGTCGCGGTAGACCCAGCGCGGCGGGCCGCCGTCTTCGCCGATGCGCTCGAAGCGGCTCCGCTCGTGCAGCCGGTGCGCGCGGCCGCCCAGCTTGCTCAAGGCGACAAACTCGACCTCGGCGTGGTCGGCATCCAGCACCCGGTGGTGCTTGACGCTCAGCCCCAGCCAGCGCAGGCCGGGCTCGTCGGGCGCCAGCGCGTGCGGCCGGGTGGCGGGGTGCCAGGTGGCGCGCAGGTAATCGGCCAGGCCGAGCACGTAGGCGCTGTAGCGCGAGCGCATCAGCGCTTCGGCGTCGGGGGCCTGGCCTTGCAGCGGACCGTGGTGCCAGCGGCCGCAGCAGGTGCCGTAGGCCAGCAGGGCGGGCGCGCGGTCCGGCGAGACGCGGCCGCAAGGGCAGGGGGCGTGGTCGTCCAGCATCATGGCCGGTATCTTGGCAGAGCGCCGGGCGCCGCGGCGCGGTGGCGGCCGCACGTCGACAATGCACGGCCTCACCGTCGATGCCTTCCCCTCGCCTGACCTGCCATGTCCATCGCCCCTCGCCTGACCTCGATCGCCGCGCCGCCGGACCTGTCGCCCTTGCACCAGGCGGTGCTGCGCGGCCTGGCGCTCGGTGCGGTGCCGCGCGCCCGGACCTGGCTCCACGAGCTGCTGGCCGATCCGGCGGCGCGGCCGGGCGTGACGGCACGGCCGACGCAGGACCAGCTGCGCCTGGCGATGGCCCAGCTCGCCGCCGGGGCGTGGATCGTCGAGGACGCGCGGCGCATCGGCTACTGGACCGTGGCGGCCGAGAAGACGGGCGCGGTCTACGCCGCGTTGCTGGACGCCGAGCCGGCCGAGACCTTGCGCGTGCGCCTGGCCCAGGTCGACCGCTATCCGGCGCAGTTCGGCGCGCGCGACCTGTATCTGCGCCTGCCCAGCGTCGAGGCCGCGGTGGCGCGGCTGCGGCTGGAGTTGCTGAGCGGCGCCTCGCCGCAAGCCTTGCAGGCGTGGCGCGCCCACCTGCCCTGGGGGCTGAACGAGGTCGACGAGTTTCTGGAACTGGTCGCGCAGACTGCCGCCGATCCGCAGCTGATGCCGCGTCTGCACCCCGCGATGCAGGCCCGGCAGCTTGAGACGGCGCTGCAGCTGCGGCTGACGGCCTTCGGCGATCAGCCCGGGTTGATCGAATCGATCGCCGCCTGGCTGGCCGCCCACCCCTCGCCCGACAGCGACCCGCTGCGCTGGCTGTACGCCGAGTACCTGGTGCTGGCCGACCGCGCGGACGAACTGGACGCCGTGCTCGGCCCCGCGCTGGCCCGCGATCCGGCCGACCCGATGGCCGCCGCGCTGCGCCAGGGGCTGGAGGCGGCGGTGCGCGCCTGGCGCGGCGACTGGCCGGGTGCCGAAGCGGCGGGGGACGATGCGCTGGCGCGGCTGCGCAAAGCCAGCGGCAAGCGCCGGCTGCTGCTGTCCTCCTACCAGAGCGCGGCCTGGACGCTGGCGCTGCTGGCCCAGCGCAGCCCGGCGCATCTCGCCAAGGCGCTCAAGTTCAGCCTGGGCGAAGGCGGCAAGCGCGAGCCGGTGCTGGACGGGCCGCACGGCTTCATCGCGCTGGCGATCCGCATGAAGCTGGGCGAGCAGGCGCGCGACATCGGCCCGTTCAAACCCTACCTGGCCCGCGCCGGACACTACTTGTCGCCGCTGGACCCGTGGCGCTGGCTGATGCGGGCCTGGCTGAAAGATGGCCCGCAGGCCGAGCCGCTCTCGGCCCCCGAGGCCGATGCCGCGGGACGGCTCAAGGCCCGGCTCGACGGCGCGGGCCTGGTCGTGCTGGCCCGGCAGCTCGACGCGGCGATGCGGGTGTTGGGCGGCGAATCGGCGCCGCCCGGCTTCTTCGTGCCGGCCGGCCAGGAACGCTGGCAGAGCGCGCTCGCCGCCTTGGCCGCGCTGAGCGACGCGGACCGTCCGGCGGCCAAGGTCGATGGCGGCGAGGGCGCGACGCGCCTGTTGTGGCTGCTGTCGCTGGGGGAGCAGGGCCAGGTGCAGGCGCTGGTGCCGCATGAGCAGAAGCGGGGCGTGCGCGGCTGGAGCAAGCCCAAGGAGGTGCCGCTGTCGCGCCTGCAGAAGACCGCCCAGGCGCTGGCACCACAGGACACCCCGCTGGCGCTCGCGATCCGGCAGGACAGCTATGGCCGCCAGTTGCGCATCGACCTGGCGGCGGCGATGGGCGCGCTGGTCGACCATCCGGCACTGGCCCTGGCGGACCAGCCCGACCAGTTGGTGGCGCTGAGCGAGGCCAGCCCCGAGCTGGAGGTGTTGCGCGAGGGCGAGCGGCTGCGCGTGCGCATGCAGCCGCCGATGCACGTGGCGCGCGACGAGGCCCTGGCGCGCTGGGGCGCCAGCCCGGCCGAGCAGAAGGAGCTCGACGCGCTGCGCCTGGTGACGGTGCTGCGCGACGGCCCGCAGCGCGCGCGGCTGATCCGGCTGAATCCGGCGCAAAAGCGCGCCGCGCAATTGCTGGGGGCCGAGGGGCTGGACATCCCGCAGCAGGGCGCGGCCCAGCTGCAGCAGGTGCTGGCCGGGCTGGGCACCCATTTCCGCATCCAGGCCGACGACGCCGGTGCGGCGCAGGCGGCGCGCGAACGGGTTGCCGAGACCCGGCTGCGGGCCGAGCTGCAGCCGGTGGCCGACGGCTTGCAGCTGCGGCTGGTGGCCTTTCCGTTCGGTGCCGACTACGCGGCCGAGGGCCCGCGCCTGGTGCCGGGCGCCGGGCGCGCCCGGCTGGTGAGCCTGCTGCGCGGCGAGCAGGTGGGCGTGCAGCGCGACCTGGCGCTGGAACGCGAGCGATTGGAGACGGTGCTCGACGCCTGCCCGATGCTGATCGAGCTGCCGCCCGGCGCGCCCTGCGAATGGCAGATCGACGAACCCGAGCAGGCGCTGGCCCTGGTCGAGCGGCTGAACAGCCTGAACGCGGTGGCCGCGCTGGACTGGCCGCAGGGCCGTCCGGTGCGCGTCACCCCTGGGGCGCTGAGCCAGCTGGTGCTGAAGGTGCAGACCCGGCAGGACTGGCTGGGCCTGCAAGGCGAGCTGAAGGTGGACGAGGAACTGGTGGTCAGCCTGCAGCAGCTGCTGGGCTGGGCCGGCACGCACAAGAGCCGCTTCATGCCGCTGGGCGAGGGCCGCTACCTGGCGCTGACCCAGGAGTTGCGCGAGCGCATGGACGACCTGGCGGCGGTGGCC
Source organism: Ideonella sp. sgz306126 (assembly GCF_056032705.1). Lineage (NCBI taxonomy): Bacteria > Pseudomonadati > Pseudomonadota > Betaproteobacteria > Burkholderiales > Sphaerotilaceae > Ideonella > Ideonella sp. sgz306126. The sequence goes on from NZ_JBVYWP010000003.1 coordinate 459,749, forward strand.
GAATCGCACCAGCAGCGCGGCGGCGCACTGGCCGACCTGCGCGTGCCCAACGTCGCCGCGCCCTGGCTGCAGCAGATCAGCGAGGGCGCGCAAGTCGAGTTCGATGCGGCGTTCTCGCGCCGCCTGCAGGCGCTGGACGACGCGCGCAGCGTCGTGCCGGCGGTGCCCGCCAGCCTGCAGGCCACGCTGCGGCCGTACCAGGAGGAGGGCTTCGAATGGGCGATGCGCCTGGCCCACGCCGGCCTGGGCGCCTGCCTGGCCGACGACATGGGCCTGGGCAAGACGCTGCAGGCGCTGGCCGTGCTGCTGGCGCGCGCCCCGCAGGGCGCGGCCCTGGTGGTGGCGCCCACCTCGCTGCTGGGCAACTGGCGCGCCGAGGCACGGCGCTTCGCGCCCTCGCTGAAGGTGCATCTCTACGCCGAAGGCGGCGCACCGGGCGGGCGCCGCGACGCGCTGGCGGCGATGGGCCGGCAGGACGTGGTGCTGGTGTCCTACCCGATGCTGCTGATCGACGGCGCGGCCTTTGCCGCACGCGAGTGGACGACGCTGGTGCTGGACGAAGCCCAGGCGATCAAGAACGCCGCGGCCAAGCGCAGCCTGGCGGTGTTCGAGTTGCGCGCCGCGTTCCGGCTGGCGCTGTCGGGCACGCCGATCGAGAACCGTCTGGCCGAGCTGTGGAGCGTGATGAACGCCTGCAACCCCGGCCTGCTGGGCAGCGCGCACCGCTTCGGCGAGCGCTTCGTCGCGCTGATCGAACGCCAGAAAGATCGCCACGCCCAGCGCACGCTGCGCCGCCTGATCGCCCCCTTCATCCTGCGCCGTACCAAGGCCCAGGTGCTGGACGACCTGCCGCCGCGCACCGAACTGGTGTTGCGCGTCGCCTGCGACGCGCAGGAGGCCGCGCACTACGAGGCGCTGCGCCGCGAGACACTGATCGAGGCCGAAAAGGCGCTCAACGGCGACGCCGCAGGGCAGGCCCAGCTCAACATCCTGGCCGGCCTGACGCGGCTGCGCCGCGCCGCCTGTGACCCGCGCCTGGTCAGCCCGGCGCTGACGATGCCCGGCGCCAAGGTGCAGGCCTTCGCCGAACTGGCCGCCGAACTGGTGGCCAACGGCCACAAGGCGCTGGTGTTCAGCCAGTTCGTCGATTTCCTGGCCCTGCTGCGCGAGCCGCTGGACGCCGCCGGCATCGCCTACCAATACCTGGACGGCAGCACGCCGGCGAACGAGCGCACCAAACGCGTCGATGCCTTCCAGGCCGGCGAAGGCGACCTGTTCCTGATCAGCCTGAAGGCCGGCGGCTTCGGCCTGAACCTGACGGTGGCCGATTACGTGGTGATCGCCGACCCCTGGTGGAACCCCGCCGCCGAGGACCAGGCCAGCGGCCGCGCCCACCGCATCGGCCAGCAGCGCCCGGTGACGGTCTACCGCCTGGTCCGCGAAGGCACGCTGGAGGAACGCATCATCGCGCTGCACCAGAGCAAACGCGAACTGGCCGACAGCGTGCTCGACGGCATCGACGGCGTGCGCACCGCGCCGGCGCCGGCCGAACTGCTGGCCCTGATGCGCGGCGACGACGCCTTGGCCGCCGAGTTCGACACCCCCTGATAGGAAGCTGCCGATCCTGCGCTAGAATACGCGGCTTCACCCAGTGGACCACGGGTGCACCGAATGCAGGAGAGGTGGCAGAGTGGTCGAATGTACCTGACTCGAAATCAGGCGTACGGTATCCCCGTACCGAGGGTTCGAATCCCTCCCTCTCCGCCACAGATCAGTTCAGCAAGGTCCATCAAAGTCCACTGAACACCTCGAAAAGCCCCGCACTGCGGGGCTTTTCCGTTCAAGGGCGTCCGTCAGCGTCCGTTGACAGCCAGGCGAAACCGGGGGCATTTTGGGGGGCACTGGCTGGGAATGCTGGGGGCATGCTTCCTAAGAGCCGCGCCATCGAGGTTGAACCGTGCCCCTGACCGACACTGCCTGCCGCAATGCCACGTGTGCAGACGCCTGCACGCCGGCAAGCGCGCCGGCGGTTACCGGTCCTGCATGTTCGCCTCGGCCGGCAATGTGGCCCTGATCGCGTCCTTCAGAAGCTGCATGGCGGCGGCCGGAGCATCGGGCCTCCACGTGATGATGAGTTGGTGGGCGATGTCGAAGTGCGGATGGAACTCGTGCTCGCGATCTTTCAACACGTCCTCCTTGCAGATGTAGAACACCGGGCGCCCCAGCCCTTCTGCGAAACCGGCCTCCCAGTAGGCGCCGCGGTTGCCGTGCGTCAGATCGCAGATCAGGAATCGGCTGGTGCGGATCTCAACCCGCATGCGGTTGTCGATCGATCCTGCGGTCTGGTGGCCACCGTTCAAGGTGCGCAGCTCGAAGCCCGCCTGGGCGACGGCCGGCACCAGATGCGAGGTGAACAACGCATCAAGCTCTGGCACGCCAAATTTCATGGCCATGAAGGCATGGCGGCTACCGGCGCCGTCGCGCATCAAGGCCTCGTGGCGTTGCCAGCCGGCGATGGTCAGGGACGCGTTCAGGAACTGCCTACGGTTCCCGAAGATGACCTCGGCCATCTCCCGATACGCGACCAAGCCCATGCGCTGCGCCTCCTGGACAACCCAGCACGCTTGATCGTCGGTTGCAACGCCGAGTCGAGCCTGAATCGATTCAGTGTGCAGCGTGGTCGGCTCGCCAGGCGCGAACTCGGTCGCGAGGAAGTGCACCAGGTTGTCTACGGTCTCCATGGCGGAGGGAAGCGCCGTTCGTTCTGCGAGCGACTGCAGAAGTTCGGTGCTCAATACGGTCCCCTCTTGCACGCGGCGCAGCCCGTAGGCCACGCGGATGCGCTGCTCTTGGCTCAGCGGTGCGCCTCGCAAATCCTGCAGCGTTTCATGAGGCATGACGAAGGGGCCGCAGTTGACGCAGGCAAAGCCGATCGTCCCGACAGCTCTATCGACAACCGGTGCCCCCAGCTCACGTGCGCAGATCGGGCACTGGGTGACGGTGACGGCGTTGGACATGACAAGGGCTCGCTGGCTGTTGGTCCGCGCATTCTGACCCGCCAGGCGCAGGCTTTCCCAGTTCGTGGCGCCGCGTCGAGGTGTGCGGGCGTCTGTACGGGGCAGGCGAGGGCCGGAAGAAGGCACTCCAACTTGAAATGGGCGAGGCGGTGCGCTATCGGCAGCGGCCTTGCGCTGGGGGCATTTATGGGGGCATAGAGTCTGATCGACCTTCAGCAAACCCGCATGAATGCTTGATTTCCTGAGTTCTTATCGATGCCTCCCTCCCGCCAGCAAGTCAGGGCCTTCGCAGTGCGAAGGCCCTTTCTTCTTCCAGGGCCCCTTTGTCAGTCGCCACCTGGGCCAGCAGGACAAGGTCTTCGGCCTGACGGACGTCGTCGGCTGACAGCCTCTCAGCGCAGGGCGGGGCGCGGCGGTGCCCCGCATCCGTCGGCGGGCGATGTTCAGGCTTCGGAGCCCAGTCGCCTCCTCTGCTCGCTCCCATCGATGGGCAGCGACATCATCGCCGGCGGCCGGGTGGCAGGGAGGTCGGACACAGGCTCGCCCTCGCCCTCGCCCTCGCGCCTGCGCTTGCGATGGGATTCGGCCGTCTTGCCGCGGATCTGCGCGCCGGTGACCTCTCGCTCGAACGGGGCAAACGAGAGCGGCCAGGACGATCGTGCTTAAATTCCCCGCGCTGAATGTCCTGCCCTACAGGAAGCCCCGGCCACGTCACGGCGCCGCACGACGGTCACGCTGCGGGGAGTCGGGCCAACGACCAGAATGGAATGCCTGAATGCTGAATCTTCGCTCGCCCTTGCGCGTCGGCGCCTCGCTGGCCGCACTCGCCCTCCTGCTTCCGGCGCTGCCGGCGTCCGCCGAGACGACGCCGCGGGCCGTGCCGCTCGTCATCGACTTCGGGCTCACGCCCGCGCAGATCGCGTCGACCTGCAAAGCGCAACTCATGCTGGCTCGCAAGCGAATCGACGCGATCGTCGACCGCCGTAGCGCGCGCACCTTCGACAGCGTGACGCTGGCGCTGGAGAACGTCGAGGCGGATCTCGGCGACAACCTCGCCGCGCAGACGTTCCTGTTCCAGGTCTCGGGCGACGCGAAGGTGCGCGACGCATCGCAGCGCTGCAACAACGACGTCAGCAGCTTTTACGCGCAGGAGAGCGCGCGACCGGATCTCTATGCCGCGCTCGTGGCGGCCGAAAAGAGCAACACCGCGAAGGGCGCTGCGGCGCACAAGCTGCAAGAGCTCTACCGGGTCGGCGGTCAACGCGCCGGCGCGGGACTCGCGACGCCACAGCGGCGCGAGTTCGTCGCGCTCGAATCGAAGATCAGCAACGAAGAGACCCAATTCGCAGCGAACCTCGCCAACGACACCTCGACCGTCGCCGTCAACGCGGATCAAGCGGCCTTCCTGCCGGCCGACATGCGCACCGCACTCAAGACGAATGCCGACGGAAAGCTGCTCGTTCCCGTGAACGAGAGCACCTACGACAACTTCATGTCCAACGAAAAGGACGCCGAGGCGCGCAAGGCGTTCTACATCGCGTACGCCCGCCGCGGCGGCCAGGCCAACGTCGACCTGCTGCAGACCGCGATCGTCCAGCGCGACCGGGTCGCGGCGCTGCTCGGATACCCGAATTGGTCCGCCTACGTCGCCGCCGACCGGATGGCGCAGACGCCGCAGCGCATCGCCTCGTTCCTGCACAAGCTCGACGACGCGCTGCTGCCCAGTGCGCGCCAGCAGCGCGACGACTTGGCGGCCGCCAAGGGGGCACCGCTCGACCCGTGGGATGTCCTGTTCTACGCCAACCAGGTCAAGAAGTCGAAATACAGCGTCGACCGCGACGTGGTCAAGCAATACTTCCCGGCCCCGCACGTGATCGAAGCCGTGCTCGGTATCTATTCCAAGATGCTGGGCCTGACCTTCACGCTCGCGCCGGACGCACCGAAGTGGCATCCCGATGTCGTCGCCTACAACGTGACCGACACGAAGACCGGTGCCATGCGCGGTACGTTCTATCTGGACCTCTATCCGCGGCCGGGCAAGTTCGACCACTTCGAGAACGCCGGCCCGACCGCCCGCCGCACCCTGCCCGACGGCACGGTACGGCCCGTCGTCAACTCGATCCTGGGCAACTGGCCGCTGCCGGCCGCAGGCAAACCGTCGCTCCTGTCGCACGGCGATGTGATCACCTTCTTCCACGAGTTCGGCCACAACGTCGCCGCGCTGTGCTCCGACACGCCGTACGAATCCCTCAATTCGGGCTTCCGGCTCGACTTCGTCGAAGCACCCTCGCAGATGCTCGAGAACTTCGTCTGGGATCCGATGGTGCTCAAGCAGATCTCGTCCCAGGTCGACACGGGCGCGCCGCTGCCCGACGACCTGATCGCGAAGATGATCGCCGCGCGCCACTACAACGAGGCCTACGACACCGTCCGCCAGGTCTTCTATGCCACGGTCGACCAGCGCTACCACACGCTGCCGCCGCCGGTGGACACCACCGCGGTCTGGAAGACGTCGCTGACCGAACTGACCCCCAGCGATTTCGTCAACGGCACGATGCCGCAGGCAGGCTTCGGCCACCTGATGAACGGCTACGAAGCCGGCTACTACGGCTACCTCTGGTCGCTCGTCTACGCGCAGGACATCTTCACGGTGTTCCAGGCCGGCGGACTCGAGAACCCTGCGATCGGTGCGCGCTACCGTGCCGACATCCTGGCCCCCGCTCGTTTGAACGAGCCGGATGAGGAACTGCGCGCCTTCCTCGGTCGCGCGCCCTCGCCCGAGCCGTTCTACCGCGAACTCGGGATCGCCCCGCCGAAGTGATGCCGCTTATCCGCCTTCGGTGAACTCCCCCTTGGCGTGATCGCGCACCTCGCCCTGACGCGCCGATGTCGGCGCCCATCCCCATGCAGAACCCGACTCGACGCCGCCTACTTCGACAAGCCGCCCGCGCCACGGGGCTGAGCCTGCTGCCCTTGAGCGTGCAGCGTGCGCTGGCACGGGCGCCTGCTCCGCTGGCCTCGCTGAAGGACATCCAGCATGTGGTCCTGCTGATGCAGGAGAACCGCTCTTTCGATCACTACTTCGGCACCCTGGCCGGCGTGCGTGGCTTTGATGATCCGGCGGCGATGAGACTGCCGAATGGCAACTCGGTCTTCCTGCAGCCCGATCCGAAGAACCCGAGCGGTCATCTGTTGCCCTTCCACCTCGACACCCGCAGGACCAGCGCGCAGAAGATCCCGTCCACCGACCACAGTTGGGAGGTGCAGCACGAGGCCTGGAACCACGGACGGATGGACAACTGGGTGCCCGCGCACCGCAAGGCCGAAGGAGCGAACGGACCGTACACCATGGGGTACTACCGGCGCGCGGACATCCCGTTCCATTTCGCGCTGGCCGAGGCCTTCACGATCTGCGATGCCTACCATTGCTCCGTGCTCGGCCCCACCTGGCCGAACCGGATGTATTGGATGACCGGCACCATCGATCCCGACGGTGAGCATGGCGGGCCCGTCACCCGCAACAAGATGCCGCCCGGCGGCTTCACCTGGACCACCTACGCGGAGCGGTTGGAGGCGGCCGGCGTGAGCTGGAAGGTCTACCAGCAGCAAGACAACTACGGAACCAACGTGCTGGAGTACTTCAAGCAGTTCCGCGATGCTCCCACGGATTCGCCGCTCCACCGCAAGGGCATGGTGCGCGGCCCCGAGGGTCAGTTTGAGGCGGACGCGTACAACGATCGCCTGCCCGCCGTCTCGTGGATCATGCCCGCCAGTACCGAGTCGGAGCACCCCGACTACACCCCCGCAGACGGCGCCGCGTTCATCGCCAGCAAGATCGAGGCGCTGGCAGCCAACCCCAAGGTCTGGGAAAAGACCGTGTTCATCCTGACCTACGACGAGAACGACGGCTTGTTCGACCATGTGGCGCCGCCCACGCCTCCGACGGGCACACCGCATGAGTTCGTCCGGGGGGCGCCGGTGGGCGCTGGCTTTCGTGTGCCGGCCATCATCGTTTCGCCCTGGACCGCGGGCGGCTGGGTCTGCAGCCAGGCCTTCGACCACACGTCCGTGCTGCGATTCCTGGAGCAGTTCACCGGTGTGAAGGAAAGCAATATCAGCGCCTGGCGGCGCGAGACCTTCGGCGATCTGACGGCGGTGTTCCGATTTGCCGACCGCAAGGCCGGTGCCCCGGCCTTGCCCGACGCGCACGCCGAACAGGCCGCCGTGCGCAAAGCGTCTGCCACGCTGCCGAAGCCGGCGCTACCCGGCGCGGAGCAGTTCGCACCGGGACAGGAAAAGGGAACGCGCAAGCGCATCGGTTGATGCGCTTGGGGTTTGGTGCGTCGGGTTGACTTTTATTGGTATTTTAGTGGTATTATTATGATCTTCCGCCCGATCGCAGCAAGGCCGTTGGCGGCGTTTCAGCAAAGGGCAAGGATGAATCAGCAATCCTCGGAGAAGGGCTCATGACCCAGGGCGGCATCTTCGAATTCAAACCCGATTCGCACGACAGTTCGCCGCTCTACTTGCAGCTGTCACGCAAGTTGGAGCAATGCATTCGCGAGGGTCACTACAAGCCCGACGAAGCGCTGCCTTCGGAGCGCGTCCTGGCCGAATCCCTGAACTTGTCCCGGGTCACCACGCGCGCAGCCATCAATCAGCTGGTCGAGCAGGGGTTGATCATTCGCCGGCAGGGGTCGGGCAGCTACATCGCCCCGCGCTTCGAGCAACCCTTGTCGCATCTGACGAGCTTCTCGGAGGAACTGCGGCGTCGGGGCTACACGCCGTCGTCGCGCTGGGTGCATCGCCAGATCGTTCTCGCGACGATCGACGAGCAGATGAGCCTGGGGCTTCCCTCGGGTGGCAAGGTGGCGCGGCTGGAGCGCTTGCGCCTGGCCGACGACGTCGTCATGGCCCTCGAGGTCAGCGCGCTGCCGCAGCACATCCTGCCGAACCCGGCCGCGGTCGAGGGTTCGCTGTACGAATACCTGAGCCTCAGCCATCACGCCCCGGTCCGCGCGTTGCAGCACATCCGTGCGCTCAATGCGCAGCCTCGGCTGGCGGAGCAGCTGGGCATCCCCGAGCGGCAGGCCGTGCTGTTCATCACGCGCATCGGCTACCTGGAATCGGGGCAGGCGGTGGAACTCACGCATTCGTATTGCCGGAGCGACTACTACGACTTCGTCGCCGAAATGAGGCGCGACGGATGAGCCGGATCGCGGGCTGCATCCTGACGCCGCGAGGCTTCCTGCGAGGCTTCCTCGAGTGCGACGAGAACGGACGCATCGCCGACTTGCGCGGCGAGCCGGTGGACGAGGCGGAGGTCCGGGATCGGGGTGAGCCCCTGTTGCTGCCGGGTTTCATCGACCTGCACGTCCATGGGGGTGGCGGCGCCGACGTGATGGATGGCGGCGATGCGCTGACACGGGTTGCCGAGTTGCACGCGCGGCATGGAACGACCGCCATGCTGGCGACCACGATGACGGCGCCGGTGGCCGACCTGGACGCGGCCTTTGCCGGCATGCGGGTCGCCGGCGCCGGTCGGAGTCCGAGGGGTGCGCGGGTCCTGGGCGTGCATCTCGAAGGTCCTTACATCAGCAAGAACAGGCTCGGCGCGCAACCCGATTTCACCCGGTCGATCTCGATGAGCGACCTGCTGCGCTGGCATGCCCAGTTCCCGGTCAAGCTGGTCACGCTCGCGCCCGAAGTGCCGGGCAACATGGAGGCCATCATGTCGCTGAGTGCGGCAGGCTTCCGGGTGCAGATCGGCCATACCGCCGGCACCTACGAAGAAGGACGACAGGCGCTGTCGATGGGCGCGGCGGGCTTCACGCATCTGTTCAATGCGATGACCGGCTTGCAGCATCGGGAGCCGGGAATGGTCGGCGCGGCGCTGGCCCATGCACGTCATGCCGAGATCATCCCGGACCTGCTGCATGTGCATCCGGGCGCCATCCGCGTCGCGCTGCGTTCGATTCCAGGCTTGTACTGCGTGACCGATTCCACCGCCGCCGCGGGCATGCCCGACGGCGAATACCGATTGGGCCGCCACAGCGTCACCAAGTGCCTGGGCGGCGTGCGCCTGGCGGACGGCACGCTGGCGGGATCGACGCTGACGATGGACCAGGCGTTGCGCAATCTGGTCGATCACCTGGGGCTGTCGCTCAGCGAAGCGTCGGGACGCGTATCGACTCATGCGGCCGACTACCTCGGCTTGGGCGATCGTGGCCGCCTGGTTGCCGGCGCCTGGGGTGATGTGGTGCTGCTGGACCGCGACCTGAAACTGATCGACGTCTGGATCGAAGGGAGATCGATTGAAAACGAGAATGCTCGTTGAGGCCTGCGAGGCCGCTGATGCGGTCGCTGCGCAGCTGGCGCACGACGTCCGCGAGTACGGCGATTTCGGCACCTTTCTGCGAGACAGCGACCCCGGCGCGATGCTCACCGTGGCGCGCGGCAGCTCGGACCATGCGGCGCATTTCATGGCCTACCTGATCATGGCGCGGCTGGGGCGGCTGGTGACCTCGCTGCCGATGTCGCTGGTGACGCTTTACCAGTCCCGGATCCGTTGTCAGGGGCTGGTGTCGATGGCGTTTTCCCAGTCCGGACAAAGCCCGGATCTGGTGGCGCCCCTGCGCTATTTCACGCAAAGCGGCGCATGCACCGCCGCCTTCGTGAACGACCCGGGCTCGCCGCTGGCGGGTGCGGCGCAATGGGTGTTCCCGCTGCACGCGGGGGCGGAGACCAGCGTCGCCGCCACCAAGAGCTTCATTGCCCAGATGGTCGCGGGGGCGCGCGTGGTCGCTGCATGGCAGCAGGACCCGGCGCTCCACGCGGCCTTGCTGGCGCTGCCGGACACCCTGGCGAGGGCGGCCCGGGCCGATTGGTCGGCGGCGGTGGACACGCTGCGCCCGGTCGACCGTCTGTTCGTGATCGGCCGCGGCACCGGCTTGCCGGTGGCGATGGAGGCGGCGCTGAAGTTCAAGGAGACCTGCGGCATCCAGGCCGAAGCCTTTTCGGCCGCCGAGGTCAAGCATGGGCCCATGGCGTTGATCGAACCGGGCTACCCCTTGCTGGTTTTCGCGCCGCGCGGCCCGGCGCAGGCGGGCTTGCTTGCGCTGGCCGAGGAAATGCGCGTCCGCGGGGCCCAGGTTCTGCTGGCGGCGCCTGCCGGGACGGTCGGTGCGAATCTGCCCATCGTGGAAGCGGCTGCGGCCGATTTGGACCCGATTTCGGTGGTCCAGAGCTTCTACCCGATGGTCGAGTCGCTGTCTCGCGCCCGCGGGATGAATCCGGACCAGCCTCGACACCTCGCCAAGGTGACGCGGACGCAATAGGGATAAATCCCAACGGGCGATCGGCGGAACTGGCTTGTCAACGACAGGCAGTGGTAGCATAGTGGCATCTTCTGGTATTTTTAGTGGTATGTAACTTCTACATACTGCCTTTCGCCCTATCGAAGCCCCTGCATACCGGCAGGCCAGGCTGGGGCGCAAGGCGGGATGGCGGGTTGTTGCTGCCGGTCGTCGCTGGCCCCCTCTGAAACGTCGAAAAAGGAATCTATGAAGTTCAACCGCACGCCGGTCGCCACTGCGGTCGGGCTGAGTCTTCTGGGCGTCACGCTTCCCGTCCTGGCGCAGCAGGCCACCGTTCAGGGGGCGCCGGACACCCCGGTCGCGGACACGATCGTCGTCACCGGCATCCGCTCCAGCATCGAGAGCTCGATCGCCGCCAAGAAGAACGCCGATTCGATCGTGGAAGTGGTCACCGCAGAGGACATCGGCAAATTGCCGGACACGAGCATTGCCGAATCGCTGGCGCGACTGCCTGGCCTCGCGGCGCAACGTGTCGACGGGCGGGCTCAGGTGCTCTCCATCCGGGGCATGCCACCGAGTTTTGCGGTGACGCTGCTCAATGGTCGCGAGATGGTGAGCACCGGCGACGATCGATCCTTCGAATACGATCAGTTCCCGTCGGAACTGGTGAGTGCCGCCACCGTCTACAAGACGCCGGATGCCTCTCTGGGCACCCAGGGTCTCGCGGGCACGGTGAACCTGCAAACGGTGCATCCGCTCGACTACGCCACCCGACAAGTCAATCTGAACGCACGGGTGGAAAGAAACTCCCTGGGCAACATCGTCCCCGGGAGCGACAGCGTCGGCAACCGCCTGAGCGTCTCGTACATCGACCAATTCGCCAATCACACCATTGGCGTGGCGGTGGGGCTTGCGCGCCTGAACAGTCCGAGCCAGCAGCAGTACATGAACCCCTGGGATTTCGGGTCGGGCGCCTACCTCAGCAATTGCTGTGGTGCGGTCAATGGCCTTCCCGATGGAACCTATGCGTTTGACGGACTGGAGGCGGGGGTCGCGTCCACGCAGGCGGTGCGTGACGGCCTGATGGCCGTGATCGAATACAAGCCCAGCAAGGATTTCCACAGCCAGATTGATCTTTTCTCGTCCAGGTTCGCGCAGCGAATGAATGGCCGGGAGTTGGTGGCCTACTGGAATAACTGGTCAAACGGCACCACGCCGAACTGGGCTCCGCTGGCCAACTCGAATTACGGCGGCGCCATCACCAATCTCACCCCGTTTGTCACCATGCGCCAGGACAACCGGGACGACAAGGTCGACGCCATCGGCTGGAACACCGAGACCCGGTTGGACAAGTGGAAGCTCACGACCGATCTGGCCTATTCGCGCGCCCGGCGCCATGAATTTGTCGGTGAGGCCTACGCGACGAGCGATACGCCGACGTCCCTGAACGTCGGCTTCGCCCCCGACTTTTCTCATTTTGGAACGCTCACATCGCCTTTCGACTACGGCAATGCAAGCAACTTCCAGCTGAGTTCGGCATGGTGGGGCGGCGGCGGTTATGGCTCCGCCGTGGATGTCAACGACGAGATGAAGTCCATTCGTCTGTCTGGCGAGCGCGATCTCGACTGGGGTGCGATCAACAGCGTGGAGGCGGGGCTCATCTACTCCGATCGCGCCAAAACGCTGAATGATGTGGGCACCAGCTACAACCTGAACAACACCAGCAGTTGCAGTGTGGGTGTCTGTACCTCGATTCCGCCCGGCATCTTGCAGGCACCCGTGAATCTCGGTTTTGTTGGCATTCCCAGCATGATCAGCTTCAATGTCTTGAACGCCTTCAACAGCGGCGCCTACAGCACGGCCGGTCCAGATTCGCTGAGTCCCGCATGGAATTGGGGGGTGGATGAGAAGGTGACCACCGCCTTCGCCAAGTTCAATTTGGATTTCCAGGCGGGCATCCCGGTCCATGGCAATCTGGGGCTGCAGATCGTGAATGCGCGACAGAGCGCGACCGGCCTTTACAACGACAACAATGGCGGCTTGACGCCGTCCGGCGGCGGCACCAGCTACACCGATGTCCTGCCCAGCCTGAACTTGATCGGCGACCTCGGTGCGCAAACCGTCCTGCGCGTGGGCCTGGCAAAGCAGGTTGCAAGGCCCAACATGGTGGACATGCGCGCCGGCTGGACCGCATCGGTGGATCAAACCTCCCGGACCTGGTCTGGCAGCGGCGGAAATCCGGAACTCAAGCCGTGGCGGGCCAACGCCCTCGATATTTCCTTGGAAAAATATTTCGCCAAGGATACTTACGCGGCCGTCGCGGCGTTTGACAAGCAGATCACGTCGGGCATTTACACCCAAGACGTTCAATACAACTTCGCCAAGTTCACCAACCCGACGGCCATCATTCCGGTCAGCGACATCGGCACCATGACGACGCCGACCAACAGCGAAGGGGGCTATGTTCGCGGCTTGGAACTCAGCGGATCGCTGGGCGCCAGACTGCTGAACAAGGCGCTGGATGGGTTCGGCTTGCAGGCCAGCTACGCGCGAACCATCAGCAACCTGCCCGGAACCGACATCAACGGCCTGCCCACCAGCACGCCGCTGGACGGCTTGTCGGGTTCGGTCTGGGATCTGGCTGCGTACTATGACAAGAATGGCTTCCAGGTCCGCATTGCGCAACGCGATCGATCGGGTTTCTCCGCCACACGACACGATGCCTTCAAGTTCGTCATGGACACGATCCGGCCGGAAAAGATCACCGATTTCCAGATCGGTTATGAAATGCAAGCGGGTCGCTACAAGGGTCTGGGTGTTTTGCTGCAGGTGAACAATCTGTTTGATACGCCTTATGTGACGACCCAGACGGTGGACGGCATCACCGCGCTGAAGGAATTCCATCGGTACGGCCGGCAACTGCTGCTGGGCTTGAGCTACAAGCTGTAAGACGCCACGCCAAGCCTTCGTCGCATCGAGGCGCCGGGGATCTGATCACGCAAGGATCGCATGACATCGTTGAAAATCTGGTTGGGTGCGGCGTTGGTGGGCTTCAGTCTGGGGCAGGCCTTGGCCGCCGAGGCGGACGCCGCCAAAATGGATTGGCCCAATCTGGCCGCCTATCGCCATGCCGACGCTCAAGCGGGCTTGCCTGCCGAGGGTGAGCAGCGCGTGATCTTCATGGGCGACTCGATTACCGAGTTCTGGACCAAGTCCTATTTCAACCAGACCCGGATCAACCGCGGCATCAGCGGCCAGACCTCGCCGCAGATGCTTCTGCGCTTCCGCTCGGACGTGATCGCTCTGCACCCCCGGGTGGTGGTCATTTTGGCGGGGACGAACGACATCGCCGGCAATACCGGTGTGGCAACGAACGACATGATCCTGGGCAATATCGAGTCCATGGTCGAGCTGGCGCGCGTGCACGGTATCAAGGTGGTGTTGTGTTCCGTCCTGCCGGCGGCCGGTTTCTACTGGAACGTGGCGGTGCACCCTGCACCCCAGATTGCCGCGTTGAACCGGTCGCTGCAGGCCTACGCCCAGAGCGAGCATCTGATTTACGTGGACTACTACGCGGCCCTGGTGGATGAGCACCTCGGTCTGAACAAAGCCTACTCTGAAGATGGCGTGCATCCGAACGAGGCTGGTTACAAGGTCATGATCGCGCTGGTCGACAAGGCGATCGCCGCGGCCATCGAGGGCCCATGAAGCCCGCGCAGCGTTCACAGGCCATCGACGTCATGCGCGGGCTCACGCTCGCGCTGATGATCGTCGTCAACATGTCGATCAGCGAGGAGAAGTCGTACGCGCCGCTGCTCCACGCTGCCTGGAACGGGCTGACCCTGACCGATCTGGTGTTCCCCAGCTTTCTGTTCGTGGTCGGCGCCGCCATGAGTTTCACGCTGGAGAAATACCAGAGCCTGGGCGATGCGGCCGTGCTGCGCAAGGTCCTCACTCGCACCGCGCTGATATTTCTCTGCGGCTATCTTCTGTATTGGTTTCCGTTCTTCGGAATGGACAAGACTGGAAGCCTGTTCCTGTTGCCGCTGGAGACGACGCGCATCATGGGCGTGCTGCAGCGTGTCGCGCTGTGCTACGGCTGCGCGTCGCTGATCCTGCATTACGGCAAGGTCACGGGATCGGTCGTCTTCAGCGTCGCGGCCCTGCTGGGGTATGCGTGGATGCTTGCCGGGCTGGGCGATCTGAGCATGGCCGGCAATGCCGAGATCAAGCTCGACCGCCTGATCCTGGGCGAGGCGCACATGTACCACGGCGAAGGCATGGCCTTCGACCCGGAAGGCATCCTCAGCACCTTGCCCGCGGTCGTGAACGTGTTGGCGGGCTACTTCGCCGGGCGTCTGGCCCGCACGAAGGGCCCCGGTTTCGAGACCATCGCCAAGCTGATGATGGCCGGCACGGTCTGCGTCGCGGTGGCGCTTTGCTGGACCGGCTTCCTGCCGTTCAACAAGAAGCTGTGGACCAGCTCCTACGCGCTGTGCACCATCGGCATCGATCTCTTCGTGCTGGCCTGGCTGGTCTACGTCATCGATTTTCGGAAGATCACCCACTGGACCTACTTCTTCCAGGTGTTCGGCAAGAACACCTTGTTCATCTACCTGCTCAGCGAAGTGCTCCAGACCATCCTCTGGTCCACTCATGTCGGTACGCAGGCCTTGTTCGAGTGGATCTACTCGAACGCGTTTCAGTGGTGGGCCGGAGACAAACCCGGCTCGCTGGTCTTCGCTCTGGCGTTCATGCTCTCGTGCTGGCTCGTGGGCTACGCGTTGGACAAGAAGCGCATCTACATCAAGCTCTAGGGAATATGACCACTGCGGCCAACCCACTCGCAGGCGCTGCCGGCGACGAAGTGACCGGCGAAGCCATTGCGCTGCCGAACATGACGGGTCTGCACGCGCGGCCGGCGGCGCTGCTCGTGGCCGTCGCCAAGAAGTTCAAGTCCGAGATCCGGCTGGTGCGTGGCAGCGAGGAGGTCAACGCCAAATCCGTCGTGGCCATCCTCGGTCTGGGCACCCAGCAGGGAGACGCGCTCCGCGTCCGAGCCCGGGGCGACGACGCGGCGCAAGCCGTCGACGCCGTCTCCGAGATGCTGCGCGAGGGCTGCGGCGAGCAGCGTCCCATCGAAGCGAAGGCGGGCGCCGAGCCGCTGCCGGCACCACGCGGTGCCGCGCAGAAGCCGGCCGATGCGCTGACCGGCGTCTGCGGGTCTGCGGGCCTGGCCGTCGGACGCGTCGTTCAATACCGCCCGGACGACATCTTTGTCGCCGCGGTGGCGGGGACCGTGGCGCGCGAACACGGCAAGCTCGAGGCGGCGCTCGAGCAGGCGCGTGCCCAGATCACGGCGCTCAAGCTGCAGCTCGGCGACCTCACCGGCACCCAGGTGCTCGATGCGCACCTCGAATTGCTGGTCGACCCGGGTCTGATCGACCTCGCGCTGAGCGGCTTGGCGCGTGGAGAAAGCGCAGGCCAGGCCTGGCGCGCGGCCTTCCAGCAGATGTCGGCTCGGGTCGAGGGCCTCGAAGGCGCACACAACGCGCTGCTTCGTGAGCGCGGCAACGACATCCGGGACGTGGGCCGGCGCGTGCTGTCGTTGCTGGCCGGTGTGACGCCGGCTCGGATCGAACTGCCGGACGCTGCCGTTCTCGTCGCCGAGGAACTCACGCCCAGCGACACCGCGGCGCTGGACCGCAGCCGGCTGGTCGGGATTTGCACGACCCGGGGCGGCGCGACCAGCCACGTCGCCATCCTGGCGCGCTCTTTCGGCATTCCCTTGCTGTGCGGCGTCGAGCACGACGCCCTGTCGCTGGCCGATGGCACGCTGGTCGTGCTGGACGCGGATCAAGGCCTGCTTCGCCACCGGCCGTCCGGCGAGGACCTCTCCCGTGCCAAGGAACTGGCCGCCCACCGTGCCGCCCGCAGCGCCCGGGAACGGGCCTGCGCCCATGAGGCCGCGGTGACGTCGGACGGCGTGCACATCGAGGTCGTGGCCAACGTTCGCAACGAGCACGAAGCAAGCGAGGCCATGGCCCTGGGCGGGGAGGGCGTGGGCCTGTTGCGGTCCGAGTTCCTGTTCGACGATCGCCACACCGCGCCGGATGAGCAAGAGCAGGCCGCCGCCTATGCGGCCGTGGCGAAGGCCGTGGGGCCGCGAAGCAAGCTGGTGATACGCACGCTGGATGTGGGCGGCGACAAGCCGCTGTCCTACCTGCCGTTGGCGCCGGAAAGCAACCCCTTCCTGGGTCTGCGCGGCCTGCGCGTGAGTCTGGGCCATCCGCAGATGTTTCGCACCCAGTTGCGGGCCATCCTGCGGTGTGCCGGGCAGGCCCGGCTGCACGTCATGTTTCCGATGATCTCGATGCTGGAGGAGTTGCGCGAGGCCAAGGCGATCCTCGCGCAGGAAGTCGCTGCCGCTGGGCACCCCGACGTCAAGGTCGGCATCATGATCGAAGTGCCGTCGGCGGCGCTGCTGGCGGAATCGCTCGCGCGCGAGGTCGACTTCTTCTCGATCGGCAGCAACGACCTGACCCAGTACACGCTGGCGATGGACCGCGGCCATCCCCAGCTGGCGCCGAAGCTCGACGGTCTGCATCCCGCCGTGCTGAAGATGATTGCGCTGAGCTGCGAAGGGGCCGCCCGGCACGGCAAATGGGTCGGCGTGTGCGGCGGCCTGGCCGCGGACCCGATCGCGGTTCCGGCCTTGATCGGCCTGGGCGTGCACGAACTCTCGGCGCCGGCACCGACACTGCCGGCCATCAAGGCGGTGGTGCGGCAGCTGTGTGTCGCCGATTGCCGGTCGATGGCGCAGCAACTCCTGCAACTGGGAACCGCGGGCGAAGTGCGCGCCCGCCTGGCCGCGTTCGCGTCCTGACGGCGAACCCGAGCTCGCCCCCCTTGATCCAGATGCGGCGAGCTGCCCGCTGAAACCCGACACCGGAACCTGACCACGCCATGAATGTCCTCGGATATTTGCAGAAAATCGGCCGCGCCCTGATGGTGCCGGTGGCGACGCTCCCCGCGGCGGCCATCATGATGGGCATCGGCTACTGGATCGACCCGACGGGTTGGGGCGCGAACAGCGCCGTGGCCGCCCTGCTGATCAAGGCCGGCGCGGCGATCATCGACAACATGCCCCTGCTGTTCTCGGTGGGCGTGGCGTACGGCATGTCGAAGGACAAGGAAGGCGCGGCGGCGCTCGCGGGCCTGGTGGGTTATTACGTGCTGACCAGCCTGCTGTCGCCCAGCGCCGTGTCGCTGATCCAGGGCATCCCGCTGGAACAGGTGCCCAAGGCCTTCGGCAAGATCAACAACCAGTTCGTCGGCATCCTGACCGGCGTGATCGCGGCGGAGTTGTACAACCGCTTCAGCGAAGTGGAGCTGCACAAGACGCTGGCGTTCTTCAGCGGCCGTCGCTTGGTCCCGATCGTGACGTCGTTCGTCATGATCTTCGTGGCCTTCGTCCTGATGGCGGGGTGGCCGGCGATCTATGACAGCCTCGTGGTCTTCGGCGTGCGCATCAAGGACCTGGGGCCGGCGGGCGCGGGCATCTACGCCTTCCTCAATCGGCTGCTGATCCCGATCGGCCTGCACCACGCGCTGAACTCGGTGTTCTGGTTCGACGTGGCGGGCATCAACGACATCCCGAATTTCCTCGGCGGCGCCAAGTCGTTGGCCGAAGGCAAGGCGGTGCTGGGCGTGACGGGCATGTATCAGGCGGGCTTCTTCCCGATCATGATGTTCGGCCTGCCCGGCGCCGCACTCGCGATCGTCCACACGGCGCGGCCTGAGAACCGGGCGCGCGTCGCCTCGATCATGCTAGCCGCAGCCTTCGCGTCGTTCTTCACGGGCGTGACCGAGCCGCTGGAGTTCTCGTTCATGTTCGCCGCGCCCCTGCTGTATGTGCTGCATGCCGTGCTGACCGGCGTGTCGGCCTACATCGCCGCGTCGATGCACTGGATCGCCGGCTTCGGCTTCAGCGCCGGCCTCGTCGACATGGTGCTGTCCTCGCGCAACCCGCTGGCCGTGCGCTGGTACATGCTGCCGCTTCAAGGCCTGCTGTTCTTCGGCGTCTACTACGTCGCCTTCCGCACCGCGATCACAGCGCTGAATCTGAAGACCCCGGGACGCGATGACGACGGGGAGGCTCCAGCGATGCCTGCGGTGACCGTCGCCGCCGGCGATCATGCGGCGCTGGCGCGGGCCTACCTGGACGCCGTCGGCGGAGCGGCCAACCTGTGCGACGTGGATGCCTGCATCACGCGGTTGCGCCTGAAGGTCCACGACGCGGAGCGGGTCGATGTCGCCGGTGCCACGCACCTGGGCGCCAGCGGCGTCATCAAACTGAACCGGCAGAACGTGCAGATCGTCGTCGGGCCGACCGCCGAACTCATCGCCAACGCGCTGCGCCAGGCACTGGCGGCAGCGCCTGCAGCGTCTGCACCACCTGCACCACCTGCGCCACCTGCGCCACCTGCGCCACCTGCGCCACCGACCGTCCTTGACACGCCAGCCTCTCCGGTGGCCGTCGACCACGGCGAGACCCTGATCCTGGCGCCCGTGAGCGGCGAGGTGGTGAGCTTGAGCGACGTGCCCGACGCGGCCTTTGCCAGCGGCGCCGTCGGCACCGGCGTGGCCATCCGACCCAGCGACACGAAGGTCGTCGCGCCCTGCAATGGCAAGCTGGTGAGCATCTTCGGCACCAATCACGCCTTTGCGATGGTGACGGACAACGGTGCCGAACTGATCGTGCACGTCGGCATCGACACCGTGAAGCTGGGCGGTCGGGGCTTCAAGCGCCTGGCGCAAGCCGGCAGCGACGTGAAGGCCGGCGATCCGGTCCTGGAGATCGACCTCGACGTCCTGCGCGCCGATGCGGTGTCGACACTCAGCCCGGTGGTGCTGTCCAACGCCGACGAGTTCGGGCCGTTGACGGAGATCGCCGCCGGCACGGTGCAGGCGGGACAGACGGTGTTGTTCAAGTTCAGGAAAGCCTGAGCGGCCTGTCGCGGACAGGGGGATGGCCGGACGATCGATGTCGCGGGCGCCCCCACGGAACACGGGACTCCCGGAGTCCCGGCGGAATAGGGAAAGCGGGGCAGGAATGAGAACGCACGGGCGGCACCGGATGCCTTGGAGATTTCTGACGGCGATGGCGCTGTGGCTGGGCGCGGCGCTCGCGTCGGCGGCGCAGGTCGCGGCCGATGCCCCGTTGAAGCTGCGTTGGGAAGTGCAGCGCAGCGTCTTCACGGCCGATGCCCCGGAGGGCCGTTCCTGGTCCTCGTTCACGCTCACCAATCTCGCCCCCCAGGCGTTGCCCGCGCGGGGCTGGGCCCTCTACTTCAATTGCATCGCGGGGGTCGACACGAAGGAGGTGCAGGGGCCGTTCGTGATGGAGCGTGTCGCCGGCACCTGGTACCGCCTTCGGCCCGGCCCGGGATTTCCGGGGTTGCCGGCGGGCAAGAGCACGCGCCTGTCCTTCTTCCATCCGGAGGTGATGGTCAAGGCGGCCAAGGCGCCCACCGGCCCCTATCTCGTGTTCGACGACGCGCCAGGCATCGGCCACCCCATCGCCGACTACGCGATCGTCCCGCTCACTCGCCCGGAGCAATGGGACCGCGGCCCCGGTGATCCGATGCCCCTCCTCACCGCGCAAGAGGTCTACCGCCGCAATGCGGGCGTCGTCGACCTGCCGGAAGACGCGTTGCCGCCCGTGTTCCCGACGCCACGACAGGTGGACAGACGCGCCGGCTCGCTGCGCCTGAGGTCTCGCCCCGACGTCGTCGGCCCGCCGGCCCTGCGGACCGAGATGGCCTCGGTCGGCCCCTTGTTCGAGCCCTACCTGGGAGCGGCAGAGCCGGGCCGCGGCACGCCACCCGTGAGGTTGGCGATCGGGCCGGTCGAGGGCCAGACGTCGGACGAAGCCTACGAGCTGGTCGTCGACCCGGTGGCCGGCATCACGATCACCGGCAGGACCGCGGCGGGCGTCGCGTGGGGCCTGCAGTCGCTGCGCGAGCTGTTGCCGCTTCGCAAGGGTCAACACACGGGTCTGACCCTGCAGGCCATGCGGATCATCGACGCGCCCCGGTTCGCATACCGCGGCCTGCAACTCGACGTTGCTCGCAACTTTCAACCCAAGGCCACGGTGCTGCGGCTGCTCGACCTGATGGCGCGCTACAAGCTCAACCGGCTTCACCTGCACCTGACCGACGACGAAGGCTGGCGACTTGAAATTCCAGGCCTGCCCGAACTCACCGACGTCGGTGCCAGACGCGGCCACACGCGCGATTCGCTCGACCACCTGCCGCCCGCCTACGGTTCAGGTCCGGCGGTGGACGATCCCCACGGCAGCGGCTACTACAGCGCCGCCGACTACATCGAGATCCTGCAGCATGCGGCCCGCCTGCACATCGACGTGATCCCGGAGATCGAGATGCCGGGCCATGCCCGTGCCGCCGTCAAGTCCATGGAGAGCCGCGCGCTGCGCCTGAGGGCGGCGGGACGCCAGGACGCCGACCAATACCTGCTCAGTGACCCGCAGGACGAGTCCGTCTACCGGTCGGCACAGCTCTACTCCGACAACGTGATGAACCCGGGGCTGGCGTCGACCTATGCGTTCATCGATCACGTCGTCGACGCGGTCGTGGCTTTGCACCGACGAGCCGGCGTGAGACTCGACACCCTTCATGTCGGCGCCGACGAACTGCCCGAAGGCGCCTGGGAGCGGTCGCCTGCCTCGCGCGCGCTGATGGCGCGCGAGAAACTCACCGGGACGGGCGCGGTGTGGGACTACTTTTACCGCCGCGTCGACCGCATTCTGCGTCGCCACGGGCTGGTCGCGTCGGGCTGGGAGGAACTCGGCGCGCGCCGGGTGATGCAGTCGGGCCGTGCCCGGCTGATCCCGAATCCGGTCTTTGCACGGAGCGGCTTCCGGCTCTACGTCTGGAACGATTTGGACGATGCGCAGGATCTCGCCTACCGTCTGGCCAACGCGGGTTACGACACCGTGCTGACGCCGGCGACGAACTTGTACTTCGACATGGCCTACAACCAGAATCCCGACGAGCCCGGGGTGAACTGGGCCGGCACCACCGATCTGCAGACGGTGTTCGATTTCGTTCCGCTGGACTTCATCCGCAGGTCGCCGACCGACCCGGTGTCCAAGCCGGGCATGGTTGCGCTGACCCCGGGGGGCCGGCGCAGGACCGTGGGCCTGGAGGGCACCTTGTTCAGCGAAACCGTGCGATCGCGCGATCTCATGGACTACCTGCTGATGCCGCGCTTGCTGGCGCTGGCCGAACGTGCCTGGGCGGCGGACCCGTCCTGGACACGGCAGCGGGACCCCGCCCTGGCCCAGCGGCTCCACGACAGGGATTGGTCGATCTTCGTGAACGAGCTGGGCAAGCACGTCCTGCCGCAACTCGATGAGCAGTTCCCCGGCGTGCAGTACCGGATCGCGCCGCCCGGGCTGGCGCTGTCCGGCGACAAGGTCTTGGTGAACCAGCAGCTCCCGGGTTTCGAATTGCGCTACACCCGCGACGGCAGCCTGCCGCAGGCGGACAGCCCGTTGGTGAATGGGCCGATCCCTGCCAAGGGCGTCATCCAGGTCTCCGCGTTCAGCCGCACCGGGCGGCACAGTGCGCCGGCGCGCATCGAATGCCGCTGACGCACCCCGCGCCGCGTCACCGAAGGAACTGCTTGATGTGGTCCGGGCCCAGCCCGACGGCTTCGTAGTGGCGTGCGGCCGCATCGGCCTTGGTGAAGACGTCTTCGTGGCCGACCGGGCGCCCCGCTTCGTCCAGGTAGGTGTAGGCGCCGGTGACGTGGAACAGCGTCATCATCTCGTCGACGTCGTCGGGCACGTACAAGGTGTGCACTTCGCCGGGGACCTCGTGGGCATAGGCCCCTTCGATGGCCGTCCAGTCGTGCTCCAGGTAGTACCAGCGGCCCTTGATGACGAAGGCGTGCACCGGCCCGTCGTGACGATGGCGTGACAGCACGCCGCACTTGCGCACGCGCAGGATGTTGACGAAATAGCCCTGGGTCACGTTCAGGATCAGCGGGCGGAACCAGACATCGGGCGCCTGCGGCACCCACTCGCGCTCGTCGTCCGCCACGGCCTGCGGCACGACCAGGTCGGGGATCGCAAAGCGCGGCAAGGGCTGATCGAAGCCGATCAGCGTGCTGGGATGGGTGCGGGTCGTGGAGGTGGACATGGGCGGTTCGCTGCGGGCCGGGGTCGGCGGATTGTGCCGCGCCCCGGCCGTCGGTGCGTCAGGCCGACAAGGCCTGCATCTCGCGATAGAGGTCGGCCTTGCCCTCGAAGCCGATGCCCGGCAGTGCCGGCAGCGTGACGAAGCCGTTGTCGACCTTCACGCCGTCGGGGAAGCCGCCGAAGGGCTGGAACAGGTCGGGGTAGCTCTCGTTGCCGCCCAGGCCCAGGCCCGCGGCGATGTTGAGCGACATCTGGTGGCCGCCGTGCGGGATGCAGCGTCTGGCCGACCAGCCGTGCTCCTTGAGCATCGCCAGCGTGCGCAGGTACTCGACCAGACCGTAGCTGAGCGCGCAGTCGAACTGCAGCCAGTCGCGGTCCGGCCGCATGCCGCCGTAGCGGATCAGGTTGCGCGCGTCCTGCATCGAGAACAGGTCCTCGCCGGTGGCCATCGGGTTCTTGTAGTAGTGGCGCAGCGTGGCCTGCAGCTCGAAGTCCAGCGGGTCGCCCGGCTCCTCGTACCAGAACAGGTCGTACTGCGACAAGGCCTTGGCGTAGGCGACGGCGGTGTCGAGATCGAAGCGGCCGTTGGCGTCCACGCACAGCTTCTGACCGTCCTGCAGCACCTCCATGATGGCGTCGATGCGGCGCAGGTCTTCATCGAGCGAGGCGCCGCCGATCTTCTTCTTCACCACCGTGTAGCCGCGGTCGAGGTAGCTCTTCATCTCGTCCTGCAGCTGCTTGTGGTCCTGGCCCGGGTGGTAGTAGCCGCCGGCGGCGTAGACGAAGATCTTGCGGTCGGGCTGGCCGTCGCCGTAGCGATCCGACAGCAGCTGGAACAACGGCTTGCCTTCGATCTTGGCCACCGCGTCCCACACCGCCATGTCGATGGTGCCGATCGCCACCGAGCGCTCGCCGTGGCCACCCGGCTTCTCGTTCCTGAACATGGCGTTCCAGATCTTGTGCGGGTCCAGGTTCTGGCCGCTGGCGTCGACCAGATCGTCGGGCCGGGTTTCCAGGATGCGCGGGATGAAGCGCTCGCGCATCATGCTGCCCTGGCCGTAGCGGCCGTTCGAGTTGAAGCCGTAGCCGACCACCGGTTTGCCGTCGCGGATCACGTCGGTGACGACCGCGACCAGGCTCAGCGTCATCTTGCTAAAGTCGATGTAGGCGTTGCGGATGGCCGAGCTGATCGGCAGGGTCTTTTCGCGGATGTCGACGATCTTCATGGTGGCTTGTCGGTGCGGTGGTGTGGAGGACGAAGCGCATCATCGTCGGCGCCTGGCCGCAGCGCCAATGCTCTTTTTTTCGTCTTTGATGTCTTGAAAGCACCGCGCTCGCCATGTCGATGAATCTCTCGTGGCTGGAGGATTTCCTGGCCCTGGCCGCGAGCGGCAATTTCTCGCGCGCGGCGCAGGAACGCCACATGACCCAGCCCGCGTTCAGCCGCAGGATTCGCGCGCTGGAGGAGTGGCTGGGGACCGAGCTGTTCGATCGCAGCAGCCAGCCGGCACGCCTCACCGCGGCGGGGGAATGGTTCAGCGACACGGCGCAGGAACTGCTCGCCCGGGTGGCCCGGGTGCCCGGCGAGGCGCGCGCGGTCGCGCAGGCCGGCTCGACCACGCTGCGCTTCGCCGCGACGCATGCCTTGTCGCTCACCTTCCTGTCGGCGTGGCTGCGCGGGCTGGAGGCGCGCACGACGATCGGCCCCGTCACCCTGGTCTCCGACGTGCTGGCGCGCTGCGAGGCGATGCTGCTGGCCAGCCAGGTCCAGTTCGTGATGAGCCACGCCCATCTCCAGTCGTCGAGCGAGCTTCTGGCGCAGGACTTTCCGTTCGTCAAGATCGGCAGCGACCGGCTGCTGCCCGTGTCCGCTCCCGATGCCGCAGGGCGTGCGCGCCATGCGCTGGCGAGCGCGACGGCCGGCTCGCCGCTGCCGGTCCTCGGCTACAGCGCCGAATCGGGCCTCGGCCGCATCCTGCGCGAGCTGCGCGGCGCGGCGCTGGAGCGATGGCCCGTGCAGGCCGTCTTCCAGGCGCACCTGGCGTCGGTGCTGCGCACCATGGCGCTGGACGGGCGCGGCATGGCCTGGTTGCCGCTGAGCCTGATCGCCGACGATCTGGCCGCCGGCGGCCTGGTCGAGGCGGCGTCGCCGGATTGGCAGATCGAGCTGGACATCCGGCTCTACCGCGACCGGGCGCCGCTGGGGCAGGCCGCCGAAGCGTTCTGGACGGCCGTGTGCGCTGCGGCCGCCTGAGCCGGGCGAGGCCTGCCCGGGCCGGTCTCGGGGCGAATCGCCTTGGCGACATCCACCGGGCCGAAGCCAGGGCACATTACGATGGCTGGCGTTTCGCTCGCACCGGGTCGATGCGATGGACGGCTGCGCGACGGGGCACCCGTGGCGCAGCGCCGGCGCGTCGGACTTCATGGAACAGGATCGATGATCAACAAGATAGCCGCCTCGATCGGTGAGGCCTTGTCCGGCGTGCAGGATGGCGCCACGGTGCTGATCGGCGGCTTCGGCACGGCGGGCATCCCCACCGAACTGATCGACGGCCTGATCGAGCAGGGGGCGCGCGAGCTGACCGTGGTCAACAACAACGCCGGCAATGGCGACACCGGCCTGGCGGCGCTGCTCGCCACCGGCCGGGTGCGCAAGATCATCTGCAGCTATCCGCGCCAGGCCGATTCGTGGGTCTTCGACGGGCTTTACCGCAGCGGCCGGATCGAACTCGAATTGGTCCCGCAGGGCAATCTGGCCGAACGCCTGCGCGCCGCCGGCGCAGGCATCGGCGCGTTCTTCTCGCCCACCGGCTTCGGCACCGAGCTGGCGTTGAACGCCGACGGCAGCCCCAAGGAGACCCGCGTCATCGGCGGCAGGCCCTATGTGCTGGAGCACCCGATCCACGGCGATCTTGCACTGATCAAGGCCGAGTGCGGCGACCGCTGGGGCAACCTCGTCTACCGCAAGGCGGCGCGCAACTTCGGCCCGGTCATGGCCACGGCCGCCCGGGTGACGGTGGCCACCGTGCACCGCATCGTCGAACTCGGCGGGCTGGATCCGGAAGCCATCGTGACGCCGGGCATCCACGTCTCGAAAATCGTGAAGATCGATCACGCCGCCACCCCGGCCGGCGGCGTCGCCACCCCGGCCTGAAGGACATCGACGCCATGACCACTCCCCCACGGCGCAGCAAGGACGAGGTCGCGCGGCGCGTGGCCCGGGACATCCACGACGGGGCCTACGTCAACCTGGGCATCGGCATGCCCACGCTGGTGGCCAACCACATTCCCCGGCACATCGAGGTCATCCTGCACAGCGAGAACGGCATCCTGGGCATGGGTCCGGCCGCGGCGCCCGGGTCGGCCGACCACGACCTGATCAATGCCAGCAAGCAGCCGGTCACGCTGCTGCCCGGCGGCGCGTTCTTCCACCACGCCGACAGCTTCGCGATGATGCGTGGCGGTCACCTGGACATCTGCGTGCTGGGCGCCTTCCAGGTCTCGGCCACCGGCGATCTGGCCAACTGGAGCACCGGCCAGCCCGGTGCCATCCCGGCGGTCGGCGGCGCGATGGACTTGGCGGTGGGCGCCAAGCAGACCTGGGTGATGATGGATCTGCTGACCAAGCAGGGCCACAGCAAGGTCGTCGAACGATGCTCCTACCCGCTGACCGGCATCGCCTGCGTCAGGCGCATCTACACCGACCTCGCCACGCTGGCCTGCACGCCGCATGGCCTGCAGCGCATCGACATGGTCGACGGCCTGACGCACGCCGACCTGGAGCGGCTGGTGGGCCTGCCCATCGCGGCCCCGGATTGTCTGTAAAATCGCGCGCTTTCCGGCGTCGGTGCCGAGGCGGACCGCCCGTCCTCTCGTTCCTTCGCCCGCCTGTCAAGGCCTCCGCGTCGCGGGGGCCTTTTCCTTTGTCAAAGGCTTGTTCCATGCGGGTCACTGCCCCATGACGATCGGTATCGCGCCCGGGTTGCCGCGCGCCGCAGTCAACAGCTCGAAGCTGGTCCACGCGCTGGCGTCCCTGGGTCTCGTCGAGGTCGCGGAGTCGAAGCAGACCTTCGGGGAGCGGCTCGGCCTGTGGCTGGACTGGACGGATGCGGTCGCGCTGTCGGCGGCGCTGCAGGGCGGCGACGACGGGCGGGCCGTGCCGGCGCGCGGCGGCACCTCGCCGTCCGTCGATGCGCTCGCCGAGACCCTGGCCCGCGTGCACCAGCGCCTGACGCGAGCGATCACCACCGACGAGCTGCTGACGGCCGGGCACGACGGCGGCCCGCGGCCCGGCGTGGCGCACGGCGGCGATGCCGACGCCGACGCCGCGCGCTACCGCCGCTGCCATGTCATGCATCAACAAGCGATGGACCGGGACCTGCGCCCGTTGCGCGCCGAGCTGCGGGCGGCCTTGTCGAACCGGTCGCCGGCCCTGGGACGGCTGGCGGCGCTGGACGCCGTGATGGAGGCGGCCCTGGCCGCACGTGAGCGCGAGCTGCTGGCCACCGTGCCCGCCTGGCTCGAACGCCACCACGAGCGCCTGCGCGACGGCGCCACCGGGTCGCCGGCCGATGGGCTGGCCGGCTATGGACAGGACCTGCAGCGCGTGCTGCTCGCGGAGCTGGACCTGCGATGGCAGCCGATCGAGGGCCTGATGCAGGCGCTTCGCCGAGAGGACGATCCCCGCTCATGAATCGACAACTTGGTGTGGCCGCCTTCGGCCTGGGCCTGATCACGGTGGGATGGGTGGCGGCCGGCTATGCCGGCGCCAGCCCGCTGGCGCTTGCGATGACGATGCTGATCGGCGCGGTCTACCTGGCGGGCGCGCTGGAGCTGAGGCGCTTCGATCAGGCCACGTCGTCGCTGGGACGGGCGCTGGCCGCCATTCCCGCGTCGCTGTCGTCGCTGGGCGATTGGCTGGACAGCGTGCCGGCGTCGCTGCAGAACCCGGTGCGCCTGCGCATCGAAGGCGAGCGGGTGGCCCTGCCAGGGCCGTCGATGACGCCGTTCCTGGTCGGTCTGCTGGTGCTGCTGGGCATGCTGGGCACGTTCCTGGGCATGGTCGTCACCCTCAAGGGGGCGGTGCAGGCGCTCGAAAGCACCAGCGACCTGTCGACCATGCGGGCCGCGCTGACCGCCCCGGTCAAGGGCCTGGGGCTGGCGTTCGGCACCTCGGTCGCCGGGGTCGCCGCGTCGGCGGCGCTGGGCCTGGTGTCGGCGCTGTGCCGGCGCGAGCGGCTGCGGGTGGCGCAGCAGCTGGACCACCGGATCGCCACCGTGCTGCGGGCCTTCTCGCTCGCCCATCAGCGGGAGCAGACGCTCGGCGCCCTGCAGTCCCAGGCCCGGCTGATGCCCGCGGTGGTCGACCAGCTGCAGGCGATGATGGCGCAGATGGACAGGCAGAGCGTGCAATGGGGCGAGCGACTGCTGGCCCAGCAGGATCGCTTCCACGTCCAGGCCACGGCGGCCTATTCGGAGCTGGCCGCGTCGGTCGACCGGTCGCTGCGGCACAGCCTGGCCGAAGGTGCCCGTGTGGCGGGCGAGGTCCTGCAGCCGGCGGTCGAAGCCACGATGGCCGGCATCGCGCGGGACACCCGCCTCCTGCACGAGCAGGTGGCCGATGCGGTGCAACGCCAGCTGGACGGGCTGTCCGTCCGCCTGGACGGCACCGTCACCACGCTGGCCCAGGGCTGGACCCGTGCGCTGGCCGAACAGGATCGCCGCAGCGAGGCGCTGGGCGAGGGCTGGCGGGCCTCGCTGGACGGCTTCCAGCACGGATTCGAGCAGCGCTCGGCATCGCTGCTGGCCTCGGTCGCGGACACGCATGCGGGCGTGCAGGACACGCTGGCGGCCACGCTGGCGAGCCTCGCGCAGACCTTCGAGCAGCGTCTGACCGCGCTGCAGGCCGAGCTCGACCAGGCCCGGCGCGCCGCGCAGGCCGACCAGGCGTCGCGCGACGAACAGCGCCTGGCGGCGTGGCGCGAATCCCTGGCGGCGACGGCGGCCACGCTGCAGCAGGCCTGGCAGCAGGCCGGCGACCAGGCCCAGCGCCAGCAGCTGCAGCTCTGCCAGACGCTGGAGCAGACCGCCCGCGAGCTCACCGCCCAGTCGCAGGCGCAGGCCCGCAGCACGATCGGCGAGATCGGCCGGCTGATGCAGGCGGCCTCCGAGGCGCCGCGGCTGGCGGCCGAGGTGATCGCCCAGCTGCGCGAGCAGCTCTCGTCCAGCCTGGCCAACGACGCCACGATGCTGGAAGAGCGCAGCCGCATCATGGCCACGCTGGCCACCTTGCTCGATGCCGTCCAGCATGCCACCACCGAGCAGCGCGGCGCCATCGATGCGCTGGTCGCGTCGTCGGGTTCCGTGCTGGAACGGGCCGGCACGCGGTTCGGCGAGCAGGTCGAGCAGGCTGCCGCGACGATGGGAGGCGTCGCCGCCCAGATCACCGGCGGGGCGATCGAGGTGGCCAGCCTGGGCGAGGCGTTCGGCTTCGCCGTCCAGCGCTTCGGCGAGTCCAGCGACCAGCTGGTGGCGCAGCTGCAGCGCATCGAAGGGGCGCTCGATCAATCCCTGGCGCGCAGTGACGACCAGCTGGCCTATTACGTGGCGCAGGCGCGGGAGATCATCGACCTGAGCATCCTGTCGCAAAAGCAGATCGTCGACGACTTGCAGCAGTTCTCCCGCGGCCCGGCCCGCCTGGCCGGCGAGCTCGCGTGATGGACGAGCTCGACGCCGGCATGGAGCACGCCACGCCGGTCTGGGCCGTGTTCGGCGACCTGATGGCGGGCCTGCTGGGTGCTTTCGTGCTGATGCTGATGTGCGTGCTCGGTGCCCAGATGCAGCTGGCGAGCACGCTGGAGGCCGAGGTCCGCAAGCGCCACGCCGAGGAGCAGCAGCGCCAGACGCTGGAGCAGGCCCTGGCGGTGCCGCTGGCCAGCGGGCGGGTGACGTTGCGCGACGGGCGCATCGGCATCCGCGGCAGCGTGCTGTTCTCGCTGAACTCCGACCAGTTGCAGCCCGAGGGCCGGCAACTGCTGAAGAGCCTGGCGGCGCCGCTGACGGCCTACCTGCGTGCCAGCGGCGAACTGCTGATGGTCAGCGGCTTCACCGACAACCTGCCGGTGCGCCAGAGCAACGGCCAGTTCACCGACAACTGGGAGCTGTCGGCCCAGCGTGCTTTGACGGTGACCCGGGTGCTGATCGAAGAGGGGCTGCCGTCGTCGGCGGTCTTCGCGGCCGCGTTCGGTCCCGAGCAGCCGGTGGCGTCGAATGCCGACGGCGCGGGCCGTTCCCAGAACCGGCGCGTCGAAATGGCGCCGGTGCCGCGATCGGCGGGTGGCAACGCCCGGCCCCATGGCTGACGCGGGGCTCCCGGCGGGGGCCGGCGACGCGCCCCTCGATCCCGGCCTGACGATCGAGGCGCTGCGCGCACGGGGGGCGCACCGCGCCGATCCGGTCCGCTTCCGGTTCATCGAAGCCTTCGCCCGGCGGACGGCCGCCCACCGCGGCGAGGCCCGGCGAGTGCTCGATGCCCGCCTGGCCCAGTTGTCGAGCGAGTGCGCCCGGCGACTTGACACCGTTCCGCCCGAATCCCCTGGCGTCCGGCCGGACCGGCCGACCCTTCCAGCGCCACGGGCCGAACTCGTCCGCCAGACCGCACGGCTGTCGTCCGAAGGCGGGGCGCTGGACCCGTCCGGCACGGCGGCGGCCCCGCTCGGCGCACCCGCCGAACTGAAGGCCTTGCGGTATTTCAGGGGCACCTGGTCCCGGCTTCGGGTCGATCAGCAGCTGAGCCGGTCGCTGGCGACGCTGCCGGAGAACGCGGGCCCGCTCAATTCGCAGCGCCTTGTGCTCCAGGCGCTGCAACAACTGCGGGACCTCGCACCGGATTACCTGGAGCGGTTCATGTCCAGCGTCGATGCCTTGCTGTGGCTGGACCAGGCCGGCCTGGAGCGCGCCGCAAGGCCGGGCCGGCCCGGCCGCGGCGAAGGCGACAAGCCGCGCAGGCCCGGCCCGGGCCGATCGGCGCCGCCGCGCCGCGGCTGACGCGCGGCCTCGGAACGGCCCACGGCCATCGCGGAGCCCCCGGCGATGCGCAGGCACCGTGGGGCGCCGCCCCGCATCAGGCGATGAAATGGCCGGGTTGTCTGTCTTTCATCCGTGGTTTGACGTGCTCGCCTTTCCAGACAATTCGATCTCAGCAGGCCGGCTGCTGCCGGCATGGTCCCGTTGGACGCATGGGGTGGGTGACTTGGCCGGCACGCTGTCGTCGCTCATCGCGCGCGCATGCTTCTGACCGGAGCGGGGCGCCGCGCAGCGGCGCAGGACCCACCGGATTCCATCGCAGAGGCCCCCGCCATGAGAGACAACCAGCCCGTCACCCAGCGCGAGTTCGAGTTGGCCGACAACGCGACGCTGATGTCGACCACGGACGCCAAGGGCCGCATCACCTACGCCAACGCCGCGTTCATCGAGGTCTCCGGGTACAGCCGCGAGGAACTCCAGGGCCAGCCGCACAACGTGGTCCGGCATCCCGACATGCCCAGCGAGGCGTTCGCCGACATGTGGGCCACGCTCAAAGGCGGCGAGCCCTGGACCGGCCTGGTGAAGAACCGCCGCAAGAACGGCGACCACTATTGGGTGCGCGCCAGCGCGGTGCCGGTGATGCGCGGGGGGCAGCCCATCGGCTACCTGTCGGTGCGCACCAAGGCCTCGCGCGAGGAGATCGCCGCGGCCGAGTCGCTGTACCGCGAGATCCGCGAAGGACGGGCCGGCGGCCGGCGCCTCCACAAGAGCCTGGTCGTGCGCAAGGGGGTGCTGCACACCTGGCAGCGCTGGCGGCAGATGCTGTCCACGCGCGGACGCATCCGCCTCACCATGGCCGCCATGGTGCTGGCCTGCATCGTCTTTGGCGCGCTGCTCGGCCTGAAGTCGTTCGATCTGCTGAAGCTGGCCGGCCTGTGCGCCGGGGCGGGTGCGGTCGGCTCGTGGATCTTCGAGCTGCAGTTCGCCCGGCCGCTGGAATGGCTGCGGCGGCAGGCGCTGGGGGTCGCCACCGGCGCGGCCCGCGATGTGACGCCGATGGACCGCGTCGACGAGATCGGCATGGCGATGCGCACCATCAGCCAGCTTGGCCTGATGTTCCGCTGGATCATCGACGACGTCCGCCAGCAGGTGGTCACGGTGCAGACGGCGACCCACGAGATCGCCCAGGGCAACACCGACCTGAGCGGCCGCACCGAGCAGGCGGCGGCCAGCCTGCAGCAAACCGCTGCCTCGATGGAACAGATGACGGCGACGCTCCAGCACAGCGTCGCGACCGCGCAGCAGGCGAGCCAGCTCTCGGTCTCGGCCAGCGACGCGGCGACGCGCGGCGGGACGGCGGTCTCGCAGGTGGTGGCGACGATGAGCGACATCACGTCGAGCTCGAAGAAGATCGCCGACATCATCGGCGTGATCGACGGCATCGCGTTCCAGACCAACATCCTGGCGCTCAATGCCGCGGTGGAGGCGGCGCGCGCGGGCGAGCAGGGGCGCGGTTTCGCGGTGGTCGCGTCCGAGGTCCGGTCGCTGGCGCAGCGCTCGGCCGGCGCGGCGCGCGAGATCAAGACCCTGATCGGCGCCAGCGTCGAGAAGGTCGAGGTCGGCGCCCGCCTGGTGGACGACGCCGGCAAGACGATGGACGACATCGTGGACCAGGTCCGGCGGGTCTCGGGGCTGATCGGCCAGATCAGCTCGTCGACCACCGAACAGGGCGCCGGCATCGCGCAGGTCGGGCAGGCCGTTTCGCACCTCGACCACATCACGCAGCAGAACGCGGCGCTGGTCGAGCAGGCGGCGGCGGCATCGCAAAGCCTGCGCGAGCAGGCCGGCCATCTGGTCGAGGCGGTGGCCGTGTTCCGTTGACCGCGCCCGCCGTCCCCAGGGTGCATTCGTGAGTGACGTCGACGCCCAGATCGAGGCCCGGGTCGCCTTGGACCGGCTGCGCCTGTTGTTCAGGCAGTCCTTCATCGCCAATTTCGGCAGCTTCATCGGTGCCTGCCTGCTGGGCGGATTGCTGTGGGAGGCCGTCGATCACGTCCTGATCAGCCGCTGGCTGGCGCTGCTGGCCGCCAGCAGCGTGGTGCGGCTGGCGGTGTTCGTGGCCTACCTGCGTGCGCCCGAGGCCGACCGCACCCCGGACCGCTGGGAGCGCCCCTACTGGATCACGCTGCTGAGCTCCTCCACCGTCTGGGGCCTCGGCGCGCTGGTGTTGATGGCCCGCGGCGATCCGTTGACGCAGGTCCTCGTGCTGTTCTTCGCCATCGGGATGGCCGGCAGCGCGGTATCGGTCTACACCGCCTACCGCTCGATGACCCTGGCGGCCATGGCGATCGTCCTGCTGCCGGGTACGGTCTTCCTGCTGTGCCAGCCGACCGCGATGCAACGCGGGCTGGCCGTGGCGGCGCTGCTGTTTTCCGGGTCGGTCGTGCGAGCGACGCGCGTGCTGTCCGACGCCTTGCAGACGGCGTTCCGGTTGACGCACGAGCTGGACCGGGCCCACGAGATCGCCGTCAGCGCGGCGCGGACCGACGTGCTCACGGGGTTGAACAACCGACGGGCCTTCGTGGAGCGTGCCGAACAGCTGTTCTGCGAGAGCCGGCTGTCCCGGCGGCCCCAGTGCGCGCTGGTGATCGACATCGATCATTTCAAGCAGATCAACGACCGCCACGGCCATGCGGTGGGCGACCTCGTGCTGTCCACGGTGGGGGCGTTGTTGCGGGCGCGGTTGCGGCATTCCGATCTCTGCGGCCGGCTCGGCGGCGAGGAGTTCGCCGTGCTGCTGCCGGACACCGGGCCGGGCGCCGCGATGGCGGTCGGCGAACAGCTGCGCAGCGCGATCGCTGCGCTGGACATCGAGGCGGCCGGCGGGCGAAGGGTGCGCCTCACCGCGAGCCTGGGCCTGGCCGCAGGCCGCCAGACCGACGATCTGCAGAGCCTGCTGATGCGTGCCGACCAGGCCATGTACCGGGCCAAGGCCGACGGCCGCGACCAGGTGGCCGGCCTGCAGGCCGAGTCCTCCGAGTCCTCTTTGCACGTGCCCTCCATCACCGCGTCCTGAGCGTTCGCCCGCGATCCGGCGGAGATGGGAGAGGCGAGATCGGAATACTGTATATTTGTACAGTCTTGTTCCCGGTCTTGCGTCTTGCGCCGCGCGGGCCCCTCCGGTGTCCACCCTGTGATCGAACCCTCCATGGCAACCGTTCTGGCAACCGCCCTGCCGGGAGGCGTCGACCCGTCGGCGGCGCCGGCCTTCCCGCCGCGCCGCGCCGCGCCGGCCTGGCCTGCCGAACTGGCGTCGGCCCTCTGGCGTGGCAGCGAGATGGCGTCCCGGCGCTCGGCCGTCGTGGCGAGCGGCTTCGAAGCACTCGACCCCGAGCTGCCCGGTGGCGGTTGGCCCTGCAACGCGCTCACCGAGGTGCTGAGCCCGCAGCCCGCGGTGCTGGAGTGGCGCCTGCTCGGGCCGGCGCTGCGCCGGGTCGTGTCGGCCGGGGGGCAGGTCGTGGTCGTCGGTCCGCCGAGGGTGCCGCACCTGCCGGGATTACGGCATGCGGGCATCGACGACCGGCACCTGGTCTGGGTCCAGGCCGAGACCCTGGCCGAGCGCCTGTGGTGCACCGAGCAACTGGTCCGCTCCCAGGCCTGCGGCGCGCTGCTGGCCTGGCTGCCTCAGGCGCGGCCGGAGCAGGTCCGGCGCCTGCAGGTCTGCGCGCAGGGCTGCGACGGCCCGGTGTTCCTGCTCCGGCCGGCGACCGCACGGCGCGAGGCCTCGGCGGCGCCCCTGCGCGTCATGGCGACCTTCGATGTCGACTGGGCGGTGCAGGTGCAGGTGTTCAAGCGCAGCGGGCCGGTGCACGACGGCTGGCTGCGCCTGCCCTGCGTGCCCGGCGGCCTGTCGTCGGTGCTGACGCCGCGCCTGCAGCGGCCCAGCCGCTTGATCTCTTCCCGTGTTCCTGCCGAGGTGCCCGATGCTGTGGGCCGCGCTGTCCCTCCCGCCCGGCCCCGACGCCACGCCGCCGTCCCGTGACGCCCTCGAGGCGTTGGCCGCCTGGGCGCTCCAGTTCACGCCCCGGGTGGCGCTGCGCGACGAGGCCATCGTGATGGAGGTGCAGGCCAGCGTGCGCCTGTTCGGCGGCCGGCGGGCCTTGCGCGACCGGGTGGTCCAGGAAGGGGCCGAACTGGGGGTGGCGGCCGTGGCCTGGGCAACCAACAGCCTGGCCGCGCTGGCGCTGGCGCGGGCCGGCATCGAGAACGGTTTCAGGCGGCCCCTGCCGGTGCTGCTGGAGGCCTTGCCGATGGAGACGCTCAGCGCCGTCCAACCGCACCGGGCCACGCTGGCGCGGCTGGGCTGCCGGACGCTGGGCGACCTGCGGGCCTTGCCGCGCGGCGGCCTCGTCCGGCGCTTCGACCCGGCGCTGCTGGCCGCCCTGGACCAGGTCTACGGCCTGCAGCCCGAGGTTCATGACTGGGTGGCGCTGCCCGAGCGCTTCCAGGCCCGGCTGAGCTTGCCCTGCCGCGTCGAATACGCCCCGGCGATGCTGTTCGGCGCCCGGCGCCTGCTGCTGCAGATGGGCGGCTGGCTCGCCGCCCGGCAGTCCGGCATCACGGCCTTCGCGCTGCGCTGGGCGCATGACTCGGTGCGCGCCCGCCGGGCCGGCGAGGGCGGCGAGTTGATCCTCCGCACGGCCGAACCGACCCGGGACATCGAGCACCTGTGCCGCCTGCTGGCCGAGCATCTGGCCCGGGTCGAGCTGCAGGCACCGGCCGGCGACCTGATGCTCGACGCGCTGGAGCTGCGGCCGCTGGCACCGCCCAGCGGTTCCCTGTTGCCCGATCCGGCGCGCAGCGGCGAGTCCCTGTCCTGGGTCCTGGAGCGCCTGGCCGCCCGGCTGGGGCCGGCGCGGGTGCTGTGCCCGGTGCTCGCCGAAGACCACCGGCCGGAGTGGATGCAGCACTGGCAGCCGGCGGACCGGGCCGTGCCGCGCAAGAACGCCGAGCCACCGGACCTGCCTCAGCCGACCTGGCTCCTGCCGCAGCCGCTACCGCTCGCGGTGCGCGGGCACCGGCCGCTGTACCAGGGCGTGCTGCACCTGCTGACCGGCCCGCACCGGGTCGAAGGCGGTTGGTGGCACCGCCTGGGCGATGGCGGGCCGGCCGCCACGGCCCATGTGCAGCGCGACTACTGGGTCGCACTGAGCGAGCGCGCCGGCGTGCTCTGGATCTACCAGGAACGCCTGGCGAACGAGGCCAGCGCCTGGTATTTGCACGGCGTGTTTGCGTGAGGGCAAGCCATGGCCCGCATCCCCGAATACGCCGAGCTGCGCTGCGTCAGCAACTTCTCTTTCCTGAAGGGGGCCAGCCAGCCGGAGGAGTTGGTGGCGCGCGCCCTGCAACTGGGGTACCGCGCGCTGGCGCTGACCGACGAATGCTCGATGGCCGGCATGGTGCGAGCCCACGTGGCGGCCCGGGCCGGCGGGCTAAAGCTGCTGGTCGGCAGCCAGTTCCGGGTCGAGCCGGAGGCCGGCGGGACCGCCTTCGACCTGGTCGTGCTGGCCTGCAACCTGAACGGCTACGGCAATCTGTGCAGCGTCATCACGACGCTGCGGCGCAGCTCGGAAAAGGGACGCTACCGGTTGTCGCCGTCCGGGATCGACGGGGCGGCGCTGGCCGACTGCGTGGTGCTGGCCGCCCCGCAGCGTTCGGCCACGCCGGAGCAGTTGCTGACCCTCGCCCGCTGGATGCTGACCCACTTCACCGGCCGCTGCTGGCTGGCGGTGGAATTGCTGCGCCAGCTCGACGACGAAGCCTGGCTGCACAGGCTGCGTCAGGTCGGCGAGCTGACCGCCATTCCGCTGGTGGCCAGCGGCGACGTGCACATGCACGTGCGTTCGCGCAAGGCGCTGCAGGACGTGATGACCGCCACGCGCGTCGGGCGGCCGCTGACCGACTGCGGCCACGCGCTGCAGGCCAATGCCGAGCGCCACCTGCGGACCCGGCTGCGGCTGGCGCAGACCTGCCCGGAAGACCTGCTGGCCGAGACGCTGAACGTGGCCGCGCGCTGCGCGTTCTCGCTGGAGGAACTGCGCTACCAATATCCGGACGAGGTGGTGCCGTCCGGCGAGACGGCCACGTCCTACCTGCGCCGCATCACTGAGCAAGGGGCAGGGCGTCGCTGGCCCGGCGGCGTGCCGGCTCCGGTGCAGGCCCAGATCGAGCACGAGCTGGGCCTGATCGCCGAGCTGCGCTACGAGCACTACTTCCTCACGGTCCACGACATCGTGGCCTTTGCGCGCTCGCGCCGCATCCTGTGCCAGGGGCGCGGCTCGGCGGCCAACTCGGTGGTCTGCTACTGCCTGGGGATCACCGAGGTCGACCCGGCCCGCCTGGCCACCTTGTTCGAGCGCTTCATCAGCAAGGAGCGCAACGAGCCGCCGGACATCGATGTGGATTTCGAGCACGAGCGGCGCGAGGAGGTCATCCAGTACCTCTATGCCAAGTACGGCCGCGATCGCGCGGCGCTGACCGCGGTGGCCATCACCTACCGGCCCAAATCGGCGCTGCGCGACGTCGGCAAGGCGCTGGGCTTTCGGCCGGAGGTCGTCGATGCGCTGGTCAAGGGGCAGCACGGCTGGGACGGCCTGGAGCTGAGGCCCGAGCGGCTGGCCTCGCTGGGCTTGTCGACCGAGGATCTGGCGGTCCGGCAGCTGGCCCAACTGGCCGGCCAGCTCATCGGCTTTCCGCGCCACCTGTCGCAGCATCCGGGCGGTTTCGTGCTGACGAAAGGGCCGCTCTCCCGCATGGTGCCGATCGAGAACGCGGCGATGCCGGACCGCACGGTCATCGAGTGGGACAAGGACGATCTGGATGCGCTGGGCCTGCTCAAGGTGGACGTGCTGGCGCTGGGCATGCTGACGGCCCTGCGCAAGTCGCTGGACCTCATCGGCCAGCGCAAGGGGCGCGACTTCGTCCTGCAGGACATCCCGCCGGAAGACCCGGCCACCTACGAGATGATCTGCCGTGCCGACACGGTGGGCGTGTTCCAGATCGAGAGCCGGGCCCAGATGAGCATGCTGCCGCGGCTGCGCCCGGCCTGCTTCTACGACCTGGTGATCGAGGTCGCCATCGTCCGGCCCGGGCCGATCCAGGGCGGCATGGTGCATCCGTACCTGAACCGGCGCCAGGGCAAGGAGCCGGTGAGCTACCCGAGCGCGGCCCTGAAGCAGGCGCTGGGGCGGACCCTGGGCATACCGGTGTTCCAGGAGCAGGTGATGCAGGTCGCCATCCTGGCGGCCGGTTTCACGCCGGGGGAGGCGGACGGGCTGCGGCGCTCGATGGCGGCCTGGAAGCGCAAGGGCGGGCTGGAGAAGTATTACGACAAGATCGTCGACGGGATGACTTCGCGCGGCTACGACCCCGCCTTCGCCGAGGCCATCTTCGAGCAGATCAAGGGCTTCAGCGAGTACGGCTTTCCGGAAAGCCATGCCGCCAGTTTCGCGCTGCTGGTCTATGCCAGCAGCTGGATCAAGCGGCACCACCCGGCGGAGTTCCTGGCGGCGATGATCAATTCGCAGCCGCTGGGCTTTTATTCATCCGGCCAGCTGGTGCAGGACGCCCGGCGCCATGGCGTGGAGGTGCGGCCCGCCGACGTGATGCACAGCGACCTGGATTGCACGCTGGAGGGCCTGCCGGACCCGCCGGCCGTGCGGCTGGGGCTGCGGCTCGTCGGCGGCCTGTCACGGGCCTCGGTCCGGCGCCTCGTCGACGCCAGGCGCCAGGCCCCGTTCGACAGCGCCGGCGACCTGGCCCGGCGGGCCGGCCTGGATCAGCGAGAGATGACGCTGCTGGCCGGTGCCGATGCGCTGACGAGCCTGTCCGGCCATCGGCGCCAGCAGGTCTGGGCGGCGGCGGCGCTGCGCGCCACGCCCCCGCTGCTGCGCGAGGCGCCGGTGCACGAGGCCCCGCTGGCCCTGCCCGTTGCGCCCGAGGGCGAGGAGGTGGTCTGGGACTATGCGGCCACCGGGCTGACGCTGCGGCGGCATCCGTTGGCGCTGCTGAGGCCGCGGTTGGCCCGGCACGGGTGGCTGTCGGCGGCGCAATTGCGCGACCTGCCCGACGGGCGCCTGGTGCGGGCCTGCGGCATCGTCACGGTCAGGCAGCGGCCCGAGACCGCGCATGGGGTGACCTTCGTGTCGCTGGAGGACGAGACCGGCGATGTGCAGGTGATCGTCTGGCGCAGCCTGCGCGAGCGCTTCAGGGCCCCGCTGCTGGAGGCCCAGCTGATGGCCGTCAGGGGCCGCTGGCAGCGCGAGGGCGAGGTGCGGATGCTGGTGGCGGGGCACCTCGAGGACCTGACGGCCTGGCTGGGTCGGCTGGCGACGCAGAGCCGGGATTTCAGGTAGGCCCGCCGGGAC
Source organism: Ideonella sp. sgz306126 (assembly GCF_056032705.1). Lineage (NCBI taxonomy): Bacteria > Pseudomonadati > Pseudomonadota > Betaproteobacteria > Burkholderiales > Sphaerotilaceae > Ideonella > Ideonella sp. sgz306126. The sequence continues at coordinate 498,759 of NZ_JBVYWP010000003.1, forward strand.
CGGGACGACCCCCTGCCTGCGAAGGCCGGGCGCCCGGTCCGCAGGCGTTCAGAACCAGCACCACAGCTGGCGCAGCCAGCGCGGGACCCGGCCGGCGGACGCGGGGCGGTAATGGGCACGGTACGGCAGCTGCATGGTCGACTCCGAAGACTGTATGAAAACACAGTATATCGGCCGGCCTCCGCCGTGCCAAGCGTCCGCCGACCTGGCCCGCTCCCTCAGCGCGCCGTGTCGCCGTCGCTCAGGGTCTGCAGGAAGGCGATGAGGTCCTGGACGTCCTGCGCGCTCATCGCCGGGGCCTGCCCCGGGTGGCGGTCGAGCGGCGCGTCGACCGTGTCCACGTTGGCCCGGTAGGCGGCCGGCAGGTCATTGAACTTCAGGACCCTGCCGCGGCGGTCGGGCGGGTAGATTTTTTGCGGCGCGATGTCGCGCTGGTTGTAGAAGTCCAGCACCTGGGCCAGCGTCTGGAACGTTCCGTTGTGGAAGAACGCATGCCGCGTCGCGACGTTGCGCAGCGACGGCGTGCGGAACATGCCGCAGTACTGCGTTTGCGTGCGCAGGTCGGTGCGGTACGGGCCGCACAGGCCCAGGTCGGCATAGGCCGCATCGCGGTTGGCCGGGATGGCCGGGTTGCGCGGCACGCCCAACGCCTCGTACTGGCCGTCGGTGAACAAGGGCGGCAGGTGGTCGGCGGTCGGCCGGTCCGGATGGCAGGCCGCGCAATTGCCCTTGGCGGGGTCGTTGAAGGCCTGGTAGCCGCGCGCCTCGGCCGGCGTCAGGCGGGCCCGGCCCTGCAGCCAGGCGTCGTACTTGCTGGTGAACGGGTGAAAGCTCGGGTCCTCGATCTGGAAGCGGCCGATGGCGAACAAGGCCTCGGCCAGCAACTGCGGCGGGTTGCCCAGGATGCCGGCGCCGAAGATCTGCGTGAACTGCGATGCGTAGCGTGCGCTCCTGAGCTGGGCGGCGACACGGGCGACGCTGCCGGCATCCATTTCGAGCGGATTGAACAGCGGGCCGCTGGCCTGCTGCTGCAAGGTGTTGGTGCGGCCGTCCCAGAACAGGCCGCCCTGCGGCACCCGGTTGGTGGCCGCGGCCTGCGGCTGGCGGGCGCTCTTGGGGGCGTTCGACGACGAGGCCGAGGCCGCCACCGGCTGGAGTGCGGCCGATTCGCTCTCGGCGTTCTCCGGCCCGATGCTGAAGGCCGGCTGGCGGTAGAGGTACCTCAGCGAGGGCACGGCCCGCCGGCCGGCCTGGGCCAGTCCCTTGCCGCCGTACATCACCGCACCCGAGTCCGCCGGCGGACCGTAGGCCCGGCGCGGGTCATGGCAGGACGCACACGACTGCCGGCCCGAGCCCGACAGCGCGGCGTCGAAAAACAGCTGCCGGCCCAGCTGGGCGACCGCGCTCAACGGTGCCGACGCCGGCAGCGCCAGGACCATCGGCGCGGGGTTGCGGCCCTCGGCCAGCGCGTCGGGGTGGGGGGCGGCGTGGCTGTCGCAGCCGGCCAGCATCAGCCCACTGGCGCTGACGGCGGCGGCGATCATCATGAAGCGCAACGACACGGGATTCTCCACACAGGAAAGCAGCGCGCGGCCGCGGTCATCCGGTGGGACGACCGCGGCCGCGAGCATCGGCCCCCAGGCCGGATCGACGCAGGCCGGTCAGAGCGAGGTCGGGGTCGAACTGCCGGCCGGCGGCGCGTTCAGCACCGTGCCCAGGTTCGGGTCGAGGAAGAGCGCCGCGGCGTTGCCGCTGCCGGTGAAATCGAACATGTCCATGATCGAGCCGGCGCTGGCGTCGAACGAACCGCCGCCCAGGCGGGTGCCGGCCAGCCAGTTGTCCTCGATGAAGCGCACGATCGAGGCTTGCGAGATCTGCACGTGGCTGACGTAGTTCGTCTTGGCCCAGGGCGAGATCACCATGAACGGGATGCGGGTGCCCGGGCCGCAGCGGCCGTTGACCGGCAGGCCGTTGAGGCCCGGCAGCGCGGCGCCCGTGCCGCACACGCCGGCCCCGTTGAGCTGATCGGCACCGCCGTCGAACGACGGGCTGGTCGGGTTGGCGTAGGCGTGGTCATACCAGCCGTCCGAATCGTCCCAGGCGACGATCACGACGGTGTTCTTCCAGTCGGGCTGCTGCTGCAGGAAATTGACCACCTGGGTCAGGAAGGCCTGCTCGCTGAGCGGGTCCGAGTAGCCCGGATGGCTGTCCTGGTAGGCCGGCGCCTTCAGGAAGCTCACGGACGGGAAGTTGCCTGCCTCGACCGCGGCGTAGAAGTCGTTCAGGCCGTACTGGTGGTTGGCCGGCTCGGGGGTCTTGCCGTCGGTCTGGACGCTGGAGCCGATCGCCGCGACCGAGCTCGGCCGGGCATGGGTCGGGTTGGCGGTGGAGGCGTAGTACTGGAACCAGTTGTGGTGCGGGATGTAGTCGATCATCGCCGATCCGCCGACCACGGTGTTCAGCGTGCTGCGGCCGCAGCCGGTGCTGCCGTTGGCGTTGGTGGTGCCCAGGTTGAAGCCGCCCATGAAGCCGCCCCAGCTGATCTTCTGCGCGTTGAGCAGGTCGCCGATGTTCTTGCCGGTCATCATCGCGGTCTTGCTCGTGCTGGAGCAGGCGTCGTAGCCCGGGTCCACGTCGTTGACCATGGTGTAGCCGCCCTGGCCGTCGTTGACGTAGAACGAGGGCACGGCGACGGTCGACGACTGCGCGTTGCCGGTGTTGAGCACGATCTGCATGCCGTTGGTCTGGCCCGAGATCGCTTCGAGCGCGCCGGGGGTCGACGGGCCGTAGGTGTCGGTGTAGGCGTTGTCGCTCATCGCGAAGTGCTGGGCGTAGTTCCACAGCGCGGTGACCGTGTTGCCGTCGTAGTAGCCCATCACCTGGCCCTTGGTGCCGAACGCGCCGGCGCCGCCGGTGCTGCCCTTGCCGGTGTACAGCGGGAACAGGTCGGCCGCGCCGTTGTCGTTCGCCATCTGCTCGGCCGAGTAAGCGTGGTTCTGGTCCGCGCTGGCCGCCTGCGTGCGATCGAGGCGGAACGGGTTGGCCGCATTCGTGCCGTTGGCGGGGTTGGTGAAGTTGGGATTGCTGGTCAGCAGCGCGCCGCTCAGGCCGTTGACCGTCGGCGTGCCGCCGGCGGCGGTGAAGGCCGGCTCGCCGGTGACGTTGGCCGCATTGGGGTAGGTGGCGAAGTAGTGGTCGAACGAGACGTTCTCGTCGTACAGCACGACCACGTGCTTGATCGGCGTCGCGGTGGTCAGCTTGTCCTGAGCGCTGAGGGCCGCGGCGACGGCGGGCGCGCCGGTCGACGAGCCGTCGGCGCAGGCGCCCAGGCTGAGCACGGCGCAGGCCAGCGCGGCACTGAAAGCGGTTTTTTGAAGCATGGCAAGAACCCGTTGGTTGAGGAGCGGCGTGCCCGCAGCTCGGCACGCCAGGACCCGCACGTTACGGGCCGGCGATGACAAGGACATGAAAGCAAGGACCCGGCGGACGCCTGCCCGGACAGGTGTAACACCTGGCGGACCCGCCTGCCGGAGCCCGGCCTGCCCGCAGGCCTGCGCGATACTGCCGCCGGCGCGAAGTTTGCGCTGCGATCCGATCCTGGTGATGTGCAGTTTCCCGAAGACCGTTGTTTCGTTGTTCCTGGCCGGCGCCTGCCTGGTCGCCGGCGCCCCTGCGGCCCGCGCTGAGACCCTCTCCGGCGCCGGCTCGTCGGCGGCGGCGCCGGTCTACCGGATCTGGGCCGCCGAATACGCCAAGGACCATGGCGACGCGCTGAACTACCGGCCGGTCGGCTCGGGGGCCGGCATGGCCAGCATCGTCAAGCGCGAGGTCGATTTCGGCGCGTCGGATTTCATCGCCAGTCCGGCCGAGCTGCGCAAGAACGACCTGATCATGTTCCCGACCGTGATCACCGGCGTCGTGCCGGTCGTGAACCTGCCCCATGTCGAGCCCCACGCGATGCGCCTGACCGGCGAGGTGCTGGCGCGCATCTTTCTCGGCCAGATCACGCAATGGAGCGATCCGGCCCTGCGTGCGCTGAACCCGGACCTGCGCCTGCCCGCGCAGCGGATCCAGCTGGTGGTCCGCGCCGACGGGTCGGGCACCACGTACCATTTCTCCGACTACCTGAGCCGCGTCAGCCCGGCCTGGAAGCAGCGCTTCGGGGTCGCCAGCCGCTTCGACTGGCCGGCCACCGCGCTGGCCGTGCAGGGCAGCGGCGAGGTGTCCAGGACGGTTCGTGCCACCGCCGGCGCGATCGGCTACATCGACTACAACTATGTCGTCGACGACGGCCTGACCGACGTGCTGATGCGTAACGCCCAGGGGCGCGACGTGCAGGCTGCGGTGGAAGGGTTTCGCGAAGCGGTCCGGCACAGTACCTGGTACAGCCGCGGCGATTTCTCGACCGAGATCAACGACGCGGCCGGCGACAGCACCTGGCCGATCACGATGGGCACCTACATCGCCGTGCCGCGCGTGAGCCGGCAGCCCGCCAGGACCGAGCGCGCGCTGCGCTTCGTCACCTGGGCCTACCTGCACGGCGACGCGCTGGCCCGCCAGGCCCGCTTCGTTCCCTTGCCCGACAAGGTGCAGGCCAGCGCCTATGCCGAGATCTCCAAGGTCGTCAGCGCCAGCGGCGAGCCGATCGGCGTCAAGACGATCGGCGAGCTGGTGCGCTGAGCGTCAGCTCGCCAGCACGATGGTGTCGCGCCCCTGGCGCTTGGCGTCGTACATGCCGGCATCGGCCCGTGCGATCAGCGACGCGACGTCCTGATCCTCCGCCCGCCGGGTGGCCACGCCGATGCTCAGGCTCAGTGCCGGGCTGCCCGGCGGCAGATCGACCTCGGCGGACCTGACGAAGGCCTGGATGCGCTGCATCGCCTGCAGCGCGCCCGCAGGGCCGGTGTGCCGCATCAGCACCAGGAATTCGTCGCCGGCCCAGCGTCCGACGCGGTCGCTGTCGCTGTCGCGGGCGTGGTGCTGCAAGGCCTCGGCGACCCGCTTGAGAATTCGGTCGCCGGCCTCGTGCGTGCCCAAGTCGTTGAAGCGCTTGAAGTGGTCGACGTCGATGAATGCGATCGACAGCGGCTGCGGGTGGTGTTGGCCGAGGCGCCAGGCCGCGGCCAGCTCGCGCTCGATGCCGCTGCGGTTCAGCAGCTCGGTCAGCGAATCGGTGTGGACCAGCCGGCGCAGGTCCGCGATCAGGCGGCCGATGACCAGACCCAGGAACGAGATGTTGAAGGCCGCCGCCGCGATCAGCGTCGAGGCGACGATGCCGGGATTCGACAAGGGCGCGGGCGGGTTGCGCGAGACGCTGGCCGGGTCGAGGGCGATCTCGGCGATGCGGGCGACCACGAACAGCGCGAACAGCGCCCCCGGCGCCCAGGCCAGCGCGCCCCAGCGGCCGAATTCGCGGTGCAAGGGCTTGCGGATCAGCAGGATGGGCAGCAACAGCAGGCCGACGATCGTGGCGTCGTAGGCCACCGCGCGTGCGGCCGGCGGCACCGCCACGGCGAAGTCCAGCGCCTGGAATCCCGCGCCGGCGAACAGCAGGCCCAGCCACAGCCGGCGCCACCTGGCGTGGCCATTGACGAAGACGTCGATGCCCAGGTCGGCACAGGTGTAGGCCAGGATCATCGCCATCAGCACGCCCGCCGGCAGCGGGCCCGGCACCACGGCCAGGCGGCGGATCGCCTCCAGGCCGATCGCCTGCACGAAACAATGCGCGGCCCACAGCAGGCTGGCGCGGCGTTCCTCGCGCACCAGCGCCGACAGCAGGGTCCAGCCCAGGCCGTAGAGCACGAACTGGATGACGAGCAACGGCGCCACGCGGCCTATCTCGGCCGGCCACGCGCCGCGCCGCGATGCCGCGCGGCCGCCGGCGGTTCGGCCGGCTGGCGGTGCAGTACAGGGGCCGTGTCGATGTCCATCGGCGCGATTGTCGACGATGGAAAGGTTGTGCCGCTGCCACGACGCCGGCGCCTTGCCGAGCGGCCGGCTTGCAGTCCGGCCCGGGCGAGTCAAAATGCGCGCGGCCGGCCAGGCATCGCGCCCGGGGCGCCGCCGGCTGACACCGCATTACCTTGAAGGCCGACACGACGGGCGACGACGCAGTACCAGATGCCCCGACACGACACCCCCTCCCGCGGGGCGACCGGCCTGACCTGGCTGGCGCTGGCGCTGTTTGCCGTCTTCGTGGCCAATTTCGCGCTCTATGTCGTGTCCGAGAAGCAGATCGACCGCGCGAACGAGGCCCGCCAGCGCTCGTTCGCGCTGGCGCAGGAGTTGCGCCAATCGTCGGACGACCTGACCCGCATGGCCCGGACCTACGTGGTCACGGGCGACCCGCTCTACCGCCGGCACTACGATGACATCCGGCGCATCCGCGACGGCCGCGAGGCGCGGCCGGTGGATTACCATGACCCGTATTGGGATCTGGTGCTCGGCGACGACGTCCGCCCTCGTCCTGACGGTGCCGCCGTGCCCTTGCTGACGCTGATGCGCCAGGCCGGATTCACGCCGGACGAGATCGCGTTGCTTTCGCAAGCCGAGCGCAGCTCGAACGCGCTGACCCGCACCGAGGTCGAGGCGATGGCGCTGATCGGGAGCGCCCGCACGCCGACCGAGGCCGAGCGCCGCCATGCGGTCATGATGTTGCACGACGATGCCTATCACCGGGCCAAGGCGGACATCATGCGGCCGATCGGGACCGCCATCGCGATGGTCGATCGGCGCACCCGTGCCGCGGTCGGCGCGGCGGCCGACCGGGCCAGCGTGCTGCGGGCGTGCCTGATCCTGTTCGGGCTGGCACTGGTGGGCGTGCTGTGGCGGGCCCGTCGCCACCTGCAGATGGTGCTGGGTGGCTCGGTCGAGGAGGTGCAGGCCGGCATCGCCCGCCTGGGCGGGGGCGACTTCGCGGCCCCGCTGCCGCTCGCGCCGGCCCGCGGCGACAGCGTGCTGGGCTGGCTGGCCCAGACCCGGCACCAGCTCGCCGAGCTGGCCGCACAGCGCCGGCAGGCCGAAGAGGGGCAGCACCGGCTGATCCGCGCGCTGCGCGTGCTGAGCGACTGCAATTTCGCGCTGACCCAGGCGCGCGACGAAACCGGCTACCTGGCCGAGGTCTGCCGCATCGTCGTCGGCAGCGGCAGCTACCGGATGGCCTGGGTCGGCTATGCCGAGCACGACGAGACCAGGACGATCCGCCCGGTGGCCCAGTCCGGCGACCTCGGCGACTACCTGGGCAGCGTGCGGATCTCATGGGACGCATCGCATGACGTCGGCCTGGGTCCGGCCGGCCGGGCCATCGTGACCGGACATACCCAGGTCAACCAGAACTACGACAGCAACCCGGAGATGGCGCCGTGGCGGACGGTGGCGACGCGCCATGGCTTCCAGTCCAGCATCGGCCTGCCGCTGGCCGGCGAGGGCGTCGTTTTCGGCGTGTTGAGCGTCTATGCCGCCGCGCCGGACGCGTTCGAGCCGCAGGAGGTCGAACTGCTGGAGGAGCTGGCCCGCAACCTGACGCTGGGCATCGCCGCGCTGCGCATGCGGGCCGAGCGCGACCGGGCCACATCGGCGAACACCGCCAAGAGCGTGTTCCTGGCCAACATGAGCCACGAGATCCGCACGCCGCTGAACGCCATCGTCGGGCTCGCGCACCTGTTGCGGCGCACCGCGGCGCCGGCCCAGATCGACTGGCTGGACAAGATCAACGCGGCGGCCGACCACCTGCTGGCGGTGATCAGCGACATCCTCGACATGTCCAAGATCGAGGCCGGCAAGCTCGAGCTCGACCAGGTCAACTTCTCGCTGGATGCCTTGCTCGACCATGTGCGTTCGCAGAGCGCCGACCCGGTCGCTGCCAAGGGACTGCGGCTGAGCGTCGATCCGGGCGACGTGCCGCTCTGGTTGCGCGGCGACCTCACCCGGCTGCGCCAGGCCTTGCTCAACTACACCAGCAACGCCATCAAGTTCACCGAGCGCGGCGACATTCATCTGAGGGCCCTCCTGGTCGAACGGGGCGCTGCCGACGTGCTGGTGCGCTTCGAGGTCGAGGACACCGGCCCGGGGATCGCGCCCGACGCGCTCGACCGGCTGTTCCAGGCCTTCGAGCAGACCGACGCCGCGGTCGGTCGGCACTTCGGCGGCAGCGGCCTGGGGTTGGTGATCACGCGGCGGCTGGCCGAGCTGATGGGGGGCCAGGCCGGCGCGAGCAGCCAGGTCGGCCGCGGCAGCACCTTCTGGTTCACCGCGCGGCTGGGCCTGGGCCATGGCGTGATGCCGAGCGACGAGACCCGGTCCCGCGTGCAGCCCGACGACATGCTGCGCGCGGAACATCGAGGCGCGCCGGTGCTGCTGGCGGAAGACAACCCGGTCAACCGCGAAATCGCGCTGGAACTGCTGCATGCCGCAGGGCTGGATGTCGACGTCGCGGTCGACGGCCAGGAGGCGGTCGACCGGGCCGCGGCGAAGGACTACGCACTGATCCTGATGGACATGCAGATGCCGCGCCTGGACGGCCTGCAGGCCACCCGCGCGATCCGCGCGATGGAGGGCCGGACGTCGACGCCGATCCTGGCGATGACCGCCAATGCCTTCGAGGAAGACCGGCGTGCCTGCCTGGAGGCCGGCATGAACGATTTCGTCGTCAAGCCGGTGCAGCCGCGGACCTTGTACGCCGCGCTGCTGAAGTGGCTGCGGCGGCGGTCCACCGTTTAACGCTTCTTTACGGCGGGGCCAATCCCAGCTGACATGCTGGACGGACCATGCGGACATCGCCTTGATGGCGCTGAAAGGATGATCATGAACTTCCCGCCCCTGTCGCGCTTCGCCCGCTGGACGGTGCTGGGCCTGCTGGTCTCGGCCATCGGTGGCCTGGGCCTGGTGGCGCTGGCATCGGCGCACGAGCGGCCCGCGGACGGTCCGGCCTGCGGCCACGGCATGCCGCCGATGCGCGGTCTGGGCGGCGGCATGGGCGGCCTGCCGATGGGCGGCTGGATGCTGGACCACCTGCTCGCCGACGTGAAGGCCACCGACGCGCAGCGCGACCAGATCCACCAGATCGCCGAAGGCCTGCGCCAGGACGGTCAGGTCCAGGCCGAGGCCGCCGCCGCCGATCACGAGCGGATGATGGCCTTGTTCACCGCACCGACGGTGGATGTCCAGGCGGCCGAGGCGTTGCGCGAGCAGATCGCGGCGCGGCGCGACGAGGCCAGCAAGCATCGGCTGGTGGCGATGGTCCAGATGGCCAACGTGCTGACGGCGGCCCAGCGCCAGCAGATCGCCGACCACATGAACCGCCTGCATGCCCACCTGGCCCAGATGCACCGCCAGGGCCGCCTGCCGGGTCGCCGTCCGCAAGGCCCGGCCGCTGCTGCCAGTGCCGGTGCCCAATGACATTTCCGAAAGGGGGGCGATGATGTCGTATTCTCTGCCAGGCCTGCATGCCGTTCGCCAAGGGGCGAGCGGCGTGGTCACGGCCCAAGACATGCAAAACGCCCGACTGCTCCTGATCGACGATGACAGCCGTTTGACCGCCATGGTGGGGGATTACCTGCGCGGTCACGGCTACGAGGTGGACACCGCCGGCTCGCTGGCGATCGGCCGTGACCGCCTGCGCGGCGCGCCCTACGACGCGCTGGTGCTGGACCTGATGCTGCCCGATGGCGACGGCCTGGACCTGACCCGCGAGCTGCGCAGCGACGCCCGCACCCGGCGCCTGCCGCTGCTGATGCTGACGGCGCGCGGCGAACCGATGGATCGCATCATCGGCCTGGAGATCGGCGCCGACGATTACCTGCCCAAGCCGTTCGAGCCGCGCGAGCTGCTGGCGCGCGTCAAGGCCTTGCTGCGCCGCGCGGCGCCCGAGCCGCAGGGCGACGACGTGCTTCAGTTCGGCCGCCTGGAGATCGACCTGGGGGCCCGCGAGGCGCGCCTGGACGGGCAGCGCTGCGATCTGACCGGCCACCAGTTCGAGTTGCTGGTGGTGCTGGCCCAGAGCCCGGGCCGGGTGTTGAGCCGCGACCAGATCATGGACGCGTTGCGCGGCCATCCAATGGAAGCCTTCGATCGCTCGATCGACGTGCACGTCTCGCGCATCCGCTCGGTGATCGAGGACGATCCGAAGAACCCGAAGCGGGTCCTCACGGTGCGCGGCACCGGTTACGTCTTCGCCCGCAAGCAGGACGGCGAGTGATGTCGGTGGCGCGCGGCGGGCCGGCCGCTGCGGCGGCGACCCGCGCGCTGCCGGCCGGGGGCGCGATCCGGCCGTGAAATCGCTCTACCTTCGCATCTGGCTCACCGTGGTGGCCGCGCTGGCGCTGTTTGCGCTGGTCACGGGCTGGCTGGTGCAGCACCATCTGGAGCAGGAGCGCGTCCGCGGCGAGGCCGAACTGGCCGAACGCATGTCGGGTTGGGGCGCGCTGATCCAGAGTTCGCTGCCGGGCGCGGATGCGCCGGTGGAAGTGCAGGCCGACGCGCTGCGCGACTGGTCGCGCCACCTGCGCCTGCCGCTGGCGCTGGACGACGCCAACGGCAAGCGCATCGGCGCCAGCGAGTCCTACCTGCGTCGCGAGGCCGATGGCCAGGCCGCCCGCCGCAGCGCGTCCATCCGCTTGAGCGATGGCCGCCGGCTGTGGATGCTGCGCCCGTTCCTCAACCGCCTGCGCCGCAGCGATCTGGGTCTGGACGGCTCGCTGGCGCCGCCGGGTGCGCTCGACGACGACCGCGGCGGCGGCGCGCCGTCCTTCGGCGCGCCGGGCGAGCGTCCGCCGCCGGACGGGACCGGCCCGATACCGCCCGAGCTGGCGCGGATGCGGGTCGAGGTGCCTTCGTCGTGGCCCTTCGTGCCTCACGATTGGCCGGCCAGCCTGGTGCTGGCCATGCTGCTGGGCCTGCTGTTCCTGGCCGTCGCCGGCGGGGCCTATCCGGTGGTTCGCGGCCTGACCCGGCGGCTGGAGCAACTGCGCCAGGGGGTCGAGGCCTTCGGTGCCGGCGCGCTGCACCAGCGAGTCGCCGTGGTCGGCCACGACGAGGTCGCGGCGGTGGCCAACAGCTTCAATCTCGCCGCCCAGCGCATCGAGGCCCTGGTGCAGTCGAACCAGAACCTGCTGGCCAACGCCAGCCACGAACTGCGCTCGCCGCTGGCCCGGCTGAAGATGGCGGTGGCGATGCTCGACGGCGCGCCGCTCGCGATGCAGGCCTCGCTCGGCCGCGAGATCAACACCAACATCGCCGAACTCGACGCGTTGGTCGAGGAAGTGCTGTTGTCCAGTCGGCTGGAGGCGGGTGCGCCGATGGAACTGCAGGACAAGGTCGACCTGCTGGGGCTGGCCGCCGAAGAAGCGGCGCGGGTCGGGGCCGAGGCCGATGGCGCGGCGATCACCGTCCTCGGCAGCGACCGCCTGCTGCGCCGGGCGGTGCGCAACCTGCTCGAAAACGCGCGCCGCTACGGGGGCGACGAGGTGAACATCGAGGTCCTGTGCGCCCAGCCCGGGGCCGACGTGCAACTGAGGATCTGCGACCGCGGCCCGGGTGTGCCGGCAGAACTGCGCGAACGCATCTTCGAGCCGTTCTACCGACTGCCCGGCCATGCCGAGCGCGAGGGCGGCGTGGGCCTGGGCCTGGCGCTGGTGCGGCAGATCGTCGAGCGCCACCACGGCAGCGTGCGGTGCGAGCCGCGCGACGGCGGGGGCAGTTGTTTCGTGATCAGCCTGCCGGCCGAGCGGGTGCTGCCGTCCGCCTGACGCGGTGCAGCTTCAGCCGACCCGGTCAACCCGGCTGCAGCCGCTGGCCGCCCCGGGGTCCGGGCCGTCGGGCTGCCGCAGCGGCGTCGCCCGCTCGGCATAGCGGTTGAACCGCCAGGCGGTGGCCTCCCGCGTGATGCGGTGCCACACCTGGCGCTTCTCGGCGGGGCTCAAGCGCGGCCAGTGCTGCACCTCGGCCTCGGTGCGCCCGCAGCCCTTGCACAGCGGATCGCCCTGCGCCGTGGTGCAGATCGCGATGCACGGTGCATCGGGGGTGCTGGCGTACCAGTCCAGCCAGGCCTGCCGGGCCGCCGGGCTCAGCCGGTCTTCATCGACCTCGGCTTCGCGGCGATAGGCCATGCGGGCGTAGACGTCGGCCAGCGCGCGGACCTCGGCACAGGCGCTCAAGCCGTCGCGGGACGGCCGGCGTTCGCGCCACCAGTTGATGGCCAGTTCGAGATCGTCGATGGGGATGCCCGCCATGGCCGCTCACAGCGCCTTGGTGCAGAGCTTGAAGTCGGCGTCCTCGGCGAAGGTCTTGACGCCGAAGCCCAGGCTGCGCATCAGCCTCAGCATGCCCTCGTTGTTGGCCAGCACCAGCCCCTCGATCTCCGCCAGCCCCTTGCTGCGGGCCACGTCCATGATCGACAGCATCAGGCGCGAGCCCAGGCCCTGGCCGGCATAGCCGTCGGCCACCACCAGCGAGAACTCGCAGCTGGTCTGGTCCGGGTTGGTGATGTAGCGCGAGACGCCGATGATTTGCTCGGTCTCGGTGACCGATCCATCGTCGTGGACGGTGCGGGTGCGGTGCACGGCGGTCAGCGCCATCTCGCGGTCGTAATCGATCAGCGTGTAGCGCGCCAGCATGCGCGCCGGCAGTTCCTGCATCGAGCTGACGAAGCGGAAGTAGCGGCTTTCGGGCTTGAGGCCGCGCACCAGGTCCTGCAGCATCTGCGCGTCGTCGGGCTGGATCGGCCGGATGGTGTAGAGGTCACCGCCCTTCATCGGCCACTCGCGCTCCAGCCCGGCCGGGTAGGGCAGGATCGCCAGGTGGTGGTAGGCCTGGGTCTGCGGCCCGGCATGCTCGATCACGACGCGCGCATCCACGGCCACCGCGCCGTCTTCGTCGACGATGATGGGGTTGATGTCCATCTCGCGCAGCTGGGGCAGCGCGCAGACCATTTCCGAGACCCGCAGCAGCACCTGCTCCAGCGCCTCCAGGTTCACCGGCGGTGCGCCGCGCCAATGGTCCAGCGTCTCGGCGACGCGGGCCCGCTCGATCAGCCGGCGCGCCAGGAACTGGTTCAGCGGCGGCAGCTCCATCGCCCGGTCGGCGATCAGCTCGATCATCGTGCCGCCGGCGCCGAAGGTGATCACCGGGCCGAAGGGATCGTCGGTCGACAGGCCGATGTAGACCTCGCGCCCGCGCGGCTTGCCGCTCATCGGCTGAATCGTGACCCCGTTGATGCGCGCGCCCGGCTGGGCCTTGGTCACCGCGGCCAGCATGTCGTTGAAGGTATCGCGGACCTGCGTGGCGGTCATCACGTTCAGCGCCACGCCCTGCACGTCGCTCTTGTGGCTGATGTCGGGCGAGTCGATCTTCAGCGCCACCGGGTAGCCGGCCTGGGCGGCGATCAGCATCGCCTCGCTGGCGCTGCGCGCCAGCGTGGTGCGGGTGACGGGGATGTGGAACGCGGCCAGCAAGGCCTTGGATTCCATCTCGGTCAGCACCCGGCGGCGCTCGGCCAGCACGCCTTCGATCAGCAGCCGCGCGCCTTCGGCGTCCGGCGTGGCGAGCGTGGAGAGCGGCGGCGGCGTCTGCTGCAGCAGCTGCTGGTTCTGGTAGAAGCTGGCGATGTTGCCGAAGGCGTCCACCGCGGCTTCGGGCGTGCGGAAGCTGGGCAGCGGCTTGGCGGCGAGCAGCACGCGTGCCGCGCCGACGCTGTGGTCGCCCATCCAGCACGCGATCACCGGCTTGCCCAGGCGGGCAGCGGCGTCGACCACGGCCTGCGCGATCAGCTCGGCGCCGGCACCGGGGTAGCTGGCGGGCTTGGGCGAGTAGATGGCCAGCGCGCCGTCGACGCTGGTGTCGGCGCCGCAGGCCTCGATCGCGGCGCGGTAGTGCGCGTCGGTGGCGTCCTCGCCGAGGTCGATCACCTGGGTCAAGGTGGCGCAGGGCGAGAGCAGGGGTGCGAGGGCGGCGCGCGTGGCGTCGCCCAGGCGTGCCACCTCCAGGCCGATCTCGTTGGTCCAGTCGGCGGCCAGCACGCCCGGACCGCCGCCATTGGTGACGATGGCCAGGCGCTTGCCCACCGGGCGGTAGCGCGAGGCCAGGCATTTGGCGGCCGAGAACATCTGCGTGAAGGCGCGCACCCGTACCACGCCGGCGCGGCGCAGCGCGGCTTCGAAGACATCGTCCGATCCGACGATGGCGGCCGAGTGGGTCAGCGCCGCCGTGGTGCCGGCGGGCTTGCGTCCGGCCTTCATCACCACCACCGGCTTGATCGATGCGGCCGCCCGCAACGCGCTCATGAAGCGGCGGGCGTGGGTGATGCCTTCCATGTAGACGAGGATGCTGTGGGTGTTGCCGTCGGCGGCCAGGAAATCGAGCACCTGGGCCAGGTCGACGGCGGTGTTGGCGCCCAGCGAAACCACGGCGGAAAAACCCACGCCGTTGGACTGGGCCCAGTCCAGCACCGACGCCGTCAGCGCCCCGGACTGCGAGACCAGGGCCAGCGGCCCCGGGTTCGCCAGCGGTCCGGCGGCACTGGCGTTGAGTTTGAGCAGCGGGCGCTGGAAGCCCAGGCTGTTCGGGCCCAGCAGGTGCATGCCATGGCGCCGGGCCACCGCTTGCAGCGTGGCGCACTGGGCGGCGGGCAGGTTGGCCGACAGCACCAGCGCGGCGCGGCAGCGGATCCGCCCGGCGATCTCCAGCGCCGCTTCGATCTGCTCGTGGGGCAGCGCGATCAGCGCCAGATCGGCGCGCGAATGGGCCAGATCCGACAAGGTGCCGGTCATCGCGACGTCGAGGAAGCTGACCTCGCCCTTGAAGCCGTTGTGGGTCAACTGGGCCAGCATCGCCCGGGCCATCGGGGTGGCCTGATCGGGCTGGGCCGGATCGCCGGCAAAGACGACGATCGAGCGAGGCGAAAACAAGGGCGTGAGAAAGTGCTGATCCACGACGGCAGGCCGGGGCGACCCCCGATTGACATGATGGCGCGAGCATACGCCTGTCAGGGCGTCGCCACGGTGGCGCCGACCCCACCGTCTTGCCCTGCGTCAAGCGGCGTCGCAGAGCAGGCCGTCGGCGATCCAGCGTTGCAACTGGGTGGCCACGATCTGCGCCGCCGCGGGCGTTGCCTGTCCGACGGCCGCCAGCTCGCTCCAGGCCGACAGCGGTTCGCCGCGCAGGGCGGCGCGCAGCAGGCGGGCCTCGGCGTCGGGCAGCGAGCGCCAGTGCGTGTCCAGGCCCTGGCGCCACACCAGCAGGTCATGGGCCAGCGCCTCGGGCTCGGCGGTGGCGGCGTCGTGATCCGCGGTCAGCGCCTGCCAGATCGGCTCGACCGCCCACCGCATGGGCACGAGCCGCACCGAGGGGTGGGGCCTCAGGCGCAGCGCCGGCCAGTCGTCTGCGGCGAGGCCCGCGAGCGCGTCGCGGTCCAATGCCGTGGCGTCGGCCGCGTCGAAGCTGCTGCCCAGCGCCCATTCCATCCGCACCAGATCGACCAGCGCGGGATGGGGGACTCGCCGGTCCGGCGCGTCGGCCAGATGCTCGGCCAGCGCGTCGCCGAACCAGCGGATCGACGGCTGGCGGTGCGGGCGGTGGGCCAGGTAGTCCAGCGCCAGGGCCTCGAAGTCCTCGTCGCCCAGCACCCGGTGCAGCACCGGATAGTTGCTGCGCAGCGCCGCCACCAGGCGGGCGCGGTAGGCGTGGCGATAGATCTCCAGCCGCGGCGGCCGGCCCTTCAGCGGCTTCAGCAGGTCGCCGACTGAACCGTTCTCGGGACCGCTCAGGCCGCGTGCGAACAGGCGTTGCAGGCCACCCAGATCGGCCGTCATGCCGCGGCTCCCACCGCCGGTCGGGCCGGGGCGCAGGAGGCTTGCGCGGCGATCGCACGGGCCTGGTCCAACTCGGCGACCAGTTCGGCCAGCGGCGGGATGTGGTCGTCGCGTTCGATCATCGTCGGCACCGGGCCCAGGCGGCGGACGGCGTGCCGGTACAGTTCCCAGACCGCATCGACCACCGGGTGGTCGTGGGTGTCGATCAGGCCGTCGCCAGTGTCTTCGTGGCCGGCCAGGTGGATTTGCCGCACCCGGTGCGGTGGCATCGCATCGATGAAGGCGCGCGCGTCGAAACCGTGGTTGACGGCACTGACGTAGACGTTGTTGACGTCCAGCAGCAACTCGCAGTCGGCCCGGGCCAGCAGTTCGGCGATGAAGTCGGCCTCGCTCATCTCGTCGGCCGCCCAGGCCACATAGCTGGAGACGTTCTCCAGCACCAGGCGGCGGCCCAGCGCGTCCTGCACCTGGTGCACCCGGTCGGCGACATGGCGCAGCGCGGCCTCGGTGTAGGGCAGCGGCAGCAGGTCGTGCAGGTTGTGGTGATCGACACCGGTCCAGCACAGGTGGTCCGACACCCAGGCCGGCTCGACCCGCCGGATCAGCGTGCGCAGTTCGCTCAGGTAGCGGCGGTCAAGCGGATCGGCGCTGCCGATCGACAGCGACACGCCGTGCATCACCAGGGGCACGTCGCGGCGGATCGCGTCCAGGTGGGCCAGCGGCTTGCCGCCGGGCACCATGTAATTCTCGGAAATGATTTCCAGCCAGTCCACGCCCAGCGCCCGGGCCGGGGTGGCGCGAAACTCGGCATAGTGTTCGGGACGCAGTCCCAGGCCGAAGCCTTGCAGCGGCGCGTTCATGGCATCGAAGTGGGGATGTTGCGGCGAGGGCGCAAACGCCCTCGCCGCAAGGGGCCGGCGATCGGTGCGGCGCGGTGCTTACATGCCCACCTTGCCGCCGGCGGCGGTGCATTCCGCGGCCGACTTCTTGTTGACCCAGCCCTGGCCCTTGCAGGCGTTCTGGCCCTTGCATTGGTTCTTGGCGCTCGCGCACTCGGACTGGCCCTTGCAGGCGTTGGCGCCGGTGCAGTGCACGGCCATGCTGCCTTGGTCGGCGGCCGGCATCGGCTGTGCCGCCTGGGCGGCACCGAGGGCAAACAGGGCGGCCGCGGCCGCCGCGATGGCAACGCCGGAACGAGAGGCGGATGACGTCATGGGGATCTCCTGGATCGATGGGATGGGTTGAGAACTCGCTTGGTGCCGCCGCCTTGTCGCACGGCAGTCACCTTGCCGTCGTTCGTCGATGCGCGAGTGGCTTCCTTACATCGACGGCAAAGAAAATCCGGCGCCGGGCGACCGCCCGCGATCACCAGGATGCGCGCCCCATGCCCATCACGGTGCGGTACCACTCGTGGAAGTGCTTCATGCCGTCTTCCATCGGGCTCTGGTAGGGGCCGGCCTCGTCGTCGCCGCGCTCGAACAAGGCCTTGCGGCCGGCGTCCATGCGCTCGCCGATCTCGTCGTCCTCGATGCAGGTCTCCATGTAGGCGGCGCGCTGGGCCTCGACGAAGTCGCGCTCGAACGCGGCGATTTCCTCGGGGTAGTAGAACTCGACCACGTTGAGCGTCCTGCCCGCGCTCTGCGGGTACAGCGTCGAGACGGTGAGCACGTGCGGATACCACTCGATCATGATGTTCGGGAAGTAGGTCAGCCAGATCGCGCCCTGCCGGGGCGCCACGCCGCCGTTCAGGCGCATCACCGCGTCGCGCCAGCGCCGATAGACCGGCGAGCCGGCCTGCTTCAGCTCGTCGAGGATGCCCACGGTCTGCACCGAATGGTGCTTGCCGAATTCCCAGCGCAGGTCCTTGCAGGTCACGAACTGGCCCAGGCCGGGGTGGAAGGGACCGACGTGGTAGTCCTCCAGATAGACCTCGATGAAGGTCTTCCAGTTGTAGTTGCAGGTGTGCATCTCGACGTGGTCGAGCACGTAGCCCGAGAAGTCGAGGTCGGCCCGCGGGCCCAGGTGGGCCAGGTCGGCGGCGATGTCGCGGCCGTTGTCCTCGAACACCAGGCCGTTCCAGGTGCGCACCTTGTAGTTGTTCAGGTGCAGGCAGGGGTCGTGCTCGAAGTGCGGCGCGCCGATCAGTTGGCCCTGCAGATCGTAGGTCCAGCGGTGCAGCGGGCAGACGATGCTGCCGCGGGTGTTGCCGCGCCCGCGCAGCATCACCGCCTGGCGGTGCCGGCAGACGTTCGAGACCAGCTCGACGCCCTGTGGGGTCCGCACCAGGGCGCGGCCCTCGCCTTCCTGCGGCAGCGCGTAGTAGTCGCCCACCTCAGGTACGGACAACTCATGCGCCAGGTAGCGCGGTCCGTGCTGGAAGATGAGTTCCTGCTCGCGGCGCAGCAGGTTCTCGTCGAAGTAGGTGGAAACAGAGAGTTGAGAGCGCGCGCGCTCCAGAGCTTCCAGCGTGATGCTCAGGTTCGACATGATCCCCAGGATCTCCAAAAAACATGTCTGGTGGGCTTCGCTGGATCGCGCGCGCAGCGCGCGACGACGGGTTTGGCGAGGCCCACAACCCCCCACCCGGTGGCCCCGCGGGTGGGTTTGTTGACGGTGAGTCGCGGGCCCGGGAAGGGCCTGCGGGGCCCGGATTCTAACCGCGACCGTGGCGGCAACCGCCGCGGGGCCGCCCAAATGTCGCATTTGGTATCAGTCGGAGACCTTTGAAGTCCCGCGGCCCTCGGGAAAACGCGCTGCCGCTGACTACAATTCCAGATTGTCTTTTCATCTGCCGAAATGTCCCGACCCGCCGTCAAACCTGCCGACCAGACTCCCGCGAGCTACGAAGAGGCGCTCGGCGAACTGGACCGGCTGCTGGTCGCCATGGAAGGTGGGCACCTGCCGCTGGATCGCCTGCTCGAGAGCTATCAGCGCGGCGCGCTGCTGCTGGAGTTTTGCAGGGCACGTCTGGAGGCGGTGGAGCAGCAAGTGAAGGTCCTGGAGGAAGGGCAGCTCAAGCCCTGGACATCGACATGAAGATCGAAAACTGTGAAACCTGGGTCGACCGGCAACTGGCCGCCGTGGAGTCCGCGCTGGATCAACTCGTGCCGGCCGAAGCGCCGGCCGGGTTGGGCCAGGCGATGCGCTACGCCGTGCTCGATGGCGGCAAGCGGCTGCGGCCGTTGCTGGCGTTGGCGGCCTGCGAGGCCGTCGGCGGCGACGCCTTCGCGGCGATGCGCGTGGCGGTGGCGGTCGAGCTGATCCATGCCTACTCGCTGGTGCACGACGACATGCCCTGCATGGACGACGACGCGCTGCGGCGTGGCAAGCCCACCGTGCACGTCCAGTTCGGCGAAGCCCAGGCGATGCTGGCCGGCGATGCCATGCAGGCCCTGGCGTTCGAAGTGCTGACCCCCGAGGACGGTATCGAGCCCGCGCTGCAGGCCCGCCTGGTCGGCCTGCTGGCTCGCGCTGCCGGTCAGGCCGGCATGGCCGGCGGCCAGGCGATCGACCTGGCCAGCGTCGGCCAGCCGCTGGACGAAGCCGCGCTGCGCGACATGCATCGCCGCAAGACCGGCGCCTTGCTGCAGGCCAGCGTGCTGATGGGGGCGGCCTGCGGCGCCACGACGCCGCAGACCTGGCACGAGCTGTCGACGTTCGGTGCGGCCATCGGCCTGGCCTTCCAGGTGGTCGACGACATTCTCGACGTCACCCAGGGTTCCGAGACGCTGGGCAAGACCGCGGGCAAGGACCTGGAAAACAACAAGCCGACCTACGTCACGGTGCTGGGGCTGGACGCCGCCGGCCGCCACGCCGCAGAACTGCGCGACCAGGCGCAGAGCGCGCTGGCACGGGCCGGGCTGGACGCTCCTCAGCGCCTGTCCTGGCTGGCGGACAAGCTGGTCGATCGCCGGAGCTGAGCACCATGCCTCACCTGCCCATCCCGTCCGGTTCCGCCGCCTTGGCCGAGGCGGGGCACCCCCTGCTCGAAGGCATCCACAGCCCGCAGGATCTGCGGTCGCTGTCGCGCCAGCAGCTCAAGACGCTGGCCAACGAACTGCGCTCCTTCCTGCTCCACAGCGTCAGCCGCACCGGTGGCCATCTGTCGTCCAACCTGGGCACGGTCGAGTTGACGATCGCGCTGCACCACGTGTTCAACACGCCCTACGACCGCCTGGTCTGGGACGTGGGCCACCAGTCCTATCCGCACAAGATCCTGACCGGCCGGCGCGAGGCCATGGCCTCGCTGAAGGCGCTGGGCGGCATCAGCGGCTTTCCGCGCCGCAGCGAAAGCGAATACGACACCTTCGGCACCGGGCACTCGTCGACCTCGATCTCGGCGGCGCTGGGCATGGCCCATGCTGCGCGACTGAAGGGCGAGAACCGCAAGGCGGTGGCGATCATCGGCGACGGCGCCTTGACCGGCGGCATGGCCTTCGAGGCCCTGAACCACGGCGGCTATGCCGGCGGCCACGGCCTGCCCGACATGCTGGTGATCCTGAACGACAACGACATGTCGATCTCGCCGCCGGTGGGGGCGTTGAACCGCTACCTGGCGCGCCTGTTGAGCGGCAAGTTCTACGCCGCGGCGCGCGAAGGCGCGAAGAGCGTGCTGCGCCACACGCCGCTGTACGAGTTCGCCAAGCGCTTCGAGGAACACACCAAGGGCATGGTCGTGCCCGGCACGATCTTCGAGGAGTTCGGTTTCAACTACGTCGGTCCGATCGATGGTCATGACCTGGACTCGCTGGTGCCCACGCTGGAGAACCTGCGCGAGGCCAAGGGACCGCAGTTCCTGCACGTGGTGACCAAGAAGGGCTACGGCTACCCGCTGGCCGAGGACGACCCGATCAACTACCACGGCCCCGGCAAGTTCGACCCGGCGGTCGGCCTGCAAAAGCCCGCCACGGCCCCCAAGCCGACCTTCACCCAGGTCTTCGGCCAGTGGTTGTGCGACATGGCCGAGGCCGATCCGCGGCTGGTCGGCATCACGCCGGCGATGCGCGAAGGCTCCGGCCTGGTCGAGTTCGAGCGCCGCTTTCCCAAGCGCTACCACGATGTCGGCATCGCCGAGCAGCACGCGGTGACCTTCGCCGCCGGCCTGGCCTGCGAGGGTCTGAAGCCGGTGCTGGCGATCTATTCCACCTTCCTGCAGCGCGGCTACGACCAGCTGATCCACGACGTGGCGCTGCAGAACCTGCCGGTGGTGTTTGCCCTGGACCGCGCCGGCCTGGTCGGCGCCGACGGCGCGACCCATGCCGGCGCCTACGACATCGCGTTCCTGCGCTGCATTCCGAACATGAGCGTGCTGACGCCGGCCGACGAGCGCGAGTGCCGCCAGGCCTTGAGCGCCGCATTCCAGCAGAATCACCCGGTGGCGGTCCGCTACCCGCGCGGCAGCGGCGCCGGCACCGCCGTGCTGCCCGATCTCAGCGCGCTGCCCTGGGGCCAGGGTGAAATCCGCCGTGAAGGGCGGCGCGTGGCGATCCTGGCGTTCGGCACCTTGCTGTATCCGGCCCTGCAGGCCGCCGAGCGGCTGGACGCCACCGTGGCCAACATGCGCTTTGCCAAACCGCTGGACCGCGATCTGGTGCTGAAGCTGGCGCGCAGCCACGACGCGCTGGTCACGGTGGAGGAAGGCTGCGTCGCCGGCGGCGCCGGTGCCGCGGTGCTGGAGTTGCTCGCTGCCGAGGGCGTCGTGCTGCCGGTGCTGAACCTGGGCTTGCCCGACGAGTTCATCGAGCATGGCGACGCCGCCAAGCTGCTGGCCCTGTGCGGCCTGGATGCCGTGGGCATCGAGCGCGCCATCGTGCAGCGCTTCGGCGCCGCGTCGCTGGCGCTGGTCAAGCCGGTGGCCGCCTGAGTTTCAGAACGCCGCCAACAACCCTATCGAACCCTGGCGCTTGACATTGCTGCCATGCTGTCGGTCCGAGACGTACCGGCCCTTTCATGAACCACCTGACCGACGCCCTGCACATTCCCGACACCCAGAGCGAGCGCGATGAACGCCATCTGGCCATCCAGCGCGTGGGGGTCAAGGACGTGCGCTATCCCCTGACGGTGCGTGTCGGCGGCGCCGACCAGCCCACCGTGGCGACCTGGACGCTGGACGTCGCGCTGCCCGCGGACAAGAAGGGCACCCACATGTCGCGTTTCGTGGCCTGGCTGGGAGACCAGACGGCGCCGATGGACGCGTCGCGGCTGCTGACGCAGTTGACCGCCATGCTGGACAAGCTGCACGCCGGCGAGGGCCGGGTGGAGGCCCGCTTCCCGTTCTTCATCCGCAAGCGCGCGCCGGTGTCCGGCCTGCAAAGCCTGCTGGATTACGCGGGGGCCTGGATCGCCGAGCGCCGCGGCGGCCTGACGTCGATCTGGGCCGAGGTCGGCGTGCCGGTCAAGAGCTTGTGCCCGTGCTCGAAGGAGATCTCCGACTACGGGGCCCACAACCAGCGCTCGCTGGTGACGATCCGGGTCGAGATCCTCGATCCGCTGGCGGCGCCGATCGAATGGCAGGAACTGGTCCGCTTCGCCGAGGAATCCGCCTCCAGCGAGATCTGGCCGATGCTCAAGCGCGCCGACGAAAAGTGGATCACCGAGCACGCCTACGAGAACCCGAAGTTCGTCGAGGATCTGGTCCGCGACGTGGCGCTGCGCCTGAACGCCGATGGCCGCATCGGTCGCTATGCGGTGGACGTCGAGAACTTCGAATCCATTCACAACCACTCGGCCTACGCGCGCATCGAGCGCACGTGACCGCTTGCCTTGCCCCAGGGCACGCGTCAACCCTCGCGCAGCCGGGCGCGCAGGTACTGCCCGGCGACGAAGATGTCCTTTTCGACCGCTCGCCGCACTCCCGCGCTGTCCTTGAGGGCGAGCGCGCGCAGCAGATCTTCGTGCGCGTCGTTGAGTACCGCCGACGCCTCGGGGCGGTCGAAAAGCTGGTTCGAGATCGGTCCGGCCTTCAGCCACAAGGTGTCGATCAGGCTCAGCAGCAGCGGTGACCCCGCCGCGCGGTACAGCAGAAGGTGGAAGTCTTCGTTGGCCGCCAGGTAGTCGCCGGGCTGGCCCGCCTTCAAGGCGCTGGCCATCCGCTCGGCCAGGACCTGCAGCGATGCCGCGTCGGTCGCGCCCAAGCGCAGGCAGCCGCGCTCGGCGGCTTCGCCTTCCAGCAGCATGCGCATCTGCAGCAGGTCGTCGAACTCGGGGATGCCCAGGCGCGGCACGGCCACGCCGGCGTTGGGCACGTTGACCAGGGCGCCCTCGGCGGCCAGGCGCTGCAGCGCCGCGCGGACCGGCATCTGGCCCACGCCCATCGCGGCGGCGACCGTGCGGATCTTCAGCCGCTCGCCAGGCAGGAAGCGGCCCACCGTCACCCACTGGCGCAGCGTGGCATAGACCGTGTCCTGCTGGGTGGTGGTCGCGGCACCCGTCATCGGCACAGGTCTGCCAGCACCGCATCGAAGGCGGCCAGCAAGGCCGCCACGTCTGCTTCGGTGGTCGCCGGGCAGATCAGCATCATGTTGTGGAAGGGCGTGATCAGCACCCCGCGATTCAACAAGCCCAGGTGGATCGCGTGCTCCAGCGCCGGGTTCATCGCCGCGCCCGCCTGCGTGCCGTTGACCGGCGGCACGGCGCAGAACTGAAACTCGACCCGCGCGCCGACCTGGGTCACGCACCAGGGCAGGCGGTGGCGGGCGATGCCCTCGCGCAGGCCTTGCGCCAGGCGGGCCGCCAGCGACAGCATCGGTGCGAAGACCTCGGGCGTCATCCACTGCGACAGCGTGGCGCGCATCGCCGCCATGGCCAGCAGGTTGGCGGTGAGCGTCGTACCGATGCCCGAATGGCCGGGCGGCGCGGCCCGCTTGGCGGCTTCGGCACGGGCCGCCAGTTCGGCGCTGAAGCCGTATGCGGCGCAGGGCATGCCACCGCCCAGGGCCTTGCCCACCACCACGGCGTCGGGCCGCAGGCCATGCGCCTGGCCATAGCCGCCGGGGCCGCTGCTCAGCGTGTGGGTCTCGTCCAGCACCAGCAGGCTGCCGTGGCGGCGAATCAGCTCGCCGGCCTGGGCCCAGTAGCCGGGTTCGGGCAGCACCATGCCGATGTTGGTCATCACCGGTTCGGCCAGCACGCAGGCGACGTCGCCGGGGGCCAGCGCGGCCTCCAGCGCGGCCAGGTCGTTGAACTCGACGACGCGCGTGGTGGCGGTGAGGTCGTGCACCTGGCCCAGCAGGCTGTCGCGCTGCACCGGGCGGCCGGCCTCCAGGTCGACGAACACGTCATCGACCGTGCCGTGGTAGCAGCCGTTGAACACCAGCAGCGTCGGGCGGGCGGTGGCCGCGCGCAGCCAGCGCAGCACGAAGCGGTTGGCGTCGCTGGCGGTCATCGCAAACTGCCACTTCGGCAGGCCGAAGCGCTGGGCCAGCAACTCGCCCACCGCCGCTGCGTCCTCGCCGGGCAGCATGGTGGTCAGGCCTCGCCGGGCCTGGGCCGCCAGCGCGTCGGCCACCCCGGGGGGCGAATGGCCGAACATCGCGCCGGTGTCGCCCAGGCAGAAGTCGGCCAGCTCGTGGCCGTCCGCGGTGCGCAGGTGGGCGCCTTGCGCCTCGGCCACCTGCAGCGGGAACGGCGTGCCCCAGTCGTTCATCCAATGCAGCGGCACGCCGAACATCAGGTGGGCGGCGGCGCGCTCGGCCAGTTCGCGCGAGCGCGGGTGGCTCCGGGCATAGTGCTCGCGCTCGCGCGCGAGCAGCGCCTGGGCGCGCTCGGGGTCGATGCCGGTGGTGCTCACCGGAGCGCTGTCGGGCCGGTCACCCTCTCTCTCCGAGAGGGAGGTCACCCCTTCGGGCGGCCGGGCGGGGCTCTTGGGCAGGGCAGGGGATGGCATGGGTGTCTCTCAGACCAGCAGCAGCAGGTGTTCGCGTTCCCAGGAGCTGATGACGCGGTTGTAGGTCGCGAATTCGAGTTTCTTGACCGCGCAGAAGGCGTCGACGAAGCCCGTGCCCAGCACCTCGCGCATCGGTTCGCAGGCGCGCATCGCCTCGATCGCGTCTTCGAGGTGACGCGGCAGCTCGTGGCTGACGTTCCAGGCGCTGTCGGTGGTCGGCTCGCTGGGCTGCAGGCCGTCGCGCAGGCCGATGTAGCCGCAGGCCAGCGTCGCGGCCATCGCCAGGTAGGGGTTCACATCGACCCCCGGCACGCGGTTCTCGACCCGCCGGGCCTGTGGATTCGATTGCGGCACGCGGATGCCGCAGGTGCGGTTGTCCAGCCCCCAGCGCACGTTGATCGGCGCCGACATGAAGGGCGCCAGCCGGCGATACGAGTTCACGTAGGGCGCGAACATCGGCATCACCTGCGGGATGTAGGCCTGCAGGCCGGCGATGAAGTGCGCGAAGGCGTCGCTGGCGCGGCCGTCCTCGCGGCTGAAGATGTTGCGGCCAGTGGCGGCGTCGTTGATGCTTTGGTGGATGTGCATCGCGCTGCCGGGCTCGAGCTCCATCGGCTTGGCCATGAAGGTGGCAAAGATGCCGTGGCGCAGCGCGGTCTCGCGCACCGTGCGCTTGAACAGGAAGACCCGGTCGGCCAGGTCCAGCGGCTCGCCGTGCGAGAAGTTGATCTCCATCTGGCCTGCGCCGGCCTCATGGATCAGCGTCTCGACACCCAGCTGGTGCAGCTCGCAGAAGTTCGACAACTCCATGAAGAACGGGTCGAAGTCGTTCACCGCGTCGATCGAATAGCTCTGGCGCCCGGCCTCGGGCTTGCCGGTGCGGCCCAGCGGCGGCTGCAGCGGTTCGTGCGGGTTCTGTTGGCGCGCCACCAGGTAGAACTCCATCTCGGGGGCGACCACCGGCTGCCAGCCGCGCGCTTCGTACAGCGCCAGTACGCGGCGCAGCACGCTGCGCGGCGAGAGCTGCACCGGGCTGCCGTCCCACTCCAGGCAGTCGTGGATCACCACCGCCACCGGTTCGGCCGCCCAGGGCACCAGGCGAACGGTGGCCGCATCGGGCTTGCAGACCATGTCGGGATCGGTGTCACCGACGAAGGGCCCGTTGTCGGGCTGTTGGCCGTTGACGGTGTTTAGCAGCACGCTCTTGGGCAGGCGCATCTCGCCCGATGCCATGAACAGGTCGCGCGGCAGGATCTTGCCGCGCGCGATGCCGGTCATGTCGGGGATCACGCATTCCACCTCGTGGATACGGTGCTGGATCAAAAAGTCTTCGAGCGTCGGATTCATGGGAAGACATCATACCGATTTTTATTGATGTGATCACAAATTGCCATTTAATCGGCAAATCAGAAGAATTTCACTTCCCATGAGATCACATGGCATCGCGTGCGCCAGACCGTGGAGGCATGGCGCGCCGGGTCCTGGGCGGGCCGCCGCGCCGGCGAGCACAATGGGCGCGCCGGCATGGTGGGCATGCCGGCCTTGCTGACGCTTTCCTCGACGGCATCTTCCATGAGCATCCTGCTGCTGAACGGCCCGAACCTGAACCTGCTGGGCACCCGCGAACCGCACATCTACGGCGCCGACACGCTGGCCGATGTCGAACGCCGCTTCGTCGAAGAAGCGCTCGAACTGGGCACCGCCGCCCAATGTTTCCAGAGCAACCACGAAGGCGCGCTGATCGATCGCATCCACGCCGCGCGGCTGGACGGCACGCGGGCCATCGTCATCAATCCGGGCGGCTTGACCCACACCAGCGTGGCCCTGCGGGATGCGCTGGCGGGGGTCGCCCTGCCGGTGGTCGAGGTGCACATCAGCAACGTGCACCGGCGCGAGGAATTCCGCCACCATTCCTACATCTCCGGGATCGCCGAAGGCGTGATCGCCGGCTTGGGCGTGGCCGGCTACGGTGCGGCGCTGCGTTTTCTGGCGGCCCGGCTGGTGCGGACCTGAGCGGCGCCCGGAGGGGGTGGTCGCGCTCCCGGGGGGGGCGCGCCGTGGCGGGACACCGGGTGTTCCGTCCTGACGCAGGGTGCGGGTTTTTGCGCGCTAGGCGGCCCCGCCGCGTGCGGGTCTGATACGGGCATCGCAAGCGGTGTCCTGGCCGCGCAGCGTTCCGGATTGCCCACTCGCCATGCCTGCACATCGCCTTCGTTCGCCGTCTTCCTTGCCGCACGCTCGCGCCTGGCGTTTGATGCCGCTGGCCGCGGCCTGGCTGTGGCTGCCGGCGTCGGCGCAAGCGCAGGCGGCGGGCGGCCCGGCCGATCCGGCGAGTCAGCAGGTGGTCGTCACCGGATCGGTGGCGGCCCGGCCGGCGGCCGACGTGCCGTTTGCGATCAGCGTGGTCGACCGCGACGCGCTGCGCAACGCCGGGCCGATGATCAACCTCAGCGAGGCCCTGGCCCAGGTGCCCGGGCTGGTGGTGAACAACCGGTCGAACTACGCGCAAGACCTGCAGATCAGCTCCCGCGGCTTTGGCGCGCGGGCCGGCTTCGGCGTGCGTGGCCTGCGGCTCTACACCGACGGCATTCCCGATGCGGGCCCGGACGGCCAGGGCCAGGTGTCCAACTTCGATCTGGCCGATGCCCAGCGCATCGAGGTGCTTCGCGGCCCGTTCTCGGTGCTTTACGGCAATAGCTCGGGCGGCGTGATCGCCTTGTTTACCGCGCCGGTGCGCCAGGCCCGCGCCGAAGCCGAGGCCGACCTCGGCAGCTTCGGCCTGCACCAGGCACGCGGGGTGCTGGAGTCGCCGCTGGGGAACGGGCTGGACCTGCGTGTGGCGCTGCAGGACATGTCGATCGACGGCTTCCGCCCGCACAGCCAGGCCCAGCGCACGGCCGCCAACCTGCGGCTCGGGTGGCGCACCGCGAGCGACCGCGTCACGCTGCTGGCCAACCACCTGGACCAGCCGGCGCAGGACCCGCTCGGCCTGAGCCGTGCGCAGTTCAACGCCGATCCGCTGCAGACCACGCCCGAGGCCACGCTGTACAACACCCGCAAGACCCTGGGCCAGACGCAGGCGGGCGCGAGCTGGCAGCACGACTTCGGCAGCTCGGCCTTGCGCGACAGCACGCTGGCCGTCTATGGCGGCCGCCGCGCCGTGATGCAGTGGCAGGCGATCCCTCCGGGGGCCCAGGTGCCGGCCGGCAGCGCCGGCGGCGTGGTCGCCTTCCAGCGTGACTACAGCGGCGCCGAAGGGCGGCTGCGCTGGTCCTGGCGGGCGGTGGACCTGGTGGCCGGCGCGGCGCTGGACAGCCAGCGCGACGACCGCCAGGGGTACCAGAACTTCGTCGGCACCGGGGCCAGCCAGCAACTCGGCGTGACCGGCGCGCTGCGGCGCAATGAATTCGACGTGGCGCAAAGCCGCGACGTCTTCGTCCAGGCCGAGTGGGCGCTGAGCCCGGCGCTCAAGGCGAGCGCCGGCGTGCGCAACGGTCGGGTCGATTTCAGCACCGTCGATGCCTACCTGGCCAACGGCAACGACTCGGGCAGCATGGCCTACAGCCACACCAATCCGGTAGCCGGCCTGCGCTGGCGTCTGAACCCCGAGTGGCAGCTGCATGCCAGCGCCGCGCGCGGCATCGAAACGCCCACCCTGACCGAGCTGGCCTACCGACCCGACGGCAGCGGTGGCCTGAACACCGCCCTCAAGGCCCAGACCAGCCGCCAGGTGGAGCTGGGCAGTGTCTGGCAGCGCGGGCCCTGGCGCGCCGACGCGACCGTGTTCGACGTGCAGGTGGCGGACGAGCTGGGCGTCCTCACCAACAGCGGCGGCCGTGCCACCTACCAGAACGTCGGCCGCACCTCGCGCCAGGGCATGGAGCTGTCCGCCGCCTGGCAGCCGGCCGATGGCTGGCGGGTCGCCACCGCACTGACCTGGCTGGACGCCCATTACCGCGACCGCTTCCTGACCTGCACCAGCTCGCCATGCAAGACGCCCAACGTCGCGGTGGCCGCCGGCAACCGGATCGCCGGCACCCAGAGGGGCTCGGCCTGGCTGGGCCTGACCTGGCGCGACGCGCGGCGTGGCGAGATCGGGTTCGATGGGCGCGCCGTGGCACCGACCGCGGTCAACGACGTCAACAGCGATGCGGCGGGCGGCTATGCGCTGGCGGGCCTGCACTGGAGCCGGCGCTGGGCGCTCGCCGGCGGCGGGCAGATCGAACTGCTGGCCCGCGTCGACAACCTGTTCGACCGCCGCTACGCCGGCAGCGTGATCGTCAACGACGCCAACGCGCGCTTCTTCGAGACCGGCGCGCCGCGCAATCTGCTGCTGGCCGTGCGCGTCAGCGGCGGCTGAACGATCGTGCTGGAGGTCGCCATGGATCGACGCAGTCTGCTGGTCTGGTCGCTGCCGGCGCTGGTCGCAGGGGCGGCGTTGCCGCGCGCCGCCCGCGCCGCCGACGAGTTCGAGGGCGACCCGTTTCGCTCCTACCCCTGGATCGGCATGCGGCGCGAGTACCTGCCTGGCGGTCCGGTGGTGTACGACCCCCAGGTCGTGGTCCAGGCCCCGGCGTTCGCCGAGGACCCGATGAACGTGCCGGTCAGCGTGAAGGTGGGCGCCGCGCTGGGGCCGATCCGCCAGATCGTGGTGCTGGTGGACCGCAACCCGATCCGGCGCGTGCTGGCGTTCTTTCCAGTCCATGCGCTGCCGTCGGTCGCGTTCCGGTTCAAGCTCGAGCAGGCCTCGCCGGTGCGCGCCGCGGCCCAGACGGGCGATGGCGTCTGGCATGTCGGCGGCACCTGGGTCGACTCCGGCGGCGGCGGCTGCACCGTCAGCGGCGCCACGCGCAAGGACGGCAGTTGGTCGCGCACGCTGGGCGAGGTCAGCGGCCGCCTGTTCCCCGCCGCCGTGGGCGAGCCGGCCGGCGGTGCCCGCCTGCGCCTGCGCGTCATGCATCCGATGGACACCGGGCTGGTGGGCGGGGTGCCGGCCTTCTTCATCAACCACCTGTCGGTGCGCGACGGCGATGACCACGAACTGGCGCGCCTGCAGACCTGGCAGCCGGTCAGCGAGAACCCGGTCTTCAGCTTCGATTTCACACGTCCGCCGGCGGGCGGCGTGCACGTCGTCGGCACCGACAACGACGGCAATCGCATCGCCAGCCACCTGGAATGACGCCCATGTTGCGCAGTCTGCTGCTGGCCTGCCTGCTGGTGCTGCTGGCGTCGGCGCCGCTGTGGGCCCAGACGGCACCGCGCGCCGATCCCGCGACCCTGGACTACCACCTGGCCGCGCGCGAGCTGGCGCCTGGCGCCTACGTGGTCGAGGGCAGCAACGCCGACTTCAGCCCGGCCAACGGCTGCAACATCATCAACACCGGCTTCTTCACCACCGGCGCCGGCGTGGTCGTGATCAACACCGGCACCAGCCGCCTGTACGGCGAGCAGCTGCGGGCCTTGATCGCACGCACCACGCGCGAACCGGTGGTGCAGGTGCTGAACCTGGATCACCACCCCGACTACTTCCTGGGCAACCAGGCCTTTGCCGACGTGCCCCGCAGCGCCACCGCCGCCACGCGAGAGGGCATGGGCCGGCTCGCGGGCAGCTACGAGACCAACCTCTACCGCCTGTGCGGCGACTGGATGAAGGGCACCGAGGCGCTGCTGCCCGATCGCACCCTCGATCCGTCGGCCGGGGGCGGCCACTGGCGGGTGGGCCGGCGCGACTTCGAACTGCACGAGCTGTCCGGCCACACCGAATCGGATCTGGTGGTGATCGATCGCGCCAGCGGCGTGGCCTTCGTCGGCGGGCTGATCTTCGCCAACCGCATCCCGACCACGCCCGACGCGCAGTTGCCGGCGTGGCAGCGCAGCCTGGCGGCGCTGGCGGCGATGGACCTGCATACCGTGGTGCCCAGCCACGGCCCGGTGCATGCCGATGGTTCCGGCCTGGCGCAGACCCGGCGCTACCTGCAATGGCTGGACGCCGCGTTCAGGAACGCGGCCGCGCAGGGCTGGGACATGAACGAGCTGCTGCAGGCCCCGGTGCCCGACGAGTTCCGCCACTGGGCGGCCTTCGACACCGAATCGCTGCGCAACGTCGCGCACCTTTATCCGGCCTACGAGCAGCAAGCCTTGCCGGCAGGTCGTTGAGCGGAGGCGGGTCGGCCGATGGGTCGAGATCGACCCGTCACGGCCGGTCCGGCCGGTTCAGCTCAGCGTGAAGTAGAAGCGGGCGCCTTTGCCGACTTCGGATTCGGCCCAGATGTCGCCGCCGTGACGGCGCAGGATGCGGCGCACCGACGCCAGCCCGACGCCGGTGCCCTGGAAGTCCTTCGGGCTGTGCAGGCGCTGGAAGACGCCGAACAGGCGATCGGCGAAACGCATGTCGAAACCGGCGCCCTGATCGGCCACCACCATCACCGGACGGCCGTCGCGCTCTTCCTGGCGGAATTCGATCCGCGTCACCTGGCACTGGCTGCTGTACTTCCAGGCGTTGCCGATCAGGTTGTCCATCGCGATGCGCAGCAAGGTCGGGTCGCCATGGACGACGATGCCCGGCTCGACGTGGATGTCGGCCGCACGGTCCGGGCTCTCGCGGCGCAGGTCTTCCAGGATGAAGCCCGCCAGTTGCGACAGATCGACCGGCTTGCGCTGCAGCGGCTGCGATTGCAGGCGGGACAGCGCCAGCAACGCATCGATCATGCTGTTCATGCGCGACGCTGCCGCCAGCACCCGGTCGAGGTGGTCGTTGCCGATGCGGTCCAGGAAACGGCCGTAGTCCTCCTTGAGGATGCGCGCAAAGCCGTCCACCACGCGGATCGGCGCGCGCAGATCATGCGAGATCGAGTAGGTGAAGGACTCGTGGTCGGCGGCGCTGACGCTGTCGTCCGGCGTCGTGCGCACCTGCGGCCGCAGCAGCAGCAGGCGGCCATCGCGGCCATCGGGCGTGCCCAACGCCTGCAGGCTCAGCGCCCAGTCGCCCTCGTCGCGGTTCTGGCCCGGCGCCAACGCGGCGGCGGCGCGGCCCAGCGCCTCGGGCAGGGCCAGGCGGGCCCGGTCCCAGTCCAGGCCCTGCGCCGCGACGCCGTCCAGCTTGAGCAGACGGGCAGCGTCGTCGCTGACGGCATCGACAACCCAGCCGCCGCTCGCACCGGGGCGCAGGGCCACCGCAGCCAAGTTCAGCTCGGGCCACAACTGCGCCAGCAAGGCCTGGTCGAAATGCTGCTGCTCGGCGTCGGCCAGCGGCTGGGCGCTGCCGATGTAGCCGGCAAATCGCCCGTCGCCGTCGAACTGGGGCACGGCGCGCAGACGCCAGGGCAACGGCGTGCCGCTGTCGCGGCGGTACACGCGCAGATCGGCAATCGGCGCCTGACCGTCGAGCCGGGCGCGCAAGGCGCTGCCGCCAGCGCCGTCGGGCAACAGGTCGAAGCGCTGCCAGAGCCGCGTTTCGGAGGGGGTTCCACTCGCCCAGGCCGAAGCGGGGGCGTCGTGCGGCGGGCGCCAGACCGTCAGGCGATGTTCGTCGTCGCTCTCCCACAGCCAGGCATCCACCAGCTGAAGCAACTGCTGCTGGCCGAGGCGGGCATCACGCGGGTTCCGGCCGGTCTGCTGCCGGCCCCAGAGCAGGCCGGCCAGGCCGCAGACGGCGCCAAAGCTCAGCATCGGCAGCCAGACCCAGGGACCGCTGGGATCGCCCGCGACGACCGGCTCGCCGGCCAGATGCCAGAGCAGCGCGGCGCCGGCCGCCAGCACCGCCACGGCCACCCAGGGCAGACCTCGCAGGCCGGCGGCAGGGGGCATGGATGACGAGCGACGGGACGGAGGCCACATGGGCCGATTGTACGAAGCGCATTCCGGCCGACCGGGGCCGGTTGCGGCCGCATCAAAGCGCGGTTCAACCGGGAGATCCTGTGCCAATTCAAGATTGACGGCGAGGCGGACGCGGCGGCATGCTTGCACGATGTATATTGCCGCCGTTCCCCCGTCGATCACCGTGTCGCCGAGCCGCGCGCGGCACTGCAGCCCGCCGTGGTCGACACACTCCTGAACCCCATGCCCGACGTCTCCCCGCCCGCCGTGCCTGCCAGCCCATCGACGCCCGTGCTCCAGGCCGCCAGCCTGCGGGCCCTGCAGGCGCTGGATCCGACCGGTGGCGAGGCTTTCCTGCGACGTGTCCTGAACACCTACCTCAGCTCGCTGGATCGTCACCTGCAAGCCACCGCCAGCGCCTGCGACCAGGCCGATCTGGCGCAACTGCGTGCGGTGGCCCACACGCTGAAATCGTCGTCGCAAAGCATCGGGGCGCTGTCGTTCGCGCAGCTCTGCGCCGCGCTCGAACAAGACCTGCGCCAGCGCCTGGAGACGCAGGCGACCGCGTCGACCCTGGATGCCGGGCTGGCGGCGGCGGTCAAGGCCTTCGTCGCCATGGCCGAGCAGGTGCGCGAGGCGGTGCGCGAGCGGCTCGAAGAGACTCCGCCGACATGACCTGGTCGCTTGCCCATCACGGCAGCCACGGGTCGGACCGTCCGAGGGTGCTGCTCGTCGACGACGACGAGGTCAACCTGATGCTGACGCGGGCCGCGCTGGCCGCCGATTTCGACATCACCGAGGCCACCGGCGGCGAGGAGGCGCTGCGCCTGCTGCGTGAATCGACGCCCGACCTGATCCTGCTCGACGCCCGCATGCCCGGCCTCGACGGGTTCGAGACCTGCCGCGAACTGCGGGCCATGTACGGCTTCGAGCATGTGCCGGTGCTGATGCTGACCGGGCTCGACGACGACGCCTCGATCCAGCGCGCCTTCCAGGTCGGGGCGACCGATTTCTTCGTCAAGTCCAACCAGTGGAGCCTGCTGGTGCAGCGGCTGCACTACATGCTGCGCGCGGCGCGGACCACGCGAGAACTGGAGCGCAGCAAGGCGAATCTGGCGCGCGCGCAGGACCTGGCCCGCATGGGCAGTTTCGATTGCTGGTACGACGCCGAGGTGCCGATCAGCCGAGGGCTGGAGTTGTCGGAGCAGGCCTTGCGCGTGTTCGGCTACGGCCCCGACGATGCGCTCGGCCTGCGCGAGGTGTTGCGCATGATGAGCGCCCCCGACCGGCGCGAGATCTTCCGCTCGCTGCGCTTGCTGCTGCGCAATGTATCGGTGATCGCCAACGATGTCCCGCTGCAGCTCGCCGAAGGTCGGGCACGGGTGTTCCACATCGAGGCCGAGCCCGAATTCTCGGAGCAGGGCCGCTGCATCGGCTACAAGGGCATCGTGCAGGACGTGACGGACCGCCGCCACGCCGAGGACAGCATCCGCCGCCTGGCCAGCACCGACGCGCTGACCACGCTGCCCAACCGGCGCCAACTGATGTACCGCGCCGAGCGCGCGCTCGAATACGCCCGCGAGCGGGGTTTCTCGGTCGCGCTGCTGATGATCGACCTGGACCGGTTCAAGAACATCAACGACACGCTCGGGCACTTCGCCGGCGACGAACTGCTGATCGAGGTCTCGAACCGCCTGCGTGCCTGCGTGCGCCACTCCGACCAGTTCAGCGACGGCCTGATCGAATCGGCCGGTGCGCGCATCCACCGTTCGCTCGAAGCGGTGGCACGGCTGGGTGGCGACGAGTTCGTCGCGCTGCTGCCCGAGGTGGTCGACGTCGAAAGCGCCGAGCGGGTGGCCTATCGCATCCTCGAATCCCTGCGCGAGCCGGTCTATGTCGCCGGGCAGGAATGCTTCGCGACCGCCAGCATCGGCATCGCGATGTACCCGCGCGATGGCGCCAACGTCGCGGACCTGCTGCGCAATGCCGACGTGGCGATGTACGCCGCCAAGACGGCCGGCCGCAATGCGGCGGTGTCGTACAGCCCGCGCCTGGCCGGTCGCGGTCCCGAGGTGCTGGAGCTGGAAACCGCGCTGCACAAGGCACTGGAACGCAACGAACTGCTGCTGCACTACCAGCCCAAGGTGGACGTGACCCGCTCGCGCATGGTGGGCGTGGAGGCGCTGATGCGCTGGCAGCGAGGCGATCGCCTGGTGCCGGCGGGCGAATTCATCCCGTTGGCCGAAGAGACCGGACTGATCGTGCCGATGACCGAATGGGCGCTGCGCGAAGCCGCCCGCCAGGCCCGCATCTGGCAGGACGATTTCGGCTTTTCCGAATCGATCGCGGTGAACATGCCCAGCCGGATGTTTCACCGCTCCGACCTGATCGACCAGATCGTCGCGGCGGTCGGCCCGCATGGCGTGCCGCCACGTCGACTGCTGCTGGAGATCACCGAAGGCACGCTGATGACCAACCTGGAGCAGATCCTGCCCACGTTGCACCAGCTCAACGAGCTCGGCGTCGAGATCTCGGTCGACGACTTCGGCACCGGCTACTCCTCGCTGGCCTACCTGACGACCTTGCCGATTTCCGAAGTGAAGATCGACCGGTCTTTCGTGCAGAAGCTGGGCGTCACGCCCAAGAGCACGGCCGTCATCACCACCATCGTCGCGCTGGCGCGTGCGCTCGGGCTGCGGGTGATCGCCGAAGGCGTAGAGACGCTGGCCCAGCAGAACACGCTCCACCGCCAGGGGTGCGTGCTGATGCAGGGCTTCCTGTTCAGCCGGCCGATGCCGGCGGCCGAGATGGCGGCGTGGGTCCGGAGCTTTTCGCAGCGCTCGGTGCTCGGGCCCGGCAGCGGCGATGACGAGGGCTGGATGCACGAGTCCGCGCTGCTGCCGGGTCATGACGCCACGGGCTGAACCGCACCACGGCTCGCCGCTGCCGCGATGAAACCGTCGGATACGCTGACACCGGCCCAGATCGCCAAGGCCGCGTTGCGCCGCCTGGCCTTGGCCAAGCAGGAACCCACGCCCGAGAACTACGCCCAGGCCTGGGCCGAGGAAGCGGGGGAGGGCAAGGCCACGGGGTCGGCGCTGCCAGCGAGGGCGAAGGTCGTGCTGGACAAGCTGGCCGCCCGTGCCAGCGACGACCCGGCGCTGCGCGCCGATCTGGCCAAGGCGCTGGCGCAAGGGCAGTGGGACGACGCCTTGCGGCAGCTGGACCGCGGCGCCGAGTCCGCATCCGCGCAGTCGCAGGCCTGGGCCCTGGTGATCGAGCGCCTGGCGCGCGGCCTGGAGCGGGGCGGCCGGCAATGGACGCTGGCCCGCAAGAAGGACAGCCTGCAACGGGTGCTGGACTCCAGCCGAGGTGACATGCAGCGCCTGCTTCACCGCGTGCGGCAACTGGTCGGCTCCTGGGACAGCGACGAAGCCCAGCCTGACGCGTCGACCGGCCTGGCGGCCGAGGCCACCCGCGGCGGCGACGAGCCGGCTTCCGCGCAAGCGACGGTCGCGTCCACCGACCTGTCGTCGCCCGCGCCGTGGCCCGACCTGGTGGCGCCGCTGGAGGCCACGGTGCGCGCCGCGCTGCCGCTCGATGCGCCGCGCGCCGTGGCGCTGGCCGACGAGCTGAAGGCGCTGGCAGGGCGCATCGCCGCCGAGGGCGCCAGCGCCGAACTGGCCGCGGCGGTGGCCGAGGTCTGCGAGCGCGCACGACGCCTGCTGGCGCATCGCCACCACCTGCTCGACCAGGTCCACCGCCTGAGCCGGGAACTGGCGGGCGGGCTGGGCGAGCTGTCGGAGGACGACACCTGGGTGCGTGGCCAGATCGACAACCTCAACGAGCGCCTGCAGGAAGGCCTCAGTGCCCGTGCGCTGCAGGCGGCGAGCGATCTGCTGGCCGAAACACGGGCCCGCCAGCGCGAGTTGCGCGGCGGCCGCGACCAGGCCCGCCTGGCGCTCAAGGAGCTGATTCACCGCATGCTCAGCGAGCTGGGCGAGCTCGACCAGCACACCGGCCGCTTCAGCGAAGGCATGCTGCGCTACGCCGACACGATCGAGCGCGCCGACTCGCTCGAAAGCCTGGCCGGGGTGGTGCGCGAACTGGTCGACGAGAGCCGCAGCGTGCACGCCCTGGTCAGCAGCACGCGCGAGCGCCTCAAGGACGAGCACGGCCGGGCCACCGAACTTGAAGCCAAGGTGCGCGAGCTCGAAGCCGAGTTGCGCCGCCTGTCCGACGAAGTGGCCACCGATGCGCTGACCCAGGTCGCCAACCGGCGCGGCCTGATGGCGCAGTTCGAGACCGAACGCGCCCGGCTGGACCGCAACGGCGGTGAATTGGCCGTGGGCCTGCTGGACATCGACAACTTCAAGCGCCTGAACGACAGCCTGGGCCATGCCGCCGGCGACCAGGCCCTGGTGGCGCTGGCGGAGCGGGTCCGGACCTCGCTGCGGCCGGTGGATCAGGTGGCCCGTTTCGGCGGCGAGGAATTCGTGGTCCTGTTGCCGGGGACACCCGTGGCCGAGGCCCAGCAGGTGCTGACCCGCTTGCAGCGGCTGCTCAGCGCGAGCCTGTTCATGCACGAGGGCCGGGAGGTCTTCGTCACCTTCTCGGCGGGGGTCACCGCCTATCGCCCGGGCGAGCCGCTGGAAGAGGCGCTGGAGCGCGCCGACGAGGCCTTGTACGAGGCCAAGCGGACCGGCAAGAACCGCACCTGCATCGGCTGACGCGGCCTCAGGACAGCGCGCGCGTGACGGCGAAGATGAAGGCCGCACCCAGGCAGGTCAGGCCGATCAGCTTCAGCGACGTGGCCGGGCGCGCACCCGAGTGGGCTTCCGGCAGGATGTCGGCGACGCCGATGTAGAGCAGGAAGCCGGCGAAAAATCCCAGATAGATCATCAGTCCGCGCGGGGGGATGTGCAGCGCCAGCGTCGAGGCCGCGCCCAGCACCGGGGCCAGCGCGTCCACCAGCAGCATGGCCTGGGACCGGCGGGTGCTGTTGCGATGCCGCAGCATCAGGCTGACGGTGTTCAGGCCGTCCGAGAAGTCGTGTGCGATCACCGCCAGGCTGACGCTCAGACCGACCACCGTCGAGACTTGGAATCCCAGCCCGATGCCCACGCCGTCCATGAAGCTGTGTCCCGCCAGCGCCAGCGCCGACACCAGGCCCGAGGTCGGGTGGTGGTGCACCGCGTAGTCCGCCTCGTGCGCGTGGTGGACCAGGAAGAACTTCTCCAGCCCGTGAAAGAGCAGGAAGCCGACCACCAGCGCCACCATCGCCAGATTGGCGTCGAGGTGCTGTTCACCGGCCAGCGCGAAGATCTCGGGCAGCACGTCGAAGCTGACCACGCCCAGCAGCACGCCGGCGGTGAAGCCGAGGATGTAGTGCAGATCGTCGCGGAACTTGAAGGCCAGCAGGCCGCCGCCCAGCGTCGAGACGAAGGCGGCGAGGCTCAGGAGGACGGGCGTCATGGGGGGCGATGACCAAGCGTGTTCACGGCCGCCATTGTCGCGGCAGATCATGCGGATCGACGGCGCCGCCATCGCGCGGCGGTCGGCGGCGGAGGCCCTGGGCGACAATCCGCGCCGCGATGCGCAAGCTCCTGGTCTCCTGTCTGGCTCCGCTGCTGATGCTGCTGGCTCAGCAGGGCGCGGCCATGCACGAGCTGGGCCACCTGAGCCAGGACGCGGCACGCACGGCACAGGCCGGCGAGGTCCACGGCGACCGCCTGTGCCTGTCCTGCCTGGCGTTTTCGGC
This sequence comes from Ideonella sp. sgz306126, assembly GCF_056032705.1. Taxonomy (NCBI): domain Bacteria; kingdom Pseudomonadati; phylum Pseudomonadota; class Betaproteobacteria; order Burkholderiales; family Sphaerotilaceae; genus Ideonella; species Ideonella sp. sgz306126. The sequence continues at coordinate 537,022 of NZ_JBVYWP010000003.1, forward strand.
CGTGGCCGGCCTCGTCCGCCCCGACCCGTTCAGGGCGCTGCTGCTGAGCTTCGACCACCCGCTGCCGGCCGCCTTGGCGGTGTCGCGCCGGGCCGCCGAGGCCCCCACGCCGCAGGCCTGCGGCCCCCCGCCGGTCCTTTGATCCGATCGACCTGCCCGAGGGCGCCTGCATGGCGCCACGGGCAGGGCCTTGTTCATTTCAAAGGAATTTTCGATGCCCGGTTTTCGACACCAGGGCACGGCATGGGCCGTGTTCCTGCTCGCTCCCCTCTCTTCGTTGGCGTCCGAGGCGCCGCCGGCCGGCGACGCGGTGGCGCTGGCTGCCGCGCCGGACGGCGATGCCGCGACGGCCGCCGTCCAACGGATCCAGATCACCTCGGTGCGCCGCCGCCTGGACGCCGCACGCAACGGCCTGTCGCCCGACACCGGCAGCAGCCTGTACCGCTTCGACCGCCAGGACCTGGCCCGGCTGCCGCAGGGCGACAGCACGCCGCTGAACCAGGTCGTGCTGCAAGCGCCCGGGGTGGTGCAGGATTCGTACGGCCAGCTGCATGTGCGCGGCGACCATGCCAACGTGCAGTACCGGCTCGACGGCGTGGTGCTGCCGGAATCGATCAGCGGTTTCGGCCCGTCGCTGCAGACCCGGCTGGCCGATCGGGTGGACGTGCTCACCGGCGCGCTGCCGGCGCAGTACGGCGATCGCACCGCAGCGGTGGTCGATATCAAGACCAAGGGTCAGGCGGCCGGGCACGTCGGCAGCCTCAGTCTGAGCGCGGGCAGCCAGGGGCGCCGCGAGTTCGATGGCGAGCTGGGCGGTAGCCACGGGGCGTTCAGCTACTACCTGACCGGCTCGGCCCTGCGCGACCCGGTCGGCATCGAGAACCCCACGCCCGCCCGCAGCGCGATTCACGACACGACGAACCAGGGCAAGGGCTTCGGCGACGTGTCGTACCTGATCGACGACACGAGCCGTGTCAGCCTGATGGCCGGCGTGTCCGACAGCCGCTTCCAGATTCCCGACCTGCCGGGCGTTGCACCGGTCTACACGCTGGCCGGTGCCGGCGCGCCCGACTCGGCGACGCTGGACGCGCGCCAGCGCGAGCGCAACCGCTTCGGCGTGCTGTCGCTGCAAAGCAGCGTCGGCGACGCGCTCGATGACCAGGTCGCGCTGTTCCACCGTGTCTCGGAGGTGCACTACACGCCGGATGTCGCCGGCGACCTGGTGTTCAAGGGCATCGCCGCCGACATCCTGCGCAGCAACACCGCGGACGGCGTGCAGGCCGATCTCAGCGCGCCCCTGGGAGCGCGGCACACGCTGCGCAGCGGCCTGTTCCTGCAGCACGAGCGCTACCGCGTCGGCAACACCGCGCAGGTCTTCCCGGCCGATGCGGGCGGCCAGCAGACCGGCACCACGCCCGAGACGCTGGTCGACAACAGCGCGCTGGCCGGCACGCTGTGGGGGGTGTACCTGCAGGACGAGTGGCAGCCGGTCAAGGCGCTGACGGTGAACTACGGCCTGCGCTACGACCGGGCCCGCACCGTGGTCGACGAGCATCAGTTCAGCCCGCGCTTCGGCATCGTCTACGACCTCAGCGCCGACCTGCGGCTGCATGCCGGCTACGCGCGGTATTTCACACCGCCGCCGACCGAGAAGATCGACACCACGTCGGTGCAGAAATTCCTCGGCACCACCAATGCGCTGCCGTCGGACGCGAACACCGCGGTGCGCTCCGAGCGCGCGAATTACTTCGATGCCGGGCTGTCGTTCCAGCTGACGCCGACGATCACACTGGGCGTCGACGCCTATGACCGCGAGGTGTCTCATCTGCAGGACGAAGGTCAGTTCGGCAACGCCTTGATCTACTCGGCCTTCAACTATGCGCAGGGTCGGATCCGGGGCATCGAGTTCTCGGGCAGCTGGCATGCGCGGGACTGGGGCGGCTACGCCAACCTGGCCTGGTCGCGCGCGATGGGCCGCGGCATCGAGACCGGCCAGTTCAACTTCGATCCGAACGAACTCGCCTACCTCGCTGGCCACTGGGTGCACCTGGACCACGACCAGTCGGTCACCGCCTCGGCCGGCCTGTCGCACCGCGGCCCGCAGGGCCTGATGCTGAGTGCCGATGCGCTGGTCGGCAGCGGCCTGCGCCGCGGCTTCGCCAACACCGCGCATCTGCCCGGCTACGCCCAAGTCAACCTGGCGGCCCGCCGACCGCTGGCGCTGGGCGGCGCGGCGGGCTCGGTCGAGCTCCGGGTGTCGGTGCTGAACCTGTTCGACCGCGTCTACGAATTGCGCGATGGCACCGGCATCGGCGTCGGGGCGCCGCAGTACGGGCCGCGCCGCACGCTGGAACTCGGGCTGCGCAAGTCGTTCTGATCCGGCCGCAGCGGGCTCAGTGTCGCTGTCGCACGATGAACCAGAGCATCAGCACCACCAGCGCGCCCATCCAGGCCAGCATGGCCAGCAGGGACCAGAGCAGTTCGGGATGGCTGTTCATGACAGGCCCTCCAAAAGGCGGCGCTGCCAGGGCGTGGACCCAACGCCTTGCGGACGCCGGTGTCGATGGTGATCCGGGCGCCCGCGGTCCGCCACCATCGGCGCCGATTGGCACTGCCCCGAGCAGGGTCGGCCGGGGCTGGCCGCCGTCAGGGCGCCCTGGCCGCAACGCGCGGTCCGATCAGGCCGGTGACCAGCGCGGTGCCGGCCAGGATCACCGCGCAGGCGCCGACCATCGTGGCGCTGAGGGCCTCGTGCAGGAACAACCAGCCCCACAGCACGGCGAATGCCGGGATCAGAAAGGTCACGCTCATCGCGTGGGTCGCGCCGACGCGGGCGATCAGGCGAAAGTACATCACGTAGGCCACGCCGGTGCAGGCCACCGCCAGCGCCAGGATGGCGCCCCAGGCCGGCGCACCGGGCGGCGTGGCCGGCCACTGCCACAGCGCCAGCGGCACCAGCAGCAGGCTGGCGGAGAGCTGGCTGCCGCAGGCCAGGGCCATCGACGGCACGCCGGCCAGATAGCGCCGCGTGAAAACGGCCGAGAAGCCGTACAGCGAGGTGGCGGCCAGGCAGGCGAGCACCGCCAGGCCGGGGCTGATCGCCGTCGCACCGGACTTGAAGCTGGCCTTGTCCCAGGCCAGCCACAGCACGCCGGCGAAGCCCAGCGCCAGTCCGGCCAGCTTGAAGCGGTGGGGGCGGTCGCCCAGCCAGGCCCAGGCGATCAGCGCTCCCCACAGCGGCGTGGTGGCGTTGAAGACTGACGACAGCCCTGCGTTGATCGCCAGCGCCGCGGCGCCATAGCAGAGGAAGGGCAGCGCCGAGTTGGTCAGGCCCACCAGCAGGATGGGGCGCCAGTGGCGGCGCAGCGCGCCCGCCTCGCGCCGCCACAGCAGGATCGGCAGCAGGAACGCGCTGGCGCCCAGCACCCGCACCCCGACCATCGCCAGCGGACCGAAGCTGCCGGCGCCGACACGCATGAACAGGAAGGACGCGCCCCACAGGGCGGCGAGCAGCAGCATCTCGATCAGGTTGGGCAGGGACATGGCGTGGGGACGGAGTCGGGTGGGGCGCGGCGAGCCGGCTTCAGCGGGCCTGCGATTCTCGATGCAACAGCGCGCGCTTGCGTTCCAGCCCGCCGGCATAGCCGGTCAGCGAGCCATCGCGGCCCAGCACGCGGTGGCAGGGCACGATCAGGCTGATCGGGTTGCGGCCCACCGCGGCACCGACCGCCCTGACGGCTTGCGGGCGGCCGATGGCCGCGGCGATCTCGCCGTAGGTGGCGTTGGCGCCGCAGGGGATCGCGGCCAGCGCGCGCCAGACCGCCTGCTGAAACGGCGTGCCGCCGGCATCCAGCGGCACGCGGAAGGACGTGTCGCACGCCCGGCGCCAGTAGGCGTCGAGTTCGTTGGCGGCCTGCCGCAGCACCGGGTGGCCGGGATCGATCGGCGCCGCCAGCGGCCCCGGGTGGTGCGCCTGGCCCTCGAACCACAGGCCGCCCAGGCCCTGGGCGGTGGCGGCCAGCCGCATCGGCCCCAGCGGCGACGCCATCAGGGCCTGGGCGACCCAGGGCCGCTGCGCCAGGCGCGTGGCGGGCTCGCGGCGAATCGGGAGGGGGGGGATCATGTCGGGCAGCGCAAGGGGTCTCATGGGAGGATCTCCGGGTTCGTCGGCGTGGTCAGCGATTGCCACAACTGCATCACCGCATACGAGCGCCAGGGCCGCCAGGCCTCGGCGCGCTGGAGCGAGGCGGGTGGGCGCAGGCCGCCCAGCGCGCGCACCACCCCGGCATCGGTCGCGGGAAACGCGTCCGGCCAGGCCAGCACCCGCAATGCCACCAGCTCGGCGGTCCAGTCGCCGATGCCGGGCAGGGCGCGCAGGCGGGCCAGCGTGTCGGCCAGCGGGGCGGCGGGATGGAGGGCCAGCTCGCCGCTCGCCACCCCCCGCGCCAGCGCCTGCAGCGCCGCGACCCGGGTCCGCACGATGCCCAGCGTGCCGATCGCCTCGGCCGGCGCGTCGGCCAGGCACCGGGCGGTCGGGAACAGGTGGGTCAGTCCGGCGAACGGGGTGTCCAGCCGTTCGCCGAAGCGCGCCACCAGCCGGGCGGCCAGCGTGCAGGCGGCGGCCACGCTGACCTGCTGGCCCAGGACGATGCGCACCGTGGTTTCGAACCCGTCGATGCAGCCCGGCACCCGCAGGCCGGGCCAGGCCGGTTGCGGCAGTCCCTGCAGAGCAGGGGCGATGGCCTCGGGATCGGCATCCAGATCCAGCAGGTGCCGCACCCGCGCCAGCACGGTGCCCAGTGCCGGCGCCAGCGAGGGCGATACCGCCAGCAGCACCTGGGCCCCGTCGGCGTCGAACTGCAACGACAGCCAGCCGCGATGGACCTGGCCCTGCACGCCCAGCGCGAGCGTGCGGCGCCAGGTGGCGGTGTCCGCGGCTTCGATCCCCAGCAAGGGGCGGGCGGCGAGAAAGCCCTGCATCGCCGCGATGTCGTAGGGCGGACGCCAGGGCAGCCGCAGCGCGAACGGTTCGTTGTCGATACCTGGATCGGGGGCCGGAGGCGTTTGCGCCGCCTTGCGCAGGGCGCTCGGCGCCAGCCGGTAGCGCTCGGCAAAGGCCGCGTTGAAGCGGCGCAGGCTGGCGAAGCCGCTGGCGCCGGCGACCTCGGTGACCGGCAAGCGGGTGTCGGTCAGCAGGCGCTTGGCCAGCAGCAGCCGCTGGGTGGCCAGCCAGTCCATCGGGCTGACGCCGTGCGTGGCCTGGAACACGCGCCGGAAGTGCCGCTCGGTCACGCCCAGGCGGCGGGCCACGGCGGGCAGCGCGAGCGGCTCGCCGCAGGCCACGGCGTGATCGATGCAACGGGCGCCCGCCCGTGCGAGCGCCTGCGAGGCATCGGTGCCGGACAGGCCGGGCGCCAGTTCGGGCCGGCAGCGCAGGCAGGGCCGGAAACCCTGGCGCTCGGCGCTGGCCGCATTGGCAAAGAAGCGGCAGTTCTCGGGCTTGGGCAGACGCACCCGGCAGACCGGCCGACAGTAGATGCCGGTGGAGGTGACGCCGACGAAAAAGCGCCCGTCGAAGCGTGCGTCGCGGGTCCGCAGCGCCTGGTACAAGGCCGCATCCTGAAGGGCGGGTGACGAGGGCGAGGCGGCGGGCATGCGGCCATGATAGGCCGCGGGCCGGCCGGTACTCGCCGTTTTCGGACCTCTTGTTCGACCGGGCGACGCGCCCGGGATGTACCCCGCTTGTACCCGGCGGCGGCCGTGGGCCTCCCTACAATCGGGCCAGCCCGTCGCCCAGCGCGGTGACGGGCGTCCAACCCACCAGGCTCCATCGCCATGCACGTCACACCGTCCATCTTCAAGGCCTACGACATCCGCGGCATCGTCGGGCAGTCTCTCAACGAATCGGTGGCCGAGCACCTCGGCCGGGCCTTCGGCACCGAGGCGCTGAAGGTGGGCGAGAAGGCCGTGGTGGTCGGGCGCGACGGGCGCTTGTCGGGCCCGGGCCTGGTGGCGGCGCTGATGCGCGGGATCGCGTCGACCGGGCTGGACGTGGTCGACATCGGCGCGGTCACCACGCCGATGGTCTATTACGTGGCCGCGACCCGCGCCCGGCACGGCTGCAGCAGCGGCATCCAGGTGACCGGCAGCCACAACCCCAAGGACTACAACGGCTTCAAGATGGTGCTGGCCGGCCGTGCGATCTACGGCGAGGAGATCCAGGGCCTGCGCCGCCGCATCGAGGCCGAGGACTATGCCCGCGGCCGCGGCCGCATCGGCACGATGGACATCGTGCCCGAATACAGCCACCGCATCACCAGCGATTGCAGGCTGGCGCGGCCGATGAAGATCGTGGTCGATTCGGGTAACGGCATCCCGGGTGCGACCGCGCCGGCCATCCTGCGCGTGCTGGGCTGCGAGGTGATCGACCTGTACTCCAAGGTCGATGGCGACTTTCCCAACCACCACCCCGATCCGTCCAAGCCCGAGAACCTGGCCGACCTGATCAAGGTGGTGAACGCCACCGATGCCGAACTGGGCCTGGCCTTCGACGGCGACGGCGACCGGCTGGGCGTGGTCACCAAGGACGGCCAGATCATCTACCCCGACCGCCAGCTGATCCTGTTCGCGCGCGACATCCTCGGCCGCGTCAAGGGCGGCACGGTGATCTTCGACGTCAAGTGCACCCAGCGCCTGGCACCGGCGATCCGTGCGGCCGGCGGCGTGCCGCTGATGTGGAAGACCGGCCACTCGCTGGTCAAGGCCAAGCTGAAGGAAACCGGCGCGCCGATCGCCGGCGAGATGAGCGGCCACATGTTCTTCAAGGAACGCTGGTACGGCTTCGACGACGGCATGTACACCGCGGCCCGGCTGCTGGAGATCCTGTCGCGCCACGCCGATCCGAGCGCGGTGCTCAACGCCCTGCCCACCAGCTTCAACACGCCGGAGCTGAATGTCGCGTGCGCCGAGGGCGAGCCGGCCCAGGTGATCGAGAAGATGCTGGCCACCGCGGCATTCCCCGGCGCCGAGATCATCACCACCGATGGCCTGCGCGCCGAGTATCCCGACGGCTTCGGCCTGGTCCGCGCCTCCAATACCACGCCGGTGCTGGTGCTGCGCTTCGAGGGCCACACCGAAGCGGCGATGCACCGCATCGAGGCCGACTTCATGGCGGCGCTGCGCGCGGTCAAGCCCGACGCGCAGATTGCCGCCGCCGCCCATTGACGCCGTGACCGCCACCGCGGCCGGCGCACCGGTGCTCACGCCGCGGCAGCGTCTGGCGCGGGCCGTGTATTCGACCGTGCTGCGGCTGGCGACGCCGGCCTACCTGGCCCGCTTGTGGTGGCGCGGGCGCCGCGAGCCCGGCTACCGCGAGGCCCTGCTGCAGCGGCTGGCGATCGGCGGCCCGGCACCGGCACCGGGGGCGCTGTGGCTGCACGCCGTCTCGCTGGGCGAAACCCTGGCCGCCAAAGCCTTGTTGCAGGCGCTGCGCGAGGCCCGTCCCGAACTGCGCCTGCTGTTGACCCATGGCACGGCCACCGGCCGCGCCGCCGGCCGGGCGCTGCTGCGGCCGGGCGATCTGCAGACCTGGCTGCCCTTCGATACGCCGGGCGCGGTGCGACGCTTTCTGCGGCGCCACCGCCCGGCCGTGGGCGTGCTGATGGAGACCGAGATCTGGCCGAACCTGCTGCACGAGGCGGCCCAGCAGGGTGTGCCGATGGTGCTGGCGAACGCGCGCCTGAGCGAGCGCAGCGCGCGCCGTGGCGAACGGCTGGCCGCCTTGCTGCACCCGGCAGGCCGGCGCCTGCGCCTGGCGCTGGCGCAATCCGAGCCCGATGCCGTCCGGCTGCGCGCGGCCGGCGTGCCCGAAGTGGTGGTGTGCGGCAACCTCAAGTACGACCTCGATCCGGACGCCCACCAGCTCGCGCGCGGTGCGCGCTGGCGCGACGCCCAGCCGCGGGCGATCGTCGCGATGGCCAACAGCCGCGAGGGCGAAGAGGAACGGCTGCTGCAGGCCTGGCGCGGGTGGCCGGCGCCGCGGCCGCGGCTGCTGATCGTGCCGCGCCATCCCCAGCGTTTCGATGCGGTGGCGGACGTGGTCGCGGCGGCGGGCCTGAGCCTGGCGCGCCGCAGTACCTGGACCGGCGACCTGCCGCCCGCCGAGGCGATGGACGCCGAGGTCTGGCTCGGCGACAGCCTGGGCGAGATGGCGCTGTACTACGGTGCCTCGACGCTGGCGCTGCTGGGCGGCAGCTTCGCGCCGCTCGGGGGCCACAACCTGATCGAGGCGGCGGCCTGCGGCTGCCCGGTGCTGCTCGGACCGTCGACCTTCAATTTCGCCGAGGCCGCCGAGCGGGCGCTGGCCGAAGGGGCGGCCTGGCGCTGCGCCGACCTGCCGGCGGCCGTGGCTCTGGCCCAGGAGCTGCTGGCCGACCGTGACCGCCTGGCCGCCGCCGCCGCCCAGGCGCGGGCTTTCAGCGCGCGCCATCGCGGCGCGGCCCGGCGCATGGCCGGGCACATCCTCGGCTGCGTCAGTGCGCCAGCAGCGCGTTGACGGCGGTGATGTCCTCGGGTTTGAGCACGCCCGCCGCCTGACGCAGCTTCAGGTCGCCGACGATCACGTCGTAGCGTGCCTTGGCCAGATTGGTCTGGGTCTGGAACAGCTGGGTCTGCGCGTTCAGCACGTCGATGTTCACCCGCACGCCGACCTTGTAGCCCAGCTGCGTGGCTTCGAGCGCCAGCTTGCTCGACGATTCGGCGGCTTCCAGGGCCCGCACCTGGGCCTCGCCCGACTGCACGCCGTAGTAGGCGGCGCGCGTGCCCTGCGTCACGCCGCGGCGCGCGGCGGCCAGGTCATCCTGGGCCTTTTCCTCCAGCGACAGCGTCTCCTTGACCCGGTTCTGGATCGCGTAGCCGGCGAACAAGGGCACGTTCAGCGCGATGCCCACCGTCGTGTTGTTGCCGGTGCCGGTGCTGTTGTAGGACTGGGTGGCCGAGTAGTCGCCATTGACCGACACGTGCTGGCGCGCGAAGCTGCCGGTCAGTGCCACGGTGGGCAGGTGGCCGGCCCGCGCCTTCTCGGTTTCCAGGCTCGCCACCTCCAGCGCCAGGCGGGCCTGCTCGATGGTCGGACTGCTGCCTTCGGCGGAGGCGATCCAGGCATCGACCCGGGCGGGCTGCAGCGGCGGCAGCGCCACCGGCTGGGCCAGCGGCAGGGGTTTCAGGTCGGGCTTGCCGACCAGTTGCTCCAGCGCCAGGCGCTTGACACGCAGGTCATTGTCGGCGGCCAGCTCCTGGGCCAGCGCCAGGTCGTAGCGGGCCTGGGCTTCGCGGGTGTCGGTGATGGTGGCGGTGCCGACCTCGAAGTTGCGCTGGGCCGACGCGAGCTGCTCGGCGATCGCCTTCTTGCTGGCCTGCACCGTGTCCAGCGCATCGCTGGCCGCCAGCACGTCGAAATAGGCCTGCGACAGTCGCACGATCAGGTCTTGCTCGGCGGCCCGCAGTTGCGACTGCGCGAGGCTCACGCCGCGCTCGGCCTGGTCGATCGTCGCGCTGTTGGCGCGGTTGTACAGCGTCTGCGACGCGGTGATGCCGATCTGGCTGGCGGTGGAGTCGGTGCTGAGCGGCGTCGCGTACGGCGTGTCGGCGATGTTGCGGGAGACTCCTGCGTTCAACCCGACGGTGGGGCGCCACAGCGCATGGGCCTGGTCGGCCTTGTAGCGCACCGAATCGGCCTGGGCGCGGGCGCTGAGGTAGGCGGCGTCGTAGGTGCGGGCGGTGTCGTACATCGCCTGCAGGCTCTGCGCGCGGGCCAGCGGACTCAGCGCCAGCAGGGCCAGCGCGAGCGGTGTCAGCATGGCGGCGCGTGGCGGGAACAGGCGGTGCAACGGCATCATGGGGCTTTCCTTCGGGTATCGGGTCGGGCGCGACGGCGGGCGTGGGCCATGGCCTCGGCGGGAGGCCCTCGTCGCGTCATCGCATTTGTACACGCACCGCGACCGGCCTCGGCGGCGCATGCGATCAGCTGCACTTCGGGCGGCCTGGTCCGCCGCTGCGGGCGGATGAGCGGCGCGGGCGGCCAGGCGGTCATGCCCGGCTCAGAAATGGAAGCGGCTGGGTTCGGCAAAACCGTCCAGACGGGCCGCGACCGTGTCGAACAGATCCACCTTGCTGAACGCACCGTCGTCCAGGCGGGTGTAGCGCGTGGCGCGCATCACCGGCTCGTGGCCCTCGATGGCGAGCAGGCGGCCGCCCGGCTTGAGCTGGTCCAGCAAGGCCTGCGGCACGCTGGCCACCGAGCCCGACAGCATGATCACGTCGAACGGGCCTTCCGACGGCAGGCCGGCGCTGCCATCGGCCTCGCGCACCTCGGCGTTGGTGATGCCGGCCCGGCGCAGGTTCTCGGTCGCCAGGCGGGCCAGCGGCGGACGGATCTCCAACGACACCACGCGCAGCGCACGGTGCGCCAGCAGCGCGGCCATGAAGCCGGAGCCGGCCCCGATCTCCAGCACGCTTTCGTGGCGCTGCACCTTGGCCTCCTGCAGCAGCCGGGCTTCGACGCGCGGGGCCAGCATCACCTGCCCGCCGGGCAGCGGCACCTCGGTGTCGACGAAGGCCAGTGCGCGGTAGGCGGCGGGGACGAAGTCCTCGCGCCGCACCACGGCCAGCAGCGAAAGCACGGTGGCATCCAGCACATCCCACGGGCGGATCTGCTGCTCGATCATGTTGAAGCGGGCTTGTTCGGTGTTCATACGGTGTCCTGGGGGTGGCGACGCATCGCCTCAGCTGTCGATTTTAGGTGCCTTCGCGAGGGGCTGCCCGGCCGCGGCGCCACAGCGGGGCGGCCGATTGCTCCAGATCATCCGACTCGCAGTAGATCACGGGTGGAGCGAGAATCCATCCCCTCTCCATCGCGCCGCGGCGCCCCCCGGCCCGCAGGCGTCCGCCATGCACGCCTCCACCGATCACCTCGCCATGCGTATGCGTTTGCGATTCCTGTGCTTGCTGGCGGTCGTCGCCGGCTTGCTGGCGGGTTGCGCCCAGGTGATGGGCCCGCGCACCTTGAGCTGGAGCCAGGCGGAGCTGAACCAGATGCTGGCGCGGCGCTTTCCGATCGATCGGCGGCTGTTGCAGGTGATCGACGTCCAGGTGTCGCAGCCGGCGCTGACCCTGCTGCCGCAGAGCAACCGGGTGGCGGTCGACATCCACCTGGCGCTGACGGACCGGTGGTCCGGCCAGCCGGTGCAGGGCCATCTGGCGCTGACGTCGGCACTGCGCTACGAGCCGGGCGACCACAGCCTGCGCCTGGCCGACGTGCAGGTGACGGCGTTCACCCTCGACGCCGCGGGCGCCCGGCCGCCGCTGCCGCTGGAGGACTTGGGCGCGGTGGTGGCCGAGAACCTGCTCGACGGGGCGGCGATCCACCGCCTACCGGCCGAGCAGTTGCAGCGCCTGGCGCGCTGGGGGTATCGGCCGGACCGGGTCGAGGTCACGCCGCGCGGGCTGAGCCTGACCGTGGTGCCGGTGTCCTGACGCGCCGGCCATCCGGCGGCCGGTATGATCCACCGCCTTCGGTGCCCGGCCGCGCGGTCGGCACCGTCCTTCCCTTCCTTGCTGAGCTTCCATGGACCTTGTTCAAATCCTGATCCTCGCCATCGTGCAGGGCGTGGCCGAGCTGCTGCCGGTGTCGAGCTCGGCGCACGTGATCGTCGCCGAAAAGCTGATGGGCCTGGACCCGACGCTGCCGCAGATGACCTTGCTGCTGGTGATGCTGCACACCGGCACGATGTTCGCGGTCATCGCCTATTTCTGGTCGGCTTGGCGCGAGGCCTATTTCAGCTCCCGGCAGGCGTTTCGCCACCACGCGGTGATGGTGATCCTGGCCACGCTGGTGACCGGCGCCGTCGGCCTGTCGCTGCAGGCGCTGATCAAGCATGTCTTTTTCGGCGGCAGCTCGGCCTTCGAGATCGAGCACCTGTTCGGCAACGCCAAGCTGATGGCGGGCGCGCTGGCGGCGGCCGGCGTGCTGATCATCGCCTCGTCGCGCTTTGCCGAGCGCGGCAGCGGCGACCTGAGCCTGCGCAGCGCCGGCTGGATCGGCGCGGTCCAGGGCCTGTGCCTGCCGTTCCGCGGCTTCTCGCGCTCCGGCGCGACGATCTCCACCGGCATCGCGATGGGGGTCAGCAAGAAGCGCGCGGAGGAATTCAGCTTTGCGCTGGCCGTGGTGCTGACGCCGGCCGTGATCGTCAAGGAAGTCTGGCGGGTCCACAAGGACCACGCGCTGGAAGGCGCCGCGCAGGCCGGCGGCCTGATGCACGCGCTGGTGCCCGGCCTGCTGGGCATGGTGCTGAGCTTCGCCGCCGGCCTGATCGCGCTGCGCTGGCTGTCGCGCTGGCTGGAGCAAGACCGCTGGCACCTGTTCGGCGGCTACTGTCTGCTGGCCTCGCTGGTGGTGCTGTGGGTCGGCTGACGAACTGAGCAGCGCGACGGCCGGCTGCCGGCGAACCCGTGCCTGCGCGCCGGGGGCCGTTCAGGCGCCGGCGCGTCGCGTGAACACCAGGTCCCACACCCCGTGGCCCAGCTTGAGGCCGCGGGCTTCGAACTTGGTCAGCGGACGGTAGTCGGGCCGCGGCGCGTAGCCTTCTGCGGTGTTGGCCAGGCGAGCTTCGGCCGACAGCACCTCCAGCATCTGCTCGGCATAGGGCTGCCAGTCGGTGGCGCAGTGCAGCGTGCCGCCCGGCGCCAGGCGCGAAGCCAGCAGGGCCACCAGCGGGGGCTGGATCAGCCGCCGCTTGTGGTGCTTCTTCTTGTGCCAGGGATCGGGGAAGAACACATGCACGCCCGCCAGCGAGGCCGGTGCCAGCATGTGTTCCAGCACCTGCACTGCGTCATGCTGGATGATGCGCAGGTTGTCCAATCGGTCTTCTCCGATGCGCTTGAGCAGCGCGCCGACGCCGGGGGTGTGGACCTCGACGCCGATGAAGTCGGTGTCCGGCCGTGCGGCGGCGATCTGCGCGGTGGCCGCGCCCATGCCGAAACCGATCTCCAACACCAGCGGCGCGCGGCGGCCGAAGACGGCGACGCGGTCCAGCACCTGCTCGGCATAGGGCAGCACGAAGCGCGGCCCCAGGTCGTCGAGCGCGCGCTGCTGGCCGGTGCCCATGCGTCCGGCGCGCAGCACGAAGCTGCGGATGCCGCGCCGCGGCGGCTCGTCGGCGGGCGTGGCGACGGCGGAATCGACAGGGGCGTCCGGGGGCAGGGGCATGGCGCGGCGGGCAACGGGGGAGCGGGATCGGGCGGCGATTGTGCCCGATGGCCGGGCGCTCCCTGCCGCATCAGCGCGCCGCGGGCGGCGCCTTATGGCCGGATGTAGGCGTAGCCTTCCTTCTCGCGCTTCATCAACTCGACCACGCCGCCGGGCACGTAGCCGATCTCCTTGAGCATGTCGGCCTCGGTGAGCTTCATCGCCTTCATCGTTTCCCGGCAGGCGACCACGGTCACCTTGTCGCCGACGGCCTCGGCCACGCGCTGGGCCACCGGCGAATCCGACTTCAGCATGCCGATGCCCGGGCCGTAGACGACGATCTCGACCTTGACGTTCCCGGCGCCCAGCAACTGCTGCACGTTGTGCGCGTTGTTCAGTGTCAGGTTCCACTTGGCGGGCACCGGGTCGCTGACCTGGAAGACGACCTTGTCCTGGGCCCAGGCGGCGGCGCCGCAGAACAGCCCGAACGCGATGAGGGCCAGCGCCCGCCATCCCGGCGTGCGTGCTGATGCGTGTGCTGATGGATGTCCCGAATACGGCATGTCGAAGTCCTTTTCCGGCCCGGTGATCGAGCCCGGCGTGGATCTTCGGGGCGAACTGTGGGGGGCGCACTCCCGACGAACCCCAGGTGATGGTCGCGACCCCGGGGGCGCCCCGTGAGGCCGGCGCGCAGGGCGGCTGCCCTGGTGTGCCAATGCCACGCTAGAATCTGCGGCGCTGCGGGTGTAGTTCAATGGTAGAACGGCAGCTTCCCAAGCTTCATACGAGGGTTCGATTCCCTTCACCCGCTCCATATCTCGGTAAGTGCTTGTCCCGTCTGGGAAAGTAGCGCTGCCAACCTTCCTCTAACAAGCGCCTCAACCAACTTGGGGTGGTAGTGGGAAGTCTTCATCGGCGCCGTAGCGGCGTCTACATCGCGCGTCTGACCGTTCCTGAGCGCTTGCGGGTGCGGAGCGAGGCCACATCGTGGTCGCCAGCGAGATTCTCGCTGGGCTGGCGGCGGTGCCTTTGTGAGTTGGACGGATTCTCGGTTGGAGTGGTTGGGTTGGACATCTTGAAGGTGGTGGCCGGCTCGCCGGTGCTGGGCAGCATGGGCCACTTACGCGCTGTCGGCGCGCGCGAGTCGCGCTCCGGCTGTGCAGGGCTCTGATATCGTCGCCTCAAATGATGGAGAACTGGCGCCCCGTCAACAGTGAAGGATTTGCATGATCTCGGAGCTTCATCTCGAAGGTTGGAAGAGCTACGAAAAGTCGGTGCTGCAGATCGACCCACTGACGGTCCTCATTGGCACCAATGCCAGCGGGAAGTCGAACGCGCTCGACGCATTGGCATTTCTAAATCGTGTCGCAAACGGCGCGATGTTGACCGCAGCGTTGCAGGGTGACGGATTGCTCCCTCCCCTGCGGGGCGGCGTCGAGTGGGCGGCGAAGCAGCCTGGATCAACGTTCGCCATTACCGTTGTGTGTCGGGCTGACGACGTTACTGACTACGAGTATCGTCTTGAATGCACGGTTACAGATAACAGGTGCGACGTCAGCGCAGAGCATCTGCACCGCACGAAATATCGCGCGGGCAGAGACGGGACGAGAGGTTCTGTCGCCGGCGCAATTAAGATTTTTCGAACCGACCCTTGCGTTGGCGGATCTCCAACGATAGTTGCGCGACTTTATAACGAGAAGCAGGGAACGCCTCGTCAGTTAGGGCGCTCTATGCCGGCTCTCTTTCAGCTAATGGGGCAAAAACTTCGGCAAGAGATCCAAGATGCTGTAGCAGTGACTCTTGGGTCTCTTCGTGAAATATTTATCCTCGACCCGATTCCGGCTCACATGCGAGGATATTCCTCTCTTGCGGATAAATTGGAGTCTGATGCGCGCAATATCGCGGGTGTTATCGCGGCGATGCCTAAACCTCAACAAACGGAAATCGAGACGGTGCTCACCAGATATGCGAGTCGGCTTCCCGAGCGAGATATTCGCCGCGTCTACGCTGAGACCGTCGGGAAGTTTAATTCTGACGCAATGCTTTATTGCGAAGAGGCCTGGGTTGACGGCGGACCGCCGCCAACCGTTGATGCCCGAGGAATGTCGGATGGAACGTTGCGGTTTTTGGCGATATTGACGGCCCTGCTTACCCGTCCTGAGGGTAGCCTCCTCGTTATCGAGGAGGTAGATAACGGGTTGCATCCGTCTCGAGCCAAAATGCTGCTGGAGATGCTAAAAGCGGTGGGTGCGCAGCGTCGCGTCGATGTGCTCGCCACGACGCATAACCCGGCGTTGCTCGACGCGATGGGGCCAGCCATGGTTCCATTTATCACGGTTGCGCATCGGGATCCCGTAACCGGCGCAAGTGTTCTGACTCTTCTGGAAAATATTAAGGAACTGCCTAAGCTCTTGGCGCAGGGAACAGTCGGTCGCCTGTCGACAAAGGGTTTGATAGAAAGATCTCTGCAGCGAAGCTTCGATTTTGAGTCGACGGAAGCTGCCGATGTCTAACCGGGTTCTGATTATCGATACATCAGTGTTGTGTTGTTGGCTCGAAATTCCTGGCAAAGAGACAGCCGGGCCGACTGACGACCGCTGGGACCACGCACGCATAGACGCACTGTTGACCACCGAGCGCGACCTGGGAAGCACGTTTGTTCTACCACTCGCCACCCTCATCGAGACGGGGAACCACATAGCTCAAGCACATAGCGAGCGCTTCACGCTCGCCACGCAACTCGCTGGGCACCTGCGCGCTGCTGCGGACGCAACAGAGCCATGGGCAGCGTTCACTGATCAGGCTGATTTGTGGGACCCCCAGGAACTTCGGAGGCTGGCAGATGAGTGGCCCCAACTGGCCGCCACACGGTTAACGATTGGTGATGCAACGATCAAGGCGGTTGCAGACTTCTATGCTGCCACCGGTATGCATGTTCAGATATTGACGGGTGATGTGGGGCTGAAAGCCTATGAGCCCATCGCGCCCCCTCCGATTCCGCGACGTCGCCGTTAGATGAGACGCTGGAACTTGTCGACAACGCGCTCGCGAACGACAGCTACGGGTGCATGCACAGGGTAAGGATGCAACGAAACTTTGACATGCTTGGCGCTGTAGGGGCAGACGTGACTGGAGCCCAGTTCCCTTCACCCGCTCCACCGATTTCCACAGCGCCCCTCGCCTGACGGACGCACAAAAGCCCACCGTCTGTGGGCTTTCGTGTTTCAGCGACGTCCCATCGGCCCGCATCGACGCAGGGCGATCGGTGTTTCCCGCGAGCCGGCTCGTGGCCGGTATCGGGCATGATGCCTGCGAACCCGTCTTGTTTCGAGCAGGCAGCCATGTCTCCCACGCCCTTCCAAGTGCTTTGCCTGTGCGGCCAGACTCCCGATCTGGTCACGTCCTCGTTCGGCCCGTTCATCGTGTTGCCGTGCGAGGGACTGGCGCAGATCGACGCCTGCCTGAACCAGAACCGCCATGACGCCGTGGTGATCGATCTGGCCTCGGTCGGTGGGCTCGATCGCCTGCTGCCCTGGCCCGGGCTGGCGCGCGCCACGCTGGAATCGGCGCTGGTGGTGGCGGGCCCGGAACCGACCGCCGCCGACTGCCTGCGCCTGCTGCAGGCGGGGGTGTGCGAGGTGTTGTCCTCGCGGGACCTGGTGTCGGACGGGCTGGGACGGATGCTGCGCCTAGCGATCGAACGCAAACGGCTCGATGACAGCGCGCGCCGCGCCTACAGCATCGACCTGGCCACCGGATTGCCGAACCAGCACCAGTTGCTGGAGCACATGACCCACCTTCTGGCCTTGCGCGAGCGCGAGCCGGCGCCGATGGCGCTGATCGTGCTGCAGCTCGACGGCTTTCAGGCGATGGAGGCGACGATGGGGGCCGAGGCGGCCAACGTGCTGCGCCGCAAGGCCGCCGTGCGGCTGCGGGCCTCGCTGCGCGCCAGCGACGTGGTGGCCTCGCTGGGGCGCGACATGTTCGGCGTGCTGCTGGCCTGGATGGATGCCGAAGACGACGCCGAGCGTGTCGCGCGCAAGCTGTTGCAAGCGGTCAGCGGGCCACTGACCGTGGCGGGGCAGTCCGTTCCGGTGGGCGCGCGCTACGGCCTGGGGCAGTACCCGGTGCATGGTCGCGACGCGCAAGGCCTGCTGCGCCGTGCGGTCGGCCAGGCGGTCGGCAGCGGTGTCGGCCGGATGATGGGCCTGACCACCGCCGCGAACGACGACGCACCGTGAGCGCCGGGCCGCTCCCAAGCGGCCTGCGAGCCCCCTGGGGGGCGGTCGCAGTACCCCGCGGCCGGGGGCCGACACACCGCAGGCCAGCGCCGGGCGGCTCCCAAGCGGCCTGCGAGCCCCCTGGGGGGCGGTCGCGGTACCCCGCGGCCGGGGGCCGACACACCGCAGGCCAGCGCCGGGCCGCTCCCAAGCGGCCTGCGAGCCCCCTGGGGGGGCGGTCGCGGTACCCCGCGGCCGGGGGCCGACACTTACTTCTGGATGTCGCCCAGGCAGAGGTACTTCAGCTCGACGTAGTCGTCCATGCCCTGGTGCGCGCCCTCGCGGCCCAGGCCCGACTGCTTGACGCCGCCGAACGGCACCTCGGCGGTGGAGATCAGGCCGGTGTTGATGCCCACCATGCCGTACTCCAGCGCCTCGCCGACGCGGAAGATCCGGCCGATGTCGCGGCTGTAGAAGTAGCTCGCCAGGCCGAACTCGGTGGCATTGGCCAATTCGATCGCCTCGGCCTCGGTCTTGAAGCGGAACACCGGCGCCACCGGGCCGAAGGTCTCTTCCTTCGAGCACAGCATCTCGGGGGTCACGTCGGCCAGCACGGTGGGGGTGTAGAAACGGTCCCCCATGCCCGGCACGCGGGTGCCGCCCACCACCACCTTGGCGCCCTTGGCCAGGGCGTCGGCCACATGCGATTCGACCTTGGCGATCGCCTGGTCGTCGATCATCGGGCCCTGCTGGATGCCGGTCTCGAACCCGTTGCCCACCTTGATCGCGCCGGCCTTGGCGGCCAGTTTCTCGACGAAGGCGTCGTAGACGCTGTCCTGCACGTAGAACCGGTTGGTGCAGACGCAGGTCTGGCCCGAGTTGCGGTACTTGCTGATCGCAGCGCCTTCGGCGGCCGACTCGAGATCGGCGTCGTCGAAGACGATGAACGGCGCGTTGCCGCCCAGCTCCAGCGAGAGCTTCTTGACCGTCGGCGCGCACTGCGCGGCCAGGATGCGGCCGACCTCGGTCGAGCCGGTGAACGACAGGTGGCGCACCACGTCCGAGCTGCAAAGCACCTTGCCCACTTCGATCGATTGCTCGGCGTCGGCGGTGACGATGTTCAGCACCCCGGCCGGCATGCCGGCGCGCTGCGCCAGCTCGGCCACGGCCAGCGCCGACAGCGGCGTGGCTTCGGCCGGCTTGATCACCACCGGGCAGCCGGCGGCCAGCGCCGGCGCGACCTTGCGGGTGATCATCGCGATCGGGAAGTTCCAGGGCGTGATCGCCGCACAGACGCCGATCGGCTGCTTGATGACCAGGTAGCGCTTGTTGGCGTCGGTGGTCGGAATGGTCTCGCCATAGACGCGCTTGGCCTCTTCGGCGAACCATTCGAGGAAGCTCGCGCCATAGCCCACCTCGCCCTTGGCCTCGGCCAGCGGCTTGCCCTGTTCGGCGGTCATGATGCGCGCCAGGTCGTCGGCGTTGGCGTGCATCAGCTGGAACCACTTCATCAGGATCGCCGCGCGTTCCTTGGCGGTCTTGGCGCGCCAGGCCGGCCAGGCCTTGTTGGCGGCCATGATGGCGTGGTGGGTGTCGGCGGCACCCAGGTTGGCCACGTCGGCCAGCTTCTGGCCGGTCGCCGGGTCGGTGACCTCGAAGCGGGTCGGGCCGGCGACCCATTCGCCGTTCACCAGCGCGTCGGTCTTGAGCAGGCTGGCGTCGTTGAGGGTGGCCAGCGGGGAAGTCTTCATGTCCATGGTGTCTCCTTGCCGCGGGCGGTGGGCGGGCGGCTTCTGTCGGTCACTCTACCAAGCCCGGCCGGCGTGCGCCGGCCGGCGCTGGTTCAGGCCTGCGCGGCGGCCAAGGCCTGGGCCAGGATCGCCAGGCCTTCGTCGAGGTTCGCGTCGGTCGCGGTCAGCGGCACCAGGATGCGGATCACGTTGGCATAGACGCCGCACGACAGCAGCACCAGGCCGCGCTTCAAGCCCTCGGCGCAGACGCGCTTGGTCAGCTCGGCATCCGGCTGGCTCAGGTCGCCCCCCTTGAACAGCTCGATCGCAATCATCGCGCCCAGGCCGCGCACGTCCTGGATGCTCTTGTGCTGGGCGGCCAGTGCCTTCAGGCCGGCGCGCAACTTCTCGCCGACCGCCTTGGAGCGATCCAGCAGCTGTTCCTCGTCGAACACCTCCAGCACCGCCAGCGCGGCCGCGCAGGCCAGCGGATTGCCCGCGTAGGTGCCGCCCAGGCCGCCGGGCAGTGGCTTGTCCATGATCTCGGCCTTGCCGATCACGGCCGAGATCGGGAAGCCGCCGGCCATGCTCTTGGCCATCGTGACGATGTCGGGCGCGACGCCCCATTGCTCGCAGGCCAGCCAGGTGCCGGTGCGGCCGGCGCCGGTCTGTACTTCATCCGCGATCAGCACGATGCCGTGCTGGTCGCAGAGCTTGCGCAGCGCCTGCGCGAAGGCGGGCGAGGCGACGTAGAAACCGCCCTCGCCCTGCACCGGCTCCAGGATGATGGCGGCCACGCGACCGGCCTCGACGTCGTACTTGAAGATGTGCTCGACCGAGCGCAGCGCGTCGGCTTCGCTGATGCCGTGCAGCGGGTTCGGGAACTCGGCGTGGTAGATCTCGGCCGGGAAGGGGCCGAAGCCGGCCTTGTAGGGCGCGACCTTGCCGGTCAGCGCCATGCCCAGCAGGGTGCGACCGTGGAAGCCGCCGCCGAAGGCGATCACCGCCTGGCGCTGCGTCGCGGCGCGGGCGATCTTGATCGCGTTCTCCACCGCCTCGGCGCCGCTGGACAGGAAATAGGCCTTCTTCGCGAAATCGCCCGGGGTGCGGGCGATCAGCTTCTCGGCCAGCTCCACATAGGGTTCGTAGGCCAGGACCTGGAAGCAGGTGTGGTGCAGCTGGTCGAGCTGGGCCTTCACCGCGGCGACGATCTTCGGGTGGCGGTGGCCGGTGTTGAGCACCGCGATGCCGCCGGCGAAGTCGATGTAGCGCTTGCCTTCGACGTCCCACACCTCGGCGTTCTCGGCACGCTCGGCGAAGATCTCGTAGGTCTGGCCCAGGCCGGTGGGCAGGGCGGCGCGGCGGCGCGCCATCAGGCCGGCATTGGTCTTCTCGGCGGTGGAGAGGTGGTCGGGGGCGTCGCGGTGCATGGCAGATCCTCGTGGGTTCGAACGGTCCGCCACTCTATGCCGGTTCGGCCCGCCGCTACCATGTACACCGGGCCGTCGCCGCCAGCGCACTGTGCAGGTCCGGCCCCCAGTACAGATGCCATGCTGAACCTCTCGCCCCAATCCGCCGTGCCCCTGGTCGCCCAGATCGTCGAGGGGCTGGGCGCGCAGATCGACGCCGGGGCCCTCAGTGCCGGCACCAAGCTGCCGTCGATCCGCCAGTTCGCCCACGCCCACCAGGTCAGCGTCTTCACGGTGGTCGAGGCCTACGACCGGCTGGTGGCCCAGGGCTACCTGGTGTCGCGCCCGCATTCGGGCTTCTTCGTCCGGCGTCGCGTCGCGGCGGGCGTGCCGACGGCGGCCGCGCGCGGCCCCGAAGGCTTCGACGCGATGTGGTACCTGCGCAAGATCTTCGAGCACCGCCATCTGGCGATCAAGGCCGGTTGCGGCTGGTTGCCCGGCGACTGGCTGTTCGAGGACGGCCTGCGCCGTGCGCTGCGCGCGCTGGCCGCCGACGACGCCGACTTGGGCGGCTATGGCGACCCCAAGGGCTTTCCGCCGTTGCGCCAGTACATCGCCGAGGCCTTCAGCGAGCAGGAGGTGCAGGTCCACCCCTCGCAGGTGCTGCTCACCCAGGGCTCCAGCCAGGCGCTGGACCTGGCCGTGCGCCGCCTGGTGCGCGCCGGCGACGCGGTGCTGGTGGACGATCCCGGCTACGCCAACCTGCTGTTCAGCCTGCGATTCCAGGGCGCGACGCTGGTGGGCGTGCCGCGCACCCCGCAGGGCTACGACCTGGCGGCGCTGGAGCGGCTGATCCTGCAGCACCAGCCCAAGGTCTTCTTCACCCAGCCGCGGCTGCAAAGCCCCACCGGCTCGGTGGCCCAGCTGGCCCACCTGCACCGCGTGCTGCAACTGGCCGAGAAGCACGACCTGACCGTGGTCGAGAACGACATCTACGTCGACCTGGATCCCGAGCCGCGGCCCTCGCTGGCCAGCCTGGACCAGCTGCACCGCGTGATCACGATCGGCAGCTATTCCAAGACCATCTCGCCCAACATCCGCGTCGGCTACCTGGTGGCGCATCCCGACATGGTGGAAGACCTGGCCCAGCTGAAGATGATCTCGGGCCTGACCAGCGCCGAGTTCGGCGAGCGCCTGGCCCATGGCGCGCTGACCGAAGGACGCTGGCGCAAGCACCTCAAGAGCCTGCGCGAGCGCCTGGCCGCGGCCCACCAGCAGACCGCGGCGCGGCTGGCCGAGCTGGGCTTCGAGCTGTTCGCCGAGCCGCGGGCCGGCATGTTCCTGTGGGCGCGCCATCCGGCCGTGCCCGACGCGGTCGCGCTGTCGAACCAGGCGGCCGAGCACGACATCATGCTCGGCCCCGGGCACCTGTTCACCACCCACCTGGCACCGACCGCCTGGATGCGCTTCAACGTCGCGTTCTGCGGCGACGAGCGCCTGTGGCAGTTCCTGGCCGAGGCCTGTCGCGCGCCGGCGCCGGCCGGGGCCGCGCTGCGGCGCGCCCGGCCGACTGCGGGTGATCCCTGACTGGCGCGAACCGATAAGCCCGGGTCGCGTTGCGCCAATCGGTGCGCGCCTCGGCTGCGAACAATGGGCGGCATGCAACGGGCCCTGGGGCGTTCACCCTCCCCACCGGCTCGCGGCGCTGCTCAGGCGGACCGTGATGGTCGTGCCTGCTTCGTTCGACACCGATGCCGGAGACCTTCGCCATGAACTTCCCAGACGGATCCCTGTTCCCAGAAAACCAGGAAAAGCTGGTCATCACCTGCGCTCCCTACGGACCCGAGTGGATGCCTGACGACTTCCCCGAGGACATCCCGGTCAGCATCCCCGAGCATGTGCAGAAGGCGGTGGACTGCTACAACGCCGGCGCCACCGTGCTGCACGTCCATGTGCGCGAGTCGGACGGCAAGGGCAGCAAACGCCTGTCGAAGTTCAACGAATTGCTGGCCGGTCTGAAGCAGGCCGTGCCCGACATGATCCTGCAGGTGGGCGGCTCGATCTCGTTCGCCCCCGAAGGCGAAGGCGCCACCGCCAAGTGGCTCAGCGACGACACCCGCCACATGCTGGCCGAGCTGACGCCCACGCCCGACCAGGTCACCATCGCGATCAACTCCAACCAGATGAACGTGGTGGAGCAGATGTGCGAGGCCGACATCGCCGGCACCTCGCTGGCGGCGCCGGACATGTACCGCGCCTACCGCGAGATGACGATCCCGGCCGGACCGGAATGGGTGGAGGAGCACATCAAGCGCCTGTCGGCCAGCGGCATCCAGACCCACTTCCAGCTCGCCAACATCACCCAGCTGGAAACGGTCGAGCGCATGATGCGCCGCGGCGTCTGCAACGTGCCGCTGATCCTGACCTGGGTCGCCATCGGCGGCGGCTTCGATGCGCCCAATCTCTACAACCTCGCCAACTTCGTGCGCGCGGTGCCGGACGGTGCGGTGCTGACGCTGGAGACCAGCATGCTCAACGTGCTGCCGGTCAACATGATGGCGATCGCGATGGGCCTGCACGTGCGCTGCGGCATCGAGGACAACATCTGGCAGCAGGACCGCAAGGCCAAGCTGGGCTCGGTCAAGCAGATCGAGCAGCTGGTGCGCATCTCGCGCGAGTTCGGCCGCGAGGTGGCCGACGGCAAGGAAGCGCGCCGCATCTACCGCATCGGCGAGTTCTACAAGAACGCCGACGAGACGCTGGCGAAGAACGGCTTTGCGCCGAACCGTCGCCACGGCCAGCGCGGCTTCGTGCAGCACGCCTGATTCCGTTTCCTAGGTCACCCCGTCCGGGCCGCCTGGTCCGGGCGGGGTGTTTTTTTGGAACCCCCATGCCGAACACCCCCACCTTGCTGATCGTGCCGGGCCTGCGCGACGCCGTCGCGCAGCACTGGCAAACCCTGCTGGCCGAGGGCCGCGACGATGTGCGCGCCGTGCCGCCGATGGGCCGCGACGACCTCGATGTCCAGGCCCGCGTCCAGGCCATCGAGCAGGCTGCCCAGGCCATCGACGGCCCGCTGGCCGTCGTCGCCCACAGCGGCGGCTGCATCATGGTCGCGCACTGGGCGCGCCAGACCCGCCGTCCGGTGCTGGCCGCGCTGCTGGCCACCCCGCCCGACTTCGAGACGCCGATGCCCGCGGGCTACCCGACGCTGGAGGCGCTGCGCGAGGGCGGCTGGCTGCCGGTGCCGCGCGCGTGCCTGCCGTTTCCAGCGCTGGTGGCGGCCAGCCGCAACGACCCGCTGGGCCGCTACGAGCGCGTGGCCGCGCTGGCCGCCGACTGGGGTGCCGGGTTGGCCGACCTGGGCGAGGTCGGCCACCTGAACCCGGCGTCGGGCTTCGGCCCCTGGCCCGAGGCCGATACCCTGATCGCCCGCGCGCTGGCGCGGGCCTCCAAGACGGATTGAAGGACGCCCATGAACGGACACATGATGCAGCTGCCGCTGCTGATCTCGTCGCTGCTGACCCATGCCGAGCGCCACCACGGCGAGCAGCAGGTGGTGTCGCGGCGCGTCGAGGGTGATCTGCACCGCCAGAGCTTTCGCGAGCTGGCGGCGCGCACGCGCCGCCTCGCCAACGCGCTGGCCGCGCTGGGCGTGGGTCCCGGCGAGCGCGTGGCCACGCTGGCCTGGAACGGCCACCGGCACATGGAGCTGTACTACGCCGTCTCGGGCTCGGGCGCGGTGCTGCACACGCTCAACCCGCGCCTGCACCCGGACCAGCTGAGCTGGATCGCCGACCACGCCGAAGACCGCGTGCTGTTCTTCGACCTGAGCTTCCTGCCGCTGGTCGAGGCGATCGCGCCGCGCGTGCGCACGATCCAGACCTGGGTGCTGATGAGCGACCGCGCCCACCTGCCGGCCGAGACCCAGATCCCCGGCCTGCGCTGCTACGAAGATCTGCTTGCGGCGCACGGCGACGACTTCGCCTGGCCGCTGCTGGACGAGCACAGCGCCTCGTCGCTGTGCTACACCAGCGGCACCACCGGCCATCCCAAGGGCGTGCTCTACAGCCACCGCTCGACGCTGCTGCACACGATGGCCTCGGTCAGTCCGGATGCGCTCAACCTGTCCTCGCGCGATGTGGTGCTGCCGGTGGTGCCGATGTTCCACGTCAACGCCTGGGGCCTGCCCTACGCGGCCTGCATGGTCGGCGCGCGCCTGGTGTTCCCCGGACCGCACCTGGACGGCAAGAGCCTGCACGAGCTGTTCGAGGCCGAAGGCGTGACCGTCTCGGCCGGCGTGCCCACGGTCTGGCAAGGCCTGCTGGCGCACGTCGAGGCGAACCAGCTGGGCTTCAGCACGATGCGCCGCACCATCGTCGGCGGCGCCGCCTGCCCGCCGGCGATGCTGCGCGCCTTCCAGGAGCGCCACGGCGTCGAGGTGCTGCACGCCTGGGGCATGACCGAGCTGAGCCCGCTGGGCACGGCGGGCGTGCTGAAGGGCCACCAGCTCACGCTGCCGTCCGAGCAGCGCCTGGCGGTGCAGGCCAAGCAGGGACGGGCGGTGTTCGGCGTCGACATGAAGATCGTCGGCGACGGCGGCGCCGAGCTGCCCTGGGACGGCCAGGTCTCGGGCGAGCTGATGGTGCGCGGGCCGTGGATCGTGGCCGATTACCTGAAGGGCGAGGGCGGCCACCCGCTGGTGGACGGCTGGTTCCCGACCGGCGACGTGGCGACCATCGACGCCGACGGCTTCATGCAGATCACCGACCGCAGCAAGGACGTGATCAAGTCGGGCGGCGAGTGGATCGGCTCGATCGACCTGGAGAACATCGCGATGGCCCATCCGGCGGTGGCGATGGCCGCGTGCATTGCCGCGCGGCATCCGAAGTGGGACGAGCGGCCGCTGCTGATCGTCGTGCTCAAGCCCGGCGCGGCGCTGACGCGCGACGAACTGCTGGCCTTCTACGAGGGCCGGGTCGCCAAGTGGTGGACGCCCGACGACGTGGTGTTCGTCGACGCCATCCCGCTGGGCGCGACCGGCAAGATGCTGAAGATGCGGCTGCGCGAGCAGTACGGCGAGCGCCTGCTGCAGGCGACCCCGGGCTGAGGCCCACGGCCTGCGGGTTGCCCCGGGGAGGCTTTCCCCGGGGCTGTCATGAATCGGAAAGCCGACGTCGTGGTTTGCGACACATCAAAGCGTACCGCTGCAAAAAATGCCTTCAGCGTGATCCGGGCCGCACCGCATTCCGCACCCAGAGCCCTCAGAACCCCAGGAGACACCCCATGAAGCGCACCCTCATCGCCGGCTTGACGCTCGGCGCGTTCGCCGGCCTCGCCGCCGCCCAGTCCACCGTGACGGTGTACGGCGTCATCGACAACAACCTGGGCTGGGGCTCGGGCTCGGTGTCCAGCAACAAGACCGTCGGCACCGGCGGACTGGCCGGCAGCCGGCTGGGCTTTCGCTCCTCCGAGGATCTGGGCGGCGGCCTGCGGGCCAACGCGGTGATCGAGCACGGCATGAACACCAACGACGGCTCGGCCGCGTCGCCCGCCTCGTTCTGGAACCGCCAGGCCTATGCCGGCCTGGCCGGCACCTGGGGCGAGGTGCAGCTGGGCCGCATCTACACCCCGACCTTCCTGGTGCACGCCACCTACGATGCCTTCGGACCGCAGGGCGTGGCCGCGCAGCAGGTGCTGTACGGTTCGATGGAGCTGGCGCAGCCCGCCAACATCCGCGCCAACGGCGCGGTCAACTACCAGACGCCCGCCACGTTGGGCGGCTTCGTGCTGCAGGCCATGGACAGCGACGGCACCGCCGGGCCGGGCAAGTACGTCGGCGCGCGCATCGGCTACGCCGGCGCGGCGCTGATGACCGACATCGCGTTCGCCAAGTACACCAACGCCGCCATCGGCGACCTGAAGACGGTGACGCTGGGTGCCCGCTATAAGGTGGATGCCTTCAAGTTCTACGGCCTCTACGATCGCGCCGACAGCGGCAGCGGCCCCGACACCCACGGCCTGCAGGTCAGCGCGTCCTACACCGTGGGGCTGACCGAGTTCAAGGCCTCGGTGGCCGAGTCGGTGATGAAGTCGGCCGCCGGAGTGAACGCGGGCACCACGCGTCGCTACGGCCTGGGCTTCGTGCATGCCTTGTCCAAGCGCACCTTCCTGTACGGCTCGCTGGCGCACCTGGCCAACAGCGACGGCGCGAAGATGGCGGTCAACGGTGCGGTGACGGCGCCGAACCAGGGGGCCAACGGCCTGGACCTGGGCATCAGCCACGCGTTCTGACGCGGCCACACCGCCGCGCTCCCTGTCGGGCGCGCGGCCCTTCCCCCTCTGCGAGACCGGCCATGCACCTCACCTCTGTTGATTCCGCCGCCAGCGACCGTGACGCCTACCTCGTCAGCCCCGGCCGGGCCTGGTTCGCCTTTGCGATGACCTTCGGCCTGATGCTGTTCGACTACATCGACCGCCAGGTCATCGTGTCGCTGTTCCCTCACCTCAAGGCCGCCTGGGGCCTGTCGGACAAGCAGCTCGGCAGCCTGGTGTCGGTGATCTCGCTGGTGGTGGCGCTCGGCGGCATTCCGGTGGCCCTCGCCGCGGACCGCTTCAGCCGGGTCAAGAGCGTGGTGGTGATGGCCGTGCTGTGGAGCCTGGCCACCGTCTCGTGCATGTTCACGCGCAACTTCAGCCAGCTGCTGGCGGCGCGGGCGATGGTCGGCGTGGGCGAGACAGGCTATGGCTCGGTCGGCGCCGCGTTGATCGCCAGCCTGTTTCCGGCCCGCATGCGCTCGATGCTGCTGGGCGCGTTCTTCGCCGCGGCCTCGCTGGGCTCGGTGCTGGGCGTGCTGCTGGGCGGCGTGATCGCCGCCCGCTGGGGCTGGCAGGCGGCGTTCGGCGTGGTGGGCGTGCCGGGCCTGGTGCTGGCGCTGCTGTACCTGTTCGTGCGCGACTACCGCACGGTGGAGCTGACCCAGACGCTGAACTACGCCACCCGCACCCCGGGCAACCTGGTGCGCCACATCGTGCGGGCGCTGACCGCGTCGCGCACCATGCTGTGGGCCTGCATCGGCTCGTCGCTGCAGCTCATCGTCGTGTCGGCGCTGTGGTCCTGGCTGCCCAGCTACCTCAACCGCTACCACGGCGTGGCGCCCGATGTGGCCTCCAAGCAGGCCGCGCTGATGGTGCTGGCCGGCGCGCTGGGGGCCTTCGTCTGGGGCGGCGTGATCGATCGTTTCGCGATCCACCGCCTGCGCAACCGGCTGATCGGCGTGGCCATCGTCTGCCTGGCGTCGCTGGCGATCTTCGCCGCCGCGTTCTGGGGCGTGGTACCGGCGCGCGGCCAGCTGATGCTGGTGGTGCTGGGCGGCTTCCTGATGACCTGCACCGTGGGCACCATCGCGGCGGTGGTGATCGACGTGATCCACCCCGGCGTGCGCTCCACCGGCGCCGCCGTGCTGTCGCTGTTCCAGAACCTGTTCGGCCTGGCGCTGGGCCCGGTGATCGCCGGCGCCTTGTCCGACCAATGGGGCCTGCAGACCGCGCTGTCCCTGATGCCGCTGTTCAGCATTCCGGCCGCGTTCTTCCTGCTGAAGGCGGCCGGCAGCTATGAGGCGGACGTCCGCGCCGTCGCCCAGGTGCGGCTGGACCGCCAGGACGAACCGCTCGCCCCTCCCACTGCCCGCGCGGCCGCCTGAGCGGCCCGGTGTCACTCCCTTTCCTCCACGAGACCCGACCATCATGACCCTCGCCATCCGCTTCCACGAAACCGGCGGCCCCGACGTGCTGCGCCTCGAAAGCGTCGAGGTCGGCGAACCCGGACCCGGCCAGGTCCGCGTGCGCCACACGCGCATCGCCGTCAACTTCATCGACGTCTATTTCCGCATCGGACGCTACCCGGCGCCGCTGCCGGCCGGCATCGGCTCGGGCCTGGGCTCGGACGCCGTGGGCGTGGTCGAGGCGGTGGGCGAGGGCGTGACCTTCCTGACCCCGGGGGACCGGGTCGGCTACATGTTCGGTCCGCTGGGCGCCTACGCACAGGCCCGGGTGATGCCGGCCGACGTGCTGATCAAGCTGCCCGACGGCATCAGCGACGACACGGCGTCGACCCTGATCATGAAGGGCCTGACCGCGCAGTACCTGTTCCGCCAGGTCCGTCCGCTCCAGGCCGGCGACACCATCCTCTACCACGCGGCCGCCGGCGGCGTGGGCCTGATCGCCTGCCAATGGGCCCGGGCGCTGGGCGTGACGATGATCGGCACCGTCGGCTCCGACGAGAAGGCCGAGGCCGCCAAGGCCGCCGGCTGCACGCACGTCATCAACTACAAGCGCGAGAACTTCGTCGAACGGGTCAAGGAGATCACCGGCGGCAAGGGCGTGCCGGTGGTGTACGACTCGGTAGGCAAGGACACCTATCTGGGCTCGCTGGACTGTCTGCAGAAAAGGGGCACGCTGGTCAGCAACGGCACCAGTTCCGGGCCGGTGGTGCTGGACGTGACCCTGCTGGCCGCCAAGGGCTCGCTGTGGGTGACGCGGCCGGCGATGGTGGACTACGCGCTGCCGCGGCCCAACATGCTGAAGATGGCCGACGAGCTGTTCGACCTGGTGCTGCAGGGCAAGATCGTCAGCGAGCCCAAGCAGCGCTTCGCGCTGGCCGACGCGGCCGACGCGCACCGCGCGCTGGAGTCGCGCAGCACCATCGGTGCCACCGTCCTGATGCCCTGAGGCCGAGGACGACCCGTCCTGCGGGGCTTCAGCGCCCGGCCGGCGCCTTGGTGTCGCGCGGGCGCCGCTCCTGGCGGCTCTGCGACGGGCTGCAGCCGAACTGGCTCTGGTACCAGCGCGACAGCCCGCTGGGGGCGGCAAAGCCCAGCAGCGCCGCCACCTCGGTCAGCGGGCGGTCGCTCTGGGTGATGTAGCGCGTGGCCAGCTCCAGGCGCTGCGCGTTGACCACCTCCGAGAAACTCAGGCCCTGCTCGGCCAGCCGCCGCTGCACGGTGCGGCACACCACGCCCAGGTGATTGGCCACCTGCTCGATGCTGCAGCGCCCGCTGGGCAGCAGCAGCAGCACGGTGCGCTGCACGTCGCCGAGGATGGTGGCGCTGGGCGGCGGCAGCGCGGCGTCGAGCAGGCGCTCGGCGTAGCGCGCCATCACCGGATCGGCCGACGGGTTGGCGGTGTCCAGTTCGGCGCGCGAGCAGACGATGCCGTTGAAATCGTGGTTGAACTCGACGCAGGGTCCGAACACCCGCAAGTGGGTGCGGGTGTTGCGCGGCGCCGCATGCATGAAGCAGACGCGGCTCGGATGCCACTGCGCGCCCAACACCTGGCGCATCAGCCGCAACAGCACGCCGATGGCCAGTTCGGTGGCCTGGCGCACGGCGACGCGGCCGCCGACCAGCACTTCCTCGCGGATCACCACGACGCCGGCCGACTCCTCCATCATCACCGCCAGCGAGCCGTTGAGCGCCGCGTGGTAGCGGATCAGCACGCTCAGCGAATCGCGCAGCGTCGGCTGATCGCGGATCACCAGGCCCACCGGCCCCAGGTTGGACAGGTGTCGCGTCTCCGCCATGCGCAGGCCGAAGCTTTCTTCGCCGGTGCGCTCGGCCGAGGTCTCCAGCAACTGGCCGACGCGGTCCGCCGGGATCATCAGGTCCGGCTCGTCCAGCGCGCTGGGGCTGAGCCCGGCATCGACCATCGCACGCACCGGGTCCAGCCCCAAGGCCTTGGCAATCTCGGGGAAATTCTTGAGACTGGCGGCTCGGACCAAGGGGCTGGACGACATGGCATGCAATGGTAAGTGGCGGTCGGGTCAGGTCAAGCCGGATCGACCCCGGTTGACGAACACTGCACGCGGACCCTTTCCAATCCGAGACGAGACAGGAGACAAGACATGAGCCCCACTTCACTGGCCGGTGCGCCGGCGGTCGTCCGCGCGGCATCGCGGCCCGACTCGATCCGCGTCGAGCCGCTGACCTGCGCGATCGGCGCCGAACTCTCCAACGTGAACCTGGGCGTCGCGTCGCGCGACCCGGCGTTGGTGGCCGAGATCAAGGCCTTGCTGCTGCGGCACAAGGTGCTGTTCTTCCGCGACCAGGACATCAGCCGCGCCGAGCACGTGGCCTTCGCGCGCCACTTCGGCGACTTGGAGGACCATCCGGTGGCCGGCAGCGACCCGGAACACCCGGGCCTGGTGCGCATCTACAAGAGTCCCGACACCCCGATCGACCGCTACGAGAACGCCTGGCACACCGACGCCACCTGGCGCGAGAAGCCCCCGATGGGCTGCGTGCTGCGCTGCGTGGAATGTCCGCCGGTGGGCGGCGACACCCTGTGGGCCAACATGGCGCTGGCCTACGACAAACTGCCCGAGACCGTCCAGCGCCGGATTGCCGGCCTGCGCGCCCGCCACAGCATCGAGGCCAGCTTCGGCGCGGCGATGCCGGCCGACAAGCGCCTGGCGCTGAAGGCCCAGTTCCCCGATGCCGAGCATCCGGTGGTGCGCACCCACCCCGAGACCGGCGAGAAGATCCTGTTCGTGAACGCCTTCGCGACCCATTTCACCAATTTCCACACCGCCGAGAACGTGCGCGTGGGCCAGGACTACACCCACGGCGCCAGCGACCTGCTGCGCTACCTGATCAGCCAGGCCTTCATTCCCGAGTACCAGGTGCGCTGGCGCTGGAAGCCCAACTCGATGGCGATGTGGGACAACCGCAGCACCCAGCACTACGCGGCGATGGACTACCCACCGTGCCACCGCAGGATGGAGCGCGCCGGCATCATGGGCGACACGCCGTTCTGACCGCGGCCCGCCGGGGTGGCGCGGCGCCCGGCGGGGCCGGGGGGCACTTCTATAATCAAAAGTTCCCTTCCACGGCCGCCCGGGCCCTGGCGTCTCGCTGCCGCCGGGGGGGCGCCACCTCTGACGAAAGTCCCGGATGAAAGCCTCCGAGATCCGCAACACCTTCCTCAAGTTCTTCGAGGGCAAGGGCCACACCATCGTCGCCTCCAGCCCGGTGGTGCCCGGCGACGACCCGACGCTGCTGTTCACCAACGCCGGGATGAACCAGTTCAAGGACGTGTTCCTCGGCTTCGACAAGCGCCCCTACAGCCGCGCGACGACCAGCCAGAAATGCATCCGCGCCGGCGGCAAGCACAACGACCTGGACAACGTCGGCTACACCGCGCGCCACCACACCTTCTTCGAGATGCTGGGCAACTTCTCGTTCGGCGACTACTTCAAGCACGACGCGATCCAGTACGCCTGGGAACTGCTGACCCAGGTCTACAAGCTGCCGTCCGAGAAGCTGTGGGTCACGGTGTACGCCGAGGACGACGAGGCCTACGAGATCTGGAACAAGGTGGTGGGCGTGCCGGCCGAGCGCATCGTGCGCATCGGCGACAACAAGGGCGCGCGCTACGCCAGCGACAACTTCTGGATGATGGGCGACACGGGCCCCTGCGGCCCCTGCACCGAGATCTTCTACGACCACGGCCCCGACGTGGCCGGCGGCCCCCCGGGCAGCCCGGACGAAGACGGCGACCGCTACATCGAGATCTGGAACAACGTCTTCATGCAGTTCAACCGCACCGAAGACGGGGTGATGCACAAACTGCCCAAGCCCAGCGTCGACACCGGCATGGGGCTGGAGCGCATCACTGCGGTGCTGCAGCACGTGCACAGCAACTACGAGATCGACCTGTTCGTCACCTTGCTGGCCGCGGCCAAGAACGCGGTGGACTTTGCCGCCGGCGTGAAGTCCGGCGAGCCCGGCTGCGATGCGGCGTCGCCCAGCCTCAAGGTCATCGCCGACCACATCCGCGCCTGCGCCTTCACGGTGGCCGATGGCGTCATCCCCGGCAACGCCGGTCGCGGCTTCGTGCTGCGTCGCATCGCCCGCCGCGCGATCCGCCACGGCTACAAGCTGGGCGCGCGCGCGCCGTTCTTCCACACCCTGGTCTACCCGCTGGCGGCCGAGATGGGCGGGGCCTACCCCGAGCTGAACCGCGACGCGGCACGCATCTTCGACGTGCTGAAGCAGGAAGAGGAGCGCTTCTTCCAGACCATCGCCCGGGGCATGGAACACTTGAACGCAGTGCTTGGTGCGTTGGCGCAGGGTGCATACACGGTTGGAGATGGCGGCGTTCAGGCGATGTTGAAAGGCGATGTGCGGCCGGTGGCCAAGAAGGCGCCAGTCCTCGATGGTGAAACCGCCTTCATGCTCCACGACACCTTCGGCTTCCCGGTCGACCTGACCGCGGACGTCTGCCGCGAGCGCGAGGTCACCGTCGACCAGGCCGGCTTCGAGGTGGCGATGAACCGCCAGCGCGAGCAGGCTCGCGCCGCCGGCAAGTTCAAGATGGCCGCTGGCCTGGAGTACAGCGGCGCGCCCACGGCGTTTCACGGCTACGAGCACCTGGTCTGCGAGCAGTCCAAGGTGGTCGCGGTCTACGTGGACGGCACGCCGGTGCCGTCGGCCCAGGCCGGCGACGATGCCGTGATCGTGCTGGACCACACGCCGTTCTACGCCGAGAGCGGCGGCCAGGCCGGCGATGCCGGCGAACTGCGCAACGGCACGACGCGCGTTGAGGTGGCCGACACCTTCAAGATCCAGGCCGACGTGTTCGGTCACCACGGCCACATCGCCGAGGGCTCGGTCGGGGTCGGCGATGTCTTCGTCGCCAAGGTCGACGCCGAGCAGCGCGCCCGCACCGTGCGCAACCACAGCGCCACCCACCTGATGCACAAGGCGCTGCGCGAGGTGCTGGGCGGCCATGTGCAGCAGAAGGGCAGCCTGGTCAATGCCGAGCGCACGCGCTTCGACTTCGCCCACACCGCGCCGCTGACCGAGGCGCAGATCCGCCAGGTCGAGGCCCTGGTGAACGCCGAGATCCTCGCCAACGTCGCTGCGCAAGCCCAGGTGATGGCGCTGGACGACGCGCAGAAGAGCGGCGCGATGATGCTGTTCGGCGAGAAGTACGGCGAGACCGTGCGGGTGCTCAGCATCGGCTCCAGCAAGGAGCTGTGCGGCGGCACCCACGTCAAGGCCACCGGCGACATCGGCCTGTTCAAGATCGTCGCCGAAAGCGGCGTGGCCGCCGGCATCCGCCGCGTCGAGGCGGTGACCGGTTCAGGCGCGCTGGCCTATCTGCAAGGCCTGGAGGCCACGGTCCATGGCGTGGCCGGGGCGCTGAAAGCCACGCCGGCCGAGGTGGCCGGGCGCCTCCTGCAGTTGCAGGAGCAGACCCGCGCGCTGGAAAAGGAAGTGGCCGCGCTCAAGGGCAAGCTGGCCTCCAGCCAGGGCGACGACCTGGTCGGCCAGGCGGTCGACATCAAGGGCCTCAAGGTGCTGGCGGCGACGCTGCAAGGCGCCGATGCCGCCACGCTGCGCACCACGCTGGACCAGTTGAAGAACAAGCTCAAGACCGCCGCCATCGTGCTGGCCGCGGTGGACGGCGGCAAGGTCCAGCTGGCCGCCGGCGTCACCACCGACAGCGTGGGCCGGGTCAAGGCCGGCGACCTGGTGAACTTCGTCGCCAGCCAGGTCGGCGGCAAGGGCGGCGGCAAGCCCGACATGGCGATGGCCGGCGGCACCGACGCGGCCGCGCTGCCGGCGGCGCTGGCCGCCGTGCCGGCCTGGATCGCCGAGCGGGTGTGAGCCTGAGCCCGCGTGCGCTGGCGGACGGGCTGCTCGGCCTGTCCGATCTGCCCTGGCCGGTCTGGCTGCTGGCGCTGGCGGCGCTGCTGATGCTCAACGCGCGCGCCGGCCTGCCGCGCTCGCGCCGCGACCTGCGGCTGCGCGGCCTGGGCTTCGGCCTGTTCCTGCTCGCCGCGGTGCTGAGCCTGGGCCGCGTGCTGGCGGCCGCCTGGCCTGGGCCGGTGGGCTCGGCCCTGCTCGGCGCGCTGCTCGCGCCGATGGCCGCCGGGTGGGCGCTGCGGCGAGGGCGTTGGGGCCTGGCCCTGCTGCTAGGCCTGAGTTTTCCGCTGTTCCTGCTGGTCTCGCTGACGGCCGTGTTCGGTCGGGTGCTGAACCTGCAGGCCGTCAACAGCGGTCTGCTGCTGTGGGCCGCCGTGCTCAGCGTCTGGGGCGCCGCCGTGACCTGGCGCACCCCCCGCCCCGCCCAGGGGCCGGCCTGGGCCGGCGTCTGGCAGTTCGGCCAGGGTGGCTTCGGCGGTGTCGGGCCGGCGGGCCGCAGGCGCCCCGCGGCCCCGGACGACGTGATCGACATCGAGGCCCGCGACGTCGATGCGCCACCCGCGCCGCGCCTGCCAAGCGCGGACCCCGACCCGCCGCGTTGACAGCACGGCGGGCGGACCTCTAAGCTTGGGCCGTGTCGCGCGGCCCGAACCCCCCCGTGTCCCTGACCGCCGTTCTGGTGGGCATGGCTCCGTGCCCGGTCCACAGTCCGTAGCGGGTCCTGCGACACCCCGGCCGCCTCGACGGCCACCCGTCCCAGGCCCGCGCACCCCGCGGGCCTTGTCTTTTTTGAGCCCCTACCAGGAGCCGATGTTGAACCGACCCGACCACTCACCGTTCCGCCTCAGGCGCGCCCGCGTCGACGATGCCGCTGCTTTCGCCGCCCTGATGGGCGACCCCGAGGTGCTGCCCGGGACACTGCAACTGCCCTTTCCGTCGGAAGGCCTCTGGCGCGAGCGCCTGGCGGCGCAGGACAAGGGCGGCACCTCGGAGCTGGTGCTGGTCGCCGAGCGCGACGGGCAGGTGCTGGGTCAGGCCGGCCTGCACCCATCGGGCGGGTCGCCACGGCGCCGTCACGCCGTGGGCCTGGGGATTTCGGTGGCGCGCGAGGCGCAAGGGCAGGGGGTGGGCCGTGCGCTGATGGCCGCGTTGCTGGCCTACGCCGATGGCTGGGCCGGTGTGTTGCGGATCGAGCTCACGGTGTTCGCCGACAACGACCGCGCGATCGCGCTCTATCGGAGTCTTGGCTTTGTGGAAGAGGGCCGCTTGCGTGGGTACGGCCTGCGCGATGGCGTCTATGCCGACTGCCTGAGCATGGCGCGCTGGCATCCTCGACCTCCGGGGCTGGCCGCTTGACCCGTGCCCTGCAAGGGCGAGGGCTGGCGCGTAGCATGCGCGCCAGCTTCATTCACTCCCGGGAGATCTGCTCATGTCCATCACCCTCGGCAGCGCCAGCCTGCCTGTCTTCACCACCGCGCTGACCAACCTCGCGCACTGCCTGGACAAGGCCGAGGCGAACGCCGCCGCGCGCAAGTTCGACCCGAACGTGTTCCTGGCGATGCGCCTGGCGCCCGACATGCTGCCGTTCACCGCGCAGATCCGCATCGCCTGCGACGCGGCGAAGAACGGCACGGCGCGCATGGCCGGCATCAAGGCGCCGAAGTTCGACGACAACGAGGCCAGCTTCGCCGATCTGAAGGCCCGCATCGCCAAGACGCTGGACTGGCTGGCCACGGTGCCGCCGTCGGCGCTGGATGGCCGCGAGGCGGCCGACGTGACCTTTCCGGTCGGTCGCGACGCCACCCGCACGATGAAGGCCGAGGCCTACCTGAAGCATTGGGCGATCCCCAACATGTTCTTCCACATCACCACCGCCTACGCGCTGCTGCGCCAGGCCGGCGTGGACCTGGGCAAGGCCGACTACCTGGCCGGCCCGCAGGCCGCCGCCTGAGCGGGGCGGGCGCGCGGGCGTCGCCGCGGCGGTGCCCGCGCGCCGCGGTAGAGTGCGCGGATGGAACTGCAAGAGTTGCGCATCCGCCGCGTCGGCATCGATACCTGGCGCGAAAGCGTCGTCTACCTGCACCGCGACTGCGCGGTGGTGCGGGCGGCCGGCTTCCAGGCCTTGTCCAAGGTGATGGTACGGGCCAACGGCACCACGATCAGCGCGGTGCTGAACGTGGTCGACGACGACCAGATCGTCGAGCGCGGCGAACTGGGCCTGTCGGAGGACGCGTTCGCGCGGCTGAACGTGCTGGCCGGCCACGCCGCCCATGTGTCGCCGGCCGAACCGGCGGCCTCGCTGTCGGCCCTGCACCGCAAGATCGCCGGCGAACGGCTGTCGCGCGACGACCTGCGGGCCATCATCCGCGACGTGGCGGCCGCGCGCTACTCGAAGATCGAGCTGGCGGCCTTCGTCGTCGCGACCAACGGCTACGACCTCGAACGCGACGAGGTGCTGTACCTGACCGAGGCGATGATCGAGTCCGGCCGCCAGCTCGACTGGCAGCACAGCGTGCGCGGCGGCCCGGTGGTCGACAAGCATTGCATCGGCGGCATTCCGGGCAACCGCACCTCGATGCTGGTGGTGCCCATCGTCGCCGCGCACGGCATGCTGTGCCCCAAGACCTCGTCGCGCGCCATCACCTCGCCGGCCGGCACGGCCGACACGATGGAGGTGCTGGCCCAGGTCGAGCTGCCGTTCGAGCGCCTGCAGCAGATCGTGCGCGACACCAACGGCTGCCTGGCCTGGGGCGGCACCGCCGACCTCTCGCCGGCCGACGACATCCTGATCTCGGTCGAGCGGCCGCTGGGCATCGACTCCTCGGGCCAGATGGTGGCCTCGATCCTGTCGAAGAAGATCGCCGCCGGCTCGACTCATCTGGTGCTGGACATCCCGGTCGGCCCCAGCGCCAAGGTGCGCTCGATGGCGGAGGCACTGCGCCTGCGCAAGCTGTTCGAGTACGTCGCCGGCAGCCTGAACCTGCAGCTCGACGTGATGATCACCGACGGCAGCCAGCCGATCGGCAACGGCATCGGACCGGTGCTGGAGGCCCGCGACGTGATGCGCGTGCTGCGCAACGACCCGCAGGCACCGGCCGACCTGCGAGAGAAGGCGCTGCGCCTGGCCGGCCGCGTGATCGAGTTCGACCCGGACGTGCGCGGCGGCGACGGCTGGCGCATCGCCCGCGACATCCTCGAATCGGGCCGCGCGCTGGCGCAGATGGAGGCGATCATCGACGCGCAGGGGCGACGCCCGCAGCCGCCCGAACTGGGCACGCTGGTGCACGAGGTCACGGCGGCAGCGCCCGGCGTGGTCCGCGCGATCGACAACCTGCGCCTGGCGCGCATCGCCCGTCTGGCCGGCGCGCCGCAGATGCCCGGCGCCGGCGCCGACCTGCTGTGCAAGGTCGGCGACACGGTGGTGGCCGGACAGACGCTGTACCGCCTGCACGCGCAGTTCCCGGCCGACCTGGACTTCGCCCGCGAGCTGGCCGCGCGCGGCCACGGCTACACCGTGGAGGCCGCGTGACGGCCGCGCCGCTCGGCCCGCCGCGGCAGGTGCTGGCCTTCGAGGACGAGCGCGAGCCCGCCGGCGCGCTGGCCCGGGCGCTGGATGTGCCGCTGGCGCTGATCGAGCGCCACCGCTTTCCCGACGGCGAGCTGAAGCTGCGCCTGCCGCCCGTGCTGCAAGGCCACGTGCTGGTCTGGCGCAGCCTGCACCAGCCCAACGAGAAGCTGGTCGAGCTGCTGATCGCGGCGCCGGCCGCCCGCGAGCTGGGCGCCGCGGCGCTGACGCTGGTCTGCCCCTACCTGGCCTACATGCGGCAGGACATCGCGTTCACGCCCGGCGAAGCGGTCAGCCAGCGCCACATCGCCGGCTGGCTCGCGCGCCAGTTCGACGGCTTGCTGACCGTCGACCCGCACCTGCACCGCATCGCGTCGCTGGACGAGGTGATGCCGGGCTGCGCGGCGCGCTCGCTGACGGCCGCCCGGCTGATCGGGCGCTGGGTGGCCGAGCGGGTGAGGCGGCCGCTGCTGCTGGGGCCGGACGAGGAGTCGGCGCAATGGGTGCGCGAAGCGGCGGCCGCCTGCCAGCCGGCGGCCGACCATGCCGGCTGCCTGAAGCAGCGCCACGGCGACCACGCGGTCGACGTCACGCTGCCGTCCGGCCTGGATTGCCGGGGCCGCGCGGTGGTGCTGGTGGACGACGTCGCCAGCACCGGCCGCACGCTGGTCGCCGCCGCGCAATTGGCGCGGGCGGCCGGCGCGGCCAGCGTCGACGTGGCGGTGACCCACGCGCTGTTCGTCGGCGATGCGCTGGCCGACCTGCAAGCGGCGGGGGTGCGCCACATCTGGAGCACGGATTGCGTGCCGCACGCCAGCAACGCGATCAGCGTCGTGCCGCTGCTGGCCCAGGCCCTGAAAGCGGCCTGACAGGGCGCGGGGCTCAGCCCGTGCTCGGCGGACCGTCCTCGATCAGGCGCTTGCCCAGGCCGACCGTGTGGTCGTCGCCATAGCCCAGGCGGGCGTAGAAGGCCAGCACGGCATCGTTGCCGGCGCGCACCTGCAGGTTCAGCTTGGGGCAGCCCAGCGTCGTGAGCCACTGCTCGATGTGCCGCATCAGCGCGCGGCCATGGCCGCGGTGACGGCAGTCGGGCGCCACCGCCAGGTAGTTGACCCAGCCGCGGTGTCCGTCGTAGCCGGCCATCGCGCTGGCGACGATCCGGCCATCGGCCTCGCCGACCAGAAAGCCCTCAGGCTGCACGCCGAGCTTGCGCTGGATGTCGCGGTGCGGGTCGTTCCAGGGCCGCGTCAGGCCGCAGGCCTGCCACAGCGCGACCACCGCCGCCTCGTCGCCGGGCCGGAACGGCCGCAGGATCAGTGTGGCGCCCGTCATGGCGTGGGCTCGTGTTGCGCCAGTGCGCGCGCCACGCGCCGGTCGGGCACCAGCCACATCAGCGCCACCAGCACGTACAGCGCACCGGACAGCCAGGGCGACACGAAGGCCAGCGGCACCGCCGCGGCGTACATCAGCAGCGGCAGCTTGCCCTTCCAGTCCTTGCCGATGGCGGCCTGGAGCAGCGACTGCGGGCCCTGCGAGCGGATGATCGCGCGGCTGAGGATCCAGTAGGCGACGGCCGACATCAGCAGCACGAAACCGTAGACGGCCATCGGCACGGCGGCGAAGTGGGTCTCGCCCATCCAGGCCGTGGTGGCCGGCATCAGCGAGAGCCAGAACAGCAGGTGCAGGTTGGCCCACAGGATCGCGCCGTTCACCGTCTTGCAGGTGTGCAGCAGGTGATGGTGGTTGTTCCAGTAGAGGCCGACGTTGGTGAAGCTCAGCACGTAGCCGAGCAGCACCGGCCACAGCGGCAGCAGCGCCTGCAGATCGTCGCCGTGCGGCACCTTCAGCTCCAGCACCATGATGGTGATGATGATCGCGATCACGCCGTCGCTGAAGGCTTCCAGACGTCCCTTGCCCATGGTGTTCGAAAGTGGGTTGAGCCACCGGCCATTGGAGCACGGACCGGGCCCGCGCCGGCGGCGCGCGGCGTCACGGCGCCGGTGCGACGCGCTGGCTGACCCGCTGGAAGAAGTCGTAGATGCCGGTGTCGCTCATGTGCCGCGCGTCCGCCAGCTCGCCCGCCCGGGTCGAGTACAGCACCTGGTTGTCCGGCGAGACCACGACCGCCGCAGGAATACCGTTCTTGATCGGATTGCCGTAGGCCCGGACCAGGTCGAGGTTGTGGTCGAAATTGCCGACGTCGACCTTGACGACCCGGAAGTGGCGTGCGATCAGCTCGGCATTGCGGCCCTGGTGCAGGGCCTGGTCCAGCGCGCGGCAGTCCTCGCACCAGTTGGCACCGAGGATCAGCAGCACCGGCCGGTGGTCGGCCTGGGCACCGGCCAGGGCCTGGCGCATCGCGGCCGGCGCATCGGCACCCTCGTCGTAGGGCAGCGGTCCGGCCGACAGCGGGTGGGCCAGCGCCGCGGCCAGCGCGACGCCGGCGAGGGCTCGCAGCAGGGTGGGCGGGCGCGTCATCGCCGGTGCTCGGACGGGTGGGTGGATCGCGGCGTCACGGGTTCACCGGCAGGCCGCGCTGCACCCATTCGTTCATGCCGCCGGGGTATTCGCGCAAGCCCTTGATGCCGACGATGCGGGCCAGCGCGTACCACGCGCCGGCGGCGTACTGCCCGGTGTTGCAGTACAGGATCGCCGGGCCGAGCCGCGGCACGCCGTTGAGGGCGAACACCGCCTTGTACCGGTCGGCGGAGAGGAAGTGCCAGGCGCCGTCGGGCGACGGCGCATACAGCAGCTCGGCGGGCAGCGGGCTGGCGCCCGGCAGCCGGCCATAGACCGGGATCACCGGCGTGCGGTCCAGCCCGGCGTATTGGGCCAGCGGTCGGGCGTCGAGCAGGCGTTGGCGGGCGCGCGGCGCGGCCTGCACCTGGGCCACGGTGGCGAGCAGCTCGGCGCGCGGCGGCTGGGCGGTCCAGTGGCCGGCGGTCATCGGCGCGATCGCGTCGTCGTCCACGTCGTAGCCGGCCATGATCCAGGCGTGGGTGCCGCCGTCCAGGATCGCGATCTGGTCGGCCGGCTGGCCGAACAACTGCAGCTCCCAGGCCAGGAACGCGGCCTCCTGCAGCGACACCGCGTCGTCGCCGGTGGGCGCCAGCACCACCGGCTTGCCCGGCTCCAGCTGCGAGGCGCGCATCACGCCCTGGAACTCCTCGGCCGTGGGCAGCTGGAAGTCGATCTTCTTGCCGTCGATCGTGTGCGACTCGCGCAAGGCCCAGAAGTTGGCCGACAAGGCGTCCGGGATGTGGCCGCCGACCTGGTCGAGCACCTTCTTGCCGTTCGGGGTGCTGAAGCTGGGTTTGTTGGTCAGCGAGTTCATGTCGTCGCGGATGTCGACCACCTGCACGTCGCTGGCGTGCTCGTGCAGCCATTGCGGCGTCACCAGCGGGCCGGGCAGGCCGATCGCCTGCGCCAGACCCCAGGCCGCCATCGTCGCGATGCCGGCCGTCCACCGTCCCACGTTCACCCGCTGGATCATTGCGTTTCCCGACTGATTGAAAGTTGAAGGACAGCCATTCTTGCAGCGATACCGTGCCGGGTGTCTGCCGGTTTGCCCTGATGGGCGCCGCCGCCAAGGCGACGAAGTGGGCGGCCTAGGGGCCGCTTTCCCGGCCTTTGGTGGGCTGGCGGGCCTGCGACGATGGCGCACCATGAGCCTTGTCCCGGATTCCGCGACCGCACCGCTGCCGGCATCGAGCCCCGGGCAGCCCGGCGGATTCGCGCGCGCCCTGCAGGCGCACCAGGCGCAGTTCCGATCGATGGGACGGCTCGAAGCGGAGGTGCAGGCAGTCGCCGAGCGCCTCGCCGCCTGCCTCGGTGCGGGCGGCAAGCTGTTGATCGGCGGGCAGGCGGCGTCGGCCGCGCTGAGCCGCCACCTGGGCAACTGGCTGGCCGGCAACGGCCACCGGCCGCTGGCGGTGCTGGCCTTGTCGAGCGACGGGGTCGGGTCAGCCTGGACCGCGGACGAGGTGTTCTCGCGCCAGGTCGAGGCGCTGGGCCGGCCGGGCGATGCCTTGCTGGTGATCTGCGCCGGCGACGGCGGGGCGGCGCTCAAGCGCGCGGCCGACCGCGCCGGCGAGCGCGGCCTGCTGACCGTCGGCCTGCTGGCCCCGGGCAGCCGGGGCCTGGCCGAGAGCTGCCATCTCGCGATCGTCGTGCCGGGCGGTGGCACCGCCCGCGTGCTGGAGGCCCAGCAGTTCGTCGGCCACGTGCTGTGCGATCTGGTCGAGACCGCCTTGCTGGGCGACTGAGCCCGTTCAGGCGATCTGGCGAATCCGCGCCAGGGCGCCGCGGACCCGCTCGATCATGCCGAAGTCGGCGTCCTTCACGTCGCCGTGCACCAGCAGGTTGCGGTACTTGGCGAGCTCCTGCACCTCGGCGCACAGGTCGTCGGTGATCAGGTCCAGATGCAGCAGCTCCTCGGCCAGCTTGCGCACGCTGGTGGTTCGCTTGGTCTCGGCTTCATCGGGCGCGATGTCGTGCCGGGTCGCCAGGTCGCGCAGCGCGCGGTCGAGCTTGCGGTAGGCGCGGAAGTAGTCGATCACCGGCGCCACCATGCCCGACGGGTCGGCCGCCTGCACCTGTTCCAGCTCGCGCTCGGCCGCCTTCTGGTACTTGGCCGGGTCGATGATCGAGACCACGAAGGCCAGCCCGGTGATGATCGCGGTGATGTCCAGCGTCGCCGCGACGGCCAGGATCGCGCCGGGGGCGGGCACGCCGGAGCGGTTCAGCCACACCGCCAGCAGGCTCAGGATGACGGCGATCGCCGTCAGCCAGGCCAGACCGGTGAGGCGCGCGTGGTAGATCTTGCGCAGCGCGTCGTGCAGCTCCTGCAGCGATTCGTCGCGCTCGCGCGCCGCCTCGATCTGCGACAGCACCAGCGCGTAGCCGGTCAGCAGCAGGGCCACGAAGGTCGACACACAGCTCGCGGCGGAGGTGAAGGTCCAGTAGATGTAGTCGGTGTTCATGGCGCTGCGGGGCGGGCCGTCGGCAGGGCGCTCAGGCGCCGGCCGGCTGGTGGTGCTCGACGACGCGCTGCACCTCGTTCTTCGAGCCCAGCACGACGCTGACGCGTTCGTGCAGCTTGGTCGGCATCAGGTCCATGAGGCGCTCGTGGCCGTTGCTGGCCATGCCGCCGGCCTGCTCGACCAGGAAGCTCATCGGGTTGGCCTCGTACATCAGGCGCAGCTTGCCGGGCTTGTCGGGTTCGCGCTGGTCCCACGGGTACAGGAAGACGCCGCCGCGGGTCAGGATGCGGTGCACGTCGGCCACCATCGAGCCGACCCAGCGCATGTTGAAGTCCTTGCCGCGCGGCCCCGTCTTGCCCTGCAGGCACTCTTCGATGTAGTGCGCCACCGGGGCGGCCCAGTGGCGCTGGTTGGACATGTTGATCGCGAACTCCTGGGTGTCCTCGGGAATCCGGACGTTCTCGGCCGTCAGCACGAACGAGCCCTGCTCGCGGTCGAGCGTGAACATCGCCACGCCTTCGCCGACGGTCAGCACCAGCGTGGTCTGCGGGCCGTAGACGCAGTAGCCGGCGGCGGCCTGCTGCCGGCCGGGCTGCAGGAAGTCTTCCTCGCTGACGCCGCGGTTGTGGGTGACCTTGCGCAGCACCGAGAAGATGGTGCCGATCGAGACGTTGACGTCGATGTTGCTGGAGCCGTCGAGCGGATCGAACAGCAGCAGGTATTCGCCCTGCGGGTAGCGGTTGGGCACGACGTGGATCGAGTCCATCTCCTCCGACGCCATCGCCGCCAGGTGGCCGCCCCATTCGTTGGCCTCGATCAGCACCTCGTTCGAGATGATGTCGAGCTTCTTCTGCACCTCGCCCTGCACGTTCTCGGAGCCGGCCGAGCCCAGCACCTCGCCGAGCGCGCCCTTGTTGACCGAGATGGCGATGCTCTTGCAGGCCCGCGCGACGATCTCGATCAGCAGGCGCAGCTGGGCCGGGATGTGGCCGTGCTCGCGCTGCTGCTCGACGAGGTACTGGGTCAGGCTGATGCGTTTGCTCATGAATCCTCCGGGATGGGAATGTCGATGCGGCGCCGGGCTCAGTCCTGCAGCGCGCGGGTGACGATCTCGCGGGTGTCGTCGCTGAGGTCCGGC
Organism: Ideonella sp. sgz306126; assembly: GCF_056032705.1. Lineage (NCBI taxonomy): Bacteria > Pseudomonadati > Pseudomonadota > Betaproteobacteria > Burkholderiales > Sphaerotilaceae > Ideonella > Ideonella sp. sgz306126. The sequence goes on from NZ_JBVYWP010000003.1 coordinate 581,018, forward strand.
CGGGCGGCGACGCGGGCGATCGCCTCGCGCGCGGCGCTGCGGTAGGGCTCGGCCAGCGCGCGCCAGCGGTCCAGCGCGCGGGCGAAACGCGACGCCAGCTGCGGATTCAGCGCGTCCATCTCGATCACCTTCTCGGACCACAGCACGTAGCCCGCGGCATCGGGACGGTGGAAGGCCGCCGGATTGGTGTACCAGGCGGCGATCAGCGCGCGGGCGCGGTTCGGGTTGTGCAGCGTGAAGTCGGGATGCGACAGCAGCTGCTTGACGCGGGCGAACACTCGCCCATCGCGTTCGCTGGCCCGGGCCTGCATCTGGAACCACTTGTCCAGCACCAGCGCATCGCCGCGGAACTGGCTGTGCAGGCGTTCCAGCGCGGGCGCGGCCAGCTCGGAGCCGGCCAGCAGCAGCGCGTCGAGCGCGCCCAGCCGGTCGGTCATGTTGCTGGCGTCCTTGAAGCGCTGGTAGGCGCGGCCCGGCCAGACCGTGTCGCCATGGGCCTGGGCATGCAGCGTCAGCATCGCCAGCGCCAGATTGGCCAGCGCGCGCTGGCCGCTCTGCGCCGCGTCCGGCCGGTAGCCGGCGCTGACCTGATGGGCCTCGAAGGCCCAGACCCAGTCGTCATGAAGCGCCGCGGCGAGCTCGGCCCGCATCGCGTCGCGCACCGTGTGGATGCGTTGCGGGTCGACTTCGGCCAGCTGTTCGGCGACGTAGCCTTCGGTCGGCAGCAGCAAGGCCAGGGCCTTGAAGGCCGGGTCCAGCGCCGGGTCGCGCAGCAGCGTGCGCAAGGCGTTGACGTAGGCCGGGTCCAGGGCGAGCGGGGTCGCGCTGGACAGCGCGGCGCGCAGCCGCGCCAGCGCCAGGCGCTGGCCGGCTTCCCAGCGGTTGAAGGCGTCGCTGTCGTGGGCCAGCAGCACCAGCAGATCGGCGTCGCTCAGGTCGTCGCGCAGCTCGACCGGGGCCGAGAAGCCGCGCAGCAGCGAGGGGATGCAGTCCTCGGCGATGCCGGTGAAGGTGAAGCGCTGCTCGGCCTCGGTCATCACCAGCACGCGCTCGGTGGCCGACCCCGCGTAGGCGTCGTTGTCGAGCTGCACCGTCAGCGCGCGACCGTCGCGGGCCAGCAGGCCCATCGCGATCGGCAGCACCTGCGGCGGCTGGCCGTTGTTCGACTGGGTGAGCGTGAGCGTGTAGGTGGCGTTGGCCGCGTCGCGTTCGCCGCGTGCGGACAGCCGCGGCGTGCCGGCCTGGCCGTACCAGCGCTTGAACTGCGGCAGGTGCCGGGCCAGCGGGCTGGCGGGGTTGGCGTCGGCCATGGCCTGCGCGAAGTCGTCGCAGGTCACGGCCTGGCCGTCGTGGCGCTCGAAGTAGCGCGCCATGCCGGCGGCGAAGCCGTCACGGCCGACCAGGCTGTGCATCATCCGCACCACCTCGGCGCCCTTTTCGTAGACGGTGGCGGTGTAGAAGTTGTCGATCGCCTGGTAGGCGTCCGGGCGCACCGGGTGGGCCATCGGGCCGGCGTCCTCGGGGAACTGGCGTTCGCGCAGCGAGCGCACGTCGCCGATGCGGCGCACCGCGCGGGCCGAGGCGCTGCCGGCCATGTCCATGCTGAATTCCTGGTCGCGGAAGACGGTGAGGCCTTCCTTCAGCGAGAGCTGGAACCAGTCGCGGCAGGTGACGCGGTTGCCGGTCCAGTTGTGAAAGTATTCGTGCGCGACGACGCTCTCGATGCCGTCGAAATCCTCGTCCGTCGCGGTGGCGGCGCTGGCCAGCACGTATTTGGTGTTGAAGACGTTGAGGCCCTTGTTCTCCATCGCGCCCATGTTGAAGTCGTCGACCGCGACGATCATGAAGCGCTCCAGGTCCAGCGGCAGCTTGAAGCGGGCTTCGTCCCAGACCATCGAGGCGACCAGCGAATTCATCGCGTGCTCGGTCTTTTCCAGCTGGCCCCGCTTGACGAAGATCTGCAGCAGGTGATCCTTGCCGGCGCGGGTGCGCACCCATTGCTCGCGGGCCACCAGGTCGGCCGCCACCACGGCGAACAGGTAGCTGGGCTTGGGGAAGGGGTCGTGCCAGGTCGCGTAATGGCGGCCGCCGTCGAGCGCACCCTGCTCGACGAGGTTGCCGTTGGACAGCAGCACCGGGTACTTCGCCTTGTCGGCGCGCAGCGTGACGGTGTAGACCGCCATCACGTCGGGTCGGTCGAGGAAGCAGGTGATGCGGCGGAAGCCCTCGGCCTCGCACTGCGTGAACAGGCCCGAGCCCGAGGCATAGAGCCCGCTGAGCTGGGTGTTCTTCTCGGGCGAGACGGTGTTGCGGATCTCCAGCGTGAAGCGCTCGGCGGCCGGGGCCTCGAGGGTCAGCAGGTCGTCCTCGTGGCGGAACGACACGCTCTGGCCGTCCACCAGCACGCGCAGCAGGTTCAGCCCTTCGGCGTTCAGCCGCAGCGGTTGAGCGGCCTGGTCCGGGTTGCGTTCGATCGCCAGCTTGCTGGCGACGATGGTCTTGGCCGGATCCAGGTCCAGCGTCAGCTCGGCGCTGCGGATCCAGTAGGCCGGGGCCAGGTAGTCTTCGCGGCGCACCAGCGCCGCCGTGCCTTCACGCATCATCATGAGGAGCGTCCTTCTTGGTCAAGCCAACAGCAGGGAAGGATCGAGCGCGGTGAAGTCGTTCACCGTGGCGATCAGGTGGGGAGGGGTGCCGAAGGCGCGGGCCTCCAGCGTGGTGGCGAGGGCGATCGCCGGCATGCCGGCCCGGCGGGCGGCCTCGATGCCCAGCGGCGCGTCCTCGAACACCAGGCAGCGCTCGGGGCTCACGCCGAGGCGGCGCGCGGCCTCGCTGAACAGGTCCGGGTGCGGCTTGCCGCGCAGGCCGTCCGCCGGGCTGGTGACGGTGTCGATCTGGCGCGCCAGATCGAAGCGCTCGAAGGCCAGCGCGATGTTGGCCGGCGGCGCCGCGGTGCACACCGCCAGTTTCAGTCGTTGCGACCGGGCCAGCGCGAGCCAGGCCAGCGCGCCGGCCACCGGCGCCAGTTCGCGCGCCGCCAGCTCGCGGTAGCGCGCCTCGCGGGCCTCGGCCATGGCCTCGATCTCGGCGGCCGAGGCCGTCGGGAACAGGTCGGCCAGGATCTCGTGGCCGCTGCGCCCGGCGGTGCGGGCGAAGAAGGCCGGATTCTCGTCCAGCGGGCGGCCCCGGTCCGCGAACCAGGTCGTCCAGGCGCGCTGATGCAGCGGCATGCTGTCGATCAGCGTGCCGTCGAGGTCGAACAGCAGGGCATCGAAGCGGGCCGGCGCCGGCATCACAGGCCTTGTTTCAGGCTGGCGGCGATGAAGGCGTCCAGGTCGCCGTCGAGCACCTTCTGGGTGTTGGAGGTCTCGACGTTGGTGCGCAAGTCCTTGATGCGGCTCTGGTCCAGCACGTAGGAGCGGATCTGGTGGCCCCAGCCGACGTCGGTCTTGGTGTCTTCCAGCTTCTGCTGCTCTTCCATGCGCTTGCGCATTTCATGGTCGTACAGGCGCGAGCGCAGCCGCTTCCAGGCCACGTCGCGGTTGCTGTGCTGGCTGCGGCCGTCCTGGCATTGCACGACGATGCCGGTCGGGATGTGCGTCAGCCGCACCGCCGAATCGGTCTTGTTGATGTGCTGGCCGCCAGCGCCCGAGGCGCGGAAGGTGTCGGTGCGGACGTCGGCCGGGTTGATGTCGATCTCGATCGAGTCGTCGACCTCCGGGTAGACGAACAGCGACGCGAAGCTGGTGTGGCGCCCGCCGGCCGAATCGAACGGGCTCTTGCGCACCAGGCGGTGCACGCCGGTCTCGGTGCGCAGGTGGCCGAAGGCGTAGTCGCCCTCGACCTTGATGGTGGCGCTCTTGATGCCGGCGATGTCGCCCGGCGTCTCGTCTTCCATCGTGGTCTTGAAGCCTTTGCGCTCGCAGTACTTCAGGTACTGGCGCAGCAGCATGCCGGCCCAGTCGCAGGCCTCGGTGCCGCCTGCGCCGGCCTGGATGTCGACGAAGCAGTTCATCGGGTCGGCCGGGTTGCTGAACATGCGGCGGAATTCCAGCCGCTCGACGATCTCGCGCAGTTCGGCCGCCAGGCCTTCGATGGCTTCCAGGCCGGCGACGTCGTCATCGGCCTTGGACATCTCGAACAACTCGGTGTTGTCGGCGAGATTGCTGGTCAGGTGGTCGATGGTGCCCACGACCTCGTCCAGCGTCTTCTTTTCCTTGCCCAGTTCCTGCGCCCGCTTGGGGTCGTTCCAGATGTCGGGGTTTTCCAGCGTGGCGTTGACTTCGTTCAGGCGCAGGACTTTGCGGTCGTAGTCAAAGATACCCCCGTAAGTCGAGGGTCCGCCGGGTCAGGTCGGCCAGGGAGTTGCCGATGGCATTGATGCGTTCGATGTCCATGACGCGGGTCCTTTTTTCAAACCTCGCATTTTCGCATGCCGGCGCCGACGGCCCGCCGCCTGCGCGCCGCGAATGCCGCGACAATGCGGCGCAACACACATGCGGCCGGTGCTCGCCGGCCGTGGGACGAGGCGCAACGGATGCTGTGGCTGGCGGTGAGCGTGAAATGGGTCTGCGAGGTGGCGTTGATGGCGCTGCTGGGGCGCTTCGTGCTGGGGCTGATCGCCGGGCCGGCCCGCGCCGCCAATCCGTTCCATCGCCTGCTGGGCTGGGTGGTCCAGCCCTTCGAGCGCCTGGCCGGCCGCCATGCCGGCTGGTGGCTGGCGGCCTGCTGGCTGCTGGCCACACTGGCCAAGATCCGCTTGTGCCTGGCGTTGGGGGTGCAGGCATGCCGCTAGCGTCGCACGCCGCCGGGGCCGAGCGGCGCCGTGCCTATTGGGTGCGGGTACGCCGCCTGACCGCGCTGTTGCTGCTGCTGTGGGCAGCGGCCAGTTTCGGCGTCGTGTTCGAGGCCCGGCGCCTGACGTTCTCGTTCTTCGGCTGGCCGTTCAGCTTCTGGTGGGCCGCGCAGGGCGCGCTGCTCGTCTTCCTGGCGCTGGTGGCGGTCTACGCCTGGGCGATGAATCGGCTGGATGCGAGCCATGGCGTCGACGAGCAGGACTGAGCCCGCCGCGGCCGGCGGGCGGGTGCTGGCGAGCCTGGGCTTCCGGCGGCGCCTGCACATGATCTACCTCGGCTACGCGCTGTGCTTCCTGATCTTCATCGCGCTGATGACCGTGCTCGAGCGGCTGGGCCTGCCGCGGCAGTACATCGGCTTCGTGTTCCTGGCCGCGCCGGTGGTGATCTACGCGGTGATCGGCGTGATGAGCCGCACCACCGATGCGGTCGAGTACTACGTGGCCGGGCGCCGCGTGCCGGCGGTCTACAACGGCATGGCCACCGCGGCCGACTGGATGAGCGCGGCCTCGTTCATCGGCATGGCCGGCACGCTCTACCTCACCGGCTACGACGGCCTGGCCTTCATCCTCGGCTGGACCGGCGGTTACTGCCTGGTGGCCTTCCTGCTGGCGCCGTACCTGCGCAAGTTCGGGCAGTTCACCGTGCCCGATTTCCTGGGCATGCGCTACGAGGGCCACCTGACCCGGCTGATCGGCCTGGCCGCCGCCATCCTGTGCTCGTTCATCTACGTGGTCGCCCAGATCTACGGCGTGGGGCTGATCACGACCCGCCTGACCAGCATCGCGTCGTTCGAGATCGGCGTCTTCCTCGGCCTGGGCGGGATCCTGGTGTGCTCGTTCCTGGGCGGCATGCGGGCGGTGACCTGGACCCAGGTGGCCCAATACATCGTGCTGGTGATCGCCTACCTGATGCCGGTGGCCTGGCTCAGCCTCAAGCAGACCGGCTCGCCGCTGCCGCAGGCCGTCTACGGCTACACCTTGCAGAAGGTCAGTGCGATCGAGCAGCGACTCAAGAGCGACCCGGCCGAGCGCGACGTGATCGCGATCTACCAGGCCCGGGCCGATCTGCTGGGCCGCAAGCTGCATCACGTGCCTGCGGCGATGGCCGCCGAGCGCGCCGACGCGCTGCGGCACGTCGCCGAGCTCAAGCGGGCGCATGCCGCCCAGCACGTGATCCAGGCGGCCGAGCGCGAGCTGGCGCAGCTGCCGCGCACCGCGGACGATGCCGTGGCGCTCTGGACGGCTCAGCGGGCCGAGCTCCGCCTGCGTGCGGTGCCGCTGGCGGGCATGCCCGATCACGCGACGCCGTTTGCCGGCAACCCGGACGGCACGCCGGCCGAGCGCACGGCCTTCGACCTGTCGCGGCGCAACTTCATCGCGCTGGTGTTCTGCCTGATGGTCGGCACCGCCGCCCTGCCGCACGTGCTGATCCGCTACTACACCACGCCGTCGGTGAAGGAGGCGCGCAGCTCGGTGACCTGGTCGCTGCTGTTCATCGTCATCCTGTACCTGACCGCCCCGGCGCTGGCGGTGATGCTCAAGTACGAGGTCTTCACCTCGCTGGTCGGTACCCATTTCGACCAGCTGCCGGCCTGGATCGCGAGCTGGTCCAAGGTCGACCCGACGCTGCTGAGCGTCGAGGACGTCAACCACGACGGCATCCTGCAGCTCGGCGAGCTGAAGATCGACGGCGACATCCTGGTGCTGGCGATGCCCGAGATCGCCGGCATGCCCTACGTGATCTCCGGCATGGTCGCGGCGGGCGGCCTGGCGGCGGCGCTGTCCACGGCCGACGGCCTGCTGCTGACGATCACCAGCGCGCTGTCGCACGACCTGTACTTCAAGGTCATCGATCCGACCGCGTCGACCGCGCGGCGCGTGATGATCTCCAAGGTGCTGCTGCTGGCGGTGGCGCTGGCGGCGGCCTTTGTCGCGGCGCAGAAGCCGGCGAACATCCTGTTCCTGGTGTCGGCGGCGTTTTCGCTGGCGGCGGCGGCCTTCTTCCCGGCGCTGGTGCTGGGGGTGTTCTGGCGCCGCGCCAACCGCTGGGGGGCGGCGGCCGGCATGCTGGCCGGCCTGGGCGTGACCTTCTGGTACATGGCCACCACCCAGCCCTGGCTGCGCGGCGTCTTCGGCCTGACCGGGCCGGTGCAGCTGTGGTGGGGCATCCAGCCGATCTCGGCCGGGGTGTTCGGCGTGCCGCTGGGCTTCGCGGTGATCGGGGTCGTCAGCCTGCTGACGCCGCGGCCGGCGCCGTCGACGATGCGCCAGATCGAGGCCTTGCGCTACCCGGGCGACCCCGCGGCGGCGGCCGACTGATCGGGCCCCGGCGCGCTGAGGAAGTCGAGCAGGCGGCGGGCCAGCGCCTCGGGCTGGTCGTGGTGCAGCATGTGGCCGCTGGGTGACAGCACGCGGCGTTCGACCTGCCGCACCACGCCCAGCCGGGCTTCGAAATCCGCCCGCGGATAGCGGTGGCCCCACCACTGGGTGACATCGGTCTCGTCGCCCTCCAGCCACAGCAACGGGGCCGCGATGCGCTGCCAGAAGGCCAGCGCCTCGTCGACCCGGTAGAGCATGGCGCTGACCCGCTTGTGCGCTGGGTCGCCCAGGATGTGCCAGCGGCCGTCGGCGCGTGGCGCGGCCCACTGGTGGGCCAGCCAGGCGGCGCGGTCGGGGCGCAGCCGCGGGTTGTTGCGGCACAGCCGCTCGGCCACCGCGTCCGCGCTGGGGTAATCGCGCAGGCTTTGCGGCGCGGCCAGCGCGTCGAGCCAGTCGGCCAGGCGCTTGGGCGCCTCGTCGGCGATGGTGCGCGGCATGCCGAAGCCTTCCAGGTTCACCAGCCGGCGCACATGGGCCGGCCGCGCACCGGCATAGCTCATCACGATGTTGCCGCCCATGCTGTGGCCCAGCAGATCGATCGCGGCGGTGCCGGCGGCCAGGCCGGGCACGCGGCCGTCGAGCAGCGCGTCCAGGTCGCCCAGGTAGTCGGCGAACCAGTAGCTGTCGGTGTGCGGCACCTCGGTGCGGCCGAAACCGCGCCAGTCGGGGGCGACGATGTAGCGCGTCGGCCCTTCCAGCAGGGCCAGCGCATCGACCACGAACTGGAACGACGCGCCCACGTCCATGAAGCCGTGGCCCAGCACCAGTGCCGGGCGCTCGGGGCTGACCAGATCGGGTTCGCCCCAGACGCTCAGGTGGTAGGCCAGGCCGCGCACGGGAACGACCCGGTCGCGGGCCGGGCGCCGGGGGGTGTAGACGAGGGCTTCGGACATGATCGGATGGTAGGGGCTGGCGCCCGGCGGCGCTGTCGGCACGGTGACAAAATCGGCGTCCATGACGCTGTCCGATGCAACCCTCGACGCCTCGCCGCTGCGGCCCGCGCGTCCCGCCGATGTGCCCGTGGTGGTGGCGCTGATCCGCGAGCTGGCGGAATTCGAACAACTCTCGCACCTGGTCGAGACCACCCCGGAGGCCTTGCACCAGCACCTGTTCGGCGAGCGGCCGGTGGCCGAATGCGTGGTGGCCGAGGTGGCGGGCGCGGTGGTGGGCTTCGCGCTGTTCTTCACCAATTTCTCCACCTTCAAGTGCCGCCCCGGGCTGTATCTCGAAGATCTCTACGTGCAGCCCGCGCACCGCCGCGCCGGCCTGGGCCGGGCGCTGCTGCAGCACCTGGGCGCGCTGGCGCTGCAGCGCGGCTGCGGCCGCTTCGAGTGGAGCGTGCTGGACTGGAACGCCGCCGCGATCGCGTTCTACGAAAAGATGGGCGCCACGGTGTTGCCGGACTGGCGTATCTGCCGCGTCAGCGGCGATGGCCTGCAGGCGTTTGCCGCCCCGGCGCCGGGCTGACCGGAGACGTCAGCGAAGCAGGGTCCACAAGCCGCCCAGCGCGGCGCTGGCCAGCAAGACCTCGATCACGCCCCGGCGCAGCACCATCAGCGCCAGCCCGGCGGCCAATGCGAGCAGCGCGGCCACTGCATCCGTGCCGGCCGCGCGGCCGTGCGGCCACAGCACGTTGCCCAGGAAGTACAGCGCCAGGTTCAGCACGACGCCGACGATGGCGGCGCTGATCGCGGTCAGCGGCGCGCTGAGCTGCAGGTCGTCGCGGGTCGCCTCCACCAAGGGCCCGCCGGCCAGGATCAGGATGAACGACGGCAGGAAGGTGAACCAGGTGACGGTCGTCGCCGCCAGCGCGGCCGCGGCGAAGCGGTGGTCCGCCCCCATGGCGGCGATCAGCGACGGGCTTTGCCAGCCGCCGACGAAACCGACGAAGGCGACCACGATGATCAGCGGGCCGGGCGTGGTTTCGCCCAGCGCCAGGCCGTCGATCATCTGCGAGCTGCCCAGCCAGGCGAAATGGCCCACCGCCCCCTGGACCACGAATGGCAGCACCGCATAGGCGCCGCCGAAGGTCAGCCAGGCCGCCTGGGTGAAGAACCAGGCCATCTGCGCCAGCGTGCCGTGCCAGCCCTGGAACGCCACCAGCAGCAGCAAGGGGCCGGCCCACAGCAACGCGCCGGCGCCCAGCACCCGCAGCAGTCGGGCGGTCGTGAAGCGGGCGTGCGGCGGCGGCGGGGTGGCGTCGTCGATCAGCGCCGGTGGGTGGCCGGCCACCAGGGCGGCCGCGCGGCGGCGCGGTCCGAACAGGTCCGGCCGCCACCGGCCGCCGAGCGCGCCTGCCAGCGCGGCGGCCAGCAACACCCAGGGGAAGGCCAGATGCAGCACTGCCACCGCCAGGAAGGACGCGATGGCCAGCGTCCACAGGGCGCGGTTGTGCAAGCTGCGCATGCCGATCCGCTGCGCGGCCTGCACCACGATCGCGGCCACCGCGGGCTTGACGCCGTAGAACAGTGCGGCCACCAGCGGCACCTGGCCGAACACCAGATAGAGGCCGCTCAGCGCAATCAGGATGAACAGCGACGGCAGCACGAACAGCACGCCGGCCGCCACGCCGCCGCGGGTCCGGTGCATCAGCCAGCCGATGTAGGTGGCGAGTTGCTGGGCTTCGGGGCCGGGCAGCAGCATGCAGTAGTTCAGCGCGTGCAGAAAACGCTGCTCGCTGATCCAGCGCCGGCGTTCGACCAGTTCGCTGTGCATGATGGCGATCTGGCCGGCCGGTCCGCCGAAGCTGATGAAGCCGAGCTTGAGCCAGAAGCGCAGCGCCTGGGCGAAGCTCACCGGCGCCGGCGGGGTGGGCAGGACGTCGCCGCGCGGGGCGAGCGGTTCGGCGGCGGGTGTCATGGCCGGCGACGATACCCGAGCCGGCGGCGCCACGGGTCGGTGCCCGGTCGCCGCGCAGTGCGGCTGCGGCCTCACCGCACATCCCCGACGCTGCAGTGCGGCGCCGACTGCGGCACACTGCGGCCCTTGTCGATTCCTGAAGAGAACTCCGCATGCAACACCGCACCCTGGGCCGCAGCGACCTGGCCGTGACCCCGATCTGCCTGGGCACGATGACTTTCGGCGAACAGGTCGGCGAGGCCGAGGCCCACGCCATCCTCGATCGCGCGTTGGCGCGTGGCATCAATTTCGTCGACACCGCCGAGATGTACGCCGTACCGCCCCGGCGCGAGACCTTCGGCGCGACCGAGACGATTCTCGGCAATTGGTTCGCCCGGCGCCCCGATGCGCGCCGCCAGGTGGTGCTGGCCAGCAAGGTGGCCGGGCCGAGCCGCAACATGGACTGGATCCGCGGCGGCGCGCGCGACCTCAAGCCCGAGCACATCGTCCAGGCCTGCGACGACAGCCTGCGCCGCCTGCAGACCGACGTGATCGACCTCTACCAGATCCACTGGCCCAACCGCAACGCGCCGGCCTTCGGGGCGATCTACTTCGATCCGGCCAAGGACGGCGACTACTCGTCGATCGAGGTCCAGCTGCGCGCGATGCAGACGCTGGTCCAGGCCGGCAAGGTGCGGCACGTCGGCCTGTCCAACGAGACGCCGTGGGGCGTGATGAGCTTTCTGTGCGAGGCCGAGCGCCACGGCCTGCCGCGGGTCGCCACGGTGCAGAACCCCTATGGCCTGATCCATCGCATCGTGGACAACGGCCTCGACGAAGTCCTGCACCGCGAGCAGGTGGGCCTGCTGGCCTACTCGCCGCTGGGCTTCGGCAGCCTGACCGGCAAGTACGACGCCACCGGACTGGATCCGCAGCGCCCCGAGATCGGCCGCCTGGCCCGGTTCGCGTCGATGCGCCAGCAGCGCTGGGCGCGGCCCGAGGCCCTGCAGGCGGCGGCGCGCTACAACGCCCTGGCCCGCGAGCACGGCCTCACCCCGACCGAGTTGGCGCTGGCGTTCTGCTACCGCAGCTGGCGGGTGGCCTCGACCATCATCGGCGTGACCAGCGTCGCTCAGCTCGACGAATGCCTGAACGCCTGGGACGTCGCCCTGAGCCCGGACCTGCTGAAGGCCGTCGACGCGATCCGCTGGGAGTTGCGCGACCCGGCCCAGTGACGGCCTGCCCGCCCCTGATTTGAACCATGGCCAAGAAAGACAAGCACGTCAGCGAAACCCCCGCCACGCAGTGGCTCAAGACCCGCGGCGTGCAGTACACCGAGCATGTCTACGACTACGTGGACCACGGCGGCACGGCCGAGTCGGCCCGCCAGCTGGGTCGCCCCGAGCACGAGGTGATCAAGACCCTGGTGATGCAGGACGACCGGGCCGAGCCGCTGATCGTGCTGATGCATGGCGACAAGCAGGTCAGCACCAAGAACCTGGCGCGGGCGATCGGCGCCAAAAGCGTCGAACCGTGCAAGCCTGAAGTGGCGCAGCGCCACAGCGGCTACCTGGTGGGCGGCACCTCGCCGTTCGGCACCCGCAAGACGATGCCGGTGTACGTCGAGGCCACGGTGCTCGCCTTGCCCGGCCTGCTGATCAACGGCGGGCGCCGCGGCTACCTGGTGGGCCTGTCGCCGCGGGTGCTGAGCGAGGTGCTCGGCGCCCGCGCCGTGAGCTGCGCGATCTGAGCCCCGCCCGGGCTCCCCCACCGGGTCGAGCGGCGCCCGCGTACACTCCACGCCCGTCGATTCCACGTTCCCGGGCGACCATGCCATTGATGACTTCCCTGCTGGCGATCTTCGCGTCCTACCTGATCGGCTCGTTGTCGTTCGCGGTCATCGTCAGCCGCCTGATGGGCCTGTCGGACCCGCGCTCCTATGGCTCGGGCAACCCCGGCGCCACCAATGTGCTGCGCTCGGGCAACAAGCTCGCGGCCGTCCTGACCCTGTTGCTCGACGCGCTCAAGGGGGCGATCCCGGTGCTGGTCGCGCAGCAGTGGCAGGCGCACTGGGGCTGGGGCGAGATGACGGTGGCGCTGGTGGGCCTGGCGGCCTTCCTGGGCCACCTCTGGCCGGTGTTCTTCCGATTCGTCGGCGGCAAGGGCGTGGCCACCGCGGTCGGCGTCTTGCTGGCCCTGGTGCCGGTGACGGCGCTGGCGGCGCTGGGCCTGTGGCTGGCGGTGGCCTACTTCAGCCGCTACTCGTCGCTGGCGGCGATCCTCGCCGCGCTGTTCGCCCCGTTCTTCCAACTCGTCGTCTACGGCGTGTCTCCGTCGGTGCTGGCGATCGCGCTGATGAGCGCATTGCTGATCTGGCGTCACGGGGGCAATATCCGCAAGTTGCTGGCCGGCACCGAATCGAAGATCGGCGGCAAGGCCGGCGGGACTGCGCCGGCCGGCCACAAGCCATCCCACCCTCATCGTCATCAACGCAAGGAAAGACCCTGAACATGGTTCAACGTCACGAGATCGGTGCCCGCATGTCCGAGATGGCCGTGCACAACGGCGTGTGCTACCTCGCCGGCCAGGTGGCCGCCGATGGCACGCAGGACATCGCCGGTCAGACCCGCCAGGTGCTGGCGGCGATCGACGCGCTGCTGGCACAGGCCGGCAGCGACAAGACCAAGATCCTGCGCGCGCAGATCTTCCTGGCTGACATCGCCGATTTTCCCGGCATGAACGCGGTCTGGGACACCTGGGTGGTGGCCGGCCACACGCCGCCGCGCGCGACCGTCCAGGCCGCGCTGGCCAAGCCGGAGTGGAAGGTAGAGATCGTCGTCACCGCGGCGGTCTGAGAACCGGGCCATGGCTTCGCTCAGCCGGCGTGACCTGATCGTGCTGCTGCTGATGCTGGCGCTGGCCAGTTTCGGCTGGCCGCTGGTGCAGGGCTGGCAGCAGCGCAAGCTGGGCCCCGAGATCGCCCGGCTGGCCAGGCCGGGCGACATCCGCATGCTCTCGTCGCAGACCTGCCTGTTCTGTGCCAGCGCCCGCCACTGGCTCACGTCCAACCACGTGGCGTTCCAGGAATGCATCGTCGAAAAGGACGCGGCCTGCGCCGCTGCCTTCAGCGCGCAACAGTCGCCCGGTACGCCGCTGCTGTTCGTGCGCGGCCGGCCGCAGGTGGGTTTCGACCCGCAGCAGGTGCTGGACGCGCTGCAGGCACCGGCCGGCGGCTGAGCGGGGCGCCCGAGGGCTGCCGGCCGGCGTCGATGCCCGGCCTCAGAGCCCCAGCAGCGCCGGGTCGCCGCGGCCCTGGCGCACCAGCACCGGCTCATCGCCCGTGAGGTCGATCACCGTGGTCGGCTGCATCGCACAGGCGCCAGCATCGACCACCACCTGCAACTGCTTGTCGAAACGCTCGCGGATCTCGTCCGCGTCGTTGAGCGGCTCGGTCTCGCCGGGCGGGATCAGCGTGGTCGCCAGCAGCGGCTGGCCCAGTTCTTCCAGCAGCGCCTGCAGCACCTTGTGCTCGGGCACGCGCAGGCCGATGGTGCGGCGCGACGGATGCGAAAGCCGGCGCGGCACTTCCTTGGTCGCTTCGAGGATGAAGGTGAACGGCCCCGGCGTGCCCAGCTTGAGCAGCCGGTACAGGCGGTTGTCGACCTTGGCGTAGGTGGCCAGCTCGGACAGGTCGCGGCACAGCAGCGTGAGGTGATGCTTGTCGTCGACGCCACGGATGCGTCGCAGCCGCTCGGCGGCGGCCTTGTCGTCGAGGTGACAGACCAGCGCATAGCTGGAGTCGGTGGGCACGGCGGCCACGCCGCCGGCATGCAGGACCTGCGCGGCCTGCTTGAGCAGGCGGACCTGCGGGTTGTCGGGGTGGACATCGACGAATTGGGACATCCGTGGATTGTCGCAGGCCCCGCCAGGGCGGGCCTGCGCGGGCGAGCGCCGTGCCGTGCGTGGCGCCCGACCCCCCCGCGGCCGTGGCGACGCTTTACAGCATGCAGGAAGTAAAAGAGAATGCGAATCAATCGCAATAAAGATGCCGCGATCGATGCGCTGTGCGCCTGCTTCCGACGCCTCGTCGTTCCTCGTGTCCACCGGAATACCCACCATGTCCTGCCTCTCTCATCCGCGGTACCGTCCCGCCATCCGCACCACTGCCGCGCTGATCGGGCTGTTCTCGATCGGCCTGGCGCCGCTCGCCCAGGCGGCGCCAGGCAGCGCGGCGACGATCAAGCACCTCGAAGCCGAGAATCAGGCCCTGGCCCGGGCCTTGAACCAGATGCAGGAGCAGATCCAGGCCTTGCAGCAAGCGGTGCGGCAACTCGGCCGGCAGGACAACGCGCAGGCCCGCCAACAACAAGCCCAGGCAAGCCAGGTCCAGGCCGAACAGCAGGCCTTGAAGGCCGAGGTGGCCGCCGCCGCCCGGAGCGCCGCCGCGGCCACCCGGCAGGCCAGCCTTCAAGCCGACAGGCCGGGCGCCTGGGACAAGCTCTCGCTGTGGGGCTACGGCGAGCTGTATGGCACGCATCCGATCCACAACGCCGGGCAAAGCGTCGCCGATCTGGCGCGCGCGGTGTTCGGCATCGGCGTGCAGTTCGACCCGCAGACCCGCTTCAATTCCGAGTACGAGGTCGAGCACGGCGTGGCCTCGGCCAGCGATCCGGGCGAGTTCGAGGTCGAGCAGTTCTATGTCGACCGGACCTTGAACGCCCAGGCCTCGGCACGCGCCGGCCTGTTCCTGATCCCGGCCGGCCTGCTCAACGAGAACCACGAGCCCGGCCGCTTCTATGGCGTGCAGCGCAACTTCGTCGAGACGCTGATCATCCCCAGCACCTGGCGCGAGGCCGGCCTGTCGTTCTACGGCAGCAGCGACGCCGGACTGGACTGGAATGTCGGGCTGACCACCGGCGTGGACTTGTCGAAGTGGGACTTCGCCCCCGCAGCCCCGCTCTACGCCTCGGCGCTGGAGATGGTCAACAACGGCGTCGCACCATTGCAGGCGACCCATCAGGAAGGTGCGTTGGCCAAGGCGCAGCACCTGTCGCAGTACGTGGCGCTGAACTACCGCGGCCGGCCCGGCCTGACGCTGGGCAGCAGCTACTTCGGCGGCCAGGTCACGCCAGCAGCCGACGGCATCGGCGCCCAGCGCGCGAGCCTGTGGGAAGTCCATGGCCGCTACCAGCCGGGCCGCTGGGATCTCTCGGCGCTCTATGCCCAGGGCGGCATCAGCCACGCCGGTGCGGCCAACGCGCTCCATCCCGGGACGGTCAACCCGCTGCCGTCGAAGTTCGACGGCGGGTACCTGCAAGGCGCCTACAACCTGCCGCTGGCCGGGGGCATGCGCCTGGCGCCGTTCGGCCGCTGGGAACGCTACGACATGGCTGCGGCCTACCAGGGCATCGCCCCGGGCTTGGGCACCCCCCCCACCGGCGCCATGCCCAACCCGAACGAACCCGGTCAGGTTGGGTATGTCGCCCAGCCGCGCGACCATGTGGTGACCGTCGGCGCGAACTTCTACCTCAACCCCGATGTGGTGTTCAAGGTCGATCTGCAGCACTTCCTCACCAACACCGACTTCTCGCGGATCGATGTGGGCATGGGCCTGGAGTTCTGAGCGCTGGCGCAGCAGCAGCGGTACGCTCTGGCCGCACGTGGCAACCCACCGCCCTCGACCGCGGGCCGGTGCCTTGTCGAGCGCCGCCGGTTCAGACGGTTCAGGGTGCGTCGCCGAACCCGGCCGCGGACGCTAGACAGCGGCCGCGGCGAGCACCGCCGTGCGATCCAGCGCGGGCCAGCGGTCCTGCCACAGCGTCCAGATCGGCGTGCAGCCGCCGGGCAGGTCGGGCAGGGTGCCCAGCGCGACGCGGCTCTCGCCCGGCGCGTGGAAATCGCTGCCGCGCGAGGCCAGCAGGCCGAACTCGCGCGCCATGCCGGCGTAGGCCATGGCTTCGTCCGGGAAGTGCGCGCCGCAGGTCACTTCGACGCCGACGCCGCCGTGGGCCTTGAACTCGCTGAACAGCGCGTATTCCTCGGTCGGCGTGAAGCGGTAGCGCGCCGGGTGGGCGATCACCGCCACCCCGCCGGCGTCACGGATCCAGCCCAGCGCCTGGCCCAGGCCGGCCCAGCGGTGCGGCACGAAGCCCGGCTTGCCTTCCTTCAGGTAGCGCTGGAACACCTCCTGCACGCTGGCGCAGTGGCCGTGCTCGACCAGGAAGCGCGCGAAGTGCGTGCGCGACACCAGTTCGGGATTCGTCGCATAGGCGCAGGCGCCATCGAAGGCGCCTGCAATGCCGGCCCGCGCCAGGCTCTCGCCCATGTCGCGGGCACGCTGATCCCGGCCGGCGCGCAGCTCGGACAGACCTTGCAGCAGGCCGGCATGGGTCGGGTCCACATCGAAGCCGAGGATGTGCACCGTCTCGCCGATGAAGCTGACCGAGACCTCGACCCCGGTCACGTAGGCCAGCCCCAGCGCCTCGGCGGCGGCCTTCGCCGGCGCCTGGCCCGCCAGCTCGTCGTGATCGGTCAGCGACCACAGCTGCACCCCGCCGGCCAGCGCGCGACGCGCGAGTTCTTCGGGGGGAAGACTGCCATCCGAGCAGGTGGAATGGCAGTGCAGATCGGCGTTCAGGAGGTGCACCGGCGGGATTGTAGGGAAGGACGGTGATCGCGGCGGGCGCAGGGGGATCGGCTGCCATCTGGCCGCCGCGTACGCCGCCGGGATGTCATGGCGCGCTTGCCGGGAATGGCGGGGAAACGGGCCGTTGTTCCCTCATTTGACTTTGGGCTTGACATCGATCATTCTTGCCATCTTTGTCAGACATCGATCAAGTTTCCTGTAAGAAAACTCGGGGCGGCCACGGCCTCGCCACCAGAAGCAAGGATTCAAGTCATGCGCAGCAATCTTCCCGTCAGCCAACGCGAGTTCAAGGTTCCGGCCGGTGTGACGCTGATGTCCACCACCGATGCGCAAAGCCGCATTCAGTACGCGAACAGCGCCTTCATCCAGGTCAGCGGCTATTCGCGGGAGGACCTGATGGGGCAGCCGCACAACCTGGTGCGGCACCCCGACATGCCGGCGCAGGCCTTCGCGGACATGTGGCGCACGCTCAAGGCCGGCCAGTCCTGGACGGCCCTGGTCAAGAACCGGCGCAAGGATGGCGACCATTACTGGGTGCGAGCGAATGCGACACCGATGCGCCGCGGCGGCCAGATCACCGGCTACATGTCGGTCCGCACCCAGGCCAAGCCCGACGAGGTTCAGGCGGCGGAGGCGCTGTACGCCCGGTTCCGCGACGGCCGGGCGCGCCATCAGGCGTTCGACCGGGGCCTGGTGGTGTACACGGGGATCCGCAAGCTGCGCTCGGCGTTCCAGGTGATGCCCATGGCGATGCGCCTGCTGATCGGGTCGACGCTGGTGGCAGCCAGCACCCTGCTGCCCGCCTTCTTCATGGCCTTGTCGCTGGCGCAACTTGCGGGGCTCGTGGCCGGTGCTCTGCTGGGCGTGGTGCTGTGCTCCTTCTGCGCCCACCTGCAGGTCGTGGCACCGATCCGGCGGGCGCTGGCCCAGGCGAATGCGGTGGCGAGCGGCCAGCCGATCGAGCCGGTGATCATGAACCGGGTCGACGAGATCGGAATGTTGATGCGCTCGGTCAATCAGGCCGGACTGAATCTCCAGGCGCTGGTCGACGACGTGTGCGCCCAGGTCGGCGGCGTCGACACGGCCAGCAGGGAGATCGCGGCTGGCAGTCAGGATCTCAGCTCTCGCACCGAACAGACGGCAGCCAACCTGCAGCAGACGGCCTCGTCGATGGAGCAACTGACGCACACCATCCGGCAGAACTCCGCATCGGCGCTGCAGGCCAACCAGATTGCCGCGCAGGCCTCGGACGTGGCGCGCCGCGGCGGTGATGTCATGAGCGATGTGGTGCGCCAGATGAGCGAGATCAGCACCTCCAGCCAGCGGATCGCCGACATCACCGGCGTGATCGACGGCATTGCCTTCCAGACCAACATCCTGGCGCTGAACGCCGCCGTCGAGGCCGCACGTGCCGGCGAGCAGGGCCGCGGCTTCGCGGTGGTGGCCGCGGAGGTGAGGGCGCTGGCGCAGCGTTCGGCGGCGGCGGCGCGGGAGATCAAGGTGCTGATCGGCGATTCGGTGGCCAAGATCGCCTCGGGCGGCGACAGCGTCGAAGAGGCGGGCCGCACGATGGCGCAGGTGGTCGAGCAGGTCGAACGGGTCACCGGGCTGGTCTCCGGCATCGCGACGGTCTCGTCGGAACAGGCCACCGGCGTCGAACAGGTGCACCTGGCGGTGACCGCCCTCGACACCACCACGCAGCAGAACGCGGCCCTGGTCGAGCAGAGCGCCGCCGCCGCCGCGTCGCTGAACGTACAGGCCGGCCGCCTCAACGAAGCGGTTTGCGTCTACAAAGCGTCATAAGCCGCGCGCGGCGTTCCTCGCAGGGCCCGGTCTTTCGGGCAGACTTCCCAATCTGTCATACCCCACCCCGTTTCCCGTGTCTTCCAATTCTTTTTCGGCCGCGCTGCTGGCCGCCCTGGATGAGCATGCCGTGGTCAGCGTGACCGACGGCGACGGCCGCATCCTCCATGTCAATCGGAAGTTCTGCGACCTCAGCGGCTACGAAATGCGGGAGCTGATCGGGTCCGACCACCGCCTGCTGAAGTCCGGCGAGCACGAGGCCGGCTTCTACGAGGACCTGTGGCGCTGCATTGGCGCCGGCAAGACCTGGCGCGGTGAGCTGTGCAACCGACACAAGTCCGGCGAGCGGTACTGGGTGCAGGCCAGCATCACGCCCGAGCTCGACGACGCGGGCCGGCCGCGCCGCTACGTTTCGATCGGCACCGACATCACGCCGGCCCAGCGGGCTCGGCGGCGCGCCGAGCTCGCCGAGCAGCGCTACGCCCGAAGCCAGACGTACGCGGACATCGGCACCTGGGATCTCGACCTCCGCACCCATGAGCTTTACTGGTCCGAGCGCATCGGCCCCTTGTTCGGCTACCCGCTGGGCGCCTGCGAGACCTCGTACGAGCGTTTCCTCGCCGCAGTGCATCCGGACGACCGGTCCGCCTTGACGCAGGCCGTGGACCGCAGCATCCGGGACGGCGCGCCCTACCAGGTCGAGCACCGCTGCGTGTGGCCCGACGGCACCGTGCGCTGGCTGCTCGAACGGGGCGGCGTCACCCGCGCGGCCGACGGCCAGCCGCTGCGCATGCTGGGCGTGGTCCAGGACATCACCGAGCGCAAGGAGGCTCAGGCGCAGTTGGCGCTGTTTCGCCAGGCGGTGGAATCCACCAGCGAAGGCGTTGCGCTGTGCAGCCTGGCGACGCGGCGGCTCGAATACCTGAACCCGGCCGCCCGGGAGATGCTGGGCTGTGCCGACGACGAACTGCTGGGCGTGCGGGTGACCGAGCTCGTACCGGAAGCCGCGCAGGTCGAGTTTGCCGAAGCGATGGAGCGCGTGAAGCAGGGGAAGACCGCGCAGATCGACATCGACCACGCGCGCCCGGACGGCCGCAGCATTCCGCTGCACAACACGCTGGCGCCGGTGCTCGACGAGGCGGGCGCGGTGCGCTTCGTGGTCAACATCTTCAGCGACCGCAGCCACGAGATCGAGCGCCAGAGGGCGCTCAGGATGGCACTGGACGACGCGCGGCGCGCGAATCGCGCCAAGGCCGAGTTCATGTCCCGCATGAGCCACGAACTGCGCACGCCGCTGAACGCCGTGCTCGGGTTTTCGCAGATCCTGCTGGTCAGCCTGCATCTGAACGAGGCGCAGGAGGACGGCGTGCGCGAGATCCTGAAGGCCGGCCAGCACCTGCTGGAGCTGGTGGACGAGGTGCTGGACATCGCGCGCATCGATCTGGGCATGTTGCGCATCGCCCTGCAGCCGGTGCCGCTGCGCGAGGTCGCCCAGGTGGCGATGAAACTGATGGCGCCGATTGCCGACGATCGGCGCGTCTCGCTGGTCTGCGAGGTCGATGCCGGGTGCGTGGTGCTGGCAGACCGCTTGCGGCTCAAGCAGTGCCTGATCAACCTGCTCAGCAACGCGGTCAAGTACAACCGGTCGCCGGGAACGGTGCGGCTTCGCGCCGCTCCGTCGGCGCCGGGGCGCATCCGGATCGAGGTCGAGGACACCGGCCACGGCATCCCCGACGAGGCGATCCCGCACCTGTTCAAGCCGTTCGCGCGCCTGGCCGAACGGCGCGAAAGCGAGGAAGGCGTCGGCATCGGCCTGTCGATCACGCAGAAGCTGGTGGGCCTGATGAACGGGAGCGTCGGCGTTCGCAGCCGGGACGGCGTCGGCAGCGTGTTCTGGATGGACCTGGAACGCGCCCTGCCGAGCGGCGCCAGCCGCGAAGCCGCGATCTCGTTCGCGGGGCTCGGTCCGCTCGACGACGCCGCCAGGACGTCTCACAAAAGGGTGCTCTACGTCGAGGACAACCTGGCGAACCTGAAGCTGGTGAGGTCCATGCTTCGATTGCTGCCCCAGCTGCTGGTGACGACGGCCACCAGCGCGGCCGAAGGCCTGCAACGGGCGCGTGAGGAGCGTCCGGACCTGATCCTGCTGGACGTGGGCCTGCCGGACATGAGCGGCATCGAACTGCTGGGCCAGCTCCGGCTCGACCACGCGCTCGCGCAGGTCCCGGTCGTCGCCATTTCGGCCAATGCGATTCCCGCGGACGTCCAACGCGGCCTGGACGCCGGCTTCGACGACTACCTGACCAAGCCGGTCGACGTGCACAAACTGCTGCTGACGGTCCGGGCGCTGGTGTGGTTCGAGGAGTCCAAGTCATGAAGGCCTGGAACCTCGCCGCGGCGACACGTGCGGCGCGCGAATCGCGGACGCAGTCCGCCGGGCCAGCGTGCCTGCACGGGCTGGGCGCGCACGGCCGGCTGGGGTCTCGGGCATGAAGAGCCACCATCATCCGTTCCAGTTCTTCGCCGGCATCGCGCTGATGGTGATGGCCCTGCCGCTGCTCTGGATCGTCTCGCGCAGCATCGGTCAGCCGGGCGCGCTGCCGCCGTACTTTCCGGCGCTCCACTCGGCGATGGAGCTGGTGGCGGTGGTGGTCGCGATGCTGGTGTTCGTCACCGGCTATCGCGCCGTCGTCTCGCGGCGTGCGGGTGCGATCGTGCTGCTGGGCCTGGGATTCCTGGCGGTGGGTCTGCTCGATGCGCTGCACCTGCTCAGCTCGGCCGGCATGCCGGACCTGGTCAACCCCAACACGCCGCACAAGACCACCTTCTTCTGGCTGGCAGCGCGCTACATCGAGGCGCTGGCCGTGGTGCTTTACGTGGCCTTGCCGGTCGCGTTCCAGATCGGCCGCGCGGCCAGCCGGGCGGGCCTGGCGCTGACCCTGCTCGTCGTGCTGGCCCTGGCCTGGGGCGGCCTGCGCTGCTCGGCCCACCCGCCCGCGCTGGTCGCGAGCCTCGGGGGGCTGCCGCTGCGCAGGATCCTCCTCGAATGGGGGCTGCTCATGCTGGACCTGACCGCGCTCGGCGTGCTGTACGCGCGACGGCAGGCGCTGGTCGGCGAGTGCCTGATGGCCTTGTCGTTCGGCATTGGCTTCGCCGCGGTGTCGGAGCTGTTCTTCACGCTGAACACGGCCGTTGGCGGGGCACTGGCAGGCCATGTCTATCAGCTGGTGTCCTACCTGTTCCTGTTTCACGCGACGTTCCACGAGGCCATGCGCCGTCCCCTGGACTTGCTGCAGGTCCAGCAACAGCGCCACGAGGCCATCATCAATTCGGCGCCCGAAGGCATTCTGGTGGTCGACGAGTCCGGCAGGATCGTCCAGGCCAGCATCTCGATGCAAAGCCTGTTCGGGCTGGCGCCGGCCGCGCTGATCGGCCAGGGGGTGGAGATCCTGCTGCCGCCGGCGTTGCGGGAGCGGCACGTCGCGAGTTTTCGCGCCTTCTTCGACCATCCCGTCGTGCGGCCGATGGGCCGGCTCAGCGACCTGAAGCTGTACAAGCCCGACGGCAGCCTGGTGCCGGTGGACATCGGCATCGGCTACTGGCAGGACGAAACAGGCCACGCCATGGCGGTGGCCTTCGTGCGCGACATCTCGGAGCGCAAGCGCTACGAGGAGGAACTGCGCCACCAGGCGAGCCACGACGCGCTGACCCATCTGCCCAACCGGTGGCTGTTTCGCCAGCATCTGGACCACGCGTTCGAGCGCGCTCAACGGCACGGCAAGCACGTGGCGGTGATCATGCTCGATCTCGACGATTTCAAGCAGGTCAACGACGCGTACGGCCACCAGGTCGGCGACCAGTTGCTGATCGCGGCGGCGGCCCGCATGAAGTCGGCGCTGCGCGAGACCGACACGCTGGCCCGCCTGGGGGGCGACGAGTTCGCGATGCTGCTGGCCGATCTCGATTCGACCCATGAAGCCCTGGTGGTCGCCAACCGGCTGCTGACGGTGCTCTCGCCGGTCTTCCAGCTCGAGGCCTGCGAAGTGGTGTGCGGCGCCAGCATGGGCATCGCCTTCCACCCCGAGGACAGCCTCGATCTCGACCAGCTGCTGGCCCGGTCCGATTCGGCGATGTACCGCGCCAAGCGCGCCGGACGCGGCGGCTACGCCTGCTTCACCCAGGAGATGAGCGACCACGCCCACGAGGACCTGCGCATCGCCGCCCGGCTGCGGCGGGCGATCGAGGGCGACTTCCTGACGTTGGTGTACCAGCCCCAGCTCGACCTGCGGACCCACACCGTGCTGGGGGTCGAGGCCTTGCTGCGCTGGCATGACGAGGAACTGGGCGAGGTGTCGCCCGCGCGCTTCATTCCGGTGGCCGAATCGTCCGGCCTGATCCTGCCGATCTCCGACTGGGTGCTGCAGACCGCCTGCCGGCAGATCGCCGCCTGGCAGGCCCGGGGGGTGACGCTCAAGGTGGCGATCAATCTGTCGGCCCAGCAGCTTCGCCAGACGCATGTCGCCGATCGCATCGCCGAGGTCCTGGCTCAGCACCGGGTGTCGCCGTGCCAGCTGGAGATCGAGATCACCGAGACCTCGGCGATGCAGAACGCCGCCGAGGCCAAGCTGCAGCTCGATCGCATCGCCGCGCTGGGCGTGACGATTGCGCTGGACGACTTCGGCACCGGCTATTCCTCGCTCAACTACTTGAAGGATCTGCCGGTCAGCAAGCTCAAGATCGACCGCAGCTTCATCCAGCACCTGCCCGACGGCGGTAACGACGCGGTCATTGTCCGCGCCATTCTGGCCATGGTGCGCGAACTGGGGCTGCGGGCGATGGCCGAGGGGGTCGAGACCGAGGACCAGCTGGCGTTCCTGCGCGTCAACGGTTGCGAAGCCTACCAGGGCTGGTTGTTCTCGAAGGCGCTGCCGCCCGACGACCTGCTGGCGAAGGTCCTGGGCTTGGCGCCGGCCTGAGCACCGGGGCGGCCCGCCCCCCGGTCCGACGGTGGCCAGGCAGCGTCCGCCGGGCGCGGCAAAGCCCCCCGCGGTCGTTGAATGCTCCAGTCCCGGCGACAATTCACCGATGCATCTTCCCGTCAAGACCCTCCAGTGGGCTCCCGAGCAGGGGGCTCCCGAACAACTCTTCGTGCTGCTGCACGGCGTGGGCGCCAACGCCGCCGACATGACGCCGCTGGCCCAGGCGCTGCGGCGTGAATTTCCGCAGGCCGCGGTGCTGGCCTTCGATGGCTTCGACGCCTTCGACGCGGTGCCCGGCGGCGGGGCCGGCCGGCAGTGGTTCTCGGTCCAGGGCGTCACCGAGGACAACCGTGCGGCCCGCGTGGCGGCCGTGCTGCCCCGGTTGGCCGACGCCGTCGCCGCGGCCCAGCAGGCCTGCGGCCTGGGCCCGCAGGCCACCGCGCTCGTGGGCTTTTCGCAAGGCTCGATCTGCGCGCTGGCGCTGGCCCAGGCGCAGGACGGCATCGCCGGCCGGGTGCTGGCCTTCGCCGGCCGCTATGCCGCGCTGCCCGAGGCGGCGCCGCAGCACACCACGCTGCACTTCTTCCATGGCGGCGCCGATCCGGTGATCGACGTCCAGCATGCCCGCGCCGCGGTGCAGCGACTGGCCGATCTGCATGGCGACGCGACCATCGACATCGCCGAGGGCGCCGGCCATGAGATCAACGGCGCGTTGCTGAATCGCGCGCTGTTCCGCCTGCGCAACCACATCCCGCACCGTTCGTGGGCCGCGGCGATGGGCAGCGTGCCCGGACTGGCCGCGAAGGAGGCCGAGCTCCGCGAGCGCCGCCCCGCGTCCGACCGTGCCGACGACCACGACGACCCGAACGACTGACGCCATGCTGTTCCTGCTCTCGCCGGCCAAGACGCTGGACTACGACAGCCCGGTGCCCGCCGAGGTCGCGGCGCTGGCCACGCGGCCGCATTTCGTCGCCCGCGCGGGCGAACTGATCGATGTGCTGAAGACCCGCACGCCGGCCGAGGTCGCGACGCTGATGGATCTGTCCGATGCGCTGGCCCGGCTCAACGTCGGGCGCTATGCGGCGTGGTCGCCCCGCTTCACGCAGCACAACAGCCGGCCGGCCGTGCTGGCCTTCAACGGCGACGTCTACGAAGGCCTGCAGGCCCGCACGCTGGCGCCGGCCGACCTGGCCTGGGCGCAGCAGCACCTGGCCATCCTCTCGGGTCTCTACGGTGTGCTGCGTCCGCTCGACCGGCTGCAGCCCTACCGCCTGGAGATGGGCACCCGGCTGGCCACCCCGGGGGCGCAGGATTTGTACGGTTTCTGGGGCACCTCGCTGGCCGCCCATCTGAACCGCCAGCTCGCCGGCCACGCGGCGAAGGTGGTGGTCAACCTGGCGTCGCAGGAATACGCCCGGGCGGTGCCGCGCGCGGCGCTGCGCGCGCGGGTGCTCGACTGCCAGTTCGAGGACTGGCATGGCGGTGCGTGGAAGGTCATCAGCTTCCACGCCAAGCGCGCCCGCGGCCTGATGGCGCGTTACGCCATCGAGCAGCGCATCGCCGAGCCGTCGGCGCTGCAGGGTTTCGCGGCCGAAGGCTATGCCTTCGATCCCGGCGCCTCCGGGCCCGACCGCTGGGTGTTCCGGCGCCGCGCCGCTGACACAATCGCCCCATGAGCAAGAGCGTGTTGCGTGGCCGTGCCGCTGCCCCGGCGGTGACGGCGGAATTGACCGCCTGGATCGTCGCCCAGGCGACCGCCGGCTGCCGG
The DNA here is from genome assembly GCF_056032705.1 of Ideonella sp. sgz306126. NCBI lineage: Bacteria > Pseudomonadati > Pseudomonadota > Betaproteobacteria > Burkholderiales > Sphaerotilaceae > Ideonella > Ideonella sp. sgz306126. The sequence continues at coordinate 606,286 of NZ_JBVYWP010000003.1, forward strand.
CCCGAGGACGTGCTGAAGGCGATGCAGGCCAGCGGATGGCAGGAAGACGTGGCGGTGAAGGCGCTCGAAGACACGCTGGAGCAGCATCTCCAGCAGGTCGCCGCGGCGCAGACCGGCGAGTCCCTGCATCGGCGCGGCGGCCCCGATCATCCGGTGCCGATCGACGTGGCCGTGCCCGAACCGGCGCTGGTGGACGGGCGGCAGGTGCTGGACGCCGGCGACCGCGAGGTGGCGGTGCTGATGAGCCTGCAGCGGCCCCGTGTGGTGGTGTTCGGCGGGCTGCTGTCGCACGAGGAGTGCGACGCGCTGCGGGCGCTGGCGGCGCCGCGCCTGGCGCGCTCGGAGACGGTCGCCACCGACTCCGGCGGCAGCGAGGTGAACGAGGCACGGACCAGCGACGGCATGTTCTTCGAGCGCGCCGAGTTCGAGCTGTGCGACCGCATCGAACGCCGCATCGCGGCGCTGGTGAACTGGCCGCTGCAGAACGGCGAGGGCCTGCAGGTGCTGCGCTATCGCCCTGGTGCCGAGTACCTGCCGCACCACGATTATTTCGATCCCGAGCAGCCCGGCACGCCCAGCGTGCTGGCCCGCGGCGGCCAGCGCGTGGGCACGGTCGTGATGTACCTGAACACGCCCGAGCGCGGCGGCGCCACGAACTTCCCGGACTGCGGCCTGTCGGTGGCCCCGATCAAGGGCAACGCGGTGTTCTTCAGCTACGACCGGCCGCATCCGGCGACGCTGACGCTGCACGCCGGCGCGCCGGTGCAGGCCGGCGAGAAGTGGGTCGCGACCAAATGGCTGCGCGAACGCGAGTTCGTCTGAGCGCCCGGCCGTTGCCCTGAAACCCGCGCGCGTCGGCGCTGGCGGCGCGCGGCCGTCTCACCAGGCGCGCAGCTTGGCGCGCAGGCGGGCGATCGACTGGCTGTGCAGCTGGCAGACCCGCGATTCGGTCACCTTCAGCACCGCGGCGATTTCCTTCAGGTTCATGTCGTGCTCGTAGTACATGCTCATCACGTACTGCTCGCGCTCGGGCAGGTGCTTGATCGCCTCGACCAGCGCCTCGCGCATGCGGTGGTCCTGCAGCATGGCCAGCGGGTTGGCCTCGTCGCTGACGACGTGGCGGTCGAGGTAGTCGTCGCTGCCCTCGTCGCCCGACATATCTTCCAGGTACACCAGCTGGGTGCCGCGCACCTTGGTCAGCAGGTCCTGGTAGGCCGACAGGCCCAGGCCCATCTCGGCGGCGATCTCGCTTTCCTGCGGTGCGCGGCCCAGGCGCTGCTCCAGGCGGTGCACGGCGGCTTCGATCTCGCGCTGCTGGCGCCGGTTGCCGCGGCTCATCCAGTCGGTGCCGCGCAACTCGTCGAGCATCGCGCCGCGGATGCGCTGGGTGGCGAAGGTCTCGAACTGCACGCCCTGCGCGGCGTCGAAGCGGCCGAGCGCGTCGTGCAGGCCGATCATGCCGACCTGGATCAGGTCGTCGATCTCCACGTTCGCCGGCAGCTTGGCGATCATCTGATGGGCCAGGCGGCGAACCAGGGGGCTGTGCTGCTTGAGCAGCGCCTGGGTGTCGAGACGGCCGTTGGCGGTGTACATGGACGGTCTCCGGGCAGGTCAGTAGAGAAGCGGCGCGGGCATCGTGCGGACGGGCGCGTCGGCCGGCATCAGCACCGGCAGGCCGGCGTCGTCGTTGAGCAGTTGTTCGGTCGCCAGGCGGATCAGCGCGGCCTCCAGCGGGGCGTCCAGCGGGCGGCCGCAATCGACGCCGGCGAAGGTGCGCAGCACGCTGCCCAGGAAGCTGTCGCCGGTCTGCGCCAGCCGCTCGGCCACGCGCAGCGCGCGGCGGGGGCCGTCCTGCACGTCGGCCAGCAGGTCGAAGGTCAGCAGGCCGGCGCGCTGGGCCAGCAGCTTCATCGAGGTGTAGGCGTCGGTCAGGCCGGCGCCGTCGAGCGAGGCCATCAGCACCGGTCGCACCGGGCGGCGGCCCAGCAGGCGCACCAGGTCGCGGGCATTGGCGTGGAGCACGATCGCGTCGGCGCGTGGTGCGGCGCTTTCCACCGCGGCCAGCCAGGCCTCGGACGAGCCGCGGGCGTTGACATGGCGCAGCGGCAGGCCGCGCGCCGCCAGGTAGTGCACCTGGCTGCCCAGCGGTTCGATGCAGGCCGGCAGATCGATCTCGGCCATCTCGCTGGCCTCGGGTGAGGTGTCGGCGGCGTCGACCACCAGCGTGGTCGCGCCCAGCTCGGCGAGCGCCGAGCTCAGGCGTTCGAGCAGCACGCTGGTGCGCTCGACGTGCGGGTTGGCCACCAGCGGCACGATGCGCTGGCGCGAGCCGGCGAAGAGCCGGCGCAGGCCATCGGCCTGGTCAGCCGGACTGCGCTGGGGGTAGGCGTTGAGAGCGGCCATGCGGTTCACCGTCTCGGGGGCGTCAGGCCTGCAGGGCGCGGGCGGCCAGCGCCGGGCGTTGCGCGGAGGCGAACACCAGTTGCACGTCGGTGGCTTCCATGCGGTAGGTGGCGGTGCCGCCGCCCTTGAGCGCACGTTGCAGCAAGGCGTTGGAGGACAGGCGGTGCCAGTCTTCCGGCACGCGCTGGCCGTTGGCCACGCCCCAGACCTTGAGCTTGTGGCGGATCACGGCGTCGAGCGCCGGCGCCAGCTTCACCGCCTCGTCGATCTTGGACAGGATCACGCCCTTGCAGCGCGAGGCGCGCCAGGCGGCGATCACGTCGTCGATGGTCTCGCCCTGCGACGAGGCGTCGACCACCAGCAGGCGCTGGATCGACGGGTGCGAGAGCATGTCCAGCAGCTCGCGGGTGCGGCTGTCGCGCTGGGCCATGCCGGCGGTGTCGATCAGCACCATCTTCTTGCCCGCTAGCAGCTCCAGCAGGTCTTCGAGCGAGGCGCGGTCGTGGGCGGTGTGCACCGGTACGCCCAGGATGCGGCCGTAGGTGCGCAGCTGTTCGTGGGCGCCGACGCGGTAGGCGTCCAGCGTGATCAGGCCCAGGTTGGCGGCGCCGTAGCGGGTGGCGAAGGCGGCCGCCAGCTTGGCGGTGCTGGTGGTCTTGCCGACGCCGGTCGAGCCGATCAGCGCGAACACGCCGCCTTGCTCTTCCAGGGCCGGTTCGTGCTCGCCGGTCAACAGGTTGCGCTCCAGCACGCCGGTGGCCCAGCTGGTTTCGTCGCTGGCGTTGGCTGGCAGCGCCTCGACCAGCTTGCGGATCAGGCCGGGCGAGAAGCTGCAGTCGAGCAGCTTCTGGGCGAGTTGCGCCTGGCGCGGATGGCGCTGCAGCTTTTCCATGAAGGCCAGCGCGCCGAAGCGCTCTTCGATCAGGCCTTTCATCGCGCGCAGCTCGTGCACCATGTCGAGCTGCTCGGCGCGGTCGCCGGCGGCCTCGCCGAGCGCCGGCAGCGCGGCCGGCTCGGGGCGCACCTCGCGGGTCGGCGCGGGGGCCGGTGCGGCGCGGGCGGCGACGGCGGCGCGCGGCGGCGCCGGGCGGGCGGCCGGCTGAGGGGCAGGAGCGGGCAGGTCGCTGTCGTCCTGGGCGTCGGACAGCGCGGCCTGGCGGCGCTTGAGCATGCGCTCGCGCACATAGTCCTGGAACGACAAGGTGCTCATCGCCAGTTGCTCGACATCGCCGTCCACGTCGCCGTCGCCGCCGTGCTGCAGGCGCTCGGCCAGGCGGCGGCCGGGCAGCGGACGCTCGGCGGTCTGGCGTTCGGCGCGCGAGGCCAGCGAATCACGCTGGGCCGTGCGCTGGGCCGCGGCCGAGGGGCTGGAGACGCGCTCGAACTGCTCGACCGTGTCGGGGGCCATCGCCAGCACCTCGACGCCGTCGCTGCAGGGCTTGGTCGACAGCACCACGGCGTCCTCGCCGAAGGCCTGGCGCACCAGCGCAAAGGCTTCGCGCGAGGTGCGCGCGGTGAAACGCTTGACGTTCATACGGCCTCCTTGAAAACTGCCGAGGCAACGGCGCCGGGCTCATGGCCGTCGGCCGAAGGGATCAGGTTCGTGTTCATGCATTGCTCCCGATGACCTGGCCGATCCGGATCGAGTGGGTTTCGGGAATCTCGCTGTGGGCCAGCACCTTCAGGCGCGGCGCGGCGCGCTTGAGCAGCCGGGCCAGCGGCGCGCGCAGCGTGTCGGGCACCAGCAGGCAGGCCGGGTGGCCGAGGTTTTCCTGCTTGCGCACGCTCTCGGCGGCCTGGCGGGTCAGGGTGTCGGCCACGCCCGGGTCCAGCACCGGGCCATGGGCCGAGTTGAGCGCCTGGTTGACCAGGCGTTCGAGTTCGGGCTCGAGCGCGATCACGTCCAGCTCCTTGGCCGGGCCGTAGATCTGCTGCACGATGGCCGGCGCCAGCTGGACGCGGATGCGGCGGGCCAGTTCGGCCGGGTCGGTGACCACCGCGGCGTGTTCGGCCAGGCATTCGACGATCGAGCGGAAATCGCGGATGTGGACGCCTTCTTCCAGCAGCAGCTGCAGGACTTTCTGCAAGGTGGAGATGCCAACCATCTTCGGTACCACGTCGTCGATCAGTTTGGGGTTCAGCTTGGTCATGTGCTCCACCAGGGCCTGGGTCTCGGCGCGACCCAGCAGCTTGGCGGCGTTCACTTGCATCAAGTGTGAGAGGTGGGTGGCCAGCACGGTCGAGCAATCAACGACCGTAAACCCGTTCATTTGGGCCTGCTCCTTCTGGCGCTCTTCGATCCAGACGGCAGGCAGGCCGAAGGCCGGGTCCACCGTCTTGGTGCCGGGCAGCTGCGGCACGCCGCCGGCCGGGTTGATCGCCAGGTACATGCCCGGGAAGGCCTCGCCTTCGCCGACCGTGGCACCGCGCAGCGTGACGCGATAGAGGCTGGGCTTGAGCTCCAGGTTGTCGCGGATGTGCACCGACGGCGGCAGGAAGCCGACCTCCTGCGCGAACTTCTTGCGCACGCCCTTGATGCGGCCCAGCAGGTCGCCGCCGCGGGCCTTGTCGACCAGCGTGATCAGGCGGTAGCCCACTTCCAGGCCCAGCGTGTCCACCGGCTGCAGATCGTCCCAGGTGGCTTCGGCATTGGCCTGCGGGGTGGGGTCGTTCTTGGTCGCCACCGGCGCCTGGGCGGCGCGGCGGGCCTGGCGCGTCAGCCACCAGGCGTAGTAGCCGATCAGGCTGGCCATGAACAGGAACACCAGGTGCGGCATGTTCGGGATCAGGCCCAGCGCGCCGATGATGCCGGCGGTGATGCCCAGCGCCTTGGGCGAGCTGAACACCTGGGTGCGGATCTGGCTGCCGATGTCGAATTCCGAGCCGACGCGCGAGACCACCATCGCCGCGGCGACCGAGATCAGCAGGCCCGGGATCTGGGCCACCAGCGCGTCGCCGACCGCGAGCAGGATGTAGGTGCTGGCCGCCTCGGACACGCTCAGCCCGTGCTGGGCCACGCCGATGATGAAGCCGCCGACGATGTTGATGACCAGGATCAGCATCCCCGCCATCGCGTCGCCGCGCACGAACTTGCTGGCACCGTCCATCGAACCGAAGAAGTCGGCTTCCTCGCCGACCTCGGCGCGGCGCTTGCGGGCGGTGGCCTCGTCGATCAGGCCGGCGTTGAGGTCGGCGTCGATCGCCATCTGCTTGCCGGGCATCGCGTCCAGGGTGAAGCGCGCGCCGACCTCGGCGATGCGTTCGGCGCCCTTGGTGACGACGATGAAGTTGATCACCACCAGGATCGCGAAGACGATCAGGCCGACCGCGAAATTGCCGCCGATCAGGAAGTGGCCGAAGGACTCGATCACCTTGCCGGCGGCGGCGGCGCCGGTATGGCCGTTCATCAGCACCACCCGCGCCGAGGCCACGTTCAGCGACAGGCGCAGCAGCGTGGTGACCAGCAGCACGGTCGGGAAGGCCGCGAAGTCCAGCGGCTTGATCATGTTGGCCGCCACCATCATCACCATCAGCGACATCGCGATGTTGAAGGTGAACAGCAGGTCCAGCGCGAAGGGCGGCAGCGGCAGCACCATCATCGACAGGATCATGACGATGAAGATCGGCGCCATCAGCGCCTTGACCACCCCGGCGTTCTCGCCGAACAGGGCTTTGAGTTGGGCTTGCATCGCGTTCATGTGGCGTCAGCGCGCGGGCGCTGGGTGTGCGGATCGAGGTCAGGAGGGACCACCACATCGGGCGGCGCCAGATGCAGGTCCGGTGCGCGGCGCAGCTGGTAGACCCAGGCCAGCACCTGGGCGACCGCGGCGAACAGGGCGGCCGGCACTTCCTGGTCCAGCTCGACGTGGGCGTACAGCGCACGGGCCAGCGGCGGCGCCTGCAGTACCGGCACCTTGGCTTCGCGGGCCAGGTCGCGGATCTTCATCGCGAGCAGGTCCGTGCCCTTGGCCACGACGCGCGGCGCGCCCATGCGGGCCTCGTCGTACTTCAGCGCCACGGCGTAGTGGGTCGGGTTCATCACCACCAGATCGGCGGCGGGCACCGCGGTCAGCATGCGCTTGCGGGCCATCTGGCGCATGCGGGCCTTGATCTTGTTCTTGACCTCCATGTTGCCTTCGGCCTGCTTGTGCTCTTCCTTGGCCTCTTCGCGGCTCATCTTCAGCCGGTCGGCCCACAGGTAGCGCTGCAGCGGCACGTCGACCAGCGCCCAGGCGCCCAGGCCCAGCAGCATCAGCCCGAAGCCGCCGGCCATCAGCGATCCGATCTGCTGAACGGCCTGCGGCAGCGGCACCGCCAGCAGGCCGGTCAGGCTGGCGAAGCGGCCCTTGACGTAGCTGAAGCCGGTCGCCCCCATCAGCGCGGCCAGCGCCGACATCTTCAGCAGGTCGATCAGGTGCTGCTTGTTGACCAGCCGGCCCAGGCCGGCGATCGGGTTGAAGCGACCGAGGCTCGGCTGCAAGGCCTTGAAGCTCAGGTTCCAGCCGCCCGACACGGTGGCGGCCGCGATCGCCACGGCGCTCATCAGCAGGCCCATCGGCACGATCACCAGCAGGGCCTGGGTCATCAGGCGGGCCAGCGCATCGGTCATCGCGCCGGGCTGCAGCACGGCGTGGCGGTCGAACTGCAGCGCACCGGCCAGCATCGTGCGCAGCCAGCCCGACAGCGGCGAGGCCGCGGTCATCAGCATCACCCCGCCGGCACCCAGCGCGGCGAAGTGGGCCAGGTCGCGCGAGCGTGGGATCTGACCGTCCTCGCGGGCACGGCGCTTTTTCCGCTCGGAAGCGGGCAGGTTGCGGTCTTGGGCGGAATCAGCCATGGTCAGGCCTGATCGTGCCCCAGGGCACCGCCGAACTTGAGCGGGAAAAGCGGGCGGTTAGCGGCCTTGATGCGGGCTTGGGCCGCCGCCGGGCCGGGCGCCGGGCCGTCGGGCGGTGGGGTCGGCGGCTAGTCGGGCAGCGCGGCCAGGCCGTGGCGGCGGCGGGCGCGGGCGCAGGCCTCGTCGCCCCGGCCCAGTGGCGCGAGCGGGGCGAATTCCCGGCAGGGGGACGGGCGCCATTCGTAGATGCCGCAGTGCGCATCCCGGCCGACCCGGCCCACCAGCGCGGCGCAGCGCGGCGCGGCATGGTCGGTGCCGCGCATGCGGCACAGCGAGCCGGTCACCGGTACCGCCAGACCGTCGGGCACCGGGCCGCCCTCGCTGGCGAGTTCGTCGCGGGCGAAGTCGACCCGGAAGCAGGCGCAGCAGGCGCCGCAATGCAGGCAGGGGTTGTCGCTCGGGCGGGTCACGGCGGCGGGGTCAGCTGGCGGCGCCGTCGTCGGGGGCCGAGGCGCGCACCACGGTGACGCTGCAGTCCGATTCGGCCACCACCTGCGAGGACACGCTGCCGAGGTAGCGGCGCAGCGCCGAGCGGCCGCGCGCGCCCATCACGATGTGGTCGACCTGGTTGCGGCGCGCGAAGTCGACGATCGCCGCCGCGGCGTCCGGCGCTTCCAGCACGTGGAAGGTCAGGCGGCCCTCGGCGAGGTTCAGCGATTTGCTGATCGGCCGGGCCCAGTGCTTCAGGTTGACGAGCTGCTTGACATGCACGCTGCGGCCGGCACTGTCGACCAGCTCGTCCATGCCGATGCGGGCGGTGCGCATCACGCTGACGCAGGCCAGCCGGGCGCCGGGCTCGGTGTGCACGATGCGGCGCACGGTCTCTCGCAGCGCTTCGAGCAGTGCCGTCGAGGCGCTGTCGATGTCCACCGCCGCCATGATGATCGGGCTGCGCTGCACCAGTTCGGCGGCGCTGACGCTGCGGCTCTCGGGTTCGCTGCCGAGCGCGAAGAACCAGCGCTTGAGGCGGGTGAAGGCGCTGCTGCGGGTGAGCTTGTCGGCGCGGCGGGTCAGCGGTACCTGACTCGGGTCCTGCAGCGCCAGCGACAGCAGGGCGGCGCTCTGGTAGCGGTGGGCCGCATCGACCTCCAGGCATTTCAGGATCACTTCCTGCAGCCAGGGCGGGCAGTCGGGCCGCAGGGCGCGCGGCGGCACCGGGTCCACGTAGAGCCGCTTGCGCAGGCCGCTGACCGAACTGGGGGCGCCGAACGGGCGCTCGCCGGTGGTGAAGTGGTAGAGCATCACGCCCAGCGCGAACAGGTCGCTGCGCAGGTCGTTGCGCACGAACTGCACCTGCTCGGGCGACATGTAAGGCCCGGTGCCCATCGGCAGGGTGAACTCCTCGTCGAGCAGGTCGGGCAGGTGGTCATGGCGCGACAGGCCGAAGTCGATCAGCACCGCGGTGCCGTCGGGCCGGAACAGGATGTTGCTGGGCTTGATGTCCAGGTGCACCACGTGCTGGCGGTGCAGGTCGTGCAGCGCGGTGGCCACCCGGGCGCCGATTTCCACCACCTCGTCGAGCGCCAGCGGCGCTTCGTCCAGGCGCGGCCGCAGCGTCGGGCCGGCCAGGTGTTCCATGACGATGTAGGGCTGGCGCGTGAAGTCGCCCTTGGCGACGAATTTCGGCACGTGCGGGCCCGACAGCATCGGCATGATCATCCGCTCGACCTCGAAGCCGACGATGGTGGCCGGATCCTCGCCGCCCTTGATGCGCGGCACCTTCATCATCAGCGGCATGGCGTCCGGCCCGTCGGCCGGGCTGCCGTCGGGGTGGACGCGCAGCACCCGCCACAGCGCCGCCATGCCGCCCAGGTGCAGGCGCTCTTCCAGGCGGAAGCCGTCCACCACCTGGCCGACCTGCAGGGCGCGCGGACCGGTGTCGGGCGCCGCCGAGCCGGCAGGCGCCGGGAAGACGCCGCTACTGTCCATGGGCCAGGCGATCGGCGAGGCGTTCGGGCAGGCCGGCCGCGCGGATCTTGGCGGCGGCGGTGTCGACGTCGTAGGGCACGCGGTGGAAGGTCAGCGTCTGGTCGCTCAGGTGGAACATCGCGTAGCAGGCCGCGGGGTTGCCGTCACGCGGCTGGCCCGCTGAGCCGGGCACGATCAGCCATTGGCGATGCGGTGGGATCGGGATGGCGATGCCCGGCGTCGGCACGAAGTCGCCGGCCTTGCCGGTGCCCGACAGGTGGAACAGCTTGGGTTCGTGCATGTGGCCGCAGAAGGTGTAGTGGCAGGTCGTGGCGTGCAGGCTGCGCACGGCCTCGATCCGGCTCTGGATGTATTCCCACTCGGCCGGCGCGAAGGCGTTGGCGTGGACGAACAGCAGATCCCCCTCGGAATGGGACAGCGGGCGGCTGGTCAGAAAGCCCAGTTGCTCGTCGTTCAGCTGCGCACGGGTCCATTCCAGCACCTCGCGGGCTTCGGGCCGCATGGAGGGCGAGACGGTGTCGGCCACGCCCGAATCGTGGTTGCCGCCGACGGCGATCGCGCCGTCGGCGACATAGCGCTGCACGGTGTCGATGACCCACCCCGGGTCGGCGCCGTAGCCCACGTAGTCGCCCAGGAACGCATAACGCTGGGCACCGTGGGCGTGGGCGTGGTCCAGCACCGCCTGGACCGCTTCGCGGTTGGCGTGCAGGTCGGTGATCAACGCGAGTTTCATGGTGCTGGTGTCTCCTCGGCCTCGACTGTGCGCTTCGGCGCTGACGGCAAGCTGCCGTCGCGACTCAGCCGATCCGACCCAGCAGCGGGTACTCCATGAAGGCACGTTTGCACGTGCATTCGATGCTGGCTTCGGCCCGCGCCCCTCGCGGGGCTCTTCACGTCCGCTGCGCGGGCATGAGCCTGCGCCGAAACAGGATGCCAGCGCTGCGGGCCGCCGGCCCGGCCTTCAGCCGATCCGGCCGAGCAGAAGGTACTCCATCAGGGCCTTTTGCACGTGCATCCTGTTTTCCGCCTCGTCCCAGACGACGGATTGGGGGCCGTCGATCACCTCGGCCGTCACCTCTTCGCCGCGGTGGGCGGGCAGGCAGTGCATGAACAGCGCGTCGGGCTGGGCCGCGGCCATCATCTCGGCATCCACGCACCAGTCGGCGAAGGCCTTGATGCGGGCCTCGTTCTCGGCCTCGTAGCCCATGCTGGTCCAGACGTCGGTGGTCACCAGGTGGGCGCCGCGGCAGGCTTCGAGCGGGTCGGCGAAGACCTTGTAGCAGTCGGTGCGCGTGATGCCGGCCACCCCGGGGTCGACCTCGTAGCCGCCGGGGGTGCTGACGTGGACGGTGAAGCCCAGGATCTCGGCCGCCTGCAGCCAGGTGTTGGCCATGTTGTTGCCGTCGCCGACCCAGGCCACCACCTTGCCCTGCAGGCTGGCCATGTCGTAGCCGCGTGCGCCCACCGGGGCCCGGTGTTCCAGGTAGGTGAAGATGTCGGCCAGGATCTGGCAGGGGTGGTATTCGTTGGTCAGGCCGTTGATCACCGGCACGCGCGAATGGGCGGCGAAGCGCTCGATCTTGGTCTGCTCGTAGGTGCGGATCATCACCAGGTCGACCATGCGGCTGATCACGCGCGCCGAGTCGTCGATCGGTTCGGCGCGGCCGAGCTGGCTGTCGCCGGTGGTCAGGTGCACCACCGAGCCACCCATCTGGTACATGCCGGCCTCGAAGCTGACCCGGGTGCGGGTGCTGGCCTTCTCGAAGATCATCGCCAGCGTCCGGTCGGCCAGCGGCTGGTAGCGCTCGTAGTTCTTGAAGCGCTGCTTGATGATGCGGGCACGCTCGAACAGGTAGGTGTATTCCTCGGCGCGGAAGTCCTTGAACTGCAGGTAGTGTTTCATCAGGCTGAATCCCGGTTTCATGCGGCGGCTTCCGACAGGAAGGTCTTGATCAGCGGCACCAGCAGGCTGACGATCTCGTCGGCCTCGTCGACGCTGAGGATCAGCGGCGGCACCAGGCGGATCACGCTGTCGGCCGTGACGCTGAGCAGCAGCCCGGCCTGCATCGCGCGGGTCAGGATGACGCCGCAGGGTCGATCCAGCTCGATGCCCAGCATCAGGCCCTGGCCGCGCACGTCCTTGACGCCGGCCAGGCCGCCCAGTTCGCGCTCCAACGCCGCCTTGAGGTGGGCGCCGACCGCCGCGGCGTTGGCCATCAGGTCGTCGTCGATCATGATGTCCAGCGTCGCGATGCCGGCGCGCATCGCCAGCGGGTTGCCGCCGAAGGTGCTGCCGTGGTTGCCGGGGCCCAGCACGTTCTTGGCCTTGTCGCCGACCACGATCGCGCCGATCGGCACGCCCGAGCCCAGGCCCTTGGCCAGCGGCATCACGTCGGGCAGGATGCCGGCCCACTGGTGGGCGAACCACTTGCCGGTGCGGCCGATGCCGCATTGCACCTCGTCGAGCATCAGCAGCCAGTTCTGTTCGTCGCAGAGTTGGCGCACCGCGCGCAGGTAGTCCCACTGCATCGGGCGGATGCCGCCTTCGCCCTGGATGGTTTCGAGGAACACCGCCACCACGTCGGGATGGCGGCGGGCGGCCTCGCGCATCGCCGCCACGTCGTTGGCCGGCACGCGCACGAAGCCTTCGACCAGCGGCCCGAAGCCTTCCTGCACCTTGGGATTGCCGGTGGCCGACAGGGTGGCGATCGAGCGGCCGTGGAAGGCCTTCTCGAGCACGATCACCTCGGGGCGCTCGATGCCGCGGTCATGGCCGAACTTGCGGGCGATCTTCAGTGCGCCTTCGTTGGCCTCCAGGCCGCTGGAGCAGAAGAACGCCGCGGACAGTCCCGACAGCTCGCACAGGCGGGCGGCCAGGCGCTCCTGCAGCGGGTTTTCGTAATAGTTCGAGCAGTGGATCAGCTTGGCCACCTGGTCTTGAAGCGCCGGCACCAGCTTGGGATGGGCATGGCCCAGCGTGTTGACCGCGATGCCGCCCAGCGCGTCCAGGTAGCGTCGGCCCTCGGTGTCCCAGACGCGGCAGCCTCGGCCGTGCGACAGCGCGATCGGCAGTCGGCCATAGGTGTTCATCACGTGGGGCATCGAGGCGGGCATCAAAGGACTCCGATTGCTGAGCGGTTGCGAGGTCGTCGGGAAGACGACAAAAGGGTCGGCGGCGCGAGGGTGCGTGCGCCCCGACCCCGCCAAATTCTAAGGGGCAGGCCCCGCGGCGCCGAAACGGGGGCCGTCCGGCCCCGGGGCATGGATCATGCTTGCTGCGCCGCAACACAATCAGGGCACAATGCGCCCCTGCTTCCTGCCGGCTGCCGGGCGGCGTCATGCCAGACGCCGCCGATACGATGGCCGCCCTTGCTCATCACCTTTCCCACGCCCGTGTCCAAGCCCCGCGAAGTTTTCATCCAAGGCCTGACCAAGGAGGGGCGCACGTTCCGCCCCAGCGACTGGGCCGAGCGGCTGGCCGGCGCGATGTCGTGTTTTCGTCCCGGCGGCGTGCAAGGCGGGATCGGGGCCTTTATCGGCTATTCGCCGCTGTGCGTGCCGCGGGTCATCAACGGGCTGAAATGCGTGATCGTCAGCGAGGCCTTGCGCGATGTCGAGCCGATGGCCTGGGACTTCGTGATGAACTTCGCCCGCGACAACGACCTGCAGGTGACCGAGGCCTGCCTGCTGCCCGAGGAGCCGCCGCGCAAGGGCTGACGCTTAGGCCGTTCGTCGGTGTCGCCACGGACCGACCAAGAAAAAGGCCCCGCACTGCGGGGCCTTCGTCATTCCACCTGGAGTGGGCTGTCAAGCAGCCAGCGCCTTCACCTTGGCCGACAGGCGGCTCTTGTGGCGGGCAGCCTTGTTCTTGTGGAACAAGCCCTTGTCGGCGATCGAATCGATCACGCTCTGGGCCGTCTTGAACAGTTCGGTGGCCTTGGTCTTGTCGCCGGCGGCAACTGCCTTCAGGACGCTCTTGATCGAGGTACGGAACTTCGAACGCAGCGACGTGTTCGCGGCGTTCAGCTTGACGTCCTGGCGGGCGCGCTTGCGGCCCGAGGCCAGGCGCACGGTGCGCTTCTTGGCTTTGGAGGAGGTGGCCATGCTTCTGTGGATTTCCAGGTGGGTAAAGACTGTCGAGTATAGCATTTCCGCGCCACATCGGGCAAGCGGGCGCCGGACCGGCACGCTGCACCGTCCCTATAATTCGCGGACCCGGGGCGTTCAGCCCCTTGCTTTTTTCCGTCACGACCCGTGCCGGCTCTCGCATGAACCTGCTGAAAGCGGCATCGACCGTTTCTCTCTGGACCCTGCTGTCGCGGATCGTGGGCCTGGCGCGCGAGCAACTGGTGGCCCATGTCTTCGGCGCCAGTGCGACGACCGACGCGTTCAACATCGCCTTTCGCATTCCCAACCTGCTGCGGCGGCTGTTTGCCGAAGGGGCGTTCTCGGCCGCCTTCGTGCCCATCCTGGCCAACTCGCGCGAGACGCAGGGCGACGGCCCCACCCACGCGCTGCTGGACGCGGTGGCCACGGTGCTGTTCTGGATCCTGGTGCTGACCTGCGTGGTGGGCGTGGTCGGCGCGCCGGTGATCGTCTGGCTGTTCGGCGCCGGGCTTGAGAAACTGGATCTGGCGGTGCTGCTGACCCGCTGGATGTTTCCGTACATCGGTTTCATGTCGCTGGTGGCCTTGTCGGCCGGCATCCTGAACACCTGGAAGCACTTTGTGGTGCCGGCGGCCACGCCGGTGCTGATGAACGTGGCGGTGGTCAGCAGCGTGCTGTTCGTGGCGCCCTGGCTGCAGCGCCATGGCATCGAGCCGATCCACTCGATGTCGGTCGGCGTCCTGCTGGGCGGCGTGCTGCAGCTGGGCATCCAGGTGCCGGCCTTGCTGCGCATCGGCTGCCTGCCGCGCATCGGGCTGTCGCCCCGGCGCCTCCTTTCGGCGTGGCACCACCCGGGCGTGCACCGCCTGATGCGGCAGATGGCGCCGGCGCTGCTGGGGGTGTCGGTGGCGCAGATCTCGATTCTGATCAACAGCCAGATCGCGTCGCACCTGGGGCCCGGCGCGGTTTCCTGGCTGACCTATGCCGACCGCCTGATGGAGTTTCCCACCGCCTTGCTGGGCGTGGCCCTGGGGGTGGTGCTGATGCCGGGCCTGGCGGCCCTTCGCGCGCGCCAGGACGACGTCGGCTACGCCGGTCACCTCGATTGGGGTCTGCGGCTGGCGGCCTTGCTGGCGCTGCCATGTTCGGCTGCGTTGATGGTGTTTGCGCTGCCGATGGTGACGGTGCTGTTCCATCACGGCCGCTTTGATGCCGAGGCGGTCGGCATGACCAGCCGCGCCGTGCAGGGCTACGGCGTCGGCCTGATCGGTCTGATCGGCGTGAAGGTGCTGGCCCCCGGGTTCTATGCCCGGCAGGACATCCGCACGCCGGTGCGCATCGCAATCATGGTGCTGATCCTCACTCAGTTGATGAATGCGGTCTTCGTGCCCTGGCTCGGCCATGCCGGCCTGGCGCTGGCCACCAGCCTGGGCGCGGTCATGAACGCGTCCTGGCTGCTGACCGGGCTGTGGCAGCGGGGGGCCTACCGGCCTTCGCCAGGCTGGCGGGCCTTCCTGGTCCGCGTGGTCGGCGCGACGGCGTTGATGGCGGCCTGGCTGGCCTGGGTGGCGCAACGGGTCGACTGGATCGGCCTGCGGCCCCACTGGGCCGAGCGGGCCGGCCTGCTGGCGGCGACCCTGGCGGCGGCCGCGCTGGTGTATTTCGGCACCCTGCGGGCGCTGGGGTTGAACCTGCGTCAGTTCGCGCGCCAGGGCTGAAGCCGTTCTACACTCGACCCATGGTCGTCCCGTTGCGATTCGAGGTTCCCAGTCCGCTGGCGTACTTCGCGGCCCTGGTGGCCGAAGACGAGGGCTTTTCGCTGCTGGAAGCGGCGATCGTCCTCGCGCAGGACGACTGGCCCGAGCTGGATCCGCAGTCGGTGATGTCCGACATCGACGCGCTGGCCGAGCGGCTGCGGCGACGCCTGCCTGCCGATGCCAGTGCGCTCCACCGGGTGCGACTGCTGAACCGGTTCTTCTACCGCGAGCTCGGCTTTGCCGCCAACACCAACGATTTCCACGACCCGGCCAACAGCTTCCTGCACCATGTGCTCCAGACCCGGCGGGGCATTCCGGTGTCGCTGGCCGTGCTGTACATCGAACTGGCCCAGCAGATCGGGCTGGTGGCGCGCGGGGTGTCGTTTCCGGGGCATTTCCTGGTCAAGCTGAAGCTGCCCGATGGCGAGGTCGTGCTGGACCCGGTCAACGGCGAATCGCTGACCCGGGAGATGCTGGACGAGCGGCTGGAGCCCTACCGCCGCCAGCACGGCCTGGTCGGCGATTTCGACGCGCCGCTGGGCCTGTTTCTCCAGCCCGCCACGGCCCGCGAGATCATCGCCCGGATGCTGGGCAACCTGAAGACCCTGTACTCCCAGCTGGGCGACCTGGCGCGCTTGCTGGCGGTGCAGCAGCGCCTGGTGTGCCTGCTGCCCGCGGCCTGGGAGGAGCGGCGCGACCGCGGCCGCACGCTGGCCGAGCTGGGGCAGCGCGAACTGGCCATGGCCGATCTGGCGGCCTATCTCGAGCATCGTCCGCGTGCCGCCGACGAGCCGGCGGTGAGCCGTGAGCTCGATGCGCTGGAGCAGCGCCCGCGCCGCTTCCTGCATTGAGGGCCGCCCTACAATGGCGGGTTGACGATGCGGCGGCGGTGCCCCTGACCGTGCCGCCCGCGGCGCGTGCCGCGACGCGTCGCCCCACTTCTCGGCCATCATGACCCTGACTCCCGCCCAGCGCCAATTCCTGAGCTGGCTGCTGATCGCCGCAGCCACGCTGGCGCTGCTGTGGGCGTTGGCGCCGGTGCTGGCACCGTTCCTGGTGGCGGCGGTGATGGCCTATGCCTTGCAGCCGGCGGTGGAGGCCCAGGTGCGGCGCCGCGTGCCGCGGGCGGTGGCGGTGGCGCTGGTGGTGCTGCTGGCGGCGCTCGCCGCGATGGCCCTGCTGCTGTTGCTGGTGCCGGTGCTGGCGAGCGAACTGCCGGCGCTGCGCGATCAGATCCCGTTGGCGGCGGACCGCCTCAACCGCAGCCTCGCGCCGTGGCTGGCGCAGTACGGCGTGCCGGTGCAGTTCGACGTCGCCGGCATCAAGGCGCTGGCGCTGAAATTCATGGGCGGCAACCTCGAGGACTGGCTGATCAGGCTGATGAGCTCGGCCCGCGTCGGCGGCAGCATCGTGCTGGGCGTGCTGGGCAATGCGGTGCTGGTGCCGGTGGTGTTGTTCTACCTGCTGCTGGACTGGCCGTCGCTGATCGCCCGCCTGCAGCGCCTGGTGCCACCGCGGCTGCACGCGTCGGTCGACGGCTTCCTGACCGAGTGCGACGCGCTGCTGGGGCAGTATCTGCGTGGGCAGTTGCTGGTGATGCTGACGCTGTCGGCCTGGTATGCCGGCGCGCTGGCGCTGGCCGGTCTGCACCTGGCGCTGCCGGTGGGGGTGTTCACCGGCATGGCGGTGTTCATCCCCTACCTGGGTTTCGGCCTGGGCCTGTCGTTGGCGGCGTTGACCGCGGCGCTGCAGTTCAGCAGCTGGACCGGGCTGGCCGGGGTGCTGGTGGTCTACGGCCTGGGGCAGTTGCTCGAAGGCTTCGTGCTGACGCCGCGTCTGGTCGGCGAGCGCATCGGTCTGAATCCGCTGGCGGTGATCTTCGCGTTGCTGGCCTTCGGCCACCTGCTGGGCTTCGTCGGCGTTCTGGCCGCGCTGCCGCTGTCGGCCGTGGCGATGGTGGCCGGACGCCGGGTGTTGGCGGTCTACCTGCAAAGCGAGCTCTACCGCGGATGAAGCAGATCCCGCTGGCGATCGGCCCGGACGCCGAACCCGATTTCGATACCTTCGTGGCGGGGAGCAACGCGCTCACGCTGGCGGCGCTGCGCGCGCTCAGCCCGCCGTCGGCGCCCGTCTACCTGCATGGCCCGGCCGGCTCGGGCAAGAGCCACCTGCTGGCGGCGCTGGCGCGCCAGGTGAGCCGGCAGGGCGGACGGGTGGCCTGGTTCGATGCCGATGCACCACTGCCCTGGGTCGCCGACGAGGGGTTCGCGCTGATCGTGATCGACGGCGCGGAGCGCCTCGACGCCGCCCACCAGCACGCGGCCTTCACGCTCTTCGTCGACGCCGCCACGTATGGCGTGCAGATGGCGTCGGCGGGGCGGCTGCCGCCGATCGACCTGCCGGTGCGCGAGGATCTGCGCACGCGCTTCGGCTGGGGGCCGGTGTTTGCGCTGCAGCCGCTGGACGAGGCGGGCACCCGGGCCGCGCTGCGCCACGAGGCCGAACACCGCGGCATCGTGCTTTCCGATGACGTGATGAGCTACCTGCTGACCCGGTTTGCGCGCGACCTGGCGTCGCTGATGGCCTTGCTGAACCGCCTCGACCGATTTTCGTTGGCCGAGCGCCGCGCGGTGACCGTGCCGCTGCTGAAGAAGATGCTGAGCGAGGAGGGCGCCGAGGCATGAGACTGACGCTGTTCGACCTGGATGGCACGCTGCTGCCCACCGATTCCGACCACGCCTTCGGCGAGTTCATGGTGACCATCGGCTGGGCCGATGGCGAGGCCTGGCGGGCCCGCAACCAGCAGTTCTACGAGCAGTACCAGGCCGGCACCCTGGTGCTCGCCGAGTACGTCGACTTCGCCACGTCGGTCTGGCGGACGCGGCCGGCGGCCGACGCGGCTGCGGCGCGCGAGCGCTTCATGCGCGAGGTGATCGGCCCGCAACTCAGGCCGGCGGCGCGTGCGCTGGTGCGACACCACCAGGCGGCTGGCGACCTGGTGGCGCTGGTCACCGCGACCAACGAGTTCATCACCCGCCCGATCGCGGCCGAGCTGGGGATCGAACACCTGCTTGCGGTCGAGCTGGAGCGCGACGCCCACGGCGCCGTCACCGGACGGGTGCAGGGCGTGCCCACGTTTCGCGAAGGCAAGGTGACCCGCGTCGACGCCTGGCTGGCCGGGCAGGGCCGCCGCCTCTGCGATTTCGAGGAGGTGCTGTTCTACAGCGACTCCACCAACGACCTGCCGCTGATGGAGCGTGTCTCCACCCCGGTCGCCACCAACCCCACGCCTGCGCTGGCGGCGATCGCCGCCGAGCGGGGCTGGCGCATCCTCAACCTGTTCGAGGACTCATGATTCGCAAATTCATCGACAAGCTGCTGGGCAAGCCCGCAGCGCCCGCCGCGACGGTGCCGGCCGGGATTCCCAAGGGCCGGCGCGTCGAGGTGCCCGCGTCCGAGCACGGCATCGATCCGTCGCTGGTCGACGAGCGCGCGGTGCGCGTGGTCACCACCTTGCAGGATGCCGGCTTCGAGGCCTACATCGTCGGCGGCGCGGTGCGCGACCTGCTGGTCGGCCGGCGCCCCAAGGATTTCGATGTCGCCACCAGCGCGACGCCGGAGCAGGTCAAGGGCTTGTTCCGGCGCGCCTTCATCATCGGCCGGCGCTTTCGCATCGTGCACGTGATCCATGGCCGCGGCCGGGACCACGAGGTGATCGAGGTGTCGACCTTCCGCGCCTACCTGGACAATGCCGCGGCCGAGCCGGCCGAGGGCGTGCCGGCCAGGCAGTCGCGCGACGACATGGCCGGCAAGAGCCACGTGGTGGACGCCAGCGGCCGGGTCCTGCGCGACAACGTCTGGGGTCCGCAGGTCGAGGACGCCGCGCGGCGCGACTTCACGATCAACGCGATGTACTACGACCCGCGCTCGCAGGTCGTCGTCGACTACCACCACGGCCTGCGCGACATGAAGGCGCAGACGCTGCGCATGATCGGCGACCCCGAGACGCGCTATCGGGAAGACCCGGTGCGCATCCTGCGCGTGGTGCGCTTTGCCGCGAAGCTGGGCTTCAAGATCGAGCCCAAGACCCACAAGCCGATCAAGGCGATGGCCAAGCTGCTCGCCAACGTGCCGGCATCGCGCATGTTCGACGAGATGATCAAGCTGCTGCAGACCGGCCACGCGCTGGCCAGCCTGGAGCAGATCCGGGCCCAGGGTCTGGACCGCGGCGTGTTCCCGATCCTGGACACGGTCCTCGCGCCCGCCGCCGTGGGCAGCGCGCGCGAGAAGTTCGTCCATCTGGCCTTGGCCGATACCGACCGGCGCGTCGGCGAGGGCAAGGCCGTGGCCCCCAGCTTCATGCTCGCCTGCCTGTTGTGGCACGACGTGCAGGCCGGTTGGCAGCAGCGGCGCGAGCAGGGCGAGCCGACCATGCCGGCGCTGCAGCAGGCCATCGACGCGGTGTTCGACGCACGCATCGGCGACATCTCAGGCCGCGGCAAGCTGGCCGCCGACATGCGCGAAGTGTGGATGATGCAGCCGCGTTTCGAGCGCCGCACGGCCAGCCAGGCCTATGCGCTGATCGAGCAGGTGCGCTTCCGCGCCGGTTTCGATTTCCTCCGCCTGCGTGCCGACGTCGGCGAGGTCGAGGCGGAACTGGGCGAGTGGTGGGAAGACTTTTCCCTGGGCGACGATGCCGAGCGCGAGGCGCTGATCGAGGCGGTGCGCGAAAGCCAGGGCAGGGGGCGGCGACCTGCGCCGGTGTCGGCCGCGGTCCGCCGGGTCGAGGCCGCCCCGGCGCAGGCCCCTGTCGACGAAGGCGACGCAGGCGCCGGCGATGCGCCCAAGAAGCGCCGTCGGCGTCGCCGCAAGCCGGCCGGACGAGGCGCCGCAGGCGATGCCGGCGCAAGCACCGGCGCTGGTTCGGATGACGCGGGCCACTGAATCGGCAGCGGGCGTGACCCGGGCCTATGTCGGCCTGGGTGCCAACCTCGGCGATGCCCGGGGGACCGTGCTGGAGGCCTGGCAGGCCCTGGCCGCGTTGCCGCACTGCCGGCCGCTGGCCTGTTCGTCCTTGTACCGCAGTGCGCCGATCGATTCGGGCGGACCGGATTACGTCAATGCCGTGGCGTCGATCGCGACCTCGCTGACCGCGCTGCAATTGCTCGATGCGCTGCTGGGCATCGAGGCGCGCTTCGGCCGCGAGCGGCCCTACCGGAACGCGCCGCGCACGCTGGACCTGGACCTGCTGGTCTTCGGCGAGCAGGTGATCGCCGAGCCGCGCCTGCAGGTGCCGCATCCCCGCATGGGCGAGCGCGCCTTCGTGCTGAGGCCGCTGGCCGAACTGGCGCCCGCGCTGATGGTGCCGGGCCGCGCGTCGGTCGCCGAGCTGCTGGCGGCGGTGGCGGGTCAGGATGTCGAGCGCCTGGGCTGAGCGGCGCCGGCGGAGCGGGGGGAGGCGAGGCCTGCCTACAATGCCGCGGTGACATCGATGTGACGTTTGCGTGACGACGCTCGTCGTGCTGCGCATGCGCCCCGACGCTCGACCGGCCGCACCGAGGCCGCCGACCCACCCCAGCCGCCCGCCCCGCGAGGAGATCCGGATGTTTTTCGGCAAGCTGTTGCCCAAGGATGGCAACTTCTTCGAGTTGTTCAACCAACACGGCAAGCACATCGCCGAGGGCGCGCGCGCCTTCAACGCGATGATCAGGCACTACGGTACCCACGACCTGCGCGAGAAGTACGCGGCCGAGGTCGACCAGGCCGAGCACGCGGCCGACAAGATCACGGCCGAGGTCAACCGGCTGCTGCATCGCACCTTCATCACGCCGATCGACCGCGAACAGATCCACGGCCTGATCCACGCGATGGACGACATCCTGGACCTGCTGCAGGATTCGAGCGAGGTGATGGCCTTGTACGACCTGCAGCACATCACCGAGGACGTGGGCCGCCTGGGCGACATCTCGATGAAGTGTTGCGAACGGGTCCAACACGCGGTGACGCTGCTGCCGCGCCTGAACCAGGCCGACGTGGCCGAGGCGGCGCTGAAGACCTGCGACGAGATCGACCGGCTGGAATCGGACGCCGACCGCGTGATGCGCAGCGCGATGTCGCGCCTTTTCCGCGAGGAGCAGGACACACGCGAGCTGATCAAGCTGAAGGCGATCTACGAGCACCTCGAATCGATCTCCGACCGCTGCGAGGACGTGGCGAACCTGATCGAGGGCATCGTCCTCGAGAACTCCTGATCTGACCGAAGGCGCAGGCTTCGCATGGGTGCAGTTTCCATCGCGTTATGGGTCGTGGTCGTGCTGGTGCTGCTGGCGCTGGTGTTCGACTTCATGAACGGATTCCACGATGCGGCGAATTCGATCGCGACCGTGGTATCCACCGGCGTGCTGAAGCCGCAGCAGGCGGTGTTGTTCGCCTCGGTCTTCAACGTGATCGCGATCTTCGTGTTCCAGCTCACGGTGGCCAAGACGATAGGCAAGGGCATCGTCGACGCCGGGGTGGTCGATCAAGAGGTGGTGTTCGGCGCGCTGGTCGGCGCCATCGTCTGGAATGTCTTCACCTGGTGGTACGGCATCCCGTCATCCAGTTCGCACGCGCTGATCGGTGGCCTGATGGGGGCGGTGACCGCCAAGGCCGGCGTCTCGAAGCTGATCGGCGCCGGCATCATGAAGACGGTGCTGTTCATCTTCCTGTCGCCGCTGCTGGGATACCTGCTGGGCTCGCTGATGATGGTGGCGGTGGCCTGGATCTTCCGGCGCACGCCGCCGCTGCGGGTCGACCGCTGGTTCCGGCGCCTGCAACTGGTTTCGGCCGGCCTGTATTCGCTGGGCCACGGCGGCAACGATGCGCAGAAGACCATCGGCATCATCTGGATGCTGCTGGTGTCGGCGGGCCTGGTGTCCGATGCCGCCACGACGCCGCCGACCTGGGTGATCGTCTGCTGCTACACCTCGATGGGTCTGGGCACGCTGTTCGGCGGCTGGCGCATCGTCAAGACCATGGGCCAGCGCCTGACCAAGCTCAAGCCGGTGGGGGGCTTCTGCGCGGAGGCGGGCGGGGCGATGACGCTGTTCCTGGCCACTGCGCTGGGGGTGCCGGTGTCCACCACGCACACCATCACCGGCGCCATCGTCGGCGTGGGATCGGTGCGCAACGCCGGGGCGGTCCGGTGGGGGCTGGCGAGCAACATCGTCTGGGCCTGGATCTTCACGATCCCGGCCTCGGCGGTCGTCGCCTGGGCCTGCTACTGGATCAGCGCAGTGGTGTTGCGCTGACGCCCGCCGGCCCGGGTCGCACCGCCTGAGGGGCGTCGCGAGACGCGGCGGTCAATGGTTGGCCGCGGCGGCAGCGGCATCGGCCTTGAGCTGTTGCCACTCGAAATAGCGTTGGCCGGCGAACGCGATGCTGCCCATCAGCACGGCGCCGCCGACGAACAGCGCCAGGATGACCCCCAGGACCGGCGCCCAGCGGGTTTCGCGCAGCGGTTCGTCGACGCCGCTGCGGGCGGCCCATTTCTCGTCCGGCGTCAGGCCGATGACCATCGCGTTGATCATCGCCGCGCTGATCGACAGGCCCAGGATGGGGATCAGCACCCAGGCCACGACGTCGTCCTGGCCGAGGTTGAGCATGCGCACCACGCCCACCAGCCCGATCAGCGTGGGCAGCGGGAACAGCCACCCCACGGGGTCCTTCAGGCCATGCAGATAGAAGCGGTGCAGGCCGAGCGGGCCACCGATCACGGCCAGCCAGGTGGCCAGCGTCTTGGAGCGCGGCGCTGCCATCAGGAGGCGTCCACCGGGGCGGTCGCGTCCCCTAGGCCCAGCGGGCGTTGCATCAGCACCACGTCCAGCCAGCGATCGAACTTCCAGCCGGCGCTTTTCATCACCCCGCTGGCCTCGAAGCCGAGGCGGCGATGCAGGCCGACCGAGCCCAGGTTGGCGCTGTCGCCGATCAGCGCCAGCATCTGCCGGGCACCGGCGGCTTCGCAACGGGCCATCAATTCGGCCAGCAGCAAGCTGCCCAGCCCCTGGCCGCGGGCCTCGGGGTGCAGGTAGACCGAATCCTCCACGCAGAAGCGGTAGGCCAGGCGTGGACGAAAGTGGTTGGCGTAGGCATAACCCAGCACCCGCCCCGCCCGTTCGGCCACCAGCCACGGCAGTCCCTTGCCCAGCACGTCGGCGCGGCGGCGGGCCATTTCGGCGACATCCGGCGGGTCCAGTTCGAAGGTGCCGGTGCCGTGCAGCACGGCTTCGCCGTAGATGGCGGCGATGTCGGGCAGGTCGGCATCGGTACTGGAGCGGATCAGCAAGGTGGCAGCGGTCATCGTGAGCGGTAGTGGTGACGCAACGGTCGTTAGCCGCCTATAATCTCATGTTTTCGGCCACGGTCGCCCGGTCTCACGCGGGGCGGCGTATCTACGGGGCCGGAGTTGAACGGGCCTGCGAGGGCCCCGGCGCCGACGGTGGGGTGACTCCGCCACAGGCAAAGGACTGGCCAGCCATGCGGTGTCTCCCTGGTGCGGCGGTCAACCATTGATTCTCAAGGAACGACAAATGGTCGTGATTCGTCTGTCCCGTGGTGGCTCCAAGAAGCGCCCTTTCTACAACATCGTCGTCGCCGACTCGCGCGAGCGCCGTGATGGCCGCTTCATCGAGCGCCTCGGTTTCTACAACCCGGTGGCCTCGGCGGGCGACGAGGGACTGCGCATCGCGCAGGACCGCATGACCTACTGGACCGGTGTCGGCGCGCAGGCGTCCGAGACGGTCAAGCGCCTGGTCGAACAAGCCAAGGCCAAGGCAGCGGCCTGAGTGTGGGCGACGGCCGCGCCCGGGTGCAGTCTGTGAAGACGGCGTTGCACGCCAGCACTGGGGAGCCGGCCTGGCCCGACGATGCGGTCGAGGTCGGCCGCATCGTCGATGCCTGGGGCATTCAAGGCGGGTTCAAGGTCCAGCCTTTCTCGGCCGACCCCCAGGCCTTGTTTTCCACCCGACGCTGGTTCCTCAAGCCTGCCCAGGCGCAGGCCGGACAGGCGCCGCGCCCTGCGGTGGTGCCGCCCGAGGTGCTGCGGATTTCCTCCAGCCGCGAGCAGGGGGATCTGATCGTCGCAACGGCGCAGGAAGTGCCCGACCGCAATGCCGCCGAGGCGCTTCGCGGCGCGCGGGTGTTCGTCTCGCGCCAGAGTTTTCCCACCGCCGAAGCCGACGAGTTCTACTGGGTCGACCTGATCGGCCTCGACGTGGTCAACCGCGACGGCGCCTTGCTGGGCACGGTGACCGATCTGCTCGACACCGGCCCGCACAGCGTGCTGCGGGTTCGGCGGCCCGACGCGCTGCCCGATGCCAAGCCGGACGAGGCCGAACGCCTGATTCCGTTCGTGGCGGCTTTCGTCGACGCCGTCGATCTGGCCCGGCGCCGCGTCACGGTCGACTGGGGCCTGGACTACTGACGGCCGGTGGGCGCGCGCGGCGTTCCGGCACCCTGGCCACCGACGACTTCTGCGATGCGCTTCGACGTCATCACGCTTTTCCCGGATGTGTTCGCGCCGTTTCTGGTGCAGGGCGTGACGCGGCGCGCCTACGCTTCCGGCCAGGTCGACGTCACGCTGTGGCCGCTGCGCGACTTTGCCGATGATCCCTACCGACGGGTCGACGACCGTCCCTACGGCGGCGGTCCGGGCATGGTGATGCTGGCCGAGCCGCTGGAGCGGGCGCTGGCCCAGGCCCGTCGTGCACGGGCCGACGCGGGGGCCGCCGATGCGCCGGTGGTGCACTTCAGTCCCACCGGCCGGCGGATCGACCAGGCCCTGCTGCGCGAATGGGCGCGCGGCCCGGGGGCGATCCTGCTGTGCGGCCGCTACGAGGGTATCGATCAACGCTTTCTGGATCGGCACGTGGATCTGGAGTTGAGCCTGGGCGATTTCGTGCTTTCGGGCGGCGAACTGCCGGCTCTGGCGCTGCTCGACGGCGTGGCGCGCCTGCAGGACGGTGTGCTGGCCGATGCGCGCTCGCATGAGCAGGACAGTTTCGAGAACGGCCTGCTGGATTGCCCGCACTACAGCCGGCCCGAGCGCTGGCAACCGGGCGATGGCGACGCGCGTGACGTGCCGCCGGTGCTGCTCAGCGGCCACCATGGCGAGATCGAACGCTGGCGCAGGGAGCGCTCGCTGGAACTGACGGCCCGCCGCCGCCCCGACCTGATCGCGGCGGCCCGGGCGGCAGGGCGTCTGTCCAAGGCCGACGAGCGGTACCTGGCTCAGCTTGCGATATAATCAAAGGCTTTTCGATCCTCTGCCGAGCTCAGGGGTGCGCTGAACCCGGCGCGCCCTGCCAGAAATCTCAACCCAGCGTCGGCACGATCTCTTGGAGAAAACCGTGGACCTGATCCAGACCCTAGAGCAAGAAGAAATTGCTCGCCTGAACAAAACCATCCCTGCGTTCGCCCCCGGCGACACGGTGATCGTCAGCGTGAACGTCGTCGAAGGCACCCGCAAGCGGGTCCAGGCCTACGAAGGCGTGGTGATCGCCAAGCGCAACCGCGGCCTGAACAGCAGCTTCATCGTGCGCAAGATCTCCAGTGGCGAAGGTGTCGAGCGCACCTTCCAGCTCTACAGCCCGCTGATCGCGTCGATCGAGGTCAAGCGCCGCGGCGATGTGCGTCGTGCCAAGCTGTACTACCTGCGCCAGCGCTCGGGCAAGTCGGCGCGCATCAAGGAAAAGCTCTCCTGAGGCCGTCGGACGCGCCGTCCGGCGTCCGGGATCCCGCGGGGTCCTTTCGAGCCGGAGCGTCGCCCGCCGTCACGCAAAGCCGCCTTCAGGGCGGCTTTGTCGTTGCTGCGGCGTCTGCGCCGGAACTCGTCTACGCTGTCTGCCATGCCCAATGAATCCCTGCCGCTGCGGCGCTCGCCGATCCGGGACCCGCAGGCCGTTCCCGTGGTGGGTACCGATGCCGGTTTGCCCGCGGTACCCGTCGAGCGCCTGACGCCCGACTGGGTGCGCGACCGCGTTGCGGCTGCGGCGCGATTCGTCCCGCCGATTCCCGGCGATGGCGCGCAGGCTCACTTTTTTCCGGAGCGGCCACCCGCAGCGGCGGCGGTGCTGGTCCCGCTGGTGTCGCGTCCGCAGGGCCTGCAGGTGCTGCTGACCCGGCGCACCGAGCATCTGCGCGACCATGCCGGGCAGATCAGCTTTCCGGGCGGCCGCAGCGAGCCCGAGGACGCCGATGCCGTGGCCACCGCGTTGCGCGAGGCCGAAGAGGAGGTCGGGCTCGCGCGCGACCAGGTCGAGGTGATCGGCTGCCTGCCGCTCTACACCACGATCACCCGCTTCGAGGTCACCCCGGTCGTCGCGCTGGTGGCCCCCGGCCATGTGCTGAAGCTCGATGCCTTCGAGGTGGCCGAGGCCTTCGAGGTGCCGCTGGCGTTCCTGATGAACCCGGCCCACCACCGGCGCCATGCGTTCGAGCAGGGGGGCACGGCGCGCCAATTCCTGTCGATGCCCTGGGTCGCGCCGGAGACTCCCGCGCGGGAGTATTTCATCTGGGGCGCGACGGCGGCGATGTTGCGCAATTTCTACCACCTGCTGCAAGACTGAAGGTCGCGGCCGCGACAGGGGCCGGGCGTCGGTATCATGCTCGGCAATGAGCTTCTTCGCTGTCCTCTTCGCGCTGCTGCTGGAACAGGTCAAGCCGCTGCCGCGCGACAACTGGGTTCATGATTCACTCGCCGACTGGGTCGGCTGGACCGGGCGCAACTTCGATGCGGGCCAGCCCCGGCACGCCCGCATCGTCTGGGTCGTGACCGTGATCGTGCCGGCGCTGCTGGCTGGCGCGATCCACTTCGTGTTGGCGCACTGGGTCAGCTTGCTGCTGGCCTTGGCGTTCGACGTGGGCGTGATCTACCTGACGCTGGGTTTTCGCCAGTTCAGCCACTATTTCACCGACATCCGCGACGCGCTGGAGCGCGGCGACGAGGAGCAGGCGCGCCAGTTGCTCGCGCAATGGCGCCACCTGGACGCCAGCGAGTTGCCGCGCACCGAACTGCTGCGCCATGTGATCGAGCATTCGTTGCTGGCCGCACACCGCCACGTGTTCGGTGTCTTCTTCTGCTACGTCGTGCTGGCCGCGCTGGGCCTGGGGCCGGCCGGCGCGGTGCTGTACCGGATGGCCGAATTCGCCAGCCGCTACTGGTCGTTCCGCAGCCGCTCGCTGGGCGTGCCGGTGAACGACGGCCTGCGCGACCTGTCGCAGCGCGCGTTCAATGCGATCGACCACGTGCCGGCCCGTCTCACGGCCTTCGGCTTTGCGGTGGTGGGCAACTTCGAGGAAGCCGTTGCCGGCTGGCGCCGCGACGCGACGCTGTGGAAGCATGCGAACGAGGGCATCATCCTCGCCGCTGCGGCCGGCGCCGTGGGCGTGCAACTGGGCGGCAGCGCGCCTCCGGGGGTCACCCCGGACCGGTCCAAGACCTTCGCCGATGGCGCCGATGCCGGCGACGCCGATGCGGCCGGGTCCACGCCGGGCCTGCCGCCGGAACTGGGCCACCTGGGCAGCGTGGTCGGCCTGGTGTGGCGCTCGGTGGTGCTGTGGATGCTGCTGCTGGCGCTGCTGAAGCTGGCGAACCTGCTCGGCTGAGCCGGCCTGTGTTCAGCCTTTGCGCTGGCCGGCCTCGAGTTCGGCCCACAAGCCTTCGTAGAGCCGGTAGCGGCTGGGGCTGATCTCGCCCCGCTCGACGGCTGCGCGTACGCCGCAGCCGGGCTCGTGGCGATGGCTGCAGTTGTAGAAGCGGCAATGCCCCAGCTGGGCGTTCAGGTCCGGCATCAGTTCGGCCAGTCGTTGGGGTGCGAGGTGCATCAGGCCGAATTCCTGGAACCCCGGTGAGTCGAGCAGTGCGGCACGCCGGCCGTCGGCGGCGGCCGGCACCGTGTCCAGCCAGTACCAACTGGTGGTGGTGGTGGTGTGGCGGCCCGCCTGAAGCGCCTGGGAAATCTCGCCGACCTGGGCGGCGGCTTGTGGCACCATCAGGTTGATCAGCGTGCTCTTGCCCATGCCGCTGGCGCCCAGCACCAGGGTGACGCGGCCGCTCAGCAGCGGCGCAAGCAGGCTGCGGGCGGCCTCGGGCGCGGTCTTCAGCGCCGTCTCGATCACCGGCAGGCCCATCGCGCGGTACGGGGCCAAACGCTCGCGGGCCTGGGCCGCGCCGGGCAGATCGGTCTTGTTCAACAGCAGCGTCGCCGCAATGCCGGCGTCGGCTGCGGCGATCAGCGCCCGGGTCAGCTGCGACTCGCTGAACATCGGCTCGCCGGCCAGCACGACCAGCAGCAGGTCGATGTTGGCGGCGAAGGACTTGCTGCGCCATTCGTCCTGGCGCATCAGCAGGTTGCGCCGCGGCTCCAGCGCCTCGATCACGGCTTCGTCGCCCGAGGCCTGCCAGCGCACTTGGTCGCCCACCACGCAGTGGCTCTTCTTGCCGCGCGGGTGCGCGATCAGGCGCCGGCCCTCGGGCGTTTCGATCACCGCGTGCCGGCCATGCACGCCCACCACCAGGGCCAGATCGAGCGCGGCGTGCTTCATCCGCGCTGCATCGCCGCCAGCCGTTCGGCGGCGGGCGGGTGCGAGTAATAGAAGCGCACGTAGAGCGGGTCGGGCGTGAGCGTCGAGGCGTTGTCCTCGTACAGCTTGAGCAGCGCGGCCGAGAGGTCGCTGCCGCTGGCCTGCGCGCAGGCGTAGGCATCAGCCTCGAACTCCGCCTTGCGCGAACTTCGGGCCACCAGCGGGGCGATGAAGAACAGCACCGGCGGCACGGCCAGCATGAACAGCAGCAGCGCCAGCGCATGGTTGGGCGCGTCAAGGTTGGGGCGCACCCCCAGGCCCAGGTAGAAGCCGCTTTGGCCCGCCAGCCAGCCCAGGCTGGCCAGGCCGGCAAAGCTGAGCGCGAAGATCACCAGCATGCGCTGGCGCACATGCTTGTGGTGGAAGTGGCCCAGTTCGTGGGCCAGCACCGCTTCCACTTCGGCTGGCTGCAGGCGCTGCAGCAGCGTGTCGAAGAAGACCACCCGCTTGGCCTTGCCCAGGCCGGCGAAATAGGCGTTGCCGTGGGCCGAGCGGCGGCTGCCGTCCATCACGAAAAATCCCTTGGCCTGGAAGCCGCAGCGCTGCATCAGGCCTTGAACGCGCTGGGCCAGGCCGGCGTCGGTCAGCGGCGTGAAGGAGTTGAACAGCGGCGCGATCACGGTCGGATAGATCACCTGCATCAGCAGCATGAAAGCGGTCCACAGCGCCCAGGCCCACAGCCACCACCACGCGCCCGTCGCCGACATCACCCACAGCACGGCGGCCAGCAGCGGGGTGCCGATCAGCAGCCCCACCAGCGCGCCCTTGAACAGGTCTGCGACGAACAGCCCGACCGTCATGCGGTTGAAGCCGAAGCGGGCTTCGATGCGGAACGCGCGGTACCACTCGAACGGCAGATCGACCGCCCCGCTGATCAACGAAAACGCGCCGAACAGGGCCAGCTGGTAGGCCATCGCACCCCAGCGCGGCTCGACCGCCTGGCGCACCAGCGCGTTCAGCGCGTCCAGGCCGCCCAGCAGCGTCCAGGCCAGCAGCGTCGCCGCGCCGAAGGCTTCGCTGAACAGGCCGAAACGGGCCTTGACCACGGTGTAGTCGGCCGCGCGCTGATGGCCTTCCAGTGCGATCTGGGCATCGAACGGCGCGGGCACCTGGCCGCGGTGGCGGGCCACGTGGCGGATCTGGCGCCCGGCGAGCCAGAACTTGACGGCCAGCGAGGCGAGCAGCACGGCACAAAAGGCCAGCGAAACGAAGCGGGGTTGCATGGGACGCGAGTGTATGTTGTCGGACAATCCGGGCCTTGAATCGCCAAGGATGACCATGACCGAGCCGACGCTGAGCAAGAACGAACACAACCTGATCTGGATCGATCTCGAAATGACCGGGCTGAGCCCCGAGACGGACCGCATCATCGAAGTGGCCGTCGTCGTGACCGATCCCCAATTGACGCTGCGCGTCGAAGGGCCGGTCTTCGCGATCCACCAGAGCGACGCGGTGCTCGACGGCATGGACGCCTGGAACAAAGGCACCCACGGCAAGAGCGGGCTGATCGATCGGGTCCGGGCCTCGACCATCCACGAGGCCGAGGCCGAGGCCCGGCTGATCGAGTTCCTGGCGGCCTTTGTGCCGGCCGGCAAGAGCCCGATGTGCGGCAACTCGATCTGTCAGGACCGGCGCTTTCTGGCCAAGGACATGAAGGGCCTGGAGGCCTTCTTCCACTACCGCAACCTGGACGTCAGCACGCTCAAGGAACTGGCGCGGCGCTGGAAGCCGGCGGCGATGGAGAGCTTCAAGAAGGCCCAGGCGCATACCGCGCTGGCCGATATCCACGAATCGATCGACGAACTGGCGCACTACCGTACGCACCTGCTCGACGTCTGACGCCTGGCGGTGTGGCCGGCCGGCGGCGTCAGCCAGGCAGAGGGCCGCGCAGCTCGGCGGTCAGGGCGGCCAGCTGGGCCTCGTCCAGCGTCTCGTGTTCCAGCAGGGCGGCGGCGCAGCGGTCCAGCAGCTGCCGGTGCGCGACCAGCACCGCCAGGGCCTGATCCAGCCCTTGCTTGACGATCAGCCCGATCGCCTCGTCGATGCGCTGCAGCGTCGCCTCGGACAGTGCGGGACGGGCGGCCGGAAAGCCGCCCGTCGGCTCCAGGGTGAGCGCCGGGCGCGCGTCCCAGGCCACCGCACCGAGCTGCGCGTCCATGCCGTACCGGGTCACCATCTCGCGGGCGATGTCGCTGGCCTTGGCCAGGTCGTCGGCGGCCCCGGTCGACACGTCGCCGATCACCAACTGCTCCGCCGCCCGGCCGCCCAGCAGCACCCTGATTTTTTGCGTCAACTCGCCGCGTGTCATCAGGTAGCGGTCTTCGGTGGGGCGTTGCAGCGTGTAGCCCAGGGCACCGATGCCGCGCGGAATGATGGACACCTTGTGCACCGGATCGCAGCCGGGTTGCGTCAGCGCCACCAGCGCATGGCCCATCTCGTGGAAGGCCACGGTACGGCGTTCGACCGGGTTGAGCAGACGGTTCTTCTTTTCCAGGCCGGCGACGATGCGCTCGATCGCCGCGGTGAAGTCGTCCAGCGTCACCCGGTCGGCGCCGCGGCGGGTGGCCACCAGGGCGGCCTCGTTGACCAGGTTGGCCAGGTCGGCGCCGCTGAAGCCCGGCGTCAGCGCCGCCACTTCATCCAGCGCCAGCGCCGGGTCCAGCGTGATCTTGCGCACATGGACCTTCAGGATGTCGATGCGTCCCTTCTTGTCGGGTCGGTCCACCAGCACCTGGCGGTCGAAGCGGCCCGCGCGCAGCAGCGCCGGGTCGAGGATCTCGGGCCGGTTGGTGGCCGCCAGGATGATCAGCCCGGCGGTCGCGTCGAAGCCGTCCATCTCGACCAGCAGCTGGTTCAGCGTCTGCTCTTTCTCGTCATGACCGCCCAGGCCCGGAAAGGCGCCGCGCGCCCGGCCCAGCGCATCCAGTTCGTCGATGAAGATGATGGCCGGTGCCTGCTTGCGGGCCTGCACGAACAGGTCGCGCACCCGGGCTGCGCCGACGCCGACGAACATCTCGACGAACTCGCTGCCCGAGATCGAGAAGAACGGCACCTTCGCCTCGCCGGCCACCGCGCGCGCCAGCAGCGTCTTGCCGGTACCGGGCGGGCCGACCAGCAGCACGCCCTTGGGGATGCGTGCCCCCAGCCGCCCCAACTCCTTCGGGCGCTTGAGGAAGTCGACCACCTCGGAGAGTTCCTGCTTGGCCTCGTCGACCCCGGCCACGTCGGCGAAGGCCACGCCGGTGTCGGTCTCGACGTAGACCTTGGCTTGGCTCTTGCCGATCGCCATGAAGCCGCCGAGGCCCCCCTGCTTGTCGGCGAAGCGGCGGAAGACGAAGAACCACAGGCCGAAGAAGACGGCCGCGGGGAGCACCCAGGACATCAGGTCGCGCAGCCAGGTGCTGTCCACCTCGCGCCGATAGGGCACATGGAAGCGGTCCAGCCGGGCGGCCAGCTCGGGTTCGACGCGGGTGCTGACCAGCGTGGTCTTCTTGCCGTCGGGGTTCTTCAGGCGACCGGTCAGGAGCTGGTCGGAGATCACCACGTCGCTGATCCGGCCGTCGGCCAGCGCCTGCTCGAAGGCGCTGTAGGGGACGGGCTCGACCTGGCGGATGCCCTGCCAGAGGTCCTGCAGCAGCGTCAACGCCATCAGCGCCATGCCCCAGTAGAGCAGGTTCCAGGTGTGCTTCTTTTCCATGAGGTCCGGGTCCCGCGGTCGCGGCCGTCGGCCGTGCGGCCAGTGTGGCATTCGGGGCGGCGCGATCCTTGACCAAAGGCAAGGGTGTACGGCGGTGTGGCGGCGCCGCATGGACATGAAAAAGGGCGCCGATGGCGCCCTGGGTTCGATCCACGAGGGAGCGGCGGCCTGCAGCCGCCGGTCCGACTCAGGGTTGGGTGAACTTGTAATCGGTCTTCGCGGCCTTGCGCATTTCTTCCTGGAAGGCCTGCAGCTTCTGCTGGCTCAGGCGCTGCATCAGCTGCGGCTTGACCTCGTCGAAGCTCGGGAACTTGGCTTCGCGGGTGTCTTCCAGCTTGATGATGTGGTAGCCGAACTGGGTCTTGACCGGCGTGTCGGTCATCTCGCCCTTCTTCAGCTTGGTCAGGGCCTGGCTGAATTCCGGCACATAGGTTTCGGGCTTGGCAAAGTCCAGGTCGCCACCGTTCGGTGCCGAACCCGGGTCCTTCGAGTACTTCTTGGCCTCGTCCTCGAAGTTCGCACCGCCCTTGATCTCGGCGATGATCTTCTTGGCCTGGTCCTCGGTCTCGACCAGGATGTGGCGGGCGTGGTACTCCATGCCCGACTGCTGGGCCTTGACCTTGTCGTACTCGGCGCGGGCGTCGGCCTCGCTGGGCGGATTCTTCTTCTCGAAGTCGTTGAACAGGGTGCGGATCAGCACGGTCTGGCGCAGCAGTTCCAGCTGGGCCTTGTATTCCGCGGTGGCGGGAATGCCGCGCTTCTCGGCTTCCTGGGCAAAGATCTCGCGCAGCACCACCTCATCGCGGGCACGGCCTTCCATTTCGGGAGTCACCGGCTGGCCGGCGCGGGTGGCCTGCTCCAGCAAGGTGGTCAGGCGCGCCTTCGGCACGGGCTTGCCGTTGACGATCGCGATGTTCTGCGCTTGCGCAGCCAGCGGCAGCACGACGGCGGCCGCGGCCAGCACCAGGAGGGACTTGAGTTTCATGCAAGAGGCCTTTCCGAGGCTCGGGGGAGGAGGGGTTGTCGGGGAAACGCTGCGGGGACGACCGGTCGCGACCTCGTCTCGGCCAGGCAACGCCGGCCGGGGCGAACGATCGCGCGTCAACAGGGTATGCGGAAATGGATCTTGGCCATACGGCCCATGTCGCTGCGGGGGCGCACGGTCGGTCTCAGGGGTGCTCGCCCGGCGCGCGGGCATCGATCGCCAACGCGTGAATGCCACCGGGCATCAGCGAGCGAAGGGCATCATACACAAGCCGATGGCGGGCCACCCGGGTCAGCCCGGAAAAGCGGGCGCTGACGATGCGCACGCTCAAGTGGCTTCCTTCGCGGGCACCGGCGTGGCCGGCATGCGCGGCGCTGTCGTCGCGCACCAGCAGGTCCAGCGGCGCCAGTTGCGCGCGCAGGGCCGCTTCCACTGCCGCAGCGCCGACGTGACCCGAGCCTGGCAAGCCGTCCATCGCGTCCGCCTCAGGAGTGCCGGCCGGCGCCGTCGACCGGTTCCGCCGTCTTGGCGGGCACCCCGTCGTCCGGCAGGTAGCGGTTGATGTAGAGGCCCTGGCCCACCGTGAACAGCAGCATCAAGGCGGTGGTGCCGAAGACCTTGAAGTTGACCCAGGTGGCGGTGTCGAAGTGAAAGGCGACCCAGAGGTTGAGCACGCCCATCACGCCGAAGAAGACGACCCAGGCCAGGTTCAGCTGGCGCCAGATCGGCTCGGGCAGTTTGAGCTGTTCGCCCAGCACGCCCTTGAGCAGGTTCTTGCCCCACAGCGCCTGGCTCAGCCAGAAGGCCAGCGCCAGCGCCCAGTACAGGCCGCTGGGCTTCCACTTGATGAAGGTCTCGTTGTGGAACCAGACCGTCAAGCCGCCCAGGCTCACCACCAGCACCAGACTGACCCACAGCATCAGGTCGACCTTGCGGCCGCGCAGCTTCAGATACAGCACCTGGGCCAAGGTCGCGACGATGACGACCACGGTGGACAGCAGCACCGGCGCCTGCGCCGCGTCGACCACGCCGCCCGAGACCAGGCCGCCGAAATGCGAGGTGGCGAACTGCGCCGCCCAGTCCTTGTGCCCCTCCGCGTATTTGAAGGTGGCGAAGAACAGCAGGATGGGCAGGAGGTCGAGCAGCAGCTTCATGGGGTGTCGGTGTCCGGCGCGAAGTGTATCGCCGCGGAGTTGATGCAGAAGCGCTCGCCGGTGGGTTCGGGGCCGTCGTCGAACACGTGGCCCAGGTGGGAGCCGCATTTCGCGCAGCGCACCTCGACGCGCAGCATGCCGTGCGAGCGGTCCTCGATGCGCTCGATGCGGCCGTCGTCCACGGCGGCCCAGTAGCTGGGCCACCCGCAGCCGGCGTCGAACTTGGTGTCGGCGCTGAACAGCACCTCGCCGCAGCCCACGCAGCGGTAGTGGCCGTTCGCGTCCCAGTGATTCCAGTAGGCGCCGGTGAAGGCGCGTTCGGTGGCAGCCTGGCGCGCCACCGCGTACTGCGCGGGGCTGAGCCGGGCGCGCCATTCGGCCTCGCTGCGCCGTACCGCGTAGCGCGGGTCGTCGTGGGAAGGCGGTGTGTCGTGCTTCATGAGGAACAGCTCACTTCCAGATGTCGGGCCCAATCGGGCGGAAAGGCGGCGTCGCCGTCGTGCTCGGGCTGTTCGTCGAACGGCCGGCTCAGCACCTTCAGCAGTCGCTGCAGCTCGGAGAAATCGCCGGCCTCGGCACGCTGGATCGCGATCTCGGCCAGGTGGTTGCGCAGGATGAACTTGGGGTTGGTGCGGCGCATCCGTTCGCAGCGTGCGGCGTCGTCGCTGGCCTCGGCGCGCAGCCGCTCGGCGTAGCGTGCGGCCCAGGCATCGAAGGCGTCGCGATCCAGGAACAGGTCGCGCAACTCGGGGTTGCCGGCCCCCTCGGCGCTGCGGAAACCGCACAGCCGGCGCATCGCGATCGTGTGGTCCACCCGGTCGGCGGCCAGGCGGCGCATCAGGTCGTCGATCAGCGCGGCGTCGCCCGGCAGCACCTCGAGCAGCCCGAAGCGCGCGCGCATCCTGCGCGTCAACTCGTTGCTGAAGCGTTCGCCGAACGGGGCCAGCGCGGCCTGCAGCCCTTCCACGGCGGCGCCGTCGCCGTCGCCGGTGCCGACCAGCGGCACCAAGGCCCGGGCCAGCGCGTTGAGGTTCCACCAGGCGACCTGGGCCTGGCGCGCGAAGGCATAGCGGCCCTGGGTGTCGGTGTGGTTGCAGACATGGCCGGGATCGAAGGCGTCGAGAAAGCCGAACGGGCCGTAATCGATCGTCAGGCCGAGGATGGACATGTTGTCGGTGTTCATCACGCCGTGGCAGAAGCCCAGCGCCTGCCAGTGCGCCAGCAGCGTCGCGGTGCGGCCGACGACCACCCGCAGCAGCGCCAGCGCCGGCTCGGCGGCGTCGCGGCATTCGGGGTAGAAGTGCTCGATGACGAAATCCGCGAGGCGGCGCAAATCCTCCGGCTGGCCGTGGTGGCAGAAATGCTCGAAATGGCCGAAGCGGATGAAGCTGGGCGCCGTGCGCGCCAGCACGGCGGCGGTTTCGGCCCGCTCGCGGCGCACCGGCAGCGGCGAGCCGGTCAGGCACAGGGCCCGCGTGGTCGGCACGCCCAGGTGGTGCATGGCCTCCGAGCACAGGAACTCGCGGACCGACGAGCGCAGCACCGCCCGGCCATCGCCCATGCGCGAGTACGGCGTCAGCCCGGCGCCCTTGAGCTGCACTTCGATCAGGCCTGACGGCGACGCGACCTCGCCCAGCAGCAACGCGCGGCCGTCGCCCAGTTGTCCGGCCCAGTGGCCGAACTGGTGCCCGCTGTAGACGCTGGCCAGCGGCCGCATGCCGGGCCACAGCGCGTTGCCGCTGAACACGGCCAGGGCGTCTTCGGACTGCCACCAATCGGCGGGCCAGCCCAGCGCCCGGGCGCAGTCGTCGCTGGTGGCGACCCAGTGCGGTTCAGGCAGCCCGGCGGCGCGCAGTTCGGTATGGAACGCCGGGCCCAGCGCGGCGAATCGCTGCTGCCACTGCGGGGCGAACGGGGCTGGGTCGGACTCCTGGAGACGCATGGCGCGAGTGTAGGCAGGCGGGGTGTCGCCTCCGCGACGCAGGGGCATTAGGGGCAATCCGCCCCAGGATGGGCGCGGGCCCTGCCTATGATGCGGGCAGACCAATTTCTCACGCAGGAGAACGCCATGAGCGCCTTGATGGGCCAGATGATGCAGATGCCGATGATGATTTCATCGCTGATCCGACATGCCGCGCGGCACGCTGCCGATACCGAGGTGGTGTCCAAGCGCGTGGAAGGCGACATTCACCGTAGCACCTGGGCGCAGGTCGAAAAGCGCGCGCGCCAGCTGGCCCAGGCGTTGGCGCGGCTGGGCTGCCAGCCCGGCGACCGGGTGGGTACGCTGGCCTGGAACGGCTACCGGCACCTGGAGATCTACTACGGCAGCGCCGGTTCGCAACTGGTGACCCACACCATCAACCCACGCCTGTTCCCGGAACAGATCGCGTGGATCGCCAACGACGCCGCCGACACCGTGCTGTGCTTCGACCTGAGCTTCCTGCCGCTGGTCGAGAAAATCGCGGCCGAGCTGACCACGGTTCGCCATTTCGTGCTGATGACGGACCGTGCCCACATGCCGGCCAGCAGCACGATCCCCCAACTGCTGTGCTACGAGTCGCTGATCGAGGCCGAGGACGGGCGCTATGCCTGGCCCGAATTCGACGAGAACACCGCCTGCACCATTTGCTACACCTCGGGCACCACCGGCAACCCCAAGGGCGCGGTCTACAGCCACCGCTCTACGGTGCTGCACGCCTACGGGTCGGCGCTGCCGGATGCGATGAACTGTTCGACGCGCGACGTGATCCTGCCGGTCGTGCCGATGTTCCACGTCAACGCCTGGGGCATCCCCTATTCGGCCGCGCTGGTGGGTGCCAAGCTGGTGTTCCCGGGGCCGCACCTGGACGGCAAGTCGCTGTACGAATTGTTCGAGAGCGAGAAGGTCACGTTCTCGGCCGGCGTGCCCACGGTCTGGCTCGGCCTGCTGACCTACATGAAAGCCAACCAGCTGAAATTCAGCAGCTTCAAGCGCACGGTGATCGGCGGCTCGGCCTGTCCGCCGGCGATGATGAAGACGCTGCAGGAGGATTTCGGCATCGAGGTGATCCACGCCTGGGGCATGACCGAGCTGTCGCCGCTGGGCACCTTGTCCAAGCTGATGAGCAAGCACGACGGCCTGCCGCACGAGGCGCAGCAGCGCCTGCTGGAAAAGCAGGGTCGGGTGCTGTACGGCATCGACATGGCGATCATCGACGACGATGGCAAGTCGCTGCCCTGGGACGGCGTCAGCACCGGCAACCTGGTGGTGCGCGGCAGCTGGGTCATCAGCCGCTATTTCGGCCGCAGCGATTCGCCGCTGGTCAGCGTGGATGGCGAGCCGGGCTGGTTCCCGACCGGCGACGTGGCCTCCATCGATCGCGACGGCTTCATGCAGATCACCGACCGCAGCAAGGACGTGATCAAGTCCGGCGGCGAGTGGATCAGCTCGATCGACCTGGAAAACATCGCGATGGCCCATCCGGACGTGCATGAGGCCGCCGTGATCGCCTGCCGGCACCCGAAGTGGGACGAACGCCCGCTGCTGGTGGTGGTGAAGAAGCCGGGTGCGCAGCTCACCCGCGACGCCTTGCTGGCCTTCTTCGAGGGGCGCATCGCCAAGTGGCAGATCCCCGACGACGTCGCGTTCGTCGACGAACTGCCCCACACCGCGACCGGCAAGCTGCAGAAGCTCAAGCTGCGCGAGCAGTTCCGCGACTACAGGCTGCCCACCGTCTGACGGGTTCCGGGCGACCGGCCGGATGGCCCGGCCGGCGTCAGACCGACAGCAGATCCACCTCGAACACCAGCGTGGCATGCGGCGGGATCACGCCGCCCGCGCCGTGCGCGCCATAGCCCAGGTGCGGCGGGATCACCAGCACCCGGGTGCCGCCCACCTGCATGCCTTGCACGCCCTCGTCCCAGCCGGCGATCACCATGCCCTGGCCGAGATCGAATTCGAACGGGTCGCCGCGGTCCTTGCTGCTGTCGAATTTGCGTCCGCGCTGGTTCGGCGCCGACGCGTCGTGCAGCCAACCCGTGTAATGCACCGTCACGCTGCGGCCGGCCCGGGCCACGTCGCCGCTGCCCACCACCAGGTCGGTGATCACCAGGGGCGGCCGCTCGGGCGTGGGCAGCAGCGAGACCTCGAACACCAGCGTCGCATGGGGTGGAATCACGCCGCCGGCGCCGCGCGCGCCGTAGCCCAGCTCGGGCGGAATCGTCAGCACCCGGGTTCCGCCGACGCGCATGCCCTGCACGCCTTCGTCCCAACCGGCGATCACGTTGCCGGCACCGAGCTCGAATTCGAACGGATCGCCGCGATCCTTGCTGCTGTCGAACTTGCGGCCGCGGCCTTCGGGGGCGGTCGCATCGTGCAGCCAGCCGGTGTAATGCACGGTCACGTGCTGGCCGGCGCGGGCCGCCTCGCCGGTGCCGGGCACCACGTCGTCGAATTGCAGGCCGCTGGGGGTGGTGGTCATGGGAGTCCGTCAGGTCTCATCGGGCAAAACAAGGGCCGCATCATGCCATCGCTCGCGCCAGGCTCCGGTGGCGGCCGAGAGGAAGTCGGCCACGCTGGCGCCGGGCAGTCCGGCGGGCAGGCCCAGGTGGTCGGCGGCGCGTCGCAGGGCCGCCAGCGGCGAGCGCAGGTCGAGGGCGGCAGCGCCGTTCTGTTTCGACAGCTTCTCACCGTCGGCCGCGAGCACCAGCGGGGTGTGCAGGTAGCTCGGCGTGCGCCAGCCGAGCAGGCGCTGAAGATGGATCTGGCGCGGCGTGTTGTCGGCCAGGTCTTCTCCGCGCACCACGTGGGTCACGCCCTGCCAGGCGTCGTCCACCACCACGGCCAGCTGGTAGGCCCACAGGCCGTCGGCGCGGCGCAGCACGAAGTCGCCGACCTCGCGCGTCAGGTCCTGGCCTTGCGGCCCCAGCCGCCGGTCCAGCCACGCGATGTGCAGCGGCGCGCCGTCGGGCGCATCGCTGCGCACGCGCCAGGCCCGCGCCGGGCGGCCCCGCAGGCCCGCGCGGCAGGTGCCGGGGTAGACGCGTTCCTGGTGGCGCGCCGGCTCGGCGCCGCGCGCCACCAGCGTGGCCTCGATCTCCTTGCGGCTGCAGGCGCAGGGATAGGCCAGCCCGCGCGCCTGCAGCGTGGCCAATGTGGCGCGGTAGGCATCGTCGCGGGTGGATTGCCACACCGGCGGCGCGTCCGGCAGCAGGCCGCAGGCGGCCAGCTGGCGCAGGATCTCGTGGTCCGCTCCAGGCACGCAACGCGGCGTGTCGACGTCTTCGATGCGAACCCACCAACGACCTTCGTGGGCACGGGCGTCCAGCCAGCTGGCCAGCGCCGCCACCAGCGAGCCTTCGTGCAGCGGGCCGGTGGGCGAGGGCGCGAAGCGGCCGGTGTAGCCCGCCGGCTTGCGGCGGGCGGGTCGGCGCGCCCTGGGCTCAGTCGACATCCGAGGGCAGGCCGCAGTGGCGCTCCAGCAGCGCTTGGCGTGTGGTGGCGCTCTCGAGCTGGTTCAGCCACCATTGCAGCGCCAGGCCTTGCGGAGCCTTGCGCGCCCCGCCCACGCTGGCCCGGCGCCAGGCGTAACCCAGCCGGACGGTGCGGCGCTGGCGACTGACCGCCTTGGCCACCAGGCGGCCGGTGCGGAGGTGGTCGCGCACCATCACTTCGGGCACGAAGCCGCAGCCCAGGCAGCGCAGCTGGGCCTCGATCTTGGCCTGCATGCTGGACACCGTCAGCACGTCCTGGCCAGGCAGCAGATTGACGGTGATCGGCGACAGGCGCTTCGCCGAATCGGCCACCGCGACCGCGCGGTGGCGCAGGATCTCGGCATCGTCGATCGGCTCGGCCAGCGCGGCCAGGGGATGGTGCGGCGCGACCGCGAAGACCAGGCTCAGGTCGCCCAGCGGCTTGACGTCGATGCCGCTGGCGGTCGCATCCAGCGGCACGCCCAGCGCCAGATCCACCTGTCCGGAGAGCAGCGCCTCCCAGGTGCCGGCCAGCACCTCGGTGCGCAGGCGCAGGCGGGTGCCCGGTCCGCTGTCGCCGCCGGCCGGGCGCAAGGCGTAAAACGATTCGCACAGCTCAAGCAGGGTCAGGCGCGACAGGATGCCGTCGCAGGCGATGGTGAGCTGGCTCTCCCAGCCGGTCGACACCCGCCGGACCCGGTTCGCCACCGCATCCATCTCCAGCAACAGCCGGCGGCCTTCGGCCAGCAGTTCCTCGCCGGCGGCGGTCGGGCGGGCCTGGCGCGAGCGGCGATCGAACAGCAGCACGTCCAGCGCGTCTTCGAGCTGGCGCACGCTGTAAGTCAACGCCGACGGTACCTTGCCCAGTTCGCGGGCGGCGGCGGCAAAACTGCCGGTGCGCGCGATCGCGTCCATCATCAGCAGGGCATCGGGCGTCAGGGCGTGGCGGCGGTCGTTCATCGCGGTTCATCTTATTTGAAGTCTCGCTTCAGCGGCTTGCGATCCGCCCTGCGGCGGCGCGTCCTACAGTCGAGGCCTCCTGGCAATTCCGAGGGCCCGACGATGATCATCCTGCGCAAATCCGAAGACCGCGGCTTCGCCGACCATGGCTGGCTCAAGAGTCAGCACAGCTTCTCGTTCGCCGACTATGTGGACCCGGCCCAGATGGGTTTCGGCAACCTGCGGGTGATCAACGAAGACCGCATTGCGCCGGGCACCGGCTTCGGCACCCATGGGCATCGCGACATGGAGATCCTCAGCTACGTGCTGGAGGGCGAGCTGGCGCACCGCGACAGCATCGGCAACGGCGCCGTCATCCGTCCCGGCGAAGTCCAGCGCATGACGGCGGGGAGCGGCGTGCGCCACAGCGAGTTCAACCACGCGGCCGATCAGACCACGCACTTTCTGCAGATCTGGCTGCTGCCCGCGGCGCGCGACCTGGCGCCGGGCTACGAACAGCAGTCGTTCTCCGAGCAGGATCTGCGCGGCCGCCTGCACCTGGTCGCTTCACCGGCCGGCGGGGGCGGTGCCGTGACGCTGCACGCCGACGCTTCGCTGCGCATCGGCCGCTTCGACGGCCTGCAGCAGCGGGCCGAACTGGCGCTGGCGCCGGATCGCCTGGCCTACGTCCACGTGGCGCGGGGGCGGCTGCGGGTCAACGGCCTGGACCTGGGCCCGGGGGATGCCGCCAAGCTCAGCGCCGAATCGACGCTGACGCTGGATCACGCCGACCAGGCCGAGGTGCTGGTGTTCGACCTGGCGCCTTGAGCGGGCCAGGGGGGCGGCCCTTCACTGGGGCAGGGCCGCCTTGCTCTGCTGTTTCTGCGCCCGCGCGGCCTTGGCCGCTGCATGAGCCGCCTTGGCCGTGGCGCGGTCTTGCTGCAGCTTGGCCTTGGCGGCCGCCAGCGCGGCGGGATCGCCGCTCGCCTTGGCGGCCTTCACATTGGCGCGATCGGCCTGCACCGCCGCCTTGTCCTGTTGCAATGCGGCCTTGTCGATGGCTCCGGTGCCGGCCGGCATCGGGGGGGTCTGCGCGACCGCCAGCGTCGTGGCAGTGACGGTGGCGAGCAGCATGGCGATCAGCGGCGTCTTCATGGCGAACCTTTCTTCAGCGGCGGCGGGCGATGCCAGAGGTCGGGCAGGCGGCCCACCCGAGGCGCGACGGCAGTCCGACAGCGCGGTTGACCAGCTTGCCACCGGCGCTCCTGCCGGAGCGTGAATGCGAGGTAAAGAAACGGCGCAGGCCCGACGACACACCCCACCGCCGTCCGGGGGCCCGTCAGTGCAGGCCCAGGAATGGCCGCAGCACCCGCAAGCTGCGCTCCGGATCTTCCTCCTGGGGCACGTGGCCCAGGCCGTCGAACACCACCAGTTCGCTGTGAGCGATGTCGTGCGCGAAGCGCTGGGCGGTGTCGGGCGGGATCAGCCGGTCGCTGCCGCCCCACAGGACCAGCGTGGGCTGGCGCAGTGTGGCGATGCGCGCGCTGTCGTCGCCCATCGACATCTGCTGCAGGCGCAGCGCCAGGGCGCGGCGGTTGCCGGCGCGCAGGTTGAGTTCCAGGTAGCGATCGACCAGCGCCGGCGTGATCCTGCGCGGGTCGGCGTAGACGCCTTCCAGGGCGGCCTGCACCAGCGGGCGGGGCAGCGTGTACCGCAGCAGGCGGCCGGTGATCGGCCATCGGGCCAGGCGCCACACCAGGGGCACCGAACCCGCCACGAAGGGGTAGCCCGACGCGTCGACCAGCACCAGCCGGTCCACCCGCTGCGGTGCCAGCGTGGCCACCCGCCAGGCCACTTCGCCGCCCAGCGAATTGCCGCCCAGCACCACGTGGCGCAGCTTCAGAGTGTCCATCAGGTCGAGCACGAAGCGGGCCAGGGTGTCGCCGCGGTAGTCG
This sequence comes from Ideonella sp. sgz306126, assembly GCF_056032705.1. Classification (NCBI taxonomy): domain Bacteria; kingdom Pseudomonadati; phylum Pseudomonadota; class Betaproteobacteria; order Burkholderiales; family Sphaerotilaceae; genus Ideonella; species Ideonella sp. sgz306126. Next base: position 649,180 of record NZ_JBVYWP010000003.1, read on the forward strand.
TCGGGGGCGTACTGGCCCGCGAAGGGTCCGGTCAGCCCGAAGCCCGGCAGGTCGAAGGTGACGACGCGGCGCTGGCCCTTCAGCCCGGCGACCCAGCCTTCCCAGGTGTGCAGGCTGGATGCGGTGCCGTGGATCAGCACGATCGGCGAGGGATCGCCGCGGGGGCCTTCGTCCCGGTAGTGCACGATCTGGCCCTTGACGTCCAGGAAGTTCGATGGCGGCGGCGCCCAGCGCGCCACCAGCGACTCCAGCGGGCGGTCCGGATCGCGCAGCATCGGCACGGCCAGCGACGTCAGCAGCAACAGCACGCCAAAGGCGCGAAGGAGCAGCGAGATCATGCGGCGGCCTCTTTCATGGCCCGGCGCGCGGAACCGATTCGCCCTGCGGATACTGCGGTGGAGGAGCAATGGTCCATCGCCCATTCTATGCACCGCGGCCGGCGCCGATGGGGCGCTTCGTAGAATGACGCGATGCCCTTTGTCCACCTGCGATCCCACACCGAGTATTCCGTCGTCGACGGCACCTTGCGCATCGACGACGCTGCGGCGGCGGCACGCGCCGACGGCCAGGTGGCCTTGGGCATCAGCGATCTGGCGAACCTGTTCGGCGCGGTCAAGTTCTACAAGGCCTGCCGCGGCAAAGGGGTCAAGCCCGTCATCGGCGCCGACGTGTGGATCGAGCCCTTGCCCGAGAGCGGCGACAAGTCCGCGACCCGCCTGCTGCTGCTGGTGCAGAACGCGCAGGGCTACCTCCACCTGTGCGAGCTGCTGGCCCGGGCCTGGACGAGCAACGTGCAGCGCGCCCAGGCCTGGCTGCGCTGGGACTGGCTGGCCGAGCTGAACGGCGGCCTGATCGCGTTGTCGGGCGCCGAGTTCGGCGCTGTCGGCATCGCGCTGCTGGCGGGCGACCGGCCGCGCGCGACCGCGGCGGCGCACGCGATGGCGGCGTTGTTCCCAGGTCGCTTCTACCTGGAATTGCAGCGCGGCGGCCTGCCGCACCACGAAGCGCTGGTGCGCGCCAGCGTGCCGCTGGCGGCCGAACTGCAGCTGCCGGTGGTGGCGACGCACCCGGTGCAGTTCCTGGCGCCGGACGACTTCGAGGCCCACGAGGCGCGGGTCTGCGTGGCCGAGGGCGAGACCCTGGCCAACCCCAAGCGGGTCAAGCGCTTTTCGCGCGAGCAGTATTTCAAGACCCAGGCCGAGATGGAGGCGCTGTTTGCCGATCTGCCGTCGGCGATCGCCAACACCGTCGCCATCGCCCAGCGTTGCAGCCTGAGCCTGGTGCTGGGCAAGCCGCAACTGCCCAACTTCCCGACGCCGCTGCTGGCCGATGGCACGCCGATGCCGATCGCCCAGTTCTTCCGCGAGGAAAGCCTGGCCGGCCTGGAAGCGCGGCTGGCGATGCTGTTCCCCGACCCGGCGCGGCGCGAGGCCGAGCGCCCCCGCTACCTGGAGCGGCTCGAATTCGAGCTGGACACCATCCTGAAGATGGGTTTTCCGGGCTATTTCCTGATCGTGTCGGACTTCATCAAGTGGGCCAAGAGCCACGGCTGTCCGGTCGGCCCGGGGCGGGGTTCGGGAGCGGGCTCGCTGGTGGCCTACGCGCTGCTGATCACCGACCTGGACCCGCTGCAGTACAACCTGCTGTTCGAGCGCTTCCTGAACCCGGAACGGGTCTCGATGCCCGACTTCGACATCGACTTCTGCCAGGGCAACCGCGACCGCGTCATCGACTACGTCAAGGACAAGTACGGCCGCCAGGCGGTGAGCCAGATCGCCACCTTCGGCACCATGGCCGCCAAGGCGGCGCTGCGCGACATCGGCCGGGTGCTGGGCATGGGGTTCGGCCATGTCGACTCGATCGCCAAGCTGATCCCGGCGCCGCCGGGCAAGACGGTGACCCTGGCCAAGGTGCCCGACAAGCCCGACGAGAAGCTGATCTACGCCCGTCTGGAAGCGCCGGAGCTGGAGCAGCGCGAGGCCGCCGAGGAAGAGGTGGCGGCGCTGCTGAGCCTGGCCGCACGGGTCGAGGGCATGGTGCGCAACATCGGCATGCACGCCGGCGGCGTGCTGATCGCGCCCGGCAAGATCACCGATTTCTGTCCGCTCTACCAACAGCCCGGTAGCGACTCGGCAGTGAGCCAGTTCGACAAGGACGACGTCGAGGCGATCGGCCTGGTGAAGTTCGACTTCCTGGGCCTGGCCACGCTGACCATCCTGGAGTTGGCCAAGGACTTCATCGTCGCGCGCTACCCGGAGCGCAAGGACTTCGCCTACGAGACGATTCCGCTCGACGACAAGTCGGTCTACAAGCTGTTCTCCGACGGCCTGACCGAAGCCGTGTTCCAGTTCGAAAGCCGCGGCATGCAGGGCATGCTGCGCGACGCCAAGCCGTCGCGCCTGGAAGACCTGATCGCGCTGAACGCCTTGTACCGGCCGGGTCCGATGGACCTGATTCCCAGCTTCGTCGCCCGCAAGCACGGCCGCGAGCCGGTGGAGTATCCGCATCCGTTGGTGGAGAAGGTGCTGGGCGAGACCTACGGCATCATGGTCTACCAGGAACAGGTGATGCAGACCGCCCAGGTGCTGGGGGGCTACTCGCTCGGTGGCGCGGACATGCTGCGCCGCGCCATGGGCAAGAAGAAGGCGGAGGAGATGGCGGAGCACCGCGCCATCTTCCGCAAGGGCGCGGCCGAGAAGGGCATCAGCGAGGCCAAGGCCGACGAGGTCTTCGACCTGATGGAGAAGTTCGCCGGCTACGGCTTCAACAAGTCGCACGCGGCCGCCTATTCGCTGCTGGCCTACCACACCGGCTGGTTGAAGGTGCACTACACGGCCGAGTTCTTCGCGGCCAACATGACCATCGAACTCGGCGACACCGACAAGCTCAAGGTGCTGCTCGCCGACGCGACCAAGAACTTCAAGCTGGCGTTCGAGCCGCCCAACGTCAACAGCGGCGTCTATCGCTTCGAGCCCATGCCGGGGCCCGAAGGACGCAAGAAGATCCGCTACGGCCTGGGGGCCATCAAGGGCACCGGCCAGGGCGCGATCGAGGCCATCGTCGCCGCGCGCGAGGCGGATGGCCCGTTCGCCAGCCTGTTCGACTTCTGCGCGCGCGTGGACAAGGCCCGGTGCAACAAGCGCGTGGTGGAGGCGCTGATCAAGGCCGGCGCGTTCGATACCTTGCACGCCGACCGGGCCAGCGCGCTGGCCAGCGTGGGCCTGGCCTTCGACTGGGCCGAGACCCAGGCCGTCAACGCCAACCAGGGCGGATTGTTCGATTTCGACGGCGGCGACGGCCACGGCTCGCACACCCAGGAGCCGCCGCTGGTGCCGGCCGAGCCGTGGAGCGTGCGCGAGAAGCTCTCGCTGGAGAAGACCGCCCTCGGCTTCTACCTCTCGGGGCACCTGTTCGACCAGGACGAGGCCGAGGTGCGGCGCTTCTGCAAGCGCCGTGTGGCCGACCTGATCGACTCGCGCGAGCCGCAGCTGCTGGCCGGCATCGTCAGCGACCTGCGGGTGGTCAATGGCCAGCGCGGCCGGGTCGCGATCTTCAAGGTCGACGACAAGAGCGAGCCGATCGAGGCAGTGGCCAACGAAGAACTGCTGGACGCGAACAAGGAACTGCTGCGCGACGACGAACTGGTCATCGTGCAGGGCAAGGTCCAGCCCGACCGCTTCAGCGGCGGCCTGCGCCTGAACGTGGCCCAGGTCTGGAGCCTGGCCGCCGCGCGGGCCCGTTTCGGGCGCTACCTGTCGGTCCGCGTGCAGGACGGGACGCCGCCGGTGGCCGAGGTCGTGGCCAGTTTCCCGGCCCACGTCGAGCGCAGCGAGCAGGGCGACTTGGTGCAAGGCCTGGGCGTGCGCCTGAGCCTGCGGCGGCCGACCGTCTCGGCGGAACTGGACCTGGGCGAGCAGGGCCGCTTCTGGCCCAGCGACGAGGCGCTGGCGCGCTGGATGGCGGTGGCCGACCAGGGGCAGGCCCGCATCGTCTACGACGACGCCGGCGCCTGACGCCACGGCGCGTGGCCCCACGGCGTCTGCGGGTAAGTCTTCGTTTCAGCGGCCGGGTCCTGCCAACCAAGAGACCGGCTCGCGCGTTGAGCTGTCGTGGTACTTCCCGCGACACTGCGCCGGACTCAACCTCCGGCATTTCCATCATGAACCAGCTTTCTTCCCTTTCCCGAAGCGGCCGGCCGATGCTGCGCTGGGCAATGGCCGCTGCGCTGGCGGGCCTCGCCGGCACCGCGGGCGCCACCGACGTGGGCGTCTCGCTCTCGTTCAGCCAGCCGGGTGTCTATGGCCGCGTCGACATCGGCCAGTTTCCGCAGCCGGCCGTGATCGTTCCGCAGCCCATGATCATCCAGCCGCCGATGGTGCAGGTCGGCCCACCGGTGCAACCGGTCTACCTGTGGGTGCCCCCGGCCCATCGCCGCAACTGGCGCCACTACTGCGCGCGCTACCAGGCCTGCGGCGTGCCGGTCTACTTCGTGCGTGAAGACTGGTATCGCCAACACGTGGAGCCGGCGCAGCGCTACCGCGGAGGCCCGCCGCCGGGGCGCGGCTGGGACCGCGGCGACGATGGCGGTGATCGGGGTCATGACCGGGGCCACGGCCGAGGCCATGGCCGGGACGACGGCGACCGCTGAGCACCGCACGGAGGATGTCTTGGCCGGGGCCGGCCCGCGGCCAAGACCCCGGTCTGTACCGGGTGAACCTGCCAATTGGACGGATCAGGACCAGGGTGCGCCGCTAGACTGGCTCGCACCATGGCTGAACCGATCACCGGCCTGATCCTCTCCGGCGGCGGCGCGCGCGCTGCCTACCAGGTGGGCGTGCTGTCGGCGATCCGGCAGCTTCGCTCCGGCAGCCTCGCTCCGCTGCACAACCCGTTTCCGGTGATCGCCGGCACGTCGGCGGGCGCGATCAACGCCGCGGCGCTGGCCGGCGGGGCCGACGATTTCGATGCCGCGGTCGAGGGCATGGTCGCCGTCTGGCGCGCGTTCCACGCCGATCAGGTCTACCGGGCCGACTCGCTGGGTGTGATCCGGTCCGGCGCCGGCTGGCTGACGATGATGTCGATCGGCTGGATCATCGCCCGCTGGCGCAGGCTCAAGCCGCGCTCGCTGCTCGACAACACGCCGCTGGTCGGCCTGCTCGAACGCATGGTCCGGCTCGACCGCGTGCCGGCGATGCTGGCCGAGGGTCATCTGAAGGCCCTGGCGGTCACGGCGTCGAGCTACACCTCGGGCCTGCACGTGACCTTCTACGAGTCGCTGCGGGAAGCCACTCCTTGGGTGCGCTCGCAGCGCCGCGCGGTGCGCGACCGCATCGGCCTGCGCCACCTGCTGGCCTCGTCGGCGATCCCCTTCGTGTTTCCCGCCACCGCCTTGCCCATCGGCGACCAGCGCGAATGGTTCGGCGACGGCTCGATGCGCCAGGCGGCGCCGATTTCACCGGCGGTGCACCTGGGGGCCGACCGCATCCTGGTGATCGGCGCGGGCCGCATGCACGAACCGCCCGGGCGCCGGGTGGTCGATACCGGCTATCCCAGCATGGCGCAGATCGCCGGCCATGCCTTGTCCAACATCTTCCTGGACGCGCTGGCGGTGGATGTGGAGCGGCTGCAGCGCATCAACCACACGCTGAGCCTGCTCCCGCCGGAAGCCCGCGCCAGGACCACCCTGCGGCCGCTCGAAGTCCTGGTGATCGCGCCCAGCCAGCGGCTGGACGACCTGGCCGCGAAGCACCTGAATGCACTCCCCGTGCCGATCCGCGCGCTGCTGCGCGGTGTCGGCGTGTCGGGGCAGGGCGACGACGCGCGCGGCGCCGCGCTGGCCAGCTATCTGCTGTTCGAGGCCGACTACACCCGCGATCTGATCGCCCTGGGCGAGGCCGACACCTTGGCCCGGCGCGACGAAGTGATGCAGTTCTTCGGATGGCAGCCCTGGCCGGTGAACGGACCGGGGGCCACCCCGCGGGCGGCCGCGATGCCGCTGCACGCGACGCTCTGAGCGCACCGCTCGCGCGTGTCACGGCGGTGCGGGGCCCGAGCTTCAGCGCCCGCCCGGCGTCCCGAGGATCTCTTGGGTGCTGGCCTGCGCGCTGGAGGCGGTCGCGGCCGGCGCGGCCACCGCCGCCGCCCAGGCCTGCCCGGCCACGGTCAGGCCGGCCGCCGACAGCCGGCTCGCGCGAGCCGGCCCGATGCCGCGCAGTCGCGCGATGAAATCCGACCAATCGCGGAACAGCCCCGCCTGCCGTTCGGCCAGGATCTGGTCGGACAGGGCCGGCCCGATGCCTTGGACCTGTTCCAACTCGGCCTGATTGGCGTCGTTGACTTCGGTCGCACCCGCCGTCGTCAGGCCGGCGGCGAGCAGCGCCATCGACGCCAGCGCGCAGCGCAGGGCAGGCAAGGCGGGTGTCATGCGGCGCTCCAGGCGGCCCGGTCGGCGACGATCGTGTCGACCAGGACCTGGCACCAGTGGGCATTGCCGAAGCGCTCGGCCGCCGGGCTGGCGAGGAACTGCCGCATCGCCCGCTGGTAGGCGGCAAAACCGGCCGGGGTGATGTCATCCAGGTGGCGGCGCAGGTCGGCCGGGCTGGCGAAGGCGTCGCCATCGACGTAGCAGTCGGCCGGGATCGGCGGCTGCGCGTGCCGCGTGCCGATGTAGACCGGCACGCAACCGCTGGTGAAGCAGTCGAAGATCTTCTCGGTCAGGTAGCCCGGGCTGCCGCGCGAGTTCTCGTAGCAGATGCAGAAACGGGCGCGGTCCAGCACCTCGGCCTTGCGCCGCACCGTGCCGCGGTAGCTCGGAAAGGGACGCCGCCAGGGAAACAGCCTGCGTGCCCATTCGTTCAGGCGCTTCTCGATGCGGCCCAGGTGGCCGGGGCGCACGGGGGGGATGTCCCAGCCGTGGCCATACAGCGCGAAGCGATCGGGCGCGTGGCGCTCAAATTCGCGGATGGCGGCCACCCGCTGGGCGTGCAGATTGCGCGGGTCGGGATGCAGCAAGGCCTTGTTCGAGGCGATCAGCACGCAATGCAGGTCACGCCCGTCCCAGCCCGGCACGTCGCGCAGCGACAGGTCGTTCGGGTAGTCCAGGCGCAGGATGTGGTCGCCGTCGATCAGGTCTTCGTTGCTGGTGAAGACCCGCCGGTAATGGGCCAGCACCCGGCGCTCGGCATTGATCGGGCGCACCACCGGATCTTCGTACAGGTAGGCGTAGCAGGTGGCGGCGCTGGGCTGGTTCAGCCGCCGCTGGGCGTTCAGGTGCAGTTCGAACGCCACCGGCCGGCCGGCGTTGCGGTCGGCGGTGTTGAGCTCGATCCCACGTTCGGCGAAGGCCTCTCGCAACCGGCGCCAGGGTAGAAAGAACTCGCCGCCGTTGGGCCCGGCCCCGGGCGTGAACGGGCGGTTGTCGCGCATCCTGCCGACGACCAGGGTGGCGAGCATCGGGGCGGCTTCAGCGGTCAAACTGCTTGATCCAGTGGTCGATGTCATGGGCTTGCAGGACGGCGGGATCCACCGGCGCTGCCGGTCGGTTCAGGAAGGATTTCAACTCGGCGGGCTCGTGTTCGCCGATGATGAACACGCGGTCCGGGCTGTAGAGCGGCGAGTCCTTCAGCGACCGGTTGTTGGTGATCAGCTTCTTGTTCAGAAACGCGGCTTCCAGGCTGCGGAGGGTCGGTCCGCTTTGGGTCGATTGAAGAAGTTCCAGCAGGCACCGCGACTGTGCCACGAGCGCGAGGTTGTCTGCATATGGCAGCCAAAGGGGGGTGACCCAGACCTGCTCGTCCGCAGCGTATGCCTTGCGCTTGTCTGCGACGATGTGGAAGTGGGTGCTGAGGCCGTCGCGTTGCAGGCGTTGTTGCCATTGCCTCAGCTCGTTCAGGCGCCCCTTGTCGATGCCTAGAAAATAAACGTCGTGCAGCAACGGGACGGTCGGCGGCATGTCGATGTGCCGATAGACCTGCGGGAGCGTGCGAAATCCGAAATCCTGGGCGTCCTGCGGATCGAAACTGTACGAGGTGATGCCGGCGCGGCGCAGCCAGTAGCGATAGAACATCCGGCTGAGCAGGTGCTTGCGGTAATTGCGCACCGGGTTCCAGATCCATTGGTGCAGTTTCCGCGTGTTGATGAATTTCCGGATGATCTGGAGATCCTTTCGGTTCTCGATCGCGAAGAACAGCACCGAGTCGTCCGGCGTGATTCGCGACAACTGCTGGAGGTAGTCGTCGTCAAAGAAAAGGGAGCGGCGCAGCCCTGGCAGGAGATAGACCTCGACGGCCCGGCACAGCGTTCGACGCATGCTGCGAGCGGGCAGCGGATGCTCGATCACGGTGACGTGATCGGATTGCCTGAGTTCCTCGAACAGGAAGTCCGTCAGCGCGTAACTCGGAACGATCGCGTAGAGCATGGGTCGCCTGCCTTCGAGGTGCCGGGGCCGAGGCTGGTTTCAGGTCGCGGGTCCGACGGACATCGGGCAGCAAGCGTCCCGCATTCCTGCGATGCCGTCAGTGAATCAGGTCGAAGGCCTTCAGCCGCCATCGTTCGGACCAGGTGGCCGGGCGGATCGCCGGCGACTCGGTGCCGGTGATGGCGGCTCGCACCTGCTCGTAGAAGCGGTCCCAGTGGTAGTGCGTGTCGAGTTGGCGCTGACCTTGCGCTTGCAGGCTCATCAGTTCGGCATCGCTGAGGGCTTGAAGGCGCTGGAACACGGGTTCGGCGGCAGCCACGTCGTTCAACGGCACGTTGACGATGCCCTCGCGGTGCTCATAGCCGCTCTGCATCGTGACCACCGGGATCAGACCCCAGGCCATCGATTCCAGGATCGTCGTCGGGTTGGCGTCCATCGCGCCGACCGTGATCATGAAGTCGAATTCGGCCACCGCCTTGCGTGCAGCGTCGGTGGAGAAGTCCATGAAACCGAGGGGATGGACGCCCGGGATGCGCTTGCGGCCTCGGCCGATCCACGAGATGTCTGCCGACGGGCAACCCGCCTGCAGCCGGGCCAGATAGCCCACGTTCTTGTTGTGTGCGGTGTGACCGATGTAGACGAATTTGCGCTGCCCCGGCGGGTTGAAACGGGTCTTGACGAAGGGAAAGTGCTGTCGATTGACCGCCAGATCCATGTGGCGCATCTTGGGTTGCCAGCGCCGCATGGCAGCGTCGCCGATGCGGTTGAACCAATAGTTGCCCGTGATCGCGAGGAACAGGTCGCAATGGTCCAAGTGGCGATCGTAGAACGCCACTTGGCGCAGGTCGTCGGCATACGGCGCCATCAGGATGCGGCGCGCAAAGCCGGGCTGGCGCACCGATTGGTTGAACACCGAATCCTTGCGCCAATGGGGGTGGCCGATCAGCACGTCGCCAGGTTCGGGTTCGATGCGTACCTGGTCGCGCCAGTTGTAAAAGCGGACCGTGAAGTCGCGCTGCAGCCGGTCACCGACCTCGTTGCCGATGCAGAACGGCGAGGCGTTGCGGGCGAGGTCGCGCGGATAGATGAAATGGACGGTGCTCATGGGCGCGTTCGGTAGCGGCGCTCACTCGCGCCAATGGTCGGCGATCCAGGGGGCGGGGCGGGCATGGCGCCAGTTGCCGTTGCTGCGGCCGGCCAGCGCGTCGGGCGGGTTCATCACGCCATGGAAGATCAGGATGCGCGCGCCTTCGGGGATGGCGGGCGGGCGCAGGTAGTTCATCGGAAAGCGCGGGATGCAGTGGTACTTCCAGCTCGCGCACCACGCCGCCGGCCAGTAGCCCAGCCGGCCCTGACGGTGCAGCACCTCGGAAAGAAACGCCTGCTCGTTGCGCAGGCGCTGGCGTACCTGCTCCTGGGTCGCGAGAAACTCGGCCAGCACGTCGGCATGGGCGCCCAGCGTGAAGCGGTAGACCGATGAGTTGCCGGTGATGCGCCAGGGGCGCTTCCAGTCGTGGATGATCAGGAACTCGCCCGGCTGCTCGAAGAACGGTGTGATGTCGTCGACGATGACCACGTCCAGGTCGAGGAACAGCGCGGTACCGCGCAGGCCGTGCAGATCGGCCTCGAAGGTGGTGAGCTTGGTCCAGCCGCGCTCCGGGATGCCGGGCGGCAGCGCCAGGCTGGGGATCGGCAGGCATTGCACCTCGGCGCGGATGCCGTCGCTGCGGTCGGTCAGGCAGACGAAGCGGAAGTCGCCACGCAGGTGCCGTCGCACCATCGCATAAAGGCGGTTGACGTACTCGGGGCCGTACTTGCTGCCCCATTTCATGCACAGCACGACGCGGGCGGGCGAGGGCGCTGGGGGGGAGGGCAGGGTCATCAGAGTTCTTCGAGTTGCCGCGGCGGGAAGCTGTCCCAGCCGTGGCAACCCGGGCATTGCCAGAAGTAGCGCTGGGCCTCGAAGCCACAGGCGGCGCAGCGGTAGCGTTGCAGCGGACGGGCAGCGCGGGCGACGGCTGCGCGCACGGCGCCGGCAGCGGCTTCGTCCCAGGCGTTGGCCGGGCGGGCCAGCATGGCTTGTGCGGCGCTCAGCGTGGGCAGGCTCGTCAGATGAGCCTGCAGCAGCGGGGAGTCGCTCAGCGATTGTCCGTCCAGCCGGGCCAGGGCGCGCAACAGGTCGAGACCGGGGGCGAGCTCGTAGGCCTGGGACAGCGTCTGGCGGGCCGCGTCGACCTGGCCGCAGGCCAGCGCGGCTTCGGCATACTCGGTCGCCACCAGCGGAAAGCTGGCGGGTGCATTCAGCCTCAGCGTGGTCCAGCGGGCCAAGGCCTCGTCGGCGCGGCCGGCCTTCATGGCACGCTGTCCGGCCAGCAGCAGCGGGCGGGGGGCCTGCGGGTCGGCCTCGAGCGCGCGGGCCAGCGCGGCGTCGGCTTCGGCCGTCTGGCCGCGGGTCTGCGCCTCCAGCATCAGTTCGCAGTGGTGGTGGGCGATGCGGGTCCGGAAGGTGCCGGTGCCGCTTTGTTCGAGCGCGGTGGCGGTCTCGGCAGCGGCACGCCAGTCGCGCGAGCGCTCGTACAGGTTCAACAGCGCCAGCCGGGCTTCGGTGTCGAACGGACTGCCCCGCAGCGCCTGGTAGGCCTGCTCCGCGCGGTCGAACAGGCCGGCCTTCATGAAGTCGAGCGCCAGCTCGTGCTGGGCGCGGTCGCGGTCGGCGGCGATCAGGTCGGCGCGGCCGAGCAGATGCTGATGGACACGCACCGCCCGTTCGAACTCGCCGCGCCGCCGGAACAGGCTGCCGAGTGCGAAGTGCAGCTCGGTGGTGTCCGGGTTGTTCTGGACCGCCTCGATGAAGGCGTCGATGGCCTTGTCCTGCTGTTCGTTCAGCAGCAGGTTCAAGCCCTTGAAATACGCGCGGGGCGATTCGCGGTGCTCGCGCCGGAGTTGGCGCAGGTCGAGCCGCGACGCCAGCCAGCCCAGCGCAAAGAACGCAGGCAGACCCAGCAACAGCCAGCGCAGGTCAAAGTCCATCGACCGGCGGAGCTGAAAGCGGGGTGGCGGGCGCCGCCGGCGCCGGATCCGAAGGGGCCGGGCGGGCCAGGCGTTGGGCCCGGCGGCGGTGGCGCCACCAGCTGGGCGTGAGGGCCAGCACGCCGATCACGACGCCGGCCGTGAAGGCGGCCAGCACGATGATGACCAGCGGCGCGGTCCACGCATAGCCGAAGAACCAATGCAGCGCGACGCTCTGCTGGTTGTTGAGCGAGAACGCGAACAGCGAGAAGAAGATGAAGGCCCGGAAGAGCCAGACGAGGATGCGCATCGGTGCCCTGTTGGTGAGGCCATTTTAGGCAAGCTGGCCCACCCCCTCGGGTCCCGGAAAAGAAAAGGGCCCCGAACGGGGCCCTTTGATGGGTGGGACGGCGGCGGCAGGGCCGCGCCCACTCAGTCCGGCATCACAGGCAGGCTGGCATCGACGCCTTCGCGCAATGCCTTGCCGGGCTTGAAATGCGGCACCAGCTTTTCGGGAATCGTCACCTGCTCGCCGCTGCGGGGGTTGCGCCCCAGCCGCGGCGGGCGGCGGTTGATCGAAAAGCTGCCGAAGCCCCGGATCTCGATGCGGTGCCCGCGCGCCAGGGCGTCGGTCATCGCGTCGAGGATGGTCTTGACCGCGAATTCGGTGTCGCGCTGGGTCAGCTGCGCGAAACGATCCGCGAGCCTGGCAACGAGATCGGATCGGGTCATCGGGGTTCAGTGCCGCTTCGGTCCGACGATCAGGAGTTGCCCGGGTTGTCCAGCTTGGCGCGCAGCAGGGCGCCCAGGCTGGTCGTGCCGGCGTTCTCACGCTCGTTCGACTGCGACAGGCGCTGCATCGCTTCCTGCTGGTCGACGTTGTCCTTGGCCTTGATCGACAGCTGGATGTTGCGGGTCTTGCGATCGACGTTGACGATCATCACCGAGACCTCGTCGCCTTCCTTCAGCACGTTGCGCGCGTCTTCGACGCGGTCGCGGCCGATTTCGGAAGCGCGCAGATAGCCCATCACGTCGTCGGCCAGCTGCACTTCGGCGCCGCGCGGATCGACGGTCTTGACCACGCCGTTGACCACCGCGCCACGGTCATTGACCGAGGTGTAGGTGGCGAAGGGGTCGCCATCGAGCTGCTTGATGCCCAGCGAGATGCGCTCGCGCTCGACGTCGATGCCCAGCACCAGGGCTTCGACTTCCTGGCCCTTCTTGAAGTTGCGCACGGCCGCTTCGCCGGTTTCGTGCCACGACAGGTCGGACAGGTGCACCAGGCCGTCGATGCCGGCCGCCAGGCCGACGAAGACGCCGAAGTCGGTGATCGACTTGATCGGGCCCTTGACCTTGTCGCCGCGCTTGACCGTGGCGGAGAACTCCTCCCACGGGTTCGCCTTGCACTGCTTCATGCCCAGCGAGATGCGGCGCTTGTCTTCGTCGATCTCCAGGACCATGACCTCGACCTCTTCGCCCAGGCTGACGACCTTGGACGGCGCGACGTTCTTGTTGGTCCAGTCCATCTCGGAAACGTGCACCAGGCCTTCGATGCCCGGCTCGATCTCGACGAACGCGCCGTAATCGGCGATGTTGGTGATCTTGCCGAACAGGCGGGTGCTGTTCGGGTAGCGGCGGGCCACGCCCATCCAGGGGTCGTCGCCCAGCTGCTTGATGCCCAGCGAGACGCGGTTCTTCTCGGCGTCGAACTTCAGGACCTTGGCCTGCAGCTCTTGACCGACCGTCACCACTTCGCTCGGATGACGGACACGGCGCCAGGCCATGTCGGTGATGTGCAGCAGGCCGTCGATGCCGCCCAGGTCGACGAACGCACCGTATTCGGTGATGTTCTTGACCACGCCGTTGACGATCGCGCCTTCGGACAGGGTTTCGAGCAGCTTGGCGCGTTCTTCGCCCATCGAGGCTTCGACCACGGCGCGGCGCGACAACACGACGTTGTTGCGCTTGCGGTCGAGCTTGATGACCTTGAACTCCATGGTCTTGCCCTCGTACGGGCTCATGTCCTTGACCGGACGCGTGTCGAGCAGCGAGCCGGGCAGGAAGGCGCGGATGCCGTTGACCAGGACGGTCAGGCCGCCCTTGACCTTGCCGCTGACCGTGCCGGTGACGAATTCGCCGGACTCCAGCGAAGTTTCCAGCGACAGCCACGAGGCCAGGCGCTTGGCCTTGTCGCGCGACAGGATGGTGTCGCCGTAGCCGTTCTCGACCGCGTCGATCGCGACCGAGACGAAATCGCCGACCTGGACTTCGACCTCGCCCTTGTCGTTCTTGAATTCTTCGATGGGCACATACGCTTCGCTCTTGAGGCCGGCGTTGACCACGACGTGGCTGTGCTCGATGCGGACCACCTCGGCGGAGATGACCTCGCCGACGCGCATGTCAGCGCTCTTCAGCGATTCCTCGAACATGGCTGCGAACGAACCGGCAGCAGGGGAGGCGGCTTGGACTTGGGACATTGGGGGTTCCTGAGCCGGCTTGAGACAGCCGGCAACATGTGCGATGCGAGGCACCGCGGGGTTGAGGTTGCGAGATCACCGATCTCTTCGGGGCACGCGTTGCGCGGGCGCCGGGGAGGGCGGTGGGCCCTTGTTCCTGGCCTGAAAACGCCTGTAGCGAAACTAGCGAAGCGCGGTCATGCCGGAAACGGTCTGCATTGCTGCCACCAACCCAGGCACTGCGCCACCGAGTCTTCGATGGTGAGGTCGGAGTTGTCCAGCCGCTTTGCATCTTCTGCCGGCTTCAAGGGCGCCACCGAGCGGGTCTTGTCCCGCAGGTCGCGCGCCTCCAGGTCGGCGCGAAGACTGTCGATATTAGCCGAAATTCCCTTTGTAATCAATTGCTTGTGCCGGCGAAGTGCACGCTGCTCGGCGCTGGCGGTGAGAAAGACCTTCAGCGCGGCGCCGGGGAAGATCACCGTGCCCATGTCGCGGCCGTCGGCTACCAGCCCGGGCAGGCGCCGGAAGCTCAGCTGCAGCGTCGTGAGGGCGTTGCGCACCTGGGGGTGCACCGAGACCTGCGAGGCCATGCCGCCGGTGGATTCGAGGCGCAGCGGGTCGGAGATGTCGCGGCCGTTCAGGAAGACCTGGTGGCCTTCGAAACGCAGATCCAGCGTCGACGCCATCGCGGCCAGCCGGTCCGCGTCGTCGAGCGGGATGCCGGCGTCCTGCGCGGCCAGCGCGGTGGCGCGGTACAGCGCTCCCGAATCGAGCAGGTGGTAGCCCAGCCGGGAAGCGAGTTCGGCGGCCAGCGTGCCCTTGCCCGAGGCGGTGGGGCCGTCGACGGTCAGCACCGGCACGGCGTCCGGTGCCGGCTCGACGCAGGCGAACAAGGCCTCGAAGTAATCGGGGAAGGTCTTGGCCACGCATTTCGGGTCTTCGATCCGCACCGGCACCGGCGGCGCGGCGCCGGCCAGCGGGTTGAGGGCGGCCAGCGACAGGCACATCGCGATGCGGTGGTCGTCGTAGGTGTGGATGCTGGCCGCCTGCCAGCGGGCCAGCGGCTGCACTTCGATGAAGTCGCTGCCTTCCAGCACCTCGGCGCCGAGCTTGCGCAGCTCGCAGGCCATGGCCGCGATCCGGTCGGTTTCCTTGACGCGCCAGCTGGCGATGTTGTTCAGCCGGGTCGGGCCGTCGGCATACAGCGCCATCACCGCCAGCGTCATCGCGGCGTCGGGGATGTGGTTGCAGTCCAGCGTCAGGCCCTTGAGCGGCCAGCGGCCGCGCCGCACCTCCAGGTGGCCCGGTCCGCCGGTGATCTCGGCACCCATGGCACGGGCCGCCTCGACGAAGCGGATGTCGCCCTGGATCGAATCGAGGCCGACACCCTCGATGCGCACCGGCGCGGCCACGCCGGCCAGCGCGCCCAGCCCGATGAAGTACGAGGCCGATGAGGCGTCGCCTTCCACGTGGATCGCGCCGGGCGAGCGGTAGACCGAGCCTTGCGGCAGCACGAAACGCTGGTAGCCCTCGCGCTGCACCTCGATGCCGAAGCGCGCGAGCAGGCGCAGCGTGATGTCGATGTAGGGTTTGGAGATGAGCTCGCCGTCGACCTCGATGGTGACCGGTCCGCCGGCACTGAGCAGCGGCAGCGCGAGCAGCAGCGCCGTCAGGAACTGGCTGGAGACGTCGCCGCGCACGTGGATGGCCTGGGCGGTGTTCAATGCATGGACCCGGCCGTCGCCGACGCGCAGCGGCGGGTAGCCCGGCTGGCCCAGGTCGTCGACCGGACAGCCGAGCTGGCGTAGCGCGTCGACCAGGTCGCCGATCGGCCGCTCGTGCATCCGTGCCACACCCGAGAGCTCGAATGCCCCACCCTGGGTGGCGGCCAGCACCGCCAGCGCGGCCGTCAGCGGCCGCATCGCCGTGCCGGCGTTGCCCAGGAAAAGGTGGGCCTCGCGGGTGGCCAGGCGGCCGCCCAGGCCGGTGACCTGAAGCACCGCGCCGTCGCGGCGCAGCGTGCAGCCCAGCGCCTCAAGCGCGGTCAGCATCACCCGGGTGTCGTCCGAATCGAGCAGGTCATGAACGGCGGTCGTGCCTTCGGCCAGTCCGGCCAGCAGCAGCACGCGGTTGGAGATGCTTTTCGAGCCTGGCAGGCGGACGGTGCCGGCAGCGCGCACCAGAGGAGGCAGATCGAGAAAGGCGGTGGCGTACATGGCGAGAATGCGTCGACCCGCCGGGCGGCAGCGCCCGGAACGGGTTCATTGGTGGCGTGAGGCGGCGTCCATGCGCCAGTGGCTGCGGGCCTGCGAGACGCCGCGGATCAGGGCTTCCAGCGATTCGCCCTGGCAATCCTTCATCACCTGCTCCAGCACGCCCAGCGCGCCTCGGAAGCGTTCGGATTGCTTGATCACCTCCTCGCGGTTGGCGATCAGGATGTCGCGCCAGATCGCCGGATCGCTGGCGGCGATGCGGGTGAAATCGCGAAAACCCGGTCCGGCCAGCGAGAGGAAGGCTTCGCTGTCCTTCTGCTGCAGGATGCCGGTGAAATAGGCGAAGGCCAGCAGGTGCGGAAAGTGGCTGACCGCGGCGAAGGCCGCGTCGTGCGCCTCGGGGGTCATGATCTTCACGCGGGCGCCCAGCGCCGACCAGAGGGCCTGCGCCTTGTCGACCAGGGCCGGCGAGGTCTGGGCGATCGGCGTGAGGATGACCTGGCGGTCCTTGTAGAGCGCGGCGTCGGCATGCTGGACGCCGGCCTGCTCCTTGCCGGTGATCGGGTGCGCCGGCACGAAGGCGCCGACCCGTTCCTTCAGCACCCGGCGCGCGGCGTCGACCACATCGCGCTTGGTGCTGCCCACGTCCATGAACAAGGTGTCGGGGCCGACCAGATGGCGGATCGCCCGGAGCGTGGCATCGGTCGCGGCCACCGGCACCGCGATCAGCACGACGTCCGCGCCCGACACCGCCAGCAACGCCGACTCGGCGGTCTGGTCGATCACGCCCATCTGGCGCGCACGCTCGGTGGTCGACGGCGACTTGCTGTAGCCGATCACCCGCTCGACCAGGCCGGCCTGCTTCATGGCCAGCGCGAACGAGCCGCCCATCAGGCCGCACCCGATCAATCCCAACTGCTTGAACTTTGCGGCCATCGTGTGGTTGTCGTCAGTGCACGTCGATCGGGTAGGTGCCCAGCACTTTGAAAAAGGCGCAGGCCTGGCGCAGCTCCTGCATCGCGGCCTGCACGCGGTCTTCGTCGGGGTGCCCCTGCAGATCGATGAAGAAGTAGTACTCCCACTGGCCGGAGCGGGCCGGGCGCGATTCCAGGCGGCTCATCGACACGCCATGCTTCTTGAGCGGGGCGAGGATGTCGTACATCGCTCCGGGGCGGTTGGTCACCGACACCACCAGGCTGGTGCAATCGTGGCCCGAGGCCTTGGGCGCCGGGTGGCGGTGCGGGTCGGTGACGATCGCGAAGCGGGTGCGGTTGTGGGTGTCGTCCTGGATCGCCGGGGCCACCACATGCAGGCCGTATTCGCTCGCCGCGCGTGCGCTGGCGATGGCGGCCAGCGCCGGGTTCTGGGCCGCCAGGCGTGCACCCTCGGCGTTGCTGGCCACCGGCCGCCGCTCGACCTGCGGCAGGTGCAGCGACAGCCACTCATGGCACTGCGCCAGCGCCTGGGGGTGGGCGCAGACGGCCTCGATGCCTTCCAGCTGATGGTCCTTGCGCAGCAGGTTGTGGCGCACGAACAGGCTGGTCTCGCCGATGATGAACAGCGGCGTGGTCAGGAAGATGTCGAGCGAGCGCGCGACCATGCCTTCGGTGGAGTTCTCGACCGGCACGACGCCGAAGTCGGCCGACCCGGCCGAGGTGGTGCGGAAAACCTCGTCGATGCTGGCGCAGGGCACGCGCACGATCGAGGAGCCGAAAAAGCCCAGGGCCGCTTCTTCGCTGAAGGTGCCGGCCGGGCCGAGGTAGGCGACCCGGGTCGGGGTTTCGAGCGCGCGCGAAGCCGACATGATCTCGCGCCAGATCGGCGCCACGCTGTCGGTCTTGAGCGGGCCGGGGTTGGCGGCCTTGAGGCCGTCGATCACCTGGGCCTCGCGCTCGGGGCGGAAGACCACCGAGCCTTCCTTCTTCTTCAGCTCGCCGACGGCCAGCGCCAGGCCGGCGCGGCGGTTCAGCAGCGCGAGCAGGTCGCGGTCGAGCGCGTCGATCTGCTGGCGCAGCGCGAGCAACTCGGGGGTGATGTCGGGCGCGCGGGGGTCGTGGGGATCAGCCATGGCGGCGGGCAAAGTCCTGCAGGTAGCTCACCAAGGCCTGCACGCCGGCCAAGGGCATCGCGTTGTAGATCGACGCGCGCATGCCACCGACTGACTTGTGGCCCTTGAGCTGCAGCAGCCCGGCGTCGCGGGCGCCGGCGAGGAAGGCGTCGTTGAGCGTTTCGTCGGCGAGGTAGAAGGGCACGTTCATGCGCGAGCGGGCCGGCTTGGCGACGCGGTTGGCGTAGAAGCCGCCGCTGCCGTCCAGGCAGTCGTACAGCAGGGCCGACTTCTGGGCGGCACGGCGGTCCATTTCCGCCACGCCGCCCTGGCGCCGCAGCCACTGGAACACCAGGCCCGCGATGTAGATGCCGTAGGTCGGCGGCGTGTTGAACATCGAGCCGTTGTCGGCCACGGTCTTGTAATTGAAGGCCGAGGGGCAGATCGACAGCGCATGACCCAGCAGGTCCTCGCGCACGATCACCAGGGTCAGGCCGGCCGGGCCGATGTTCTTCTGGGCCCCGGCGAAAGCCAGCCCCACTCGCGTCCAGTCGATCGGCCGCGACAGGATGTGCGACGAGCAATCCACCACCAGGGGCGCGTCCGAGCCCAGGGCCTTCAGGTCCGGCAATTCGGCCATCTCGACGCCGTGGATGGTCTCGTTCGAGCAGACATGAACGTAGGCGGCACCGTCGCGCAAGCGCCAGCCGGCCGGTGCGGGCAGGGTGGTGTGAGCGTCCGGCTCGTTGCTGGCGGCGACCTGCGCGTCGGCATAGCGCCGAGCCTCGGCCAGCGACTTCTGGCTCCACGCGCCGGTGACGACGAAGTCCACCGCGCCACCCCGTGAGAGGTTCATCGGCACGATGGCGTTTTCGCCCAGGCCACCGCCCTGCACGAACAGGATGCGGAAGTGGGCCGGCACGTCGAGCAATTCGCGCAGATCGCGCTCCGCCGCCTCGTAGATCGAGATGAACTCCTTGCCGCGGTGGCTCATCTCCATCACGCCCATGCCCGAGCCGTGCCAGTCCAGCATCTCGGCCGCGGCTTCCCGCAGCACTTCCTCCGGCAGCACGGCCGGTCCGGCCGAGAAGTTGAAGGGCCTGGCGCTCATCGTCACTTCTTCGCGGGCGCCGACGGGCTGCTGGCCGCCGCAGCCGGCGGCAGGCCCAGGCGCTGGCGCAGCGACTGGTCCAGCGCGGTCAGCTTGGGCTCGACCGTCCCGCGGGTGTCGGCAATCAGTTTCTGGGCCATGGCCTGTTGCATTTCGCCGCCCAGTTGCTGGTATTTCTTCGCGGCGCTGGAACTCAGCCAGGTGATGATCTGCTTGAGTTCATCGCTGCTGAACTTGGCCTCCAGCATCGGCCCCAGCGTGGCCGGCGCGTCCTTGGTGGCGCGGTCGATCAGCGTGGGCACGATGTCGTCGTAGAACTTCTTGACGTCGGCCTGGATGTCCTTGCCCACGGCTTCGCGCTTGTCGGCAGGCACATTGCCCAAGGCCTGACCCGCCGACTGCAGCGCCTGCTGCGCGGTCTGGCCGGCAATGCTGCGGGCGATGCCTTCCACCGCGGGTTGCTGCAACTGCACCACCTTGGCGGCCAGCTCCTTCTTGCTTTGCGCCAGCGCCGGGCCGGCCAGGGTCAGGCCGGCGGCCAAGGCCAGGGCGGCCGGAAACGTGAAACGAGCGGTCATCAGGTGTTGTCCTCGGTGGCAGGGCCATCGCCCTCGGTGGTGGAGTCGGCGGAAACGTCGTTGGCATCGTTTTCGGCGATGCGTTGCAGGCCCGACAGCTGCGCGCCGTCGTCCAGCGCGATCAGGGTCACGCCTTGCGTGGCGCGACCCAGTTCGCGGATTTCGGAGACGCGGGTGCGCACCAGCACGCCCTTGTCGGTGATCAGCATGATCTCGTCGTTGGCGCGCACCAGCGTGGCGGCGACGACCTTGCCGTTGCGCTCGCTCTGCTGGATCGCGATCATGCCCTTGGTGCCCCGGCCATGGCGGGTGTATTCGACGATGCTGGTGCGCTTGCCATAGCCGTTCTGGGTGGCCGTCAGTACGCTCTGCGTTTCGTCTTCGGCCACCAGCATCGCGATCACCGTCTGGCCGTCTTCCAGCATCATGCCCCGCACGCCACGGGCCTGGCGTCCCAGCGGGCGCACGTCGTCCTCGTCGAAGCGCACGGCCTTGCCGCCATCGCTGAACAGCATCACGTCGTGCTTGCCGTCGGTCAGCGCGGCGCCGATCAGGTAGTCGCCTTCATCCAGATCGACCGCGATGATGCCGGCCTTGCGGGGGTTGCTGAACTCGTCGAGCGCGGTCTTCTTGACGGTGCCGCGCGCGGTGCACATGAAGATGAAATGGTCGGCCGGGAACTGACGGTTGTCGCCGGTCAGCGGCAGCACCACCGTGACCTTCTCGCCGGGCTGCAGCGGGAACATGTTGACGATCGGCTTGCCGCGGCTGGCGCGGCCACCCTGCGGCACTTCCCACACCTTGAGCCAGTAGACCCGGCCGCGGTCGCTGAAGCACAGGATCCAGTCGTGCGTGTTGGCGATGAAGAGCTGGTCGACCCAGTCGTCTTCCTTGGTGGTGGTGGCCTGCTTGCCGCGGCCGCCGCGCTTTTGCGCCCGGTATTCGGCCAGCGGCTGGCTCTTCATGTAGCCGGTGTGGCTGAGGGTGACCACCATGTCGGTGGGCGTGATCAGGTCTTCGGTGCCGAGCTCCTGCACGTTGTGCTCGACCACCGAGCGGCGCGCGCCGACCTTGGTCTGGCCGAACTCCTGGCGCACCGCGATCAATTCCTCGCCGATGATGAAGGTGACGCGCTCGGGCTTGGCCAGGATGTCCAGCAGGTCGGCGATCACCGACATCACCTCCTTGTATTCGCCGACGATCTTGTCCTGCTCCAGCCCGGTCAGGCGCTGCAGCCGCATCTGCAGGATCTCGCCGGCCTGGTCGTCGGAGAGTCGGTACAGGCCGTCGTCCTGCATGCCGTAGTTCGCCGGCAGGCCTTCGGGGCGGTAGGCGGCGCGGCCGCCGGGCGTGTCGGCCTCGGCCCGGGCCAGCATCTCGCGCACCAGCGACGAGTCCCAGCTTCGCTCCATCAGGGCCGCCTTGGCCACCGGAGGCGTCGGCGAGTTCTTGATCAGTTCGATGAAGTCGTCGATGTTGGCCAGCGCCACCGCCAGGCCCTCCAGCACATGGCCGCGCTCGCGCGCCTTGCGCAGCTCGAACACGGTGCGGCGGGTGACGACCTCGCGCCGGTGCTCCAGGAAGATCTCCAGCAGTTGCTTGAGGTTGCACAGCTTGGGCTGACCATCGATCAGCGCCACCATGTTGATGCCGAAGGTGTCCTGCAACTGGGTCTGCTTGTACAGGTTGTTCAGGATCACTTCCGGCACTTCGCCGCGCTTCAATTCGATCACCACCCGCATGCCGGACTTGTCCGACTCGTCCTGGATGTGGCTGATGCCGTCGATCTTCTTCTCGTGAACCAGCTCGGCGATGCGCTCCAACAGCGTCTTCTTGTTCACCTGGTACGGGATCTCGTCGACGATGATCGCCTGGCGCGCGCCGCGGTCGATGTCCTCGAAGTGCACCTTGGCACGCATCACCACCTTGCCGCGACCGGTGCGATAACCCTCGCGCACCCCGTTGACGCCGTAGATGATGCCGGCGGTCGGGAAGTCCGGCGCCGGGATGATTTCCATCAGCTGTTCGATGGTCGCGTCCGGTGCCTTCAGCAGGTGCAGGCAGGCGTCCACCACCTCGTTGAGGTTGTGCGGCGGGATGTTGGTCGCCATGCCCACCGCAATGCCGGCCGAGCCGTTGACCAGCAGGTTGGGCAGGCGGGCGGGCAGCACCAGCGGCTCCTTCTCGGAACCGTCGTAATTGGGGCCGAAGTCCACCGTCTCCTTGTCGATGTCGGCCAGCATCTCGTGGGCGATCTTCGACAGGCGGATTTCGGTGTAACGCATGGCCGCGGCGTTGTCGCCGTCGACCGAGCCGAAGTTGCCCTGGCCATCCACCAGCATGTGGCGCAGCGAGAAATCCTGCGCCATGCGCACGATGGTGTCGTACACCGCGGTGTCGCCGTGCGGGTGGTACTTACCGATCACGTCGCCAACGATACGGGCTGATTTCTTGTAAGGCCGGTTCCAGTCGTTGTTCAGTTCGTGCATCGCGAACAGCACGCGCCGATGCACCGGCTTCAATCCGTCGCGGGCATCGGGCAGCGCGCGCCCGACGATCACGCTCATCGCGTAATCCAGGTAGGAGCGCCGCATCTCCTCTTCGAGGCTGATGGGCAGGGTTTCCTTGGCGAATTGAGTCATGTGTGGAACATGCCGGCCCAGCAAAGGGACAGCAGAGCCAGAAAGAGGCGGAAGCGGGGATTCTAAAGGCGGTGGCTTGTGGCACTGGCGCAACATGTGCTGCACCGCAGCGCATGCCGGGCCGCAAAATGCCGACCTTCGGACGCCCTATGGCACAATGAGTCATCGGTGGTGAGCGCTCGCAAGGACCGGGTGTTTGCCAGGTTATCTCGCTTCCGATTTGGACGTATCGCAGGCCCCTGCGGCTTTCCTTGAGAGGAGAATCATGAAGAAATTGAACAAGGTGGCAATGCTGTTCGCAGCTGCCGCGCTTGCCGCTCCGCTGTCGAGCGCTTTCGCCCAGGCGACGGTTGACAACTGGCGCAACGCCGATGGATCGCTCGTTTGGAAGAACGGCACCAACGAACTCTGCTGGCGCGATGCCAACTGGACGCCTGCGACCGCTGCTGCTGGCTGCGATGGCGCTCCGGCTCCGGCACCTGCCCCGGCGCCCGCTCCGGCACCTGCTCCGGCGCCCGCTCCGGCACCTGCTCCGGCACCCGCTCCTGTGGTGGCCCCGGCTCCGGTGAGCGAGAAGGTCACCTACGCTGCCGATGCATTCTTCGACTTCAACAAGTCGGTGCTGAAGCCCGAAGCCAAGGCCAAGCTGGACGATCTGGTCAGCAAGACCCAAGGCGTGAACCTGGAAGTCATCATCGCCGTCGGCCACACCGACTCGATCGGCTCCGACGCCTACAACCAGAAGCTGTCGGTCCGCCGTGCCGATGCCGTCAAGGCCTATCTGGTCGAGAAGGGCATCGAGAAGAACCGCGTCTACACCGAAGGCAAGGGCAAGAAGCAACCGGTTGCTTCGAACAAGACGGCCGAAGGCCGTGCGAAGAACCGCCGCGTCGAAATCGAAGTGGTGGGCACCCGCGCCAAGTAATCACGGATTCCTCCGTGAATCTGAAACCCCGCTTCGGCGGGGTTTTTCCGTTTGGGGCGACGCTGTCCTTGGTCGCCTCGTTGAAGCCCCGCGGGCCATCTCGGATTACCATCTCGCCATGATCAACGCCGACCCCCTGGAACTCGACAAATTCGGAGATCTCGCACATCGTTGGTGGGATCCGGCGGGTGAATTTCGCCCGCTTCATCAGATCAATCCGCTGCGCCTGGACTGGATCGCGTCACGGGCGCCCTTGCAGGGGGTGCGGGCGATCGACGTCGGCTGCGGTGGAGGCATCCTGGCCGAGGCCATGGCGCGGCGCGGCGCGAGCGTGCTCGGAATCGATTTGTCGACCAAGCCTTTGAAGGTGGCGCGCCTGCATGCGCTGGAGGCCGGTGTGGCCGATCTGACATACCGAGAGGTCGCGGTGGAGGCCTTGGCGGACGAAAGCCCTGGCAGTGCCGACGTGGTGACCTGCATGGAGATGCTGGAGCACGTGCCCGACCCTGCGTCGGTGGTGGCGGCCTGCGCACGCCTGGCCAAGCCGGGCGGCATGGTGTTCTTTTCGACGCTGAACCGGAACCCGAAGGCCTTCCTGCTGGCCATCGTGGGTGCGGAACATGTGTTGAAGATGCTTCCCAAGGGCACGCATGAATATGCCCGCTTCCTTCGTCCCAGCGAACTTGCCCGCTTCATCCGCGGTGCGGGTCTGGATCTGCAGGCCTTCAGCGGCATCGAGTTCAGCCCGCTGACCGACCGCTACCGACTCAGCGACAACACCGACGTGAACTATCTGGTGGCTTGCCGCAAGCCGGCATGACGATGGCCGTTCGCGCCCTGCTGTTCGATCTGGATGGCACGCTGATCGACAGCGCGCCCGATCTGGCTGCCGCCGCCAACACGCTGCGCGGTGCTCACGGCATGCCGCCATTGCCCTTTGAGCAATTGAGGCCGATGGTGGGAACGGGGGCGCGGGGCATGATCGGCGAGGCCTTCGGCATTGCGCCGGGTGACGCACGCTTCGAGCCGCTGCGCGATGCCTTCCTGGCGGCCTACGAGCAGGGCATGCTGAGCCTGACGCGGGTCTTCGACGCGATGGCGCCGGTGCTGGACGCGCTGGACCGCCGCGGCCTGCCGTGGGGCATCGTCACCAACAAGGCCGAGCGATTCGCCCTGCCCGTGGTCCGCGGCCTGGACCTGGAGCGGCGGGCTGCCACGGTGATCTGCGGCGACACGACGCCGCATGCCAAGCCGCATCCCGCGCCGTTGCTGGAAGGTTCGCGCCGCATGGCCGTGGCGCCGGAGCACTGTGTCTACGTCGGCGACGACTTGCGCGACATCCAGGCCGGCCGGGCGGCGGGCATGGCGACGCTGGCCGCGGGTTGGGGCTACCTGGGCCAAGGTGCACCCATCGCCGACTGGGGGGCCGACGCGGTGATTGAATTCCCGCAAGGCCTCTTGAAGTGGCTTGAACAAGCCTAAAATAGCCATTGTCCTGGGGCCGACCTGGTTTCGACGTGGGTGCGGAGTTGGGACAGGGCATGTCGAGCACCAGTTCGCTCGTAAAACCACTGGAAACAAAGTAACTGCGAACGATACTTCGTACGCCCTCGCCGCTTAACACCGGTGAGCCTCTCAGCGGTTGGCCAATGGGCCGCGTCTGAAGTCGCAAGACCCAGGACAGAGAGGTCATTCACATTGGCTGGTTTTCCGGTGGGCCACTCATCAGAAAACGAGATTCAGTGGCTGGCATTCCCGACAGCGTGCTGCTGCGCGGTCGGGCGTGTGAGATCCAAATCAGTCAGCTAAACATGTAGATCTGCCTGGCGAAGGCTTGCGGACGGGGGTTCAATTCCCCCCGGCTCCACCAGCTTCCGAAAAGCCGACCGGTTCACGCCGGTCGGCTTTTCTTTTTGTACGATGGATGCCTTTCAAGGTCCGACGGGCCGAGGGGATGCAATGGCAATGGACGTGGTGGATTTCGAGATCAAGGGCGCCGAGATGCAGTTCGTCGAGGTGGAACTCGATCCCGGCGAGGCGGCGATCGGCGAAGCGGGTAGCCTGATGTTCATGGACGCCGGCATCGACATGGACGCGGTGTTCGGCGACGGTTCGACCGGATCGGGCGGCTTGTTCGGCAAGTTGCTGGGGGCCGGCAAACGGCTGATTTCCGGCGAATCGTTGTTCACCACGGTGTACAGCAATCCGACCACGGGCAAGCGGCGGGTCGCGTTCGCGGCGCCGTACCCGGGCAAGATCGTGCCGATGGATCTGCGCCAACTGGGCGGGACCTTGATCTGCCAGAAGGAGGCGTTCCTGTGCGCTGCGCGGGGCGTGTCGCTGGGGGTGTTCTTCCAGCAGCGGCTGTCGGCGGGGTTCTTCGGTGGCGACGGCTTCGTGATGCAACGCCTGGATGGCGACGGCCTGGCCTTCGTGCATGCCGGCGGCACGGTGGTGCGCCGCGAGTTGCAGGCCGGGCAGACGTTGCTCGTGGACACCGGTTGCGTGGTGGCCTTCACGCCGGGTGTTTCTTTCGAGATCCAGTATGTCGGCAAGGTGAAGACGGCCTTGTTCGGCGGCGAAGGCTTGTTCCTGGCGAAACTGACGGGCCCAGGGACCGTGTGGATCCAAAGCCTGCCGTTCTCCCGCCTGGCCAGCCGGGTGTTCGCGGCGGCACCGCAGACCGGCGGCGCCACGCAAGGGGGAAGCATGCTGGGCGGCATCGCTGCGGGCGGACTGCTAGGCGCGGTGCTGGGCAGCGATGACGATTGAGCGTTTCGTGCGCGCGGCGTCGCGCGGCGCGGCTTCTGCCTTATCCTCGGCCTCATGAAGCTCCTGCTCGATTCGTTCTGGCGCGCGTTTGCCTACCTGTTCCTGCCCCGCGTCATCGGCCTGTCGCTGCTGCCCTTGCTGATTGCCGGCAGCCTGGCGGTCGGGCTGGGCTGGTTCTATTGGGCCGACGCGGTGGCGGCGGTGCGCGCCACGCTGGAAAACTGGTCGCTGGTGAGCGCGATGCTGAAGTGGCTGGATGGCACGCTGGGTGCCAACTTTCGTGTCGTGCTCGCGCCGATGATCGTGGTCGCGTTGGCGGTGCCCTTCATCGTCGTTTTGAGCCTGCTGCTGGTGGCCTGGCTGATGACGCCTGCGGTGGTCGGCATCGTCCATGAGCGGCGTTTTGCGGCGCTGGAGCGGCGCCACGGAGCGGGGATGTGGCGCAGCGTGCTGTGGGCGCTGGGCTGCACCGTGGTGGCCTTGCTGGCGATGATGATCACCGTGCCGCTGTGGTTCGTGCCGCCGCTGGTGCTGATCCTGCCGCCGCTGATCTGGGGCTGGCTGACCAAGCAGGTGATGAGTTTCGACGTGCTGGCCGATCATGCCAGCGCGGTGGAGCGCCGAGCCGTGTTGCGCGAGCACCGCTGGCCTTTGCTGATCATCGGCATCGTCACCGGCTACTTGGGGGCGGCGCCATCGCTGATCTGGGCCATCAGTGCGGCCACGCTGGTGCTGGCACCGCTGCTGGTGGCCGTGTCGGTGTGGCTGTACACGCTGGTATTCGCGTTCTCCGCGCTGTGGTTCGCCCATTACGCATTGGCGGCGCTGCAGGTGCATCGCCGTCAGGCCGAGGTGGATGTCGAGGCCATGCCTGCGAATGCCGGCCCCGCTGCGTCGCTCCATCCTGCGGATCTGCCGCCGGTCCTGCCTCCGGCCTGATCGGTGCCCGCCGCACCGCAGGAATTCGCGCCATCGATCGGAATCTCCATGCGTTTCGGACTCATCATCATCGGCGACGAGATCCTCTCGGGTCGCCGTCAGGACAAGCACCTCGCACGGGTGATCGAACTGCTGGCCGCGCGTCACCAGACGCTGGCCTGGGCGCGATACCTCGGTGACGATCCGGTCGACATCACGGCGGCGCTCAAGTCGGCCCTGGCGGGGGAGGAGACGGTGTTCTGCTGCGGCGGCATTGGCGCCACCCCCGACGACCACACGCGCCAGTGTGCCGCCGCCGCCAGCGGGCGACCCCTGGCGCTGCACCCGCAGGCGCGCCTGCTGATCGAAGAGCGCATGCGGGAGATGGCTGCCGAGAAGGGCGAGGTGTGGGACCCGGAGCTGCCCGACAACCTGCATCGCTTGAACATGGGCGTGTTTCCGCAAGGGGCGAGCCTGATTCCGAATCCCTACAACAAGATTCCCGGCTTCAGCGTCGGCAACGTTCATTTCGTGCCCGGCTTCCCGGTGATGGCCCATCCGATGATCGAGTGGGTGCTGGACACTGTGTACGCGGGCCTGGCGCCCAAGGCGCACGCCGAGCGCGCGGTCTACATCGACGGCGCGATGGAGGCGACGTTGACGCCGCTGATGCTGGCGATCGAGGCGCGTCATCCCGGCGTGAAGGTGTTCAGCCTGCCCAGTGTCGATCACCCGCAGCGCGGGCGTCACATCGAGCTGGGCGTCAAGGGCGAGCCCTCGGCCGTGGTGGCGGCCTACGACACGCTGGTGGCCGGCTTGCAGGCCATGCCCGACTTGCGCTGGCGTGCAGCCTGATCTGGCTGGCATGAGCCTAACTGGTGCGCGAAAACCCAATTTGGTGCAATGTCGTCTGTTTCCAGGAATCGATGGTCGGCGTCGTGCAGCGCGGATTCAGTCGCGCGCGCGGGGTGCGGTCTTCGATGGCGGCAGCCGGCTTGTCCTGGCGCATTGGAAAGCGATACCGCCCCGGTGCGGCACAACTTTGCTGGCATCGTTCACCATTTCTGGGCACGCTTTCTGCTACATTCCCCGCGCCGTGGTGAACACGGGCACCCCGGCTGCAGTCAGGCCGTGGCGCTCCTGCCGCCATCGACCCCGAACCTCTGTTGACAACTCATCCGCCAGGAGCCCTATTGATGGCCAAGACCGTCGCCGATGTGATGAAGATGGTGAAGGACAACGAAATCAAGTTCGTTGACTTCCGCTTCACCGATACCCGTGGCAAGGAGCAGCACGTCACCGTGCCCGTGTCCGCATTTGACGAAGACAAGTTCAGCTCGGGCCACGCGTTCGATGGCTCGTCGATCGCCGGCTGGAAGGGGATCGAAGCCTCCGACATGTTGCTGATGCCGGACCCGAATACCGCCAACGTCGACCCCTTCTTCGAAGAGCCGACGCTGCTGCTGACGTGCGACGTCATCGACCCGACCGACGGCAAGCCCTACGAGCGCGATCCGCGCTCGCTGGCCAAGCGCGCCGAAGCCTACATGAAGGCTTCCGGCCTGGGTGACGTGGCCTACTTCGGTCCGGAACCCGAGTTCTTCGTCTTCGACAGCGTGCGCTGGGCGAACGACATGTCGGGTTGCTTCTTCAAGATCGAATCCGAAGAAGCCGCCTGGAACTCCGGCAAGGAATACGAGCACGGCAACACCGGTTATCGTCCCAGCGTCAAGGGCGGCTACTTCCCGGTGCCGCCGGTCGACAGCGCCCAGGACATGCGTTCGGAAATGTGCCTGCTGCTCGAACAGCTGGGCATTCCGGTCGAGGTGCATCACCACGAAGTGGCGAACGCAGGCCAGATGGAAATCGGCACCAAGTTCAGCTCGCTGGTCCAGCGTGCAGACTGGCTGCAACTGCAGAAGTACATCATCGTCAACGTCGCCCATGCCTACGGCAAGACGGCGACCTTCATGCCCAAGCCCATCGTCGGCGACAACGGCTCGGGCATGCACGTGCACCAGTCGGTCTGGAAGGACGGCAAGAACCTGTTCGCCGGTGACGGCTATGCCGGTCTGTCGGAATTCGCGCTGTACTACATCGGCGGCATCATCAAGCACGCCCGTGCGCTGAACGCGATCACGAACCCGGGCACCAACAGCTACAAGCGCCTGGTGCCGGGCTTCGAAGCCCCGGTGAAGCTGGCCTACTCGGCCAAGAACCGCTCGGCCTCGATCCGCATTCCGTACGTGGCCAACCCCAAGGGCCGTCGCATCGAGGCGCGCTTCCCCGATCCTTCGGCCAACCCGTACCTGGCCTTCGCCGCACTGCTGATGGCCGGCCTGGACGGCGTGGAGAACAAGATCCACCCGGGCGAAGCCGCCACCAAGGACCTGTACCACCTGCCGCCGGAAGAAGACGCGAAGATCCCGACCGTCTGCCACAGCCTGGACCAGGCGCTGGAGTACCTGGACAAGGACCGCGCGTTCCTGACCAAGGGCGGCGTGTTCACCGACGCCTACCTCGACGCCTACATCGAGTTGAAGATGCAGGAAGTCACCCGCTTCCGCATGGCCACCCATCCGGTGGAATACGACATGTACTACGCGCTCTGATTCTTCGGAATCATCGGGCTCGCGAAGGGGACGGCATGCCGTCCCCTTTTTCTTTGGCGCTCACGCGTCGGCGGCGTGTCGCATTGACGCGTTGAACCCGCTTCGACACGCCAGGTCAACGACTTCGGGAGAGAATGACGCCATGAAAACGACCGCCCTCTCGCGCTGGCCGATGGCTTGGACGGCATGCTGGTTGTTGACGGCCGGGCCGGGCGTCCATGCGCAGCCCGCGCCATCGGTCTACTACGTCTGTCCCGGCAACGTGTTCACCAACACCATCACGCCGCGCGAAGCCGAGATGCGCGGGTGCAAATCGCGCGAGACGCACGAGCCCACCACCATCGCCGCCCCGCGCCCGCGGCCGGCGGCCTCGGCCCGTGCCAGCGATGCCCGGGTCGGTGCCGGCGAGCAGCGCGCCCGCGACTCCGACGCGCGTCGCATCCTCGAAGGCGAATTGCGCAAGGAGCAATCGGCGCTCGACGACCTGAAGCAGCAGTACAACAACGGCCAACCCGAGCGCCAGGGCAATGAGCGCAATGCCCAGCGCTACCTCGACCGCGTCGAGCAGATGAAGGAAGCGATTGCGCGCAAAGAGTCGGACATCGCCGCGATCCACCGCGAACTGAACAAGCTGACCGATGCCTCCGCGAGACCCGGCACCAACCCCTGAGGGCGCGGCCGCGCTGCAGGCCCAGGCCTTCGAGGGCTTCGATCAGCTGGCCACGATGGTCGCGGTGGTCACGCCGGCCGGCGACTGCCTGTTCGTCAACGCCGTGCTGGAGTCGGTGATCGGCCTGTCACGCCGGACGCTGAACACGCGCGGCCTGTTCGAGTGGTTTCGCGAACCCGCGGCCTTGGCCGAGGCCTTGCAGGCGGTGGCCCGCAACGAGTTCGCCACCCGCCGATTCGAGGGGGCCTTGCGCCGAGCCGTGGTGGGCCATGCCGAACCCTTGCCGGTCCACGTGATCGTCAGCCAGACCGAGCCGACCCACCAGAGGTTGCTGGTCGAGATGATAGAGATCGAGCAGCAGACCCGGCTGGACCGCGAAGAGCGCGCACTGGGTCAGGCCGAGGTCACGAAGGAGCTGATCCGCAACCTGGCCCACGAGATCAAGAACCCGCTGGGCGGGATCCGGGGGGCGGCCCAGTTGCTGGCGATGGACCTCGAATCGCCCGAGTTGATCGAATACACCCAGGTCATCATCCACGAGGCCGATCGGCTGCAGAGCCTGGTCGACCGGCTGCTGGCGCCGCATCGCAAGCCGCACGTGGTGGGCGACGTCAACATCCACGAGGTCTGCGAGCGGGTGCGGTCGCTGGCCCTGGTCGAGCATTCGCGCGGCCTGCAGGTCGTGCGGGACTACGACGCGTCGATCCCCGAGTTCCGCGGCGATCGCGAGCAACTGATCCAGGCGGTGCTGAACATCGTGCAGAACGCCTGCCAGGCGTTGGCCGACCGGATCGACCAGGGCGACGCCGTGATCACCTTGCGCACCCGCGTGGCGCGCCAGGTGACGATCGGCAAGCAGCGCTGGCGTCTGGCACTGGAATTGCATATCCAGGACAACGGACCGGGCGTCCCCGAAGGCTTGCGAGACCGTATCTTCTATCCGCTGGTGTCGGGGCGGGAAGGCGGCTCCGGGCTCGGACTCACGCTGGCGCAAACCTTCGTGCAACAGCATCAGGGCACGATCGAATGCGACAGCGAACCGGGACGCACGGTCTTCAAGATCGTGATTCCGTTGCCCTGATGCACTTGCCCCGAGACCATCGTCACCGGTGGTCGTCTCCCAAGAGGGGGTGAGTCAGCTCGCAAGCGGCCCTTCGTTGATTCAACTGCTGCCTTGACATGAAACCCATCTGGATCGTTGACGACGACCAATCCATCCGCTTCGTGCTCGAAAAGGCGCTGGCCCGGGAGCAACTCCCGGTGCGCAGCTTCGCCAATCCCCGCGAGGTGCTGCTGGCGCTGGCGGACGACGAACCGCAGGTCCTGGTCAGCGACATCCGCATGCCCGGCGGCTCCGGGCTCGAACTGCTGGCCAAGATCAAGGAGCGCCTGCCGGGTCTGCCGGTGATCATCATGACGGCGTACTCCGACCTGGACAGCGCCGTCTCGGCCTTCCAGGGGGGCGCCTTCGAGTATCTGCCCAAGCCCTTCGATCTGCCCAAGGCGGTGGAGCTGATCCGCCGCGCCGTCGACGAAAGTCTGCGTGAGGAGGTCAACGACGAGCGCAGCCTGCCGGCACCCGAGATCCTCGGCCAGGCGCCGGCGATGCAGGACGTGTTCCGCGCGATCGGGCGCCTGTCGCAGAGCAACGTGACGGTGCTGATCACCGGCGAGTCCGGCTCCGGCAAGGAGTTGGTGGCGCACGCACTGCACCGGCACAGCCCGCGCGGCGATGCTGGCAGCAAAGGCCCGTTCATCGCCATCAACACCGCGGCGATTCCGAAGGACCTGCTCGAATCCGAGCTGTTCGGCCATGAGCGCGGCGCCTTCACCGGCGCGCAGACCATGCGCCGCGGCCGCTTCGAGCAGGCCGATGGCGGCACCTTGTTCCTCGACGAAATCGGCGACATGCCGTTCGATCTGCAGACCCGCTTGTTGCGGGTGCTGTCCGACGGCCAGTTCTACCGGGTGGGCGGCCACCAGCCCTTGAAGGCCAATGTCCGCGTGATCGCCGCGACCCACCAGAACCTGGAAGAGCGGGTGCGGCAGGGGGCTTTCCGCGAGGACCTGTTCCACCGCCTGAACGTGATTCGGCTGCGCCTGCCGCCGCTGCGGGAACGCTCGGAGGACGTGCCGGCGCTGGCGCGCTTTTTCCTGCAGAAGAGCGCCAAGGAGCTGGGCGTGGAGCCCAAGCGCATCACCGACGAGGCCCTGGAGCGGCTCAAGGCCTTCGAGTTTCCGGGCAATGTGCGCCAGCTCGAAAACGTCTGCCACTGGCTGACGGTGATGGCCCCGGCCCAGGTGATCGAATGCAAGGACCTGCCGCCCGAACTGCTGAGCCCCGAACGGGCCGATCCGGCCGTGGAGGCCCTGGCCAGCGTGGTCTCGCCGGTGTCGGTGCCTGCCGTGGCCCACGCTGTCGGGCCGACCCCGGCGGCGGTGGCTGCCGCCGAGACCGTGGCGTCGCCGGCCTGGCTCGATGACCTCGAGCAGCAGGCGCGCCAGCTGCTTGAGGCAGGATCGCCCGACGTTTGGGACCAGCTTACCCGTCAGTTCGAAGCCCGGGTGATCCGTACCGCCCTGACGCTGACCCGCGGCCGCCGCATCGAAGCCGCGCACAAGCTTGGCATCGGCCGCAACACCATCACGCGCAAGATCCAGGAACTGTCGATCGACGAGTGAGTGCCGTGGCGACCGCCGCCACGGTCAAGGTGCCAGGTCGACCCACACCGGCGCGTGGTCGCTGGGGCGCTCGTTCTTGCGGGGCTGCTTGTCGATCTCGCAGGCCGTCACCGCAGCGCCCAGCGCGGCGCTGACCAGGATGTGGTCGATGCGCAGGCCCTGGTTCTTGCGGAACGCCAGCTGGCGGTAATCCCACCAGCTCCAGCTCTTGGCCGGCTGCTCGAACAGGCGAAACGCGTCGACCAGGCCCAGGCCCAGCAAGCCACGGAAATGGGCCCGTTCTTCATCGGTGCAATGGATCTGCCCGGCCCACGCCACCGGGTCGTAGACGTCGCGGTCTTCGGGGGCGATGTTGAAGTCGCCCATCAACACCAGCTTGGGGTGGCGCTCGAGCTCGCCTGCCAACCAGTGGCGCAGCGCGTCCAGCCAGCGCATCTTGTAGGCGAACTTGTCGCTGCCCGGTGCCTGGCCATTGGGAAAGTAGCCGCCGACCACCCGCACACCGTTCACGGTGGCGGCGATCACGCGCGCCTGATCGTCATCGAAGCCGGGGATGTTGCGCACGACCTGCTGCGGCTCCTCGCGCGCCAGCAAGGCCACGCCGTTGTAGGTCTTCTGGCCATGAAAGGCCACCCGGTAACCGGCGGCCTCGATCTCGGCCCACGGGAACTTGTCGTCGCTCAGCTTGGTTTCCTGCAGCACCAGCGCATCGACCGGATGCTCGGCCAGCCAGGCCAGCAATTGCGGCAGGCGAACCGCCAGGGAGTTGACGTTCCAGGTCGCGAGTTTCACGTGCGGCTCCAATTCATAGGTGGAACCAGGCCAGGGCGCCGATGACCACGCCGCCCGCGCCGACGCCGATCGTGGCCCAGCGCAGCCAGTTGCGCCGTGTCAGCAGTGTGATGGCGGCCATCGCGATTGCGACCTGCAGCGCCGTGGTGGCTTGCGCCCAACGGTGGTGCTGGTGCATCTTCGCTTCGGACCGCTGTTCCCAGGTTTCGGATTCCTGGTCCAGCGCCTCGGCCGCCGCCTTGACGCCGGCTTTCTCCTTCTGGTAGCGCTCGGCCTCCCGGAGGTAGGCCGCCTTGCGTTCGGCGGGCACCAGTTCGGCGGCCAGTTCGGCCAGGTTCTGCTTGGCGCTCTTGGCCTGGTAGAAGCCCCATTGGTCGGCTGCGGCGGTCTTCTTGATCGCCGCGGTGTTCTTGTACAGGCCGGCGTCCGCCTGGGTGGCGCCGCCCATGTACGAGAACATCGCGCCGACGGTGGCCAGCAGCGCGGTGATCACCGCCAACTGTCCGCCCAGCCCGTCGGGGTCGTGGTGTCCGGCATGCTCCAACGCGTGGTCGTGCGGGCCGTGAACGTCGAATCCCTCTTCAGCCATGGTGCGTGTCCGGTGCGTGCTTGCGTTGATAGGTGACGAAGGAAAACTCGAAAAGGTTCGGCGCCGCGGCGCGGTGGCGCTCGCGCTGGATCTCGTCGAAGTCCTGATGCCGCCAGGCGGGGAAGAAGGCGTCTGCCTCGGCCTCCTGCTCGACCTCGGTGAGCAGCAGGCGATCGGCGCGGGGCAGGGCCTCGGCGTAGAGCTGGGCGCCGCCGATGACATACGCCGTGGCGGCGCCGGCCACGCGTGCCAGCGCCTCGTCCAGGCTGGCGCAGGGCTCGGCGCCGGGCAGGGCCAGCCCGCGCTGGCGCGTCAGCACCAGGTTGCGCCGGCCGGGCAGCGGCCGGAAGCGCGGGGGCAGCGAGTCCCAGGTCTTGCGGCCCATGATGACCGGGCAGCCCTGGGTGTGGCGACGAAAGTGCGCCAGGTCCTCGGGCAGGTGCCAGGGCAGCCGGCCGTCGCGGCCGATGGCGCCGTTGCGCGCGACGGCGGCGATCAGCACCAGCTCCGTCATACGGCCACCGGTGCCTTGATGGCCGGGTGGTGCTGGTAGTCCAGCACCTCGAAGTCCTCGTAGTCGTAGTCGAAGATCGAGGCCGGCCGGCGCTTGATGTTCAGCATCGGGTAGGGCAGCGGAGAGCGCGCCAGCTGGGTCTCGACCTGCTCGAAGTGGTTGGCGTAGAGGTGGCAGTCGCCGCCGGTCCAGATGAAGTCGCCGACGTCCAGGTCGCACTGCTGCGCCAGCATGTGGGTCAGCAGCGCGTAGCTGGCGATGTTGAAGGGCACGCCCAGGAAGATGTCGGCACTGCGCTGGTAGAGCTGGCAGCTGAGGCGGCCCCGGCCGCCGGCTGCCGTGGCCGGGGCGACGTAGAACTGGAAGAACGCGTGGCAGGGCATCAGGGCCATCCGGTCGAGCTCGGCCACGTTCCAGGCGCTGACGATGATGCGGCGCGAATCGGGGTTGCTCCTGAGCTGCTTGACGACCTCGGCGATCTGGTCGATGTGGCCGCCGTCAGGCGTGGGCCAGGCACGCCACTGCACGCCGTAGACCGGACCCAGGCTGCCATCCTCGCTCGCCCATTCGTCCCAGATCGTGCAACCGCGCTCCTGCAGCCACTTGACGTTCGAGTCGCCGCGCAGGAACCACAGCAGCTCGACGATGACGGCCTTCAGGAAGACCTTCTTGGTGGTGACCAGCGGAAAGCCTTCGTTCAGGTCGAAGCGCATCTGGTGGCCGAACACGCTGCGTGTGCCGGTACCGGTGCGGTCACCCTTGGCCACGCCATGCTGGTAGACATGGCGCATGAAATCTTCGTACTGGGAGCGGATGGGACGGGTCACGGCGGAGGGCGGGTCGGGCGCTGAAGCGGCGATTATCCAGCCTGGGACGGCGGGCGAGAGAGCGGCTCAGGCGTCATTGAACTGCATCGCCGCCAGGCGGGCGTACAGGCCGCCTTGTTCCACCAGTGCCGTGTGGCTGCCCTGCTCGACGATGCGGCCGTGTTCCAGCACCACGATGCGGTCGGCCCGCTGCACGGTGGCCAGACGGTGGGCGATGACCAGGGTGGTGCGGTCCTTCATCGCGGCTTCGAGCGCGGCCTGCACCATGCGTTCGCTCTCGGCGTCGAGTGCGCTGGTGGCCTCGTCCAGCAGCAGCAGCGGCGGGTTCTTCAGGATCGCGCGGGCGATGCTGATGCGCTGGCGCTGCCCACCCGACAGGCGCACGCCGCGCTCGCCCAGGAAGCTGCCGTAGCCGCCTGGCAAGGCCAGGATGAAGTCGTGCGCGAAGGCGGCCTTGGCGGCGGCGACGACCTCCTCGTCGCTGGCCTCCGGGCGGCCATAGCGGATGTTTTCCAGCGCGGTGGTCGAGAAGATCACGCTGTCCTGCGGCACGATGCCGATGCGCTGGCGCAAGGCGGCCAGATCGATCTGCCGCACGTCGACCCCGTCCACCCGCACCGTGCCGGCACTGACGTCGTAAAAGCGCAGCAGCAGCTGCAGCACGGTGGACTTGCCCGCGCCGCTGGGGCCGACCAGCGCCACCGTCTCGCCCGGACGGACCTCCAGCGACACGCCTTCCAGCGCCGCCTGCAGCGGGCGCGACGGATAGTGGAACCGCACCGCCTCCAATTGCAGGGTCGAGCCGCCGCGGGTCGGCGGCAGCGCCACCGGCTGCGGCGGCGAGACCACCGGCGAGCGCGCATGCAGCAGCTCCATCAGGCGCTCGGTCGCGCCGGCCGCTCGCAGCATGTCGCCATAGACCTCGGACAGCACCGCCACCGAGCTGACCAGCACGATCACGTAGAGCACCGTCTGGCCCAGGTGGCCGGCGGTGATGCTGCCCTGGAGCACCGCCTGCGTGCCCTGGTACAGGCCCCACAGCAGCGCGCCGAAGGTGGCACTGATGAGGAAGGCCACCAGCACCGCGCGCACCTTGTTGCGCTTGCGGGCGGTGTCGAAGGCGTCCTCGGTGGCGGCATCGAACCGCGCCGATTCGCGCTGCTCCTGCAGATAGCTCTGCACCACCGGAATCGCATTCATCACTTCGCTGGCGATGGCGCTGGAGTCGGCCACGCGGTCCTGGCTGGCGCGGCTGAGGTTGCGCACCCGCCGGCCGAAGAACAGGGCCGGCAGCACCACCAGCACCAGGATGCCCAGCACCTGGGTCATCACGTAAGGGTTGGTGACGATCAGCATGCCCAGCGCGCCGATGCCCATCACCGTGTTGCGCAGGCCCATGCTCAGGCTGGAGCCGACGACGGTCTGCACCAGCGTGGTGTCGGTGGTCAGGCGGCTCAGCACCTCGCCGGTGGCGTTGGTCTCGAAGAACTCGGGGCTTTGCCGGATCACGTGGGCATAGACCGCGTTGCGCAGATCGGCGGTGACTCGTTCGCCCAGCCAGCTGACCATGTAGAAGCGCAGCGCCGAGAACACGCCCAGCGCCACGCCCACCGCGAACAGCGACCCGAAGTCGTGGCGCAGCGCCATCAGGCGGTCACCCGGCGAGGCGGCCACCAGGCCACCGTCGATCAGCGAACGCAGCGCGACCGGCAGCACCAGCGTGGCCGTGGCCGCCAGCACCATGAACGCCAGGGCCAGCGCGATGCGCCAGCGATAGGGGTGCAGAAAAGGAAGCAGCCCCGACAGCGAGCGGGGTGAGGTGGCCTTGGGGCGTTCGGCGGGGGAGGAGGTCGGCATGCGCTGCAGTGTAGGCAAGGCCCGGCGTCGCGCGTGTGACGACAAGACCTTGCACGGTGATGGGCTATTCAATGATTGTCTCTGCAATCATTGCATAAGCAATTACATTGACGCTCCATGTCCCGCAAGCCCGCTTCCCGTTCCGTCTTCTACGTCCCCGGGCAGTACCGCCCCGACCAGAGCGTGGGCTATCTGATGCGGCGGGTGCTGAACTCCATCCTGGCGCATGCGGACGGCCAGCTGGCGGCCTACGACCTGACCTACGTCCAGTGGTTGCCGCTCTACAAGCTGGCGATGAACGAAGGCAACACCGGCGCCTGCCTGTCGCGCGACCTGGACATCGACCCGGGCGCGATGACCCGCTCGATCGACCGCCTGGAGGCCAAGGGCCTGATCCGGCGCGAGCGCTCGACCGAAGACCGTCGCG
The DNA here is from genome assembly GCF_056032705.1 of Ideonella sp. sgz306126. Classification (NCBI taxonomy): domain Bacteria; kingdom Pseudomonadati; phylum Pseudomonadota; class Betaproteobacteria; order Burkholderiales; family Sphaerotilaceae; genus Ideonella; species Ideonella sp. sgz306126. The sequence goes on from NZ_JBVYWP010000003.1 coordinate 687,237, forward strand.
TCGTCCATCTGATGCTGACCGACGAAGGACGCCAGGTCGCCAGCAAGATGTCGGCGGTGCTGGCCAGCGTGCTCAACGATCACCTGAGCGGTTTCAGCCACGACGAATGGCAGACCTTGCTGGGCCTGCTGACCCGCATGCTGGCCAACGGCGAGGCCTTGCGCGACCCACCGGCCGCTTAACCCTTATGCAATACCGGACCATGACCTCATCTGTCTTGTCGCGGCGGCCGATCGCGCCGCCCCGTGTGGCCGCTCTGGCGGCGCTCGGCCTGGCCGCGCTGCTGGTCGGGTGCGCCAGCCCCGGCCCGGCACACCCGCCGCTGAAGGCGGTGGCGGCCCCCGCGCTGGGCCTGACCGCCGCCGAGTCGGCGCCGGTGGCGCCGCAGTGGTGGCGTTCCCTGGGCGACGAGCGCCTGAGCGCGCTGGTCGAGCAGGCCCTCCAGGACCAGCCCAGCCTGGCGGTCGCGCGGGCCCGCATGCAGCGCGTCGCGGCACTGGCCCAGCTCACCCGGGCGGCCACCGGTCCGCAGGCGGCGCTGACCGCCCAGGCCTCGCGCCAGCTCTACTCGGCCAACGGCCTGCTGCCACCGCCGCTGGGCGGGCGCTTCTGGAACGAGGGCACGGTGCAGGCCGGTGCCAGCTGGTCACCCGACTTCTTCGGCGAGCACGCGGCCGAGCTGGCCTCGGCGGTCGGCCAGGCGCGTGCCGCGCAGGCCGACGCGGCGGCCGCCGCCAACGCGCTGGCGGCGCAGGTCAGCCGGGGCTACATCGGGCTGGCGCGCCTGATCGCGCAGCGCCAGGTGCTTGAGCAGACCCGCAGCCAGCGCGAGGCGATGCTCAAGCTGACCCGCGAACGTGTGAGCGCCGGCCTGGACACCCGGGTCGAGCTGACGCAGGCCGAGGGCGGCCTGCCCGAGATCGCCACCCAGGTCGAAGCGCTGGACGAACAGATCACGCTGGCGCGCCGTCAACTGGCCGTGCTCAGCGGCCAGGCCCCCGACGCGCTGAGCGGCCTGTCCCCGCGTCTCGCGTCGCTCCAGCTGGCGTCCATGCCCGACACGCTGGGGGCCGACCTGCTGGGCCGTCGCCCCGACGTGGTGGCGGCGCGCTGGCGGGTCGAGGCGGCGACGCAGGACGTCAGCTCGGCACATGCGCAGTTCTATCCGAACATCAACCTCAGTGCCTTCATCGGCCTGGACGCGCTGAATCTGGCGCACGTGTTCCGCAGTGCCAGCCGCGAGATGGGGGTGCTGCCGGCGCTGCACCTGCCGCTGTTCGACGGCGGCCGGCTGCGCGCCCAGCTGGGCGGCCGCCAGGCCGAGCTCGACGCGGCCATCGCCCAGTACAACGGCGTCGTGCTGGGGGCGGTCAAAGAGGCGGGCGACGCGGTCAGCTCGGCCCAGTCGCTGGAGCGCCAGCAGCGGGAACAAGCCGCCGCGATGGCCCACGCCGAGTCCGCCCAGGCGCTGGCCGCCAAGCGCTACCAGGCGGGCCTGGGCAGCTACCTGATCGTGCTCGGCTCCGAAAGCCAGGTGTTGGCCCAGCGCCGCCTGGCGGTCGACCTGCAGGCCCGGCGGCTGGACACCCGCGTGGCCCTGCTCCAGGCGCTGGGGGGCGGCTGGGCCGACGACACCCCGGCCCTGGGCCTGGCCCAACACTGAAGCGCCGCGAGGCCACCGAACACAACGCCTTCGAAAGACTTCCCATGAGCGACATCGACAACACCAGCAACTCCGGCAACAACGCGCGCCGCCGCGGCCTGACCGCCATCGCCGCCATCGTCGTGGTGGCCGGCCTGGCCTGGGGCGGCTGGGACTGGTTCAACGGCCGCAACCGGCAGGACACCGACAACGCCTACGTGGCCGGCAACGTGGTGCAGATCACGCCCCAGGTCGGCGGCACCGTGGTGGCCATCGACGCCGACGACACCGACTTCGTCAAGGCGGGCCAGCCGCTGGTGCGGCTCGACCCGGCCGATGCGAAAGTGGCGCTGGAGCAGGCCGAAGCGGCGCTGGGGCAGACGGTGCGCGAAGTGCGCACGCTGTTCGCCAACAACGCCACGCTGAACGCCCAGATCAGCCTGCGCGAAGCCGACCTGGCCAAGGCACGGGCCGATCTGGCGCGCTCGCAGGCCGACGTCGACCGCCGCACGGCCCTGGTGGCCGACGGCGCGGTGGGCAAGGAGGAATACCAGCACGCCACCGCCCAGCTGGCGGCGGCCAAGAGCACGGTGGTGGCGGCCGAATCGGCCGCGCTGGCCGCACGCGAGCAGCTCACCGCCAGCCAGTCGCAGACCGAAGGCATCAGCGTCGCGCAGCACCCCAGCGTGCAGCGGGCGGCCGCCCGGGTGCGCGAGGCCTACCTGGCGCTGCAGCGCGTCGTGCTGCTGGCACCCACCGATGGCACGATCGCCAAGCGCGGCGTGCAGATCGGCCAGCGGGTGCAGGCCGGTGCGCCGTTGATGACCCTGGTGGCGTTGAACCAGGTCTGGGTCGACGCCAACTTCAAGGAAAGCCAGTTGCAGGACCTGCGCATCGGCCAGCCTGCCGAGTTGCGCGCCGACGTGTACGGCAAGAAGGTGGTCTTCCATGGCCACGTCGAAGGCCTGGGTGCCGGCACCGGCGCGGCCTTCTCGCTGCTGCCGGCGCAGAACGCCACCGGCAACTGGATCAAGGTCGTGCAGCGCGTGCCGGTGCGCATCGCACTGGACGCCAAGGATCTGGCCGCGCACCCCTTGCGCGTCGGCCTGTCGATGGACGTGACCGTCGACACCACGGACCACAGCGGCAAGGCGGTGGCCGACGTGCCGCGCAGCGAGCCGGTGGTGGCGACCGCGGTCTTCGACGCGCAGCAGCAGGCCGCCGACGCCGACGTGCAGCGCATCATCGCCGCCAGCCTGGGGCGCGCACCGGCTGCGGCAGGCGTTGCGCCGGTCGGGCGCTGAGCCAGGACCGGGAACCCCGATGGCCGAACCCGCCGACACCGCCCGCGCACCCGCCGCCGCGCCCGCGCCGCTGCACGGGGTGCCGCTGATGCTGGGCACCTTGTCGCTGTCGCTGGCGACCTTCATGAACGTGCTCGATTCGTCGATCGCCAACGTGTCGATCCCGGCGATCGCGGGCGACATGGGCGTCAGCCCGAACCAGGGCACCTGGGTCATCACCAGCTTCGGCGTGGCCAATGCGATCTCGGTGCCGCTGACCGGCTGGCTGACCCAGCGCTTCGGCGCGGTGCGCTTGTTCACCGCCAGCGTGCTGTTGTTCGTGCTGGCCTCGTGGTTGTGCGGCTTCGCGCCGTCGCTGTCGTGGCTGATCGCGTTCCGGGTGCTGCAAGGCCTGGTCGCCGGGCCGATGATCCCGCTGTCCCAGACCTTGCTGCTGTCGACCTACGAACCGCGCAAGGCCGGCCTGGCGCTGGCGCTGTGGGGTGTCACCACGCTGGTGGCGCCGGTGGTGGGGCCGTTGCTGGGCGGCTGGATCACCGACAACATGACCTGGCCGTGGATCTTCTACATCAACGTGCCGGTGGGCTTGCTGGCCGCCGGCATCACCTGGGGCATCTACCGGCACCGCGAGACGCCGACCCGCAAGCTGCCGATCGACAGCGTGGGCCTGGTGCTGCTGGTGCTGTGGGTCGGCTCGCTGCAGCTGATGCTCGACAAGGGCAAGGAACTCGACTGGTTCGCATCGACCCAGATCGTCGTGCTGGCGCTGGTGGCGGCGATCGCCTTCGCGATCTTCGTCGTATGGGAGCTGACCGACGAGCACCCGGTGGTCGACCTGCGGCTGTTCGGCGGGCGCAATTTCCTGTTCGGCGTGGTGACGCTGTCGGTGGCCTACGGGTTGTTCTTCGGCAACGTCGTGCTGCTGCCGCTGTGGCTGCAGCAGTTCATGGGCTACACCGCCACCACGGCCGGCATCGCGCTGGCTCCGGTGGGCCTGTTCGCGATCCTGCTGACGCCGCTGGTGGGCCGCAAGGTGGCGGTCTGGGACCCTCGCCGCATGGCCACGGTGGCGTTCATGGTCTTCGCGCTGGTGCTGTGGCTGCGCTCGCGCTTCGACACCCAGACGGATTTCGCCCACATCATGGTGCCGACGCTGATCCAGGGCATCGCGATGGCCTTGTTCTTCATCCCGCTGACCACGATCACGCTGGCCGGCATTCCGCCTTCGCGCATGCCTGCTGCGGCGGGCTTGAGCAACTTCGTGCGCATCACCGCAGGCGCGATGGGCACCTCGATCGCCACCACGCTGTGGGAGAACCGCGCGGCGCTGCACCACGCACACCTGACCGAACCGCTGGCGCAGGGCCAGGGCGCGCTGGCATCGGCCCTGCAAGGCCTGCAGGCCGCCGGCCTCAGCACGCAGCAGGCGCTGTTCATGGTGAATCAGCTGATCAACCAGCAGGCCTTCACGCGCGCGGCCGACGACATCTTCCTCGGCTCGTCCTTCATCTTCCTGAGCCTGATCGGCTTGATCTGGCTGACGCGCCGCCCGGCACCGCATACCGGGATGTCGGCCGACGCGGGTGGGGCGCACTGAGGTCAGCCAGGCTCGTCGCGAGGCAAACCTTGGGGTCGGCGGGGGGGCGCGACGGCGACACGGCCTCGCTTGGCCAGGGCTTCACGCAGCAGGAACTCAACCTGAGCGTTGGCGCTGCGCAGTTCCTGGGCAGCGAGACGCTCGATCTCGGCCCACAAAGCCGGGTCGATGCGCAGCGGGTAGCTCTTCTTGCCGGGGCTGGCCATCCCGTCGTCCGTGCTCAATCCGGCATTCTGAATCGCCACCATAGCCTGACCGTCAAGGCGGCGACGAAGGCGAGGAACAGCGCCAGCCTAGCCTCGACCGACGCCATCGGAAGCGCTGCAGGCGTGCTCAGGTTGGCGTCGACCACCATCGCATGCAATGCCGCCAGGAAAATCGCCATGCCCAGGGCCAGCCAGCGCAGGGAGCCGCGCAGCCAGGCCAGAGTGTCGGCGCGGCGATCCGGCGCCAGCCAATAGTCACGATGGGGTAGGTTGAGCCCTCGGCCCTTGCTGGCGCTGATGACCCCGGGCAAAAGATAGCCGATGGCCAGCGGGGCAGCACATTGCATCAACGCCATCAGCTGCAGATAGACGGAACGTGCCATGTGACCGTCTGCACGGCCGTCGGCAGCAAAGTGAGAGACGACGACAGGCGGCAGCTGTTGTCCGCTGGTCAGCACCCAGGCTGTCAACACCAGCACCAGAGAAATCAGCAGGGCGTCGATCACGCGCGGGTTCATGAGCAGCGTCAGTTGTACAGCGTGCCGGCGTTGATGACCGGCTGGGCGTCCTTGTCCGAGCACAGCACCACCAGCAGATTGCTGACCATCGCAGCCTTGCGTTCGTCGTCAAGTTCGATGATGGATCGCTCGGACAGTCCCTTGAGCGCTGCTTCGACCATGGTCACCGCGCCAAGCACGATTTTCGATCGTGCGCTGATGATGGCCTCGGCCTGTTGGCGACGCAACATCACCTGGGCAATCTCGGGAGCGTAGGCCAGGTGGGTCAGCTTGGCGTCTTGCACCACCACGCCAGCGGCAGCCAGACGCTCCTGCAGTTCTTCCATCAGTGCCTGGGCAATTTCGTCGATGCTGCCTCGCAACGTGGGCCTTTGGCGTTCGCTGGTATCGGTGTCGCCGCTGTCGTAGTCGTAACGTGAGGCGAGGTGGCGCAATGCTGTTTCGGCTTGAACACCCACGTAACGTTCGTAGTCGTCCACTTCGTAGACCGCCCGCGCGGTGTCATCGACTTTCCAGACCACCGCAGCGGCGATCTCGATCGGGTTGCCGCGCTGATCATTGACCTTGAGCGCTGGCATGTTCAGGTTCCGTGCACGCAGCGAGAGCTTGCGCTTGAGGCACAGTGGATTCGCCCAGCGCAGGCCAGTGCCACGGTCAGTGCCGCGGTACGCACCGAACAGCGTTAACAATGCGGCCGTGTTGGGTTGAAGGATATACAGGCCGGCGAGTACCAAGGCGCCTGCAACGAGCAAGCCACCGGCCGGAATCAGGTCCCCGCCGTTGTTTGCCGTCTGCAGTACCGATCGGGCACCCGCGCCTATCAGCGCCACGCCCAACGCGGCCATCGCGTACCCGTTGAACGATGTGTAGCGGCGTTCCTCGTGAACGATGCGTGACATGGTGCCTCCTGTGACATCTTTGTGATATCACTTTAGGCCACCTTGGTGGCGGCGTCAACAAGCCTGGAGTTCGCGCACCAGGGGCAGATGGAACTGGCGCTGATGTAGCGCTTCGCGCCGCGCCCGAAGACCGGGCCTGCCAGCGTTCACAGATTGCCGGCAAACAGCTTGCGCACCAGCATCTGCTTGAAGCTGCTGGCGTCGGTCAGGCCCAGGCGGTCGAGGTAGGCGGGCGGGGCCTCGCGGTCCTCCCACAAGGCCTTGAGCGCCATCGTGACCAGCTCGACCGGGTGGCTGGCGGCGTGCTTGAGTTTCTGCAGGGCCCGTACGATGTGGAGTTCGTCGGAAGTGAGATCGGTGCCGAACGGGAAGTCGGGCAGGGTGCCGGCGTGGCGCCAGGGGTCGAGGATCGCGTCCAGGCGCTCGGGCAGGTTGTGGCGAAAGGCCTCGGGTAGCTCCCAGCCGGTTTCCAGCTTGCCGTGCTGACGGGCGGCGGCCAGCAGTTCGGGCTGGAAGCGCGAGTCGGCGATGCAGATCAACCGCTTGATGACCTCGGCGTCGGCCTGTCCGCGCAGGTCGGCGACGCCGTACTCGGTGATCACCACGTCGCGCAGATGGCGCGGAATCGTCACATGGCCGTAGCTCCACACGATGCTGCTCTTGAGCCCGTCGCGGTGCTGGTGGGTGGCGCGCAGCATCAGGATCGACCGGGCGTCCGGCAGGGCATGGGCCATCGCGACGAAGTTGTACTGCCCGCCGACGCCGGAGATCACCTGGCCGCTTTCCAGGGCGTCGGAGACCGCCGCACCGAGCAACGTGACCATCATCGTCGTGTTCATGAACGCGGCGCGGCGGCGCTGCGCCAGCTTCAGCTCGCTCTGGCCCGGCGTGCGGCTGTAGAGCTGGTTGATGAAGTCGATGCGGGTCATGTCGATCTTCGCGAGTTCGCTCTCGGGCATCTGGCGCAAATGCTGGTAGAAATCCTGCGGACCGAGGAAGAAGCCTCCGGTCATGACCACGCCGCCCTGCAGGCGGGTGCCCAGCGCGTGCCGGCACAAGGCGTCGAAATGGGCCGGGTCGTCGAGATCGTTGACGCAGCGGTGCGCACCTGCCACCAGGTGCCGGCCGTCCAGCCGCACGCCCGGGCGCAGCACGCCGAAGCGGGTCAGGAAGTCCAGGTCGTCGGGCTGCAGCGGCGACGCGACGCGCCCTGACTGCCGCAGCGCGCGCAGGGTCTGCGGCGTCACCGCCGTGCCGTCGATGTCGCCATGGTTGAGCAGCAGTTGCAGCTGCGTGTCGCCGAAGACCTCGCGGCGGATGACGCCGGCCTCGATCAGCTTGAGAAAGCCGTTGACGAACATCTCCGAGCAACCGTAGAGGCCTTGCTCGAAGTGCTCCAGATGCCGGCCCGCCAGCCCGGTGGGGCAAAGTTGTTCGAGCACCCGGCGGTAGTCGGCGCCGTGCTGATCGCGGACGATCAGCGACCGTGCGATGGCGTCGCCCAGCGAGCCGATGCCGATCTGCAGCGTGCCACCATCGGCCACCAGGCTGGAGGCATGCAGCCCGATCGCGTAGTCCGCGTTGCCGACGCGGCTGTTGGGCGGGCCGAACAAGGTGTGGGTCGCCGCCGGATCGGTCACCACCAGGTCGAACAGCGCCGGATCGACCACGGCGCCATTGGGCATGAACGGCATCTGCCCGTTCACCACCGCCACCTTCAGCAGCGGACGGCCCAGTTCGGCAAAGTGTTCGAAGATCTCGAAGCTGACGTCCGGGTTGCTCGACAGCGACAACTGCCACCCCTGCTCGCCGTGGCGCGACGCCACCGCCTGGGCCAGCACGTTCATGCCTTGCAGCGCCATGTCGCGGGCCACGAAGGTGTAGTTCGTGGCGATGTAGCCTTGCTGGGCGGCGGGGTTGTCGAGGTAGTCGCCGGTCTTCATGAAGAACTCGCGCACTTCGACGTTCGGCGGCAGCGTACCGGCGCGGTTGTCCTTCAGGTAGTCCAGGTCCGGGTAGTCGGCGAACACGCGCTCGACCAGCGGCTGCAGGAAGTGCTGCTCCAGCTCGCTCTTGCCCACCGGCTTCTCCAGCGACAACGCGGTGACGATGCGCAGCCGCCGCTCGGGCTGGGCCTTGAGGCGCCGATACAGCGCGTTGACGAAGGGGTTGGGCTTGCCGATGCCCAGCGGGATGCCGAGCACCAAGTCGCCCGGCACGCGGGCGAGCAATGCGTCGACGGCGCGCTCGATCGAATCGATGACAAGGGGTGATCGGCTCATGGGCGTCTCCTGATCGTGGGGTTCCTGGCGATCGCTGCGGATCAGTGTCCGGCTCGCGATGGCGGATCGTCTTGACGCCGGGCAAGGCCCGGGGCGGCTGGCGAAGGGGGACTATGTCACGCCCAGCTTGACCCAAAAGGGCCACGGCGCGGGGCTTTTATGTTGGAATCGATGCTCTGGAACTGATTGGGAACCGCCCGTGGCCCGTGCCGAGTCCTCCCTCCCATTTGTCCACCGCCTGGCCCTGCTGGTGCGGCGCGTCGGGCTGGGTTCCGCCTGGCTGTTCCAGGCCGCCGTCGGCCTGGCGGTCGCGGTGGGGGTGGCGGCGCTGCTGGTCGGGCTCGATGGCGTTTCCTGGGCGGCGGCGCTGGGCGGTGGCCTGCTGGCGCTGGTGCCGGCCCTGCTGGCCGGCGGGGTGGCGCTGCATCTGGCGCGGGCCCTGGCCGAATCGACCCAGCAGCGCGAGTTGCTGCTGATGGATGACGAGCTCACCGGGGTGAGCACGCGGCGCCAGTTCCTGCGCGTCGCCGATCGCGAGTGGTCGCGCTGTCGGCGCTATGGCGACGACGGCGCGCTGCTGCTGGTCGACACCGATCACCTGCGCCGCATCAACGAAAGCATGGGCCTGCGTTGTGGCGACGAGATCCTGCTGGAGGTGACACGGCGGGTGAACGCCACGCTGCGCCAGTCGGACGTGCTGGCCCGTTTTGGCGGCGCCGAGCTGGCCGTCTTCTTGCCGCACACCGACCCGCTGGGCGCACTCGATGCCGCCGAACGGATCCGCCAGCAGGTGGCGGCCACGCCGTTCCGCTGGGAGCGGGCGCACCTGGTGGTCACCGTCAGCGTCGGCGTGGCGCATGTGCACCTGGGCCAGCAATCGCTCGACAGCCTGATCCAGGAAGCCGAGGTGGCTCTTCAGGCCGCCAAGGACGCCGGCCGCAACTGTGTGCGCGCGGCACCCATCTTGCCCCGCAGCAACAGCGACGAAGCGCGCCCGCTGGCGCGGCCGTGACCGGCCTGCCGGCGCGCGCTCAGGCCGGCACCTGGTACAGCGAGGAGCCGACCAGGTCGACGCCGCACTGCAGCTCGCGCGCCCAGGCGATGAAGTCCTTGATCGCCGGACCGGCCAGCGGCGCGCCGTGCTGGGGCACGATCATGTCGATCTCCAGCGGGCTCACCATGTCGGCCCACAGCCGCATGACCTTGTTCGACACCATGTAGCGGCGGTGGAAGGCCTCCATCGACGGCAGCAGCGAGGCGAGGTCGGTCACCGGCTGCTTGGCCACCTGTCCGCCGACCAGCGACACGCCCAGGTCGCCCGAGAACAGGATGCGGCTGACTGGATCGTAGAACTGGAAGTTGCCCTCGGCATGCAGGAAATGCGCCGGCAGCGCCCACAGCTCCGTGCGGCCCAGCGCGATGCGCATGCCGGCGTCCGGAATGCCGACGATGCGGCCCACCGTCTTGCCGGGTTTGCAGAAGTGCGGAACGAAGCGCTCCCACACCTTGGAGACATAGAGCTTGGCCTGGGTCGAGGTGGTCCAGCGGTCCAGCGACGCGATGATGTCCGGATCGGCGTGCGAGGCCAGGATGGCCGACAGCTTGTGCGGCGGAAAGTGCCGCGTCATCGTCAGATACAGCTCGCTGTAGGCCAGGTTGCCGCCCGGATCGAGGATCGCACCGGTGCCGTCGTCGATGATCAGGAACTGGTTCGATTGCACCGCTTCGCCAACGGCATCGTCGGCCAGATCGGTGAACATCAGGCAACTATGGCCTGAATCGTCGTACAGGGTCGTGGGCATCCGGCACTGTAGAAGCGACAGACCCGCCTGAGCTTGATGCTCGTCAAGACAGGGCGGCCTGGACCTGGTCCGTCAGGTGTCGGGCCGCGTGGGGGTCTTCGGCGCCCAGCACGGTCCGCTGCAGGCTGCGCAACCAGGTGAGCTGCCGTTTGGCGAGTTGCCGGGTGGCCGCGATGCCCCGCTCGCGCACCACGGCGTGCAGGGCATCGCCCGTCAGGCCGGCGTCGAGCGCCTCCCACGCCTGGCGATAGCCGACGCAGCGCATCGAGGGCAGATCGGCCCGCAGGTCGCCCCGTGCGCGCAAGGCCCGGACTTCGTCAAGCAGGCCCTGGTCCAGCATCTGCTCGAAACGCTCGGCGATCCGCCGGTGCAGCCAGGCCCGGTCGTCGGGCTCGAGCGCGAACAGGCGGTGGCACGGGGCCCGCGCCGCGGCCTGCGCGCGGGTGTGGAAGGCCGACAGCGGCCGACCCGAGATCCGCCACACCTCCAGCGCGCGCTGGATGCGCTGCGCATCGTGGGGCGCCAGGCGCGCCGCAGTGGCCGGGTCGACCCGGGCCAGCTGCGCGTGCAGCACCGGCCAGCCCAGCGCCACGGCTTGGGTATCGATCTCGGCACGCACCGACGCGTCGGCTTCGGGCAGCGGGTCGATGCCGTCGATCAAGGCCTTGAAATAAAGCATCGTGCCGCCCACCAGCAGCGGCCAGCGGCCCCGCGCGGTGATGTCGTCGATCAGCCGGTTCGCGTCCTGCACGAAGCGCGCGGCGGAATAGGCCTGGCTGGGGTCGATCAGGTCGATCAGATGGTGCGGAACCTGGGCTTGCTCGGCGAGCGACGGCTTGGCGGTGCCGATGTCCATGCCGCGGTAGACCAGGGCGGAATCGACGCTGATGATTTCGAGCGGCAGCACCCGCGCCAGCGCCAGGGCGGCGGCGGTCTTGCCCGAGGCGGTCGGTCCGGCCAGGCCGATCCAGCGTGGGCGGGGCCGGGCCTCGCTCATCGCCCAGGTGGCCCGGACGGCGCAGGCATCGCCATCGCCGTGGCCTTAGAAGCGCTCGTCATCGCGCAGATAGCGCCACTGGCCCGCCGGCAGCTTGCCCAGCACCACGCTGCCGATGCGCACCCGCTTCAATCCCACCACCTTGAGGCCGACCAGCTCGCACATGCGGCGGATCTGGCGCTTGCGGCCTTCACGCAGCACGAAGCGCAGCTGGTCTTCATTGGCCCAGCTGACCTTGGCCGGCTTGAGCGGCTTGTCGTCGAGCATCAGCCCGTGGTTCAGCAGCTTCAGGTCGCTGTCCGGCAGCGGATCGGGCCGGACGTGCTCCACCCGCACCAGGTACTCCTTCTCAACATCCGAGTCTTCGCCGATCAGGTGCTTGGCCACCCGGCCGTCCTGGGTCAGCACCAGCAGACCGGTGGAGTCGATGTCCAGGCGGCCGGCCGGCGCCAGGCCGCGTGCGTGGCCGGGGTGGAAGGGCTTGCGCGACGGGTCCTCGGCCCAGTGGTTGGCGGCGGTGATCAACACCACGGCCGGTTCGTGGTCGTCCTCGGGCTGGCCCGAGACGTAGCCGATCGGCTTGTTCAGCAGGATCGTGACCCGCTTGGCCTGCTGGCCGTGCGCGGCCGGGTCGATCTCGATCCGGGCCTGCGGGCCCACCCGCTGGCCCAGCACCGCCATCTCACCGTCGACCCGGACCCAGCCGGCGGCGATCCAGTCGTCAGCCTCGCGCCGCGACGCCAGGCCGCGGTCACCCAGCACCTTGGACAGGCGGACACCCTCCTGCGTCGACACCGGCCGCTGGGCCGGTGCCGCCACGCGGCGCGGCGCGGCACCGGGCTCGGTGCGCCCGGCGGACTGCGGTGCCGGCCGAGGCGTCGCCAGCGGTCTGGCGTGGTGCGGCGGGGCCGGGGGGCGTTCGGTCGGGGCCGCGCGCGGACTCCGTCGTTCGCTGTCCGGCGTGGCCGGCTGGGCGCCTGCCGGGCCACCGCGCGGCCGGTCACCGGACGCTGCGGCACGCGGGTCGCGCTCCTCGCGTCGAACGCGGTCGGTCGCTCGCGGGTCGGACGGACCGCGGCGGGGTGCGGCGTCACGGTCGCCACGGGCGGGGCGGCGTTCGTCCCGTCGCTCGTCGCCACGGGCCGGGCGGCCCGGGTGCTCGCCGCGGCTGGCGTAGCTGACCGGGATGTCGCGTGCCGGCGGTGCGGGGGGCGTGGCCGGCTTGGCGGCCGCGTCGCGCTCGGGCAGGCGGTCGGTCAGGGCGCGTTTGGGCGCCCGCTTGATATCGCGTTCGGAACGCATGCAAATCCTTCACGGGGGCCGGCTCCGCAACAGGCGGGACCAGCCAAAACCGCATTGTCCCCCAGGCGTCGTCGCGCGAGAGGGTCAACGCCCGCGCGGGTCAACGCCCGCGCAGGAACAAGGCGTCGAGTTCCTTGAGCGTCAGCTGGCGCCAGGTCGGGCGGCCGTGATTGCACTGGTCGGCGCGTTCGGTGGCTTCCATCTGCCGCAGCAGCGCGTTCATCTCGGGCAGCGTGAGCTGGCGGTGGGCGCGCACCGCGCCGTGGCAGGCCATCGTGGCCAGCAGGTCGTCGCGGGCGCGGGTGATCAGCCGGCCGGCGTCGGCGGCGTCGAGTTCGGCCAGCTCCTGCAGCACCGAGCGGGCCAGCTCCACCGGGTCGGCGTCGGGCAGCGCAGCCGGGCGGGCCCGCACCGCCAGGCGCAGCGGGCCCAGTGGCGAGAGGTCCAGGCCGAGCGCGAGCAGCTCGTCATGGCGGGCTTCGGCGATCGCGACCTCGGTGGGGGTGGCCGCGAACGTGGCGGGGATCAGCAAGGGCTGGGACGCCAGCGTCTGCGCCTGCGCCGCCGCCTTCAGGCGTTCGTAGACGATGCGCTCGTGAGCGGCATGCATGTCGACCAGCACCAGGCCGCGTGCGTTCTCGGCCAACACGTAGATGCCGGCCAGCTGGCCCAGCGCGCGGCCCAGCGGCCAGGCGGCGGTGTCGTCGGGTGGCGTGGCAGCGGCGTCCGGCGCCAGGACCGTGTCCGAGCCGGACGGGGCCGGCTCGCGCGGCCACGAGGGAGGGGCCTCGTTCACCTTGAGCCTCGCCGCAGCGTCGGCGTTCCCGGCCTCGGCGCGGGGCTCGGGGGCGTACAGCGCCGACAGGTCGGCCAGGCTGAGCGGACGCTGGGTCGACGATGCCGGCCAGGCCGCGAAACGGGCGCCGTCGCGGGGCGAATCCGCAGGGGGCGGGCGGTCCGTGGCGGCCGGCGCCGCGGGGGCCGTCGCGCCGGTCGGCAGCGGCTGCGGCGTTGCGCCGCCGGGCGCGGCGAGCGCACCCTCCACGGTGCGCCGCACCGCGCCGTAGACCTCGCCCGGGTCGCGGAAGCGCACCTCGATCTTGGTCGGGTGGACGTTGACATCGACCCGGGTCGGCTCGATCGCCATGAACAGCACATAGGCCGGCTGGCGCTGACCGTGCAGCACGTCCTCGAAGCCGCTGCGCACCGCGTGGGTGACCAGCTTGTCGCGCACGAATCGGCCGTTGACATAGGCGAACTGATGGTCGTTGCGCGCGCGGGCCGCCTCGGGCAGGCCGATGCGGCCCATCACCCGCATCGGGCCGACCGCCACGTCCACGCCGCGGCTGCGATCGACGAAGTCTTCTCCCAGGATGTCGGCGATGCGCTGCTCGTGGGTGGCGCGCCGCCACTGCTCGATCAGCTTGCCCTCGTGCCAGATCGCGAAGCCGACGTCGGGCCGCACCAGCGCATGGCGGCGCACGGCTTCCACGGCGTGGGCCAGCTCGGTGGCCTCGCTCTTGAGGAATTTGCGCCGCGCCGGCGTGCTGAAAAACAGCTCGCGAACCTCGATGCTGGTGCCAGGGGCCCGCGCGGCCGGCTGCAACTCGCCGCTGCGCGCGTCCAGCCGCTGCGCGTGGGCCGCTTCGGCCGTCCGGCTGAGCACGCTCATGTCCGAGACCGAGGCGATCGCGGCCAGCGCTTCGCCGCGGAAACCCATGGTCTGGACGCCTTCCAACTCGGCCAGCGAGCGGATCTTGCTCGTGGCGTGGCGCTTCAACGCCAGCGGCAGTTCGTCGGCCGGAATGCCCAGCCCGTCGTCCTCGACCACGATCGAGCGGATGCCGCCGCCGGTCAGCCGCAGCGTGACCTGGCTGGCGCCGGCGTCGAGCGCGTTGTCCACCAGCTCGCGCACCACCGAGGCCGGCCGCTCCACCACCTCGCCGGCCGCGATCTGGCTCACCAGCTCGTCGGGCAGTTCGAGGATGGCGCGGCGCGCGGGCGGGGGCAGGGGGGACGTCATCGGCGGCGATTGTAGGCAGCCGGCCGTCCCGTCACAGGGCGGCAGCGATAATCCCGGCCCATGGAATTCCTTGCCTTTCTGGTCGACTTCGTCGTCCATGTCGACCAGCATCTGCGCCATTTCGTCGCGTTGTACGGCCTGTGGGTCTATGCGCTGCTGTTCCTGATCATCTTCGTCGAGACCGGCGTCGTGGTGATGCCGTTCCTGCCGGGCGATTCGCTGCTGTTCGTGGTCGGGGCGATGTGCGGCGCCGGCCTGATGCACCTGGGCACGTCCTTGCTGCTGCTGTGGGCTGCGGCGGTGGCCGGCAACCAGAGCAACTACACGATAGGTCGCTACTTCGGCCCCAAGGTCTTCCAGTGGGAGCAATCGCGCTGGTTCAACCGCCAGGCCTTTCTGCAGGCCCACGCGTTCTACGAGCGCTATGGCGGCATCACCATCGTGCTGGCGCGCTTCATGCCGTTCCTGCGCACCTTCGCGCCCTTTGTCGCCGGCGTGGCGCAGATGACGCGGCGCCGCTTCAGCCTGTACGACGTGACCGGCGGCGCCCTGTGGGTGGGCGGCGTGACGACCGCCGGCTACCTGTTCGGCAACATCGACTGGGTCCAGCACAACCTGGAGAAGATCATCTGGAGCATCGTGCTGCTGCCCGGCCTGCTGGTGATCTGGGGTACCTGGCGCGCGCGGCGCCGGTCTTGACGCTTTCTTGATGCGCGCGGCCGGCATCTTGCGGCCGTCTTGACGCCTGCCTGCCTAGCATCCCTCCATGTTCTTGGAGGATGTGATGGACTTGCTCTACATCGCACTGGCTGCCGCGTTCTGGCTGGCCATCTGGGTCATGGCGCGAGGCTGCGACCGCCTGCAGCAGCGGGAGGGTCGGCCATGAGCGCGCTCACCGTTGTGGCCGGCGTGCTGGCCGCCGGCCTGCTGGTCTACCTGGTGGCCGTGCTGCTGCGGCCCGAGGACTTCTCATGACCGGCGCCTCCTGGATGCTGCTGGGGGCCTACTGCCTGGCCCTGGTGGCCATCGCGTGGCCGCTCGGACGCCTGATCGAGACGGTGATGGCGGGGCGCTTCGCCTGGGGCGGCAAGCTCGAGGCGCCGCTGTATCGCCTGACCGGTGTCAAGCCGAAGGTCGAGTCGGACTGGCTGCGCTATGCCTGCGGCCTGTTGATCTTCAACGGCCTGGGGGTGCTCGCGGTGTATGCGCTGCAACGCCTGCAGGCCTGGCTGCCGCTGAACCCTCAGGGCTTTGCCGCGCCGACCACCGACCTGTCGTTCGACACCGCGATCAGCTTCGTCACCAACACCAACTGGCAAAGCTACGGCGGCGAATCGACCCTGAGCTATCTGACCCAGATGCTGGCGCTGACGGTGCAGAACTTCTTCTCGGCCGCGACCGGCATCGTCGTCGCGATCGCACTGATACGGGGCTTCGCTCGCCACTCGGCCCAGGTGATCGGCAATGTCTGGGTCGACCTGACCCGGGTCACGCTGTGGATCCTGCTGCCGCTGTCGCTGGTCTTTGCGATGGTGCTGGTGGGCCAGGGCGTGATCCAGAACCTGTCGCCGTACACCGACGTCCGCACGCTGGAGAAATCCAGCTGGCAGGAGCCGGTGCTGGGCGCGGACGGTCAACCCGCCAAGGACGCCAAGGGCCGGCCGGTGATGCAGGACAAGTCGTCCGCGACCCAGTCGCTGGCGATGGGGCCGGTGGCCTCGCAGTTGGCCATCAAGATGCTGGGCACCAACGGCGGCGGATTCTTCAACGCCAACTCGGCGCACCCGTACGAGAACCCGACGGCACTGAGCAACTTCCTGCAGATGCTGAGCATCTTTGCGATCCCCGCCGCGCTGTGCTTTGCCTTCGGTCGCATGGTGGGCGACCGGCGCCAGGGCTGGGCGGTGTTTGCCGCGATGTCCGTGCTGTTCGTGGTCTGCGCGGTGGCGGCGATGAGCTTCGAGCAGCAGGGCAACCCCCGGCTGGCGGCTTTGGGCGTCGACGACGCGGCCAGCGCGCTGCAGTCGGGCGGCAACATGGAAGGCAAGGAGGTGCGCTTCGGCATCGGTGCCTCGTCGCTGTTCGCCACCATCACCACGGCCGCATCCTGCGGCGCGGTCGACGCGATGCACGACTCGTTCACGCCCCTGGGCGGCGCGGTGCCGCTGGTGATGATCCAGCTCGGCGAGGTGGTGTTCGGCGGCGTCGGCTCGGGCCTGTACGGCATGCTGGTGTTCGCGATGATGGCGGTGTTCATCGCCGGTCTGATGATAGGCCGCACGCCCGAGTACCTGGGCAAGAAGATCGAGGTCCACGAGATGAAGATGGTCTCGATCGCGATCCTGGTGACGCCGCTGCTGGTGCTGGGCTGCACTGCGGTGGCGGTGATGAGCGACGCCGGCAAGGCCGGTGTGGCGAACCCGGGTGCCCACGGTTTTTCTGAAATCCTGTATGCGTTCTCGTCGGCGGCCAACAACAACGGCAGCGCCTTCGCCGGCCTGACCACCAACACGCCGTTCTACAACGTGCTGCTGGCGCTGGCGATGTGGTTCGGCCGCTTCGGCGTGGTCGTGCCGGTGCTGGCCATGGCCGGCTCGCTGGCGGCCAAGAAGCGCATCGCGGCGGGCGAGGGCACGCTGCCCACGCATGGGCCGCTGTTCGTCGCGCTGCTGATCGGCACCGTGCTGCTGGTCGGCCTGCTGAACTACGTGCCTGCGCTGGCCCTGGGGCCGGTGGTCGAGCACCTGATGTTGTGGAGCCGTTCATGAGTCGCCAAACCCTGCCCCTGTTCGATCCGGTGCTGCTGCGCCCGGCACTGGTGGATTCATTCCGCAAGCTGAACCCGCGGGTGCAATGGCGCAACCCGGTGATGTTCGTGGTCTTCGTCGGCAGCGCGTTCAGCACGCTGCTGGCCTGGCAGCAGCCCAGCGGCTTCACCATCGGCGTGGCGCTGTGGCTGTGGTTCACGGTGCTGTTCGCCAATTTCGCCGAGGCCCTGGCCGAAGGCCGCAGCAAGGCCCAGGCCGCCAGCCTGCGCGGGCTGAAGAAGAAGACCTGGGCCAAGAAGCTGCAGGGCGCCTACCGGGCCGGCACCGTGCGCACTGCGATGAAGTGGCTGCCCACCGAGGCCGACGGCCTGCACAAGGGCGATGTGGTGCTGATCGAGGCAGGTGACATGGTGCCGGCCGATGGCGAGGTGATCGACGGCGTGGCCGCGGTCGACGAGAGCGCGATCACCGGCGAATCGGCACCGGTGATCCGCGAGTCGGGCGGTGATTTCTCGGCGGTGACGGGCGGCACCCGGGTGCTGTCGGACTGGATCGTCGTGCGCGTCACGGTCAATCCGGGTGAGACCTTCGTCGACCGGATGATCGCGATGGTCGAGAACGCCAAGCGCCAGAAGACCCCGAACGAGATCGCTCTGACGATCCTGCTGGTGGCGCTGACCATCGTCTTCCTGGGCGTGGTGGCCACGCTGCTGCCGTATTCGCAGTTCAGCGTGCAGGTGGCGGGAGCAGGGCAACCGGTCAGCCTGGTGGTGCTGGTCGCGCTGCTGGTGTGCCTGATCCCCACCACCATCGCCGGCCTGCTGTCGGCCATCGGCGTGGCCGGCATGAGCCGGATGATGCAGGCCAACGTGATCGCCACCTCGGGCCGGGCGGTCGAGGCTGCCGGCGATGTCGATGTGCTGCTGCTGGACAAGACCGGCACCATCACGCTCGGCAACCGCCAGGCCAGCGCCTTCCTGCCGGCCCCCGGCGTCAAGGAGTCCGAGTTGGCCGATGCGGCGCAACTGGCGTCGCTGTCCGACGAGACGCCCGAGGGTCGCAGCATCGTCGTGCTGGCCCGTCAGCGGTTCCAGCGACGGGACCGCGAGGTGGATTGCCCGGGCGCCGAGTTCGTGGCCTTCAGCGCGCAGAGCCGCATGAGCGGCGTGGATCTGGCGGTCGGCATGGCGCCCGCGCGCAGCATCCGCAAGGGCGCGGCCGATGCCATCCGTCGGCATGTTCAGGCACTGGGGGGGAGCTTCGCGCCACCGCTGCAAATCCTGGTCGACGACGTCGCGCGGCGCGGCAGCACGCCGCTGGTGGTGTCGGAGGGCAGCCGGGCGCTGGGCGTGGTCGAACTCAAGGACATCGTCAAACCCGATATCAAAGAGCGCTTCGCCGAGTTGCGCCGGATGGGCATCAAGACCGTGATGGTGACCGGCGACAACCGCCTGACCGCGGCCGCCATCGCCGCCGAAGCCGGGGTCGACGACTTTCTCGCCGAAGCCACGCCCGAGGCCAAGCTCAGGCTGATCCGCGAACACCAGGCGGCCGGCAGGCTGGTGGCGATGACCGGCGACGGCACCAACGACGCACCAGCACTGGCCCAGGCCGACGTGGCGGTGGCGATGAACACCGGAACCCAGGCCGCCAAGGAGGCCGGCAACATGGTCGACCTGGACAGCAACCCGACCAAGCTGATCGAGATCGTCGAGACCGGCAAGCAGATGCTCATGACGCGCGGCTCGCTGACCACCTTCAGCATCGCCAACGATGTCGCCAAGTACTTCGCCATCATTCCGGCGGCCTTCGTCAGCACCTACCCCCAACTGGCGGCGCTCAACGTGATGCACCTGGCCAGCCCGACCACCGCGATCCTGTCGGCGGTGATCTTCAACGCGTTGATCATCGTCTTCCTGATTCCGCTGGCGCTCAAGGGAGTGGCTTACCGCGCGGTGGGCGCGGCCGCGCTGCTGCGCCGCAACCTGCTGATCTACGGCCTGGGCGGGGTGGTCGTGCCCTTTGCCGGCATCAAACTGATCGACATGCTGGTCGCCGCGGGCGGCCTGGCCTGACCCCGTCGCCTCCAAGAAACCAAGGGACTCCCATGACCGACCTTTCCATGGCCACCGATGAGCCTGTCTCGGCCGCCGAAGGGCTGTTGCGCCCGGCGATCTCGCTGTTCGTGCTGCTGTCGCTGCTGACGGGCCTGGCCTACCCGCTGCTGGTCACCGGTCTGGCGCAGGTGGCCCTGCCGGGCCAGGCCAACGGCAGTCTGGTCACGCGTGCCGGCCAGGTGGTCGGCTCAAGTCTGATCGGCCAGTCCTTCACCGAAGCTCGCTATGTCTGGAGCCGTCCCTCGGCCACCAGCCCCATGGCCTACAACGCCAGCGCGTCGGGCGGCTCCAACCTGGGGCCGCTGAACCCGGCGCTGAGCGACGCGGTCAAGGCACGCATCGCGGCCTTGCGCGCCGCCGACCCGGGCAACACCGGGCCGGTACCGATCGACCTGGTGACCGCGTCCGCCAGTGGGCTGGACCCGGACATCAGCGTCGCGGCGGCCCGGTACCAGGCCGCCCGGGTGGCGCGGGCGCGCGGCCTGCCCGTGGCGACCGTTCAGGGTCTGATCACCCAGCACACCCGTGGCGCCTGGCTGGGCTTGTTGGGTGAGCCGCGGGTCAATGTGCTGGCGTTGAACCTGGCGTTGGACACCGTGACGCCGGCCGCTTCGCTGCGATGATGGGCAGATGAGTTCCGAACGCCCCGATCCCGATGCGCTGCTGCAGCGCGTGCAGGCCGACGAGGCACGCGCCCGGCGCGGGCGCTTGAAGATCTTCTTCGGTGCGTCGGCGGGGGTCGGCAAGACCTGCGCGATGCTGGCCGCCGCCCGTGTCGCGGTCGACCAGGGGCGCGCCTTGGTCGTGGGTCTGGTCGAGACCCACGGCCGTGGCGAGACCGATGCGCTGGCGCGGGACCTGCCTCGTCTGCCGCTCAAGGCCGTTCCGTACCGGGACCGCGTGCTCGAGGAATTCGACCTGGACGCCGCACTGGCTTTTGCGTCCTCTCGGACCGATGCGCTGGTGCTGCTGGATGAACTGGCTCACAGCAATGCGCCGGGTTCGCGCCATCCCAAGCGCTGGCAGGACGTCGAGGAGATGCTGGAGGCGGGGATCGACGTCTGGACCACCGTCAACGTCCAGCACCTTGAAAGTCTCAACGACATCGTCAGCGGCATCACCGGCATCCGGGTGCGCGAGACCGTTCCGGACCGCGTGTTCGACCGGGCCGACGAGGTCGTGGTGGTCGACCTCCCGCCCGACGAGTTGCTGGCACGTCTGCGGGCCGGCAAGGTCTATATCGCGCCGCAGGCCGAACGCGCCTCGAAGAACTTCTTCCGCAAAGGCAACTTGCTGGCACTGCGCGAGTTGGCGCTGCGGCGCACCGCCGATCGGGTCGATGGCGAGATGCAGGCTTACCGGCGCGAGCGTGCGGTGCTCGCCGTCTGGCCCAACCGCGAGGCCTTGCTGGCCTGTGTCGGGCCCGGCCTCGACGGCGAGAAGATCGTGCGCCGCTGTGCCCGCCTGGCGAGTCAGCTCGACGTGCCCTGGCATGCGGTGCTGATCGAAACCCCTGCGCTGATGCGCCGTCCCGAAGCGCAGCGGCAACAAGCATTGAAGGTGCTGAAGCTGGCCCAGGAACTGGGGGCCGTGGTGGCCACGCCGTCCGGCCCCGACGTCGCCACCGCGCTGGTGCGGCACGCGCGCGAGCACAACCTGGCGCGCCTGGTGATCGGACACAGTCGGCGGCGCTGGCCCTGGCAGCGCGGTCTGGCCGACCGGGTGGTCGCCGAGGCGCAGGACCTGGACGTGCTGCAGGTGGCCTTGCCTGCAGCGACTGCGGCGCCCCCCGAGCCTGCCAAGCCGGCCGTCGAGGCGAGCGAGCGGCCTCGCTGGAGGGCGTATGGCGCAGCCGTGGCAGCCTGCGCCGCGACGGCGCTGCTGGCGACGCCGCTGCTGCGGGTGTTCGAGCTCAGCAACATCGTGATGCTGTTCCTGCTCATGGTGGTGGCTGTCGCGCTTCGCTACGGTCGCGGCCCGGCGGTGTTGGCCGCCTTGGTCGGCGTGGGCTGCTTCGACTTCTTCTTCGTGCCGCCTCGCTTCTCGTTCGCCGTCAGCGACGTGCAGTATCTGCTGACCTTTGCGGTCATGCTGGTCGTGGCCTTGGTGATCGGTCAGCTCACGGCAGGCCTCAAGGTGCAGGCCGAGGCGGCGATGCAGCGCGAGCGTCGGGTGCGCAGCCTCTACGAGATGTCACGCGCGCTGTCGGCCGCCTTGCTGCCCGACCAGGTGGGCGAGATCGGCGCCCGCTTCCTCGCGACGGAGTTCGGCGCCCGCAGCGCGGTGCTGGCCAGCGACGAAAGCGATCGCCTGCAGACGCTGACCGGAGCCACCGCCGAGGTCGACATGGGCGTGGTGCAGTGGGCTTTCGACCGCGGCGAGGCGGCGGGCCGCGGCACCGACACCTTGCCCGCCAGCGCCTGCCTGGTGTTGCCGCTGAAGGCGCCGATGCGCGTCCGCGGCGTGCTGGTCGTGCAGCCGCCGGACGCCCGCACGCTGGGGCCGGAGCCGCGTCGCCTGCTGGAGACCTGCGCGTCGCTGCTGGCCATCTCGCTCGAGCGCATCCACTACATCGAAGTGGCCCAGACCAGCACCTTGCAGATGGCCTCCGAGCGGCTGCGCAATTCACTGCTTTCGGCGATCTCTCACGACCTGAGAACGCCGCTGGCGTCGCTGGTCGGATTGGCCGATACCCTGGTCCTGACCGTGCCGCCGCCGACCGAAGCCCAGCGCGAGATCACGCAGGCGATCCGCCAGTCGGCGCTGCGCATGAATGCATTGGTCAGCAACCTGCTGGACATGGCCCGGTTGGAGTCCGGCGCGGTCCAACTGAACCTGCAATGGCAGCCGCTGGAAGAAGTCGTGGGAAGCGCGTTGGCGGCCGTCGCGCTGCCGCTGTCCGGTCGACCGCTCCGCGTGCACCTGGCACCGGATCTGCCGCTGCTGCACCTGGACGCGGTGCTGATCGAACGGGTGCTGGTCAACCTGCTCGAAAATGCCGCCAAGTACACCCCGGCCGGCTCGGCGATCGACATCGCCGCACGGGTCGATGGCGCGCACGTGGTTCTGACGCTGGACGACCAGGGACCGGGCTTGCCTGCCGGGCGCGAGGAGGCGATCTTCGAGAAGTTCGAGCGCGGACGAAAGGAGAGCGCGCAACCCGGCGTCGGTTTGGGGTTGGCGATCTCGCGCGCGATCGTTCAGGCCCACGGTGGCATCATCAGTGCTTCGAACCGACCCGAGGGCGGTGCCCGCTTCACGATCCTGCTGCCGCGCGGCGAGCCGCCTGCTGATGATGGCGCCGACGACGCCATACCTGCCGACGATCATGCCCGATGAGTGAACCCCGCGCCCGCGTGCTGCTGGTCGAGGACGAAGCCGACATCCGTCGCTTCGTCCGCCTGGCGCTGCAGACCGAAGGCTTGGACGTCCTGGAGGCCGACAGTCTGCAGCGCGGCCTGATCGTCGCGGGCAGTTCTCGACCGGACCTGGTGGTGCTGGACCTCGGCCTGCCCGATGGCGACGGCGTCGACTTCATCCATGACCTGAGAACCTGGTCGGCGATGCCGGTCATCGTGCTGTCGGCCCGCAGTGACGAAGCGGACAAGATTGCCGCGCTGGACGCCGGTGCCGACGATTACCTGGTCAAGCCGTTCGGAGCCGGTGAACTGATGGCGCGGGTGCGAGCCCAGTTGCGTCGCCATGCGGGCCAGGGCGGTGCCGGCGAGCCGGTGATCGCGTTCGGCGAGATCCGCATCGACCGGGTGCGGCGCGTCGTCGAGAGGGCCGGCGACGCGCTGCACCTGACGCCGATCGAATACCGCATGTTGACCCATCTGGCTGCCCAGCCCGACCGGGTGATCACCCATCGGCAGCTGCTGAAGGCGATCTGGGGCCCGGGCCATGTCGAGGACACCCATTACGTGCGGGTCCACATGGCCAACCTGCGCAAGAAGATCGAGGCCGATGCGTCGATGCCTCGCCATTTGCTGACCGAATCGGGCATCGGCTATCGCTTCGTGCCTTGAGCCGCACTCGCCGCCATGCCGCACCGAGGTGTCGACATCAGATCTCGCGGTGACGCGCGAGCGGTGGGTTCTTCGCGAAGTAGCGGCCGATGCCGGCGTTCAGGGCTTCGACCAGCTTGAGCCGGTAGGCCGGGTCGCGCAGCTTGTCTTCTTCTTCCGGGTTCGAGATGAAGGCGGTCTCGACCAGGATGGACGGAATGTCCGGTGCCTTCAGCACCGCGAAGGCGGCCTGCTCGACGCTGCCCTTGTGCAGCCTGCCGACGCGGCCGATGCGTCCCAGCACCTCGCGGCCGACGCGCAGGCTGTCCTGGATCTGCGCGGTGGTGCTCATGTCGAGCAGCGTGCGCAGCACCGCCCTGTCCTTGACGCGGGTGTTGACGCCGCCGACGCTGTCGGCTGAATTTTCCTTTTGCGCCATCCAGCGCGCCGCCGCACTGGAGGCGCCGTTCTGGCTGAGGGCGAACACGCTGGCGCCACGCGCCTCGGGCGTGAAGAACGCGTCGGCGTGGATCGACATGAACAAATCGGCCTGGACCCGGCGTGCCTTGTTGACGCGCTCGTACAGCGGCACGAAGAAGTCGTCGTCGCGGGTCATCATCACCCGCACGCCCGGCTGCTGGTTGAGCCGGTCGCGCAGCTGCAAGGCGATCTGCAGCACCACGTCCTTCTCGCGCAGGCCGCTGGGGCCGATCGCGCCGGGATCCTCGCCGCCGTGGCCGGGGTCCAGCGCGACGATCAGCAAGCGGTCGATGCGGGCGCGCTGGGCCGCCGTCGGCGCAACCGGGGGGGCGCTGACCTGGGGCGGCGAGGTAGGCCGGGAGGCCGCGTCCGCCACGGGGGCCGTGGCGGGCGCCGGGAACGGGCGATCGAGCTTGCCGATGAACTCGCCCAGCGCATCCTGCACCGCCTGCGTAGCGGCGCGCTCGGCGTGGTCGCGTTCGTTGATCAGGGCCAGCAGCGGGTCCGGCGCCTCGACCGGGTAGAGGTCGAACACCAGGCGGTACTGGTAGGCCGCCACCGGTTCGAGCGCGAACTGCTGCGGCTTGACCGGCTGCTTCAGGTCGATCACCAGGCGGACCACACGCGGCTGGTTCTGGCCGACGCGCACGCCGGCGATGTAGGGGTCGTCCGGGCGCACCTTGCCGACCAGCTCCCGCAGCGCCGGGCTCAGCTCCAGGCCGTCGATGTCGATCACCAGCCGTTGCGGCGGGTCTTCGGTGAGGAAGTGGTGCGCGGTCAGCGCCTGGTCGGATTCGATCGTCAGCCGGGTGTAGTCCTGCGCCGGCCAGACCCGCACCGAGACGATGGTGGAGCCCATCGCCACGTGGGTGGCGCCGAAGCTGAGGGCCAGGGTGCCCAGCGAGCGCAGGGTGTCGCGTCGATTCATGCCAGCAGCTCCTTGCCGAGCGCGCTGAAGGCCTGGGCCGCGACCTCGCGGCTGCCATCGGCCTGCGGTGTGATCGTCAGGCGCAGATCGGGTTCCGGCAAAGCCGGTGCCACGTTGCGGGCCCATTCCGACAGCTTCAGGCCGGGCGCCGCGAACAGGTCGCGAAAGCCGGCGTCCTCCCACTCGCGCGGATCGCTGAAGCGGTAGAAATCGAAATGCGAAACCGGCCAGGCCGAGCCGGCCTGCTGCACCTCGTAGGGTTCGAGCACCGCATAGGTCGGGCTCTTGATGCGTCCCTGCACGCCGAGCGCACGCAGCAGGTGACGAACGAAGGTGGTCTTGCCGGCGCCGAGCGGCCCGTCCAGCTCGACGTGCGCCCGAAGCAGGGCCGGGTGCCGCGTCAGCCCGGCGGCGAAGCGCTGGCAGGCCGATTCGTCGGGCCAGTGCAGGTGGGTTTCTAGAATCGGCGTATGGCTCAAGGTTCGGATTCGGCAGCACGTGCAGCGCACGAGGTGGCGCAGCACGTGGCGCGGTGGCTGCCGCAATGGGGGGCTGAGTTCGGATTCTCCCAGATCGGCGTGGCCGATGTGGACCTGGCGAGCGCCGAACCCGGCCTGCTGGCCTGGCTGGCGGCGGGCTTTCATGGCGACATGGGCTACATGGCGACGCATGGCCTGCGGCGCGCGCGACCGGCCGAACTGGTTCCCGGCACGGTGCGGGTGATCACCGCCCGCATGGACTACCTGCCGCGCACCACCGCCGATGGCTGGCAGGCGCTCGAGTGGCGACGCCTGGCGCAGCCCGAGCTGACCGTGGTGTCGCTCTACGCCCGGGGGCGGGACTATCACAAGGTGCTGCGCCAGCGCCTGCAGGCGCTGTCCGACCGCATCGCCGGCGAGATCGGGCCGTTCGGCCACCGCGTCTTTACCGATTCGGCGCCGGTGCTCGAGGTGGAGCTGGCCCAGCGCAGCGGTCAGGGCTGGCGCGGCAAGCACACGCTGGCGCTGGCTCGCGACGCGGGTTCGACGTTCTTCCTGGGCGAGATCTACGTCGATCTGGCTCTGCCGCCGACGCCGCCGGCCAGCGCCCATTGCGGCCAGTGCCGTGCCTGCCTGGACTGCTGCCCGACCCAGGCCATCGTCGCGCCGTACCGGCTGGATGCGCGGCGCTGCATCTCGTACCTGACGATCGAGCACCCGGGGGCGATTCCCGAAGCGCTGCGGCCCTTGATCGGCAACCGCATCTACGGCTGCGACGACTGCCAGCTGGCCTGCCCCTGGAACAAGTACGCGCGGCCCAGCGTGCTGGCCGATTTCGATGCCCGCTCGCCCTGGCCCCAGGCCACGCTGGTCGCGCTGTGGCAGTGGGACGAGGCGGCGTTTCTGCATCACACCGAAGGCAGCCCGATCCGGCGCATCGGCCACGAGCGCTGGCGCCGCAACCTGGCGGTGGCCATCGGCAACGCGCTGGCGGCGGGCGCGGCGGCCGAGCCGCTGGTCGCGGCCCTGTTGCAGTCTCGGCCGGCGGCCGGCGATCTGGTGCGCGAACACATCGACTGGGCGCTGCGGCAAGCGGATGCCGCGGTGACGCCGCCGACCTGAGCGGTGCTCAGTAGGCGGTCTGGACCCAGTTCAGGCCGGCCAGCGCGAGCGGCAGGCCGACCATGCCCACCAGGGTCGAGACGCTGACCAGCCCGGCGACGAAGCTGCCGTGGCCGCCCATCCGGGTGGCCAGCACGTAGGCGCTCGACGCGGTGGGCAGCGCGGCGAACGCCACCACCACCGTCTGCTGTCCCGCAGGCAGGCCCGCGATCTGCACCAGCACGATCGCCAGCAGCGGCAAGACCAGGTGCCGAATGCCCAGCAGGCCGGCGGCCAGGCCGGGCGCCTCGCGCAAGGCGCCCATGCGCAACCCGGCGCCCACGGCCATCAGGCCCAGGGGCAGGGCGGCACTGCCGACCCGGGTCAGCGTGACCCAGAGCATGTCGGGCAGTTGCAACCCCAGCAGATTGCCGAGGAGACCGGACACGGTGCCCAGGATCAGCGGGTTGCGCGCCAGTTCGCGGCCGAAATGCTGGCCGGAGTGGCGCGCCAGCGGCCATACCGCGGCCACATTGCAGATCGGCACGCACACCGCCACCAGCAGCGCGATCCAGGCCACCGCCTGCACGCCGCCCAGACGCTCGGCCAGCGCCAGGGCCACGTAGGAATTGAAGCGGAATGCCGTCTGTGCGCCGGAGGCATGGGTGCGCGCATCGACGCCCGGCCAGCGACCCAGAGCGTAGGCCAGCGCGATGCCGCAGGCCACGACGGTCAGGCCGCATCCCGCGAAGGTCAGCAAGGCGCCTGGTTGCAAGGGCTGGCGCAGGATCGCAACGAACAGCAGCGCCGGAAACAGCAGCCAGTACACCAGGCGCTCGACGCCGTCCCAGACGCTGCGGTTCAAGGCGGTGTAGCGGCAGATCACATAGCCTGCGACGATCAGCAGGAAGTCGGGCAGCAGCATCAACATCTGGGACATGGCGGCAGTGTGCCAGCAACGGTCCCGGCGGCTCGGCTATGCTGGTCGCTTTGCACCGGCCAGGCCGACGTCTTTGCCCGCATGTCCACCCGCCAGCCCAGAAAGCCCACGGCCGCCGAGCCGGTCACGCCACTGTCGGTCGAGAGGCTGGCAGACCAGGCGCTGATCCGCCGTTTCACCGACGCGCTGTGGCTGGAGGACGGCCTGTCGAAGAACACGCTGTCGGCCTACCGACGGGATCTGGACGCCTTGAGCGCGTGGTTGGCGGCCGAAGCAGGCGGCGGGCTGGCCGGCACCACCGAAGCCAAGCTGCGCGGTTACGGTGCTGCACGCCATGCCGGCAGCCGGGCGACGACCGCCAACCGGCGGCTGGCCGTGTTCCGCCGCTTTTATCGCTGGGCCTTGCGCGAACGGCTGGTGGACGCCGACCCGACCTTGAAACTGGAGGGGGCGCGCCAACCCTTGCGTGTGCCCAAGACGCTCAGCGAAGCCCAGGTCGAGTCCTTGCTGGCGGCGCCGGACACGGCCACGGCCTTGGGCCTGCGCGACCGCTGCATGCTGGAGCTGATGTACGCCAGCGGCCTGCGGGTGAGCGAACTCGTCGACCTGCAGAGCGTGGACTTGGCGATGGCGGACGGCGTGCTGCGGGTCACCGGCAAGGGGGCGAAGGAGCGGCTGGTGCCGTTCGGCGTCGAGGCCCGGGACTGGATTTCGCGCTATCTGGCCGAGGCCCGCGCAGACATCCTGGGCGGGCAGAGCAGCCCGGCTCTGTTCGTCACCGCGCGAGGGGGGCCGATGACGCGGCAGATGTTCTGGACCCTGGTCAAGAAGCATGCGCTGGCGGCCGGCATCCATGCGCCGCTGTCGCCGCACACCCTGAGGCATGCGTTCGCGACCCACTTGCTGAACCATGGCGCCGATTTGCGCGTGGTGCAGATGCTGTTGGGCCATGCCGACATTTCGACGACCACCATCTACACCCACGTGGCACGCGAACGGCTGAAGGCGCTGCACGCGCAACACCATCCGCGTGCCTGATCGCCGTCGTGCGGGCCCTTGGCGTGAAAAAGCCGGCACGAGGCCGGCTTCGGAGGTCTGACCGGCAGCCCGGAGGCTGCGGACGATCAGAAGTTCTGGCGGATGCCCAGGGCGAAGGAGCTGAAGTCCACGCCGGCGGCGTCGGTCATGTAGGCGCCGTTGGTCTGGTTGTTGACCTTGGTGTAGAACGCGTAGACCTTGGTGCGCTTGCTCAGGTTCTGGTTGACGGCCAGCGTGAACTGGGTCGCGCCGCTGTCGCTGACGCTGCCCGTGTTGCCGGCGTGGCCCACGTTCAGGTGCAGCTCGGTGGCGCCCATCACGTACTTGCCCGACAGGCGGAACGTGGTGCGGTTGCCCAGGCCGGCCACTTCCAGGCCCTGGTTGGCGTCGAACGCGATGTTGTCAGCGCGTTGCACGTAGCCACCGAAGGTGAAGTCGCCCATCTCGTACAGCGCGCGCACGCCGAAGGTCGAAGCCGCGTCATGCTTGGTGTAGCCGGCGCCCAGGTGCAGCGGGCCGCCTTCGTAGTTGGCTGCCACGTCGTAGCCGCGGGCCACCGGGTTCGCGCCGTTGGCGGTGGCGTTCTGCGCCGCCACTTCCACCTTCACGCCACCCAGATCCGGCGTGCGGTACGACACCTTGCTGCTGCCGTTGAAGCCGTTGGCATCGGCGAACAGCGCATCGGCCGAGGTGCCGGTGTCGTGGTTGTGCATGCTGACGTAGTCGGCCATCGCGAAGTAGGCTTCGCTGGTGAAGCGGCCCATGCGGATCATGCCGAAGTCGCCGCCCAGGTTCACTTCCGACTGGCGGGCCCAGAACTGGCCTTGCGATTGGGCGCCGGTGGCGGCGTTGAAGCCGTGCTCGAGCTGGAAGCCGGCCTTCAGGCCGCCGCCCAGGTCTTCGGTGCCCAGGAAACCGATGCGCGAGGCGTCGTTCTGCACCGTGTTGTCGGTGACGTTGCCGGTCTTCTGGTGTTCCAGCGACAGGTTCAGGCGACCGTAGATGGTCACCGAGCTTTGTGCGAAGGCAGCCGGCGCAGCCAGCGTGGCGGCCACTGCGGCCAGGATGAAAGTCTTCTTCATAAGAAACCTCGGGTCAGAGAGAAAAGGTGATGGTCATCAATGACGGCGTGTACGACGCCGTCTCGACACAGGCGCTCTATGGCGACATCGTGACAGTTTAGCGGCGAGGGCCGCATCGGCCTGTGTTCCGGTGCATCCGAGCCGCTGGCGATCGGCATTCTGTTGTGAATGCGCAACCTCGGGCCGGCGGGCAGGGGTCGCCGCGACGAAGTGCCGCCCCCTCACAATGTGGCGATGGAACATACTTTTTCCTCTGCGGTCGTGCTGTTGCTGCTGGTGCTGGATCCGTTCGGCAGCCTGCCGGTGTTCATTTCGGTGTTCAGCGCGGTGGCGCCGGAAAGGCGCCGGGCGGTCGCGCTGCGCGAAGCCAGCATCGCCTTCGCCGTGCTGTTGCTCTTCATGGTGGCGGGCCAGGGTTTCCTGAGGCTGATGCACCTTTCCGAGCGTTCTCTGGAGGTGGCCGGCGGCGTGATCCTGATGATCATCGCGATCCGCATGATCTTCGCCACCGGCGGCGAGATCTATGCGGTCGATGGCGATCGCGAGCCGGTGGTCTTCCCGCTCGCGGTGCCGCTGCTGGCCGGACCCTCGGCGATGGCCACGGTGCTGCTGCTCGCGTCGCGGCAGCCGGACCGCATGTGGGAGTGGGTCGGCGCGCTGACCCTGGCGATGGCGGTCAGCACCCTGGTGATGCTGTCGGCCGAGCGCTTGCGCCGGTGGCTGGGCGCGCCGGTGGTGTCGGCGATCGAAAAGCTGATGGGGCTGGTGCTGACCGCGATGGCCACCGAGATGGTGCTGGCCGGGCTCAAGCGCTATTTCTTCGACGCACCCTGAGCGGACTCGAAAAAAACGGCAGCCCGCAGGCTGCCGTTCGGGTGGTGCGTTCGAGGCTCAGCGTCCGCGCAGGTGCGCCGGTGCCTCCAGGCGCTTGGCCAGCGTCGACAAGATCAGCGTCAGCATCAGGTACAGCGCCGAGATCGCCAGGTAGGGCTCCCAGTAGCGCGAGTAGGCCCCGGCGACGGTGCGCGCCGCCAGCGCCAGCTCGGCCAGGCCGATGGCCGAGACCAGCGACGAATCCTTGATCAGCGTGACGCCTTCGTTGACCAGCGCCGGCACCATGCGGCGAAAGGCCTGCGGCAGGATCACGTGGCGCATCGCCTGGCCGTGGGTCAGGCCCAGGCTCCAGGCGGCCTGTGTCTGGCCGGTGTGGATGCTCTGGATGCCGGCACGGAAGATCTCCGAGATGTAGGCGCCGGCGTTCAGCGACAAGGCCACGATGCCCGAGAAGAAGGCACCGTGGTCCTGCCGGAACGTCCGCGCGGCATCGCCCGATAGCAGCAGGCCGTGGTCCGGATGGATCAGCGCCGGCATCACCGCGAAGTGCACCAGCAGGATCTGCACGAACAGCGGCGTGCCCCGGAAGAAGGTGACGTAGGCCGTCGTGACGGCCCGCACGACACGCATCAGCCAGTCCGCCGCCAGCGACTTGGGACGGGGCGCGTCACGCGAGCTGCTGATCAGCCCCAGCAACGCCCCCAGCGCCATGCCGATCACGATGGCCACCAGCGTCAGTTCGATGGTGGTCAGCAGACCGTCCATGAACAGAGGCCAGTAGCCGGTCAGGATGCTCCAACGCAAGTCCATCGACCCGCCTGCGCAGTCAGTTCGACGCGGCCGATGCCGGCGCGGCGGCGGTCGCGGGCGGATCGGTGTTGAAGGTCTTCTTGTAGATGGCGGCGTAGGTGCCGTCGGCCTTGATCGCCTCCAGGCCCTTGTTGATCATCGCCAGCAGAGCGGTATTGCCCTTCTTCACCGCGATGCCGTACTGCTCGGGCGAGAACGACTTGGTGTCGGCCACGGTCTTGAACTTCGAGCCGGGGTTGTTGGCCACGTAATGGATCACGACGCCGTTGTCCGCCACGACCGCGTCGATGCCGCCGTCTTCCAGTTCCTTGAGCGCCAGCGGGGTCGATTCGAAGCGCTTGATCTGGGTGCTGGTCTTGCCGAGCAGCTTGGTCACCACTTCGTCGCCGGTGGTGCCGGTCTGCACGCCGACCTTGAGCTTCTTCAGGTCCTCGAATTTGGTGACCTTCGAGTTCTCCTTCACCGCGATCAGCTGGATCGCGTCGAAATAGGGCTCGGAGAAATCCATCGTCTGCTGGCGCTCGGGGGTGATGGTGATCGACGAGATCAGCAGGTCGCGGTCACCCTGGGTCAGCGCATTGAAGATGCCTTCCCACGGGGTGTTGACGAACTTGACCTTGAAGCCACCCTTTTCCGCCACCGCGTTCAGCAGGTCCACCGAGAAGCCGACGATCTCGCCCTTTTCGTTCTGTAGTTCGAACGGCGCGTAGGAAGCATCGGTGCCGACGGTGTAGACCTTCTCGGCCGCCGGAGCGGATGCGGGCGCCGAGCCGGCGTCGGCCACCGGGGCCGGGGTGGGTTCTGGCTTGCTGCAGGCGGCGAGCGCCAGTCCGGCCAGCAGGGCGCCGGCGACTTTCAGGAAACGACGGGTAGGGAGATGTGCCATGGAGGTCCTCGTGGGCGTCAGGGACGCGAAGAATCAACAAACGGGCAGTGTACGGCTTGAAAACGCCGATATTTCACCGTGTTGCCCCGGGCCTTTAGTCGCTTGTTCGGCGCGCCGGCGGTGCCGCCAACGCCGAATCCAGCCAGGCCAGTTCCGCGTCGGTGAAGCCCGCGGCACGGCGTGCCGCCAGGTTCAGCGGGCCGCGCAGGCGGGGCGCCTGGTAGCGCTGGGCCAGTTGCGGGTACAGCGCGACCGCGTCGACGCCCGCCCGTTCGCAGAGCCACCGATACCAGCGGTTGCCGATCGCGACATGGCCGATCTCGTCGCGCAGGATCACGTCGAGGATCTCGACCGCCCGGGCATCGCCGGCCTGGCGCAGGCGCGCCTGCATCGGCGGCGTGGCGTCCAGGCCGCGCGCTTCGAGCGTGCGCGGCACCAGCGCCATGCGCGCGACGATGTCGCCCGCCGTGGCCCGGGCCATGGTCCACAGGCCGTCGTGGGCATCGAAATCGCCGTAGTCATGGCCGAGGTGGCGCAGGTGCTCGCGCAGCAAGCTGAAGTGCAGCGCCTCTTCGGACGCGACGCGAAGCCAGTCGCGGTAGAAATCCTCCGGCATCGCCGCGAAGCGCCAGACCGCGTCCAGCGCGAGGTTGATCGCGTTGAACTCGATATGGCAGACGGCATGCAGCAGCGCGGCGCGGCCGCTGGTCGTGAACGGGGAGCGGCGCGGGACGGCGTCGCCGCGCACCAGCAACGGCTGGAGCGGGCGTCCGGGCAGATCGCCCGGCTCGACCAGAACGGCCACCGGGTCGACTCGGGTCTGGCCGCTGGCGACGGCCGCGTACAGCGCGCTCGCCTGCGCGGCCTTGGCCACCGGATCGGTGATCCGCAAAACCCTCAGCGCGTCGACTCTGGCCTCCATCCGTAAAATTATCGCCTTCGCGCGCTGCGCACTCCGTTGAACCGCCTTGGGGCCTGCCGGGCCTGCGGCCGGGTCCCCCATGAGCGAACTCCACACATTCCTGTTTGAAGGCCTGCCGGTGCGCGGCATGCTGGTGCGGCTGACCGACAGCTGGCGCGAGGTGCTGGCCCGGCGCGAGGCGACCGGGCCGTTCCCGGCGCCGGTGCGATCGCTGCTCGGCGAGATGGCCGCAGCGGCGACGCTGATGCAGGCGAACATCAAGTTCAACGGTTCGCTGATCCTGCAGATCTATGGCGACGGGCCGGTCAAGCTGGCGGTGGCCGAGGCGCATGCCGACCTGAGCTTCCGGGCCACCGCCAAGGTGGTGGGCACGGTGCCGGAGGATGCGCAACTGGCCGCGATGCTGAACCTGCGCGGCCAGGGCCGATGCGCGATCACGCTGGATCCGCGCGATCGGCTGCCGGGACAGCAGCCGTACCAAGGGGTGGTTCCGCTCCATGGCGATCAGCGCGAGCCGCTGCAGCAGCTGTCGCAGGTGCTGGAGCACTACATGCTGCAATCCGAGCAGCTCGACACCCGGCTGGTGCTGGCCGCGAATGACGAGGTCGCGGCCGGCCTGCTGATCCAGCGGCTGCCGGTGCAGGGCGAGGGCAATCTGGCGGGCCGCCGCAACGAGGACGACATCGGCCTGTCCGAGGGGTTCAACCGCATCGCCCACCTGGCCGCCACGCTGAGCGCATCCGAGTTGCTGACGCTGGACGCCGAAACCGTGCTGCGGCGCCTGTTCTGGGAGGAGCGTGTCCAGCGCTTCGCGCCGCGCGTGCCGCGCTTCGCCTGCACCTGCTCGGTCGACCGGGTCCGCTCGATGCTGTTCGGCCTGGGCCGCGAGGAAGCGGACAGCATCGTGGCCGAGCGGGGCGAGGTCGAGGTGGGCTGCGACTTCTGCGGCCGCCAATACCATTTCGACGCGGTCGACGTGGGCGCGCTGTTCACGCCCGACCGGGATCATCCGCCCGGCTCAGCGGCGGTTCAGTGATTCGACGGCGGCGCGCTGCAGCAGCGCGTGCTCGCATTCCGGCGAGTCGCAGTGCTCGCAGACCCAGGGCCAGGGAGCCTGGGCGGCGTCGCGCCGGGCCAGGCGGGTGAACAGCCCGGCGCGCGGCTGCACCAGCGGGCGCAACGCGCTTGCCACGGCATCGAGCGCGGCGTTCAGCCGCTGCTCGCCGGTGCCGGCGACGACCGTGAAGGGCAGTCCCTGGCCGACCAGCAGCGCGCGCAGCGTGGCATCCACGGGTTCGCGCACCTGCGGGCCGTCGCGCTGAAGGCCGTCGGCCTGCCAGGGCAGGTCCAGTGCCGTCAGCAGGCTGAGCGTGCAGCCGCGCTGCCAGCGTAACGCCGGGAGGTCGAGCGACCGGTCGCCGAACACCTGACGGTGGTAGACCGCGGTCATCAGCGGCGTGGTGTCGCAGATCACCACCGGATGACGCTGGCTGGCGTCCACGATGCGCCTGGCCTGCTCGGCCGCGATGCCGGCCTGTTCGTCGATCCGGGGCGTGCGACCCATCGCGCTGCACCACTCGCGCAGCACCTCGGGCACCCAGGTGCAGGCCAAGCCGGTGAGAGCGCCGATGCGCTCCGGCAAGGCCTCGGCCAGCGTGCTCTTGCCGGTGCTCTCTGCCCCGACGATCGCGAACACCGCGCGCTGCGGCGAGGGCGTCAGTTCAGCCCACATCGGAAGGCCCGGCCTGCAGCGCCCGCCAGCCCCGCCAGCCGACCACGGCCATCGCCGCGAACAGCAGGTACAGGATCACGGTCAGCCACAAGGCCTTGTAGGCGAACAGCCCGGTGCTGAACAGGTTCACGGCGATCCAGACGGGCCAGTTCTCCGTCAGCTTGCGTCCGAGCAGCAACTGGCCGGTGACGCTGCCCACGGTGGGCAACGCGT
Organism: Ideonella sp. sgz306126; assembly: GCF_056032705.1. NCBI lineage: Bacteria > Pseudomonadati > Pseudomonadota > Betaproteobacteria > Burkholderiales > Sphaerotilaceae > Ideonella > Ideonella sp. sgz306126. Next base: position 722,146 of record NZ_JBVYWP010000003.1, read on the forward strand.
CCAGCCAGGGCACGTCGCTGTTGGTGACCCGGTGCAGCACCCAGCCCAGCAGCGGCCAGGCCGCCAGCGTCAGCGCCAGCAACTGCCAGCGCCGACGCGGGCTGAGCAGGTGCACGCGCAGCGGCTGGCCGTCGTCGCCCTGACCGCGCAGCCACTGCCACCAACCCCAGGCCGCGACCACGACGAACAGCAACTGCAGGCTGGCCTCGCCGTACAGCCGGTAGCTGACGAACAGCAGCGCATACAGCAGCGAGCTGGCGATCGCCAAGGGCCAGCCCAGCGGATCGACGCGGATGTTGCAGACGACCATCCACACCGACAGCACGAAGGCGACGATTTCGATCCAGGTCACCGGACTGCCCCACAACGTGAAGGCGACGGCGAGCCAGGCAGGCAGGGTATGCATCAGCGAATCGCGAGGAGGAGGGCGGGGCGGCGGGCCGCGGCCTGGGCGGCGCCACGCGCCGTCCGCCGCTCGGTGCCGGCCGGCGGCAGGATCCGGCCGCTCACTTCTTGGCCGGTGTGACGATCACCAGCCATTCGTCGGGCTTGATCATGCCCAGTTCGTGCCGGGCCTTTTCCTCGACCATCTCCAGGCCCTCCTTCAGGTCGGCCACCTCGGCCGCCAGACGCACGTTGCGCGCCCGGGCCTGGTCGTTGCTCGACTGCTGGGCCGCGAGTTCGGCCCGCAAGGCCATCACGTGCGGCAGGCCGCCATGGCCGAACCAGAGCCCGGCCTGCACCAGCAGCAGCAGCGCGAAGAGAACCAGGGGCGTGAGTCGCATCGGCGAATTGTGCCGCAGCGCCCGGCGCAGCGCGCCGGGCCGGGGGCATCAGCGCAGGTTGTAGAACGCGCCGCGGCCCGGGTACACCGCCACGTCACCCAGATCCTCTTCGATGCGCAGCAGCTGGTTGTACTTGGCCATGCGGTCGGAGCGGCTGATCGAGCCGGTCTTGATCTGGCCGGCGTTCAGGCCCACCGCGATGTCGGCGATGGTCGAGTCCTCGGTCTCGCCCGAGCGGTGGCTGATCACCGCGGTGTAGCCGGCGCGCTTGGCCATCTCGATCGCGGCGAAGGTCTCGGTCAGCGTGCCGATCTGGTTGATCTTGATGAGGATGGAGTTGGCGATGCCCTTGTCGATGCCTTCCTTCAGGATCTTGGTGTTGGTGACGAACAGGTCGTCGCCGACGATCTGCACCGTTTGCCCCAAGCGGTCGGTGAGGATCTTCCAGCCGTCCCAGTCGCCCTCGGCCATGCCGTCCTCGATCGAGATGATCGGGTACTTGCTGACCCAGGTGGCGAGGATGTCGGTCCACTCCTGGGCGCTGAGCGTCAGGCCTTCGCCGGCCAGGTGGTACTTGCCGTCCTTGTAGAACTCGCTGGCGGCGCAGTCCAGGCCGATCGCGATCTGCGTGCCCGCCGTGTAGCCGGCTGCGGCGATCGCTTCGAGGATCAGCTGGATCGCCGCCTCATGGCTGGCCAGGCTGGGTGCGAAGCCGCCTTCGTCGCCGACCGTGGTGCTCATGCCCTTGGCGTCGATGATCTTCTTCAGCGCGTGGAACACCTCGGCGCCGTAGCGCAGCGCCTCGCGGAAGCTGGGCGCGCCCACCGGGATGATCATGAACTCCTGCAGGTCCAGGCTGTTGTTGGCGTGGGCGCCGCCGTTGATGACGTTCATCATCGGCACCGGCAGCTGCACGCCGCCCATGCCGCCGAAGTAGCGGTACAGCGGCAGGCCGCTTTCCTCGGCGGCGGCACGGGCCACCGCCATCGAGACGGCCAGCATGGCGTTGGCGCCCAGGCGGCTCTTGTTCTCGGTGCCGTCCAGGTCGATCAGGGTCTTGTCCAGGAAGGCCTGCTCGGTGGCGTCCAGGCCCAGCACGGCCTCGTTGATCTCGGTGTTGATGTTCTGGACCGCCTTGAGCACGCCCTTGCCCAGGTAGCGGCTCTTGTCGCCGTCGCGCAGTTCGATCGCTTCGCGCGAGCCGGTCGAGGCGCCCGACGGCACGGCCGCGCGGCCCAGCGTGCCCGATTCGAGCAGCACGTCGCATTCGACGGTGGGGTTGCCGCGGCTGTCGAGGATCTCGCGGCCGACGATGTCAACGATGGCACTCATTTCTCACTCCGTTATCAAGGAAAGTCACAGAACTGACGGCGCGCAGCATGCCGGAAATCGGTTACCTGGGCACGTCAAGTCCAGGGGTGCCGACGCCGGGATGGCGGCGTGATGGCCGAAAAGAGGTCACGCCACGAAGTCGTTCTCGAGCAGCGGCTGACGCTTGACCACGCGGTCCAGCGCCACCAGTTGCTCCAGCAGCGCCCGCATGTGCCTGAGCGGCACCGCGTTGGGGCCGTCGGACAGCGCGTTGGCGGGATCCGGATGGGTCTCCATGAACAGGCCCGCCACGCCGACGGCGACGCCGGCACGCGCCAGCACCGGCACGAATTCGCGCTGGCCGCCCGAGCTGGTGCCCTGGCCGCCGGGCAGCTGCACCGAATGGGTGACGTCGAAGACCACCGGAGCGCCGGTCTCGCGCAGGATCGCCAGGCTGCGCATGTCGGAGACCAGGTTGTTGTAGCCGAAGCTCGCGCCGCGCTCGCAGGCCATGAAGCGATCCTCGGAGAGGCCGGCGTCGCGGGCGGCGTCGCGGGCCTTCTGGATCACGTTCTTCATGTCACCCGGGGCGAGGAACTGGCCCTTCTTGATGTTCACCGGCTTGCCGCTCTGGGCCACGGCGCGGATGAAATCGGTCTGGCGGCACAGGAAAGCCGGCGTCTGCAGCACGTCCACCACGGCAGCCACCGCGGGAATCTCGGCTTCCGAGTGCACGTCGGTGAGGATGGGCACGTTCAGTTCCTTGCGAACCTTGGCCAGGATCTCCAGGCCGCGCTCCATGCCGGGGCCGCGGAACGAGGTGCCGCTGGAGCGATTGGCCTTGTCGTAGCTCGATTTGAAGATGAACGGAATGCCCAGCGCCGAGGTGATTTCCTTGAGCTGGCCGGCCACGTCCATCTGCAACTGCTCGCTTTCGACCACGCAGGGACCGGCGATCAGGAAGAAGGGCCGGTCCAGGCCGGCGTCGAATCCGCAGAGTTTCATGCCGTGGCCTTCGCGCGCGCCGCCTTGTGGGCCAGCGCGGCCTTGATGTAGCTGATGAACAGCGGATGGCCGCCCCAGGGTGTGCTCTTGAACTCCGGGTGAAACTGCACGCCGACGAACCAGGGATGGACGTCGCGCGGCAGCTCGACGATCTCGGTCAGCTTCTCGCGCTGGGTGATCGCCGAGATCACCAGGCCGGCCTGCTGCAGCGGCTCCAGGTAATGCTCGTTGGCCTCGTAGCGGTGGCGGTGGCGCTCGGTGACGACCGGCCCGTAGATTTCGAAGGCCAGCGTGCCGGGCTTCACGTCCGAGCTTTGCGCTCCCAGGCGCATCGTGCCGCCCAGATCGGAATGGGCATCGCGCTTCTGGATCGAGCCGTCGGCGTCGTGCCACTCGTCGATCAGCGCGATCACCTTGTGCGGCGCATCGGGGTCGAACTCGGTCGAGTTGGCGCCCTCCAGCCCGGCCATGTGGCGGGCGTACTCGATCGTGGCGACCTGCATGCCCAGGCAGATGCCCAGGTAAGGCAGCTTGTTTTCGCGCGCGCAGCGCGCGGCGCTGATCTTGCCCTCGACGCCGCGCTTGCCGAAGCCGCCGGGCACCAGCACGGCGTCGAAGCGGCCGAGCTGCTGGACCGCGTTGTCGTCGTTCAGCGTCTCGGAGTCGACATACTCGATCTTGACCCGCACGTGGTTGTGCAGCCCGGCGTGGCGCAGCGCCTCGTTGAGCGACTTGTACGAATCCGACAGGTCGGTGTACTTGCCGCACATCGCGATGCTGACCTCGCCCTGCGGGTGCTCGACCTCGTGAACCAGGTTGTCCCAGGTCTTCAGGTTGGTGGGCTTGGTCAGCAGCTGCAGCTTCATGCAGATCAGCTCGTCCAGCCCCTGCTCGTGCAGCATGCGAGGCACCTTGTAGATGGTGTCCACGTCCCACATCGAGATCACGCCCTGCTGCGCCACGTTGGTGAACAGCGAGATCTTCTCGCGTTCGTCGGCTGGCACCTCGCGGTCGGCCCGGCACAGCAGCGCATCGGGCTGGATGCCGATCTCGCGCAGCTTCTGCACCGTGTGCTGGGTCGGCTTGGTCTTGAGCTCGCCGGCGGCCTTGATGTAGGGCACGTAGGTCAGGTGCACGAAGGCCGTGTTGGTCGGCCCCATCTTCAGGCTCAGCTGGCGCACCGCTTCAAGGAAGGGCAGCGATTCGATGTCGCCCACCGTGCCGCCGATCTCGACGATCGCCACGTCCACCGCCTCGGGCGTGCCGAAGCCGGCGCCGCGCTTGACGTAGTCCTGGATCTCGTTGGTGACATGCGGGATCACCTGCACCGTCTTGCCCAGGTAGTCGCCGCGGCGTTCCTTCTCGAGCACGCTCTTGTAGATCTGGCCGCTGGTGAAGTTGTTGGCCTTCCTCATGCGCGTCGTGATGAAGCGCTCGTAGTGGCCCAGGTCGAGGTCGGTTTCGGCGCCGTCGTCGGTGACGAACACCTCGCCGTGCTGGAACGGGCTCATCGTGCCCGGATCGACGTTGAGGTAGGGGTCCAGCTTGATCAGGGTGACCTTGAGGCCGCGCGACTCGAGGATCGCAGCCAGCGATGCCGACGCGATGCCCTTGCCCAGCGAGGACACCACACCGCCGGTGACGAAGACGAACTTGGTCATGTGCAAAGGCACTCCGGCGACCCGGGGAATCGGGCCAGCGCACGAGTGCCGTGGTGGTAAAGCGCGATTATACCGACCACCTCCCCCCGGATGCTCCGGGGCCGACCCGCCGAAAGGGACGCGATGACCGACAACACCCTGCCCGTGCTGAGCGATGCCCAGGTGGCCGAGCGCCTGGCCCGCGACCTGCCGCACTGGACCTTCGAGGGCGGCTGGATACGCCGGCGCTTTCGTACCTCGGGCTGGAAGGCCACGCTGATGGTGGTCAACACGGTGGGCCACCTGGCCGAGGCGGCCTGGCACCATCCCGACCTGACGGTGTCCTACGCCTTCGTGATCGTCAAACTCTGCACCCATGCGTCCAAGGGCATCACCGAGCGCGATCTGGCGCTGGCGCGCAAGATCGAGGAGGTGGTGGGCTGGCAGCCGGGGCGCGAGCCCGGCGGGGCGCTGGAGGGCACGCCGCAGGACGATCCGCGCTTTCGTTACATCAAGTACGACGACCCGCCGGCTGGCGAGGCGTCAGCCCATTGAGGCGATCAGGCGCAGCACCTGGCGCGCCGTCTCGTCGGGGCGCTCCATCGGATACAGGTGCGTGCCTTCCAGCCACTCGAAGCGGTCGCGCGCCAGCGCCCTGGCACCCTCGACGCCGCCCTGACGGATCTCGGCCGACTGGGTGCCCGCGATGAAGCCGACCGGGCAGGCCGGCGGATGGCGGCGCAGCAGCGCGCCCAGGTGGTGGGGCAGGGTGTTGTAGATGCGGGTCTCGATCTCGCGGCGAAAACCCAGCTCGATCCGGCCGTGGGCGTCGTCGAAGCCGGCCGCGACGTAGTCCCTCAGCACCCGGTCGTCCCAGCGAGCGAAAGCGGTCTTGGGCTTGAAGTGGGCATAGACCGCGTCGCGGTCGGGCCATTGATACCGACGGCGCTGCGAGACCTTGCCTGGCGAGACCCGCTTGATCAAGCCGGTCTGCTTGAACACCTGCAGGCCGTGGGCGCGCCAGCCGGTGATCACGGGCGAATCCAGCATGACCAGGCCCGCGCACCGGTCGGGCCGTTTGCACGCGGCCAGCAGGCTCAGCAGACCACCCAGCGAATGGCCGACCAGGTAGACCGGTTCCCGGGCTTCGGCATCGATGAAGTCGAGCAATTGGTCGCGCAGCGCCCGCCAGTTGCTGGCCACCGGGTACTTCGGGTCGTGGCCGAAGCGCTCGACCGCCAGCACCCGCAGGCCGGCGGCCCGCCAGGCGTCGAACAGGACGGTGTAGGTGCCGGCCGGAAAGCCGTTGGCGTGCGAGAAGACGAGGGTGCGTGACATCGGCGTCGGGGTCAGACGATCTTTTCTTCGGGCCGGGTGATCTTGCGCATCGGCTCGAAGCGGCCCTCGCCGGGCAACAGCGGATGGGCGGCGTCGCCGCCGTCCCAGCGCGGGTCGTCGATGCCCTCGAAGACTTCCCGCAGCCGCTCGCCCCAGGTGTTGTGGATCATCTGGAAATACGGGTTCTGGTCGTCGATGCAGACGATCCGGTCGCTCTTGAGCGCGCCCTCCTCGTAGACCAGCAGATCGAGCGGCAGGCCGACCGACAGGTTGGACTTCAGCGTCGAATCCATCGACACCAGCGCACACTTGGCCGCCTCGTCCAGCGGCGTGGTGGGGGTGAGCACACGGTCCAGGATGGGCTTGCCGTACTTGCTTTCGCCGACCTGGAAGAAGCAGGTCTCGCGCGTGGCCTCGATGAAATTGCCGGCCGAGTAGACCAGGAACAGTCGCATGCCCTCGCCCTTGATCTGGCCGCCGAAGATCATGCTGCAGTTGAATTCGATGCCCGAGGCCTTCAGCGCCGGGCCGTCCTGCTCGTAGACCCGGCGCACCGCGCTGCCCAACACGCGCGCGGCGTCGAACAGGCTTTTGGCGTTCCAGATGGTGATCGGCTCGTCGTCTCCATTGGGCAGCTTCTCGACCTGCAGGATCTCACGCACCGACTGCGAGATGCTCAGGTTGCCCGCCGACAGCATCACCATGAAGCGGTCGCCGGGTTTCTCGTAGACCATCATCTTGCGGAAGGTGCTGATCGCATCCAGGCCCGCGTTGGTCCGCGAGTCCGACAGGAAGACCAGGCCGGCGTTGAGCCGGATGCCGACACAGTAGGTCATGGGGTGTTCTGCTGCTGCAGTTTCTTGAGGTGGTAGAGCGCGTCCAGCGCCTCTTTGGGCGTCAGCGCGTCGGGGTCCAGGCGTTCCAGGGCTTCGTCGGTGGCCGATCGCAGCGGGGCCGCTGCGGCCGGGGCGGCGGCGAACAGGTCGACCTGGGCGTCGCCGGCGCGCGACTGCGCTTCCAGTGCTTCCAGCGTGGCCCGCGCCTGGCGGATCAGCGAGCCCGGCATGCCGGCCAGCCGCGCCACCTGCACGCCGTAGCTGCGGCTGGCCGGGCCGGCTTCGATCGCGTGCAGGAACACGATGTCGTCGCCGCTCTCGGCCGCGCTGACATGCAGGTTCAGCGCGCGCTCGTGGCGCCGGGGAAACTCGGTCAGCTCGAAGTAGTGCGTCGCGAACAGCGTGAAGGCCTTGCTGCGGTCATGCAGGTGGGCGGCGATGGCCGAGGCCAGCGCCAGTCCGTCGAAGGTCGAGGTACCGCGGCCGATCTCGTCCATCAGCACCAGCGACTGGTCGGTGGCGCCGTGGATGATCTGAGCCGCCTCGGTCATCTCCAGCATGAAGGTGGACTGGGCGTTGGCCAGGTCGTCGGCCGCGCCGATGCGGGTGTGGATCGCGTCCATCGGCCCGAGCCGGCACGAGGTCGCAGGCACGTACGAGCCCATCGCCGCCAGCAGCGCGATCAGCGCCACCTGGCGCATGAACGTGCTCTTGCCACCCATGTTCGGGCCGGTGATCACGAGCAGGCGGGTCCGCGCGTCGAGCCGGCAGTCGTTGGCGATGAAGGCGCCGCCGCCGGTCTCGGCCAGCCGGGCCTCGACGACCGGGTGGCGGCCGGCCTCGATCTCGATCGCCGGGTGGCCGACGAACTCGGGTCGGCACCAGCCCAGCGTCTGCGCGCGCTCGGCCAGCGCGGCCAGGGCGTCCAGCGTGGCCAGCGCGCGGGCCAATGCGGCCAGCGGGCGCAGGTGGGCCTGCAGTTGATCGAGCACCTGTTCGAACAGGAATTTCTCCCGCGCCAGGGCGCGTTCCTGCGCCGACAAGGCCTTGTCTTCGAAGGCCTTCAGCTCCGGCGTGATGAAACGCTCGGCATTCTTCAGCGTCTGGCGGCGCTGGTAGTCGGCCGGCACCTTGTCGCGGCCCGACGAGGTGACCTCGATGTAGAAGCCATGCACCTTGTTGAACTGCACCCGCAGGTTGGCAATGCCGGTGCGCGCGCGCTCGCGGTTCTCCAGGTCCAGCAGGAAGGCATCGCAGTTCTGGCTGATGGCGCGCAACTCGTCGAGCTCGGCGTCGAACCCGGTGGCGATCACGCCGCCCTCCCGCAGCAGCACCGCAGGCTCGTCGGCGACGGCTCGCAGCAACAGCTCGGCGATGGCCGGATCGGGCGACAGGTCCGCCCGCAGGTCGTCCAGCAAGGGGGCGCCGCTGGCCGCGACCCGGCGCAGCGACGGCAGCAGGGCGAGCGTGTTGCGCAAGCCGGCCAGTTCGCGCGGCCGCACCTGGCGCAGCGCGACGCGCGAGCTGATGCGTTCGACATCGCTGACGCCGCGCAAGGCCTCGCGCAAGGGCGCGAAGCCGGCGCTCAGCAGCGTCTCGATCGCGGCATGGCGGGCCTGGGCGACGCGGCGATCGCGCAGCGGACGGGTCATCCAATGGCGCAGGGCGCGGCTGCCCATGCCGGTGCGGCAGGTGTCGATCAGCGACAGCAGCGTGGGCGCGGCCTCGCCGCGCAGCGTTTCGGTCAGTTCCAGATTGCGGTGCGTCGCCGGAGGCAGGTCCAGCAACTCGCTGCTGCGGCCCACGTTCAGCGTGTGCACATGCGCCAGCGCCCGTCCCTGGGTGTGCTCGGCGTAGCTCAGCAGCGCGGCGGCGGCGGCATGCGCGGTGCTCAAGGCCTGGGCATTGAAGCCGGCCAGCGAGGCCACGCGCAGCTGCTCGCACAGCTTGCGCAGGCCCAGCGCGGCGTCGAACTGCCAGCCCGGCCGCATCGTCCGCGCCGCGCGCGCCTGCACCACGGCAGCCGGCTGTTCGTCGCGATCGATCAGGATCTCGGCCGGCGTCAGCCGCGCCAGCCAGCCGGCCAGCTCGCCCTCGCTGCATTCGGCCAGCCCCAGCTCGCCGCTGGCCAGGCCCAGCCAGGCCAGACCGAAGGTGGCCCGGTGCTTGTGGACCGCCAGCACCAGGGTGTCGGCCCGGTCGTCCAGCAATTCGGCGTCGGTCACCGTGCCGGGGGTCACCACACGCAGCACCTTGCGCTCGACCGGCCCCTTGGCCGTCGCCACGTCGCCCACTTGCTCGGCCACCGCCACGGCTTCGCCCAGCTTCAGCAGCCGGGCGAGGTAGCCTTCCACCGAGTGCACCGGCACGCCGGCCATCACCACCGGCTCGCCCTTGCTCCGGCCACGCGTCGTGAGGGTGATGTCGAGCAGGCGATGGGCCTTGCGAGCGTCGTCGAAGAACAGCTCGTAGAAGTCGCCCATGCGGTAGAACAGCAAGGTGTCCGGGAAGTCCGCCTTGAGCCGGAAATACTGGGCCATCATGGGGGTGTGTGCACCTAAGTCCTTGTCGGGCAACGACTTTTCTTTATCCGACAACGACTTAGCGACTTCTGACATTGCAAATAGGTGCAGGGGATACCGGCAAAAACCGGGCTTTTGCGGCTGTTTTGTAGCTATGGCGTAGCTAAGGGCGTTGCTACAACCACACGTAGGACGATGGGAGCAAGCCGCCCGTGAAAACCGTATTAGACAAGAAGCTCGTAGCTGACCTGACCTTCGCAGCCAAGCCGGTGTTCGATGCAGCCGGAAAGCTGACTGGCACAGTGCCGAACACCGCGCGGGTCGCGTACGACGTGCATGACGCGCACAAGGACGCGCCGACCGGCTTCCGGCTCCGGGTGAGCCGAACGGTCAAGACGTACGTGCTCGTGCAGCGGCAGGGTGGCAAGGTCGTGACCACGACCGTCGGCCGGCACCCAGACTTGCTCATCGGTAAGGAGGTTGCTCCAGACCGAAACGCGAGATTGGTTGCCGCCGAGCTCTCGTCTCGTGTCCGTCGCGGCGAGGACGTCAACCAGACCAGACGGGCTGCAAAGGTCGCAGCAACCGTTGGCTCCCCTACGCTGCGCGTGCTGTTCAACAAGTGGCTGGAGGACTATCAGACGGACGCCAAACGCGACCCCCGACAGAACACGCTTGCTGCAGTGCACAAGGCGATGGACCGACTCGGGGACAAACTCCTCGACCGGCAAGCAGATGACATCACGTGGCGGGACCTGGAAGGTTTCTTCAAGGACAAGGCCACAACGCAGGGGCATCTGACTGCGGCGGAGCAGACCATTCGCTGGGTGAGCACGGTCTACAACAAGGCGAACCTGCGACTGACCCTCGATGCGCTACAGGTAAAGACCCAGCCACAGCTCTACGTCAACCCGGCCGGCATCTTTGTCCAGACCGGAGCGCTTCGCGACGGCGCGGAACTGCAGCGCGATTACGACAAAAAGGGGGTTCGGCGTCCGCTGTCTGGCAAGCGCGACGACTTCACGGCATGGATGGATTACGTGCTCGACGCTCGTGGCAGGGAGTCCGCCAGGACGGGTGCCGACTACATGCTCGTGACCGTCGTCCTTGGGCTGCGCCGTAGCGAGACCATGGGTTTGCTTTGGCAAGACAGGATTTCCAAAGTGGCTCGCCCCACCCACCCCAAGGCTGGTATCAACTTCATAGACATGGACAACGCGGTCTTGGTGCTCAATCAAACCAAGAACCGGTACCAGCACAGGTTGCCGATTCCCGGCTTCCTGCTTCACCTGCTCAAAGAGCGCCGGCTCATGGTCGGTGACTCGCCGTTCGTCTTTCCCAGGGTTTCGAAGTCAAAGCTTGCTCAGGCTCTGCACTACAACGACCCGCGAGCGTTCCTGGAGTCGGTCAAGAAGAGCATCAAGGTTGCGTTCAGCGTCCATGACCTTCGACGGACCTTCGGCAATGTGGTCACCAACATGGAATTGCCTGACCGCCTGGCGAAGCAACTCCTGAATCACAAGAGCAGTGGCGCGACTGGCCGATACACGGACCAGTCGCTTGAGCAACTGAGGCCCGTGATGGACCGGGTAGAAGACGAGATGCTCGGGTACGCCACCCACAACCCCAAGACGAAATCGAGGAAGGCAGCCGCATGATGATGGCACGCGCCGCAAAGAGGGTGATGTCCCCAGACGAGCTTCAGCGCGTCCTGGGGCAAGAGTTCCTGATGCCCGTGGAGCAAGCGGCGCTGTATCTGTGCGTCTCCGTCTCGACGCTGAACCACTGGCGCTCCGACGGCAAGGGGCCGCGGTTCGTTAAATTGTGCGGCTCCTCCCGGGGCGCCATCCGATATCGGCTTGGGGACCTTCGAGCGTTTGTTGAGAGCAACACATTCGAAAGCGTGGCCGAGGCAGAACTAGCGGACGCCATGTCCCGTGTGACCAATTTCTGGGATGACTGGGGCAAACCGCACCCCTTCATTGCCAAGGGTCCGCACTTCCTCGTCGACTCGGCCGTCGCCGACCGAGAAACCTACCTGTCGGTCTTCATGGACCCATACGCGAAGGTTGTCTGGCTCAAGCCCGAGAAGGCATTGGCAAAGCTTTGGTGTCGTCCAGAGCGGAGGACAGAGTTGCTCGGGCTGTTTCTGAACGGCGAGAGACGGGGGGCGCGCGCAGAGGTGGGCGCGGCCTACACGAGAGCGATTGCTAAGGTGCCGGACAGTCTGTGGGGTTCGCACCCGGACCTCACCCTCGAAAAGTTGCAAGAAGTCGCTGGAGGTGGGCCCTATCCTGTTGAGTTCGGGGGAGGAGGTTAGACCAGCTCGCTGGCTTCAATGGCTCCTCGCAAAAACGGCACTGTAGGCTGGCCTTCTCTTTCTTTTACCTGGGTGAGGCACGCGTACAGTTGCTGCTGTGAGCACCACACATCCGGAAATCGTCTATCTGTTCGACATCGGACCCTCTGTGCCGAAACTGCACATCACGGGTACGTACATCTGGCGCCCGGGCCATCCGGCGCCGATGAGCTTTCCGGCGCTTGACGAGGCCGTGCGGTATGCCGTCGAACAAGGGTGGGCTATCGAGCCAGTGCCGACTGAAAGTGATGACTCCCAGGACTTCCCGCACAACTGGTTCCAGTTGACGGAGGCTCGGTGGAAGCTGGTCCGTGCCCTGGAGCGGCGTTTGGCCAAGACGGGCCGATGAAAGTTTTGACCTGGCGGCCTCAACAGTCGGTTGCTAACAGTCTTCCTGACTGTAACGCGGGCCCATTCCGACGCCGGCTCACGGCGCTGTAGAGTGGTCGTCCATGACGACAGGCGCGACGGCTCCGGAAAACCGCGTGAGCCAGGCCGAGTTCGTGTGCCAGAAGTGCGACCACACCGACAACGCCGACCACAACGCAGCGCGCGTGCTCAAGGCGCGCGGCATCAAGCTGCTGACGGCTGGCAAGGTGGCGTTCAAGACGAAGAGAACCGTGCGAGTGCGCGGCAAAGACAAGCAATCAACGGTAGGGCCGGTGCGGTCCGAACCGAGTGGCACGTCCCACCCAACGCCTGTGGAGAACACATCAGACGCTGTTGCCGGCTACGCCGCCAATGCCGCAATGTTCCGAGAAGCAGGAAACCGCCACTTTGACGCTTCGGCGTCAGGTGGTCGGTAGTCCATACTCGAGTCCAGTGCAATGTCGACCGAACAAGAGCGTCAGGCGATTGACCTGGCCAGGACCATCGAAGCCCTCCGCCGAGACCTTCTGCGGTTGGCACCATCCCCTGCTAGAGCACCCGCCGCATGGACTACGGCATTTGCGCTAGCCGACCTCATCCGCGAGCAGGCAACAGCTGAACCAGATGGTCCAGATTGGTTCATCGTCCGAGGCCTGTTGGCCCAGTTGCTGCCAGCGATGCAGGGGCTGCTACCCGTACAAGGGGAGCCGGCCCGTATCGACGACTGGCTGCCTCCGTTTGATAGGCACATATACCTTGCAGACCTTGTAGACGCTGCCCTCGAAGGTGGGGCGTCGCGGTAGGCCTGGACGCGAGTTTCAACGTTGAAACTCCGCGCGTTGTCCGAGCCATGGCCGAGCGCCGGTCGCTGATTGTCAGGCCCGAGTTTCAACGTTGAAACTCGGGCCACAGCCGGCCCGAAGGTATCCCACGTCTCGCCCTAGGGGAGACGGTCCGAATCGACGACTGGCTACCTCGGTCGACGCTCATGCCTGCCTCAGGACGCTCCCGGACCTGGCCATCGACCGGGAGAAGTAGGTGGTTCGAACGTCGAGTTTCAACGTTGAAACTCCGGCTACGCTCGACCAAAAGGTGGCCTCACTTCGCGCGGCCGTTGCTTGGTCTTTGAGCGCGCGGTGAACGGCCGTCGGGCGCCTTGGCCCCGGGCGCCGGTTTGGTTCCGCATGTGAGAAGCGCCTGCAACGTCGCCACACTACCGCGAAGTTCCGACGCAGTCGCGTCGGCGGCAGCGACCCTAGCTGCGAGAGTCGCGTGCCCGTCCAACGCTCGCTGCATCTCCTGCAACCTCGCTGCATCCATGGCGCGCATCGAACGTTCGGCATCAAGTTGCGCCTGCAGGCTTGCGCGAGCCATTTGCTCTGCTGCCAGCTTTGCGGCCAGGCCAGCGGCCTCGCCAGAACTACGTTCGAGCTCGCGCCGCAGCTCGGATTCGCGCCCTCGGCCCTCATCGGCAGCGCACTCGGCTGCAGCCAACTCGGAGGCCACCACCTTCAGTTTATGTTCGAGGGCCTCGCTTTCTGCGAGCAACTCGTCGATAGTCTTGTGCGCGATATCCATCTGCAGACCAGCCTCGGCACGAGCATTGGTCTCAACTTCGGACATGGCGCGACGCACTGCCAAGACAAGCTCACCCGGCAGGTCCCGAGGCTGACGTTGAACTGCATCGCGTGCTTCGTGCCAGGTCCGCAGATGCCGAACAAGCGTGGTGTTGCTGCCTCCGAGTCGTTCGCGGACCGCGCGCACGCTGGGCTTGAGCCCTTCTGTAATCAACTCGTTGCTCACTTTCGCAACGGCTTCATAAGTGACATTGGCTTGGGTCACGGCATGTCCTTCGATATCGTTACCGTAACGGCCGCGCTACTGGTTACCGTAGCGCGACCGAGGTTTCACCTCGGCTGGCTGCTCAGACCGGAGCCCCGACCCCGTCCTGGCTGTCGTCAGGGTTGAGCCGCTTGCTTTGGGCGACCTCGTCGATACCGAGCGCGCGTTTGAACTCAAGACTCGCAGCGTCGTAGTGCGCATTCAGCCCGTCTTGCGCCGACACGTGTCCGTACGCCTCGAGAACGGTCTTCAAGCTGTCGTTCAGGAGGTGGGCCACAAGCTGAAACGCGCCTGGCATCCGCTTCAGATAGTCAGTGGCCACAATGTGGCGAAATGCGTGGGGACCAAACGGCGGTAAGCCATTCCGCAATCCGCGTGTGATGATGCGGACTCGGGCACTGATGAGCTCGGTCGTCCACATGCCAGGCTGTTCGGGAACCTCAGAGCCTGTCGCGTCGTAGATGGAGGCACCGTTCGCGCGTTCCGAAACGAAGACGTAGTCGCCTTCGGAAGCGCCGCCCAACCAAGGTCTTCCCTCGGCGAGGTATTGCTCAATCGCTTCGCCGACGAAGTCCGGAAGTGAGACGTCGTAGTCGCCCGGCGAGTTCTTGAAGTCATCGCTCTTGCAGCGGTAGTGCCATGTTCCCCCTTCGGCGCGATACAGGTTTCCGGTTTGGTCTCGCCGGTAGGTCATCACCGAAAAGTGCTGGACGCGCAGCGGATTCGCGATGAGCCAAGAAAGGAGCAGTACGTCGCGGAGCCAAACAGCGCGTCGCTTCCGAGCGTTGAGTGGCGGGGGATTCCTCTTCAGAACTGCAAGCATCTTCATCAATTCCGCCATCGGACTCGGTGAGCCCAAAATGTCCTGGATGGGTTCCTGGGGGTCACGTGCCTGCCGCAGCGCCTTGCTGTTCTTGTAGGCGCGAATCTGGTCGATGTATGTCTGCCAGGCCCGTTCACACTCGGCGCGCCACGCCTGGGGAAAACCTGCAGATTTCAGGTCAAACCCCGCGAGTGCAGTCGGCATATCGGCGTTGTCCATAGCCTGCGCCAGCTTGGGGTTCAACCAAACCCACCCTGTCTGCGCCCGAAGCAGCATGCAGCAGTAGCGAAGGGTCTCAACCATGCCGAGATGAACGATGCCTCCGGACCGAGCGCGCATCCATTTGATGAAGTCCGTGACAAGGTCGTCACGTGCAAGCCAAGCTAGCGACCTGACACGTTCTGGCTCGATGCCCGCGCCGCCCTTTCCCTCATCCAAGCACAACCATGCCAAGTATCGTGAAATGAATCCCCACGCTGCGTCGGCGGCGGCCACGAAGCCGTTCCCGTAGACACCTGACCAGTCGTACTTCTTTCCTGTTCTGCTTGCCGGCTTGACCCGCCATGTGTCGCTCCTTGTTGAGTGAGGGCGGATGTCGTCGACCTTGTAGGAAATCAGGCGGGCCCATTCGCTGCGAATGTTCTCGTTCGGGTCTCGCAAGTAGTTGAGCCGTGCGCCGGACGAGTACTGCTCGCGCAAGCGCTTGCCGTAGGTGGTTTGGACTTCGGACTGCGCTCGGGCTGCGCGATGAACCTGAAATCGTTCAATGACGAAGCCAAGCCGCTTGGTCAGCGTCTCAGCGGGGAGTCGTAGCACCACTTCAAGCTTGCCAATCTGGTCTTGGACATGTCGTGTTGGCCGGCGTTCTCCACTACACCAATTGCAGATGGTCGTGGCCCCGATACCCGAGAGCTTCGCAACCTTGTTACGCGTGAATCCGCGCAACTGAATGGCTTCGGACAAGGCCTCGGGGAAGGACTCGGGCAGTGTGTCTGCACCCGACAGGCGGCAGGTCAGTTCCTGCCAGGGAAGAATGAGTTCGAGCCGGTCGGAAATGGTCCGAGCGGCCTTTCCATCGCTCTCCATCGCAT
Source organism: Ideonella sp. sgz306126 (assembly GCF_056032705.1). Taxonomy (NCBI): domain Bacteria; kingdom Pseudomonadati; phylum Pseudomonadota; class Betaproteobacteria; order Burkholderiales; family Sphaerotilaceae; genus Ideonella; species Ideonella sp. sgz306126. The sequence continues at coordinate 738,067 of NZ_JBVYWP010000003.1, forward strand.
CGGCCCAGAGTCCGAGATTGCGCTCGAAGTCCAAGTCAAACTCGCGCCCGATTGCATCCTTGTCTGACAGACGAGACCAGCGCATCCACGCATTCAGGGCTGAGACTAGGTTTCTGACGACAAGTGGCGACTTGCCGCCGGCAGTGAACTCGTTGATACCGAAAGTCTTGAGCGTCTCATAGCGGATGGCGATGACTGACTGGGTTGCAGAATTTTTAGTGAGGTGTGTATTCGTTGGCATTGGTTGTATGAACAGTTGGTAGATGTCTGTTCTCACGGACTGCGTGAGATGCTGAAACGGGAAATTCACCCTAAGTTGTTGATTTCATTGAATGTGGGCCGTCGTTGTGTCGTGGGTCTTCCGTCGGCGACTCCAACAAGAAGGGCGTTTTCTGCCTTGTTGCTGAAAGGCAGTTCCGGACTTTTCAGATGGACGCTGAGAGTGCGACGGGCCTTCGCGGACCGCGGATACCGCACGGATGGCCGAGTAGTACCGAATTCGTATAGCGACCGGCTGTTTAGCCTTCGAAGTCCACTACGAGTGGTGGCAGCGAAGCCGGGGAGTGGCTCGCTGGTGTGCGGCTCGGCGCGCGCCAAAGCGCCGCTGGCGACCCAGGCAGGCGCATTGAGTGGTCTCAGCTTCAGGCCGCTACGATGAAGGCATGACACTTCCCGCAAACCTCTCCGACGCCACCCAGGCACACCTCGAGCAACTGGTCGCTGAACAGGCGCAGGAGGGTCCGCATCTCGACTTCAAGCGGGACTTACCCGCGAGCTGGGACGCGTCCGCGAAGAACGAGTTCGTCGCGGATGTGACGGCATTCGCCAACTCAGGCGGCGGGGACGTCATCTACGGCATAGACGAGGACGGTGACGCCAAGGCCTCGGTTGTCGTGCCGCAGGTAATCAATCAGGACCAAGAGGTCCGTCGCCTGCAAGATTTCCTGCTGAATCTGATTGAACCCCGAATCCCCGGTGCGCAGGTACAGGCAGTTGCGGTCGACATAGGTGGCGCAATTGGTCACGCCATAGTCGTCCGCGTGCCGCAAAGTTGGGTGGGTCCGCACCGCGTCAGGACCAACCAGCACTTCTACCTCCGCGAGGGTGCGCGCAAGCGGCAGCTGGACGTGCCTGAAATCCGCGGCCTGTTCCTACGGTCTGAAAGTCAGGCCCAACGTGTGCGCGACTTCCGTACCGAGCGCATCTCGCGCATCTTGACCGGTGAAGGCACTCCGAAGCTCGCGCCCGGCGCCGTGCTGGTGATGCATCTGATACCAAGCGAAGCCGCGCTAGGAGGAATGCAGGTTGACCCGCTCGGGTACGTCCCTTCGTTGCGAGCTGGCGCCAGGTATTTGCCGCTGCTGGACAGGACCGGCGGCGGAAGTCCGAGCATCAACTTGGATGGCGCGCTGTTCGTACAGCACGGCGCGACGGCAGGGATGTTGCCGGGCTACTCGCTCTTCTTTCGCAACGGGTTCTTTGAAGCGACCCAGGTGGTTAACTCCGTTCACCGACACGATGACGCTGGTCGATTCAACCTGCCAAGCCGTGCGTACGAGGACGTCTGCATCAAGCTGGTGGATGGCTTCCGCGCCGAGCTGAAGTTCTTGAATCTCAGCGTGGAGATGACCGCGATGTTGACCTTGCTGCACGCGGACCGGGTGCGAGTTGGCTTGTCTCCCATGGCCTACGGCCAAACGGATTCACACGGGCTGTTCGACCGCCAGCACGTTGTGCTTCCGGACGTCCAACTTCAAGCGGACCTTGTTGCTGGTCAAGCGCTGAAGCCCGTGTTCGACTTGATGAGCCAGGCCTGTGGTCTGGCGGGCTCGCCTTACTACGAAGAGAACGGACTGCGCACCTCGGGGCGATAGAGGCCACTGCAGACTGGTGTGCCCAGCCTCGTTGCGGGCACATCAGAGGTTCATCGTCTCCGGCCCGCGTACTGCCCACAAGGCGTTGTTAGCGGCCGGCGCCAGCTCTGCCCTAGGTCGCGTCAACCCTCGTCGATGTAGGCGAAACGTCGAAGGGCGTCAAGGCTCCAAAGCCTTCTCCTCGGACAGATATCCTGACGCCCAACATTGCGGAGGAACCTATGACCGTTGAAGAACGACTGGAAGACCTGGAAGCAAAGGTAGGCGCACTAAATCTGATGGTTTTTGCAGCCTTCTCCTGCTTGAAACCCGATGAGGTGCTGGGGATGCTGAGCACCATCAAGAGCGCTTTTGACGACAACGAGAGCCCCAGCTCGGCGAAGGTACTTGCGCATATCGAGGTCATCGAAGACATGTTTCGCAAGCAGGCGATGACCACCCGGCAGATTCTGCTGGGGTGATAGTGTGGGCGGTCAACCGGCGGTCAGCGCAGTTCCAGTCAAGGCGTCTCGCTTCCTTGCTCGCCCGCATGCTGCTTGATAGCTTCCCGGATGGTCCCGGATAACGCCACACACAGCAGCGCGTTGTTGATGTCGTCGAATTGGCGTTGCCAGCGAGTCATGCGGAGACGAAGCGCATCGCGCATAGCCAAGACGTCCGCAGGTGCGGCGTCATCGCACTCGGTCGCGTCAACCGGCTCTGGGGGCGCCTCGAAGAACGGCCGGTCGCCCAGCAATTTTTCCAATCCAAGCGTCCACGCGACGTCTTCCTCGTTTAGGGAGTACAGGCCGTGCTGCGCTAGCAGGCACTTCAGGACCAACGGGTAGACGAACGCCCCGGCAACCAGGTGCTCCTGTTGCGTCCATTCGTTCGGCTGCCAGTGCGCTGGCTTCCCATGGGCGACGTTGCCGCGGAGTTTGTAGATGTGCTTTAGCCAGGAGCGCAGCATCGGCCTCGCGGCGTCGGGAGCTAACTCGAGCTCTAGCCGCATCTGCGCGGTCCAAGGCGAGGCGTCGACCACCGCGAGGATGTCGGGAACCTTTCCCTGGATGTCGTCCAGCCGCTGCGAAGAGTTGCTCACACGTTCGAGAGCAGCGTACGTGGCGATGCTCTCGGCTTCGAGTGGCACGTCCGGCGAGTCGCTGTTTGCCAGCAGAAACTGGGTGACCGAAGCATCGACGTGTTCGTGGATTGTCCGAGGAAGCGACTGGACGGCCTGCAAAGCCTTCAGCAGTCGCAGATTCAGGTTCGATTCTCCCTGGTTCACCAGATGGGCTGGCCGGACGAAATGGGCGTCGCTCTGGCCCATCGTGACGCTGGCGTGCCCGCCCTTCCGGCGGTGAGTCAGGCTGATGCTGCCGGTGTACGGCCCGGGGAATTGTTGAATGACCACTTGGTAGTGGCCCGTGGCGGTGTAGTCGTTCAGGAAGCCGCCGATGAAACGGCGGTCACTCATGCCGCTGACAGCCAGATGCTGGCCGAACCGGAAGATGGCGGTGCGGTCAGCCTCATCGAGGTCGGCGCCAAGGGGCCGACCGTCGTACTGCAGGACCGTGACGACGCAGCGGCAAATGCGTCGAGTCGCGGTACTGGCCTAGCACTTTGGCCAACGTCTCGAGAGGGACGGTCGAGGCAACACCCTCGGGTGGTACATCGCCGACCCCCTGCGGGAACACGTGAAACGCCCCCTCGTTAAGAGGCTCCTTGATGCGCAGCCAGGGAAGGAACGCGAGCATGGGCATGCTCGCAATTACACCTGAATGCGCCGGACTAGGGCGACTGCCTGCGCAGGTGAGTCCTCTGCCTGCTGCGGCCCGGGCGCGTCTTCCAACTCGCGCCATTGTGCGAGGGATGCAAGGTGCCGCTCAGCCTCATAAAACGCTTGCGAGACACGCCTCGGCGTTCCAATAGTGCTGCATAGTGCTATGATAGTTTCACGCCAACCAGCTCCTAAGCCTGCCATGACTGCTGCCTCTCTCGACGATTTCGTCTGCGTGCCCATCCCGCTTGACCTGTACGCTGAGCTAGCTCGACGCCAGCCGCGTGGCGTTGCAACTCTGCTCGCCGACGTGGCCTGGGACTTCGTCGACCGAACTGCCGACGACGTGGATGCACGACCCAAAAGTAAGAGTGGCGTTCGATGGGATGCGGTGTTCCTGCCCGACGGCACTGAGGTGCGCACGAAGTACTTCGGTGAGCTCAAAGTGGCGACCATCGAAGGCAACGAAATTCTTTGGGGGGGCAAGTCCTTTGAGTCGATGTCACAGCTTGCGCGGGCCATGCGCGGCGACACGTCGAACAATGCGTGGAAAGTGCTAGAGGTCAAGCGGCCCGCCGATGCCAGTTGGAAGCTCGCCGACTTCCTGCGCAGCTGACTCCCGCGATGCCGCAACCAATGCCGTCTATGCGCTGACGCCTGGCGCAACAACCGTTGGTTGGCAGAGTCAGGCTTCGAGCCGGGAGGCTCTGACGGAGCTACCTACTTCGAACACTTCCGTGAGGTCGAGTTGACGGAGGCACTTGGGTACAAGGACCTCCGGGTACTTGGATGATGTGGGTTCCCAAGTGAGCGAGCCCGGCGCAACTACCAAGGGGTCGCGGCCTTGACAGCGCTGAGGGCGAGCTTGGATGCTCTGGGCTATGCGCATCCTTTCTGAACGCCTCGCCTTCTGGTTCCTGCGCCTGAACGGCTTCCTTACCATCCCGAACTTCATCGTGCATCCCGAAGGACCGCGAGAGGACGGTGCCTATCCCCAGCAGACCGATGTCGGATGTTCTCGGTGTGCGGTTCCCGTTCCGAGCGGAGAACAGGGGGCGACCAATGCCAGACCATGCACTCTTCGCGGCTGAACAGCGCCGACCGCTGGTCGTGCTCTCCGAGGTGAAGACCGGCCAGTGTGGCCTCAATGGGCCTTGGACCGACCCCAAACGCGAGAACCTGCAAAAGGTGCTGTGTGCTGGCGGCTTCCGGCCCGCCGACCAGGTCGAAAGCATCGCCGAAGCGCTATACAAGACCGGCATCTGGGAGGACGATGACCTCGTCATCCGCATCGTTTGCTTCGGGGACAAGCACAACTCCGGAGTGGCCAGGAGTCACTCGAGCGTGCCTCAGCTCCTGTGGAAGCGGGACGTGCTGCCCTTCATCTATCAGCGCTTCGACCAGTACAGGCTAGAGAAGCAGATGCATCACCAATGGGACGACGACGCCAAGGAGCTGTTCGCGGAGGCCGGGCAATCACCAGGCAACGATGGCGAGCAGTTTGTAAGGTCGGTCGAGGTGGTCAGTGAGCTGCCGTAGCCTCCGGGAAGCCCATGCCCATGCCCATGCCCATGCCCATGCCCATGCCCACGGCAACGCCTTCCCACTCGGCGTAGTAACTTCGGACACGCTCGTCAAGCTTGACCAAGCCCTGGTCCGATATCGTCAGCAGTCCGCGGTCGTACAACGTGTGCAGGTCGCGCCGTAGCAGGATGCCGTCCCCGGCAGAGTTTTGACCAGCGCGCCAGTCGCGGCCATCCAGGTGGGCTGCTTCAAGCGCCTCGGGCACGGAACACCCACTGACCACGCAGCGGCCGCTGCAGGCCCGAAAGACGGCGTTTCGGAAGGCACTTTGCTGTGGCCGAACTTCGACCTGGGCAAAGCGCGCGGCGCGGTGCTCAAGGTCGTCTACGGAAATTGGTGTGGGGTCTGGCGCCGGTGCCGGTGCAGGCCCGGTAGTCGGTCCGCCTGGCGCGGCAGTCTCGGCCGCGCGCCAGTGGGCGTAGCAGCGTTGCCGCTCGGCCTCGTCGTTCTCGACGCCGAACTCCTTCAGTATTCCGTCTGAACAGCGCCTCGTCTTCGCATCGACCACGATAGCAGTGATGACGGGCTCTCCCTCTCGAAGGCAATCATGCCCAAGTCGGCCAAGTGCGCTGGTCATCGGGAAGAACGTAAGGCCGAACCGGTCCATCAGTTCACCGTACGTGATGGTGCCTTCAGCTCGGCAGACCTCCTCGAACCAAGCACGCATCGCCGGTATCTTCAGCTGGAAGGCATTGGTGGAGACTCCGGTGTTCATCGCCGGGTCTGCAGGGAAGGGGCCTTCACCCGCTGCCGTTCTGTGCGACTGTGCGTGGACGGCAAGGTCCTTCAGGGAGACAAAGGCTCCCAAGACTGCGGCCAGCGAGCCGTTGCCACGCGGTTCCAGGCGCTCGATGGAGAAGACCCCGTCGTCGCGGTAGTCCTTGATTTCGCGGGGACGCACGGCGGGGTCGACGACCGTCGCCATAACGGTGTAGCCCGCCACGCCCCCAGCCCACAGCGCCTCCAGGTGCCGATAACGCTCATCGAGACCGTAGGAATCGGCGTTGCGATAGCCGCTGGCGTCGCGTAGGGCAGTGACTCGACGGACGTCACCTTCCTTCTTGAATTCGTCCGCCCATGTGCGTAGCAAAAGCAAGTCGCCCGAGCGCGCGCCCCAAGACCATCGGATGTTGTTGAGCGGCAGTCCAAGGTCGCTGAAAAAGCGGCTGATAGGTTTGACCATGGGTTGCTGCAATTCTGGCTCAGCTAAGGAATCAGTCTTCGGCCATGACTTTCGCTCGAACTCCAGACGCCGCGCAGAGCTTGTCCTCAAGCCCGGCCAGCCACTCTTCGCGGTCATCTGGCGCCGGGAAATTGCTCGAGCGACTTGGCACTCCACGTCGTACGCGCACGAGCCAGCGTCCCCTGTCGTCCACCCTGACAGAGGCCCGAATGTTCAGGGACGAAAGCTCGAGGTGCAGCTTGTTGGCGATGTCGCGGTCAGTGTCCATCGGTGGTCAACGAGTTAGCGAGCGGGATGACACGATGTCGTGTTGCAAGAGCTTCGCGGACCATACGCGCGAGCCCAGAACGAGGCGGCGATGCCGAGGACAGCTCTTCGAGGGCAGCGCTCTCGCCGTCGAGCGCTGCCGCTCGGGCCCGGACTTCGACTGCGCGAACTATCTCGACGCCCTGGGTCAGGCTGGCTGTTGCCAGCCAGCCGTCCGTCGCGGGGTGGGAGGTCACCTGCAGTACTGCGCCGTTGGCCAAGACCAGCTGCAGAGCGTACCCATCAACGCTTGTCGGCACGCGCTTGCCTTGAAGCGTGGCTATTTGAAGCACAAATCGGTAGGGCGAGGTCATGTTGGTAGGGGACCTCGCAAGTCGGAATCACTTCGAGTAGTTCGTCAACAGAGCAACTTGCCGAGCGAGAACATCAGGCGGCACCGGCGAAGTCGGCTGAACTGCGACATGCAATGGGCCGCACGCCGTGCTCTGAACAATGGTGCCGCACACCACCGTTCCCGCTGCTACTGTCCTGTGGCTAGTCCAGGGCCCCGTGCTGCATGTCCGCTCGGCATCTGTGGTGGACTCTACGAGAGTTGGCGGCACTTTTGCTCATAAGGCCCACGTTACAGTCGGGAAGACTGAAATAAGCCGACTGTTGATGTCGTTTACGTTGGCCTGTCCTGCATGGACACGGCTGGGCAGTCAATATGAAAAATTATAGTGAACCACTATAATTGCACCGAGATGGTGCGTTAATTTTTTCTCAGCCATCGCCGATGCCGAGCCGGCGGGCGCTAGCTCGAAGCTTCATGGTTCTCAGCCGGTCATCGAGGGTTGCGGTCGTCGGCGCCCGGGGGTGGGCGGCGAAGAGCATCAGCAGGTACTGGGTGCGCTCCATCGCCCGCAGCACCTCGATGAACGTTTCCAGATTTGCCTTGCCGTGAGACTCGAATCGCTTGTAGGTGCGCAGCGGCACTCCGGCCTGGCTCGCGAAGTCCGCTTGCGACAAGCCGATGTCCTGCCGGTGTTTGCGGACCTTCATCGCCAGGTAGTGGCAAACCTCGCCGCACGTTCCAGTCCTGAGTCGTTCGATTTCGTTGGGATGGTCCACGGTTCTGACAAGGCCACTTTTGGCACCAAATCTGTGGACAACTATAAACGGCTCCCACCGACCTAGGGATTCTGCCTACACTGGCTCACCCAATTGATAACCCGCCTCGCGGACTCGGTCTGTCTGCCCGGTGAAGTGGCTTTCCCTGCCATTGAAAGGAGAGACCCATGACAGCATCCCGCCTTCGGGGTGGGTCGCGCATTTCCGCGCGCGACCGCGCCCCGACCGTCAACCTATCGAAGTTGGCGGACCTGCTTTCCAAATCCATCGAAGCCAACGGCGCTTCGGGCGTCGACGGCCTACCGCTGGCGTCAGCTGCCGATGGAAAGATTCGGCTCAACATCCGCGGGGTGCTCGGCCGCCTGCTCAAGCACCCGGATTTCGCCTCAGCCTTCGCCCCCGGCGACGAGACCGGGTTCCTTCGCGATGCTGAGCTCCCGCCTTTCGGCATGACCGCCAAGATGGGCGGCCGGCTGGTTCACGGCTCTGAGGCTACGACGGCCAAGGCCATCAACGCCTTGCGCGACGCGATTGCGACGGACCTCGACCGTGGCATGAATGGCTTCGACGTTGCCAGTCTCTCCAGCGGTGAGTTGCAAGCAGCATTGAAGGCGATGGCCGCGACCATCGGCGCGAACCCACCAGAGCTTCCGCAGTTGGCCACGATGGTGCCGGTGCAGTTTGCCGATGCGGGCCGTCCAACTGCCGAACGTGAGCAGGACGTAGCCCGAGTACTTTCCGGCATCGAAACTGTCGATGGTCGGGACTGGCTTCAGCTCATCCTCTCGGGCGTCGAGCGCAAGCTGCAGAACGACAACGAGGACCAGGACGACATCGACGAAATCGTCACTGCCATCCGAAGTCAGAGCACCCGTCCCGGCTCCCAGATTCGACGCTTCCTCGACTTCCTTGAAGACGAAGCGATGGCCCGTGTACGCCTCCAGGTGTGCATGCGCCTGATGAGCGCCGTTGCCGCGCAGAGCAACAAGGACGGCCTCAAGAGCTACGTTCGCCGCGTGCGAGAGTGCTTCGACGCCTTTGCTGGTGCTGATGGCGAGTCCTTGGCGTTGGAGGCGGGCACCGTCTACGGCGTAGCGAACAACACCGAGCTTGCCGAGCAACTGCGCAAGGCAATGTTCTACAACTGCTTGCCGGTCTGGGCAGAAGGGTCCGTGCAGTTGTTCGAGCGCCGCATTGACCCCGCGCAGAACCAGCCGACGCTCCGCGAAGTCTCGTATCGATTCCGGGTGAACGGGAACAACCCCAGTACTGGAAAGTCCGCTTTCGACTCCCGCCTTGACCGCTTCTACGGTCGAATGCTGGAAGAGCCCGGCACGAACCAGAACATCAAGCGGTCCGTTGCGGAGCTTGTGTTCCTGGCCCTGGTGGTACCCGCGAGCATCACGGACGAGAACGTCGGCAGCGTGGCTGAGGAGGCGGCGGCCATCGCAGCAGACTTGAAGGTCGACCCGGTGGGCACTCTGAGCCGCTTGCATGCCTCTCTTCTCAAGCGCAGTCGCGTCTTGGACGACTTGGCAGACGAGCTCATCCGAGTCCTCAAGTCGAAGTCCACGTCGCTCGTGACCGCAGCCAACCGGGCTGCCGACAAGTTGATGGTGTCCGTGCACCGAGACGTAGTCGACTGGCCCGTCGTCAAGGGCATGAGCTCGCCAAACGAAGATGTGCTCGTGAAGCCCGAGGCAGGTCCAGACACCATTGCCTGGTTCGACCACATCCGCGTCAGTGAACACTCTTGGCCAGGGAGTATTGCGTCCATCTCGGTCGAGACGCAGCTGCAGGAGCGTTCGCTGGCTCCGGCCGGAGATTCACATGAGCTTCGCATGGGCAAGAGCTTGGCTGCCCCTGTGCTTCCGGTTCGACTCGTCCCATACGCATGGTCCAGCGCCGCATCTGCGTGGGAGCCTGCTGTGCCGGCGTTCAAGGTGCTCGATGCCGGCCGCGGTATCGACGTCGAGTACGACTTGCGCCTGCTGACCTTGAAGCGAACCAAGGACGACGAGAAGGCACGTTCCGAGCAGTACCGTACGGCCATGGTCGCGAGCGTCGGCCTGGTGGTCTACATGGCGCTGTGGGAACTGGTTCAGCGCGCGAAGGCTCATGCCCCGAATCTGACCATGACGCTGGTTCGCCTGCAGCAGACAGGCAAGGCTACGACCCGCGAAGCTGACGCCCAAGACGGCAACACTGCCATCTACGCGGTCAGTCAGGCCATTGAGAAGGCGCTGGCACGTGAGCTGCCGGTGAAGCTCCAGGGCCTAACCACCGACAACGACGCAAAGGACTCAATCCGATGGAAGAACCGTGGTGCCCTCGCTGCACTACTGGGAGGCCAACCTGTTCGGTTCCAGCAACAGGGAAGTCTCGACAAGGTTGCCATCGTGACCTACGTGACCCGGCCCTGCGACGTTCACCCGGCCTTTCCGGATGCGGATGGCTACCTGTTCCTGAGCCGGACCTACGTCGCCGATAGCAGCGCCGGCAATACCGAACTACGCGTCGACCAGATGCTCTCGCGGTTGGTGGATAACCGGAAGGACTTCCGCACGCCTCATCTCATCCTTGAGGAAATCGCACGCCTGCGAAAGGCCGGCTATCAGCACATCCTGATGCTGTCGCATCACTTTGGTAACCGGCACATCGGCCGCGCTGCCGAGCGCCATGCACCGCACGGCACGCTTGAGTTCCTGGATGAGGCTGCGGCCCGCTTTCCGGACGTGCACCTGTATCCGCTTCGTCGCGACGTGTTCCCGGCGACCCGGCTGCGCAAGCGGCAGTCGCTCGAAAGCGGCTTTGAGGTTGTCAGGTACGACGCGCACCAGAAGATGTACCTGGATGACGCCATGGACGTGCTGCGCAGCCTGCTGCCCATCTACACCTTCGCGACGCTTCACGTGGTTGGTGACGAAGGCCGGCCGCAGTCCGGCTTTTGCACCTACTTCTTCGATGCTGAGCATCGCCTGACCAACTTCAACTTGAAGGAATCCACCCGCGCCAACATCCTCGGCACCGGCGAAGCCGAGACGGTTCGAGAGTCGCTGGTCAGCGTTCTCCGCGGCATCCACTTCATGGAGAGTGAAAAGCCATCGGACAAGAACCGTCTGCTGCCGGTGTTGGACCCGTTCGACTGGGCAACCCCTACCACCACGGCGGCGGCTGGTGAGGTTGAGGTGATGTCCCGGCGCGGCGGTCGTAGCATCTTGCTGTCAATGCCCGCTGTGCTGGCGCATGTGACCAAGGTTCTGCACAAGGAGGCGCTGGAGAATGAGTGAACTCCCGTTCCAGAAGCAGGCAGAACTGTGGGGCCAGGCCTACGAAGTCCTGGTCAAGCGCGGAGTCCTGGCGTGCTTGGTCGAGTGGAAGCTGCTCGACCCCAATCATCCTTTGCTACAGCCCTGGCACGAGCATCGGCTGCTTGACGTCTCCAAGGCGCTGAACCAGAAGCTGGAAATCCTGGATGAGACCGTTCGCGACCAGGTCAAGGCGGCGGTCGAGCATATGGCGCTTACCGCTTACGGCGTGGGCTACACGTCGACCCGCGAGTACCTGAAAGCCATTGGGAAGCCGCTGCACACGGGCAAGCTGAAATTGCGCGCGCTGTGGTGCCCGCTGATGCTGCCGGGCGATTCAAGGGAGCCAGGTCCACGCATGGAGCGAGACCGGACCGTGTTCCACACCGAGTTCGGGATGCAAGGCATCCTCGATGAGCAGCTTTCCGGCAAGGGCCAGCCGGCGAACGCGGACTTCGTCCTGTGGCTGTCCGGCGACTACCGCGAGGACTACCTGCTCGTTCAGGAGTACTCGTTTGACATGCCACGCGAAGTGCCGGACTTCAAAGACCAGGAGGCGCACCTCGATGAGCTGATGCGTCACCGCCGGCTCATCGACAATCGCAGCGTGTTCGCTCGCGTCACCGCTGAGGTCGAAGGTGAGTCCTTCGAACTGTCGGAAGACATTCGGCATCACCTGGGCGCCCTGACCAGCGGCAACAAGCCGTTTTACAAGCTTTGCCAGGCCTGCTCCTACGCTGAGAGTACGGCCACTTGGCTGCGTCGTGATGGTGTCCTTACCAAGCCCTGCAACGTCCGGGCGCTGGCTCTGACGCCCAACGGGCTCGAAAGCTTGGCCGCGCGCTTCCTGGCCGTAGAAGGGACGGACCCGCGTCGTCAGCTCATGGAGCAGATGGGCAAGGCATATCGCGACACGCGCAAGCTCCTCGACGGCGACGACCAAGGGCTGACCGTCCAAATCGAGAGCGTCTTCGCCAACCTCCTTCGCAGGTTGCCCTCGGAGCTTAAGAATGGCATGAAGGGACTTCGCGCCATGCCAGCACCGGGTGAGGACTACAGCTTTGTGTTCGAAGAGACCGTGCCAGAGTTTGCCAACCCGGCCGACGAGTACGACTTGGCTGTCGCGCGAGGGATGGTGGACGACACCGGCCCGCTGACTGGCTTCTTTGGCCAGGCAGCACCGGATGCACTGGCACTGCTCATGACCGAACGCGCGAAGCACGGGCGCGTCAGTCTTCGCGACATCCATGCTTCGGCCATTGTCGCGGGGATGCATCGTTCTGTGAAGGGCCAGGTGAACGTGATTGCCTTGGAGGGCAACCCCGGCATCGGCAAGACCACGGCAGTTCGCCAGTACCTAGAGAAGAAGCCTGAGGGCTACCTCTTCCTGTACGTCAGCCCTCGCGTGGTCATCAACCGTGACGTTACCGAGAGCTTGGCGCGCAAGGACGGCGCGCCCAGCGGCATCCTCACTGTCACCACCAACGCCGCGCTCATTGCTTCGGCGCCTCGGTGGCACCTGAACGAGGTCAAGGCCGGGCGCGCAGCACACAAACACGTCGATGGCGCTGTCGTTGCCGATGGGGTCGAGCACTTGAGCAAGCCGAACGGGTCGGTGCTGGTCATCAGTCCGGAGGATGAGCAAGAAATCGAAGCTGCTCACGCCGGCTCCCGCATCGCCAAGACGACTATTTCCGAGAACGAAGACGTTGTTGAGGAGCGTGCGCTGCCGGGCGTGCTCTCCTGCATGTCCGACACGACCCGAGAACTGCTCGCGTTGAACCCCGACATCAATCGTGTCGTGTTGACCGCAGCCCTCCAGGGATTCCGGGAGAAGGGCGGCGGCAAGACCACCATGGACGCGCTGTCGAAGCTGTTCAAGAGCAAGGCGGCCGACCCTGCTGGCATTCGGGAGCGCAAGGTGTTCGCAGGCCGGATGCCCAACATCGTTGTGATGGTCGACGAACTCGCTGGCGACGGCGCCGGCGCCCCATTTGTTCACGCCGTGGCCAGCTGGCTCAACAGCGAGTTCATCGGATGCTTCGAGGACGAGCCGAGTCCGTTCACGGTCACCCTTGTGGTCTCCGACGCCTCGCTTGGCAACGACGTCGTGCTGACTCGCTACCTCAACGCTGGGCCGAGAACACCGGACAAGGTGCTGGTATCCAAGTCCAGGGGCAAGCGTGCATTCGCGCTCGCGGCGTCTGACCTGCGCATTGGCGACGGACCGCTGAAGCGAACGCTGCACGTCATGACCAACAGCTTCCCGGCGAGCACGCTGTCGGTCCAGTACAAAATCAACCTTACGCAGATTCGGCCTGAGAACAAGCCAACTGGTGAGCTTGAGACCGCGCGGCAGGCTGTTCGTCGAGTGGCTGCCGACGCTGTTTTGGCAAGTGCCAGGGGCGAAATCCTGGCGGCCCTCGACAAGGGCGCGCAGCAAGTCATCTACTTCGCGCAGGACAAGAACTTTCTTGGAGACCTTCGTCGTGTGCTCTCGGCGGAGCCAGGTCTGCACGGCGAGTTGGTTCAAATCCTCGACGCCTCAGTCCCGGGCTACAAGCGAAAGAAGCTCATCGAGCCGGCGACCCGCGACGGAGTCAAGGTGTTCTTGATGACTTCGTCCGGAGCTCGAGGCGTCTCGTTCCCCAAGACCGACTGGATTATTGCGACTGTGCCCCGCTTCAACGTGGAAGCTGCCCTGATGGAAATCGCGCAGCTCATCTACCGCGGCCGGGGCCTATACCGGAACGACGACGGCGACATTGTCTCGGGCGACAAGGTGCCCCGGCATCTCGTGATGCTCGTTGACGACTACCTGATGTCGTACGAGGACATGGACCCTCGCCAATGGCTCCGACATTCCATCGACTTGATGACCCTGCTGGTGATGCTGCGGGCCACCGTCCTCACGCGCATCACTGGCGACGCCGGCCTGCGTCAATCTCTCGCGCTCGTGCCCGTTGGCGCCGTAGGCTTGGAAGAGTTGGTTAGCCTGATGTCCCAGAACGTCACCCAGTTCGTCAAGGAGGCTGAAGTCATCTGGCGACGCCTTAAGGATGAAGAGAAGGTGAAGCTGGTCAAGAACGCGCAGACCAATGTGACTGAGTTGTTTTCGCACACGAAGCTGCAGGCGTCGGCGCGCAAGGACAAGGACCGCAGGACCATGGTGCGCTACCAGGACGCCAAGGACCTGTCCGAGCTGGCGGCCAGCCCCCTCAATCCGCTCCTCGTGCACGCACAGGAGGGAACGTCCGTACCGGACCATCTCTACGTATCGGGACCCGCCTTCCTGGAGAACTGGGGCGACTTCGACAAGCTTGAGGTATTCAGCTTCGAGGGGCACACCACGGAGGTGAACCAAGTCGCGCGCCGCGTCATTGCCCAGCTGCTATCCATCGACGAAGACCGGGCGTTTCCGGCGAACCTGCGCCAGCCGGCCGCGAACCTTTTGCGGCTGCTGCAGCGAGAGAAGAAGGACGCGGCCAACGAGTTCAACACGCTCAAGAGCTTGAAGTCGCCGAACACCTGGATTTCGGTTCCTACGGGCTACGTGCAGTTCATGGCCGTCGAGCGCCAGCTTGAAGGGCGACCTTTCGAGGTGGTCGACCCCGACCTGTGGCGCGAGGGCCTCGCCCTAGGGCTGTCGGCTTCCAGCGCGGTGATGCCGCCTATCCCGCGCTACGCGGAATACCCCTGGGCAGCTTCCGTCGGCAACGCCAATCCGCTCAAGCTCGACACTGTGTTCGACGACCGGTACTTCATGGCGTCGAATGAGCTGAACTTGCTGAATACGCTACTCCTGGCTGACCAACCTGGTCCGAATTGAGAGAGAGTTTCAACGTTGAAACTTTCGCACCGGCCGTCCACCGGTCTCCCAACGATGCCGCAAATGTGAAGTTTCAACGTTGAAACTTCGCGCGCTGCGACCCAGCGTTTCGAGTGTCAGGCCGAGGTGCGTTCAGTTGTTGATGGACCACTCTTTTGCTAAAATGGTAACCCTGCGCGAGACCTTTCCGCGCAGCTGACCGCACGCAACGAGCGGTGGCACCGAGAACTCCCCAGAGAAGCTGGATGACCAGTCAAGGAGTCGAGCAGTGACCGGTCCAAGATGCTGAAGACCTAGCCCAGCCGCACCTCTCGGTGTCGCAATCGGGGCAACGCATAGCTGCCACCCCTCAGCGCCATTGCCGGTGAGCGATATCGTCGCGGCGAGGCAATTTCGGGGTTCCAACATCCACTGCATCTCCAACTTCGGGAGGGCAGTTCATCGCGCTCTCTCGGGCGCGCGGAGCACATCCCATGAAGAACCAATCTAAGAACAAGGTCACTGGCGGCAACGAACCCTCCTGGCACGCGCTGACGGTGATGCACGCTGCAAACGCAGGCTACTTCGCCAAGCGCTACGCCGCAGAGCAATCGCTCTACACCTACATCGCCCCGATGCTCTGCAGCTCTGATGGCAGGATGCTCGAACTCGAGGTTGTTAGCCACACCGAGCTGTCTCGCCGATACCCGGACATGGGCCTGGTCGGCGCCATGGCACGGTACACAAAGGACCTACTGACCGTCGGCCATCCAGCTTTGCGACATTTCGTCAAACGGCATCGCTTTGCGCCCAACGTGGTGCTGCAGGTCGGGGAGGTTACCGCCCGACCGCTCATCGCGCTGGAGCGCCTTCCTGCAGCGTTTCGCGACAAGCTTTCGGCGGACATGGTCATGACCAGCTACACGACGCGCAGCCGACAAGTCGTAGTGACGCACCCGCTGGTCCAAGCTGACGAAACAGGTCGACTGGAGATGGAGGTGCAGCCATTTCCCCTCCAGGGTGACGAGCCTATGCTGGAAGGTCGTCTTGCCATTCACGCTTGATGGCCCGCAGAGCGCTGTAACATTGTTGCGCGGCGCTCAACAAGGGTGGGCGGGGCGGGCCGAGCGACGGTTAGCCTCGCATCGGCCCTGACGTTGATGGTGCGGCTACCGTCTGGGACAAGGTACGCTGACCCCGGCACGTCTAAGTGCCTCCTTGACTCGATGGACCTGACCTGGGCGGCCCTGGCCGCGCGAGCAAAGTTCTCGCGTGACCATAAGCGCATCGGTCAGCGCCTGGGGTGACAGGCCAGTCCCACCTCCGCGCCCAGTCGTACGCGGTTGCGCAGTGGTCGGGTGGCCCGCGGTTCGCCGCTCGTGCGCAGGGCTGCAAAGGATGCTACTGGCACGACCCCAAGAAGTTCAACGAGGTCGTCAGCGCGCAATACGTTGTGCCGGCTCCTCCAACTGAGCGCCCTGGCAATAGCCGAGCCTGATAAAGGCTCACCAAGCGGAAAGCGCGTCCTCTCTCTCAGATAGTAAGTCGGTTGGCCACTCGGCTACCACGCTCGAAGAGCCTGCTTGACGACGTCTCGTGCGCGCGAATTCGAATCGTAGAACCGCCAGAACCCGCGCCGGTCGCTCCGGTCCTCGTCAAACACCGCTTCGAACTGCGCTCGGCTGAGCCCGAGCCCTTTTGCAACCATCACCTCGAGCAGTGCACCAGCCGCGACCTGCTCAAGCGGTCGGCGACGTGCCTTGGAGAGCTTCGTTGTTTGCCACGGTGGCGCAGACATCTCGGCGTCCTGAAGGCCCGCCCGAGGCCTGGAAACGCAGATGCTCCAAGCGGCATGTGCGGCCGTAGCGACGTCCGTGGCGTCGAGGGTGGGCCAAACCAATCCTTCGAGGATGAACTTGTTGAGGTGCAGGCCGCTTGCGAGCCGCCGCGCAACCCAGTCAAAGACCATCGTATTCATCACACCCAAACCGGCGAAGGCGTACTCGTCGGTTTCAAATTCCAGCACGGGCGCTGTGTTGCCGCATCGCCAAGTGCTCGGTACTCGGGTGGCTATCACGGTGCGGGTGTTGGTCGACGCTGTCACATCGCAAAGCGCGATACGTGGCGGAAGGTCCGGCTGCGGTTCTATGACGTACTGCGGGCTGCATTGCGAGAGTGGCTGGTCTGCGTTCTCGCGCCAAACTGCCGTGCGTCCACTGCCGGAGACCCAAGTCTTCTGGAAGCAGTCGTATGCCCCAACACAGCGTCCCTCAAGAAGGGGAACATACCGCTTGCCCTTGGCGTCGATGAAGGTGGCGTCACCGTAGTTGCTCACCTTCTTGCTCTCGATGTGGTGGAACTGTGACTTCCCGAGGCTGAGGTCTACCTCTCGGCGGTAGACAACAGTGCCGAGCGGCCCTGGTTCGAATAGGCCAGTACCGGTCCGAAGTGCTGCCCGGAGGATGCCAAGTTCTCGCGCCTGGAAAAGCTCCGGAATGATGTGATACCTGCGACCGAGGAGTTGGATATCGCTTCTATCGAGCGCAATGTGCGGCGCGTCGACCTCGTCGGGTTCGACCGCGAAACTGCGGACCGAGAGCTGGCGCGTCCCAACGTCCGAACGAGTCGCCGCAAGCAGGCCGAACTTGTAGCGACTGTCGATGGGGAAGTAGCCGCCGCGGTTCTCGAAGCTGGTCCAGCGAGCAATTTCGAACTGACGGAAGTACCTCTCGCGCAACTCAGTCAGCCCGGCGTCGGAGGCAAACGCCGCGGGAACAAGCGCACCCAGCCTTCCCCCTTGCACGAGGAGGTGAGGCACTAACTCGACAAACGCCTTGAATAGGTTCTTGTCTCCGCCGCCCTGTGCAGAGTACAGAAGCGGCAGACTGGGCGCACCGGCAGCCAAAGTCGACAGCCGCGCGACTGTCAAAGCGCGTTCGCCGCCCGCGTCATCCTCGACTGAATGTCGCAGAGACTCCCATGGCGGGTTCATCAACAGAACTTCGTAAAGGTCTTGGCCCTTCCACCAATCTCGCGTCAGGGCGTTCTCGTGGTGGATGTTCTTCGCGACCTGCTTGAGTGTCACCCCGGCGGACGCGCCCATCAGCCAAATCAGCAGGCAGCAGAGTTCGCGAGCACGTGGGTCAAGCTCGACTCCGTGGAGGGACAGAATGAACTTCTTGAGGTGCGCATCTGTGCTACCTCGACCGTACAGCTCAATCGCGGCAAGCAGGAGGTTTCCGGCTCCAACGCTCGGGTCCACCATGCGGTGGATACGTTGTTTGTCGAGGGGGCCGAACGTTATCCTCGCCAGAGCCGACGCGAATGCGTTGTGGGTGGCGTAAGCCCCCATCGCCTTCTGTGTGGCGGACGCTCGTTGGTATGCGGCAGCCCAGGAATGCATGCCTTCAGGCGACTGACCAAGGTGGGCTCCTTCTCGGGATAGCTCGGCCAAACGCTGCCATTGACGGTCGTCGCCAGTGAGTGGCGGCAACGTGGCCAGCGCAAACTCTTCGACTAGAGCTCGCAGTACGGCCGCAGACCATGCACTTGCCCGGCGCGTCTTGCTTTCGTGGTGAGCCGCCGCGGCAATGCTGAGGTTCGCGAGTCGTGAGGCCTCGGAAGCGCAGATTGCCTTGGCTGCTACGTGAACGGCGTCCCAGACGGCGCTCATGTGAGCAAGGCCGCGCCGGACGGCACCTTCGTTCCGTCAATCGCAGCAAGCAGACGTTCTGCTTGACGAGTCATTTCGTCTGGAGTTCGCCACTTGTAGAGGTCCAGGCCGACAGCAATGAGAACGCCGGGCCCGCCGGAGTGCCCGGACACATCCCATGCCTGCGGCTCAAAGCCTTCCGGGTACACCAAAACAGATTTCTCGGCGCCGCATGCAGCAGCCGTACCCAATGCTTGGTAGATGTGCTCTCGCTGCGGCACAGTTCCGTCGTAGGCCGAGTACTTCGCCTCAAAGGCCGCGATGAGCTTTCCGTTCTCAAACAGCCTGCCGTCAGGCGCCGGTGAGAACCGGGCCTGCGGAGATTTGCCCCGAGGTACCAGGAGGGGTACCTCCCCCTGAACTTGGTACGAGAGCGCCCGGCCCAAGGCCTTGCCGCGTCGTTCGGCATACTGCAGTGTTCGCTCCAGCAGCGTCTCTAGCAAAGGCCATGCTTCTATCGCCAACCCAACGCCAGCGTGTCCCCCAGTCGGGCCAAACAACGAGCTTCTGGAAAGAATGGCCATCGCCAGTGACCAGGCTGGCTTGTAGGCGCTCCACTGCTCGGGCAGAGTGCGGCTGGCAATGCCATTGGGCGGGGGCGCGCTCCGAGGCAGGCCCACAGAAAGGTCTCGGCTCAACGCGCGAAGGCCGTTGCGAGTCTTCTGGTTCGTTGAGGCTTGCGCGAGGGTATCAGCCACGAGGAGCATGCCGCGCGTGAACGGGTTGTCTTGGGCAAACTCCGTACGGACGACGGGAAATACATGCGGCCGCCATAGCGCAGTCCTTGCCCACCGGGAAACATCGAGCTTGCCGTGAAGGTAGGGCAGTTCGCTACTCTTGCGCTCCATCAGGACGATGGGTCCTTCTTGCCGGAACGCGCGCTCCAAGCGCTCGAGATACGTGGCCGCTACAGCGTCCAGCAGTCGGTTGTGGTTCTTCGACAAGCCGGACCGCCGTTCGCCGGCTACATCTATGCCTTCCTTGCCAGTGAGCAAGGCAACCACCGCTGTCGTCCAGTCTTCGTTGGAGCCGACCTTTGGCGAAACCTGGATGACAGTGCCCGCTCCGAGGTCAATGGTGCCAACGACGTTGGACAGTCGGAAGCTGCCCGCCCGCTCAGACAGCAGAGAGAACGATGGACGCAGCTTCACGCGGAGCCGCTCAACAGCGTCCCTGAGGCGTTCGCCTTCCGCACGCGTCAGCGTGAAGTCCTCGCCTTCAACGACATCAATGCAGCGCATCAAAAATCAGCTTCTTGTCAGCGCGACGATTGAGGCCAGTTGCTGCTCGGCTGTCATCACATGGAGCGTCTGCACCATCAACCGCTTCGGTGCTATCGCGGACAGCGAGGCCGGCGCGGTGCGCCAGTAGGCAACAGTTCCAGTTGGAGCTTTTTCGCCGTGTCCGACCTGTTGGCTGTCCGGCACTCCGAGGATGGGTGCGAGAACCTCGTCTTGGTCGACGAACGTCATCCGCAAGGTCGGGACGACCTTCGCATCAATTGCGTGAGCAAGCTGAACCAGCGTGTCTGTCGGGGTCGCCCGCTTTAAACCCCAGACCAAGGCGTGCCCAAGCAGGAAATCTTCGCCAAGGCAGTACTCGATTCGCTCATTGAGCTTTTCCAGGACCTGCACTGCGAGAGAAGACACCTGGTCGACGGTCCACTTGGCTGGGTCCGGCTCGGCGGGGAGTGCACTATGTGCCGCTGCCGGGTCGAGGCCGAGATGCTCCGCCAACGCGTCATAGTCCGGGCGGACTCGAATCACCGTAAACCGCCGGCGCATAGCTGCGTCCAACGGCGCGACCGACCGGTCGGTGCTGTTCATGGCCGCGACAATGTGTACCCCAGCCGGGAGCCGTACTTCCCTCTCGATTTGCTCCTTGTCGTCCGTGGTTACGCGTCGATAGCTCTCCGGGACCGGCATCTGCTGCTGCGGATATGGGCGCTGAATGTGCACACCCAAGTGACCCTGGCCGGAACGCTTGTCCTTGTCGAGTAGGCCCAGCGTGTCGCCGAAGATTGCAGCTGCGGGGCCGCGGTTGAACTCGTCCAAGATGAGCAGCGCTCGCCGGTCAGTCGTGCCGACCCAGTGACTCAGACAGAGGAGGGGACCTGCTTTGGCCTCCAGTTCGATTGCGCCGTTGGCCGACTTTGGGAAGAGCCCGGCCACGAAGTTTTCGTACGAGTACGAAGGGTGGAAGACAAGCGATTCGCTCCGAGCGTCAGCGCCAGCTGTTCCCCAGTTGCCGGGCCAGGAGTCAGGGTCGAAAGTCGGGGTGTCTTTGGAGGCACGCTTCGAGTAGATGTTGCGGAGGTCTTCCAGCGCAACGCTTTTACCCGTCCCAGGTGGCCCTACGAGAAGTACGTTGGGGTCACGTGACAACGCGTCCAGGATTTCTTTCACCAGCTTCTTGGCTCGTACTTCGGGTGCCGGCATGATGTCTCCGCTCCAGTCGACAAAGCCGGTGCCGGCTGTGCCTAGTTTCGCAATCTCGTCGCGTATCTTTTTCGGGACCAGGGCGAGCGCGCGGTCCTCAAACCCTGTTGGAGGGTTCTCGAAGTACACGCGCAGATGCAGGCGACGACCTTCGCCCGCCAGCTTCACGGCCAACAGCCAGGGCTTGAGGTTCGCGCCTTCGATGGCAGCAAGCTGCGCGTCTGCGTCCTTTTCGTCGCGCTTTGAGGTATCACCTGGAAGGCTTGCAGTCGGGTCAGAACCGACAGTTCCTAGTTTCCAAGGCCGCGGTGGGTTGTCTGTTTCCCATTTGAGGTGGTACCGGTCAACCGACCACGCGAAGTGCCCATGTTGGCTTCCACCTGGCCATGCATACTCGACCTCGACGCGGTCAGAGCCGCTGCCCAAGACTGGCTTGAGTCGCGCCGAAACGGTCTCGGGTATTTGGATGTAGTCCTTGGTGTAAGTCGTGCTGCTGCGCAAGCGACCGTACAACGCTTTGAAGTTGGACTGGTTGTAGCGCGCGAAGAGCACGGCCTGGACGAGTTTTCCGCTCATCGGCGAGGCCCTCCGATGACTACGACCTCCGGTGAGTCCTTGGGCTGGACGTGGCGCTTGTTTTGAGCCGAAACCGAGCGTCTCGTCGTAAAGGGCATGACCGTGCCATGCGAGAAGATTTCTCGAATGTGCTCGTTGTCTCGGTTGGACACCATCCAGTGCACGCCCCGCTTGGTCAGGTGCTTGCACAGGTCGGCAAGCTCCTCGAGGTCGTGCTTTCGGAAGCGCTTTCCGTTGTAACCCGCAAACTTGCTTGTGTCGGAGACCGGAAGGTACGGGGGGTCGAAGTAGATGAAGTCCCCCTGCTGCGCGTCCTTGGCCGCGTCGCGGAAGTCCAACTCACGAATTTCGACGTCTTCGAGCACTAGGCTCACATTGGCCAAGACGTCGGGGTCGATGCCCCTGAACTGTCGAGCCCCCCATGGAACATTGAAGACCCCCCACCTGTTCTCCCGCCACAGACCGTTCCACGCGGTCTGGTTCAGGTAGAAGAACCGGGCGGCGCGCTCCAGGTGATGGTCTGGGGACTCGGCGCGCACAACGTAATACTCGTCTTCGCCCTGCCTCTGTTGGTAAGGCTTAAGGTGCTCGTAGAACGCCTTGGGCTCCGTCTGGATGACGCACCACAGGTTGACCAGTTCAGTGTTCAGGTCCGCCAAAAAGCAGGTTTGAGCACGATGGCGAAGAGCAAAGAACATGGCGCCCGAGCCGATGAACGGCTCGTGGTAGTTCCGGAACTTCTCGGGCACGAACGGCAGTAGGGCGCCCAGCAGTCGAGTCTTGCCGCCCGCCCATCTGAGGAACGGCTTTGCCTGGAGCTCTGGCTCCAATAGTGCGGCTTCGTCGAACGGAAGCGATGCTTGCTCGGTTGCGCGAGCTGTGCGCTTTAGGGTCTGTACGTCGGGTTCGCTCATTTTGGTTTTCTTTGCGCGCGGGGCTGAGCCGGCTTAGTTCGTTGTCGAGGCAGCTTGCTTTGCCACTTCCGTTGTACCGGAGGCCGCCAGCGTGAGGTCTTTCACCTGGCAGTAGTCCTCGATGAGCACCTCAAGCATGTTGGACAGCGTTCGCCGCTCGTGAGCCGCGGCAAGGCGCAGTAACTCCTTGACCCTCGGCGACATGCGCAGGTTTACGACTTCGGTCTTCCGCTCAGACATCTGGTTCGCCTACCGATTGTCTTTACAATGGGTAGACTTTACCCCACTTCTGGGCGAACGCAATCGTCGCAGCCTTCTGGCTCACCAGATGAGCTAACCGTTGCAACCGTGGCGATGGGCCCGGTACTCCCGCCGGTGCTGCGCAGCGCCGACCGCATGTCTGGCTTGGGGGAGTTTTGCGCCGAGGTCATTCGGGCAGGTGCCCGACGCCACGTTTGCTCGAACGGACTGTGCCGGCCTCGGGCAGCGCGTGCAACCATGCAAAACTAGGCGACCAAAGGACGGCAGGAATGACCAAGAACATCGACACAGCCGAACGTGAGCCAAACAAGCTGCCTAGCGAAAGCGCCAGGGCATCAGCTCCTCGCGTCGTGCCCACGTCCGAGCAGGAGAACGCGGCACATTGGCTGAGCGAGAACGGCGCGGCGCTGGAAAGCTCGAACGAGTTCGTCGCGGCTCACGGACTGCCGCTTTCGAAACACCGCCAGTTCTAGCCGCTACCGGCCCTGAGCCCGTGCTCAGCGGGACGGTCTGAGTGGCAACCGAGGCGAACATTTGCCAACCGACCTGCCCGGAAGTCGGCACCTTCCTAGGAAGGCGAGAAGCGGCTTTGGTGACCGCGACCACAGGCCTCCGGACGGACTGGCTGGCCTATTTCTCTTATTTCCACTATTTCAGCCGACCCTTGGTAGGGCTGGCCCGTCCAAGGTCGCAGTTGTCCTCTGGCGAGGCTGCGGGGAGAGCCTGAAGGGTCCTGCTACTTCCAGCATTTCCTCTGTTTCCTGCTGCCTTCGACCACCCCTTCCAACTTTCGGCGCGAAGAAGGATTCAGCTCGCCGCGATAGTGTCGATAACGGCAGGCTGAGGCTGTCGGGAAGGAGACCGCATGAAGTCGCGCAGGGTACCCATTCACCACGCGCTGGGACCGCAGGAGCACTTCACGGTTGTGGAGCACCAGCGAGGCATTGACGGTCCTTTCGTCTACACGGTGACGGTCACGCACCCAGACGGAGGGCCGCTGTTCCCCCCTCTGGAGGTCGAGAACCCCCGCGAGGCGGCCGATATCGCTATGGCTACCGCGCAGGCTATCGTTCGCACCCGCGGCGTGGCGTTCGGGTACAACAACCAGCCCTACCTCTGGCGCGGCAACCGCTGGGTGAACTCCGACAGGTGGCTCAAGGCGTTGTCGCTGTCAGTGAATGTGCTGCTGCGCACCGGCCGGCACGTGAACCGACAGTCTCACTCCGTCTACAACTTTGTATACGACATGTGGGCGGCAAAGTGCGAGCGGCCCATGGATTTGAGGCCGTTTGGCCGATGCGAGGGGATACCGGTAGAGGACTGTGTCATCGTCATCGACGCGGCTGGCCAGCCGAACTTCGTTCCACATTCGCCAGACCACGAAAACCTGCACGTTCTGCCGGTCCAGTCGCACGAGGTTTCGCACGAGTACCTGGAGATGCAGATGGGACAGCGTGACGAGTCGCTGCTGTTCCGCTTCCTTGAGTCCTCACTGACCGAGGACCAGCGCGTGACGCTGCGGCGGTGGTTCGGGCTTCACCTTGTGGTGCACCGGGTCGGAAACCCCGAAAAGCTTCTGTACATGTTCGGGCCTGGTGGTAATGGCAAAGGCGTCGTGACCGGCCTGCTCCGCGCGCTCATCACCTCGGATGCCGTGGCGACGCTGAGGTTGAAGGACCTGCTCGTATCGTCCAATCTTGAACTGCTCATCGGCAAGCTCTCGATGATTGGCACGGAGAACAAACCCGAGACCGACAACAACATTCTCAAGACGCTCACGAGCTGGGAGCCGATTACGGTGAACCCCAAGTACCGCGACCCATTTGAGGTAAGAGCTCAGTGCTTGATTACACAGGCGTCCAACCCTGCTCCGCACTTCGACGACGACTCCGACGCGATGGTCAGGCGGGTCATTGCACTGGACATGCAGTTTCAGCCGGGTGCCGACCGCATCGTCGGCATAGCGGACAAGGTTGCGCTGCTGGAGTACCCACTGCTGGTAGCCTGGGCGCTACAGGGCGCCGCTGAAGTCGTCGCAGACGGGACCATCACCGTGCCCCCGGCCATCGTGGAGTCTTCCGCCCGGGTTGTACGGCCTGTGCGTGCCATCGACAGGTTCATGGGCCAGCTCGAGTTCGGCCCCTGGGAGGTTGCTGAAGATGAGCTCTACCAGGCCTATTGCATCACCTGTACCAAGCAGCGCCTGACGCTTCGGCCGCGAGGCGAGTTCGTTGACGAACTCAGAACAAGGTTGACCCGAGAGGGCAAGGTGTTCGAGCGTCGGGAGAAGGCGGTGGGCTACAACCCCGCCGTGGCAATCAACGACCGAGGTGAGCGTGGGCTTTTGGTGCCTCAGTTGCACGGCGTGAAGTCAGTGACCATCTATCTAGGCCTACGCATCGCCGAAGGGCCCTATGGCGGACCCATCGGGCAGCCAATCCCAGCCACACGACGGGGCCTGCCAAGCTTCGAGGCCGTCGTCGAAGAGCCTGCTGCCCCCTGAGCTATCGGGAGGCGCGAGGGGCCTTCATCAGGGCGTGCGCAGCAAGCGGCCGTACGTTCGCGCGGTCAGCTTGCCATATGCTTGAGGTCCGTTCAAACACCCGCAGACCGGCACCACCAAAGCAATGCCAAACCTTGCATCAGTTTTGAAGGCCGAGGTCGCCCGGCTCGCCCGCAAAGAGCTGCGCGATGCTACCGATGGCCTGAAGAAGTCAGTCGCAGCCCAGCGCACCGAAATCGCCGCGCTCAAGCGGCGGGTGCAGGACCTTGAAAAGCAGCTCAAGGCGCAGACGCGTGCCGCAGCAAAAGGGCGCCCCGCGACGTACCCGGGGGCTCAGGCAGATGCCGCTGAAGGTGGGGACGCCGCCGCTGGCAAACTTCGCTTCCGCGCTGCAGGCATGGCCAGCAATCGGAAGAGGCTTGGGTTATCTGCCGAAGACTTCGGCCTTCTGGTCGGCGCCACGGGCCAAAGCATCTACGCTTGGGAGGGCGGAAAGGCGAAACCGCGAACCAAGAACCTAGTCGCTATCGCGGCCCTGCGAGGACTCGGAAGGCGCGAGGTGAACGCTCGGCTCGCCGCCCTGAAGCAATTGTCATAGCCTCGTACTAGCTATGAGCGACTCCACTGACCCAGAGGGCGAGAGCTCGCAGGGGTCCGCTGCCGCAGCCGAAGTAGTTGAAGGGCAGCGGCATGTCCAGCGGCTCCTCGGTCGGTGCCTGCTACGTATCCAGCAGTACGAGCGCTTGATGAAGACCATCTTGGCCCATCACGAGCTGGCGGGACCTGTAGATACGCTGGAAGCCCAGCGGGCGTCTCGTCTCGAAAAGTTTTCCGACAAGAGCTTGGGAACGCTGGTTAAGGCGCTGTTCGAGACGTACGTCGTCAAGGAAGGTTTCGAACGCGAGCTGCTGCCGGAAGACAAGACGCCCGCCGACAGAGTGTCGATGGCATTCACGTCGCGGCTCTCGATGACAGCAGAGCGTTGGGAGCTGACGAAAACGGCCGTCGAGGACCTGGTCGATATGCGGAACGGCCTTGTCCACCACTTCATCGAACAGTTTGACGTTTGGACCACTGATGGATGTGCGCACGCGGCTGCGCATCTGGATGAGTGCTACGACCGAATAGACCGACATCTGGCAGAGCTGTCGCGTTGGGCCAAAGGAATGGATAACGCTCGAACGATGGCCGCGCAGTTCGCGCAGTCGCAGGTAT
The DNA here is from genome assembly GCF_056032705.1 of Ideonella sp. sgz306126. Taxonomy (NCBI): domain Bacteria; kingdom Pseudomonadati; phylum Pseudomonadota; class Betaproteobacteria; order Burkholderiales; family Sphaerotilaceae; genus Ideonella; species Ideonella sp. sgz306126. The sequence goes on from NZ_JBVYWP010000003.1 coordinate 764,579, forward strand.
TCGTCGACTTGCTCGTCAATGGAGTTGCGCCGGATGGCAGCTTCGAGTGGCAATACACAGGCATCGTGCGTGCCTTGCGGGATGCTGCTCAGGCTCTGCAACAGGGTGGTTGGGCGTGTCTTGACCAGGCACGGGCCTGGATTAGGGAGCGCCACCCTGAGCAGACGCCTGAGAAGTATGGTTGCAAGAGCTTCGCGCAGGTGCTCAACGATTCAAGGCTCTTTCGCATCGAGTACCGAGCACTGGAAGAGAGCGGGCGAAGGGGAGCTTGGTACCGAAGTAGATAGCGGGCCCGTTTTGCAAACAGCCCACGCGGTATCCACAAGTTTGATGCCCTACCCGACATGCTGACGTTTACCAGTCGAGAACCACCGAAACGGGTTTGTGGTCGCTAGGTCGATTGTCTCGAGCGGCGTCAGGGTCGCCGACAACGCCCATCTGCCAAGCGGCCTCCTCAACCTGACAACTCCCTGGTTTGATTCGATAGGCGCCCAGGCCGCTCCAGATTGCTGGTGACACAACCATGTGGTCTATGAGCTCGCCTACGATTTGGCCGTCTTGCAGGGGGTCGGCAAAGCGCGTCGTACTGGATGACGAGAGAACCGCAGGCTCCATCGCGTGTTTGAAGTAGGTGTTCGGGTCAAGGAACGAGCCGACCAGTTCGTCGAGGATGCTCTTGACGAGGAACTCGTTCTCCATCAGGTCCTTAAAGGGTCCATCGTTGAAGTCCCCTACGACCATTACGCTCGCCTGCTCGGGGCCGACGGCTACGATTGAAGTCAAAACCTCCCGAAGGCGTGCGACTTCGGCTGACAGCTTCTGTCGACTGTCCAGGGCGTCTAGCACCGGCTCTGGGTTGGCAGCGCGGTCTTCCCACTGCTTCTTGGTCTTCAGCAGCGAGAACTTTGACTTGGTGTGCAGGCCACCGAGGATGAGGTCCTCGCCCTGCGTCAGCTTCGCCCGAAGCAAAAGGGGGTAGCGCGCAAAACTGTGCTGCTTGCGGTCGCCTGGCGCAATCTTTCCCCAGGGGTAGTACGGAACGTTTCGCCAGAGACTTTGCGGTGTCGCGCCGTCAGGCAGCCAGGGCTCGACTTGGTTCGATAGGTCGTTTCGAACAAGGGCATGCACCGCCTGGTCAGCTCGGTTCGACCGATGCACGACGTACGCACCGCCCAGAAACATCTTCACGAACAGTTCCATCTGCTCGAGCAGCGGTGGGCCTTCCTCGACGAAGAGAACGTCGGGGTCGACGGCCTGAATGCCCGACGCGATACGCTGGCACAAGCCGTGAACATCAGTGATGGGGCTGAGCTTGATGCCGCCCGCATTCTTGCCGGGGAACGACGATGGGATTTTCTGGTCGGCAAGCCAGTCGGCATCCTTGCGGGCGCCAAAGAATGACGTCATCCACTCGAGGTTGTACGTGCATACTTTGAGTTGAGTCACGGTGCTTCCTCCTAGCCGCGGTGGCGCGGCATCCTGCGGGTTTGTCTTGGCAACAGTCAGCTTAGCTGGAAATTCTGTCGCCATGTATCGCTTGGACGCTCCCCGACAACTCCGCAACCGGCTACTCGCCGCATCGTCAGTTACCTGGCTCGTAGCGCCGCGGAGCGCCGACAGCGCTACTTCCGCTTCCGGTTCTCTCGCTTCGATTTCTGCTGCATTTTCTGCCTACGCTTTGCCGCCTTGCGTGCATCGTTCTGGCGTTCCTGGGCTACCCTCGTCTCGCCCGTCATCAAGCGCTGCATGGGGCTTGACTGAGACGCTTGAGGGTACTCATCCTGGCGATAGCGCCACCGCTCGATTCGGTCTTCTTTCCAGAGGCCAAGGTCCTTGCGTATCTCCTCGAGCTCCGCGAGTTCTTCGTGGGACCATGTCTGTTTAATGAGGACGAAGAGGTCTTCAGACCCGCCGCGGTAGTCCTTGTGCGGGTTGTCGAACGCAATCCCTACGAAGGTCGTGCCAGACTCGGACTGCAGCTTGGCCGTACGCACATACGCATGCAAGACGGCCATCCTGCACTGGCGATAGTCGTCGTAGTCCCGTTCCCCTCGCATCGGCATGACCAGGAACACAAACACCGTTTCGCCCGGCACCTGTCCATCGACGACCCGGCCGAGGCGCATGCCTGGTTCCACCCGGCGAAGCGCGCCAACGAGGCTCTCAGCTAGCTGCCGGCGCCGGAAGCGCGACTCCGCGGCCAGCAGACGCAGGCCCTGTTCGGTCTCGGCCGCTGATTGGTCGACCAGCCTCTCGTGGAGGCTTGGGTCTCCATACGTGAGGAACCGGTCTATCAGCGCATCCCACTCGTAGCTGATGCGGTCTGCGTCCTTCTTTCGAAGGTAGCCGGGGTCGCGGTACAGCCCTTCAAAGTGGGAGCCATCCAACATGACCAGGTCGGGCAGCTGAGCATCGGTCCCAACATCGAAAAAGACATGCCGAGAGCCTGTGCGGTCCATCGTACACAGGTAGGCGGCGAGCAGTTCCTCCTCTCCGGGTGCAATCACCTGGCTGCCTTGCCTCCCAAGCAGTTCCTCCCGTGCCTTGAGGAAGTCGAGTAGGTCGACAGCGGTGTCGAGCTCGTTCATGACGAGTTCGATGCTCACCTCGTCAAAGACGTGAACGAAGGACTTCTGGGGCTCGGGCCTGCCGAGCACGAAGGGGGACTTCAGGTGGACGCCGCCCTCAAGTGCGCTGTTCACTCCAAACGAGCCAAGCCCTTCACCGCCTTGGTGGGCGATGGCAGCCTCACGGCTTCCTCGCGTGACTGCAACCAGGTGAAAGCGTAAGGCTGGGCCCGTCGGCACGGCGATAGGCAGTTTTCGGGTGCACTTTGAATCAAGGAACGCGCGCTCGGGGAAGCGGGACAGCCACGACCTGGCGCCGTGAAGCTGTTTGCAGGAGTCCGAGACGGCTCGCTTGAACCATCGTGGCCAAGCAACTTCGAGTTCCCGGTCAGCCTGAAACTTGATGTGCTTGTCGGAGAAGATGACGACGTCATCCCCGAAGATGACGAGCGCGTCGCACAACTCCTTGGTCGCACCCTTGCCGTCCTTGAAGCCCTCGTCGGTGTAGACGTTCGTCTGCGACCAGAGCCGAAGGAAGGAGCGCTGGCACAGCTTGGTCAGGATGCGCTCGGACTCGTTCACCCCCTCGGACGACGTTAGGTCAAACAACGGCTGAGGGCTGCTGGCAGAGGCGGCGCTATCTGGCATTCCCGAAGTATCTCGCGTGGCAACCAAGGACCCCTTGATGCTCGGTTAGCTTCACTGTCTAGTCGCAACTCAAGAAGTGCTACTCGCCGTTCGCGAAAGGCGTAGATGCAGGGGCTAAAACCGTTCGCTTCACTCACATCAACAACTTAGTTTGCAAGCTATGTTCAGCTTCCGAGACCCGCAGCGCCAAACCGACAACAGATACATGCGCAAACCCTACGACGCGCCGCCCCGGCCAACCTACTGGCGTCGCCTGACTTGGCGGCTCATTGCGGGGCTTAGCGTGCTGGTGCTTGCGGGCTGCATCGTGCTCAGCGGCATCATGCACATCTTGAGCTGGTGGGAATGGTCGCTGTTCTGAGCCGACCAAGCGAGTCGCCATCTACTCAATGCCGCAGCGGCGCCAGCCGACCGGGGGCGGGCGAGCCCTTCAGCGTTCGGCCTGCAGCTTAGGGTCTATGCCTCGTAGAGGTTCTCCCCTAAGCTCTCCCCGGGCGGCATCTACTGCACGTGGTCGCGTGCAGGTTGCGACCTTGGGGGTTCGGATGAAGTATTCCGTCGTCTCGGCGTCTCTGCTCCTCTTGATGACTTGCGCTCAGGCGCAAAGGCCGATTGACCCGGTGGCGGGGTATCTCGACCAAGCAGAACGCGGAGCTCTCAACGTCTTGAACGAGGCCGGCGCCCAGGGGAAGGGCATCGCCATGACCGCCGCCCAGGGCGTGCTGTCGGCCATCGCGCTGTTCCGGCAGGAATACTCCGACTCGCTCAAGGAGACGGTCAGTGCGCTGGGAGGCGAGCGCTACCGGTTGTTCCAAGACATTCGAACGACGACCGATGCGCTGAACGACACCGCAACCAACGCGACGGAGGCCATCGAGCGCACCAGCGGCGCCCTCGCGATGACGGTCTCGAACCTGCCGTTCACCAAGGACATTCCGCGCGTCACTAGGGTCTATCCGCTCTTCAGCGTGGCGACCGACCCGAAGCGAGAGTTTGCGGTCAAAGGGCTGTCGCTCACCAACGCCCCGCCGACCCTCAGGCATGGCAAGGCGGTGACGTCGCCGGTAACCGCTTTCGACACGGAGCTCCGATTCGCGGTTCCTCCGCACGACCCGGTAACCGACCGGCCGGTGGTAGTGCCATCGACGGTCCAAGTCTTCGAGCGGAAGACGAAATGGGTGTTCTTCGACGACTTCGTACCGAAGACTTACCCGGTGCAGCTGGTCGTCTATCCGAAGGTCATCGGACCTGCGACGCTCACTCCTCGTTTGCGCACCACCCGCGTGGAGACGGTGGCCAAGGTCACACCGCGGCGTTGCGAATCGCCCCGCGGTGAGGGCATCGAGAGAGTGGCCGTGTCCGTGACGCCGACGCCTGGATACCTCATCGACGTGAGCAGCGTTGACTGGCGGCAGGAGTTTGCGAGCAATGGCGTCTGGCTGCTCGAAAGCACCACCCCGACCGGCATCACCGCCAGGCTGGTGTGTACTGGAACTGGCAAGAACTGGGTCGACGCAGGAAGCATGGGCTCCATCAGCGGCAGGCTGCATTACACCGAATCGCGGTCGGTCCCGGACTTGGTGACGGGGCCAGCGGTGACGTTCGACCTCAGCTGGGGGGAGTCACGTGTCGATTCCTGGCCTGAAAATACGGAGACCGTCATTTTCCAGTTGAACCCGTTTCGGACAGGGCGCATGGAGTCGATTGAAGGCTCGGCCAGGGGTCGCTTTGCGGTGGTTGAATACAACCCGCAAGCCAAGACAACGCGCGTGACTGCACGGCCCATCGAGCTGGTGATGCGCGAGCCTTAGAAATGCTCCTGCAGGCAACACCCCTGACTTAGACCCTCACCAACAGACTTGCTTCCTCGGGGCGCGGAAGCGTTCTATGTCGAACTCGGGGACCGCTCGGCCCGTAGGCACGGCCAACTTGGCGCTGTGGGCAGGCAAAGCTGGTCACGTGGGGAGGGTAAGCAAGTTTCGACAGCGAGGCCCGTGGCTGATATGGGCCTGGTTCGCCCGCGCTGCCGCAGCGCCACATTCTCACGCTTGCCCCGGTGGTGCAATAGCTGCAGCATCGTCGGGCTAGTAGCCGAGTGTCCTTTGCGTACCACCACAAACTCGGCTCTGCGAGGTCGACCTTCTGGCGAAACGAGCGCTTGACTGGCCAAGTCTGGGCGGACGGCGTCGTCAATACCGCAGGGGTTTGGGGCAGACATAAAACGACTCTCTACACCAAGCATCTGCAAGATTCGGCCCGAACCATCACGTTTGGAGCCTAAGCACTGCAGACGACTTCGGCGGAACTGCGGCAGCCTGTGTTGCGCGGCCGCGTCGGCGCGGCCATGCGGTTCTTGCTCTCGATGTATGCGCTTCCGTCTGGAGTCAGGTTAGAGAGTGAGTTTCCCCGGGTCTGCCGCACGGCGGAGCCGGGGTCTTTTTGCGTCGCACGGACAGTTTTCAGAGGCAGGTCACGGCGCGCTTGGGATTGGCCCGAAGCCGGTGCCGAATGTGTCAGGCCTTTGCCGTTAGGACGCGGCGTTGCCCTTGGGCAGCCTCCTGAGCACAGGTGGTCTTGTCCCTCGGCTATGTACCTGTTCTATAACGCTGCGCCTCGTCTTCGTGCCAGGTCGCCGAAGTGCGTGGGCAAGTTGAGCTGACGCTTGGCGACGTAGAAGGCGCTGTAGTCGGGGATGCGCAGCGGGTCTGCTTAAGAAGCGGCGCGCCCTGCCGATACTGGCGAAATACTCGCACTCAGCTTGAACATGACTGCTACCGTCGTCGCCTTTCGGCCGAACTTCGCTTCGGCCAAGAAACCCCGCAAACAGCCCGGTGTCCTCACCTTGAAGGCACTTCCCGGGGCCGGAAAGTCTTTGGACTTCGAGAGCGGGCACTTCATGGGCACGCTGACGGTTGGCGAACACGTTGTGAAGGCCGATGACGGGCATCTCCTGGGCTTGGCCGCCTTCGTCATGGGGGCGAGCTCGGTGAAAGTCCACATGCCCAGCTTCAAAGAGGACGAGCCGCTTCGTCTGCGTTCAAACGCCCACTTTCACAGCGTGAAGGTGGAGACGCTCAGCTACGACAAGGCCGGCCGCAAGCGTCACGAAGCCTGGTTCATCAAGCGCTTCGGTAGTGGCTTCTACATGGGCTCGAACGGTGCGCGTTCCCAACTGGGGCTGATTGAACAATGGGAAAAGAAATCGTTGCCCAAGGTGCTCGCCCTGGTCCCTGCCGAAGCTCAGCTCTTCACCCGATTTGCCCGTGCCGCGGCCTATGACGACGAGGGGCACCCACTGTCCGCCGGCGCCATTGCCCGCGAGGCGCATGACAAGAAGGTGATGGACGCCTTCAGGGCGGCGGCAGAAGCCCCATCCGAGCCTTGAGTCGACTGGTGCCGCGTTGTTCGAGCTGAGGAACCGCATGGTCCTGTGGCCACCGGTCAGGCTGACGCGACATGAGCACCGCGCCGCGGAGTACCGCGGAGGTCGTCAGCTTGGCCGATGTGCTGGCTCGCCGCAATACAGCAAGGAACGCTCCTGTCGACGAGGCTCAGCCCACTACACACCAGTTCGGCTTGGGGCTCTACGCGGACCCGTGGAAGTTCTCCCTGGCTGACGTCTGCTTCGACGCGGATACCGAAAAGGTGTGCTTTGAAAGCAAAGCCATCTATGACCACCTGGTCTCCGTGTTTGCACGCTGGGGCCTGAACCTGGCCGAATTCACCGACAGCTTCGAGGACATGTTGGCGGCCCACCAGGTCCTCAACCTTGACTTCTCCAGTCATCTGCGAAGCTTGCCCCCGGAGCTGGCGAGCATTCGGCTCACCTCCGAGAGCATGATTTCCAGGCGGGAGCGTGAGCAGGTCGAAGCCTGCGGCCCCTACATGGCGGATTATCTGGCGGCAGTCAAATCGGGCGACGCCAAGAAGGTGAAGGCGCTGATGCCCAAGTCGGGCATCCAAAACCACCTGCGCGCTGCGCGGGAGTTCGTGCATGCCAAGGCGGCAGCAGCTGAAGCACCTCGCCTTCACCGAGGCGACGCACGACAGAACCCTGTTCTCGGGCCTATGCTGTCGACGCCCATCAAGTCAGCCCGCAATGGCGAGACCTTCGCGCAGTTTCTGGCCGAGTTCCTTGAGCTCGGCATCTGGCATGAACAGATGTTGACTTCACGCCTCAGCGACAAACCCGACAAGCTGTCCGATGCCGAACAAGCAAAAAGCCAACGCTGGTACCAGTTTCGGGAAAGTCCGGCTTACAAGCAGCTGCTCGATTGGGGACTACAACCGGTCACGCGCTGCCCCCGGCTTGATGAGGCGGCTGTCCTCGTCGCCACTGACCGTTTTGTCGACTCCCTCGACGGCTCGCAGCTTCGGGATACCTGGCGAGCCGCACTGGGCCCCTTTGTCGGGTTCGACCAGGACTTCCGCCTCATTCTCGAGAAGGGCTTGGCTTGGTGGCGCCTGGACCACAAGCACAGCGAGAAGTGGGCTGGAAACCCGTGTAGCGCCCCTCTGGGAGCCGCCGCAGCCCGTCCTGAGCGCTTCGGTGCCTCGGCCAAGCCCGTGGATGCCAAGCCAAGGGTGACGCTTCACTCAGCCAAGAGGGGTGTGCGCCTGAAGCTTCACGTCGCGGGGAAGGTCGTCGAGAGCACCGACGCCTTCGAGCTCGGAGCGGCCGCGGCCCTCTGTGGACTTTCCACCGTGACAACTGACTTCGAGATGACGCCCTATGAGCTGCTGGTCCTCAAGTGCCGCAAGCAGTTGGGCGTCGGCTCAGACCTCATGAAGGCGCTGAGAACCCGCGCAGCACCCGAATACCTTCCGCTGCTTCAGTTCCATGAAGGGCTGTTCGCTGCCTCGAACCCCGACAAGGCGCGCTCCGGCGGTGACTTCCCGGGCTGGTTCAACAAGACCTACCTGCCGCGCATCCTGAAGATTGTTCCCAAGGAGCTACTGAAGCGCACGGCCTTCTGAACGGAGCGCCTCCGCATTCTCCTTCGGCTGGGCTCCTGTCTGTGAGCTGTAGCTAGAGCGTAGCCAAGACCTGTAACATCGCGCTAAGTCCTTGTCATGCAAGGCTTAGAAAACACTGGGACATCATGGGCGTGTGCCCATGAAAGTCCTCGCCCGCCGCGGGCGCGATCGTGGCCTGACTCACCGCCGCTGTCGCCTGGCCGACCGGGTCACTTCGCCGCGTCGTCGGCCGCGGCCTTGCGCAGGCGGATCGGCTTGCGCGCGGCGGGTGCTGCAGCGAGCGCTGCGGCCACCGCGTCCGCGGCGTCGGCGGGGGTGCCGGCGGCCGGCATCTCTTCGTCCGAGATCACGCGGGTGAACGGCGTCAGCAACTGCACCAGCTGGCCATAGACCTTGGGCGAACCGGCCACCACTTCGCGCTGGTGGAGGAAGTCCGCCTCGCCGGTGAAATTGCCGATCAGGCCACCGGCCTCGGTGACGATCAGCGAGCCGGCGGCGACATCCCAGGGCTGCAGCCCGGTCTCGAAGAAGCCGTCGTAGTAGCCCGCCGCCACGTAGCACAGGTCCAGCGCGGCCGAGCCGGGGCGGCGCACGCCGGCGCAGTGCGGCAGCACCGCCTCGAACATCTTCAGGTAGCGCTGGATGTTGTCGCCCTTGCGGAACGGAAAGCCGGTGCCGATCAGCGCGTCGGCCAGCCGCGTGCGCTTGGACACGCGCAGGCGCTTGTCGTTCAGGTACGCGCCACGCCCCTTGGAGGCGATGAACAAGTCGTTGCGGGTGGGGTCGTAGACGACCGCCTGCTCGATCTTGCCGCGGAAGGCCAGCGCGATCGACACGCAGTAGACCGGGAAGCCATGGATGAAGTTGGTGGTGCCGTCGAGCGGATCGATGATCCAGACGAAGTCGCTGTGCTTGGCGCCGTGGGTCCGCCCGGATTCTTCCGCCAGGATGCCGTGGCCCGGGTAGGCGGTGAGCAAGGTGTCGATGATCGCCTGCTCGGCCGCCTGGTCGACCTCGGTGACGAAATCGTTCGGTGCCTTGGTGTTGACCTTCAGCGTGTCCACGTCCAGCGACGCCCGGTTGATGATCGCCCCCGCGTTGCGGGCCGCCTTGACGGCGATGTTGAGCATGGGGTGGAGCGCTTGCGACATGGAACAACCTGCGGGAGGGGCCGCGGCGTGCGGCGGGGTGGGCGATCTGGCGGCGGACAAAGAGCGGCCGGGGCGACAATGGTGCCCCGTGACAAGCCGCGAATTCTAGCGCCGGACCGCCTCGTGACGCCTGACAGCTCCGCATCTCCCGCCGCCGTGCCGGCGTCGCCGCACGACCCCACCCGCTTCGTGCTGATCGCCACCAGCCATCCGGGCAACGTCGGCGCCGTCGCGCGGGCGATGAAGGTGATGGGCTTCACCGACCTGGTGCTGGTGGCGCCGCGCCACGCCGATGTGCTGCAGCGCGAAGAAACGCGGGCGATGGCCAGCGGCGCCGACGATGTGCTGCGCCAGGCACGTGTGGTGGCCAGCCTGCCGGAGGCTTTGGACGGCGTCACCTGGGCCTGCGCCACCGCGATGACGCCGCGCGATTTCGGGCCACCGACCGTGGCGCCGCGGCCGCACCTGGCCGCGCTGGCCGGGCAGGGCCATCGCCTGGCGTTCGTGTTCGGCAGCGAACGCTTCGGCATGGCCAACGAGGACGTGTACCGCTGCCACGCCTGCCTGTCGATACCGACCCAGCCCGACTTCGGCTCGCTCAACCTCGCCCAGGCGGCCCAGGTGCTGGCCTACGAGTGGCGACAGGCGCAAGGCGGCTTTGCCGTCGTGCCGCGCACCGCCGAGACGGCCTGGGCCGATGGTGCGTCGATCCAGGGCTTGCTGTCCCATTGGCAGCAGGCGCTGGTCCAGATCGGCTTTCTCGACCCGGCCGCTCCGAAGAAGCTGCTGCCGCGCCTGAACCAACTGGCCAACCGCGCGCTGCTGACGACGGAGGAGGTGCACATCCTGCGCGGCATCGCGCGCGCCATCCAGAACCCCCGCCCCGCGGGCGATCGGGGCCGTCGCTGAGCGCCGAGCAGCCTGCGTCGCCGCGGGCTACACTGGCCCGACACCGATCTGCCACCCACCGTCCACTGCATCGCTGCCGCCATGTTTTCCCGATTGCGCGACGACATCGCCTGCATCCTCGAGCGCGACCCGGCCGCGCGCACCGCCTGGGAGGTGCTGACCTGCTACCCGGGGCTGCACGCCCTGGTCCTGCACCGGCGCGCGCATTGGTGCTGGACCCACGGGTTGAAATGGGCTGGACGGTTCATCTCGCACCTCAGCCGCCTGCTCACCGGCATCGAGATCCACCCCGGGGCGACGATAGGCCGCCGCGTCTTCATCGACCACGGCATGGGCGTGGTCATCGGTGAAATGGCCGAGATCGGCGAGGGCTGCACCATCTACCAAGGCGTGACCCTCGGCGGAACCTCGCTGGTCAAGGGCGCCAAACGCCACCCGACGCTGGAGGCGGGCGTGATCGTCGGCGCCCATGCGGCCGTGCTGGGGGGCTTCACGGTGGGCGCGGGGGCCCGCGTCGGCTCCGGCGCGGTGGTGACCAAGCCGGTCCCGGCCGGTGCCACGGCAGTGGGCAACCCGGCCCGCATCATCCAGGCCGAGGCCGACGCGGCGCGCGAGACCGCAGCGGCGCGGATGGGTTTTTCGGCCTACGGCCTGACCGCCGGCGACGACCCGGTGGCCCAGGCGATGAAGGGGCTGATCGACAACGCGTCCTCGCACGAACACCAGATCGCGCTGCTGTGGCAGGCGATCGAGAAACTGTCGGAGCGGGCGCGCGAACTGCCGGGGCCGGACTGCGTGCCGCAGGACGCGCAGACCACCGAGCAGTTTGACGCCGAGCGCTTGAACCGCCTGGTCAAATAAGGGCTTGCCGCGCGCGGTTCAAAGGCCGAAGGCCAACGGCAGCAGCAGCCACAGGAAGTGCCAGTCGCGCGGGAGGTCGATCACCAGCGTGCTGCTCCAGGGCGTGACGAAGCCGTCCGATTCCACCGACCGATAGCGGAAGTAGGCCTTGCCGACGATCGGAGGCCGGGGCAGGGTCCAGCTGGCCGCCGCGAGATCGGCCTGCGCGATCGGCTGTTGAAAGGCCGGGTCGCGGGCCAGTTCCACCTGCTGCCGTTCCTGCGGCTCCGCGCTCCAGCGCACCTCCAGGCTCTTGCCGTCGGCGCTCAGACCGCCGGTCGGCGGGCTGGGCAGGGGCCGCAGCACGAAGCGCTGCGGGTCGCCCCAGGGGCCGCGGTCGCCGCCGGCCCGCACGCTGGCCAGGCGCCAGTGGTAAACGCCCTCGTCCGGCAGGGTGAGCGCGCTGCCATGGCTCCGGACCTGGTCGTCCTCGTGAACGATCTGGGTGAACGCCGCGTCGCGCGCCACCTGCAACACGTCGTGGTCGGCCTCGATGTTGTCGGCCCAGGACAGGCGCACGGTGCCCACCGGCAGCTTGGCGCGGGCGGCCGGCGTCATCGGTGCCGGCGGCTCGGGCCGCGCCTTGAGCACCACCGAGCGTTCGGCGTCGTAGCCCTCGATGCCGTCGGCGGCGATGCGGCGCACCCGCAGGTGCCAGGTCCCGTCCGGCAGGCCGGCAATGCGGGCCTCGGTGCCGGGAGCGACGCGTTCATCGCGCACCAGGTGTTCGAAGGCCGCATCGGAGGCCACCTGGACCCGCAGCGGCAAGGTCTCGCCCGGCAGCGCGAAGCGCAGCAGCGGCCGCTCGAAGCGGGTCGGCAGCGCGGACAGGTCGGGTGCGGCCGCCAGAGGCACGGCCTGCGGCGTCTGGCCGGCCCGGACTTCGGCGCCGAATCCCGCGGGGACGTCGACACCGCCGCCGGCATCGGCGTCGGCGCGCACCTTGCCCTCCAGGGTTTCGGTGCCGGAGGTGGCGTCCGCGGCATGGACCCGGTATTGGGTCCCGCGCACGCCGATCACGGCGGTCGGGGTGGTCACCTCCAGCGGCTTGGCGCGCAAGACCTTGGTCGCCAGCACTTCGATCGAGCCGCGCACCAGACGCATCGTGGTGGCAAACACGCCGTCGTCGCCGGCCGCCGCGTCGGCGGGATGCAGGGAGAAGCGCCGGTTCTCGATCAACGCGCTATCGCTCAGCGGTGCCAGCGTGACCTTGGAGCCGTCGCCCAGTTGCAGCAGGGCCGAACTGGATTCGGCGGTGCTCATGCGCTGTCCTGGCGCCAGCATGTCGCCGGCCTGGGCCGGCCGGTCGTCAATGCGGACCTGGCCATCGACGCTCAGCACGCGCGCCGGCACCTGGGCCGAGCGCAGCAGGTGCAGCGGTACCTGCAGCCGTTGCCCGGGGTAGATCAGGTTCGGATTCGGCAGGCGGTTCAGCCGGGCCACCTCTGGCCAGGCGGCCGGGGCCACCAGCAGGGTGCGGCCGAGGCCGATCAAGGTGTCGCGCGGCGACACGGTGTAGGTCAGGGCCGCTTCGGCGGACCAGCCGGGCGCCGCCGCGGCGCAGGCCGCCAGCGTCAGGACGAGAGTGCGCAGGCGGTGGGGCATCAGGGACATGGGCAGCGATCAACTTCGGGCGGGCCGTTGCGCGGATTTGGGACGGAAGGCGGCGCAGATCGCCGGGTCGGTGTCGAGGTAAGGGCCACTCAGCAGGTCGATGCAGTAAGGCACGGCGGTGAAAATGCCGGGTGCCGGCGGCATGGCCTCGGGCAGCCCCTGTAACGTTTCGGCAATGGACTTCGGTTGACCGGGCAGGTTGATGATCAGGGCTTTGCCGCGAATCACGGCCACCTGGCGTGACAAGATGGCGGTCGGGACGAAGCGCAGGCTGATCGCCCGCATCTGCTCGCCAAAGCCCGGCATCAGCTTGGTGGCCACCGCCAGCGTGGCCTCGGGGGTGACGTCGCGCGGCGCCGGGCCGGTGCCGCCGGTGGTCAGCACCAAGTCGCAGGCAGCCTCGTCGACGAGCTCGCGCAAGGCGGCGCTGATCGTGTCGAGGTCGTCCGGTACCAACCGGGTTTCCCACTTCAGCGGATTGCGCAGCGCGCGGGTCAACCAGTCCTGCAGCGCGGGAATACCCTTGTCTTCGTAGATGCCGGCGCTGGCGCGGTCGCTGATCGAGACGAGGCCGATGCGGACGGGGTCGAAAGCAGTCATGGCGGTCATTCGGAGGATTCGGTGTCGAGAGGGGCCGGCCGCGCCGCTTCGGCAAGCGCGGCCTTGATTAGCTGGAACAGGTCGCGATAGCTGCGCGCGTGGCGGGCCTCGCCGGTCGGCAGGGCGCTCGGGTCGTTCTTGCGCGCGGAGCGGACCAGGCTGCGCAGTTGTTGCGCGTCGGTGGCGGGATGGGCGTTGACCCAGCGGGTGATCGCATCGTCCGACGCCAGCAGTTCCTCGCGCCAGCGTTCGGCCTCGTGCAAGGCCAGCGTCTCTTTGGCGCTGCCGAGGCGGAAGGCGGCCACGGCTTCGCGGATCGGCGCCTCGTCGGTCTGGCGCATCAGCTTGCCGATGAATTGCATCTGGCGCCGCCGGCCCTCGTGGGACCGGGTGCGGCGGTATTCGGCCAGCGCGTCGAGCAGCGCCTCCGGCAGGTCGAGCGCCTGACAGCGCGAGGCCGGCAATTCGCACAAGGCCTCGCCGAGGGACTGCAGATCGTGCATCTGGCGCTTGAGCGCCGATTTGCTGGGGCGGTTGGCTTCGCCGGCGTCGGGCGCGGCGTCTTCGATGGGCGGGGGCGCGCGGCGCATGGAGGGCGGAGGGGCAAGGCTCTCAGGTGGCAATGGCTATGATTGTCCCGCAATTCACCAGCCGCGAGCAGTCCCGCCCACCCCGGGCGCCGCCTGCCGACCGCGGCCCGACCACGAGCATTCGATGATCTCCTCCTCCGACCAGGGCTTTGCCTATTCCCGCGAACAGTTCCAGCAGATCGTCGACGACGTGCTGGCGATGGCCCAGTCCTTGGGCACCAGCGATGCCGGCGTCGAGGTGTCCGAGGGCAGTGGCCTGAGCGTGTCGGTGCGCAAGGGCGAGGTCGAGAATGTCGAGCGCAATCGCGACAAGTCGGTCGGCGTGTCGGTCTATCTCGGCCAGCGGCGCGGCAATGCCAGCAGTTCCGATTTCTCGCGCCATGCGCTGGAGCAGACGGTCAGGGCGGCCTACGACATCGCGCGTTTCACGGCGGAAGATCCGGCCGCGGGCTTGCCCGACGAAGCCGATCTGGTCAGCCCGGAAGAGGCTGCGATGGACCTCGACCTGTTCCACCCCTGGGCCCTGGACGCGGACGCGGCCGCCGAGCTGGCGCGGCGTGCCGAGGATGCCGCGCTGACAGTGGATCGCCGCATCACCAATTCCGAGGGCGGCTCGGTGTCGGCCCAGCAGTCGCATTTCTGGGCCGGCAACAGCCGCGGTTTTCGGGGCGGCTACGCCAGCTCCCGGCATTCGCTGTCGGTGGCGCCGATCGCCGGCAAGGGCCGCGACATGCAGCGCGACTACTGGTACACGTCGATGCGCAATGCCCTTGACCTGGCATCGCCGGAATCGGTCGGGCGCTATGCGGCCGAGCGTGCGCTGTCGCGCCTGAAGTCGCGCAAGATCGCGACCTGCGAGGTGCCGGTGCTGTTCGAGTCCACGGTCGCGGCCGGGCTGCTGGGGGCCTACGTGCAAGGCACCAGCGGGGGCGCGCTCTACCGCAAGGCCAGTTTTCTGCAGGACACGCTGGGCCAGCAGGTCTGGGCCGGCCACATCGACGTGATCGAGGAGCCGCATCTGCGCGGAGGCAAGGGCAGCGCCCCGTTCGACGACGAGGGCGTGCGCACCCGCGCGCGCAGCGTGGTGCGCGCCGGCGTGGTGCAGGGCTATTTCCTGTCGAGCTATTCGGCGCGCAAGCTGGGGCTGGCGACCACAGGTCACGCCGGCGGCTCGCAGAACCTGCGCCTGACGAGCCGGCTGACCCAGCCCGGCGACCACCTGGAGCAGATGCTGCGCAAGCTGGGCCGCGGCCTGTTCGTCACCGAGCTGATGGGCCAGGGCGTCAACTACGTCACCGGCGACTATTCGCGCGGCGCCGCGGGCTACTGGGTCGAGGACGGCCGTATCGCCTACCCGGTGCACGAGATCACGATCGCCGGCCACCTGCGCGACATGCTGCGCGATGTCGTGGCCGTCGGCGCGGACGCCTTCAACATGGGGGCCAAGACGACCGGCTCGATCCTGCTTGACCACATGAAGGTGGCCGGGAACTGAGGTCGTCGGTGTCGGCCGGGGTGCCGGCCGACCGGGCTATCATGCGCGCTTCGCTCTTCGCCAACAGGAGACTCCCTTGAAGTTCCCGTCCCATTCTTCCAAGACCCTGATTGCCACCGCATTGCTCAGCCTGGGTCTGGCGGCCCAGGCCGCCGAGGTCAAGATCGGCGTCGCCGAAGCCCTTTCCGGCGGCGCCGCCCAATACGGTCAGAGCATCCGCAACGGCTTCCAGTTGGCGACCGACGAGATCAATGCGGCCGGTGGTGTCAACGGCAACACGCTGGCGCTGACGATCGAAGACGAGCAGGGCAAGAAGGAAGAGGCGATCAACGCCTTCAAGAAGCTGATCTTCCAGGACCGCGTGCTAATGGTCTTCGGCCCGACGCTGTCGAATTCGGCGCAGGCCGCCGACCCGATCGCGCAGGCCTCGGGAACCGTGGTGTTCGGCACCTCGAACACCGCTGACGGCATCACCTCGATCGGCGACCACGTGTTTCGCAACTCGGTGACCGAAGCCGACGTGCTGCCGGTGACGATCGCCGAGGCCGTCAAGATCAACCACATCAAGAAGGTCGCCGTGCTCTACGGCAACGACGATGTGTTCACCAAGAGCGGCTACGACAACTTCAAGAAGGCGCTGGAGGCCCAGCACATTCCGGTCACGACGACCGAGACCTTCGCCAAGGGCGACGTGGACTTCAAGGCCCAGCTCACCAAGATCAAGGCCACCAACCCGGATGCGATCGTGCTGTCGGCCCTGCTGGCCGAGGGCGCGCCGATCATGGTCCAGGCCCGCCAGCTCGGCTTGAACCTGCCGATCATCGGCGGCAACGGCATGAACTCGGTCAAGGTCTTCGACCTGGCCAAGGGGGCGTCGGATGGCCTGTGGGTCGGCAGCCCCTGGTCGATCGAGAACCAGGCCAAGGAAAACGCCAGCTTCGTGGTGGCCTACACCAAGAAGTTCAAGACGGCGCCGGACCAGTTCGCCGCCCAGGCCTACGACGCGATGCACATCGCGGCCGCCGCGCTCAAGAAGGTGCACCTCAGCGGCGACCTGAACCGCGATCGCGCCGCCATGCAAGCGGCGCTGCCGGGCATCAAGTGGGTCGGCGCCACCGGTCCGTTCGCGTTCCGCCGGGCCACCGACAAGGCCGGCAAGCCGGCCGGTTACGACGCCAACCAGACGGCGATCGTCAGCGTGACCCACAACGGTCGCTTCGCGATCCAGAAGTAAGCCGCGCGCCGGCTCGCTGACGGCCCGCGGCAGCGTTGTCGCGGGCCGTCGTCTTTGACCTCTGCCAGTCCTTCCCGTGCTCGAACAGCAACTTTTCAACGCCTTGTCGCTGGGCAGCGTCTACGCCTTGTTCGCGCTCGGCTTCACGCTGGTGTTCGGCGTGCTGGGTGTGATCAACCTGTCGCACGGCTCGGTCTTCATGGTCGGCGCCTATGCGGCGCTCGAGGCCATCACCCGGCTGCACCTGCCGCTGGGCGCCGCGCTGGCGTTCGCCTTCGTGTTCTCTGGCCTGCTGGGGCTGGTGATCGATGCGCTGGTGCTGCGCCCGCTGCGCGCCCGCGACGCGCCGCACCTGATTCCGATGATCGCCACGATCGGCCTGGGCATCGCGCTCAACAGCCTGGTGCAAGGCTTGTTCGGGGCCGAGAACCAGCGCTTCCCGGCCGAGGTGCTGCCGCAGGCCAGCCTGAACCTGGGCGGGCTGGACGTGACCGTGCTGGAGCTCGGCATCATCGGGCTGTCGTTCGGCTTGATGGCGGTGCTGCTGCTGGTGTTGCGCAAGACGCAGCTCGGCCGGGCGCTGCGGGCGATCGCCGAATCGCCGCGTGCCGCCGCGCTGCTGGGCATCAATGTCGGCGGCCTGTTCATGCTGACCTCGTTCGCCGCCGCCGGCCTGGGCGGCGTGGCCGGTGTGCTGATCGGCCTGTACTCGAATGCGCTGTTCCCGATGATGGGTCAGCCCATCATGCACAAGGGCATCGCCGTGATCATCCTGGGCGGCATGGGCGACATCCGCGGCGCGATGCTGGCGGGCATGTTCCTGGGCTTCGCCGAGGTGCTGTCGGTGGCCTACATCGGCTCGACGATGCGTGACGCGGTGGCCTTCGGCCTGCTGTTCGCGGTGCTGCTGGTGCGCCCCAAGGGCCTGTTCGGCACCGTCAACGAGCGCAAGGTCTGATCGATGGTCACCACGCTCGCTTTGTTCGCTGCCCCCGGGAGGGCTCCCGTCCTGTGGGGGCAGCCCGGCAGGGGCTGATTTGTCATGGAAGAACTTCAGACTTTCTGGGCCGTCTACAGCAATCTGGTGCTGACCCTGGGCACCAATGCGCTGCTGGCGCTGTCGATCTACCTGACCTTGTCCTGCGGCCTGCTGGCGATGGCCAACGCCGCGTTCATGGGCATCGGGGCCTACACGGCAGCGCTGCTGACGATGTCGGCCGGTGCGCCGTTCTCGCTGGCACTGGCGGGTGGCATGGCCGCACCGGCGGTGGTGGCCTTCCTGATCGGCAAGCCGACGCTGCGGCTGTCGGGCGTGTACCTGGCCATGGCCACGCTGGCCTTCGGCGAGGTGGTGCGCATCCTGATCCTGAACACCGAAGACCTCACCGGCGGTGCCTTGGGCCTGAACGGCATTCCGCCGCTGACCCAGTGGTGGCACGTGCTGGCGGCGTTGCTGGTGGCGTTGGCGGTGCTGGCGCGGCTGCGGCGCTCCAAGGTCGGCCGTGCGTTCGAGGCCATCAAGCTCGACGAGACGGCGGCGGGCCTGATGGGCATCGATGTCAACGCGCACAAGATGCTGGCCTTCGTCGGCGGGGCGGTGCTGGCCGGCCTGGCGGGGGCTCTGAACGCCCACCTGACTTTCTTCATCGGCCCGAACGAGTTCGGCTTCGACCGCGGCGTGGAGATCCTGACCATGACGATCCTGGGCGGCATCAACGGCCTGATGGGCCCGCTGTCCGGTGCCGCGATCCTGACGCTGCTGCCCGAATTGCTGCGCTCCCTGCAGGACTATCGACTGGTCGTCAACGGCCTGATCCTGGTCGCCATCGTGCTGTTTTTGCCGCGCGGGTTGTGGGATCCGGCGCGGCTGCGCCGCTGGTTCGGCCGGTCCGCTTGAGCATGGGCGCGACGATGCTGAAACTGACTTCCGTCTCCCGCCATTTCGGCGGTCTCAAGGTGCTGCAGGACGTCAGCTTCGACGTTCCTGCGGGTGGTATCTTCGGCCTGATCGGGCCGAACGGTGCGGGCAAGACGACCGTGATCAATCTGGTCACGGGCCTGTTGCCTCCCAGTTCGGGAACGATCGCGTTCGAGGGCCGCGATCTGGCGGGCATCCCGCCCCACCGCATCACGGCAGGGGGGATCGCGCGAACCTTCCAGAACATCCGCGTGTTCAAGGAAATGAGCCTGCTGGACAACGTGGTGGTCGGCATGCATTCGCGCCTGCACTATGGCGCCGCCGGCCTGCTGTTCGGGCTGGGGGGCTTTCGCGCGGCCGAGCGCCAGGCCCGCGACCGGGCCCGCGAGCTGCTGTCCTGGATGAGGCTCGACCACAAGGCCGACGACATCGCCGACAACCTCTCGTACGGCGAACAGCGCAAGCTCGAGCTGGCGCGCGCGCTGGCCACCGAACCCAAGCTGCTGCTGCTGGACGAGCCGGTGGCCGGCATGAACAGCGTCGAGAAAACCGAGTTGATGGACGAGATCCGCAACATCCAGGGCCGCGGCTACACCATCTTCATGATCGAGCACGACATGCGATTCGTCATGGGCCTGTGCGAGCAGATCGCGGTGCTGAACTTCGGCCGCATCATCGCCCAGGGCGGACCCGAGCAGATCCGCAACGACCCTCAGGTGATCGAGGCCTACCTGGGCCGCGAGGACGACGAGGCGACGGTGGCGGAGGGGTCGCGATGAGCACGCCCGCGCGTCCGACGGAGCGCGACGCCCGCGTCGCGCCAGACGAATCCGGCCGCCAGGCCGTCGGCGCAGCGGCCGCCAGCCTGCTGAGCGTGCAAGGCCTGGCGGTGCGCTATGGCCACATCGAGGCGGTGCGCGGCATCGACCTGGAGCTGCCGGCGGGCCGCATCACGACGCTGGTGGGGGCCAACGGGGCCGGCAAGTCGACCACCTTGCTGGCGCTCTCAGGCCTGATCCGGAAGGCCGCCGGCCGCGTGCTGTTCGACGGGCAGGACATCACCCACTGGCCTTCTCACCGCATCGTCGCCGGCGGCCTGGTGCAGGTGGCCGAGGGCCGCGCCACGCTCACCACGCTGACGGTGCGAGAGAACCTGGAACTGGGGGCCTACACGCGCAAGGACGGTCACGCCGCGCGCCTGCGCGACCTGGACCATGTCTACACGCTGTTCCCGCGCCTGAAGGAGCGCGAGCATGGTCTGGCGGGCAACCTGTCGGGCGGCGAGCAGCAGATGCTGGCGATCGGGCGCGCGCTGATGGCCAGGCCACGCCTGCTGCTGCTGGACGAACCCTCGATGGGATTGGCGCCCATCATCGTGCAGGATATCTTCCGGACGCTTCGGCGCATCAACGCCGAAGGGCTGACCATCTTCCTGGTCGAGCAGAACGTGCGCCAGGCGCTGAAGATCGCCGACCGCGCCTATGTGCTGGAAAACGGCCAGATCGTGCTGCAGGGCAGCGGCGCCGAATTGCTCGACGAACCCCGCGTGCAGCAAGCCTATCTGGGCAGCTGAGACGGCTGGCGGCGCCGGAGCCCGCCGCCTTGCTCAGAGCATCATCGCCGCGTGGTACAGCTTGGTCGAGCGTGCGCCCGAACGGCAGAAGCACAGCAGCGGCCGCGGCAAATCCTTCAGCAATTGCGCGAAGGCGGCGATCTCTTCGGGCGATTGGTAGGCGCCGTTGACCGGCAGATGACGGTACTGGAGGCCGGCGGCCTGGGCCGCCGCGCCGATGGCTGCGCTGGTCGGCTGATCGGTGCCGCCTTCGAAGTCCGGTCGATTGTTGATCACCGCCTTGACGCCCAGGCGGGCCAGTTCGGCCATGGCGGCGGCGTCGAGCTGGGGCGAGGCCCAGACCTGGTCGGCGATCGGGTGGAGCGACAAATGGGTTTGCATGGCGAGTCCTCAAACGGGCGGTGGATTCAGCGGGCGAGGGCGGCTTTGACGGCGGCAGAGACCAGGCCCATGTCGGCCTTGCCGGCCAGGCGGGTCTTCACCGCGCCCATCACCTTGCCCATGTCGCCCGGGCCGCTGGCCCCCAGTTCGGCCGCGATGGCGGCGACCTCCGCAGCGATCTCGTCGGCGCTCAGCCGTGCAGGCAGATAGGCCTGCAGCACGGCCACCTCGGCCGCTTCCTTGTCGGCGAGGTCTTGCCGCTGGGCCTGGACGTAGGCGGCGATCGAGTCCTTGCGCTGCTTGATCAGCTTGTCGACCAGGCCGACCACCATCGCGTCCTCGAGCACGATGCGCTCGTCGACTTCCTTCTGCTTGCAGGCCGCCAGCAGCATGCGGATGGCGGACAGGCGATCACTGTCCTTGGCGCGCATCGCGGCCTTCATGTCTTCGGTGATGCGGTCTTTCAGGCTCACGGGGGGGGTCCTTGGAATACGGTCCGGGGGATTGTCGCGGATGCGAAAGCCCCCGGCATTCAAAGCGCTTCGAGCGCCAGCAATTCGTCCACGGTCTGGCGACGGCGGATCAGCCGCTGCGACGCGCCGTCCACCAGCACCTCGGCGATCAGCGGCCGGGTGTTGTAGTTGCTCGACATGGACGCGCCGTAGGCCCCGGCGTCATGAAGCGCCAGCAGGTCGCCGACCCGCGCCTCCGGCAGATCGCGGGTCAGCACCACGCCGCCTTCGCCTTGGGTGAACACGTCGCCCGATTCGCACAAGGGGCCGGCCACGACGCTGGCCTGCAGCGGGCGCACCGTGTCGTCGGCCGGGATCAGGCTCATCGCATGGAAGCTGCCGTACATGGCCGGGCGCATCAGGTCCGAGAAGCCGGCATCGACCAGCACGAAGCGGTTGCCCCCCATGCGCTTGGTGGCGCGGACTTCGGTCACCAGCACGCCGGCCTCGGCCACCAGGTAACGGCCCGGCTCGATCTCCAGGTGCACCGCATGGCCCAGGTGGCGTTCGATCTCGCGTCGCGCCGCGTCCCACAGGCTGAAGTAGTGCGCGGTATCGATCGGAGTCTCGCCGTCGCGGTACGGCACCGACAGGCCGCCACCGGCGGAAATGGCGTTCATATCGACCCCGGCCTGCTTGACCAGGGCCACCATCGCCGCGCAGACCTGTTCGAGGTGGCTGTAGTCCACCCCCGAGCCGATGTGCATGTGCAGACCCACCAGCCGCAGTCCGTGGTGTGCAACGGTGGTCAATGCCAGCGCCAGGTCGGCGTGCCAGATGCCGTGCTTGCTGTGTTCGCCGCCCGTGTTGGTCTTGTTGCTGTGGCCATGGCCGAAGCCGGGGTTGATGCGCAGCCACACCGGATGTCCGGGCGAGCGCGGGCCGAGCTGCGCCAGCATGTCGATCGACCCGGCGTTGACCGGGATGCGGTGCTGCACCACGGTGTCCAGCGTGGCCGCGTCGAACAGGTCGGCGGTGAAGACGATGCCGGACGCGCCACGGGCGTCGACCGCAGCGCTGTAGCCCGCCGCCAGCGCGCGCTCGATTTCGCCACGCGAGACCGCGTCCACCACCACCCCTTCGGCGCGCATCAGGCGCAGCAGGTGGGTGTTGGAGTTGGCCTTCTGGGCGTAGCGGATGGTGTCGAAGGCGCGCAGGTCGGCGATGCGCCGGCGGATGGTCGCGGCGTCGTACACCCACAACGGGGTGCCGTAGGTGGCGGCCAGCGAACGCAAGCTGAGAGGGGGGAACGGATTCATGGGAGCATCTTCGGGCATGGATTGCATATTGGAAAATACTTTCTCATTCGAAATGCATTCAATATTGATATGACCATCAGCCATCGACAGATCGACATCTTCCGCGCCGTGATGCGCAGCGGCCAGGTCACCCGCGCGGCCGAAGCGCTGCACACCTCGCAGCCCACCGTCAGCCGTGAACTGGCCCGCCTCGAGCGGGAGCTCGGTTTCACGCTGTTCGAGCGGGTCAAGGGGCGTTTGCGGCCCACCGTGAGGGCCTTGGCGCTGCAGGAGGAGGTCGAGGCGTCGTACGTCGGCCTGGAGCGCATTGCCGCCACGGCCGCGTCTCTGCGGCACTTTGCCCAGGGCCGATTGCAGGTCGCCTGCCTGCCCGCGCTGGCGCACGCCTTGCTGCCCGACGCGTTCGCCCGGTTCGCACTCCGTCAGCCGTTGGCATCGGTGGTCCTCACGCCGCTGGAGTCGCCCTCGTTGGAGGCCGCGTTGACCGAGCAACGCTTCGATCTCGGCCTGACCGAACGCCGCGACGCGCCCGTGGCCACCCGACTGCAGACCTTGCTGGTGGCCGACGAGGTCTGCGTGCTGCCGCCGGGGCATGTGCTGGCGGCACGATCGCGCCTCATGCCCAGCGACTTCGAGGGGCAGGCCTTCATCAGCCTGGCCGCCACCGATCCCTACCGTCTCCAGGTGGATGCCGTGTTCGACCAGGCGGGCGTGCAGCGCGACCTGCGCTTCGAGACCGCCAGCGCCGTCTCGGTCTGCGCGCTGGTGCGCCAGGGCCTGGGGGCGGCGATCGTCAATCCGCTGACGGCGCTGGAACTGGCGGCCACCGGGCTGGAGATCCGCCCGTTCAGCGTGTCCATCCCGTTCCACGTCGCGATCGTGCAGCCAGAATGGCGCGCGGCGCATCCGCTGCGCGAGGATGCGATCGTCTCGCTGCAGGAAGCGGCTCGCGCGCTGACGCAGCGGCTGGCAGGGCCCCAGACGTGAAAAAGCCCGCAGCGGCGTCCCGCGCGGGCTGGTCTTGTTGCGGCTTCGAACCGCAGCGCGATCAGTACAGCTTCTTGGGCAGCTGCATGCTGCGCACGCGCTTGTAGTGGCGCTTGACGGCGGCCGACTTCTTGCGCTTGCGCTCGGTCGTCGGCTTTTCGTAGAACTCGCGTGCGCGCAGCTCGGTCAGCAGGCCCAGCTTTTCGATGGTGCGCTTGAAGCGACGCAGGGCGACGTCAAACGGCTCGTTTTCCTTGACTCGGATGGTGGTCATTTAGCGAAGAATCCTTCGGGAGGGAATGCGCTCGGTGCCCGGTGCTGAAAAGCAATTCCGGAAGTTTCACGGCACTGGGTCGACGCGCGGTTTTGCCAGCAAAGACGAACATTCTACTCTGAAATATGCCTTGCTGCCAAGCGGGACGGCGAGGCCGCGTGCGGGTGCTGCACCCGCACGCCCGCGACCGGCCGCCTCTCGCGATCGGCTGGGTAGACTGTCCGGCATGGGCAGATCGCCCGATTCACAGGAGTTTTCATGACGATTCAGACGGTGGGTGTGATTGGCGCGGGCACGATGGGCAACGGCATTGCGCAGGCCTGCGCCGTGTGCGGGATCGACGTGGTGATGGTGGACATCAACGAAGCCGCCGTGCAACGCGGCCTGGCCACGGTGGCGGGCAGCCTGGACCGCCTGATCAAGAAGGAAAAGATCACCGAGGCCGACAAGGCCGCGGCGCTGGCGCGGATCAAGGGCTCCACCGATTACGCCGCCCTGGCCGCGGCACCGCTGGTGATCGAGGCGGCGACCGAGAACGAGGCCTTGAAGGTCAAGATCCTGCAGCAACTCGACGCCTTGCTGCCGGCCGAAACCCTGGTGGCGACCAACACCTCGTCGATCTCGATCACCAAGCTGGCGGCCGCGACGCAGCGCCCGGACCGTTTCATCGGCATGCATTTCTTCAACCCGGTGCCGATGATGGCGCTGGTCGAGATCATCCGCGGCCTGCAGACCAGCGATGCGACGCACGACGCGGTCAAGGCGCTGTCCGAGCGCCTGGGCAAGACCCCGATCACGGTGAAGAACGCGCCGGGCTTCGTCGTCAACCGCATCCTGGTGCCGATGATCAACGAGGCCTTTTTCGTGCTCGCCGAGGGCACCGCGTCGGCCGAGGACATCGATGCCGGCATGAAGCTGGGCTGCAATCAGCCGATCGGTCCGCTGGCTCTGGCCGACATGATCGGGCTGGACGTCTGCCTGGCGGTGATGAATGTCTACATGGCCGAGTTCAACGACTCGAAGTACCGGCCCTGTCCGCTGCTGAAGGAAATGGTGGCTGCGGGCTGGCTGGGCCGCAAGACCGGCCGCGGCGTCTACCGGTACTGAGCGCGGTGGCCGGCCTGGCCAAGTCCGGGCCTCAGGCCTGCCCGGCGCCGCCCGGCGATCCGGTGGGACCGTCCGGGTCGCCCGCCGGGGCGAGGGCCTGGGCGCAGGCCGCGGCGCTCGCCCAGGCCCACTGGAAGTTGTAGCCGCCGAGCCAGCCGGTCACGTCCACCACCTCGCCGATGAAATACAGGCCGGGGTGGCGCTTGCTCTCCAGCGTCTGGGAACTGAGATCGCGGGTGTCGACGCCGCCGGCCATCACTTCGGCCTTGTTCCAGCCCTCGGTGCCGCTGGGCGTCAACTGCCAGCCCTGCAGGCTGGCCGCCAACTGCTGCAGGGTGGCGTCCGGCACCTGGTCCATCGCCAGGGTCGCGGACACGCCCAGCCTTGCCAGCCACGCGTCGGCCAGTCGCTGGGGGAGCAGGGTGCCGAGCTCGTTGCCCAGCTGGCGGCGCGAGCCGCGCTTGGCCTGCTGCAGCAAGGCGGCCAGATCCCGACCGGGCGCGAGATCGATACGCAGTGCTTGACCGGGCCGCCAGTAGCTGGAGATCTGCAGCACCGCCGGTCCGCTGAGGCCGCGGTGGGTGAACAGCAGGTCTTCGTGAAACTCGATGCGCGGCGCCTGCTTGCGGGCTTTGCCGGGGCCGGGCACATCGGTGCTGATCAACACGGGCAGCGCGATGCCGGCCAGCGCCGCGAACGGCGCCCATTCGGTGGCGGAAAAGGTCAGCGGCACCAAGGCCGGGCGCGGCGCCACCAGGCGATGGCCGAGCCGTTCGGCCAGCCGCAGGCCGAAATCGCTGGCGCCGATCTTGGGCACCGGCAGGCCGCCGGTCGCCACCACCACGTTGCGGGTGCGCACCGGCCCGCGGTCGGTCCGCAGCAACCACGCGCCGGACGCGTCGGCCAGGACCTCACGCACGGCGCAGGGCTGCCAGCGCGTGACGCCACCGCGCTCGCACTCGTGGACCAGCATCGCGATGATCTGCTCGGCCGAGTCGTCGCAGAACAGCTGGCCGCGATGTTTTTCATGAAAGGCGATGCCGTGCCGGCGCACCAGATCGATGAATTCGCTGGCCGGATAACGCGCCAGCGCGGAGCGGCAGAAATGCGGGTTCTCCGACAGGTACTGGGCCGGGCTGGCGTCGCGGTTGGTGAAGTTGCAGCGGCCTCCGCCGGAGATGCGGATCTTCTCGGCCAGCTTGGCGGCATGGTCGATCAGCAGCACCTTCAGGCCGCGCTGCCCGGCCAGTGCGGCGCAGAACAGGCCGGCCGCGCCGGCACCGACGATCACCGCGTCGAACGCGCTTGCTCCCGCGCCGGACATCAGTGGCGCGCCACGCTCAGGGGGCCGGCGAACGCGCGCCGGATCGGCCGCCTGGCTGCGCCGGCGGGACGTCGCGCACTCATGCCGCGTCCAGCAAGGCCAGCACCGTCTGCCACTCGGCCGGCGTCACCGGCGTGATCGACAGGCGGTTGCCGGGCTTGAGCAGCAGCAGGGTGGCCAGCGCAGGGGTCGCCCGCATCTCGCGCAGGGGCAGCAGCCGGGTCTTGCGGCGCAGGCGCACGTCGACGTTCAGCCAGCGCGGCGAGGCGGGCTGCGACTTGGCATCGTGGTAGCGGCTGAGCGGGTCGAACTGGGTGGCATCCGGGTAGGCCGTGCTGACCACTTCGGCCAGGCCGGCGACGCCGGGCTCGGCGCAGGAAGAGTGGTAGAACAGCACGCCATCGCCCACGTGCATCGCGTCGCGCATGAAGTTGCGCGCCTGGTAGTTGCGCACCCCCACCCAGGGCACGGTCTGGCCGGGCAGGCCGGCCAGGGTGTCGATGGAGCACTCGTCGGGCTCGCTTTTCATCAGCCAGTACGAGGGCATGCGCAGGGCTAGGTGGAGACAGCAGAAAGGTGTCCGCCGCAAACCGTGGGCCGCATTCCTGAACCCAGGGGATTCAGGTGGGCGAGGTCAGCACGACGTCGGGTTCATCTGACGCGAGACGATCACACCAGTCGGGCAATGTTCCAAGCCCTGGCTCGCGAGAGCATCGGTTCAAGGAAATATAAAACCCACGCAGATGCGACGGACGCCTGCATTCTAGGCCTGCCGGGGCGCGATCGGCCGATGTCCGCGCCAACGAGGGGCCTGAAGGGATTGCGCCCTGCGCGCGGGCGCCTACAGCAGCCGGCCGTCGTCGCCCAGGGTGGCGTCGACGCGCGCGATCAGCCACTCGACCAGATCGGCATCGTCGCTGGCCTCGGCGCCGGTCGGCACCGTTCCTGTCTTGGGCGTTGCCGGGACGGCCGGTCGATCGGCCAGACGGTAGGCCAGGTTCAGCGCGGCCAGCACGGCCATGCGTTCGCGGGCCTTGACCTTGCCGGCGTCCCGGATCGCGCTCATTTCCTGGTCCACCGTGTGCACGGCGGCGTGCAGCAGCGCTTCGCCGCCTTCGGGGCAACCCAGCAGATAGCTTTGACCGAGGATGGTGACTTCGATCTGCTTCATTCGGCGGCTCCGGGGGGGGCCGCCGGTGCGGGTTCGACCGGCAGGCGTTCGAGCAGCGCGTCGACGCGCGAGCGCGCTGCGGCCAGGCGCGACTTCAGGCTGTCGCGTTCGGCCACCGTGGCCTGCAATTGCTGTTGCAACAGCGTGTTGGTTCGCTGGAGTTCCTCGTGACGCAGCACGAGGCGTTCGATGCGCTCGGCAAGATCCGGCAGTCGTGACATGGGCCGTGGTGCCTTGTAGGAGGGGGCGGACGACGGGGGCGGGCTCATTGTAGGCCGCTCCCCGACGCGGCCGAAGCGGGCGCCGAGGCCGCTTCGGCCGCCTCGGCAGCGACCGGCGCTGCGGCCGGCGGCGGTTGCATCCGGCGCAGTTCGCGAGCCAGGTCGATCACCGCCATCGCGTAGTAGCTCGACCAGTTGTAGCGTGTGATCACGTAGAAGTTGCGGGTGCCGGCGACGTAGCTTGGGGCCTGGTCGCCGTTCTGCAATTCCACCAGGGCAAGCAGGCCGACATAGACCAGGCCGGCCGGCTCAAGCACGGCACCACGCTCGGCCATCTGCCGGGCGCTGAACGTCGGCTGGACGTCGGGTGCGAGCAGTGCGGCACGCGCCGCGGTGTCCACCGGGGGAGCGACTTCGAAATGGGTCGGTCCACCGCGTTCCCAGCCGAAGCTGGCGAAGTAATGTGCCACGCTGCCCACCACATCGGCGCCGCTGTGATCCAGGTCGATGCGGCCGTCGCCGTCGAAGTCGACGGCATAGGTCCGGAGGCTGGTGGGCATGAACTGCGGCAGGCCGATGGCGCCGGCGAACGAGCCCTTGACCGAGGTCGGATCGCGCTGTTCGGCGGCGCACCAGGCCAGGAAGGCGCCCAGTTCGTCGCGGTAGAACCCGCTGCGGTCACTGCGGCCGCTGGGGAAATCGAAGGACAAGGTGGACAGCGCGTCCAGCACCCGGAAATGGCCGCGGATCCGGCCATAAAAAGTCTCGACGCCGACGATGGCCGTGACGATTTCCGGCGGCACGCCCCAGCGCTGCTGGGCTGCGTCCAGCCAACGGCGGTTGTCGTCCCAGAAACGCAGCCCCTCGCGTACCCGCTGAGGTTCGACGAAGCGCGCCCGATAGGCCTGCCAGTTCTTGGCCGTGCCGGCCGGCGGCGGCATGACCAGGCGCGCGACGCGAGGCTGGTAGCGCGCCTGTGCGAGTTGGTCGGCCACCCAAGTCTCGTCCAGCTTCTGGGCTTGCGCGATCTGGTGCGCCAGCGCCATCACGTCGGGCCGGTGGCCATAGATCACCACGTCGGGCGCGTCGTCGGCTTGAACGGCCACGTCGGCGTGCCGCGGCCGGGCGGGGGACCGTGCCGTCGCGGGCAGGCAGGCCAGCGCGCCGGTGGCCAGGCAGATCAGGGCCCGGGCCAGGACCGGAGGGCGTCGAGCAGAGGTCAGCGGGGTGGCGTGGCGCATGGGGGACGGGCGTTCTGGCCGGTTTAGTGGAGAGGCGCCGGAGGCGGCAGACCGCGTCCGTGCCCGGCCGGGGCGGCAAGCGGCGCTCTGGCTCGCGGAGCACGGTGTCTCGGCACCGGTGGAGGGGGCGGTGGTGCCGCACGGAATTATCGCGGTCGGGCCGGCGCGCGGCGCAACTGCACGCAGCGGCGGTGGAAATCGCGCTGCCAGCGCCGCCATCGGTCACCGGTCTGAGGTGCGCCAGCCACGGCGGGCGGACCATAGCGCATGCGCTGCAGATCGCGCAGGGCCTCGGCGATGGCGTGGCCGGCGTCCCCGCAGGCCTGGTCGACCCGGTCGGCACACTGGCCCGGACTGGCCGATGCAGGCACCTCGACGCCCAGGCGCAGCAACTCGCCGCTCACCGCCGCCTGCAGGCGTTGCCAGGGCGTGCGCCGCCGCGCATCCCACGCCGCCCAGGCCGCGCCCGCCAGCGCGACCGCGGCCAGCAGCACGCCCAGCGCCTGCGCCAGTGCGGCCGGATCGGCATCGCGCAGGCCCAGCGCCCGCAGCAGCTTGTCCTGCTGCGGTCGGCCGTAGCCCAGCACCCATTGGTTCCAGCGGTTGTCCAGCGTTTCGAAGGCACGGCGCAGGCGCCACGTCAGGCCGGGATCGAAGGCCTCGAGCGCGCCGCCGATCAAGCCCGGCGCGGGCAGCAGTTCGCGGCCGTGCAGGATGCGGTCCGGTGCGACGGCGGCGGTCGGATCGACGCGCAGCCAGCCGTGGCCGGCCTCCCAGACTTCGGCCCAGGCATGGGCGTGGCTCTGGCGCACCACCCAGAAGCCGTCCTCCGGGGCGTCGTCGCTGCCCTGGTAGCCGGTGACGATGCGGGCGGGCACGCCCATCGCGCGCATCACGACCACGAAGGCCGCCGCAAAGTGTTCGCAAAAGCCCTGGCGACGGTCCAGCCAGAACGCGTCGACCGGCTCGCTGCCGTAGTGCCCGGGACTGAGCGTGTAGCTGAAGCCGGCGCTGCGGATGTACCGGAGCACGGCGTCGGACAAGGTGGCGGCGTCGGCATCGCGCAGATCGGCACGTGCATGGAAGTCCGCGGCCCAGGCGCGGGTGCGCAGGTCGTGACCTGGCGCCAGCGCCGTCAGCTCGCGCTGGCGTCGGCGGCTCAGCTGCGGCTCGGTCAGGGCATCGGGCCAGGCGCGGGCCTGCAGGCGCACCCGCTGGCCCAAGGGGCTGCGCAATTGCCATTGGCCGCCGGTGCCGCGGCGCAGGTCCGGCAAGGCCGGGAGGCTGGTCGGGGCCTGCGGGGTGAGGTCGAGCAAGGGCAGCCATGCGATATGCAGCGGCTCCAGCGTCATCTCGTAGGCGATGCCCGGGCCGCGGGTGAGCACGGCCGGGCGGCCATCGTCGGCCGATTCGGCGTCCGCGCCGCGCCACTGCCGGCCGTCGTAGCGCGACAGCACCGGCCCCCGGAAGTACAGTGCCTGCGGCGGTGGGGCCGGGCCCATGAACCGCAAGCGCAGCGCGATGCTGTCGTCCTGCGCCAGTTCGGCGATGTCGCCGAGCCGAAGGTGGTCCGACAACCCGGTGCGGGCGGTCTCTGCGGGCACGCCCCACAACGGGGACAGGCGCGGAAACAGCAGGAACAGCGCCACCATCACCGGCACGCCCAGCCCCGCTGCGCGGGCGGCCAGCGCGCCGGCGTCGCGCAAGCGAGGCACGCCGGCCGGCATGTGGGCCAGCGTCAGCGCGGTCAACCAACCCCAGACCGATACGCCCATGGCCAACGCGGTGATCAGCGACTGCGAGTACAGGAACTGGGTCAGCACCAGGAAGAAGCCGAGGAAGAACACCACCAGCGCGTCGCGACGGGCGCGCAGTTCCAGCGTCTTGAGCGTCATCAGCAGCACCAGCAGGTCGACCGCGGTATCGCGCCCCAGCCGGCCATGCTGGCTGATCCAGACCGAGGCCAGCGCCAGCCCGACGGCGCCCAGCAGCAGCCTGCGTCCCGGCAGCGGTGCCTGGCGCCAGGCCAGTCGCGCCCGCCACAGCAGCACCCCGCCGCTCAGCAGCGCCAGGCCCGAAGGCAGGCGTGGCAGGTGCGGCGCGATCGTCCACGCGATCAGGGCCAGCAGGAACCAGGTATCGCGGGTCTCGCGCGGCAGCGCGGACAGGCGCTGTCGCCACGGCGACGGATTCAGCGCGTCCATCGTGCCAGCGCCTGCAGCGCTTCGTGCTGATGGGCGGTGCCGGCGGCCTGAGCGATCTCGGCACCGGGAAGACGCAGTCCCCACACCTGGCCCTGGGCTTCGGCCGCCAGCACCCAGGCGGCCAGTCGCGACAGCCGCGCCTCGGGATCCGGCCCGCGGGTGTCGTCCCACGCCAGCCAAAGCTGCGGGCGGGCCGCGTGGCTTGATTCACGGCTGATCAAGGTACCGCTGCGGGCGAGCTGCTTCCACACCACCTGGCGCAGGGCGTCGCCGCGCCGCCACGGCCGCAGGCTGTCGAACTCGTCCGCGCCGCCACGGCTCGTCGCAGGCCCGGCCTCGGCGGCCCGACGTGCCGGCGGCAGTTCAGGCGCGGGCCGCTCGGGCGCGGGGTAGACCCAGACGCGCGCCGCCGGCCGCCAGAGCGACCAGGCGCGGAACAGGCCGAAGGGAAACCGGCTCTCGATGCGCAGCACCGGCAGCGCGTGGTGGCCGCGCCGCGCGAAGCGGCAGCTCAGGCCCAGCAGCGAGCGGCCGCGGGCGTCGATCTCGACCCAGCTGAAGTCCGCGGCGCCAGCACCGGCGCCGTCGACCGCGAAACCCAGGCCATGGCGCGCCGCGCCGGGGTTGTCGATCGCGATCTCCAGCAGCGTGGCGTCGCCGGCGAAGCAGGGCGAGGGCGGTTTCAGGTGCAGCGTCAGCCCGCGCAGGCTGCCGTGGGTCATGTGCATCGAGGCCAGCGCGCTGCCCGCGAGCAGGAAGGTCAGCGCGTAACCCAGGTTGAGCTGGTAGTTGATGGCGCCGACGAGCAGCAGCAACAGAGTGATCGCGAACGCCAGGCCGGCGCGGGTCGGCACGATGTAGACGTTGCGCTGGGTCAGCGTCCATTGATCGGTCGGCGGCAGGCGCGCCAGCCACCAAGCTTGCAGGCGCCGTCGGAGTCCGCCGGTCATCGCCGTCGGCTCAGGGCAGCGCGACCGCTTGCAGCATCGCACGCACCTGTTCGCGGCGGCCGCGGCCGGCACCGGGCACCGGCACCAGCCGGTGGGCGATGGCCTGGGGCAGCAAGGCCTGCAGGTCGTCCGGCGTGACGAAGCTGCGCCCGGCCAGCAGGGCGCGGGCGCGGCCCAGGCGCAGCACGCCGATGCCGGCACGCGGCGACAAACCCTCGACGAACCAGCGTCCGTCGCGGGTGGCCGCGATCAGCGCCTGCAAGTAATCCAGCAAAGGGTCCGAGACATGGACCTGAGCGACCTCGGCCATCAGCTGCAGCACCTCGGCGGCGTTCATCAGCGGCTGCAGACGCGCCATCAGCCCGCGCCGGTCTTCACCGGCCAGCAGGGCTCGCTCGGCCGCGGCATCGGGGTAGCCCAGGCGGATGCACATCAGGAAGCGGTCGAGCTGGCTTTCGGGCAGCGCGAAGGTGCCCAGCTGCTCGCTGGGGTTCTGGGTCGCGATGACGAAGAAGGGGTGCGGCAGCGGGCGGCTTTCGCCGTCGATGCTGACCTGCTGTTCCTCCATCGCTTCGAGCAAGGCACTCTGGGTCTTGGGGCCGGCGCGGTTGATTTCATCGGCCAGCAGCACTTGTGCGAAGACCGGGCCGGGATGGAACACGAAGCCCTCGCGCTGGCGCTCGAAGACACTGACGCCGAGCAGGTCGCTGGGCATCATGTCGGCGGTGAACTGGACGCGCGAGAACTGCAGTCCGAGCGAGATCGCCAGCGCGTGCGCCAGCGTGGTCTTGCCGACGCCCGGCAGGTCCTCGATCAGCAGGTGGCCGCCGGCCAGCAGGCAGGCCAGCGCGTCGTCGATCTGGGTCGGCTTGC
Organism: Ideonella sp. sgz306126; assembly: GCF_056032705.1. Classification (NCBI taxonomy): domain Bacteria; kingdom Pseudomonadati; phylum Pseudomonadota; class Betaproteobacteria; order Burkholderiales; family Sphaerotilaceae; genus Ideonella; species Ideonella sp. sgz306126. The sequence continues at coordinate 797,259 of NZ_JBVYWP010000003.1, forward strand.
CGACGATGATCGTGCTAATCTGCCTCTTGAGCAGAGTCAATCGTGTAGGCCAATGGGCGCTCGTCATGGGTCCACGATAGCTCAGAATACCCACGAGACAACTTGCCGGATCGCACCGGCATGACCCCATGACCACGGCCTATTTCTCACATCCCGATTGCCGCGCCCACGACATGGGCAACGGCCACCCCGAGTGCCCGCAGCGACTGGACGCGATCGAGGATCATCTGCTGGCCACCGGACTGGACATCGCACTGACCCGGCTCGACCCGCCGCTGGCCGGCCACAGCGATTTGATGCTGGCCCACTCCGAAGGTTATCTGCTGGAACTGGACGAGTTCATGCAGCAGGCCACCGCGACCGGCGAGCACCGTGCGCTGGACCCCGACACGATGGTCTGCCCGCACACCTGGCGCGCGGCGCTGCGTGCCGCCGGCGCCGCGGTGGCGGCCACCGATGCGGTGATCGACGGCAGGGTCGAGAACGCTTTCTGCGCGATCCGCCCGCCGGGCCATCACGCCACGCGCTCGCAGACCATGGGCTTTTGCTTCTTCAACAACGTCGCGATCGCGGCCCGCCATGCGCTGGACGTGCGTGGCCTGAAGCGGGTGGCGATCGTCGATTTCGACGTGCACCACGGCAACGGCACCGAGGACATCATCGCCGGCGACGAGCGGGTGCTGATGGTCAGCTTCTTCCAGGATCAGCTCTACCCGTTTTCCGGCGGGGTTCCGCTGGGGACCAACATGGTCAACCTGCCGATCCCGGCCTACACCCGGGGTGGCGAGATTCGCGAACTGATCGAGGCCAACTGGATCCCGCGGCTGGATGCGTTCGCGCCGGAGATGATCTTCGTCTCGGCGGGCTTCGACGCCCACCGCGAGGATGAAATGGGCCAGCTCGGCCTGGTCGAAGCCGATTACGAGTGGATCACCCGCCGGCTGGTCGACCTGGCCAGGCGGCACAGCCGGGGGCGCATCGTCTCGTGCCTGGAGGGTGGCTACTCGCTGAGCGCGCTGGCGCGCAGCGTGGCGGCCCACCTGCGTGCACTGGCCGACGTCTGAGCGGCCCGCGGCAGCGGGGACAATGGCGGCATGAATGCGAACGTCCTGCCTGTCCTGACCCTGGATGAATTTCTTGCCGCGCTGACGCACCCCAGTGCGCTGATCGAAGGCTCGGTGGTGCTGGGCTGCCTGTTGGTGGCCTGGACCGCGGTGCGCGTGCTGCGCGGCCCGCAGGTGCCCTCAGGGTCGGTCTGGTTCGGGCGGCGCATCATCGACGGCGTGCTGTTCCCCGTGCTGGCGCTGGCACTGTCTTACGGTGCGCGCCACCTGCTGATCCGGCGCGGCGTGCCGCTGGCGGTGTTCAAGATCGTCATCCCGGTGATGGTGTCGTTCTGCGTCATCCGCCTGCTCGTGCGGGTGCTGAGCGCGGCCTTTCCGAAGTCGACCTGGATGCGGGCCGTCGAGCGGACCCTCTCCTGGCTGGCCTGGCTGGCCGTGGTGGGCTGGCTCACCGGCGTGCTGCCCGAGGTGCTGGACGCGCTGGACGACATCCGCTGGAAGGTGGGCGGCAGCACGGTCTCGGTCACGACCCTGCTCGAAGGCACGCTGTCGGCCGGGCTGATGCTGGTGTTGGTGCTGTGGCTGTCTGCGGCCATCGAGGCGAGGCTGCTCGAAGGCGCGCGGGGCGAGCAGCTCTCGATCCGCAAGGCCGCCGCCAACGCGGTGCGGGCGTTGCTCACCTTCGTGGGCCTGCTGCTGGCGCTGTCGGCCGTCGGCATCGACCTGACCACGCTGTCGGTGCTGGGCGGCGCGGTGGGCGTCGGCATCGGCTTCGGCCTGCAGAAGCTCGCTGCGAACTACGTCTCGGGCTTCGTGATCCTGGTCGAGGGCTCGCTGCGCATCGGCGACACGGTGCGGGTCGACAACTTCGAAGGGCGCATCACCGACATCGCCACGCGCTACACGGTGATTCGCGCGCTCAACGGCCGCGAAGCCATCGTGCCCAACGAAATGATGATCACCCAGCGGGTCGAGAATTCGTCGCTGGCCGACCCGAAGGTGCTGGTGTCGACGGTGGTGCAGGTGGCCTACGGGACCGACCTGGACGCGTTGTTGCCGCAGGTCGTCGAGACCGTGAGAGGGGTGCCACGCGTGCTCGCCGACCCGTCACCGGGCGTGCAACTGTCGAACTTCGCGGCCGACGGGCTGGAGTTGACCCTGCTGTTCTGGATCGTCGACCCGGAAAACGGACTGGGCGGCGTGCGCTCGGACGTCAACCTGGCCGTGTTGCGGCTGCTGAACCGGCAGGGCGTCGAGATCCCCTTTCCACAACGCGTGCTGCACCAGGCACGCTGAGGCCACCCGCAGGGCCTCGCCCATGCGCGGCAGCTTGGCGGGTGGACGGTGTGATCAGGCCTCGACGACGGGGATCTTGCCGATCCTGGCCTGCCAGAGCTTGGGCCCTTCGATGTGGGCACTGGTGCCGCCGGCGTCCACCGCCACGGTCACCGGCATGTCGACCACGTCGAACTCGTAGATCGCTTCCATGCCCAGGTCGGCAAACCCGACCACCTGGGCGGCCTTGATCGCCTTGGACACCAGGTAGGCGCTGCCGCCCACCGCCATCAGGTAGGCGCTCCGGTTGTCCTTGATCGCCTGGATCGCGACCGGGCCGCGTTCGGCCTTGCCGACCATGGCGATCAGCCCGGTCTTCTCCAGCATCATGCGGGTGAAGCCGTCCATGCGGGTGGCGGTGGTGGGGCCGGCCGGGCCCACCACTTCATCGCGCACCGGGTCCACCGGGCCGACGTAGTAGATGACGCGGTTGGTGAAATCCACCGGCAGCGGTTCGCCCTTGGCCAGCAGCTCGGCAATGCGCTTGTGCGCGGCGTCGCGGCCGGTCAGCATCTTGCCGTTGAGCAGCAGGGTGTCGCCGGGCTTCCAGCTCGCGACCTCGGCCTTGGTCAGCGTGTTCAGGTCGATGCGCCGGCTCTTGTTGTAGTCGGGCGCCCAGTGCACGTCGGGCCACAGCGACAGGCTGGGCGGATCGAGGTAAACCGGGCCCGAGCCGTCGAGCACGAAATGCGCATGGCGGGTGGCGGCGCAGTTCGGGATCATCGCGATCGGCTTGCTGGCGGCGTGGGTCGGGTAGGTCTTGATCTTGACGTCCAGCACCGTGGTCAGGCCGCCCAGGCCCTGGGCGCCGATGCCCAGCGCGTTGACCTTCTCGTACAGCTCGATGCGCAGCTCTTCGAGCTGGTTCTGCGGGCCGCGCGCCAGCAACTCGTACATGTCGATGTCGTCCATCAGCGCTTCCTTGGCCAGCAGCGCGGCCTTCTCGGCCGTGCCGCCGACGCCGATGCCCAGCATGCCGGGCGGGCACCAGCCGGCGCCCATCGTCGGGACCGTCTTGAGCACCCAGTCGACGATGCTGTCGCCCGGGTTCAGCATGTACAGCTTGGACTTGTTCTCGCTGCCACCCCCCTTGGCGGCCACGGTCACTTCCACGGTGTTGCCTGGCACCACTTCCATGAAGACCACCGCGGGCGTGTTGTCCTTGGTGTTCTTGCGCGCGAAGATCGGGTCGTCCAGCACCGAGGCCCGCAGTTTGTTGTCGGGGTTGTTGTAGGCCTGGCGAACACCCTCGTCGACCGCGTCCTGGAGGCTGCCGGTGAAACCTTCCCACTGCACATTCATGCCGATCTTCAGGAACACGTTGACGATGCCGGTGTCCTGGCAGATGGGCCGATGGCCCTCGGCGCACATGCGCGAGTTGGTGAGGATTTGCGCGATCGCGTCCTTGGCGGCGGGGCTTTGCTCGCGCTCGTAGGCGCGGGCCAGGTGGGCGATGTAGTCGGCCGGGTGGTAGTACGAGATGTACTGCAGCGCGGCAGCGACGGATTCGATCAGGTCAGCCTGGCGGATGGATGTCATGGTCGGTCTCTTGAGAAGCTAAGAGAAGGTGGGGATGCGATCCTGCGCCGGCAGGCTTGCATCACGCTGGCACGCCGGCTCAGGGCCCGCCCTGAGCCGCGGGCATCGGGAGACGCAGTGTACCCACGGGCAATCCCTTGGTTTCGCCCGCATCGCCAGGTCGCGGCCGGGGGTTCTAAACTTGGCACGGACTGTGCGGAGACAGCGCTCCACCCGGGAGTAAGGCCTTCGTCAGACGCCCGGAACACAGTTCCGCTCGGACGCAGTTGCGTGCAATGGATCACATCGAGCCCTGAGGAGACATAACCATGAGTGAAGAACTCAAGATCTACACCCCCGACCCGGCGTTCTCTGCGCAGGCGGCCGTGTCCGGCATGGCGGCCTACGAGGCCTTGTGCCAAGAAGCCGACACCGACTACGAAGGCTACTGGGGGCGGCTGGCCAAGGAGTTGCTCACCTGGAAGACGCCGTTCACCAAGGTGCTGAACGAAGCCGAGGCGCCGTTCTTCAAGTGGTTCGAGGACGGCACGCTCAATGCTTCGTACAACTGCCTGGATCGCAACATCGAGCGCGGTCTGGGCGACAAGACCGCGATCATCTTCGAAGCCGATGGTGGCGAAGTCACCCGGATTTCCTACAAGGACCTGCTGGCCAAGACCTGCCAGATCGCCAATGGCCTGAAGTCCATCGGCATCGGCAAGGGCGACCGCGTGGTCATCTACATCTCGATGTCGATCGACGGCGTGGCGGCAATGCAGGCCTGTGCCCGCATCGGCGCGACCCACTCGGTGGTGTTCGGCGGCTTCTCGGCCCAGAGCGTGCGCGACCGCGTGGAGGACACCGGTGCCAAGGCCATCATCACCGCCGACCATCAGGTCCGTGGCGGCAAGCAGTTGCCGCTGAAATCCATCGTCGACGAGGCGCTGGCGCTGGGCGGCTGCGACGCCGTGAAGAACGTGCTGGTCGTCAAGCGCTCGGGTTCGCCGATCAGCATGACCGCCGGCCGCGACGTGTGGATGGACGACCTGGTCGCCAAGCAATCCAGCACCTGCGAGCCGGAATGGGTGGAAGCCGAACACCCGCTGTTCCTGCTCTACACCTCGGGCTCGACCGGCAAGCCCAAGGGCGTGCAGCACAGCACCGGCGGCTACCTGCTGCACGCGGCACTGACCACGAAGTGGACCTTCGACCTCAAGGCCGACGACGTGTTCTGGTGCACCGCCGACATCGGCTGGGTCACCGGCCACACCTACATCACCTATGGCCCGCTGGCCCTGGGCGGCACCGAGGTCGTCTTCGAAGGCGTGCCCACCTACCCGGACGCGGGCCGTTTCTGGAAGATGATCCAGGACCACAGGGTCAGCGTGTTCTACACCGCGCCCACGGCCATCCGCTCGCTGATCAAGTCGGCCGAAGCCAACGATGCAGTCCATCCCAAGAGCTACGACCTGAGCAGCCTGCGTCTGCTCGGCTCGGTGGGCGAACCGATCAACCCTGCGGCCTGGGAGTGGTACCACCTGCACGTGGGTGGCGGTCGCTGCCCGATCGTCGACACCTTCTGGCAGACCGAGACCGGCGGCCACATGATCACACCGCTGCCGGGCGCCACGCCGCTGGTGCCGGGTTCGTGCACGCTGCCGTTCCCGGGCATCATGGCCGCGATCGTCGACGAGACGGGCAAGGACGTGCCGAACGGCCAGGGCGGCATCCTGGTCGTCAAGCGGCCGTGGCCTTCGATGATCCGTACGATCTGGGGCGACCCCGAGCGCTTCAAGAAGAGCTATTACCCGGACGACTTCAAGGGCAAGTACTACCTCGCGGGCGACGGCGCCATCCGCGACGAGAAGACCGGCTACTTCACCATCACCGGCCGCATCGACGACGTGCTGAACGTTTCGGGCCACCGCATGGGCACGATGGAGATCGAGTCGGCGCTGGTGAGTTGCACCGAACTGGTGGCCGAAGCCGCGGTGGTGGGCCGCCCGGACGACACCACCGGCGAGGCCGTGGTGGCTTTCGTCGTGCTCAAGCGCTCGCGCCCCACCGGTGACGAGGCCAAGGCGATCGCCAAGCAGTTGCGCGACCATGTGGGCAAGGAGATCGGCCCGATCGCCAAGCCCAAGGACATCCGTTTCGGCGAGAACCTGCCCAAGACCCGTTCGGGCAAGATCATGCGCCGCCTGCTGCGCTCGATCGCCAAGGGCGAGGCGATCACGCAGGACACCAGCACGCTGGAGAATCCGGCGATCCTGGACCAATTGTCCGAGAACAACTGATCTGGCGGCGACCTGGACGGGTTGCCTGATCGCCCACAAAAAAGCCCCGCGTCGCGGGGCTTTTTATCGTGGCACGTCGGCCAACGGGAGTTCACTTCTTCAGCGACAGCACCCAGGTCACCAATTCCTTGGCTTCGGCCGGAGTGACTTGGTTGGCCGGCATCGGCACCTGGCCCCAGACGCCGACGCCGCCCTTGATCACCTTCTCGCTCAGCTTGGCAACGGCGGTTTTGTCGCCGGCATACTTGGCGGCGACATCCTTGTAGGCCGGGCCCACGATTTTGGCGTCCACCGAGTGGCAAGCCAGACAATTCTTCTTCTGTGCCAGGGCCATGCCGTCATCGGCGGCGAAGGCGGAGGCAGACACGGCGACCGTGGCGACCAGGGCGAACAAAGCTTTCATGGGTTCCTTCCAGGAGGGGACAGAGTGGCTTACAGTGGGATCAACGAATTCTACGGAAATTTGTTGACAGGGCGATTCATGGTTTCGCCTCATCCTATGGGAGGCAGGGTATGGCGTTTGTCGTGCTGGGGGTGGCGTTCGCAGTGCTGAAGCTGCTGTCCTGGACCCCGTTGGCGGCGTGGAGTTGGTGGTGGATGGTCGGGCTGTTCGGCGCGGCCCTGGTGTGGTGGCAGTGGTCGGACATGACGGGCATGACGCGGCGGCGCGAAATGCAGCGTGACGCCGACCGCAAGGAGGAGCGGCGCCTGCGCGGCATTGCCAACATGGGGCTGGGGCCCAAGGACAAGAACAGCCGTTCGTTCCGGCGCCATTGACGCGCCACGGCACGGGGCCGACGGGCCTCTGCCCACCCGCCCACCTGGTGCTCAGTCGTCCAACTGCGACAAGTCGCGCACGGCGCCCTTGTCGGCCGACATCGCCAGCTTGGCATAAGCCTTCAGCGCCGCAGAGACTTTGCGCGGGCGAGGCAGCGCCGGCTTCCAGCCCAGGCGATCCTGCTCGGCGCGGCGCTTCGCCAGTTCCTCGTCCGACACCAGCACGTCGATGCGGCGCTTGGGGATGTCGATGCGGATCCGGTCGCCGTCGCGCACCAGGCCGATCGCACCGCCGGCCGCCGCCTCCGGCGACACGTGGCCGATCGACAGGCCCGAGGTGCCGCCCGAGAAGCGGCCATCGGTCAGCAGCGCGCAGGCTTTGCCCAGGCCCTTGGATTTGATATACGAGGTGGGGTAGAGCATCTCCTGCATACCCGGCCCGCCCTTGGGGCCTTCGTAGCGCACGATCACCACGTCGCCGGCCTTGACCTTGTCGGCAAGGATATGGGCCACCGCTTCGTCCTGCGATTCGGTCACGTGGGCCGTGCCCTCGAAGACCATCAGTGCGTCATCCACTCCGGCGGTCTTCACGACGCAGCCGTCGAGGGCAATGTTGCCCACCAGCACCGCCAGGCCGCCGACCTGCGAGAAGGCGTGCTCCGCGGAGCGGATGCAGCCCTCGGCGCGGTCGGTGTCCAGGCTGAGCCAGCGGGTCGCCTGACTGAACGCGACCTGGGTCGCGATGCCGGCCGGGCCGGCGCGGTAGAAGGTCTGGACCTCGGCGCTGGGCGCACGGGCGATGTCCCACTCGTCCAATGCCATCTTCAAGGTCTTGCTGTGCACGGTGGGTACGTCGGTGTGCAGCTTGCCGGCGCGATCGAGTTCACCGAGGATGGCCATGATGCCGCCGGCCCGGTGCACATCCTCGATGTGGTACTTGTTCGTGTTGGGCGCCACCTTGCACAGCTGCGGCACGACGCGCGAGAGGCGGTCGATGTCGGCCATGGTGAAGTCGATCTCGGCTTCCTGGGCGATGGCCAGCAGGTGCAGGATGGTGTTGGTCGACCCTCCCATCGCGATGTCCAGCGTGATCGCGTTCTCGAAGGCCTTGAAGCCCATCGACCGTGGCAGCACGGAGGCGTCGTCCTGCTCGTAGTAGCGTTGGCAGAGTTCCACGGCCAGACGGCCGGCGCGCTTGAACAACTGCTCGCGGTCGGCATGGGTGGCCACCACCGTGCCATTGCCCGGCAGCGACAAGCCCAGGGCCTCGGTGAGGCAGTTCATCGAGTTGGCGGTGAACATGCCCGAGCAGGAGCCGCAGGTCGGGCAGGCCGAGCGCTCGACCTCGGCCAGGTCGGCGTCGCTCACCTGGCTGTCGGCGGCCATCACCATCGCATCGATCAGGTCGAGCTTCTTGATCTCGACGCTGCCTGCCAGGCGGGTCTTGCCCGCCTCCATCGGCCCGCCGGAGACGAACACGCAGGGGATGTTCAGGCGCATCGCGGCCATCAGCATGCCCGGCGTGATCTTGTCGCAATTGGAGATGCACACCAGCGCGTCGGCACAGTGGGCGTTGACCATGTATTCGACCGAGTCGGCGATGATGTCGCGGCTGGGCAGCGAATAAAGCATGCCGTCATGGCCCATCGCGATGCCATCGTCCACGGCAATGGTGTTGAATTCCTTGGCCACGCCGCCGGCGGCCTCGATTTCGCGCGCCACCAGCTGGCCCAGGTCCTTCAGGTGCACGTGGCCGGGAACGAACTGGGTGAACGAGTTGGCGATCGCGATGATGGGTTTGCTGAAATCGCCGTCCTTCATGCCGGTGGCACGCCACAGCGCGCGGGCCCCGGCCATGTTGCGGCCGGCGGTGGAGGTCTTGGAACGGTAGGCAGGCATCGAGAAATCCTTTGGTCGGTCCGGGCGAGAAGAACGTCAACCGCTGCAAAGTGCGGCCTCGCGGGCGATTTTCGCCCAGTCCAGGCGCTTATGATCCCGGCCCATGCTGATACACCCACAGTTCAATCCGATCGCGCTGGACCTGACCCGCATCGGCGTACCGATCCAGGTCCATTGGTATGGCCTGACCTACTTGGTGGCGTTCGGCCTGTTCCTCTGGCTGGCCAATCTGCGGGTGCGCAAGCCCTGGTTCGCCGATGCAGGCTGGACCTCGGGCGACGTCGAAGACCTGCTGTTCTTCGGGGTGCTCGGCGTCGTGCTGGGCGGACGCCTGGGCTACGTGCTGTTCTACAAGCCCGACTGGTATGTGCATCATCCGCTGGAGGTGTTTGCGGTCTGGAAGGGCGGCATGTCGTTCCACGGCGGATTGCTGGGCGTTGCGACCGCGATGGCACTGTTCGCCTATCGCCGCGGCCGCAGCTTCCTGCAGGTGACCGACCTGATCGCGCCCTGTGTGCCCACCGGGTTGGCCAGCGGCCGCATCGGCAACTTCATCAACGGCGAGTTGTGGGGGCGGGCTGCCGACCCGTCGCTGCCATGGGCGATGGTGTTTCCGCAATCGGGTTCCAGCATCCCACGCCACCCGTCCGAACTGTACGAATTCGGCATGGAGGGGCTGATGCTGTTTGCGCTGCTGTGGTTCTACGGCCGGCGTCCGCGCGCCACCGGCCAGGTCAGCGGCGCCTTTCTGCTCGGGTACGGCATCTTCCGGTTCATTGCCGAGTACTTCCGCGAACCGGACGATTTCCTCGGCCTGCTGGCCTTGAACATGAGCATGGGCCAGTGGCTGTGCATTCCGATGATCCTGGCCGGCGGTGCGCTGTGGTGGTGGGCCGGGCGGCGCGGACCGTCCGCGGGCGGAGCGCCGGCATGAGGCAGATCTTTCTCGACACCGAGACCACAGGCCTGTCGCCCGAGAGCGGCGACCGCATCGTCGAAATCGGTTGCGTCGAAATGCTGAATCGCCGCCTGACCGGCGGGCACAAGCACTTCTACCTCAACCCCGAGCGCAAAGGCAGTGAAGAGGCGATCCGCATCCACGGCCTGACCGACGACTTCCTGGCCGACAAGCCCCTCTTCGCCGCCATCGCCGATGAACTGCTGGAGTTTGTCGCCGGCGCCGAGATCCTGATCCACAACGCCAGCTTCGACCTGGGCTTCCTGAACGAAGAGTTGCGCCGCATCGGCAGGCCGAGGTTCGCGGAGCATGTGGCGTCCGTCACCGACACGCTGCTGATGGCGCGCGAGATGTTCCCGGGCAAGAGCAACTCGCTCGACGCGCTGTGCAAGCGCCTGGAAGTCGACAACTCGAACCGCAGCCTGCACGGCGCGCTGCTGGACGCCGGCCTGCTGGCCGACGTCTACATCAACATGACCCGCGGGCAGGGCACGTTGGTGATCGACGCCAGCGAGGAGGGGCCGAACCCGCAACTGCAGATCCAAGCCATCGACCTGAGTTCGTTCAGCCTGCCTGTGCCCGGTGCCAGCGCCGACGAATTGACGGCGCACCAGGCCGTGCTGGCCGAACTCGACAAGGCCAGCAACGGCAAGACGCTCTGGCGCCTGCTCACGTGATGCAGAGCAGAAAATCTGTGGCACAATAGCGGGCTTCCCGGGACCGAAGTTCCAACAGCACCCGGGCGGTTAGCTCAGCGGTAGAGCACTGCCTTCACACGGCAGGGGTCGCAGGTTCGAACCCTGCACCGCCCACCAGGTTTCAGCAATGAAATCAACGACTTACGCCACCCATGAGGTGGCGTTTTCGTTGGTGATAAGGAAAAGTACGGGAAAGCGTTCTTGAACAGCTTGGGATTCCGGTGTGCTTCACACCGATGGCTCGGTGGGTCTTCATGATTTCGGACGGGCCGGGTGGTCATCCACTCAGCCCTGCGCATCTCCAAGCACGCTCTGCACCTCGGGTAGTTCGTGCAGCTCCAAACGGCCCGGCCGCCGTTCTTGGGCTGGCGTTCCGCCAGCTTGATGCCGCAATTGGCACACGTAGGAGGCCAGCAGTCGTCCTCCCGCGCCACCGACAGTAGATTGCTTTGCTGTTCGGGCGCGCGCACTGCGAGCAGCACGTTCAGGTCCAGCAAATTGATCTCGTTGCTCTGGGCAAAGAGCGGTCGCGTCAGGCGTGAAGCCTGCAGTGCCAACGAACTGGCCGCGGTTGACGCCGTGGTATGGCCGACTTGGCAAACCCCGGCACGGAGGGCCCGCGGGTCAACGACGCGGTCAGGACCATCGCGGATGAACGCGCCAGGCGACAGGGGGGGGCCCCCATCGCGTCGGAGCCGACTCGAAATCTCTCGGGACGCGCGTTACAGCCGCTCGAAGTCGGCGGCCTCGGGGGCCGCGTAGCGGCCGCGCATGCCGATCACTGCGCAGGCCTCTTCTCGACGCGGCTACTTGCTGACGCCAGACGCGGGGTCTGATGCAACTGCTGCCGCAGCCGCCGCTGCTGCGGTCGTCGTTGGATTGGAGGCGGAGTTCTGCGCTGGCGCGAGGCCAAGAACCTCGCCAGCGCGACGCAATTCATAATGGGTGCCGACTACCCGAGTGAGACCTTCCGGGTCTTGAAGGAAGGCGAGATGCGGGCCTACGGGGAGTACCGGACGCGCAGGATAGTGCTGGAGGCGTGGGACCAGCTTTCGGCCGAGCCTGTAACCTGCACCAGTGAAGCATCAAGAACGGGCCTTCCAGTATGAATTCGACGACCTTCATCCATCGCGTCAGGGCCAAGAACTTCAAGAGCATCGCGGCCTGTGACGTCAGGCTGGGACCGCTGACCTATCTCGTCGGCCCCAATGGCACCGGCAAGAGCAACTTCCTCGACGTTCTGCACTTTGTGAAGGATGCGCTCGAAGGCTCTTTGGAAAACTCGCTTCACTTGCGCGGCGGGTTGTCTGAAGTCCGGCGCCGCTCCAACGGCCATCCGACACACTTCGCGATTCGACTTGACTTCAGCCTGCCTGACAAACGACTTGGCCATTACGCCTTCAATGTTGGCGCCAAGCCGGCGGGTGGCTTCGAGGTCCAGAAGGAAGAATTGAGTATCGGTGAGCTTGGTGATGGGCCGCGCTATCTGGTGGAGAGGGGAATAGCTAAATCACATAGCGAAGACGTTTTCCCTGTCAGCACACCAGACCGTCTAGCCTTAGTGAACGCAGCGGGTTTGCCGGCGTTTCGTCCCATCTACGACGCGCTAGTCGGTATGGGCTTTTACAACCTGAATCCACGGGTCATCCGTGACCTGCAGAAACCGCAGGATGGTGCTTCGCTGAAGCCTCTTGGCGAAAACATCGCCAGTGTCCTGGCCTACATGGAACGCTACGCGCCGAGGGAGAAGGCCCAAGTCGAGGAATATCTTGGGTTGGTCGTGCCTTCCGTGCATGGGGTGCAACGCGTGGGAATTGGACACATGGAGACGCTGGAGTTTCGCCAGGATACGGCCGGCGCCAAGCACCCATGGCGCTTCAATGCCAACAGCATGTCGGACGGCACACTGAGGGCACTGGGTATCTTGGTAGCCCTGTTCCAGGGCGGCGAGGGTGCGCAGCCATCTGTGGTGGGCATCGAAGAACCCGAAGTCGCCTTGCACCCGGCGGCGGCATCGGTGGTGCGCGACGCGTTGGCGCGTGCTTCGTCTCGCTGCCAGGTCATTGTCACCAGCCACAGCCCTGAGTTGTTGGACGACAAGAGTGTGGATGTGGACAGTCTGCTGGCTGTTTCTGTAGACGACGGGGCGACGTTAATTGCGCCGTTGGACGACGCCTCGCGTGAGTCGGTCCGCAGGGGCCTGTTTACGCCAGGCGAACTGCTAGTGTTGAATCAGCTCAGTCCCGACCCTAAGCACCGTGTTGAGCCGGAAAGTCGGCAGATGAAGCTCTTCGAGGCCAACGCATGACCCGGACTATTGTCTGCATCGTGGAGGGAGATGGCGAGGTCAGGGCCATGCCTGTCCTCTTGCGTCGGTTGGCTGAGGCAAAGGGTGTCTTTGACTTGGAGGTTCCTCCGCCGATTCGCGTGCATCGGGACCAGTTTCTTCGGCGCCCGGAAGAGTTCGAGCGCAAGCTCCTGCTGGCTGCGGCGAAGGCGCAGGGAGGAACCGTGCTGGTCTTGCTAGATGCCGACGACGATTGTCCAGTCGAGTTAGCCAGGGACCTGCATGCTCGTGGGCAAGTGTTCGTTCATGGTGCGACGCTGCAGGTGGTTATTCCGAATCGCGAGTACGAGGCCTGGTTCTTGGCGGCGGCTGAGTCACTCGCAGGCAGGCGCGGGTTGAGTGCCGACATCACCACGCCGGAACAACCTGACGTGCCTCGAAACGCGAAGGGCTGGTTGAGCGAACGTATGCCCGGTGGCCGGTACCACGAGGTCAGCGACCAGCCAGCATTGACGGCGATGTTCGACATTGCGTTGGCCAACTCGCGAAGCCGCTCGTTCCGAAAAATGGTCAAGACCCTTGACGCAGTTATTGCTGCCTGAGAAGCGGAATGGCCGAGACGCTATTCAAAGAAGTCCACTACTCGCTGGGCGGCCTCATCGGCGACATTAGCCTGCCCGACATCCAACCCCCATTCGCCTGGGTCAACGCCGCGATCCAAGTCCTGTTAATTGGATTTTCCACCCTTACTCGGGTGGCCAAATTCAGTCTTGGCGCACCGGCGACGAGGGCGTGGAAGCCGAGGTCATCGGCGATACAAGCAAGCAGACGGACACGTCTCTGCTTATCGTGAATGTGCAGACCTTTGGCCATCGTGGTGAACTTACTGGCGCGCTGACAACTGTTTAGAGGGCCAAACGGCATTTGGCACTGGTTGCAGGGGTGGCGGTTTGCCACAAATCCGCCACAACGCGAGTGCAAAAACCTGCCTCCAAATGCAAAACAACGCGGTACACCGCAAGGCGTAACGCGTTGATTTGACTGGAATGATTGGTGGAGATGAGGAGGATCGAACTCCTGACCTTCGCATTGCGAACGCGACGCTCTCCCAGCTGAGCTACACCCCCAATCGAGCGGGCATTCTAGCATTGGATGCAGCAATGTCGCCGGCGCTTCCGCCGGAAGGCGGTGCGTCGGGGTGAACGGTCAGGCACCGTCGATGCCCAGGCTGCGGATCAACAGCCAGGCCACGGCGCCCAGGGCCAGCAGCGACAGCGACACCACGCTGGCGACGCGGGGGCCGGCTTGGGCGACCACGCGCACGTCGACGCCGAGGCCCAGGGCGGCCATCGAGATCACCGTCAGCCAGGACGAAGCCTGCCCCATGGCGGTCACCGTGGCCTGCGGCAGCGTGCCGGCGGAGCGCAAGGCCATCAGCGCCATGAAGCCGACGATGAACCAGGGCAGCAGCCGTGGCCGTCCCGGCGGGACCGGGCTCGCGTCGGCGGTGCGGATGCGGCAGCCGCCGTCGGCCTCGCCCGGCGCGGCGGCGCGGCGGGCATGCCCGGACAGCATCGACAGCACCAGCACCACCGGCCCCAGCATCAGCACGCGCACCAACTTCACCAGCGTGCCCACCTGCGCGGCGAGCGCGCCGGCGGGTGCGGTCGCCGCCAGCACCTGCGGCACGGCATACACCGTCAGGCCGGCGAAGACGCCAAAGCCGCGCGGCGTCATGTGGGCGGCCGCGGCCAGCACCGGCAGGCCGAGCACGACGAGCACGCCCAGCACGGCGGTGAAGGCGATCGACGCCGTCACGTCTTCGGCGTCGGCGCCGATCACCGGCGCGACGGCCGCGATCGCCGAGTTGCCGCAGATCGAGTTGCCGCAGGCGATCAGCATCGCCAAGCGCCGCGGCAAGCCGAACGCCCGCCCCAGCGCGTAGCTGAGCGTGACGGCCACGCCGACGACGGCGGCGATGCCGATCAGCAGGGCCGGACCGGACCGCAGCACCGTGCCGGCGCTGATGCTGGCGCCCAGCAGCACGACCGCGAGCTCCAGCAGCGTCTTCGCGCTGAAATCGATGCCGGCCTTCCAGCGCACCCCCAGGGGCCAAAAGGTACGGATCAGCGTGCCCAGCAGGATCGCCAGCACCAGGGCTTCCAGCCAGGCGCGTCCGAAGTGCTTGATTTCGAGGGCTTGCAGCGCGAGTGCGAGGCCGGTGACGGCGAAGCACAGCAGCACGCCGGGCAGGGCGGCACGGGACCAGTGCAGGACCTGGTTGGCGCGGTGGATCAGGGACGATGAAGGCATGGACGCGACTCTCGCAAACGTGCTTCAATCCGTCCAACGAATTGTTTTTGTTCATTCAATCGATTTTTGTGATGATGAAGCCATGACCCTGGATCAGCTTCGCGTCTTCGTGGCGGTGGCCGAGGGCCTGCACATGACGCAGGCGGCGCAGCGCCTGCACATGACCCAGTCGGCCGCCAGCGCGGCGGTGGCGGCGCTGGAGCAGCGCTACGGCGTGCGCCTGTTCAACCGGGTCGGACGGGGGCTGGAGCTGTCGCAGGCCGGCGAGGTGCTGTTGCCCGAAGCGCGGGCCGTGCTGGCCCGGGCGGACGTGGCGGAGCAGGCGCTCGACGAGGTCGCCGGCCTGAAGCGCGGCCGGGTCCGCCTGGCCGCCAGCCAGACCGTGGCCAGCCACTGGCTGCCCGCCCGCATGGCGGCGTTTGCGATGGCCCATCCGCAGATCGGGCTGAGCCTGACGGTCGGCAACACGCAGCAGGTGGTGCAGGCGGTGCTGGCGGGGGAGGCGGACCTGGGTATCGTCGAAGGCCTGGTCGATTCGCCCGTGCTCGGCCGCAAGACCGTGGGCGGCGACCGGTTGTCGCTCTACGCCGCGCCCGGTCACCCGCTGCAGCGCCTGCGCTCGCTCAAGCCGGAGCAACTGAGCGCGTCGCCGTGGGTGATGCGCGAATCGGGCTCGGGCACCCGCGCCGACCTGGAAGCGGCGCTCGCCGCGATCGGCCTGGAGCCGGCGCAACTGCCGGTGTTGCTCGAGCTGCCCTCCAACGAGGCGGTGCTCGCCGCCGTGGTCCAGGGGGGTTGCCTGTGCGCGGTGTCCGACCTGGCGGCGGCGCCGCATGTGGCGGCTGGCACGCTCAGGCGCCTGGCGTTCGACCTGGGCGCGCGCTCGTTCAGCGCGATTCTTCATCGCGACCGGCCGCCGAGCCGGGCGCTTGCAGCGCTGGCCGGAGCCTGGTGAGCGCCGGCTGGCGGACCGGGTCCAGGTAAACCCTCGCCGACATAGCCCCTTGCTATGCGTCGCATTGACGCATTGCATTGGATGGTGCCGCGGCGTTCTGTTAGGGTCAGACCGTGTCGCTGCGCGGCGCGTGGCGGCCACCGTCCCCCCAACATCTTGATGAGGAGCGCGACATGGGCTTGAAAGGTTCCAAGACCGAGCAAAACCTGAAGGACGCCTTCGCAGGCGAATCGCAGGCCAATCGCCGGTACCTGTACTTCGCGAACAAGGCCGACATCGAGGGCCAGAACGACGTGGCGGCACTGTTCCGTTCGACGGCCGAGGGCGAGACCGGCCACGCCCACGGCCACCTGGAGTTCCTGGAAGCCGTCGGCGACCCGGCCACCGGCCTGCCGATCGGCTCCAGCCGCCAGAACCTGGCCGCGGCCGTGGCCGGCGAGACCCACGAGTACACCGACATGTACCCGGGCATGGCCAAGTCGGCGCGCGAGGAAGGCTTCGACGAGATCGCCGACTGGTTCGAGACCCTGGCCAAGGCCGAGCGTTCGCACGCCAACCGCTACCAGAAGGCGCTCGACGCGCTGGTGGACTGAGCAGCGGCGTCGCAACCGAAGACAAGGGGCTCGCGGGCCCCTTGTCCGATCTCCAAGGACGGACACGCCATGGCCCAGCGCGAAGGCAACCTCGAAGCACCGACCCGGCACCCCATAGCCTGGCGCAGCGCGCCGTACTACGACGAAGCCGATTGCCAGCAGGAGATGGAGCGGGTGTTCGACATCTGCCACGGCTGCCGCCGCTGCGTCAGCCTGTGCCAGTCGTTCCCGACCCTGTTCGACCTGGTCGACGCCACCGCCGACGGCGAAGTGCACGGCGTCGCCCGGAAGGACTACGCCCAGGTCGTCGACCAGTGCTACCTGTGCGACCTCTGCTACATGACCAAATGCCCCTACGTGCCGCCGCACCCCTGGGGCCTGGATTTCCCGCACCTGATGCTGCGTGCCAAGGCGATCAAGTTCAAGCAGGGCCGGGTCGGCCTGGGCGAGCGCCTGCTGGCGTCCACCGACGTGCACGGCCAGTTCGCCGGCATTCCGGTGGTGGTGCAGGCGGTCAATGCGCTCAACCGCACGAAGCCGATGCGCCGGCTGATGGACCAGGCCGTGGGCGTGCATCCCGAGGCCTGGCTGCCCGAGCTGGCGAGCCGCCGCTTCCGCTGGAGTGCCGCGGACAGCACGGCGACGGTCGTGACGAACGGCCAGCGCACGCCCGGCAAGGTGGCGATCTTCGCGACTTGCTACGTCAACTACAACGAACCCGGCATCGGCCACGACCTGCTCAAGGTGCTGGAGCACAACCGCATTCCGTACGAGGTGGTCGACAAGGAGGCCTGCTGTGGCATGCCCAAGCTGGAACTGGGCGACCTGGACGCGGTGGCGCGCCACAAGGACGCCAACATCCCGGTGCTGGCCAGGTATGCCCGCGACGGCTGGGCCATCGTCAGCGCCATCCCCAGCTGCACTCTGATGTTCAAGCAGGAACTGCCGCTGATGTTCCCGGACGAGGCCGACGTGCTGGCCGTGCAGGCGGCGATGTTCGACCCCTTCGAGTACCTGATCGCACGCCACAAGGACGGCTTGTTGCAGACCGACTTCAAGACCGCGCTGGGCAAGGTCAGCTACCACATCCCGTGCCATGGCCGGGTGCAGAAGATCGGCAGGAAGACCGAAGAGATGTTCAGGCTGATCGGTCAGACGGTGACGGTGACGCTGAACACCGTCGAGCGCTGCTCGGGCCATGCCGGCACCTATGGCGTCAAGACGGCGACGCACCCGGTCGCGATGAAGATCGGCAAACCGGTGTTCAAGGCCATGGCGCAGGACGCGCCCGACGTGATCAGCAGCGATTGCGCGCTGGCCGGCCACCACATCGCGCAGGGCATGGCCCAGGCCGGCAGCCCGGCGGCCCGGCTGCAACACCCGCTGAGCCTGCTGCGGCGCGCCTACGGCCTGTGAGCGGGCCGGCTTGCGAGCGAAGGAGAACCCCATGAGCATCACCCGAGACCAGTTGCTGACGCTGGAGGCCTACGCCAGGATCCGCCAGAGCAGCCGGCCCGAGGCCATCGCCCACCGCCGGCTGCGCAGCGTCGCGCTCGGCGAGCACATGACGCTGCAGTTCGAGGATCTGAACACCGTCCGCCGCCAGATCCAGGAGATGCTGCACATCGAGAAGATCTTCGACGAGGCCGGCATCCAGGGCGAGATCGACGCCTACGCGCCGCTGGTGCCCGATGGCGGCAACTGGAAGGCCACGATGCTGATCGAGTACCCCGACCCGCACGAGCGCCAGCGCGAACTGGCGCGGCTGATCGGCGTCGAGGACCGCATGTTCGTCGAGGTCGAGGGCCACGCCCGCGTCTACGCCGTCGCCGACGAGGACCTGGACCGCGAGACCGACGAGAAGACCTCGTCGGTGCATTTCCTGCGCTTCGAGTTCCCGGCCGCGGCGCGGCAGGCGGTGCGGGCGGGTGCGGCGGTGACGCTGGGCTGCGACCACACCCGCTATCCGGCGCACCGCAGCCTGCCCGCCGACACGCTGGCCAGCCTGGCGGGCGACCTGCGCTGACGCGCCGAGCGGGCCGCGTCCGGGCACAGGGTATCGTTGCGGGCCCGCGTCCGCTCCACGCCCCATGCCCTTGCCGCCGATTCTTGCCTCGCTGCGCGTCTACCTCGGCTCGTCGCTTGCCGTCGGGCTGATCGCGCTGGCCCTGCTGGCGCTCGCCTACGAGGTGCTTCAGCCGTCGCCACCGCGGCATGTGGTGCTGGCCACCGGCGTGCCGCACGGCGCCTACGACGAATTCGGGCGGCGCTATGCGGCGCTGCTCAAGCAGCACGGCATCGCGGTGGAGCTGCGCAGCACCCAGGGTTCGGCCGAGAACCTGGCGTTGCTGCGCGACCCGCATTCCGGTGTCGATCTGGCGTTCGTGCAGGGCGGATCGGACCCGCGCCCGCAGCTCGAAACCGCCGCCGAGGACACCGGCCTGGTGTCCCTGGGCAGCGTCTGCTACGAACCGGTCTGGCTGTTCTACCGCACCGACAGCGCCCAGCGCCTGTTGAAATCGCCGCGGCTCACCGCCTTGCCGCAATTGGCGGGCTGGCGTCTGGACGTCGGGGCCGCCGGCAGCGGCGGGCCGCCGCTGATGGCCCGGCTGCTGGAGGCCAACCACCTGGCCGACGGGGCGGTGACGCTCTCGCACCAAGCGCTGACGCCCGCGGTGGTGGCCTTGCTGGCCGGTCGCATCGACGCGCTGGCGATCGTCTCGGCGCCGGAGTCGTCGATGGTGCAGATGCTGCTGCAGACACCGGGGATCGCGCTGTTCGATGTCGTCCAGGCCGAGGCCTACACCCGGCGCTTCCCCTTCATGAGCGCGGTGCGCCTGCCGCGCGGCGTGGTGGACCTGGCCGCCGACGTACCGCCCGCCGACGTGCAGCTGATCGCCCCCACCGCCACGCTGGTGGCGCGCCAGAGCCTGCACCCGGCGCTGGTGCAATTGTTCATGCAGGCGGCCACCCAGGTGCATGGCGAGGCCGGCTGGTTCCAGCACAAGGGGGATTTTCCGAACCCGACCGACAGCGAGCGCCCGCTGGCGCCCGAAGCCCAGCGCTTCTACCGCAACGGCCCGCCGTGGCTGCAGCGCTATGTGCCGTTCTGGCTGGCCAACCTGGTCGACCGGATGTGGGTGGTGCTGTTGTCGATGATCGCGCTGCTGATCCCGCTGGCGCGCGTCTTGCCGCCGCTGGTGGAGATGCGCATCCGCTCGCGGGTGTTCCGCTGGTACGCGCAGCTGCGCGAGGTCGAGGACGCCCGCCCCCTGCGCCCGCTGGTGGACCTGCAGCGCGAGCTCGACGAGATCGAGGCGCGGGTCGGCCGCGTCAAGGTGCCGCTGAGCTATGCCGACGAGCTGTACGCGCTGCGCAGCCACATCCAGATGGTGCGCCGCCGCCTGTCTGCCGGCGCATGAGTCCCGCCCGGCCGCCCGCAGGGGCCCATTCCCTCTTCGAAGGCGAGGGCCGCGGACCTCGCGCAGGCGCTGCGAACATCCTGCTCGCCCCGATGGAAGGGCTGCTCGACCACGCGCTGCGCGATGTGCTGACGCGGGTCGGCGGCATCGACCGCTGCGTCAGCGAATTCATCCGCATCACCGACCAGTTGCTGCCCGAGCGGGTGTTCCTGCGTGTCGTGCCCGAACTGGCCCAGGGCGGGCGCACGCCGGCCGGCGTGCCGGTGCGGCCGCAATTGCTGGGCTCGGACCCCGCCTGCCTGGCCGACAACGCCGCCCGCCTGGCGACGCTGGGGCCCGAGGGCATCGACCTGAACTTCGGCTGCCCGGCCAAGGTCGTCAACCGCCACGGCGGCGGCGCGGCGCTGCTCGACGACCCCGAACTGCTGCACTGCATCGTCGCCGCGGTGCGCCGCGCGGTGCCGGCGCACCTGCCGGTGTCGGCCAAGATGCGGCTGGGCAATGCCGACGACGCGCGGGCCGCCGATTGCGCCCGTGCGCTGGCCGGCGGCGGCGCCAGCGAGATCGTGGTCCATGCCCGCACCCGCGCCCAGGGCTACCGGCCGCCGGCGCACTGGGCCCGCATCGCCGAACTGCGCGCCGCGGTGGCCGTGCCGCTGGTCGCCAACGGCGAGATCTGGAACGTGGCCGACGCCCGCCGATGCCGTCGGGCCTCGGGCTGCGATGCCTTGATGCTGGGCCGCGGCCAGGTGGCCGATCCGGCGCTGGCCCAGGCCTTGAGCGGACCGGCACCGGGCGAACCCGCCGGGCCGGCCGCCGGCTTGAGCACCGAGCGCCTGGGCGAACTGCTGCGCCTGTACGCGCGCCTGATCGAGGGCCACGTCGAGCCCAGGCACCGCGCCGGACGGCTCAAGCAATGGCTGAACTACCTGCGCCGCCGCTATCCGGTGGCCGAGACGGCGTACCAGGCACTGCGCACCGAGAACGACGCACGCCGGCTGGTCGACGGTCTTTTCCATTGGTTTCCACCGAGCGCGGCCGAGGCCGAGGGGGTGGGCCGCTAAAATCGCGCCTTTTGCGGGATTTCCGTCGCCCATGCCCGTTTCCTCCAAGGCCAGCGCCACCGCCGTCTTCGACCTCAAAAGCACCGCGCTGACCGTGCTGGTGCTGCTGCTCAAGACGCCCGATCTGGGCCTGCTGGCCGACGCGCTGACCCAGCGCTTTGGCGGTGCCGGCGGCCTGTTCGAGCAGGAACCGCTGTGCGTCGACCTGTCGGCGCTGCCCGATCCCGACGCCGAGCTCGACTTCGGCGCGCTGGCGGCCCTGCTCAAACCCTATGGCCTGAACGCAGTCGCGCTGCGCGGCGGCAGCGCGGCCCACAAGGTGGCGGCCCTGGCGGCGGGGCTGGCCGAGGCGCCGGACGCCACCCCGCCGGCGCGCTCCGCTGCCGCGGCTGCCGAACCGGGTGAGGACGGCGAATCGCCTGCCGAGCCCGACACGGCGCAGCCGCAGCCGGGCCTGTTCGACGTGCCGCAGGGCGCTGACCCGGCGGCGGGCGAGGCGGCTGCGGACGCTTCGGATGAGCCGGCCGCCACGGCCCTGCGGCCGGCCGCCGCCACGCTGATCATCGACAAGCCGCTGCGCTCCGGCCAGCAGGTCTATGCCCGCGGCGGCGACCTGATCGTGCTGGCCGTGGTCAGCCACGGGGCCGAGGTGATCGCCGATGGCAGCATCCATGTCTACGCGCCGTTGCGCGGCCGGGCGCTGGCCGGCGCCACCGGCAACCCGGACGCCCGCATCTTCGCCGCCAGCATGGAGCCGCAGCTGGTGTCCATCGCCGGCACCTGGCGCACGCTGGAAGCCGGCCTGCCGCCCGAGGTGGCCGGCAAGCCGGCACAGGTGCGGCTGGACGGCGACAAACTGATCTTCGAACCGCTGAAGTTCTGACGGTTCCCCCTGAAAACTCCGGCCCCGTGGCGGGCCTTTCGAAAGGACTTGTACCGATGACCAAGATCGTCGTGGTGACCTCCGGCAAGGGAGGGGTCGGAAAGACCACCACCAGCGCCAGCTTCGCCTCCGGCCTGGCCCTGCGCGGCCACAAGACCGCCGTGATCGACTTCGACGTCGGCCTGCGCAACCTCGACCTGATCATGGGCTGCGAGCGGCGCGTGGTCTACGACCTGATCAACGTGATCCACAACGAGGCCAAGCTGACCCAGGCGCTGATCAAGGACAAGCAGTGCGACAACCTGTTCGTGCTGGCCGCCTCGCAGACGCGCGACAAGGACGCGCTGACGCAGGACGGCGTCGAGCGCGTGCTGGGCGAACTCGCGGCGATGGATTTCGAATACATCGTCTGCGATTCGCCGGCCGGCATCGAGACCGGCGCGCTGATGGCGATGCACTTCGCCGACGAGGCGCTGGTGGTGACCAACCCCGAGGTCTCGTCGGTGCGCGATTCCGACCGCATCCTGGGCATCCTGGCCAGCAAGACCAAGCGCGCGATCGAAGGCCGCGAGCCGGTCAAGGAACACCTGCTGATCACCCGCTACAACCCGAACCGGGTCGACACCGGCCAGATGCTGTCGCTGGCCGACATTCAAGAGATCCTGCGCATCGAGCTGATCGGCGTGATCCCCGAATCGGAGAGCGTGCTCGACGCGTCGAACCAGGGCCTGCCGGCAGTGCACCTGAAGGGCACCGACGTGGCCGAGGCCTACCAGGACGTGGTCGGCCGCTTCCTGGGCGAAACCCATCCGATGCGCTTCACCGAGGCCGTCAAGCCCGGCTTCTTCAAGCGCATGTTCGGCGGGAGGTGAGCGGCATGTCGTTCCTCTCATTCCTGCTCGGCGAGAAGAAGAAGACCGCCAGCGTCGCCAAGGAGCGGCTGCAGATCATCCTGGCCCACGAGCGCAGCGGCCGCAGCGCCGCCACGCCCGATTACCTGCCGGCGCTGCAGCGCGAGCTGGTGGCGGTGATCTCGAAATACGTGAAGATCAATCCGGACGACATCAAGGTCAACCTGGAACGCCAGGACAACCTCGAGGTGCTGGAAGTCAAGATCGAGCTGCCCGACGCGGTGCGGTAGCGAGAGGCGGTCAGGCCGCTTCCAGCACCGGCCCCAGGGCTTCGTCCCACAGCGCCAGGTCGTCGGCGTCCAGCGACAGCCAGGCCAGCGCGTCGGCGCCGTGGGCGACCCAGTCGGCATCCGGGTCCAGGCCCTCGTGGCGGCGCATCAGGTGCTCGGCCACCAGGCCGGCGGCCACCAGCGTGTGGATGCCGGGGTCGGTGGCCTGGTCGCCCAGCATGTCCAGATCGTGGTGACGGCGGATCGCGGCCATCACCTCCGGGGCGAGGCGCCAGACTCGCGCCACCAGCGCCCCCACGACCGCGTGGTCGGTGCGGTGGTTGGCGTTCTCGGTCGCGATGAACGGCCGGTCGATGCGCGCGCCGGCTTCCACCAGCGTGCCACCGTAGCCGCGCAGGCTTTGCATCATCACCGGCATGCCCACGTCGCAGAACAGGCCGTAGGTGTGCGCCACGTCGGGCGACATGCCCGCCAGCCGACGGGCGATGAAGCCCATGGCCAGCGCGCGCTTGGACGCCCGTTCCCAGAAACGGCGCAACTGCGGGCCGCCAGCCGGCAGCGCCTGGCGCACCAGGTAGCCGGCCATCACCGCGGCGGTCTGCTCCAGGCCCAGGCGGTTCAGCGCCTGGCCCAGGGTCTGCACCGGCTGGCCGGTGGTGAAGGCCGCGCTGTTGGCGGCCTTGATCAGCGACGCCGACATCGCGACGTCGCTGGCGGCGATGCGAGCCACCTCGGTCAGGTCGGGCTCGGGCTGCGCCAGCGCGTCCTGCATGCGGCGCAGCAACTCGGGGCAGGGCGGGATGACGATGGTCTTGAGCGGGCCCTGGGCACGGGCCTGGTCCAACTCGTCCTGGACGGCGCGAACGCCGGTGCGGGCAGGGGCAACAACAGTCATGGCGGCGCGGGCCTCGGGCGGGGTGACCCCCGGGATATCGGCCGGCCCGCCCCGGAATGAAGCGCCGCCGCCCGGTGCCGGGCGGCGGCGGCCCGCGTCAGGGCAGCACCGCGGCGATGCCGGCCTTGGCGATCTGCGCGTCCTCGCTCGACTTCACGCCGCTGACGCCCACCGCGCCCGCCACCTGGCCGCCTACCACGATGGGCACGCCGCCTTCGAGCATGCCGTCCAGGTCCGGCGCGCTGAGGAAGGCGATGCGGCCGTTGTTGATGATGTCCTCGTAGATCTTGGTCTCGCGCTTGCCCAGCGCCGCGGTGCGGGCCTTGGCCGGTGCCATGCGGGCCGACATGGGCGGCGCGCCGTCGAGCCGGTAATGGCCCAGCAGGTGGCCGCCGTCATCGACCACGGCGATGCTGACCGCCCAGGCGTTCTTCTGCGCTTCGGCGCGGGCGGCGTTGAGGATGGCGACCACGTCGTCGTGGCCGAGGCAGGGCTTGGTGTTCATCGTGAAATCGGGATTGTGAAATCGAAGCGCCCAGTATCGCGGCAAGCCGCGGGCCGATTGCGGTGTTTGGCGTCAGGTCTGCTGCAACCCCGGCCGCACCGACAATCCCTCCCCATGACGTCGTCCGTACCGCCCCCGCTGAAGTACCTGGCCGGCTATCCCGAGGCGCTGCGCCAGCAGGCTCAGGCGCTGATCGCCAGCGGCCGCCTGGCGGCCTGGCTGGCCGCGCGCTACCCGGAGCCGCACGAGGTGCGGACCGACCGGGCGCTGTACGACTACGTCGAGGCGCGCCGCCAGCGCCACCTGCGCAACACCGCACCGCTGGCGCGCGTGGCCTACGACAGCAAGCTCAAGCTGCTGCAGCAGGCGCTGGGCACGCACACCACGGTGTCGCGGGTGCAGGGCGGCAAGCTCAAGGCCAAGCGCGAGATCCGCATCGCGGCGCTGTTCCGCGACGCGCCGGCGGCATTCCTGGAGATGATCGTCGCGCACGAGCTGGCGCACCTGAAGGAGCGCGAGCACGACCGCGCCTTCTATGCGCTGTGCTGCCACCTGCTGCCGGACTATCACCAGCTCGAATTCGACCTGCGCCTGTACCTGACGCAATCCGATCTGGACCGGCGCGCGTCCGCCACCACCACCGCCACCGCCACTGCCACTGCCACCGCCACCGCCACCGCCACCGCCACCGGCGCGAGCTAACGCGCGGCCTGCCGGTCGGCCAGGCCGCGCAGCATCAGCCGGGCGCTGCTGAGGTTGGTGGCGCAGGGCACGTCGTGCAAGTCGCAGGCGCGCACCAGCGCGTTGATGTCGGGCTCGTGGGGCTGCGGTGTCATCGGGTCGCGCAGGAAGACCACCGCGTCCACCTCGCCCATCGCCAGCCGGGCGCCGATCTGCAGGTCGCCGCCCAGCGGTCCGCTGAGCAGGCGCTCCACGGCCAGGCCGGCCTCGGCCACCAGGCGGCCGCCGGTGGTGCCGGTGGCCATCAGCGTGCAGCCGGCCAGCACGGCCTGGAACTCGGCGGCCAGCGCCACCATGGCGTCCTTCTTGCGGTCGTGGGCGATCAGGGCAATCTTCATCCGCGCGATGCTACCGGCCGCCGGTTACCGCGGCAGAACAAGCGAGACCCGCTCAACGACCGGCCTTCTTCTTCTTCGGCAGCGGTGCGGCGCGGTTCAGCAACGCGTGCAGCGCGACGAAATCCAGCGTCAGCTTGTGCCGCGGCTCCAGGTGGATCATCGGCATCGACTGCTCGTGCGATTCCTTGATCTTGACGCTCGCGCCGAGGTAGGGCTGCAGCACCGGCAGGCCCTCGTCCACCAGTTCCTGGACCAGCCGCGGCGGCAGCTTGGCGCGCGGCTGGAACTGGTTGACGACGATGCCCTCGACCTTCAGCCCCGGGTTGTGGTCGGCCTGGATCTCCTGCACGCTGTCCAGCAGCGAGTAGAGCGCGCGGCGCGAGAAATCGTCGCAGTCGAACGGGATCAGGCAGCCGTCGGCGGCGATCAGCGCGGAGCGGGTGTAGAAGTTCAGCGCCGGCGGCGTGTCGATCCAGACCGCGTCATAGGCGTCGCCCAGTTCGGCCAGCGCGTCGCGCAGCTTGTAGATCTTGTAGCGGGATTCGAGCTTGCCGTGCATCTCCTCCAGCGAGGGGTGCGAGGCCATCAGGTCCAGGCGCTCGAACGGTGTCTCGACGATGAAATCGCCGGTCGTGCCATTGCGCAGCGTGAACTTGAGCTGCTGCTCGAAGAACGGGGCCACGCCGGCCGGCTCGCCATCGGCCCCGTCGCCCAGCAGGTAGCGGGTCGAATTGCCCTGCGGGTCCAGATCCACCACCAGCGTGCGCAGGCCCTGCGCCGCCCCGATGGCCGCCAGGTTGCAGGCGATGGTGGACTTGCCCACGCCCCCCTTCTGGTTGAAAACGACGTGACGCATGGCGGGAAGCTCCGAAGGCGAGAGTCAAACAGGGCCGGGCAGGCTCGCCCGGTAAGTCTGATTGTGCACCGCAACAATGGCGAATGGCTGACAGATCGAGGGTGCCGGTGTGGCACGACAATCTCCAGGTCTGCATTCGGCCCCCCGCCTGTCTTCAAGGACCCGTCCATGTTCTCCGTCACGTCGATCCCTGCCGCCTGGGCCGTGGTGCTGGCCTCCGGCCTGCTCGAAATCGTGTTCTCGGTGGCGCTGAAGCTGTCCGACGGCTTCAGCCGGCCCCTGGCGGGTGCGGTGGCCGTGCTGGCCGGCGGCCTGAGCGTGTGGCTGATGAGCCTCAGCCTGAAGCTGTTGCCGGTGGGGACGGCCTATGCCGTGTGGGCCGGCATCGGTGCGCTGGGCACCGCCGTGATCGGCATGGTCTGGTTTGCCGAGGCGGCGTCGCTGGCGCGGCTGGCCAGCATCGCCGCCATCGTTGGCGGCATCGTGGCGCTGCAGTTGCAGAGCGCCTGACGCCGCGGCGGACCGCCAGGCCGGGCGGCGAGCTGAAAACGGATCGCCCGGTCGGGCGCGCCTACTTCGCCCAACCGTCCTTCAGCCCGGTGATGCGATTGAATACCGGCGTGGCGGCGCTGTGGTCCAGCCGGTCGGCGACGAAGTAGCCGTGGCGCTCGAACTGGAACTTGTCGTCGGGCAGGGCCCGGGCGAGCGACGGCTCCAGCACCGAGCGCAGCACCTGCTTGCTGGCCGGGTTGAGCACGCTGAGGAAATCGCGCCCGCCGGCGTCGGGTTGGGCCTCGGTGAACAGGCGGTCGAACAGGCGCATCTCGCATTCGATGCCGTCGTGCACGCCGACCCAGGTGATCACGCCCTTGACCTTGACGCGGTCGGCGCCGGGCGTGCCGCTCTTGGTGTCGGGAACGACCGTGGCGGTGACGGCGGTGAGCTTGCCGTCGGCATCCTTCTCGCAGCCGGTGCACTCGATGATCACGCCGTACTTCAGCCGCACCTTGTTGCCCGGGAACAGGCGGAAGAAGCCCTTGGGCGGCACTTCGGCGAAGTCGTCGCGCTCGATCCACAGCTCGGGCCCGAGGCTGAACTGGCGCTGGCCCAGCTCGGCGTGGTGCGGGTGGGCCGGCGCGCTGCAAGGCTCGCGGTGCTCGGCGCTGCCGAAGACCTCGGCGTAGTTGGTCAGACGGAGCTTGACCGGATGGATCACCGCCATCGCGCGCGCGGCCTGCTCTTCGAGGTCGGCGCGCAGCGCGATGTCCAGCACCGAATAATCGAGCCAGATGTTGGTCTTGCTGGCGCCGGAATCGTCGGCCACCTTGCGGATGCTGGCGGGGGTGTAGCCGCGCCGGCGCATGCCGGCCAGCGTGGGCATACGCGGGTCGTCCCAGCCGCTGACGTGCTTTTCGTCGACCAGCTGCTTGAGCTTGCGCTTGCTGGTGATGACGTAGCTGAGGTTGAGCCGGCCGAACTCGTACTGCTTGGGCAGCGGGTGCGCCAGCAGGCCGCCCACCACGCGACCGTCAGGGAGCGTTTCCGTTTCCGCCAGGCGCTCCAAGAGCCAGTCGTAGAACGGGCGCTGGTCCTCGAACTCCAGCGTGCAGATCGAGTGCGTGATGCGCTCCAGCGCGTCCTCGATCGGGTGGGCGTAGGTGTACATCGGGTAGATGCACCACCGGTCGCCGGTGTTGTGGTGGGTCGCGCGGCGGATGCGGTAGATGGCCGGGTCGCGCAGGTTGATGTTGGGGCTGGCCATGTCGATCTTCGCGCGCAGCACCATCGCGCCATCGGCGTGCCGGCCGTCGCGCATTTCGCGAAAGCGCGCCAGGTTCTGCTCGGGCGTGCGGCTGCGGAACGGGCTGTCGGTGCCGGGCGTGGTGAAGTCGCCGCGGTGGGCACGCATCTGTTCGGGCGTCTGCTCGTCCACGTAGGCCAGGCCGCGCTCGATCAGGTGTTCCGCCGCGCGGTACATGAAGTCGAAGTAGTTGCTGGCGTAGTAAAGATGGGCCGTGCCGAAGGCGGTCCAGTCCCAGCCCAGCCAGCGCACCATCTCCTCGATCGCGTCGACGTACTCCTGCTCTTCCTTCTCGGGGTTGGTGTCGTCGAAACGCAGGTGGCAGACGCCGCCGAAATCACGCGCCAGGCCGAAGTTCAGGCAGATGCTCTTGGCGTGGCCCACGTGCAGGTAGCCGTTGGGCTCGGGCGGGAAGCGCAGCCGCACGCGGGCCGGGTCCGGCGCGCCGGCCGCATGGTGGGCCGCATCGCCCGGGCTGCCGCCGAAGGGGCGCTGCGCATAGGTGCCGGCGGCCAGGTCGTGCTCGACGATGGCGCGCAGGAAGTTGCTGGGCTTGGCGGATTCGGTGCCGGTGCCGGCAGGGGTGGGCTCGCTCATGAAAAGCGTGGTGCTCTCAGGGTAGAAAGGGCGGTCAGACGCTGACCCGCCCGGGGCCCGGACGACGGGGCGCAACAGGATTTGATTGTAGCCAGCGGGTGCCGGCGCCCGGGGCGCCGCGCGGTGGTTCAGCGGCTCTTGCCGCCGCCCAGCAGTGAGCCCAGCACGCCGCGGATGATTTCGCGCCCGACGGACGAGCCGATGCTGCGCACCGCCGAGCGCGCCGCCGCCTCGGCCAGGCCTTCGCGGTGGCCTCCGCGCGGGCCGGTGCTGCCGAACAGCACGCTGCCCAGCTGACCCATCAATCCCCCGCCGTCGGCGGCCGGCGCGCCCGGGGGGGCCGTGCCTCGGGTGGCGCTGACGGCTTCGTCGGCCATCGGGGTGGGGCCGGCGGCCGCAGTGGTGGCGGTGGCGGCCGCGCGGCCCTTGAGCTTCTCGTAGGCCGATTCGCGGTCCACCGCCTTCTCGTAGACGCCGGCGACCAGCGAGCCGGCGATCAGCGCCTGGCGCTGGGCAGGCGTGATCGGGCCGATCTGGCTGCCGGGTGGCAGCACGAACGCGCGTTCGGTCACCGAGGGCCGGCCCTTGTCGTCGAGGAAGCTGACCAGCGCCTCGCCGACGCCCAGGTCGGTGATCGCGGCGGCGATGTCCAGCGCCGGGTTGGGGCGCATCGTGTCGGCCGCGGCCTTGACGGCTTTCTGGTCGCGCGGCGTGAAGGCGCGCAGCGCGTGCTGCACCCGGTTGCCGAGCTGTCCGAGCACGCTGTCGGGCACGTCGAGCGGGTTCTGGGTCACGAAGTACACGCCCACGCCCTTGGAGCGCACCAGCCGCACCACCAGCTCGATGCGCTCGATCAGCGCGGCCGGCGCGTCGTTGAACAGCAGGTGCGCCTCGTCGAAGAAGAACACCAGCTTGGGCTGTTCCAGGTCGCCGACTTCGGGCAGGCGCTCGAACACCTCCGACAGCATCCACAGCAGGAAGGTGGCATACAGCCGCGGCGCATTCATCAGCTTGTCGGCGGCGAGGATGTTGACGACACCGCGGCCGTCGACGCACTGTAGAAAGTCGTCGATATTGAGCATCGGCTCGCCGAAGAACCGGTCGCCGCCCTGTTCGGCGATCTGCAGCAGGCCGCGCTGGATCGCGCCGATGCTGGCGGCGCTGACGTTGCCGTACTCGGTGGTGAAGTCGCCGGCGTTGTCGCCGACGTACTGCAGCATCGCCCGCAGGTCCTTCAGGTCCAGCAGCGCCAGCCCGCGGTCGTCGGCGATCTTGAACACCAGCGCCAGCACGCCGGCCTGGGTGTCGTTCAGCGCCAGCATGCGCGCCAGCAGCAGTGGGCCCATGTCGGACACGGTGGCGCGCACCGGGTGGCCTTGTTCGCCGAAGACGTCCCACAGCGTCGCCGGGCAGGCCTGCGACGCCGGAGCGGGCAGGCCGCGCTCTTGCAGCAGCGCCGCGAGCTTGGGGCCGATGCTGCCGGCCTGCGTGATGCCCGTCAGGTCTCCCTTGACGTCGGCCAGGAAGACCGGCACGCCGAGCCTGGAGAAGCCCTCGGCCAGGGTCTGCAAGGTGATGGTCTTGCCGGTGCCGGTGGCGCCGGTGATCAGGCCGTGGCGGTTGGCCAGGGCGGGCAGCAGCTGGCAGGCGATGTCGCCGTGCCGCGCGACCAGGATGGGGTCGGCCATCGGGTTCCTCCGTCTGATTTGCGATGCGGCCCCGCCACCCGCCTCGGTCGGGGCCTGGCCGGGGCAGGCCGCCCCGGTAAAATCGCAGTCTATACAGAAATCACACACGCGCCAGCGGCCCCCGGGGCCGGTTGCAGCGCAGGAGAAAACTTCCATGGCTGGGCATTCCAAGTGGGCCAACATCCAACACCGCAAGGGTCGGCAGGACGAGAAGCGGGGCAAGGCGTGGACGCGGGTGATCCGCGAGATCATGGTCGCCGCGCGTCTGGGCGGCGGTGACATCAGCGCCAACCCGCGGCTGCGCCTGGCGGTGGAGAAGGCCAAGGCGGTGAACCTGCCGGTGGACACGGTCAAGCGCAACATCGACAAGGCCACCGGCAACCTCGAAGGCGTCAACTACGAGGAAATCCGCTACGAGGGCTACGGCATTGGCGGCGCGGCGATCATCGTCGACTGCATGACCGACAACCGCGTGCGCACCGTGGCCGAAATCCGGCACGCCTTCAGCAAGTACGGCGGCAACCTGGGCACCGAAGGCTCGGTGGCGTTCCAGTTCAAGCACTGCGGCCAGCTGATCTTCGCCCCGGGCACCTCGGAAGACAAGGTGATGGAGGTGGCGCTGGACGCCGGGGCCGACGACGTGATCACCGACGACGACGGCGCCATCGAGGTGCTGACGCCGCCGGCCGATTTCGAGGCGGTGAAGAACGCGCTCGAAGCCGCCGGCCTGAAGCCCGAGGTGGCCGAAGTGACGATGCGGGCCGAGAACACGATCGAGCTGGCAGGCGAAGATGCGGCGCGCATGCAGAAGCTGCTGGACGTGATCGAAGACCTGGACGACGTGCAGGACGTCTTCCACAACGCCGAGATGGCCCCATGAACATCCTCGTCATCGGCAACGGCGGGCGCGAGCACGCGCTGGCCTGGAAGCTCGCCGCCAGCGAGA
This sequence comes from Ideonella sp. sgz306126, assembly GCF_056032705.1. Lineage (NCBI taxonomy): Bacteria > Pseudomonadati > Pseudomonadota > Betaproteobacteria > Burkholderiales > Sphaerotilaceae > Ideonella > Ideonella sp. sgz306126. The sequence goes on from NZ_JBVYWP010000003.1 coordinate 828,830, forward strand.
AGGTGCAGCGCGTGTTCGTCGCGCCCGGCAACGGCGGTACCGCGCTGGACAAGCGACTGACCAACGTCGCGATCACCGATCCGCAGGCCCTGGCGGATTTCGCCGTGGCGGAAAAGGTCGGCCTGACCGTGGTCGGCCCGGAGGCGCCGCTGTCCCAGGGCGTGGTGGACATCTTCCGGGCCCGCGGCCTGCGCATCTTCGGCCCGACCCGGGCGGCCGCGCAGCTGGAGAGCTCCAAGGCCTTCGCCAAGGACTTCATGGCCCGCCACGGCATTCCCACCGCCGCTTACGGCAGCTTCACCGACGCCACCGAGGCCCATGGCTACGTGGACCGGCTCGGCGCGCCCATCGTCGTCAAGGCCGACGGCCTGGCGGCGGGCAAGGGCGTGGTCGTCGCGATGACGCTGGCCGAGGCCCACGAGGCGATCGATTTCATGCTCGAAGGCAACTCGCTGGGCGTGCAGCACAACGCTGGCGGCGCGCGGGTGGTGATCGAGGAATTCCTGCAGGGCGAGGAAGCCAGCTTCATCGTGCTGTGCGACGGCAAGAACGTGCTGCCGCTGGCGACCAGCCAGGACCACAAGCGCATCGGCGACGGCGACACCGGCCCCAACACCGGCGGCATGGGCGCGTATTCACCGGCGCCGGTGGTGACGCCCAACGTGCATGCGCGGGCGATGCACGAGATCATCCTGCCGACCATCGCCGGCATGGCGCGCGACGGCATTCCGTTCACCGGCTTCCTGTACGCCGGGCTGATGATCGACGAGCAGGGCCAGCCCAAGACGCTGGAATTCAACACCCGCATGGGCGACCCGGAAACCCAGCCGATCCTGATGCGGCTCAAGAGCGACCTGGTCGACGTGCTGCTGCATGCCGTCGACGGCACGCTGGATCAGGTCGCGCTGCAATGGGACCGTAGGGTCGCGCTGGGCGTGGTGATGGCGGCCGGCAACTACCCGGGCACGCCGCGCAAGGGCGACGTGATCCACGGCCTGCCGGCGCAGCCGGCCGGTACCGAGGACACGATGGTCTTCCACGCCGGCACGATCGCGCAAGGAGGCCAGACGCTGACCAGCGGCGGGCGCGTGCTGTGCGTGACGGCGCTGGGCGAAACCACCAAGGCCGCGCAGCAGCGGGCCTACGAGGTGCTCAAGCCGATCCACTTCGACGGCGCGCAGTGGCGTACCGACATTGGCTACCGTGCCATCAAGCGATGAGGCCCCCCGGGCGCCGCGGCTGATCGCCGACCGGCCGCTGCAGTTCCGCGGCAGCCGGCTCGCCGCCTGGTTGCTGCGGCGCTGGGGTTGGCAGCTGGTGTTCGACGGGTTGCCGGGACCGCAGGGCCTGCTGATCGCTTATCCGCACACCTCGAACTGGGACTTCGTGGTCGGCATCCTGGCCAAGTGGGCGCTGGGCCTGAAGGTCAGCTTCTGGGGCAAGGACAGCTTGTTCAGGATGCCGCTGTTCGGCGCGTGGCTGCGCTGGGTCGGCGGCGTGCCGGTCGATCGCTTCAATGCCCACGGCGTGGTCGCCGGCATGGCGCAGCGGTTCCGGCAGGCGCGCCAGTCGGGCCAGTTCCTGTGGCTGGCACTGGCGCCCGAGGGCACGCGCGAGTACGTGGCGCAGTGGCGCAGCGGCTTCTACCCGCTGGCGCTGGCGGCGCAGGTGCCGGTCGGGCTGGTGTTTCTGGACCATGGCCGCAAACGCGTGGGCATGAGCCGCTTCCTGATGCTGGGCGGCGAACCCGAGGCCGACATGGCGGCCATCGCCCAGGCTTACGAAGGCGTGATCGGCCGTCGCCCCGATCAGGCCGCACCGATCCGCTTACGACAAGGTTGAGCCTGATGGACACACGAGCCCTTCGCACCTATTTCCTCGGCCTGCAGGAGCGCATCGTCGGTGCGGCCGGCGAGCTCGACGGCCAGAATTTCCTGACCGACGCCTGGCAGCGCGAGCCCGGCGGCCGGCTCGAAGGCGACGGCATCACGCGCTTGATCGAGGACGGACACCTGTTCGAGCGCGGCGGCTGCAACTTCAGCCACGTCAAGGGCCAGGCCCTGCCGCCGTCGGCCACCGCGCACCGGCCCGAGCTGGCCGGTGCGCCGTTCGAAGCGATGGGCGTGTCGCTGGTGTTCCACCCGCGCAATCCCTACGTGCCGACGGTGCACATGAATGTGCGCTGCTTCGCCGCGTTGCCCGTGGGACGCGAGCCGGTGGTGTGGTTCGGCGGCGGCATGGACCTGACGCCGTACTACGGCTTCGAGGCCGATGCGGTGCACTTCCACCGGACCTGCCGCGATGCGCTGGCACCGTTCGGCGCCGACCTGCATCCGCGCTTCAAGGCTTGGTGCGACGAGTATTTCTTCCTCAAGCACCGCAACGAGCCGCGCGGCGTGGGCGGCGTCTTCTACGACGACTTCAGCGAACTGGGCTTCGAGCAGAGCTTTGCGATGACGCGTGCCGTGGGCGACGCCTTCCTCGACGCCTACCTGCCGATCGCCCGCGCCCGCCGCGACCTGCCCTACGGCGAGCGCGAGCGCGAGTTCCAGGCCTACCGGCGCGGACGCTATGTCGAATTCAACCTGGTGTTCGATCGCGGCACCTTGTTCGGCTTGCAGTCGGGCGGTCGGACCGAGGCCATCCTGATGTCGATGCCGCCGGTGGTGCACTGGCGCTACCAGTGGGCGCCGGAGCCGGGCACGCCGGAAGCCCGGCTCTACACCGATTTCCTGCGCCCGCGCGCGTGGGCCGACGAGGCCGCGTGAGCGCAGCTGCTGCGCGCCTGGGGGTGTTCGGCGGCAGCTTCAACCCGCCGCATCTGGCGCATCTCGCGCTCGCCCGCGTGGCGCGCGACGATCTGCAGCTGGATGAAGTGCGTTGGCTGCCCGCCGGCCAACCGTGGCAGAAGCCCGCCGGCAGCCTGGCGCCCGCCGAAGATCGCGCTGCGATGGTGGGCTTGTTGATCGGCGGCGAGCACGGCTTCGTGCTCGACCGGCGCGAGCTGCAGCGCAACGGACCGAGCTACACGATCGACAGCGTGCGCGAGTTGTTGGCCGAGCGGCCGGGGGCCGAGATCTTCCTCGTGATCGGGCAGGATCAGTACGCCCGGCTCGACACCTGGCGCGATGCGGCACAATTGCGCTCCCTCGTGACCCTGGCCGTTGCCGCCCGAGACAGCCAGGCGCCTGCGCCACCGGCCGCCTGGACCGGCCTCATCCATCGCTCCGTACCCCTGGCGCTGCCGCCGATGGCGATCAGCGCCACCGACATCCGCCGCCGCGCAGCCCGGCACCAGCCAATCGAGGCGCTGGTCGGCAGCGCGGTGGCAGGCTATATTGACCAACACCACCTCTACCGGGCAGCCCCCGGCCTTTGAATGGACATCCGCAAACTGCAACGCGCCATCGTCGACGGGCTCGAAGACGTGAAGGCCCAGGACATCCTGGTCTTCAACACCGAGCACCTTTCGCCGCTGTTCGAGCGCGTGATCATCGCCTCGGGCACCAGCAACCGGCAGACCAAGGCCCTGGCCTCCAGCGTCCGCGTGGCGGTGAAAAGTTCGGGCCAGGCGGTGTTGCGCACCGAGGGCGAAGACAACGGCGAATGGATCATCGTCGACTGCGGCGCGGCCGTGGCGCACATCATGCAGCCGTCGATCCGCGACTACTACCGCCTCGAAGAGATCTGGGGCGGCAAGCCGGTGAAGATGAAGCTGGGCGAGGCCAAGACCCGGCTGGTCAAGGCCTCGGAAGCCGAGCCGGACGAAGACGAAATCCCGGCGAGCCGACCGGCCGCCCGCAAGACTGCACTGCGCAAGACGGCCACCGCGTCGTCCAGCGCCGGCCAGGCCGCGCTGGCGGGTGCGGCCAAGTCGGCAAAGGCCCGGGCCGCCAAGCCTGCGAAGACCGCTGCCGAGCCGGCCCCGGCGGTGAAGAAACCGTCGGCGCCGCGCAAGGTGACGGCCGGCAGCGCCTCGGCAGCCACGCCGGCCGCGCGCAAGACGGCGGCCAAGGCGCCGCTGAAGACGACGGCGGGCGCCAAGACCGCGGCGCGCAAGACGCCGGCCGGCAAGGCGGCGCCGATCAAGACCATCGTGGTCAAGCCCCCGGTGCGCAAGTCGGCCGGCAAGGCGGCAGCCCCCAAGCGGGGCCGTTGAGGCGCTGCCCGGAGGGGGCGTGGCTGGCGGACCCCAGTTGACTTGTTGGTGATGCGCCGATGCGCCTGGTGATCGCCGCGGTGGGCCAGCGTCAGCCGGCCTGGGCGGATGCCGCCTACGAGGACTTCGCCAAGCGCTTTCCGGCCGACCTGCGGCTGGAATTGAAGGCCGTGAAGGCGGAGCCTCGCGGCTCCCGGACCGCCGAACAGCTGATGGCGGCCGAAGCCCAGCGGCTGGACGCAGCCGTGCCCAAAGGGGCGCGCCGCGTGCTGCTGGACGAGCGCGGCAGCCGCTTGACCACCGCCGAGCTGGCCAAGCGCTTCGAGTTCTGGCTCGGTGACGGACGCGACGTGGCCTTCCTGATCGGCGGGCCGGACGGCCTGGATGCCCGGCTCAAGGCCAGCGCCGACGAAAGCCTGCGCCTGTCGGACCTGACCCTGCCCCATGCCTTCGTGCGGGTGCTGCTGGCCGAGGCCTTGTACCGCGCCTGGTCGCTGCGCAACGGCCATCCCTACCACCGCGAATAAGGCCTGGCTGGTGCCGACTTTCCACGACCTCATCTACCTGGCCTCACAAAGCCCGCGTCGCCGCCAGCTGCTGGATCAGCTGGGGGTGCGCCACGAGCTGCTGCTGCCCGGGCCGGACGAAGATGCCGAGGCGCTGGAGCACGAGCGCCCGGGCGAGTTGCCGCTGGCCTACGTCGAGCGGGTGACGCGCGCCAAGCTGGCCGCCGCGCGCCGGCGCCTGGTGCAGCGCGGCCTGCCGCCGGCCCCGGTGCTGTGCTCGGACACCACGGTGGCGCTGGGCCGGCGCATCCTGGGCAAGCCCGCCGACGCCGCCGACGCCACGGCCACGCTGAGCGCGCTGTCCGGGCGCAGCCACCGCGTGCTGACCGCCGTGGCGGTGTGGGATGGCCGGCGCAGCCGCCTGGCAGTGAATGTCTCGCGGGTGCAGTTCGCCGCGATCCCGGCCGAGGTGATCGCGGCCTACGTGGCCAGCGGCGAGCCGTTCGGCAAGGCCGGCGCCTATGCGATCCAGAGCGCGCTGGCGGGCTGGATTCCGCGGATCGAGGGCAGCTACTCCGCTATCATGGGTTTGCCCCTTTACGAGACCACCCAGCTGCTGAACCAGGCCCGCGTGCGCTTCTAGCCGGAAGCCTCCGCGGCCTGCCGGCCGGGTCCGGAACACACGACCCTGCCGCACATGCACGACATCCTGATCAACTGGGCTCCTCAGGAGACCCGCGTCGCCATCATCGAAAACGGCGCGGTGCAAGAGTTGCATCTGGAGCGCACGCTGGAGCGAGGCCTGGTGGGCAATGTCTACCTCGGCAAGGTGGCGCGGGTGCTGCCGGGCATGCAGAGCGCGTTCATCGACATCGGGCTGGAGCGCGCCGCGTTTCTGCACGTGGCCGATCTGCACACCTCGGGCTACAACGGCCGCAGCGACGTCACGCCGCCGACGCCGATCGAGAAGCAGGTCTTCGAAGGCCAGACGCTGATGGTGCAGGTGGTCAAGGACCCGATCGGCACCAAGGGGGCGCGGCTGTCGACCCAGATCAGCATCGCCGGGCGCATGCTGGTCTACCTGCCGCAGGACAACCACATCGGCATTTCGCAGAAGATCGGCTCGCCCGAGACCCGCGAATTGCTGCGCGCGCGGATGCAGGCGCTGGTGGGCACGCCCGAGCAGGGCGGTGGCGGTGGCTTCATCCTGCGCACCAATGCCGAGGAGGCCACCGACGCGGAGCTGGCCGACGACATCGCCTACCTGCGCAAGACCTGGGCCCAGATCCGCCAGCGCGCCCTGGAGCAGCCGGCGGGCACGCTGCTGCACCAGGACCTGAGCCTGGCCGAGCGCGTGCTGCGCGATCTCGCCACCGAGCAGACCCAGGCGATCCGCATCGACTCGAAGCTGCAGTTCGATCGCCTGACCGAGTTCGGCCACGCCTACACCTCGACCTCGATCGCCAAGCTGGAGCATTACCGCGGCGAGCGGCCGATCTTCGACCTGTTCGGCGTCGAGGAAGAGATCGCCCGCGCGCTGGCCAGGCGGGTCGACCTGAAGTCGGGTGGCTATCTCATCGTCGACCAGACCGAGGCGCTGACCACGGTCGACGTCAACACCGGCGGCTTCGTCGGCGCGCGCAATTTCGACGAGACGATCTTCAAGACCAACCTGGAGGCGGCACTGGCCATCGCGCGCCAGTTGCGGCTGCGCAACCTGGGCGGCATCATCATCGTCGACTTCATCGACATGACGCGCGAGGAGCACCAGCAGGCGGTGCTGGCCGAGTTCCGCAAGCAGCTGGCCAAGGACCGCACCAAGACCACCATCAGCGGCTTCACCCAGCTGGGCCTGGTCGAGATGACGCGCAAGCGCACCCGCGAGAGCCTGGCCCACATGCTGTGCCAGCCCTGCCCGACCTGCGAGGGAAGAGGCCAGGTGAAGACCGCGCGCAGCGTCTGCTACGACATCCTGCGCGAGATCCTGCGCGAGGCGCGCCAGTTCGACCCCAAGGAGTTCCGCGTGCTGGCCAGCCCCGGCGTGGTCGAGATGCTGCTCGACGAGGAGAGCGCGCACCTGGCCGATCTCTCGGCCTTCATCGGCAAGCCGATTTCGCTGTCGGCCGAAGCGGCGATGAACCCGGAACAGTACGACATCGTGCTGATGTAGCGGGTCCGGGCCCGCGCCCGCTCAGGTGCGGAACTGCATGGCGTGGAGGCGCGCGTAGAGGCCGTCGGCCGCCAGCAGGGCGCGATGCGGGCCTTGCTCGACGATGCGCCCGGCGTTCATCACCACGATCCGATCGGCGCGCTGGATAGTGGTCAGCCGGTGCGCGATGACCAGCGTCGTGCGGCCTTGCATCAGCCGGTCCAGCGCCTGCTGCACCAGATGCTCGCTCTCGGCATCCAGCGCCGAGGTGGCTTCGTCGAGGATCAGCACCGGCGCGTTCTTGTACAGGGCTCGCGCAATCGCCAGGCGCTGGCGCTGGCCGCCCGAGAGCTGCCCGCCGTTGTGGCCCACCCGCGTGTCCAGCCCCTGCGGCAGCGTCATCACGAAATCGAGCAGGTTGGCGTCGCGCAGCGCCTCGCGCACCCGCATCGGGTCCGGGTCGCCGCCCAGTGCGACATTGGCCGCCACGCTGTCGTTGAAAAGCACCACGTCCTGGCTGACGAGCGCGAACTGGCGCCGCAGCGAGGCCAGGTCCCAGTCGGGCAGTGCCACGCCGTCCAGCGTGATGCGGCCGGCGTCGGGTTCGAGGAAGCGCGGCAACAGGTTCACCAGCGACGACTTGCCGGCGCCCGACGGGCCCACCAGCGCCACCGTCTGGCCCGCCGGCAGTTCGAGGTCGACGTGGTCCAGCGCCGGCGGCTGGTCGGCCTTGTAGCGCAGGCACACGCCCGTCAGCTTCAGGTCGCCTCGGGCATGCGCCACCGCATGCTGGCCGCCTTGTTCGGCCGGCGAGTGGTCGATCAGGTCCAACCCGCGCTCCAGCGAGGTCAGACCGCGGGTGATGGGCGCCATCACGTCGGTCAGGTGGCGCACCGGGGTGATCAGCATCAGCATCGCGGTGATGAACGAGATGAAGTCGCCCGGCGTGGTGTGGTCGGACTGGCTTTGCCACAGTGCCGCCACCACCACCATCGACAGCGCGATCGACGCCAGGATCTGGGTCAGCGGCGTGATCGCGCTGCCGGCGGCCACCGACTTCATCAGCAACCGGCGCAGCGCCTGGCTGTTGCGCTCGAAGCGCCCGGCCTGCTCGTCGCCCGCGCCGTGGAGCTTGACGATGCGCCAGGCCAGCACGTTCTCCTCGATCACATAGGCCAGCTCGTCGGTGGCCGCCTGGCCGGCCACGGCCAGCCGGCGCAGGCGCTTGCTCGCGGTGCGCATGACCCAGCCGATCGCCGGGATCATCACCGTGATCAGCATCGTCAGCTTCCAGTTCTTCAGCAACAGTGAACCGAACAGGCCGACCACGGTCAGCGAGTCCTTGAGCAAGGTGTTGACCGCGCTGATCAAGGTCTGGGCGCCGGTCTGCACCTCGTAGACCACGGTGTTGGTCAGGTTGCTCGCGTTGTGTCGCGCGAACAGCGACGGCGCGGCCTTCTGCAGGTGGCTGAACATCGCACGGCGCAGCGACACCACCGCCTGGCTGGTGGACCACGCCAACGCGTACTGGGCGGTGAAGGTGGCGATGCCGCGCACGACGAACACGCCGATGACCACGACCGGGATCCACCACAGCGGGATGCTGCGATCGTGAAAGCCCTTGTCGATCAGCGGCCCCATCAGCTTGGCGGTCAGCACCTCGGTACCGGCGATGAACATCGACGCCACGAAGGCCACCACCCAGGCCGAGCGGCTGTTCTTGAAATACGGCGCCAGGCGCGCCAGTCGCTGTCGGAGAAGGCTCATAGGGGCTCGGGGCGGCCCGAATCCCGGGCCAGCGCGGATTATCGGCGCGCCTGCCTACAATCCGCCCGACCGTTGCGCATGTGCTGCGCGGAACCAATGCCAGGCCGAAGGACTCGATTGCCGGTGATGTGGACACGACGTGAATGGACGGGCGCCCTGTGCGCCCTGGGGTTGGCCGCCTTTGGCGCGCCCGCGGGGGCCCAGTTTCGGGTCGACATTGCCGGCATCGGCGCCACGCAGCTGCCGATCGCCATCGTGCCGTTCCGAGGCGAGGCGGCTGCGCCGCAGCCGGTGTCGGCGATCATTCGCGCCGACCTGGAGCGCAGCGGACGGTTCCGTTTCGTCGATATGCCGCTGGCGATCGACGAAACCGCCCAACCGGGCTTTGCCGACCTGCGCCAGCGCGGGGCCGACGCCCTGGCGGCCGGCTCGATCAACCGCCTGGTCGATGGCCGCCTGGATGTGCGTTACAAGCTGTGGGACGTGGTCAAAGGGGCCGACCAGGGCGGCCAGAGCCTGGCCGTGCAGCCCGCCGACCTGCGTCTGGCGGCGCACCGCGTCGCCGATGCCATCTACGAGAAGCTCACCGGTGAGAAGGGCGTGTTCGCGACCCGGATCGCCTTTGTCACCAAGAGCGGCGGCCGTTACACGCTGAAGGTGACCGACGCCGACGGCGAGGGCGGCCAGGTGGCGCTGACCAGCCCCCAGCCCATCATCTCGCCGGCCTGGTCTCCCGATGGCCGCGAACTGGCCTATGTCTCGTTCGAAAGCCGCAAGGCGGTGGTGTGGACCCAGGACGTGGCCAGCGGCAAGCGCCGGCAACTGGCGAATTTCCGCGGCTCGAACAGTGCACCGGCCTGGTCGCCCGACGGCCAGCAACTGGCCGTGACCTTGTCGAAGGACGGCGGTTCGCAGATTTTCCTGATCTCGCGCAGCGGGGCCATCGTGCGCCGGGTCACCCAGAGCGATTCGATCAACACCGAGCCGGTGTTCGCGCCGGATGGCGCCTCGCTGTACTTCGTCAGCGACCGGGGCGGCGGCCCGCAGATCTACCGCCAGGCCTTGGCCGGCGGCTCGGCCGCGCGGGTCACGTTTTCAGGTGATTACAACATCAGCCCGGCGATCAGCCCGGACGGGCGCACGCTCGCCTTCGTGCAGCGCAGCGCCGGACGCTTCGATGTGATGACCATGGACCTGGCCAGCGGCACGGTGCAGCAGGTCAGCGACACCGGCAACGACGAGCGGCCGACGTTCTCGCCCAACGGCCGCTTTCTCATCTACGCCACCCGCGTCCAGGGTCGCGAGATGCTGATGACCAGCACGCTGGACGGCAAGATCAAGACCAAGCTGCTGAGCAGCGGACTGGATCTGCGCGAACCGGTCTGGGGTCCTTTCGGCCGCTGAGGCCCGCCCGCGAATTTCAATGGCTTTCAATCGAGGAGTACGTTCGATGTCGACACCTTCCAAGTGGATTCGCCGGGGCAGCGGGCCCGGCGTGCTGGCGTTCGCGCTGGCGGCCGGGCTGCTGGGCGGCTGCGCGTCGGGCGTCAAGCTGAACAACCCGGTGCCGGTCGAGAGCCGTGACGTGACGGGCGGCGGTGCCGGCGCAGCCGCCGGCGGCTCGGCGAGCAGCCAGGGGGCCCAAAGCAACGTGGCGACGGTCGATCTGGGCCGCCAGGGCGAGGGCGCGGCTGCGGTCGGGCGGGTGGTCCATTTCGACTTCGACAGTTTTGTCATCAAGGACAGCGACCAGCCGGTCATCGAGGGCAACGCGAAGCTGCTGGTCGCCCATCGCGACAAGCAGATGATCATCGAGGGCCATACCGACGAACGCGGCGGGCGCGAATACAACCTGGCCTTGGGGCAGAAGCGCGCCGAAGCCGTGCAGAAGGCGATGGAACTGCTGGGCGTCAAGGACAACCAGCTCGAAGCGGTGAGCTTCGGCAAGGAGCGTCCGGTGGATCCGGGCCACGACGAAGCCGCCTGGGCGCAGAACCGTCGTGCCGAATTGCGGGACCGCTGACGCCATGGCCGCCTTTACGTGGCGCCGTACCGGCGCGTTCCTGGCGTTGCTGGGTTGCCTGGCGGGCAGTGCCCGGGCCGGGATGTTCGACGACGACGAGGCCCGAAAAGCGATCCTCGACCTGCGCAGCCAACTGGCCGACCAGCAGCAGCAAAACACCGCGGCCCAGAAGCAGCTGGCCGACCAGGTGCAGCAGTTGCAGCGCAGCCTGCTGGACCTGAACAACCAGAACGAGCAGTTGCGCTCGGATTTGGCGCGCCTGCGCGGCCAGGACGAGCAGATGCTGCGCGACCTGGCCGATGTGCAGCGCAAGCAGCAGGACATCGCACAAGGCGTGGACGACCGCATCCGCAAGCTGGAGCCGCAGAAGGTCTCGCTCGATGGCCGCGATTTCACCGTCGAGCCCGATGAGAAGCAGGCTTACGACAGCGCGATCGCCGCATTGCGAAGCGGCGATTTCGAACATGCCGCGTCGGGTCTGGTGGCCTTTCTGAGCCGCTACCCCGCATCGGGCTACGCGGATTCGGCACGCTACTGGCTCGGCAACGCGCAGTACGGCGAGCGGGCGTATCGCGACGCGATCGCCAGTTTCAAGGCCTTCATCGGCGCCGCGCCGGGCCATCCGCGTGCCCCTGAGGCGCTGCTGGCGTTGGCCAACTGCCAGATCGAGCTGAAGGACACGCGCAGCGCCAAGCGGTCCCTGGGCGAATTGCTCAAGACCTATCCCAAGTCTGAGGCCGCACAGGCGGCCCGCGAGCGCCTCGCCGCACTGAAGTGAGGGCTCTGCCTGCACGGCCCGCGGCGCGGGCGGTGCAGGCCGGTGGCAGGGTTCAGGGTTTTCGCAGGCGGCCGCCGTCGCGTCCGGGGTTGCGAACCTAAAATGGGCCCCGATGCAAACGGCCGATGTCACCCTGCTCACTCACCAGGTGCTGGCGGCCGCCTTCGCGCTGGCCGTGGTCTATGGCGCGCTGGCCCAGGCCAGTCACTTCTGCACCATGGGCGCCATCGCCGACGTGGTCTCGATGGGCAACTGGTCGCGGGCCCGGATGTGGATCATGGCCATCGGTGTGGCCGCGATCGGCTTTGGGCTGATGTCGGGGCTCGGGGTGATCGACCCGAAGGCCGCGCTCTACACCTCGCCTCGCATCTATTGGGCCTCGCTGAGCGTGGGCGGGCTGTTGTTCGGTGCGGGCATGGTGCTGGCCTCGGGTTGCGGCGGCAAGACCTTGGTGCGCATCGGCGGCGGCAACCTCAAATCGCTGGTGGTGCTGGTGGTGATGGGCGTGGCCGCGGCGGCCACGCTGCGCGGCATGATGGCCGTGGTGCGGACCGGCACGGTCGATCTGTGGGTCGCGACCTTGCCGACCGGGCAGGACTTGCCGTCCTTGCTGGCGGCGGCGACGGGTCTGTCGCCGCCGATGGCGTCGCTGGTGATGGGGATGGCGATCGGTGTCGCCCTGTGCCTGCTGGTGTGGCGTCAGGAGCGCGGAGAGCGCCGAACCGTGATAGGGGGCGGCGTGGGCATGGGCATGGTGGTGGCCGCGATGTGGTGGATCAGCGGGCATCTGGGCTTCATCTCCGAGAGCCCGGACACCCTGGAGCCCGCCTATCTCGGCGGCGCGGGCCACGGCATGGAAGCCCTCAGCTTCGTCACGCCCGCGGCCCAGGTGCTGAACTGGCTGATTCTGTTCAGTGACAGCAACACCACGCTCAGTTTTGGCGTCGTGATTCCGTTCGGCGTGGTGCTGGGATCGACCGTGGCGGCGGTGTGGACCGGCCGCTTCCGTTGGGAGGGATTCGCCGGCGCGCAAGACACGGCCCAGCATCTGGTCGGCGCCCTGTTGATGGGCGTGGGCGGCGTGACGGCGCTGGGCTGCAGCGTGGGGCACGGTTTGTCGGGCCTGTCGACGCTGTCGCTCGGCAGCCTGCTGGCCACGGTCTCGATCGTCGCCGGCGCCGTCGCTGCCTTGCGCTGGCAGATCTGGCGCATGGAGCGCCCATGACGCCGCTGCCAGCCGAGTTCGACGCCGATCTGGAGCGCCGCTTCGGCGGACTGCGCCGCCTGTATGGCGACGCCGCCTACCGTCGTCTGCGGGCGTTGCGGGTCGCGGTCGTCGGCCTGGGCGGGGTGGGCTCCTGGGCGGTGGAAGCGCTGGCGCGCTGCGGCGTGGCCGAGTTGGTGCTGATCGACCTGGACCAGGTGGCCGAGTCGAACATCCATCGCCAGGTGCAGGCACTGGGTACGACGATCGGGCAGAGCAAGGCCGGTGCCCTGGCGCGACGGGTGGCCGACATTCATCCGGGGTGCCGGGTGGTCGAGATCGAGGAGTTCGTCGATGGCGACAACTGGCCCTCGCTGCTGCCCGGCCCGGTCGATGTGGTGATCGATGCCTGCGATCAGGTGCGCGCCAAGCTCGCTCTGGCCGCGTGGAGCGTAGTACAGGGCCAGACGCTGATTTGCTGCGGTGCGGCTGGCGGCAAGCGGCAGACCGAGCGGATCGAGATCGACGACCTGGCGGCGGTCACCCACGATCCCTTGCTGGCGTCGCTGCGCCAGCGCCTGCGCAAGGAGCACGGCGCGGCGCGGCAAGGTCGCATCGGGCTGCGCTGCGTTTTCTCCCGCGAGAGCGTCGCGTCGCCGCAGGCGTCGTGCGACAACGACGGCAGCCTGAACTGCCACGGTTACGGCTCCAGCGTGATGGTGACGGCCAGTTTCGGCATGGCGGCCGCCGGCGAGGCGGTGCGGCTGGGCATGCAGGCATCGCGAAAACTTGATGAGCAATAGGCTAGCCAAAATGGGTTTCATGCTATAGTCGCAGGCTCTGCCGGTAAGGGTTGTTAGCTCAGTCGGTAGAGCAGCGGACTTTTAATCCGTTGGTCGCAGGTTCGAATCCTGCACAACCCACCACTCCGAGGCTCGCAAGCGCCTGGGAGCGAAGGGGCTCTTAGCTCAGTTGGTAGAGCAGCGGACTCTTAATCCGTTGGTCGAAGGTTCGAATCCTTCAGGGCCCACCAAAATTCGTCCGATCGCCTGCCAGGGCGGTCTCAGCGTCAGGTCTCTGACGGGCTCTTAGCTCAGTTGGTAGAGCAGCGGACTCTTAATCCGTTGGTCGAAGGTTCGAATCCTTCAGGGCCCACCATCCATTCCTTGTATCGATGCCCCGCGGCAGCCGGTCGGAATGGGTGACCGAACGCCGTTCCATCGTCGGTCCTGCGATGGCATTGGCTACCATCACGCCCATGATCACCGTGTACGGCATTCCCAACTGCGACACCGTCAAGCGCGCCCGGGCCTGGTTGCTCGAGCACGGGCTGGCCTATCGCTTCCACGACCTGAAGAAGAGCGGTGTGCCGCAGGCTCGCCTGGCAGCCTGGTGCGATGCGGTAGGCTGGCAGCGCGTGCTCAATCGCGCCGGCACGACCTGGCGCAAGCTGCCGCCCGAGGTGCAAGCGAGCGCGCAGGATGCCGATTCGGCGAGCGCCGTGATGTGCCTGAACGCCAGCGTCATCAAGCGGCCGGTGGTCGAGTGGCCGGACGGAAGCATCACGGTCGGATTCTCGGCCGAGGCCTGGGCCGACCGCGGCTGATCCGGGGCGAGGGGCTCAGCTCGGCAGGCTGAGGTCCAGCGCGCCGGTGCGGGACCAGCTGTCGGCCTCTTCGCGCAGCAGGTAGAGCGTGCGCGGATGACTTTCAAGCCAGCGGGTCGGGAAACTCAGGCGCACGGCCTGGCCGCGCCGCTTCAGGGTCAGCGCGTTCAGATCGACGTCGCTGCGGGCATGGCATTTGATGACGGCCAGCCGCAGCGACATCAGTTGCAGCGCGACGCTGTCCTGGCTGAGCGCGGCCTCGACCTTGCGCAGCCCGCCGCGCTGGCCCAGCACCAGTTCGCTCAGGCGACGCTGCTGGCTTTGCGAAAAGCCGGCAGCGTCGACATGCGCGAGCAGGTAGGCGCTGTGCCTGTGATGATCGTGGTGCGACACCATCATGCCCATCTCGTGCAGTTCGGCGGCCCAGCGCAATTCGCGGCAGGCCTCGGCCGAGGCCTCCGGCGCCAGCTGCCGATGGAGCGCCTGGGCCACTGCGGCGACCCGACGGGCCTGCGGCACATCGATGTGGAACCGCTGCTGGAGGGCGCGCACCGAATCGTCGCGCAGGTCGTGACCGGGGCGGTGCTGGCCGGCGAGCAGACGGTCGTGCAGATCGACGATCACGCCCTGGCGCAGCGCGCCCTTGGCTGGCGCCAGACGTTCGATCTTGAAGTGGGTGGCCAGCGTGTAGAGGATGGCCAGGCCGCCCGGCAGCACGGCGCGGCGCTCGGGCTTGAGCCCGGGCAGGTCCAGGCGTTCCACCGAGCCGGCGGCGATGCAGGCCTGGATCAGCCAGCGCAGGCCGGCCGGCGTCAAGCTGCCATCGGTGATGCCGGCGGCGCGCAGCACGTCGGACACCGCGCCTGCGGTGCCGGACGACCCGAGTGCTTCATCCCAATGGCGCGGCGCGAACTCGTCGAGGGACTCTTCGAGTTCGGCGCCGGCGGCGACCTGGGCCTCGCGAAATCCTTCCGCGCTGATGATGCCGCCTGGAAAGAAGCGCATCGACAGGCTGACGCTGCCGATCTGGAACGATTCGGCATCGCCGGGACTGCGCTGCTGGCCCAGGATCATTTCCGTCGAGCGGCCGCCGATGTCGATCACCAGCCGCCGGCGTTCCGAGGGCTGCAGAAAGGACACGCCGGCGTAGATCAGTCGCGCCTCTTCGCGCCCCGAGATGACTTCGATCGGCAGGCCCAGCGCGGCCTCGGCGCGTTGCAGGAAGGCGTTGCGGTTGCGCGCCTCGCGCAAGGTCTGAGTCGCGACCGCACGCACCTGGCCCGGCTGCAGGCCCTCCAGCGCGTCGCGGAACTGGCGCAGGCATTGCAAGCCGCGCTCGGCGGCGTCCTCGGTCAGCAGGCCGGCTGCGTCCAGTCCGGCACCCAGGCGCACCATGTCCTTGCGATAGAGGTGTCGACGGTAGCGGCCATCGCGCACCTGGCCGATTTCCAGCCTGAAACTGTTCGACCCCATGTCGATGGCGGCCAGCAGGCCGGTGGGGGAAGGCGGGGTGGCGTGGGGTGACATGGGCATGGTGAGCGCGGATTATCGCGGCTCGATCGCTCTTTCGACCGCAGGCCGCCGGCCGCGGGATGGCGCCGGTGATCGGCCACTCCTAGAATTTGGCTCCCATCCATCCCAGGAGCACCGCATGTCCCTCCCGCAGATGACCGAGGACGCGCTCGCCCTGCTGCCGTCGCGTGATTTGTCGCGTCGCGACTTTGTGCGCGCCTCGGTGGGCACCGGCTTTGCCGCGGCCGTGTTGCCGATCGCCGCCCAGACGGTGGTCAAGACGTCGTCCGACGGACTGCTGGCCGGCGAGGTGACGATCCCGGTCGGCGACTTCAAGATGCCCGCCTACCGCGCGGTGCCGCTGGGCAAGACCCGGGCGCCGGTGGTGCTCGTGGTGAGCGAGATCTTTGGCGTGCACGAACACATTGCCGACATCACCCGACGCTTCGCGCACCTGGGCTATTGCGCCATAGCGCCCGAGTTGTTCGTGCGGCAGGGTGACGTGGGCGCCTATGGCGAGATCAGCAAGCTGATGAGCGAGGTGGTCTCCAAGGTGCCGGATGCGCAGGTGATGGGCGATCTGGACGCCAGCGTCGCGTGGGCCCAGGCGCAGGGCATGGACACCGATCGTCTGGGCGTCACGGGCTTTTGCTGGGGTGGCCGCATCACCTGGCTGTACGCGGCGCACAGCAGCCAGGTGAAGGCGGCGGTGGCCTGGTATGGCCGGCTGGTGGGCGATACCAGCGCGCTGACGCCGCAACAACCGATCGACCTGACGACCCGGCTTCATGCCCCGGTGCTGGGTCTGTACGGCGGGCTGGATCCCAGCATTTCGCAAGACAGCATCGGGCGCATGAAAGCGGCGCTGGCCACCGGCAGCGCGGCCGCCAAGGCCTCCGAATTCGTCGTCTATCCGCAGGCCTCGCATGCGTTCAACGCCGATTACCGCGCCAGCTACCAGCCCGAGGCCGCGCACGATGGCTGGCAGCGCTGCCTGGCATGGCTGAGACGCTACGGCGTGAGCTGAGCCTGCGCCGAGCCAAGATGGGCGCCGGACAGGCACCCACCGGACCGGCTCACTTCACGACCAGGACCGGCACCGAGCAATGGGTGAGCACCTTCTGCGTCTCGCTGCCGAGCAGCAGGGCGCTGACGCCGCGCCGACCGTGCGAGGCCATCACGATCAGGTCGCAACCCTGGGCCTTGGCATGCTCGACCACGGCTTCCCAAGGATGCACGGCTTCGACCGTGCTGGCGTTGCACGCCACGCCTGCGGCGGCCGCGGCATCGGCCACGGTCTTGACCCGGGCGGCAGCGATGCGCTCCTGCGCGTCGTAGAACTCCTGTGGCGGCACCGGCTGCATTTCCGAGATGGCGCTGTAGGGAAACGGCTCCTTGACGCTGATCGTGGTCAGGCGCGCGCCCAGGCTCTTGGCCAAGCTGATGGCCGTGTCCACGGCCTTGCTGGTGATGTCCGAGCCATCGGTCGGGAGAAGGATATTGCGATACATGCGGAACTCCTGTTCTCTGACGTACCGGCGACGCCGGCCTTGACGACAAGTGTTGCCGCTGGCGGGCGACGGGACTTGACGCGCATCAAGGCTGTTGCAGTGTAGGCGCGTGATCGGAAGGCTTCAAGCGCGTGCGATCGGGCGTGTCGGGTCGCTGCTCCATTCGCTCCACGAACCCGGGTACAGGCGCGAACCGGTCCGTCCGGCGAGTTCCATCGCCAGCAGGTTGTGGCACGCGGTCACGCCCGAGCCGCACTGGTGCACGATCCGTCCCGGCGCGACGCCATAGGCATCGAACGCCTCACGCAACTCGGTCGCCGGGCGAAAGCGCTCGTCCGGGCCGAGGTTGCTTCTGAAGAAGCGGTTGCGTGCCCCGGGGATGTGGCCGGCTTGCGCATCGAGCGGCTCGACCTCGCCGCGGAATCGCTCGGGGGCCCGCGCGTCGACCACGGTCAGCGTGCCCAGGCCGCCGAGCAGGTCGGCGGCGCTGACGGTGTCGACGCGCGGCGCGGTGCAGGCATAGGGTCGGGTCGCCGGCGCGGGCGGGGGGGCCTCGCCTGTGGCTTGCGGCCCACCCACCGCCTGCCAAGCGGACCAACCGCCATCGAGCACGGCCACCGGGCCGTGGCCCAGCCAGCGCAGCATCCACCAGAGGCGGGCCGCATAGGGGGATCCTTGGCGGTCATAGGCCACCACCGGCCGGTCTGGCGTCAGGCCCCAATCGGCGACCCGCTGTGCGAAGGCTTCGCGTAGCGGCAGCGGATGCCGGCCGCCGTCGGCCGACCCGCGGACCGACGGCGGCCTCGACAGATCCCGATCAAGGTGCGCGTAGACCGCCCCGGGGAGATGGCCGGCGGCGAAAGCCCGCTCGCCGGCGGAGGGATCGGCCAGATCGAAGCTGGCGTCGATCAGCAGCGGTGCAGCGGCACCGGATTGGAGAAGATCGAGCAGGGCCGTCGCGTCGATCAGCGGCGTCGGAAAGGCGGACATGGAAACTCCCGGAGCGAAACAGACAGGGCGTCAACGGCCGGCGATCGGCATCGAACTGCCGGTCGTCGCAGGCTGGCGAAGCTGGTTGGCGGCCAGGCCGGCACCGACGATCAGTGCCATGCCGGCCAACGCCGACAGCGTGACCGGATCATCGAACAGCGCGACGCCGTAGGCAAACGAGAAAGCGATGCCCAGGTACTGCAGGCTGGCATTGGACAGGGTGCGACCGATCGCGTAGGCGCGCGTCATCAGCATCTGCGCCACGGTGGCCAGGATGCCGATCGCCAGCAGCAGCGCCGCACCACGCGCCGTCAACGGGTGCAGGCCGTTGTGCAGCGCCAGCGCGCCGCCCGCCACCATGCCACCGAGCGAAAAGTAGAACACCACCCGGTACTCGGGTTCGCCCGCCCGGCCCAGCGCCGTCACCTGCAGGTAAGCCATGGCCGCGAGCATCCCGGACAGCAGCCCCGCCAACGCGCCGACCAGTTGCTGGGGGCCAGCCAGACTGGGCCGCAGTACCAGCGCGACGCCGCCGAAGCCGACCAGCACGGTCCAGACCAGCCGGCGATCGACCCGTGCGGTGCGAAGCCAGGCGGCGCTGGCGATCAGGAACAAGGCCATCCAGACCGACGACATGTAGTTCAAGGTGACGGCAGTGGCCAGCGGCAGCTGGCCGATCGCGTAGAACCACAGCACCAGGGCCGCCACGCCCACACCGCTGCGCCGCAGATGCATCAGCGGCATCCGCGTGCGCACCGTGCCGCCGCGGGCGCGGGCCAGCGCGAACAGGAACAAGGCGCCGATCAAGCCCCGCCAGAACACGATTTCGCCCGCGCCGTACAACGACGAGGCCAGTTTCACGCACACCCCCATGGTGGCGAAGAGCAGCGAGGCGAGGATCATCAAGGCGGATGCGGACATCGCCGGATTGTCCACGGCCGAACACGTACACTCTCGCGCCTCATGAAGCGCATCGTGATTCTTCTGTCGGGTCGGGGCAGTAATCTGCAGGCCTTGGTCCGGCATTGCCGCGACGAACAGTGGCTGGCCCGCATCGCCGCGGTGGTCAGCAACCGGCCCGATTCGGCCGGCCTGGCCTGGGCCGCGGGCCAAGGCCTGGCGACCGCGGTGGTCGATCACAAGGCGCATGCCGACCGACAGGCCTTCGACGCCGAGTTGCAACGCGTGGTCGATGGCTTCCGCCCCGATCTGCTGGTGCTGGCCGGCTTCATGCGGATCCTCGGCGCCCCGTTCGTGCGGCACTACGACGGGCGCATGCTGAACATCCACCCGTCCCTGCTGCCGGCGTTCGCGGGCCTGGACACCCACCGGCGAGCGCTCGATGCGGGTTGCCTGCTGGCCGGCTCGACGGTGCACTTCGTGACACCCGAACTGGACCATGGCCCCATCGTCGCGCAGGCCGTGGTCCGGATCCGTCATGACGACGACGAGCGCAGCCTGAGCTCGCGCGTGCTGGCGCTGGAACACCGGCTCTACCCGATGGCCGTGCGCTGGTTCATCGAAGACCGGCTGGCGATCGAGGGCAACCGCGTGCGCCAATTGGACGACGCAGCGCAGGTGCTGGACGAGCGCTCGCTGGTCGGCGGCTGACGGCGCCGGAGGGTTGCCGGGCGATCGAACGACGCGCCAGCGAGGTTCGCCTCAAAAAAGCCCGGCGGCGATGTTGATGGCCAGCGACAGGATCGCGGCATTGAAGGCAAACGCCAGCACCGACTGCAGCAGCACCAGTTGCCGCATGCGGCGGTTGCTGACGGCAATGTCCGCGGTCTGGGCGGCGACCGCGATCGTGAACGAGAAATACAGGAAATCGCTGAAACCGGGCCGGAAGGCCGGATCGGTGTCGGGAAAGATCAGCCCCCCGTCGGTCTGCCCGTCGGTGCGGTGGTAGTGGCTGGCATAGGTCAGCGTGAAGATCACCGGCATCAGCAGCCAGGCACCGATCACCGTGAACGCCGTCAGCACCAGCCGCGACGCGGCGTGAGTCACACCCGCCTGATGCACCTGGGCCATTTCGTAGCCCAGCGCCACCAGGCTGGCCACCGCCGCGGTCACCACCATCACCAGCACCACCACCGCCTTGTCGGACTGGGCCCGTGCCAGCCGGTACAGATGCCCATGGTCGGCGCGGGCCATCAGCCAGGCCATCAGCGCGAGGTAGGTCCATACGCCCAGGTCCCAGCCGGTCAGGCAGCGGGTCACGAGCGGGGTGCCGGCCGGCATCAGGACGCCGGTCGAGATCCCCAGCGCGATCGCGGTGGCCATTCGGGGACGGGCGCGCATGGGCGCAAAAATCGGTCTGAGCATGGTTTCGAGCCGGTGCGCGAGGCAAGGCGGTGGAAGCAGGGCGGGCGGGGATAATCGCGCCATGCATCCTAATGCCCTGCTCGACCTGAGCACCGACTTGTTGCGCCAAGTCCTCAAGCTAGACGCGCCTGCCGACGCCATCGTGTCGGCCTTCTTCCGCCACCATCGGCAACTCGGTCAGCGCGAACGCCATGCCCTGGCCGAAACAGCCTATGCCGTCCTGCGTCGGCGGCTGCTGTTCGCTCACCTGGCCAACAGTGGCAGCGGCGCGCTGGAGCGGCGACTGGCGATCCTCGGCTGGCAGGGCAGCGACAGCTTTCTGCGCAGCGCGATGGGGTCGAACGAGCAGAAGTGGCTGGCGCAGGTCAAGGCCATTGATCTGGCCACCTTGCCTGAGAAACTGCGCCACAACCTGCCCGACTGGCTGGCTGCGCCGTTGAAGGCGGAACTGGGCGACGACTTCTGGCCCCTGGTGTCCGCGCTCGACCAGTCGGCACCGCTGGATCTGCGCGTCAACACGCTGAAGGCCGACCGGGAAGCCATCCGGGCCGAGTTGCGCGAAGCCGGGATCGAAGCGGAATTGACCCCTTATTCGCCCTGGGGCCTGCGTCTGGCGGGCAAGCCGGCATTGCAGAAGCTGCCGCTGTTCATCCGCGGCGACGTGGAGGTGCAGGACGAGGGCAGTCAGCTGCTGGCGGCCATGCTCGCTCCGAAGCGTGGCGAGATGGTGGTCGATTTCTGCGCCGGTGCCGGGGGCAAGACCCTGGCGCTGGGTGCGGCGATGCGCAACACCGGGCGCCTGTATGCCTTCGATGTCTCGGGGCACCGCCTGGACGGACTCAAGCCGCGGCTGGCACGCAGCGGGCTGTCCAACGTCTATCCGGCCCAGATCGCGCACGAGCGCGACGACCGCATCAAGCGCCTGACCGGTAAGATCGACCGGGTGCTGGTCGATGCTCCCTGTTCCGGCCTCGGCACGCTGCGGCGCAATCCGGACCTGAAATGGCGCCAGTCGCCCAAGGCGCTGGAAGAGTTGGGCATCAAGCAGGCCGCGATCCTGGACAGCGCGGCGCGGCTCGTGAAACCCGGCGGGCGGCTGGTGTACGCCACCTGCAGCCTGCTGAAGCGCGAGAACGAGGACATCGCCAAGGCCTTTGCTGCCAGCCACCCTGGTTTCAAGCCGCTGGCTGCCGCGGAACTGCTGGCGGCGGCCCAGGTGGCGCGCAGCGAGGAACTCGACAGCGCCGGGTCGCTGCGGCTGTGGCCGCACCGGCACCAGACCGACGGCTTTTTTGCCGCGGCCTGGGAGCGGACGGCCTGAGGCGGCCGCGCGCGGCGGGTCCGCTGACCGCGCGGCCGCCTGCAAGTGGTTGCTCACAGCAGGGTTTACGGACCTTGCAATGGCGCCTGCTCGCCTAAAATAGGCAGGGTGTCCATGGTGCATGGGCCACAAGCTTGGGAAATCACTGTGCTTCAATCTGTTTTCAATGTCGTCATCGACTGGGCGGCCCATGGCGTGCTGCACGCCGGTCTCTGGCAGGTGCTGGCCTTCACGCTGGTGGTGACGCACGTCACCATCGCGTCGGTGACGATCTTCCTGCACCGGGCACAGGCGCACCGCGCGCTGGAGTTGCACGCGCTGCCCTCGCACTTCTTCCGCTTCTGGTTGTGGATGACCACCGGCATGGTGACCAAGGAATGGGTCGCCATCCACCGCAAGCACCACGCCAAGTGCGAGACCGAGGAGGATCCTCACAGCCCGGTGACGCGCGGCATCGAGACCGTGCTGTTGCGCGGCGCCGAGTTGTACCGTGCCGAAGCCAAGGTCGCAGAGACGGTCGTCAAGTACGGGCACAACACGCCGGACGACTGGATCGAGCGCCACCTGTACACCCGCTTCAGCGCTCTGGGCGTGAGCCTGATGCTGATCTTGAACGTCAGCCTGTTCGGCGCGATTGGTCTGACCGTGTGGGCGGTGCAGATGCTGTGGATCCCGATCTGGGCCGCCGGCGTGATCAACGGCATCGGGCACTATTGGGGTTACCGCAATTTCGAGGCTCCGGATGCCTCGACCAACGTCTCGCCCTGGGGGGTGCTGATCGGCGGCGAGGAACTGCACAACAACCATCACACCTACCCGACCTCGGCCAAGTTCTCGGTCAAGCCTTACGAGTTCGATATCGGCTGGGTCTACATCCGCGCGATGGAGATGCTGGGGCTGGCCAAGGTGCGCAAGACGGCGCCGCAACTGGTACTCGGTTCGATCAAGCCGGTGGCCGATGCCAAGACGCTGGAAGTCATCATCGCCAATCGCTATGAGGTGATGGCGCATTACGCGCAGGAATTGCGCCGCGCCTGCGCCACCGAGTTGTCGCGCCTTCGCGCCCAGGGCGTGGCCAGAGGCAGCGTCTGGACCGATCTGCGCCTGGCCGAGCGCTGGCTGCACCGGGATGCCGAGAAGATCCCCGGCCATGTGCGCGGCCAGCTCGACAAGGTCATGGACACCACGCCGGCGCTCAAGAAGCTGGTGACGATGCGCGAGGAACTGCGCCAGCTCTGGACGCGTACCAACGTGTCGGCCGAGCAACTGGTCGCCGAACTTCAGGATTGGTGCAAGCGTGCAGAAGACAGCGGCATCGCCGCGTTGAGGGAATTCTCGGTGCGCCTGCGCGCGGCGCGCGCCTGACCCCAAGGCGGTCGGCGCATTGAACAGCGGCCCGCTCGATGCGGGCCGTTTCTTTGGCGAAGTCGACGTCTGATCGACCCCGCAGGCATGAAAAAACCCGCCATCGGCGGGTTCCTGGGCAAGGAGCGCTGAATTATTTCAGCTTGATTTCCTTGTAGAGCACGTGCTTGCGCGCCTTCGGATCGAACTTCATGAATTCGAGCTTTTCGGGCGTCGTCTTCTTGTTCTTGTTCGTGGTGTAGAAGTGGCCGGTCCCCGCAGTGGATTCCAGCTTGATCTTTTCGCGTCCGCCTTTGGATGCCATGGTGTCGCTCCTTCAGTGATTAGGCTTGACCGCGGGCACGCAGGTCGGCCAGCACGGCGTCAATGCCCTTCTTGTCGATCAGACGCAGGCCAGCATTGCTGATGCGCAGGCGAACCCAGCGGTTCTCGCTCTCGACGAAGAAGCGACGATATTGCAGGTTCGGCAGGAACCGGCGCTTGGTTTTGTTGTTGGCGTGGGAAACATTGTTCCCGACCATGGGCTTCTTGCCCGTCACTTCGCAGACGCGTGCCATGAGGACACTCCGTTCTTCTACAGCGGCCGCCACAAGTCGCTGGTCAACAAGGACTCCAGACCCGAGGCGGCGGCCTCACCTCGCCAAAAGGGTGGCGGTAACCCACTCGCGCCCCGTACGGAGCGCGCAATAAAACCACGCATTGTAGCGGATTTGCCGGCGCCGGGCGTGGCAGCCGATCAGCTGCCGCCTTGCTCCAGGAAGCGCTGGGCGTCCAGCGCCGCCATGCAGCCGGTGCCGGCCGAGGTGATGGCCTGGCGGTAGACGTGGTCCTGCACGTCGCCAGCGGCGAAGACGCCCGGCACGCTGGTCATCGTGGCGAAGCCGTTCTGCCCGCTGCGGGTCACGAGGTAGCCGTCATTCATCTCGAGTTGACCCTTGAAGATGTCGGTATTGGGTTGGTGACCGATCGCGATGAAGCAGCCCTTCAGCGCGATCTCGGTGGTGTCGCCGCTGGTGACGTGCTTGAGCCGCACGCCGGTCACACCAGAGGCATCGCCCAGCACTTCGTCCAGTGTGTTGAACAGATGCAGTTCCATCCTGCCGCTGGCAACCTTTTCGTGCAGCTTGTCGAGCATGATCGCCTCGGCGCGGAACTTGTCGCGACGATGGATCAGATGCACCTTGCTGGCGATGTTCGAGAGGTACAGCGCCTCTTCCACGGCGGTGTTGCCGCCGCCGACGACACAGACCACCGCGTCGCGGTAGAAGAAGCCGTCGCAGGTGGCGCAGCCGCTGACGCCCCGGCCCATGAAGGCCTCCTCGGATGGCAGGCCCAGGTACTTGGCCGACGCGCCGGTCGCGATGATCAGGCTGTCGCAGGTGTACTGACCGCTGTCGCCGGTCAGCACGAAGGGCCGGCGGCTGAAGTCGACCTGCTGGATGTGGTCGAACACGATCCGGGTGTTGAAACGCTCGGCGTGCTGCTGGAAGCGCTGCATCAACTCGGGGCCTTGCACGCCCATCACATCGGCCGGCCAGTTGTCGACCTCGGTGGTCGTCATCAGCTGACCGCCCTGGGCCATGCCGGTGATCAGCAGCGGTTTCAGGTTGGCGCGGGCGGCATAGATGGCCGCGCTGTAGCCGGCGGGGCCGGAGCCAAGAATCAGGACCTGGGCGTGGGAGGTGGGGGTGCTCATGCGGAGTAAGAGGTGAGAGGACCGGAGGCGAGGCGACCCGGACGGCCGCTGGAGGTGCAAGGCGAGGCTGGCAAACCAGATATGCTCGCGCCTGCAACTCGCTGGGAGTTGCGTCTATTTTAGGCAACGGGCGGTGGTGGTGCTGGCCGTCTCGCTGATGCGGTCGTTTCGAGGGGGTATTTGATGTCGATGCTGTCCAACTTGGATCTGATTCGCCGGGTTCCGCTGTTCTCGATGCTGACCAACGATCAGGCTCGGGCGGTCGCCGATGGCGTGGTCAAGCGTCGCTATCGGCGTGGAGAACTGGTGGTCGAGCAGGGCAAGAAGAGCAATGCGCTGTTCATCTTGCTCAACGGCCGGGCGCGGGTGCTCACCGCCGACGCCCGGGGCAGGGAGGTCATTCTGGCCGTGCTGGAGGCCGGCGACTACGTGGGCGAGATGAGCCTGATCGACAACCAGCCCCATTCGGCATCGGTGCGCTGCGAGGTGCAGTGCGACATGCTGATCCTGGGCCGCGCCGAGTTCGCGCGCTGCCTGCCCGAGAACTCCAGCCTGTCGTATGCGATCATGCGCGGCCTGGTCACGCGGCTGCGCAGTGCCGACCGGCAGATCGAATCGCTGGCGCTGCTGGATGTCTACGGACGTGTTGCGCGGACCCTGCTGGACATGGCCGAAGACGTGGATGGCGAGAAGCTCATCCGCAGCAAGGTGTCGCGGCAGGACATGGCCAAGATCGTCGGCGCCTCGCGCGAAATGGTCAGCCGGGTGATGAAGGACCTGGAAGAACGCGGCGTCATCGAGACACTGGAAAATGGGTCCGTGCTGCTGAAAAATCGTCTGCCCGAATGAGTGCCGGACGCTTTATCCGCAGTGATGCGCCGAACGCGAGGAGTGTGAGTCTTGATGCGGCAAAGCGCTAGCTTGGGTGGCCTGTCGCCGCCGGTTCGCCCTGCATCCGAAGGAAGCCTTCGCAGCCACCTGCGAGTGCTGCTGAGCGGCGTGCTGCTGTTCGTACTGGCGCTGGCCCTGGCCAGCCACAACGCGGACGACCCCGGTTTCTCCACGTCGGGAACAGGCTCGGCCATCGTCAACTGGCTGGGCGCCCCCGGGGCGTGGCTGTCCGATGTCTTGTTGATGTCGTTCGGCTTCTCGGCCTGGTGGCTGCTGATCGTCGGCGCACGGCAATGGCTGAGCGCGTTGGCGCAGTCCTTGCGCAGCGGCGAGGCGGGCACCGAGGCGATGCCTGCGCGCCGCGCCGGCCTGCGCGTTGCGCTGGGCTTGCCGTTGCTGATGATGGCCAGCACCGCGCTCGAGTGGACGCGGATCTACGGGTGGGAATCCCGCCTGCCGGGTCACGCCGGAGGCATTCTGGGCTACGTGCTGGGTCCGCTGTCGATGCGCGGACTGGGCTTTGCCGGCTCGGGCGCGCTGTGGATCGCGTTGCTGGTGGCTGCGTTGCCGCTGGCCTTGCGCTTTTCGTGGCTCCGGGTGGCCGACACGCTGGGCGGATGGGTCGACGGAGTGCGCGAGCGCCGGACCCTGAGGCGCGAACATGCCGAGGATGTGCGTCTGGGTGAACTGGCGCAGCGCGAGCGTGATTTCGAGGTCGAGGTCGAGCGTGAGGAACTTCACGAGCACGTCCCCATCGTCATCGAGCCGCCAGTCCTGGAGGTGCCGAAGTCCGAGCGGGTGGCGCGCGAGCGTCAGAAGCCGCTGTTCAACGAGATCGCCAACAACCATCTGCCTCAGATCGATCTGCTCGACAAGCCACCCGGCCGGGTGGAATCGGTGACTGCCGAGACGCTGGAGATGACCAGCCGGATGATCGAGAAGAAGCTCAGCGACTTCGGCGTCGAGGTGCGCGTCGTCGCCGCCCAGCCGGGGCCGGTGATCACCCGCTACGAAATCGAACCGGCCACCGGGGTCAAGGGCTCGCAGGTGGTGAACTTGGCCAAGGACTTGGCGCGCTCGCTGTCGCTGGTGTCGATCCGGGTGGTCGAGACGATTCCCGGCAAGAACTTGATGGCGCTGGAGTTGCCCAACGCCAAGCGCCAGACCATCCGCCTGTCGGAGATCCTGGGCTCCCAGGTCTACAACGACGCCACCTCGCTGCTGACGATGGCGCTGGGCAAGGACATCATTGGCTTGCCGGTGGTGGCCGATCTGGCCAAGATGCCGCACTGCCTCGTGGCGGGCACCACCGGTTCGGGCAAATCGGTCGGCATCAACGCGATGATCCTGAGCCTGCTGTACAAGGCCGAGCCGCGCGACGTGCGGCTGATCATGATCGATCCGAAGATGCTGGAGATGAGCGTCTACGAAGGCATCGGTCATCTGCTGTGTCCGGTCGTGACCGACATGAAGCAGGCCGCCAACGCCTTGAACTGGTGCGTGGGCGAGATGGAGCGCCGCTACAAGCTGATGAGCAAGCTGGGCGTGCGCAACCTGGCCGGCTACAACAAAAAGATCGACGAAGCCCGGGCTCGCGGCGAGTTGCTGCCGAACCCGTTCAGCCTCACGCCCGAGTCGCCCGAACCGCTGGAGCGCCTGCCCCACGTCGTGATCGTGATCGATGAGCTGGCCGACCTGATGATGGTGGTGGGCAAGAAGATCGAGGAGTTGATCGCGCGCCTGGCGCAAAAGGCGCGCGCCGCCGGCATCCACCTGATCCTGGCCACTCAGCGCCCCAGTGTCGACGTGATCACCGGCCTGATCAAGGCCAACATCCCGACCCGCATCAGTTTCCAGGTGTCCAGCAAGATCGACAGCCGCACCATCCTCGACCAGATGGGGGCCGAGGCCTTGCTGGGCATGGGCGACATGCTCTACATGCCCTCGGGCACCGGGCTGCCGGTGCGGGTCCATGGTGCCTTCGTCAGCGACGACGAGGTGCACCGGGTCGTCGAATCGCTCAAGGCGCGGGGAGGACCGGATTACATCGAAGGCATTCTCGAAGGTGGCACGCTCGATGGCGATGGTGCCGAGGGTGCAGGCCCCGGTGGCGGCGATGCCGAGGCCGACCCGATGTACGACCAGGCGGTGGCCATCGTGCTTCAGCACCGCAAGGCATCCATCTCGCTGGTCCAGCGCCATTTGCGCATCGGCTACAACCGCGCCGCGCGATTGCTGGAACAAATGGAGCAATCCGGGCTCGTATCGTCCATGTCCACCAATGGCAACCGCGAACTGCTGCTGCCCAAGCGCGATGAATGAGAGTCCCCGTCGGCGAACGTTCCTGATGTCGGCCGCCCTGGGTTGGGCGATGCTGGCGATCGCGTCGCCCGCCCGTGCCGACGCGACCGACGCGTTGAGGGCGTTCGTGCGCGATGTCCATAGCGGCCGTGCCGACTTCACACAGACCGTGACGGCCCCCGATGGCGTGAAGAAGAAGACGTCCAGCGGGCGCTTCGAGTTCGAGCGACCGAACCGGTTCCGGTTCAGCTACGCCAAGCCCTACGTACAAATCATCGTCAGCGACGGTCGAAAGGTCTGGTTCGACGATCCCGATCTGAACCAGGTCACGGTGCGCAAACTGGGTGATGCGATGGGCAGCACGCCTGCGGCCTTGCTGGCCGGCCAATCGATCGATCGGGATTTCGAATTGGCCGCTCGTCCCGACCACGATGGCCTGAGCTGGGTGCGCGCCACGCCGCGGCGCAAGGACGGCACGATCCAGTGGATGGAGGCGGGCTTTCGCGGCCCGGATCTGGCGGCGGTGGAAATTGCCGACAGTTTCGGCCAGCGGTCGCTGCTGCAGTTCGCCAGTTTCAAGGCCGACCTCGCCTTGCCGGCAGACACCTTCCATTTCGTGGTGCCAGCGGGCGCCGACGTCGCCGAGCAATAGGCCGGCGTGGCGAAACGGCGGTGCCGCAGGCCCGCCGTGGCCGGTCAGTGCATCACGGCGTCCATCAGGCCCATGTCGGCCGCAGTCATCATGTCCTCGATGTCCATCAGGATCAGCATCCGTTCTTCGTCGCCGTGCTTGAGGGTGCCCAGGCCGGTGATGTAGGCGGCATCGATCGCTCCGTTGAATTCCGGCGCCGGCTTGATCTGGCCGGCCGGCAACTCCAGCACGTCGCTGACCGAATCGACCACCATGCCGACCGTGCGATGGGCCACGTTCAGGATGATCACCACGGTGAAGCTGTCGTACTTCACGTCGGGCAGGCCGAAGCGCAGACGCATGTCCACGATGGGAACGATCACCCCGCGCAGGTTGACCACGCCCTTGATGAAATGCGGTGCGTTTGCGATGCGCGTCGGTGGCTCGTAGCCCCGGATCTCCTGCACCTTCAGGATGTCGATGCCATATTCCTCGTGGCCCAGCTTGAAGGAAAGAACTTCGCGCGGCGTGGCGGTCGGCGTTGACGAGACGGCGGGCAGCGAGCGTGGTTCGGTCGACGCGGTGGCGCTCATGGATGGGACTCCTGGCAAGGTTCGGGGGCTGGGTCGGCGGGCCTGGGGCGCGATCCGCTCATGGTCGAACGGCAACCCATCGAGGTGGCTGCCAGTGTGCGGCTTTCGCACCGATGGCAAGCGAGGAAAAGCCGGCAGGAAACCGCCCAATCCGGCGCGGACCGCAACTGCCACAATCACGGGACCATGAGTCGCCAGGATCTGTTGTTCGACGAATTTCCGTCACCCGTCGAGGGGGCTGCCGCCGAGCGCGACGGCGGCACGGTCGCCGATGCGCCGCTGGCCGAACAGCTGCGGCCGCGCCGCCTCGACGAGGTGATCGGCCAGTCGCACTTGTTGGCGCCGGGCAAGCCGCTTCAGGTCGCTTTTGCCCAGGGACGATTGCACTCGATGATTCTCTGGGGCCCCCCCGGCGTCGGCAAGACGACCCTGGCGCGGTTGATGGCGGGCGCGGTGCAGGCGCGGTTCGTCGTGATGTCGGCGGTGCTGGCCGGCGTCAAGGACATCCGCGAGGCCGTCGCCGAGGCAGAGGCGGCACGGCGAGCCGGGCGACGAACCATCGTCTTCGTCGACGAGGTGCACCGTTTCAACAAGGCGCAGCAGGATGCGTTCTTGCCGCATGTCGAATCGGGACTGCTGACCTTCATCGGCGCCACCACCGAGAACCCTTCGTTCGAGGTCAACTCGGCGCTGTTGTCGCGTGCCACGGTGCACGTGCTGAAGGCTCTGGAGACGGACGACATGGCGCTTTTGCTCGATCGCGCGCGCGAAACGCTCGGGGCACCCGTACTCAGCGAGCCGGCCCGGCAACGCCTGATCGGCTATGCCGACGGTGATGCACGGCGGCTGCTGAACGCCTACGAAAACCTGGTGAACCAGGCCGGTCCGGTGGGGGAACTCGACGAGACCGTGCTGGAGAGGTCGTTGGGGGAGCAACTCCGTCGCTACGACAAGGGGGGCGACCAGTTCTACGACACCATCTCGGCCTTGCACAAGGCGGTCCGCGGCTCGGACCCCGACGCGGCGCTCTACTGGTTCGCACGCATGCTCGATGGCGGCGTCGACCCGCGCTATCTCGTGCGCCGCTTGCTGCGCATGGCCAGCGAAGACATCGGCAATGCCGATCCGCGGGCCCTGCGCCTCGTGCTCGATGCCGCAGAGACCTACGAGCGGTTGGGCAGCCCGGAGGGCGAACTCACGTTGGCGCAGGCCGTGGTCTACCTCGCCGCCGCGCCGAAATCCAATGCGGTCTACACGGCCTGGGGCGAGGTGCGGTCGTTCGTCAAGCAAGGCGGAACCCAGCCGGTTCCGATGCACTTGCGCAATGCGCCGACAGCACTGATGAAGGGACTTGGGCACGGTCAGGGCTATCGCTATGCCCACGATGAAGACGGCGCCTTCGCCGCCGGGGTGTCGTACTGGCCCGATGGCATGCCGGCGCAGACGTTCTATCGCCCTGCAGCGCGGGGCCTGGAGCTGAAGATCGGCGAGAAGTTGGCGGAGTTGCGCAGGCTCAACGCCGAGGCCAGGGGCTCGAAACCCCCGGCGGACTGACGCCTCGATGTCAGCTCGGCGCGGGGGAAAGCCCGCTACTGAAACCGGCCCGAGCCTCCCTACAATCCGCGCAACCGGCCGTCGCGCCGGCAGCGGTTCGCCCGGGTGCCTTCCCGGATCCAGACGCTCGCCTTTTGGCACCCCATCCGCCGGTGTGCGGGCTCGGCAGCGCCGCGCAAGACACAACCTGGAGCCCATTCATGGACACATTCGTACAGCAGATCGTGAACGGTCTGGTGCTGGGGAGCATGTATGCGCTGGTGGCGCTGGGGTACACGATGGTGTACGGGATCATCAGTCTGATCAATTTTGCGCACGGCGAGA